>NZ_JACVPR010000001.1 GCF_018881775.1 Polynucleobacter sp. MWH-Loch1C5
GTGGTGGCTCTGGTGGTGGTAATACCGGCGGCGGATCTGGTGGCGGCCAAGGTGGATCAGGTTCTGGTGGTAACACTGGAGGTTCTGGTTCTGGCGGCTCCGGTGGTGGCGGTGGTGCCAACACAGGCGGTGGCGCTAATACGCAATCTGGTACTGGTCAAGGCGCCGGTGGTCCTGGTGATGGACAAGGTCCAGGCCAAGGCGCTGGTCAAGGTTTAGGCCCACAAGGTGGTGGCTCTGGTGGTGGTAATACCGGCGGCGGATCTGGTGGCGGCCAAGGTGGATCAGGTTCTGGTGGTAACACTGGAGGTTCTGGTTCTGGCTCTGGTTCATCAGGTGGCGGTTCTACCTCTGGTAGCGGGTCATCAACTGGTGGCGGTTCTACATCCGGTTCTGGTTCAACATCATCTGGTGGTTCAACTTCTGGCTCTGGTTCATCAGGTGGCGGTTCTACCTCTGGTAGCGGGTCATCAACTGGTGGCGGTTCTACATCCGGTTCTGGTTCAACATCATCTGGTGGTTCAACTTCTGGATCTAGTTCAACAGGTGGTGGTTCAACTTCTGGATCTAGTTCAACAGGTGGTGGTTCAACTTCTGGCTCTGGTTCATCAGGTGGCGGTTCTACCTCTGGTAGCGGATCATCAACAGGCGGTAGCTCAACCTCTGGTTCTGGTTCAACATCATCTGGTGGTTCAACCTCTGGATCTGGTTCATCAGGTGGCGGTTCTACCTCTGGTAGCGGGTCATCAACTGGTGGCGGTTCTACATCCGGTTCTGGTTCAACATCATCTGGTGGTTCAACTTCTGGATCTAGTTCAACAGGTGGTGGTTCAACTTCTGGATCTAGTTCAACAGGTGGTGGTTCAACTTCTGGCTCTGGTTCATCAGGTGGCGGTTCTACCTCTGGTAGCGGATCATCAACAGGCGGTAGCTCAACCTCTGGTTCTGGTTCAACATCATCTGGTGGTTCAACTTCTGGCTCTGGTTCATCAGGTGGCGGTTCTACCTCTGGTAGCGGGTCATCAACTGGTGGCGGTTCTACATCCGGTTCTGGTTCAACATCATCTGGTGGTTCAACTTCTGGATCTAGTTCAACAGGTGGTGGTTCAACATCATCTGGTGGTTCAACTTCTGGCTCTGGTTCATCAGGTGGCGGTTCTACATCCGGTTCTGGTTCAACATCATCTGGTGGTTCAACTTCTGGATCTGGTTCATCAGGTGGCGGTTCTACCTCTGGTAGCGGATCATCAACAGGCGGTAGCTCAACCTCTGGTTCTGGTTCAACATCATCTGGTGGTTCAACTTCTGGATCTAGTTCAACAGGTGGTGGTTCAACATCATCTGGTGGTTCAACTTCTGGATCTAGTTCAACAGGTGGTGGTTCAACATCATCTGGTGGTTCAACTTCTGGCTCTGGTTCATCAGGTGGCGGTTCTACCTCTGGTAGCGGGTCATCAACTGGTGGCGGTTCTACATCCGGTTCTGGTTCAACATCATCTGGTGGTTCAACCTCTGGATCTGGTTCATCAGGTGGTGGGGCTAGCCCAAGTGGCAACACATCCACACCATCTCTGACACAAGGCAGATCTGATGACAGCCGAGGGGGTGTTGCCCCATCTGAAACGGTGACGAACGATGCTCAGTTAGTTGTTCTAAGACCTGATCGACCACCGACAGTTGAGCGTGGTTATGAGATTAGATTGAAAGATGATCAAGTCAATATCCGACCCATTGATAAGATTGATCAGAATTATCAAGGTTTAGGTAATGTAATTGATCGAGTCTCAATTAGTCTCGATGGTGGTGGAACTCGAGTCGGTTATCAAGTGTCATTGCATGACGGTGGTTTGCATTTCAAACCTGATAATGCTACGTCAGCAAGTTACATTGAAGATAACCGTGCTACTGTGATTAAAGAGGGTATTAATCAGATGTATAGAAGAGTCAATGATTCTATCGATCGTATTAGGACCATCTTTATTGATTTTCAATAACTGAATCTCTCCCAGTAGACTGAATCGACCCTTATTGATTAAGGGTCGATTCATTTAGAATGAAAGAAATGTTGAAGTATCTAATCACCGTATACACGCTACTTACACTCTCTTTTTCAGCATGGGCTGCAAGAGAAGAGGTAATTCGTGTTCCTTATGATTGGAACTGGACATTAGAGACAACGATCTTCAAGCCCTATGGAGAAGGTCCATTCCCATTGGTGATCTTGAATCACGGTAAAGAATTTGGTGATGCAAGGTTGCAAAAACGCTATCGCGGTTATCCCATAGCCCGAGAATTTACTAAGCGTGGCTATATGGTTGCGATGCCCATGCGTTTAGGATTTAGTAAATCGGATGGTGTCTATAAGCAATATGGTTGTGACATGGTTAAAGATGGTTACATTCAGGCTGAATCAGTCGCACCTGCCGTTGATTTTTTTAAAAAAAGAGCTGACGTTGATCCCAATCGTGTAGTGATGATTGGTTACTCGTATGGCGGAGTCGTGAGTGTTGCTTATGCTGCCGCGTATCCGAATACAGTTAGAGGTGTGATTAGTTTTGCAGGAGGCTTTAAGAAAATTAGTGGGGGTTGTATTTGGGACATTGAACTCAGTAAAGCGTATGCTGAATTTGGTTCTAAAAATAAAACCCCACAGTTGTGGATCTATGCCAATAATGATTCATTATTTAGTCCAGCGATGGTAGAGCGTATGTATCGCTCATTTAGGCAGCCCAATATACCCACACGTGCGGTAATCCTGGATGATTTTGAAGATGATGGGCATAAACTATTTGAAGATCCTGATGGTGTTAGTCTGTGGTTACCAGAAGTAGAAAACTTTTTTAAGACGTTAAACTTACCGTTCTCAATTACTCAATGAAGGTTGTATGAAAAAAAATTATTGCCTAGTATTAGCCGCAACGTTCTTCTCAATTTCACTGCACGCCCAGTCTCTTCCTAAAGGTAGCGTGGCTGTTGTCAATGGCAAGAATTTAACGGAGGCATTGCTTGAGCAAAATGTAAAGGCCAATCTGGCTCAAGGTTTAGCAGATAGTCCTGAATTGAGAAAAGCTCTGACAGAAGAATTGGTTAATCGCGAATTATTAGCTCAAGATGCAACCAAGAAAAACCTACACAATACTGCTGATGTTCAATTACAGTTAGAGCAAGTCAGACGTAACCTATTGGCTGAATTGGCGCTCAATGAGTTTTTAAAGAATAAAACAATTACTGATGAGCAACTCAAAAAGGAATATGAGGCTCAGATCAAAGCTTTGGGGGACACCAGTAATTTGCAGCAGTATAAGATTCGTCAAATCTTAAGTCGCACGGAGGCTGATGCAAGAACGGCGATGAATCGTCTCAAAAAAGAAGCATTTGAGAAAGTGGCTCAAGAAGTTTCTATCGATAGCAGTCGTGAGCGCGGTGGAGATTTGGGTTGGGTCTTACCTAACCAAATCATTCCGGTGATCTCGAATGTGATGGTTAATCTGAATAAGGGATCCACCTCGATTGCTCCGATTCAATCGCCCAACGGTTGGCATATCATTAAAGTCGAAGATAAGCGTGCATTTAAGGTACCTAGTTTCGAGGACAGTAAAGAGCGCTTGCGCGCGAGCATGATGCAACAAATGCGTATTGAGTATGTTCAGCAATTACGCAAAGATGCCAAGATTCAACAATAGGAATGGATATGACCAAAGATACAACTAAAAATACATCTACTGAAAAGAATTCAACAGAGAGTACGGCTCAAGAGCAACCCGTCAAAGGCCGCAGTGTTTTCATAGTTGAAACAACACCCGCTGGCGTTGCAGTGCAAACAGCATTACTGACTGAGCAGAATCAGTTAATTCCAATGCCGGCTATTTTTCCTGATGTGCAATATGCCTTTGAGCAAATTGATGAGCTCAAGCGTTTGGTCTCACAAAAGTTTTCTCAAGCAGCAGCTGTTGGTGCACAAGTGATTGCACAACAAAATCAAGACACCAAACCCCAATAAATTCTGAATACTAGCGACTCACTGAGGCAGTCGCTAGTTATTCTGTTGCTCACTCATGAGCAGCAAAGCGCTGCTCCATCTCTTGACGCAAGCGATAGGCAAGCGTTTTTGTATCTAGCTCGACATCATCCCAAGTCAGACATTGGCCTTCAGAGATAGGGCGCTTGAGTTTCACATCATGCGCCAGACCTAAGGGTAGACCACCGATAGAGAGTGACTTCTTAGCGGGCAGCAATTTACCCCATACGGTATAGCCACCTTCGCCATCGAGTATTTCGCCGGCTTTGAGATCACGTTTGGCAGTTGCCACTACATCCGCTTGCCAAGTGGTGGCGGCTCCAGTAGCTTCGCCACGTAGAGCAACACTAGCGACTGACTGTCCCACTTCTAGACCAATTAAGTGCCAACGCTTATAGAGTGTGAAATAACGACCGCTTGGATCGGTGTGAGCGTTGTATTCTTCAAAACAATTTTTGATGTATTCCGTCTCCGCTTCAACAGTGACCCATACACCCATCCGAATGTCATAAGGAATAACGCGCCCATCTTTTTCTAATGAAGAGATGACTTCCACCATGCCTTTGTGTTCTAGTACACCGCCTTCTGAAATAGGACGTGTCACATAAGGAATATCGGCAATACTGGCAGGCGGATAGAGTAGGCCATTACTGGGTACAGAGAGTCCTGTAGCATTCGCTACCGCTGAACTTTCAATCGATGGTTTAGAGCCATCTAAAAAACTATTGAACATCTTCGGGTTGAGCCCACCCCGACTCGCTTGTTCTGGAGTGAGCCCATAATAGCCCCAGACGGTTTCAGGGGTAGAACGACTGAAGTGGGGTAGCCACTTATGACCACGACCGGCGGCAACAACTGGAAAACCACAGGTTCTTGCCCAATCGACCAAATCACAAATTAAAGCTGGCTGATCGCCAAAGGCGAGCGAGTAAACCACACCTGCTTCTTGAGCACGCAAGGCTAGCATGGGTCCGCAAAAAGCATCTGCCTCAACGGTTACATTGACAACATGTTTATGGTGTGCAAAAGCAGTCAGACAATGTTCAACTGCAGCAATCGGATGGCCCGTACATTCGACAATCACATCAATCTCAGGATGTTTGACTAAAGAGACCCAGTCATCTGAAATATGCGTACGCCCATCGCGCAGAGCTTCATCCAGTGTTGCAGCAGTAGTTTGCTCTCTTGGCCATCCCACCCGCACCAAATTTTGACGTGCCTGATCTGGTGAGAGATCAGCAATGCCGACCAAGTGAATCCCAGGAGTTCTTGGGATTTGCGATAGATACATCGAGCCAAATTTACCTGCGCCAATCAGGCCCACACGAATCATTTGACCATTGGCTTGACGGGCTTGAAGTTGCTGATACAAACTCATCTTGTCTTCCTTTATTGAATTTTCACCCAGTGTAATGACTTTCAAACACTTATAAAAAAACCGCTCTATCGATGAAGAGCGGTTTTTCTTTTGAATTACTACAAGACCAATTACTGAATCTTAGCCTTAGATTTCAGTTTAGCAATCATGTCATTGAATTTCGCACGCTGCCAATTTTGATCTTGGCTGAGCATTTGAATCAATTGTGGCTTGAGTTCTGCCAAAGTAGGGACCTTGGCATCACGCACATCATCGACACGGATAATATGCCAGCCAAACTGAGACTTGACTGGCTTATCAGTCATCTGACCCTTTTGTAGGGCTTGCATGGCTTTTGAGAACTCAGGCACCAGCGCTTGAGGGCTCATCCAGTCCAAGTCACCACCATTGGCACCTGATCCGGGATCTTTAGAGTTAGCCTTGGCCAAGTCTTCGAACTTCTCGCCCCCCTTGATCTTGGCAATTAAGGCTTTAGCATCGGCTTCTTTTTCAACCAAGATATGACGGACCTTATATTCACGGCCTTCAAATTGGGTCTTGATTTGGTCATAGGTTTGCTTGAGTTCTGCATCCGAGACACCATCACGCATGATGTAATCATCAAAGAGAGCGCCCACGAGCACATTGAGACGCGCCTGTTCTAATTGCTCTTGGACAGCTTCGTTGGCAATTAAACCGCGGTTGACTGCTTCTTGATTGATCAGTTCACGGGTAATCAGCATATCCCTGGCACGATCACGCATCTCAGGGCTATTGGGTTGACCAGAGCCAGCCATCAATTTATCGAGCTTTGCCTTCGGGATAGATTTGCCATTGACCACAGCGGCGTTTTGGGCATGAACCCAGCTAGTCGATAAAGCGCCAGCCAGAATCAAAGCAGTAGTAATGCGAGCCAAAGATTTCATAATGTCATCAGTTCGTTATAAAAAAGTGTGAACCCTTATTTTAAATCACCACAATCGCTAGGGCGTGGATTTCTTGTGGAATCCAAGGGGCTAGGGCATCATACACCAGCCGGTGCTGAGCCACACGACTTAAGCCCTCCAACTTGGGCGAGGCGATATAGACCCGATAATGTCCAGCGCTACCCGCACTGGTATGCCCGGCATGTAGATGGCTTTCATCATCAATTTGCAGTTCGGTCGGCGCAAGCTGAGCGCGCAGTGCGGCCTCAAAGCAAGCTAGTCTTTCTGCTGGGCTCATCATTCCTCTTGCACGATGTAGCGATTCAGCCACACCCCTTGGGCGATGATGAAGACCAACATCAGCCCCATACTGCCAAAGAGCTTGAAGTTGACCCAAGCATCTTCACTGAATTGATAGGCTACGTATAGATTCAAAAGTCCCATCACAATAAAAAAGAGGATCCAGGCGTTATTCAAGGTTTTCCATACGTAAGCATCCCAGTGGGGCTCTATGCGTATTTGAGAGCCCATCGCGATCTGAATCAGATTCTTTTTAAAGAATGCGGCGCTCACCCACAAGCCAATGGCAAAGAAGCCATACAAAATGGTCGGCTTCCATTGAATAAAGGTCTTATCCTGAAAAGCGATGGTCATACCACCAAAGACCAAAATCAGCACCAAGCTCGCCCATTGTGTGGGCTCTACTTTTTTGTATTTCAGACCCACCCAGGCAATTTGGGCGATGGTAGCGACCATCGCTACGGCTGTCGCCACATAAATATCAGCGACCTTAAAGGCCACAAAAAACAGGATGACGGGCAGTAGATCAAATAAAAATTTCATCAAAGTCTTTCGAAAGAGTAGCCTGTATTAAAACACTATTTATTGACTCACTTGGCTTTGAACTTGATGGCCGCAGAATTAATGCAATAGCGCAGACCTGTGGGGGCTGGACCATCATCAAACACATGACCCAGATGCGCATCACAGCTCTGACAGCGTACTTCAGTGCGTATCATGCCGTGACTAGTATCCCGAACTTCTTTGATCCGTTCAAGATCTAGCGCTTGGCTGTAGCTTGGCCAGCCACAGCCTGCATCGAATTTCTGCTCACTAGAAAAGAGGGGGGTGTCACAACAAACACACAGATATTCACCGGCATCCCAATGATCCCAATAGCGGCCCGAGAACGGATATTCGGTGGCGGCTTCCCGAGTGACACGATATTCGATATCACTGAGTAATTGACGATACTGGGCATCTGTTTTTTGTTTCATGATGAGCAACTCACACAAATGGGTGGGTGGTCAGCCGGTGGTGGTAAGGCGTAGTCCTTGGCACCTGACTGTTCTTCATAAGGATTTTCTAATATCTTCAATAAGCGTGCTACTTCTCTAAAGTCCTTGGCTTGGGCACGCTCAATAGCGTTCTGTGCAAGGTGATTACGCAAGACATATTTAGGGTTGATGGTTTGCATTTGGGCTAGGCGCTGATCTTGTGCCATATTTTCGAGCTCGATGCGCTTTTGATAAAGCGCTAACCACGCCAAGAGTGCCTCTGATGGCTGGGCATCATACTGCCGGCCTTCTGATAGCTCTCTAAAAAATAAGGTATAGTCCAGCCGCTCGTGATGCATGAGTTGTAATAATTGCTCAATCAATGCAAGATCTTCTGGATGTGCCGTCTGAAAACCTAATTTTTGTCGATACAAGTCTATAAAAGCACTGCGATAGGTCTTAGCGTATACATCTAGACTAGACTTGATTCGTTCTATAGCGGCTTCTTCATCAAGTTGTAATTGTTTTTTTAAAGGCAGCAGCATAGCGCTTGCTAAACAATATAAATTCCACTGCAAAATGTCGGGCTGACGATGGTAGCTATAGCGGCCCTGTTCGTCAGAATGATTGCAAATATGTTCTCGATCAAACTGATCTAAAAAGCCAAAGGGTCCATAGTCGAGCGTCAACCCCAATAGACTGGTGTTGTCCGTATTGAGTACACCATGACAAAAACCTACAGCTTGCCACTGCGCAGCGAGCTGACCAGTGCGCATCGCGATAGCCTCTAAAAGAGCTAAATAGGGATAGGGTTTTGTAGCCACCTCGGGATAATGATGAGCAATCAAATAATCTAAGGTGTTTTCTAGTTCTTTTTGCATATCGTTGTGCCCGTAATGTTCGATATGCCCGATTCTTAAAAAACTAGGGGCTACTCTGGTACACACTGCAGCGGTTTCTATGGTTTCGCGTCTAACAGGTAAATCAGAACCTACCACGGCTAAAGCACGACTGGTAGGAATACCAAGGTGATACATGGCTTCACTACAGAGAAATTCACGAATCGATGAGCGCAATACTGCACGGCCATCACCGCGCCGTGAGTAATCAGTCGGGCCTGCCCCTTTGAGTTGAACTTCATACTGCCGCCAGTCACCCAGATAAATGGCACGGCCGTCGCCTAATTGTCCTGCCCAGACCCCAAATTGATGACCGCTATAAGCCATTGCATAGGTTTGCCACTGCTTGTTCTGATAATGCGTTTGATTACCTGCCAGTAAAGATAGTAATTCTGGATGCGATAAATCGTCTTGTATACCGAGTTGCTTGGCACAATCCTTTGAAAAAGCAACGGCATACGGTGCGGGAACCGGGGTGGGAGACAGATATTGAATGAGGCCCGCGCTGGCTGCTTGTAGATGGATTGGCATAGTTTGATTTTAGAGATAAGGTCCTGTTTTTGCTCACCTAGCTGTAAACCTTGTATAAGATAGGGACTATGAAAACCATGACAGATGCCGATTTAGGCCATGAACTCGAATTAGAGTTAGAAGCGCCTTTTTTAAAACTATTAGGGGTGCGCTGTACTCAAGCGGATATCAATGGCGGATATGTGAACCTAGAATTGCGTCCCGAGCATCAAAACGCCTGGCAGGTTGCTCACGGTGGTGTTTTGCTAACACTCATGGATGTGGGTATGGCTGTGGCTGCGCGAGCCGCCGATCCCGCAGGGCGTGGTGTATTAACTCTAGAACTTAAAAATCAGTTCTTGCACACGGCCAAAGGAACTATTCGAGTCTCAGCTCAGACTGTGCACCATAGCGCGTCTTTAGCTTTTGTCGAAGCTAAATTATGGGATAACGATGATCGACTCTGCTGTATGGGAACAGCGACCTTTAAATACTTTAATAAAGCAGCGCTAGAGCGTAGCTTTAAAAAAGATCGTTAAGACTGCAGGTTTAAGGCTTGGCTGATTCGGTAAAGCTTTTGAGCTGACCAAAAAATGATTCTTCTTGACTCTTACCCTGAGCGTCAAAATGACGCTCAATAAATTCAAAATGGCCCAGGCGATTGACTCTCAGAAGTGCTGTGGAGCGTGTGCCATAGTGTTCCGTTTTGATAAAGGCTGCTGAGAGAGCTTTCTCCCATTCCAAACTCACGCCTGTGGCGGGAAGTTGGTGCTCAGGAGCGATTTGAGTATCTTGCATCAACTGTAAATAGCGCTGGGGTTTACTAAAAGATCCAGTGTCCATCGCTAAACTTTGGGCAAAAGCAGCCAAACGATGTTGTACTTTAGGCCATGGGGTATCTAACATAGCATTCGACAGACCATATAAACCTGGCTTGAGTTTTTGGGGCTGGATAGATTTACGGGGACGTATTTGTGAACCCATCAAAATGCGATTGCTGCACCAATACAAACTTTGCTCTTGCTGGTTCAGTTGCGCCATCAGCAAATTAAAGCCGTTATAGCGACCCATTCTCATCTTAGATTCCGCAAGAAACTGTTCCGGATGATGGGTAGTCTTGAGGTATTGCGTGACTATTTCACCGCGTGAGCGGGCAGTTGGATTCTTTTCTGAAGGGGCCCGCACATTGGTCAGCGCTGCAAACTTACCTGAGCGATGAATGCCTAACCAAGTTCCAGGATCTGAACCTGTATCCGCTAGATCCTTGCCTGCAAGCAATTCTTCATCCCACCAATGGAGTGGGGCAGTGGGACGTTCGTAAAATTCATCACGATTAGCTAAGACCACCAGAGGGTAGTCTGGATGGGATTGCCAAGCGGTCAGAATAAGACACATTAGATTTCAATTAAGGGGTAAGGCAAACTCAGAAACTCAAGCTGAGTACCTGTAGAAGAGCCTAAATGAATGGCTTGAGTTGCAAGTTCCGTTTTGCACTCGATCTGTAAATACACCCAATCGCTTTGCCCTGGATCAAGGCTAGCGAGTACCACTAAACCGCAAGGTTGCTCAGGGTCATTGGCAGCAAAGATTTCGGTACCCGGCAGTGGTAAGTCGCTAGTTCTCGCTTTTGCTAAATAGAGACGTCGCTTAATGGTGCCACGGTACTGACTACGCGCAACGATTTCTTGCCCCGGATAACAACCTTTTTGAAAGTCGATGCCTTGAATGGATTCCATATTGACCATTTGCGGGACAAATGCTTCATAAGTCGCGTGTACGATGCGTGGATAAGCACTGATTACTTCCAAATAATGCCAATGTAGGGTATTCACGGCATCTGACTGAGCTTGGGGACAATTGCCAGCAATCAAATAGCGCTGGTAGTTCTGGCTACCGTCTTTGACATCTGGCAAACGAATCGCGCTGGAATCGGGATTGTGATGAAGATATTCATTTAGAGCAGTGATGTCGCCATCAGAGGTGCAAAAAGCAGATATCTGCATCTGAGTCTGTGCTTGGACTTTGGCTTTTTGGCGCAAAACAAACATGGATAAACGTTTAGCAACGACTTCAGTGATGTCCTTAGAGAGTAATAATTGAATGCGCTCTGTCGGCTGCGAATCTTGCATGATCATCCAACGCGAGAACCAGAAATTGGCCATTAGACGACCTTTGGGATTGCAATAGCCTGCAAACTTCACTTGATTACCTGCGGCGATAGCCCCAGGCGCTGCTTTAGCGCAAGGCTTCACACTATTGGTAATTTGATTTTGTAAAAACTCAACAGCCTCCGGACCGTCGATCGTGATGCAAGACCAGTCTGGTAGCGCAACAAAATAACTCATAGCTTCCTCAATCTATTTGTAGCTTTATCATACTGATATATGAAACTTCTATCATTAAGCCCCGGTTGGCGTAAGTTCATTCTAAGTCTGACCACTGTTATCTTGGTCGTCTTATTGGGGATTATCCTCCTTAGTTCACAAACCGCTATACCACCTAGTTCTGGCGAAGTTTTACGCGTGAAGATAGCGCCAGGCTCGAATGTGGCCGCGATTGGCCGTCAACTGCAAGATCAAGGAGCATCTGTGAACTCTGTGAGCTTACAGATTGTTTTTAGAACTCTATTTATTGGCAAAAAGCTCAAAGCGGGAGTTTATGACTTTCCCAAAGAGGCCACACTCTATCAGCTCATTAGGCAGATGGCTCAGGGAGATACGGTTCGTTTTCAGATCACTTTAATTGAGGGTTGGACATTCAAACAATTCAGAAGCCTGATTGAGTCACAAAAAGAACTCAAAGTGACCCTGAAAGGGCAGAGTGCTCAAAGAATTTTGGCTGCCTTGGGAAGCCCCCATCAACATCCAGAAGGACTTTTTTTCCCCAATACGTATACCTACGAGCCCGGTGATACTGACTTTTCGATCTATACAAAAGCCTATCGTGCGATGGAAAAAAAATTAAGCGAGGCTTGGGAGAAAAATCAGCGCCCCGTGCACCTCAAAAATCCATATGAGTTGCTGATATTGGCCTCAATTATTGAAAAAGAAACCGGTAGTCGAGCCGAAAGAGCTCAGATATCGGGAGTGTTTCATAATCGTTTGAAGATAGGCATGATGTTGCAAACGGATCCGACTGTTATTTATGGTCTCGGTGATCAATTTGATGGAAATTTAAGAAAGAAGGATTTACTTCGAGACGGCCCATACAATACCTATAGGCGTAGAGGTTTACCGCCAACGCCGATTGCGATGCCAGGCATGGAGTCCTTGGTGGCAGCTGCCCAGCCATCTGCTACCGAGGCTTTGTATTTTGTTGCAGATGGGCAGGGCCGTAGTGTCTTTTCCAGGACACTCGCTGAGCACGAGGCAGCAGTTAGAAAGTATCAATTAAAACAATAATTTGAGGGTTTAGCTTTTGATCACATTTGCACAATCTAAGAATCGACCCGGGTTTTTCATTAGTTTCGAAGGGATTGATGGTGCTGGAAAAAGTACGCATATAGAGCGCACCGCTGAGCTTTTGCAATCGCGTCATCCCGAGCGTCAAGTTGTTTTAACTCGTGAGCCAGGTGGCACAGCCCTTGGAGAGTCACTGCGTGAAATGCTCTTGCACCATAAGATGCATCTTGAAACGGAGGCTCTATTGATGTTTGCGGCTAGACGGGAGCATTTGGCGACTGTCATTGAACCAGCCCTTGCTGCAGGTCATATCGTCATTTCAGATCGTTTTACCGATGCCACCTTTGCTTACCAGGGGGGTGGACGAGGGCTTGATTTAGCTAAGCTATACGAGCTCGAAGTTTGGGTACAAATGCGCCTCAAAGAAGGGCAGCGTTATTTAGTGCAGCCAGACATGACCTTTCTCTTTGATCTACCCAGTGAGGTTGCCCAGGGTCGCCGCAGTTTGGCCAGAAATCCAGATAAGTTCGAAAGCCTCGATGACGTATTCTTTGATCGTGTCAGGCAGGAGTATCGTCGTCGCGCCATAGAAGATACTGATCGTTTTGTTCTGATTGATGCAAATCAGTCCGTAGAATCAATTGCCAAAACACTTGAAGAATATATATTAAATATATGATTAATATATACTTTATTTATATTCGACTGCAGTAAGGTAAGCAAAAAAATGACACCAATAACGGCTTGGCAAAAAACACTATGGGCTCAATTAACAAGCCAAGGGATGAGTCACGCCACCATCTTTCATGGCCAGGAGGGCTTGGGCCATTTAGATTTTGCCTTAAATATGGCTAAGGCCAAGCTGTGTGAGAGCCAGACAGAATCAAAACCATGTCACCAATGTGAGGCATGTCGGTGGTTTGATACCGGTAGTCACCCCGATTTTCAGGGTCTTCTACCCGAGGATTTGCAAAGCCTTCTTCCGCATGACAACCTCATCGATGACGTAGGTGAAGAAGTTGTTATTAAAAACATTAGTACAGATGATGACAAGGCAGACAAAAAGCTTAGCCAGGTCATTAAAGTAGCCCATATTCGAAGCATGATCGACTCTCTGGGAACTGCTAGCTATCGTTCAGGGCAAAGGGTAGTCCTGCTTGGTCCGTTAGAGTCTTTAGAGCCTATCTCTGCCAACACATTACTGAAAACCTTAGAAGAGCCCCCTGAAAATACTATCTTCTTATTATTTACCTATCGCTTAGATCGAATCCTGCCAACAATTAAATCTCGCTGTAGATTAATTGCTATGCCTAAGCCATCAGAGGAGGATGCTTTGGCATGGCTGAGCTCCCAAGTGGCCTCTGCTAACCTAGAAATAGACTCCCAAAATCTCCTAGCCATCTTAAGAGAAGAGGGTGGAGCACCGGCACGTGCATGGCAGAGAATTTTTGATCTTAAAGAGCAAAGCTATCAAGAAAGTCTTCAGCAATTACTTCATGGGCTTGGGCAGGGACGGCAGGTCGAATGGATCAAGCTTTCTGAATCCATTAACAAAGTACCTCTGCGTGAAATTTTAATACTGCTGCAAAAGTGGTTATATGACTTGCTATTATTTCGCACTGTTGGATATGCAAAGTTTTATCCACAAACTCAAGTGCTTATTTCAGCATGTGCTGCCAAGGCAAATACAGCCAAGCTACGCGAGTTTTTAAAGGCGGTCAGTGATTCACGTAAAAGCGAGAATCACCCACTGGCTAATCGAGTACAAATCGAATCGTTATTAATTAGATACAAAAATATATTTGAGGCATAAGTCATGTTTGTTGATTCACATTGTCATCTAGATTTTCCTGAGTACCAGGGGCAGTTGGATGATTTATTGGCTCGTATGAAAACAGCTAAGGTGACTCACGCACTCTGTATATCTGTTGATATGCCTAATTTTCCTAATGTCTTAGAAATTGCAAAAAGCCATGAAAATCTTTTTGCCAGTGTGGGTACACATCCTGACTACAAAGATACCCCTGAGCCGAGTGTTGAGCAGTTAGTTCAGTTAGGTCAAGATTCAAAAGTGGTCGCCGTCGGTGAGACGGGTCTTGATTATTATCGTATTGGAGATGATTCGATTGAAAGCATGGAGTGGCAAAGAGATCGATTCAGAAGACATATACAGGCAGCCAAACAACTGAATAAGCCTTTAATTATTCATACACGTAGCGCCTCGGCTGACACTATTCGTATTATGAAAGAAGAGGGTGCAGACCAAATCGGCGGCGTTATGCATTGCTTCACAGAATCATGGGATGTTGCACAAGCTGCCATGGACCTCAATTTCTATATATCTTTCTCTGGGATTGTGACTTTTAAGAACGCTAAAGACTTGCAAGAGACTTGTAAAAAAATTCCTTTAGATCGGCTTCTGATTGAGACAGATTCACCATTCCTGGCGCCAGTGCCACACCGTGGCAAAACTAATGAACCAGCATGGGTGTCCCACGTAGGGGAATTTGTCGCTCATCTTCGCGGTGATGATTTGGCTTTATTAGCTCAGGCGACTAGCCAGAACTTCTCAAGACTTTTTAGAGTGAACCTACATTAAACTCTCAATGAAGTTACCTGTTTTCAGATATTGTTTTGCGATAGGCCTTACCTTTTTTCAGGGGCTAGTATTTGCCTCGCAAGCCATTGACGACTTTGTGATTCATGCCAAGATGAATGACCAGCCTGCCATTATCAAAGCCCTTAATGCTGGTCATAATCCAAATCTGATTGACTCTAAAGGTCATCTTGCGATCGTCGCAGCAATTTCAGAGGGCTCCTGGGATGTGGCTAATTTATTGATCAATTATTCAAAGACCGAGATTAATCAACAAAATGCGTTTGGTGAGTCTGCATTAATGATGGCTGCATTTATGGGTCGTCTTGATCTTGTAAAGCGCCTCATTAATGATAAAAAGGCAGAATTTAGCCACCCTGGTTGGACGCCACTGCATTATGCGGCAACCAATGGTCATCTAGATATCGTTCGTTTTCTCTTGGATAAGGGGGCTTATGTCGATCCAGAAAGCCCCAACCAAACCACTGCCTTGATGATGGCCGTTCGTGGTGGCCATATACACGTCGTCAAGGAACTTCTCGATCGCGGGGCCAGTCTCAGCCAAATGAATCAACTTCAGATGACTGCGATTGATTTCGCCGATCAATTCAACCAAGTTGAAATAGCCAAAGGTTTGCGTTCTAGATGGTTAAAGGTATATGGAAGCCCATATATTTCGACATCTAAGCTAGCTCACTGATTAGCAACTTTCGCATAATCTTTATTATGTTAAATTATGGATATACGAACAAAATACGAAAAACTATACAAAGCTGCAATATACAAAATTCACTCCGTACCCCCTATCCCGCTCAAGATTGATGAGCGAAACCCAGAGCTAGTCAAGCTCATGAAAAAGCACCAATTAAAGAATGCCGCGATTATTACGCCATGTAATCCCGGTAGTTGCAAAATGCCGATGGATTACAACGAAAGGCGCATAGAGTTCTTCAAAGAAATACTCGAGCAAAGGAAATATTTCTACCTCCCTGCCGATAATTGCGACAAAGAGACAGGTCATTGGCATGAACCTAGCTTTTGGATCACAGATATTCGACTGCCAGAGGCCAAACAGTTGGCCATAGACTTTGGACAAAATGCATTTGTCTATACAACTAGCTATGCTGCACCAAGACTAATATGGCTGATAAAGGAGAAAAGATGAACTTATTACACACCATGTTAAGAGTAGGTAATCTAGAACAATCTGTAGATTTCTATACTCGTGTCCTGGGCATGAATCTACTAAGAACTACAGACCGTCCTGACCAAGGCTATTCCCTAGCCTTTGTAGGTTATGGTGATGGGAATAAAAGTGGCCATGCCGAGATTGAATTGACATATAACTATGATGTTCATGAGTATGAGATGGGAACGGCATATGGTCATATTGCAATTGGTACCGAAGATATTTACGCGCAATGTGAAAGCATTCGATCCAATGGCGGAAATATCACGCGAGAACCAGGACCTGTGAAGGGTGGAAATACGATTATCGCCTTCGTACAAGACCCCAACGGGTACAAAATTGAGTTGATACAAAAAGGGTAACTCAATCAACTCTTACTCATGTGCGGTGCGCCCTAGCACACCGCTCTTTTGATTTCTCTATCCTTTTCTTTTCGAGCTTGCTCTTCCTCGGGGCTTAAGGCGCTCTCAATCGATACCCCAACCTCCTCCATGCGAATGTTGTCCCTTGGACATATTGGCGCACCCATAGATTCCCACTTCTTGAGTAGGCTAACTTCATAGCCGCACTGACCACAGCGGGCTTTGGAACGCTGTTGGTTACTTGCGCGCGGTGGCGGAAACACGATTGCCTTATGAGGATAGTTACCTAAACGCTCTGCAATCATCATCAGTCGAACTTTGAGCTCTTCAGTAGCATGAGCGCTTTTCGCAGGGCCTTCCAAACCGACACAATGGGCAATATCTTTGAAGTCTTGACCGTGTCCACTGTGACAATCATCTATCGCATGACATAATTCATGCACTAGGGTATCCAAGACCTCAACTGGATCTTCTAATCGCGGTGAAATAAAAATTTCGTTAACCATATCCCCTGACCGCTCCCGTGGCCAACATTGACCTAGAGTACTTCTTGGGCTACTTGAAGCGGGCCAGCCACACGAGAGCTTAACGGGGGGTATGGCAAACCCAGCCTTGCTAAAGACAGGTTCTAAGGCATGTACTGCAGCCTGTAACCATGACTCTCGTGTAGTATGAATTTGAGCTATATTGTCATTCATGAGAAGAGTTTACTTATTGTTATTAGGTGTTAGCTTATTAGGCTGTTCAAGGCATGACTACGTTACTTGGCAATGCACTTCACCAGAACAGATTAATGCGAGTGAAAAACCTCTGACCATGATTTTAGACCGTACTGAAATGCGGATACAAAAAGATATTTACTACTTCTGCGGTAGCTTAGGGCACCAAAGCTTTTTTTCTAAACAATGTCCTGCAGTCAATGCAGAGTCACCAATTAGATTCACCCCCAAAACTGGAGATTTAGAAATTCGCCAAGGATCCATAACAAATACAATGAAATGCGAATCACTATGACGGAATCGAATAAACAAAATAACTCTTTATCTGTTGGCGACAGTGACTCTGACTCTCCTTGCATTGGGATTTGCTCAACCTTATTTGATGAGGTATGTCAGGGTTGCGGTCGAACAGCTGAAGAGGTATGTAATTGGGTATTTCTAAGCCCAGATGAAAAAAAGAAGGTTTGGGAACGCATTACTGCTGAAGGAACAGCAATGCGCTTTAAGAGAACCAACCCAACTTAACTCTAACCGTCTAGATTCTGGCTTTTAAGGTAGTCTTCGTAGTTACCTTCAAAATCAGTCACCGTTCCATCGCCTTTAACTTCGAGGATTCTCGTGGCGAGTCCCGAAATAAATTCACGGTCATGCGAAACAAAAATGACGGTGCCATCATATTTTTCTAATGCAACCTGCAAACTTTCGATGGATTCCATATCCATGTGATTGGTTGGCTCATCCATTGCAAGGACATTGTGTTTTTGGAGCATCAAGCGCCCCCAAATCATTCTCCCCTTCTCACCACCAGAGATGACCTTAACAGACTTACCAATGTCATTACCAGAGAATAGTAGTCGCCCCAGAGTACCGCGAATCACTTGATCATCATCGCCAGGCTTACCCCACTGCTGCATCCAGTCAAATAAACTCAACTCTTCAGGGAAGTACTCATTGGTATCCTGTGGCATGTAGCCCACATTTGCATTTTCAGACCATTTAACATCGCCCTTATCAACTTGAATACCACCAAATCTTTTGCTCAAAATGCTCTTCAATAAGGTGGTTTTACCTGCGCCATTTTGACCAATAATGGCTACTTTCTCTCCAGGACGAATGGTCAGCTTGAGGTTCTTGAAAATAGGACGGTCATATTCTTGAGTAAGACTCGTACATTCAACCGCCATATTATGTAGTTTTTTCTCATACTCAAAACGAATGAATGGGTTTTGACGTGAAGACGGTTTGATTTCGACAATCTCAATTTTTTCAAGTTGTTTTTGTCTTGATGTAGCCTGTCGCGCTTTAGATGCATTTGCAGAAAAGCGTCTAACGAAGGCCTGTAATTCCTCGACCCTCTCTTTAGCCTTAGCATTGGCTGCCATTTGACGCTCACGAGCTTGCATAGAAGCCAGCATGTAAGAATCGTAATTACCCGGATAAACAGTCAGAGTCCCATAGTCCATATCAGCCATATGTGAGCAGACTGAATTTAAAAAATGACGATCGTGAGAAATAATGATCATCGTACTATTTCGACTATTAAGAACTTCCTCTAACCAATGAATAGAATGAATATCTAGGTTATTGGTTGGCTCATCCAATAATAGAACATCTGGATCTGCAAATAATGCCTGAGCTAAGAGAACACGTAACTTCCAGCCAGGGGCCACCTCACTCATTGGACCATTATGTTGATCAATAGGGATGCCGATACCCAACAATAACTCCCCTGCTCTTGCTTCAGCTGTATAGCCACCATATTCTGCAAATTTAGCTTCTAATTCAGCAGCCTTCATGTAATCTTCATCTGTGGCATCAGGTTTTGCATAAAGAGCGTCACGCTCTGCAGCGGCCTCCCACATTTCTTGATGTCCCATCATGACAACATCGAGTACGCGTACCTCTTCATAAGCAAATTGATCTTGGCGTAACTTACCCAGACGGATGTTGGGTTCAAGAGAAATATTCCCAGCACTTGGCTCTAGATCACCGCCTAAAATTTTCATGAATGTGGACTTGCCACAACCATTAGCGCCAATCAAACCGTAGCGATTCCCACCGCCAAATTTAACTGAGATATTTTCAAATAGGGGTTTAGCCCCGAACTGCATTGTGATATTTGCTGCTGTAAGCACAATTGGCCTTAAAAAATAGTAGTAAACATGAGATTTTAACTAATCTCTTTATGAGCGATTGATCTATCTACGAATGATTAACTCGTAACCAGAGCGAGTTGCTTGGAGAGAGGCTTCTGCCCCAACGGGTAAAGTTAATTTATCCCGACAATGTCCGAAGGGTAAATTCGTGAGTACGGGGCAAGGAATCAGCCTTCTAAGCGTATCCAATGCAGACTGTAGGTCATAGCCATTGTCAGTTGCAGATAATTTATATCCACTGATATCACCTACAAGAATCGCCTGTTGACTACTAAGATAGCCGGCGTGTAAGAGTTGTAAAAGCATTCTCTCAATCCGATACGGATGTTCGTTAATATCTTCAATAAAAAGAATGCCTTGACTCACCTGCTTTACTGTAGGCATGTAAGCAGTACCTAGCAAACTGACCAAGATTGATAAGTTACCCCCCCACAAAAGACCAGGTCGATTGCTGCTGATATTGAGCTCCTGACTAAGTATTTGTGAGCTCTCTACAGAGTAATGGATGGTCTTATTAGCCATGGCATCCATAAAATACTTATAAGTAAATTCAGATACCGTAGCGGTAAAATCAGGGTTAAACATGGGCCCTGCAAAGGAAATCCGAGATGTTTTAGCCAGAAGGGCTAGATTAAATGCCGTAAAGTCACTATGCCCGACTATACGCAAGCCCCGATCAACTTGTTGAGCAAGCGAATCCCAGTCAATATCTGGGAGCAATCTATGCATTCCATAGCCACCACGCGCGGCCATGACAACAAAGCTTGGGTCAATACTAGACAAATGATTCAAATCATCAAGACGCTCAGCGTCTGTTCCAGAAAAACGTTGGCTTTGACGCGCCAAACACGCCAGGTTGGATAAATTAAACCCCTGCTCTCTACAAATCTGGATACCTTGCTCAGCGATTGAAGCATCTTGCAAGGCACCCGATGGAGCAATGAGATGAATATTCATTAACGGCGATCTTTAAAAAAATTTTTGAGTAAATTTGCACATGAGTCTGATAGTACCCCACCTACGCATTCCGTATGATGATTTAACTTTTTTTCATCAAACAAACTCAGAACACTATGCACACACCCCGTCTTTAAATCAGCTGCTCCATAAACCAAACGTGAAATCCTTGCATTCATAATGGCCCCTGAGCACATCATGCATGGTTCTAGAGTCACGTAGAGAGTGGTCTCAGGAAGACGATAGTTATTCATAACTCGACCGGCGTTACGTATAGCCATCATTTCAGCATGAGAACTGGGATCATTTTGACTAATTGGCATATTGTGCCCACTACCAATAACAAGCCCATTTTTTACCAAAACAGCTCCAACGGGTACCTCGCCCAAGCGAGCTGCTAACTCAGCCTGTCTTATGGCCATACCCATAAAGTACTCGTCAACTTGGCTTGCCATAAGCGTCTGCCCAACAATTGGGAGTTTCATATAAGCGAACTCTATGCAAAGAGAGTCGGCCGCTATAGTTTTTCTGAAAAAGTGGTTCCAGCGTTTCGAAGGCAATTTTTGCTAGGTTCTCGATCGTTGGAATCAAGTCAATCACAACAGTTTTATGCCCCGGTATTGCATTTAAGAAGTTAACAAGTACCAGATCATCTTTAGCGACAATAAAGGAATGATCCCAACGATCAACGATATGTTCGTTAGTGATTTTTTTTATATCACCAAAATCTAAAACCATACCCTCGTCGGCATCACCGTGCTTTTCTTGAACGGCACCCCGAAGAGTAACCTCAATGACATAACGGTGACCATGTAAATGTTTACATTGGCCACCATGATGTGGAATTCGGTGCCCTGCATCAAATTCAAGGCGGCGTGTGATATCGATTGAAGAGTTCAACATGCTTTAACGTATTCCTATCCACTTGTGATTTTGCATACTCAAACGCCATTTAGGTCGCATCTGGCAAATTCGTACAGCCTCCTGTATATGCTGCGATTGCTGAGCATCATCTAGAGGTTGAATGAAAAAATGCTTGAATGACATTTTTTCATAACGAGCTAAAACCTTATCTATATCTTCAGAGTAGCCTAATTGAGGCCAAACTAGTTTAATCTCATCGGCCTGAAGAATACGCAGATCTGATCCAGATTTAGGGCTGAGACAAACCCAATCTACGCCTTTAGGAAGCTCTAGAGTCCCATTGGTTTCAATAGCAACCTCAAAACCCCTTAACTTGACAGCTTTGATTAATGGCTCATCGAGCTGCAAAAGAGGTTCTCCACCCGTAAAAACAACATATTTATGTTTGGGGTCAGCATCGCCCCAAAACTGATCTATGTGCTTTGCCAGTGAATCTGCATCTGCAAACTTGCCTCCACCTAAGCCATCTGTACCAACAAAATCTGTGTCACAAAATTTACAAATGGCACCTGCCCGATCCTCTTCTCTCCCCGACCAGAGATTACAACCTGAAAAGCGACAAAAAACTGCCACTCGCCCAGCATGGGCCCCCTCTCCTTGGAGGGTGAAGAAAACTTCTTTAACGCTATAGGTCATAATGATCGATTAGAACTTACTCTGAGATAGCTAGGTATTTGATTTTACTAGCATTTGTATTTATCAATAAAAATCTTTTGCTTAAGTTGCAATGACATATAAAGGTAATATCGATGACACAAGTTTTTGGCATTAAAAATTGCGACACAATGAAAAAAGCATGCGCTTGGCTCGATCAACATGGCATTCAATATGAGTTCATCGACTACAAAAAAAGTGGCGTTGTAGCAGGTCAAATTCAGCTATGGTGCAGCTTGTCTGACTGGAAAATCCTCGTGAATCAACGTGGTACAACCTGGAAGAAGATACCTGATCTAGAAAAAACCCCTCTTGATGAAACCCGGGCTAAGCAATTAATGATCACTTACCCGAGCCTGATTAAACGACCGATCGTTCTACATAAGGGGAAAATGATTATTGGCTTTAACGAAGACCTCTTTGAAAATTTTTTTAAAGAGTAGCCAATCTTACTCCCACTCAATCGTTGCAGGTGGCTTTCCGCTAATGTCATACACCACACGGTTAATCCCGCGTACCTCATTAATGATGCGATTGGAAACACGACCCAAGAGATCATGTGGTAGATGAGCCCAATGGGCCGTCATAAAGTCTTGCGTTTGGACAGCGCGTAATGCCACAACGTACTCGTAGGTTCTACCATCTCCCATGACACCCACTGATTTAACAGGTAAAAATACTGCGAATGCCTGACTAGTCAATTCATACCATGATTTACCACTGTTCTCTTCAATAGTCGAACGTAGCTCTTCAATAAAGATTGCATCTGCTTTACGTAACAAATCAGCAAAATCTTTTTTCACTTCTCCAAGAATTCTCACGCCTAAGCCAGGCCCTGGGAAAGGATGACGATAAACCATTTCATGAGGCAACCCTAATGCAACCCCCAGCTCTCTAACCTCATCTTTAAATAACTCTCTAAGAGGCTCTAGCAACTGCAAATGCATATCGTCAGGTAAACCACCCACATTGTGATGACTCTTGATTGTGTGGGCACCTTTTTTGCCTTTGCCTGCAGACTCAATCACGTCAGGGTAAATGGTTCCTTGTGCCAACCATTTAGCATTTTTAATTTTGGCAGACTCTCGCTGAAAGACCTCCACAAACTCTTTCCCAATTATTTTTCTCTTTTGCTCAGGATCTGATACCCCTGCGAGTTCACCCATAAATTGTTGGGTAGCGTCAACATGAATTACCTTGACACCTAAATTTTTAGCAAACATATCCATGACCATTTGCCCTTCGTTTAAGCGCAAAAGACCATGATCCACGAATACACAGGTTAACTGAGAGCCAATCGCTCGATGTATCAATGCTGCCGCAACACTAGAATCCACTCCGCCCGACAAACCGAGAATCACCTCGTCTTGCCCAACCTGATCTCTAATTTTGGCTACTGCCTCACTAATGTAATCCCCCATTACCCAATCAGTGCGACATTGGCAAATACCATGAACAAATCTTTCTAGAATGGCTCTGCCTTGCAAAGTATGAGTGACTTCTGGGTGAAACTGAACAGCATAAAACTGTCTAGCCTCATCAGCCATACCAGCAATAGGACACGACTCCGTCGATGCCATCAGCTTAAAGCCGGGCGGTAATTCAGTCACTGAATCACCATGACTCATCCATACTTTTAGAATACCGTGGCCTTCAGGTGTCGAGTGATCTTGAATGCCATTGAACAGCGGAGTATGGCCCCTGGCACGAACCTCTGCATATCCAAACTCCCTGGACTTACCTAAGGATTCGGCAGTAGCTACACAACCCCCTAATTGAGCTGCCATGGTTTGCATGCCATAACAGATACCAAGAACTGGAACACCTAACTGGAACACAATCTCAGGAGCTCGTGGCGTGTCCCCCTCTGTGACGGAGCTAGGACCGCCGGACAAGATAATTCCCTTACAACCCTGTTCTTTTACAAATGCCTCTATCCAAGCCGAATCGACATCGTAGGGATGAATCTCTGAGTAAACACGGGCCTCTCTAACGCGTCTAGCAATTAACTGAGTAACCTGAGACCCGAAGTCTAATATTAGTATTTTGTCGTGCACGAAAAATCCGATTAATCGATATGGTAATTGGGTGCTTCTTTAGTAATTTGTACATCGTGAACGTGAGATTCACGCATTCCGGCCGATGTAATTTCGACAAAGGTTGCTTTTTGATGTAATTCATCAATCGTCTGACAACCACAATACCCCATGGATGAGCGAATGCCACCTGTCAATTGATGGATGATGGTTAACACACTACCCTTGTAAGGAACTCTGCCTTCGATACCTTCTGGTACCAACTTATCGACATTAGCACTGTTGTCTTCTTGGAAGTAACGATCTGCGGCTCCATCCTTCATCGCTCCCACCGAGCCCATACCTCGATAGCTCTTATAAGAGCGACCCTGATATAGAAAAACTTCCCCTGGTGACTCTTCGGTACCGGCAAACATACCACCCATCATTACGCAATGTGCACCTGCCGCTAGAGCTTTAGAAATATCTCCAGAATAACGCACACCACCATCTGCAATTAATGGTACCCCTGTACCCTCTAGAGCTTTTGCAACATTCACAACTGCGCTAATCTGAGGTACACCCACACCTGCAACGATACGTGTAGTACAGATAGATCCTGGGCCAATACCGACCTTGACACCATCAGCGCCATGATCAACTAGTGCACGTGCGGCATCAGCGGTTGCTATATTGCCGCCAATCACTTGAATGTGTGGGTAGTTAGACTTCACCCATTTGACTCGATCTAGGACGCCCTGTGAGTGACCGTGAGCCGTATCAACCACAATAACGTCGACACCGGCTTTGACCAATAACTCTACTCGTTCATCATTATCCGGGCCTACGCCAACAGCGGCGCCAGCCAATAATTGGCCACGACTATCCTTGCTTGCATTAGGATGTTCTTTTGCCTTAAGAATATCTTTAACAGTAATCAGGCCTTTAAGTTCAAAGGCGTCATTTACAACTAACACACGTTCGAGGCGGTGCTTATTCATTAAGCGTTTAGCTTCTTCAGGGCTCGCCCCCTCACGTACAGTCACGAGACGCTCTTGAGGCGTCATCTTTTCTCTGACTTTTGCGTCTAAATCTTCTTCAAAGCGTAAATCTCGATTCGTAATTATTCCAACAACTGTTTTACCTTCTAGAACTGGAAAACCAGAAAATCCATGCTCACGTGACAGTTGGAGCACATGCCTTACTGTCATTTCTGGAGTAATGGTGATGGGATCTCTTAATACGCCCGATTCATAACGCTTAACCTTAGCGACTTCTCTGGCCTGTTCGCTCGGTTTTAAATTTTTATGAATAATACCGATACCACCCTCTTGAGCCATGACGATCGCAAGACGACCTTCGGTAACGGTATCCATGGCAGCAGACACCAGTGGAATATTGATGGAAATATCGCGTGTTAACTTGGTACCCAAGCGGGTATCACGCGGCAAAACAGCCGAATAGGCTGGAACCAGTAGCACATCATCAAAAGTAAGTGCTTTTTGTATGAGTCTCATGCAAAACCCCTATGCGCAAAAGCGAATTATAGAGGTTTTTAGCTCCGACTCAAAAAACGGCCTTTTCTACCTGCAGCTTTAGCCTGTAAACGTGCATCTTTGTTTTTATTTGCTTTTTTACGCCGCGCTTCCATTGGGTCAATCAATAAGGGACTATAGATTTCAAGGCGATCACCATCATAAAACGGACTATCCCAATCCTTTCTCTTACCAAAAACGCCAAACATACCTTTGCGATTAACCCGAGGGTCTGCAGGACCATCAAATATACCTAGGGCTTTTAAAACAGCCCCTACAGTCAATGGTTCGTTTAGAGGAAGCTCATAAGAAACTAATTGAAGCGGTTCCTGACGTGCATCACAGACGGTTAATTTAATTTTTTTCACCATACACCTGATCAGCTCGCTTAACAAAACCATCCACAAATGTAGAGGCAATCACATTGAATACTGGCCCAATGATCTTTTCAAGTAGAAGACTTGAAAACTCGTAATGAAGTTTAAATTCGACCTTACACGCATCTTCTCTCAAACCGGTAAATCGCCAATGTCCATGAAACTTCTTAAATGGCCCATCCACAAAGCTCATATCGATAGATTCAGGCCTACGGTTGCTATTGCGAGTATGAAAAAATTGCTCAAGGCCCTTAAATCGAATATGAATCTTTGCATCTAGAACCTCCTCCGATTGTTCATAGATCTCTACGCCACCACACCACGGCAAAAAATCAGGGTACTTGGCAACATCGATTACCAAGTTATACATGCTCTCTGCGGAATGCCTAATTAGTACGGTCTTAAATACGTCTGCCATAATTGCTATTCTAACGAGTTATTTATGAGCATTATTGACAACAAAAAAGCCCTCTTTGATTATTTCATCGAAGAACGTTTTGAAGCCGGCCTTGTATTACAGGGGTGGGAGGTCAAAGCGATTCGAGAGGGTCGAGTACAAATTAAAGAAGCTTATGTGGTTGTCAGGGATGCGGAATTATTTCTGATCGGTTGCCATATCAGCCCTCTAATCTCAGCCTCTACTCATGTTCATACAGATCCAGTACGCACACGTAAATTGTTACTCAATGCCGCTGAAATCAGAAAATTAATTGGCAAAGTGGAGCAACGTGGCTACACGCTAGTTCCCTTAAACCTTCATTACAGCAAGGGTCGCGTTAAGTGTGATGTTGGTCTTGCTCGAGGAAAAAAACTACACGACAAAAGAGATGCTAGCAAAGATCGTGACTGGCAAATAGAAAAAGCCCGATTGATGAAATCGGGCTCGAGAATCAAAGACTAGCCTAACTCTAGCTGCTAGATAAGACTGTCCAAGTATCTATAACGCTGTCCGGGTTTAAAGAGATTGAACTAATCCCTTGTGCCATCAACCATTTGGCAAAATCTGGATGATCTGACGGCCCCTGGCCACAGATACCAATATATTTACCCTTGGCACGACATGTCTGAATGGCACGCGCTATTAAAAACTGTACCGCAGGATCGCGCTCATCAAAGTCTATGGCAAGCAGCTCCATTCCAGAATCACGGTCTAATCCCAGACTTAGCTGGGTCAGATCATTTGATCCAATTGAGAAACCATCAAAATGCTCTAAAAATTCCTCAGCCAAAATAGCGTTCGATGGGATCTCACACATCATAATGACACGCAAACCATTTTCACCACGCTTAAGGCCTTGTGATGCCAATAAGTTGATGACTTTTTCAGCTTGAGCAACTGTTCGCACAAATGGGATCATGATTTCTACATTAGTTAGCCCCATATCGTTACGTACACGTTTCATGGCCTCACATTCCATTGCAAAAGCATCTGCAAAATCTTCAGATATGTAGCGTGAAGCCCCTCTGAAACCAAGCATAGGATTTTCTTCATCAGGCTCATAACGTGAGCCGCCGATCAATTTCTTATACTCATTAGACTTAAAGTCTGACAAACGAACAATAACTGGCTTAGGATAAAACGCGGCAGCTATCGTGGCCACACCTTCTGCTAATTTATCCACATAAAACGCTCTAGGACTCGCATGCCCTCTAGCAACACTCTCAACAGCTTTTTTCAAATCTAGATCAATATTGGGGTATTCCAATATGGCTTTAGGATGTACTCCAATATTGTTATTGATAATGAATTCGAGTCGTGCTAAGCCAACGCCACCATTTGGAATTTGACAGAAATCAAACGCTAACTGTGGATTACCCACGTTCATCATAATTTTTACGGGGATCTCAGGCAAATTGCCACGCACCAGCTCTGTCACTTCGGTTTCGATAGGACCATCATAGATACGTCCCTCATCACCTTCAGCACAAGATACTGTGACAACTGCACCATCTTTGAGAACATCAGTTGCATCACCACAACCTACCACTGCTGGCACGCCCAATTCTCTGGCAATGATTGCCGCATGGCATGTACGGCCACCGCGATTTGTAACAATCGCAGATGCACGTTTCATTACTGGCTCCCAGTTAGGGTCTGTCATATCAGCTACAAGCACATCACCCTCTTGCACACGATCCATCTCAGAGGCGTCTTTAATGACACGCACGGTGCCGGTGCCAATTTTTTGCCCAATCGCCCGGCCTTTAGTCAGAACAGTCGAATGTCCTTTGAGCTTATAACGCATCTCGACTTTGCCATGCGCTTGACTTTTAACCGTCTCAGGACGTGCTTGAAGAATATAAATTTTCCCATCCACACCATCCTTACCCCACTCTATATCCATGGGACGACCGTAGTGTTTTTCAATAATGACAGCGTATTTAGCTAATTCAATCACATCGTCATCTTGGATGGAATAGCGATTTCTCAATTCAGGAACGACATCTACGGTTTTAACGCGCCCCACCTCGCCCGGCTCAGTAAATTGCATTTGAATTAACTTAGAACCCAAACTCTTACGAATGATCGGGTACTTTCCTAGGTCCAGAGTCGGCTTAAATACATAGAATTCATCGGGATTAACCGCACCCTGAACTACGGTCTCACCAAGACCATAGCTTGACGTAATAAAGACTGCATCTTGAAAGCCAGACTCAGTATCGAGAGTAAACATAACGCCTGAAGCAGCCTTGTCTGAGCGAACCATCCGCTGAATACCTGCTGAAAGAGCGACCTCAGCATGCTCAAAACCCTTGTGAACGCGATATGAGATAGCACGATCGTTATATAAAGAAGCAAACACTTCTTTAATACGTTTGAGAATATCTTCTATACCGACGACATTCAAAAAAGTTTCTTGTTGACCAGCAAAAGAAGCATCAGGTAAATCCTCTGCAGTTGCAGACGAACGTACGGCAAAGGAGCCATTACCAGTCGCATCGAGAGTTTTAAATGCAGTACGTATTTCAAGCTCGAGACGCTCTTGAAAAGGAGCGTTCTCAACCCAAGAACGAATTTCACTTCCAGCTTCTGCAAGTGCTTTCACATCATCCACATTTAACTGCGCAAGACGTTCATTAATACGTGTTGTGAGATTGTTATGATTTAAAAAATCTCGAAAAGCTAATGCAGTGGTGGCAAATCCAGTTGGGACTCTGACTCCAGTCGCATTGAGTTGAGAAATCATCTCACCTAGTGATGCATTTTTACCTCCGACTGATTCGACATCAGTCATACGGAGTTCTTCAAAGGGTAAGACATAGGCTTGTGCATGTTGAGGGTTAGTCATAGTGCTCTCTCATTTAATATAAAACTGGTATGCATCCCAATGCCTTGTATGATGGCAGTGAGATTAAATTATTAGCCTATTGTATCTGTTGACTAACCATTAAAGTAGATTCATGAGCACGAAACCTAGAACTGTATTTATTGTCTCCGACGGGACTGGCATTACCGCTGAAACTTTCAGCCAATCTATCTTGGCCCAATTTGAAATACCTTTTAAGCTATCCCGCAAACCCTTTATCGATACCGTTGATAAGGCCCATCAAGTTAGTAGAGAAATCAAGGATTACGCTAAACAATCGGGGATTGAACCCATTGTGTTTACTACCTTAGTGAACCCAGAAGTGAATCAAGTACTTAGACAAACCCAGGGTTTAGTCCTAGACATGTTTCAAACATTTATTGTCCCCTTAGAAAAAGCATTAGGACAACCTTCCAACCATGCCATTGGACGTTTTCACAATAATGCGGATACGCAGTCTTATAAAAATCGTATTGAGGCAATTAATTTTTCACTGGCGCATGATGACGGCCAATCCAATCAAAATCTAGCAGATGCTGACGTGATCTTAGTCGGTGTATCTAGAAGCGGTAAAACACCAACAAGCTTATATCTTGCTATGCAATACGGCTTAAAGTCAGCCAATTACCCACTGATACCGGATGACTTTGAGAGATCTCAGCTACCCCCCGATCTGCATCCCTATAAGAAAAAATTATTTGGTCTAACGATTGATCCTATGCGCCTATCTGAAATCAGGAATGAACGTCGCCCTGGTAGTAATTATGCCAAGCTGGAAAATTGTCGCTACGAGGTTAGCGAAGCAGAGGCTATGATGCGCAAAAATAATATTTCTTGGTTATCAACGACAAACAAGTCAATCGAGGAAATCGCAACAACCATCTTGCAGCATATTAATCCAGATCGTAATACTTATTAGAAGCGCTTAAGAGTCTGAATGATGCTTAATGCGGACCGTCTCAAATAAGCAAATAGCAACCGCACTTGCCACGTTCAAGGACTCAATACAGGATTCTTGTGGGATATAGATACCTCTTGAGATTGCCATGAGCTCCGGGCTAACACCCTGCCCCTCATTGCCAAAGACCCATGCTTTAGGCTGAAGTAATTCAGCACCTAAATCGTATAGATTCATCTCTGCCTCAAGATGGGTGGCATAAAAAGGAATTCGGACCTTTTCTCTCAAGTCATTTAGAGTCCAGGCTTCATGAATACAAAGATGACGGTGCGCTCCCATAGCAGCCCTAAGCACTTTGACAGACCAAGCCTGAGCCGTCCCCTTCATACAAATAATGTGCTTAATTCCTGCGGCGGCAGCCGTCCGCATAATAGATCCAACATTACCCGCATCCTGCAGACCATCTAGAACAACCAAGTCGTCCGTGTATTGAAGTGGAAATTGAGGCTGATTAATTTTGATTGCCGCCATGACTGGTGGCGCATTCACTAATTCAGTCACTTTTTTCCATAGACTATCTTCAAGTAGATAAAGGACAGTTTGCGGCTGCACAGCTAACTGAGTATTGATAGCAGCCAAGACTTCAGGCATTGCAAGGCCAGCTTCAGTTGTATAGATTTCATGAAGATCCGAACTGCCAAGCCAAGCTTGTAATAAGTGAATACCTTCTGCGATGGCTAGTGATGACTCCTGTCTCACTTTCTGTGCTTTATGACCACCCTCTAGGTTGGCGCGAATCCTTTTAACCACAGGATTATCGATTGAACTGATATGTTTCGCTGACTTCATACTAAATACTCTGCAAAAGCTGTTTGACCGGACCAAATGAGCGACGATGCTCAGGTGATGGACCATATTGATTCAGCAATTGAATATGCAGCGCAGTCGGATAAGCCATATGTTTGGCAAACTGATACTGCGGATAAATTTCATCTAACTTCAACATATGTCGATCACGACTGACCTTAGCCAGAATTGATGCAGCTGATATTTCTGCCACTAGAGCATCACCTTGAACGATTGCTTCCATCTCTATATCAAGATTTGGGCAGCGATTACCGTCAATCAAAGCTTTATCGGGCAGGCGACCCAAACTACTCGCCAAACCATGAACCGCTCTTTGCATGGCTAGCATCGTAGCCCATAAAATATTTAACTCATCAATCTCATGCACACTAGCAACAGCTACTGAATACGCCTTAGCATTAAGCAATATCTGTTCATATAAGCTATCTCTTTTCTTAGCACTTAATTTTTTTGAATCCTTCAAGCCGTCAATAGGCTTATCAGGATCAAGTACAACCGCTGCGGCAAAGACGGGGCCAGCTAAAGGTCCTCTTCCAGCCTCATCAACGCCACATATCCATTGTTCAACGGCTCTCAATGATGTCTCCAATCAAATCAGCAACCATAGAATTAGTGGGTCGTTGTAGTTGCTCGTGTATCAGAGTAAAACGTTCTTTTAATTGAGACACTCTGGCAGGATCATCTAACCAAGACAATACCGCTGCTGCCAAATTGGCAGGCTGCGCTTCTTCCTGCAAAATTTCCGGAACCAGAAACTCACCCGCCAAAATATTCGGTAAGCCAATATAAGGCAGATATCCTTGACGACGCATTATCCAGGCTGTGAGCGCAGGTACTGTATAGGAAATCACCATCGGCTTTTTCCATAAAGCGGCTTCTAAAGTTGCAGTACCGCTAGCAATCAAAACCACGTCAGCCGCCTCTAAGACTAGACTAGACTGTCCATCCAACAACTGTATGAACACATTAGCCGAATCTGACAGGTATCTATTCAATAGCTGCTCTAAAGGCCCTCTGAGGCTAGGCATTGCTACCGGAATAAGAACATTCAAAGCACCTTGATACTCGCGAGCCATGTGTGCAATAGCTTGAATAAAACCAGGTCCTACTAGATCAATCTCTGAGGCACGACTACCTGGCAAAACTGCGATGACTGGCGCTCCATTCTTAATTCCAAGACTGGATTTGGCAGCCTCCGGGTTGGGGACTAATGGTATCGAAGACGCCAAAGGATGACCGACATAGTGGGCTTTTACCTCCGTATTGCGATACAACTCAGGCTCAAACGGAAAAATGCAAAATAGATGTTCAACCGCTTCTTCAATTTTACGAATACGTTCCTTACGCCAAGCCCAAATAGAAGGGCTTATAAAGTGCGCCGTCTTGACTCCCCTGGACTTCAGATGCTTTTCTACGCCTAAGTTAAAGTCAGGCGCATCAATACCTAAAAATAAATTCGGGGGCTGCTTATCCAAGCTACGTATCAACTCTCTTCGAATCCCCAGTATTTGTGGCAACTGTTTGAGTGCCTCGACATAGCCTCTGACGGCCAATTTTTCCATAGGCCACTCTACATCAAAGCCCGAAGCGGCCATCTTGGGGCCACCAATGCCATGCATACAACTATTTGGATAACGTTGTGATAATTCTGCAATAACACCCGCGGCTAGCATATCGCCAGACGGCTCGCCAGCCACACAAGCAATATCGATTATTGAACTAGCGGGCAATTCCACGCTGAGATGCTGCAATGAAATCGTGGAATATCGTTAGCTTCTCGGAAGCCTCAACCGATTCTGATTTTTTTTCAGAGGATAGTTGCATGATGGCCCGTTTAGCATCCTCAAAACTTAAATCTTGCTTATATAAAAGTTTATAAGCCTGCCTGAGTGCAGCAATTGATTCAGCGGAGAAGCCGCGACGTTTGAGTCCTTCAGCATTTAAACCATGAGGACTTGCATTGTCACCCGAGGCCATAACAAAAGGTGGTAAATCTTGTACCAATTTGGAAGCTCCACCCAACATGGCATGCTGACCTATACGAACAAATTGGTGAACCCCTGACATGCCCCCCAAAATAGCCCAATCCTCCACATGAACATGGCCTGCAATCTGAGCATTATTGGAAAAAATAGTATGGTTACCCACCACACAATCATGAGCTATGTGCACATAGGCCATGATCCAGTTGTCATGACCAATCCTAGTGATTCCCTGATCTTGTACAGTTCCAGTGTGCAAGGTAGTGAACTCGCGAATCATATTACGATCGCCAATAATTAACTGGGTCGGCTCATCACGGTACTTCATATCCTGCGGAGCACCCCCTACCGATGCAAAATGCCCGATTCGATTATCAGAACCAATGGTGGTGTGCCCCTCTACCACTGTATGAGCGCCAATCTGAGTATTAGGACCAATTTGTACATGAGGGCCAATGACTGCATAGGGCCCAATCTTAACTGTTGAATCTATCTGAGCCTTACCATCAACAATAGCTGTAGCATGAATCAGACTCATTACGCTTCCTTCTTACGAATCGTACACATTAAATCTGCCTCAGTCACAACCTGATCATTCACCGTAGCAAAGGTCTTAAATTTCCAGATTCCGCCTTTAAATCTCTCAATGCTAGCGTTAAGTATTAATTGATCACCTGGTAATACTGGTTTTTTGAAGCGCGCAGCATCTATACCCACAAAGAAATATACCGAGTCATCCACGGAATCTTGGCCAAAGGTAAGCAATGCAGCGGTTTGAGCTAAGGCCTCCAAAATGAGAACACCTGGCATCACCGGAAAATCTGGAAAATGCCCTTGGAACTGAGGCTCATTCATTGTGACGTTTTTTAGTGCCTTAACTCGCTGACCTTGCTCTAATTCCAACACACGATCCACTAAGAGAAAAGGATAACGGTGTGGCAGCATCTTTAAGATCTGGTTAATATCAAAATTCACGACCTCACTCATGCTGGCTCCCTGATGGCAGTTGATTCAATTTCTTCTCTAATTCTTTGATTTGTTTACGCATTTTATCTAAACTTCTGAGTATTGCAGCATTTTTCTCCCAATCACGATGGGGCATCATAGGGAAAATGCTCGTAATCTGCTGTCCAGATTCCTGAATCGAACCAATCACCGTAGTGCCTCCAGAAATAGTGGTTCTGTCTGCGATCTTTAGATGGCCCGCAATGCTACTCGCTCCACCAATCATGCAGAAACTGCCAATTTCTGTACTACCTGCGATTGCAGTCAAACCTGCAATCACGGTGAGTCGCCCTATTTGTACATTGTGAGCAATTTGAACCAAATTATCTATCTTGCAACCATCGCCAATCACCGTATCGGCCATGGCGCCTCTATCAATACAGGTATTCGCACCAATTTCAACATCATCACCCAAGCGAACACCACCTACTTGGGGGATTTTCACCCATTCCTCATGAGCCAAATCCGGAGCGAAGCCAAAGCCATCGGCCCCGATCACGGCTCCCGAATGAATAATATTTCGTTGTCCGATATGACAAGCAGAATAAATCGACACATTAGGGTAAAGGTAGCTATGGGCACCGATTGTGACATCATCCCCTACAGAAACTCCCGAGACTAGAGTTACACCCGGGCCAATTTTGACATTAGCGCCGATTCGACATAAAGGGCCAATGTGGGCCGAGGGATCAATTTGAGCTGTAACAGATACGACAGAGCTAGTGTCTACAGTGGGCTTTAAATTTTCACGTGGATAAAAAATCTGAGCGACACGGGCGAAAACAGCATAAGGATTTTTTGCGATCAATAAGCACGTTGAGGTTTTAAGCCCCTCAGCTCTGAGCCATTGAGCATCACTCTCGCTAACCAGTAATGCGCCAGCCCCGGTTTGAAGAGCCTGCTGTCGATAAATAGCATTAGAAAGAAAAGCCAAGTCAGTCGACTTGGCTAGATTTAGAGGGGCTAGATTATCTATGCTTAAAGTCGTGTTGCCATCGACAACTAGCTCAAAGCGTTTGACCAGATCCCCTACGGTCAGCTTCATTACTTACTTTAAATTATTTAAAGCCTTGATGACTTCGTCAGTTACATCAATGCGAGGATTAACGTATGCAGCTTCTTGAACGATGAGGTCCAATTTTCTTGCTTCAGCAACAATCTTCAGAGCTTGATTAGCCTTCTGAGCAATTTTCGAGCGCTCTTCAAAACTTCTCTGATTGACATCCTCAGTAAATTCACGTTGCTTACGTTGCAATTCACGATCGGCATCCGCTAATTCACGTTGACGGCGGACCCGCTCAGTATCAGTCATGACCGCAGCTTCCTTATCTAGCTTTTCTGCCGCAGTTTTAATTTTCTGAGCATCATCACGTAATTCTTTTTCACGCTTAGCAAATTCGTTCTGTAAACGAGTTTGGCTAGCTTTCGCCATATTGGAGTCTTTGAAAATACGCTCTGAATTAACCACACCAATTCTGCCGATGTCTTCTGCAAACACAGGAGCGCTAAGCATTGCTGCAGCAAGAGCCAAGGCCATTAAAAAACTGTTTTTAGATTTCATATTATCCAATCTCACTATATTAGAACGCTGTACCAATTTGGAACTGGAAGCGCTGCAAACGATCTTCAGGCTTTTTGCTCACCGGAATACCATAACTGAATTTTAACGGACCCAAGGGAGATATCCAAGATAGTCCAAAACCATAAGAACTTCTTAAGCCTGAAAAGCTGGGGGCGTTCTCATAAACGTTACCTGCATCCATGAAGCCAAAAAGTCTTAATGTTCGATCCACGCCAGACCCAGGGATTGGGAAGGTATATTCAACGTTACCCACCAACTTAGAGGCACCACCGATAGGTCTTCGAATTCCATTGGCGGCGACATCATATGGGCCTAGAGAACCAGGCTGAAAACCCCTCACAGAGCCAATACCACCGACATAGTAGTTCTTGGTAATCGGAAAAGGTTTACCCGTGTAAGTGTCACCATAACCTACCTCGCCATTGAACGAGAGAATATTACCCTTCGTTAATGGATAAAAATATTGTTGTTGATAAAAGACACGGTAGTACTCTAAATCACCCAAAGCAGTACCCAACTCAAAGTTAGCCTGCTGATATGTACCTCGAGAAGGAATCAAAGCACTATCACGACGATCTCTAGCCCAACCAATCGTAAATGGGATATTGAGGTTTTGATTACCGTAGGTATTGACATATCTCTGATAACTAGCCGGTGTATTTACTGTGGTATTAATTTGCAGTTGCTCAAGGCCCAAACCAAAGAAGACACGATCCACTTCAGAATAAGGAACGCCTAAGCGGAAGTTACCCCCTGTAGCATCAATTTTGTACTCTGAGTCACCCGTATAGAAGAGTGGTCGACTACTCCTTGTATAAACCTCAGTGAATCGGCTAATCCCGTCCTCAGTAAAGTATGGGTCAAAGTTGGACAGTGAGATAACTTGATTAATACGGCCTGTATTGACGTTAAGACCAATACTAGTGCCTGTACCAAAAGCATTATCTTGAGTGATACCCGCTGTCAAAATCAGTTTGTCTGTGGACGAAAAACCCGCGCCTAAACTCAAAGCTCCAGTGGGCTTTTCTTTAACTTTGATGCCTACGTCTACCTGGTCTGGTGTGCCAGGAACATCTTCTGTATTGACATCAACCTCAGTAAAGAAACCCAAACGATTAATGCGATCCTTGGACAGCTTTAATTTCTCGCTATCAAACCACGCGCTTTCTAGCTGACGCATCTCGCGGCGAATCACTTCATCACGTGTTTTATTGTTCCCTGAAACATTGATATTTCTTACGTAAGTTCTGCGACCGGGGTCAACATTCAAAACCAAATCAACCGTTCTTTTATCTTTATTCAAATTCGGCTGAGGATTGATTGCAGCAAAGGCATAACCATACACACCCAATTTATCAGCAATAGCTTTGGTGCTCTGAGTTAACTGGGCTGATGAGAACACATCACCATTTTTGAGTTTGACTAACTTAGTTAACTCATCCTCTTTACCAAGCAATTCACCCGTTAACTTGACCGAAGAAAGCTTATATTGCTCACCTTCTTTGATATTGATATTGAGATAGATGCCTTTTTTATCAGGCGAGATGGAAACTTGCGCTGACTCAATTAAAAATTCAAGATATCCTCGATTGAGATAAAAAGAACGAATTGACTCTAAGTCTGCAGTCAATTTTTGCTTAGAGTACAAATCGTTTTTGGTATACCAAGATAGCCAATTAGGCGTCGACAAACTCATCTCATCGCGTAACACGCTCTCTTTGAATGCTTTGTTACCGATGATGTTGATTTGGACAATTTTTGAGACTTGTCCTTCATCGACGTTAAAGACAATCGCTACACGATTGCGTTCAATGGGGGTGACTGTAGTGATCACTTCAGCAGCGTAGAAACCTCTAGACACATACTGGCGCTTTAATTCTTGTTCAGCTTTATCAATTAAGGCTTTATCGTAATAACGAGCCTCTGCAACACCGACGGCTTTGAGTGACTTTCTAAGAGCATCCTTGTCAAACTCTTTAATGCCAGTAAATTCGATTTGGGAGACTGCTGGACGCTCTTCTACAATCACTACTAGAACAGCTCCCTCGGATTGAATCTTAACGTCTTTAAAGAATCCCGTGTTGTAGAGCGAGCGAATCGCATCCGCACCCTTATCATCGGTAAAAGTTTCCCCGACACGCACTGGCAAATAACTAAAGACAGTACCGGGTTCAACACGCTGCAAACCTTCCACACGGATATCTTTAACTACGAATGGATCAGCCGCGACAGCAACACCGTTCATTAAGCAGGCGGCAACGACCGCCAGAGGGGATAAATATCGTTTTTTATTGAGCTTTTTCAACGTAAAAATAGCCTAGTTATATCGTTAAACACCGCTAGTAATGTCAGAAACATGATACTAGCCATTCCAATTCTCTGAAAGATTGCCTGCACTGCCTCAGGAATACGTTTACCAGTCAGCAACTCCCATGCATCATACATGAGCTGACCGCCATCTAGCATGGGTAAAGGAATTAAATTCAAAATCCCTAGGCTGATGGAAATAAGTGCCAAAAATCCAAGATATGACTGGATACTCGTTTGCGCAGTTTTTCCAGCCATCTCAGCAATACTAATGGGCCCCCCAATCTGTTTTACAGAAGATTCACCCGTAAATATACCCGCTAGCATTCTCACAGAAATAATCGATATATCCCAGACGCGTTGAGTCGCTAGTTGAATAGATTCCCCGAGCCCAAAACGTAGCTCAAATAAATCGCTTGTGTCTGGGACCTGTATTTGTATGCCAAGCCCAGAGATAGGGTCAATGTCTGGACTTAGCGGGGGTAATTGAGCAGTTTTAAAATGGACCTCTTCCATTCGACCTTCACTCGTTTTGACTTGAAGTACAAAACCTTCTTTATCCGTAATGGAATCGAGCAATCTCCAGCGCAATTGATTCCAGCTTTTTATCTCTTGAAAGCCGGCTGCATTCTCTTCCCTAAAACCGACCACCTCATCACCCTGGTAAATACCAACTTGGTAGGCCAATGATTCTTTCACCGGCTCCGATAAGCGCGCCGGAACTTGCGTCACGCCACTTGAAAATAAAACCACAAAGAGCGCGATCGCCAAAATAAAATTGGCAAGAGGGCCAGCCGCAACAATCAAAGAGCGGCGCCACAGGGCTTTTTCTTTAAACGACTCCTCGTCCAACTTGACATATCCACCCAGTGGCAAGGCACTCAATGCCCACTGTGTAGACGATGGATTTTTTTGATAACTGAACAACACCTTACCAAAACCAACTGAAAATCGCTCTACCCTGACCCCGGTCATGCGAGCGGCCAAATAATGGCCATATTCATGAAAACTGACCAGTAGACCAACTGCAACTAGGAACGCGAGCAAACTCCAAATGGCTGTCATCTGTAATACTTCCTCAATATTTGTGTGGCACTCTGGCGCACTATCAGGTCTTCCTCTTGTAGCTGTTCAATGCTCTGCATAGCTTGTGCGATGTAATTATTGAGCACATCTAAATTGACATGATAAATGTCACTAAAAGAGATCTGATGATTCAAGAAAGCATCGACAGCAATTTCATTGGCTGCATTCAAAGCCACAGAACTTGTCCCGCCATTGGCTATGGCTTGATACGCTAAGTTTAAGCATGGGAATCTTTTGGCATCGACAGCAGAAAAATCTAATTGAGCCATGCTCTGTAAATCTAGCGCCTTGACACCACTCGGCATTCTATTCGGCCAAGCTAAACCATAGGCAATTGGAATCCTCATATCTGGATTGCCCATTTGAGCAATCACGGACCCATCACTGTATCGAACCATAGAATGCACAATACTTTGTGGATGAATAACAACCTGAATTTTATCGGCTGACATACCAAATAGATGATGAGCTTCTATTACTTCCAAACCTTTATTCATCATCGTTGCAGAATCAACCGATATCTTTCTGCCCATCACCCAATTAGGATGAGCGCAGGCTTGCTCCGGAGTGACCTCTTTCAGATCCGCAATGGGCCAGTTTCTAAATGGCCCTCCGGATGCAGTCAATACCAACTCATCGACGCCTAACTGATGATAATTTCCTCTAGCACTACTCGTCTGATTGGCATCAGGTAAGCACTGATAAATTGCGTTGTGTTCACTATCGATCGGTAATAGCTCTGCAGAGCCAGCCTGAATCGTTTTCATAAACAGATCGCCAGCAACTACCAACGCCTCTTTATTGGCTAGGAGAATACGTTTACCAGCTCGCGCCGCAGCCAAAGTGGGCGCCAAACCTGCCGCACCGACAATCGCCGCCATAACGATATCCACAGTGGGTGAGCTGGCAATACTCGCTAAACCATCAGATCCACAAAGAACTTCTGGCTGATAAGCACATGCCTTAATCTTATTCTGATAATCAGCGAAGTAGCTTTTATCAGCTAACCCAACTACTTTAGGTTTATGAATTTGAATCTGTTGCACTAGCAGATCTATGTTGCGATTAGCTGTAATTGCATAAACCCCAAACCGATCCGGGTCACTAGCAATCACATCTAGTGTATTGACTCCAATTGAGCCTGTTGACCCTAGGATTGCCACCTGCTTCATGTACGGCTCCAGTAATAAACCAACAGGGCGCAGGCTGGCAGAAACGGCAATAAAGCGTCAATACGATCTAAGACACCCCCATGACCAGGTAACAAAGAGCTACTATCTTTAACCCCGGACAAACGTTTTATTTGTGACTCAAATAAATCACCTTGAATGCTCAAAGCAACAAAAACTATCAGCAATATCAAGGTTCCTGAGATTCCGCTCGTGCTCAGTAACCAAGTATAAAAATTAGCATTACTGAAATCATTTAGCCCATAAGCCATGCCAAAACCCAGAATGATTACAAGCACCAAACCCCCTAAGGCTCCCTCCACGGATTTGCCTGGACTTAAACGTACTGCAAGCTTGTTCTTGCCCCACTTCTTGCCTGTGAAATAGGCACCCACATCCGCAATCCAAACCAAGATTAATGCACTTAATAAAAATAAAGTACCGTTGGATCGGAGAATCATCAGTGCAAACCAACATGCCGGAAGTATGAGTAGGCCCGCTAAGGCTAAGGGCCAAGACCATCGGGACAGTGACAAATCTAAAGATTGACGCATAAGAAAAGGAACTACGAGCAACCAAAATAATGTTGCCAGCCAAAGAATCCCCAAAATGACAACATTAGAGCCTAAGACTAAAAAAATGAGCAAGCTAAGCAGTACCAGAGCTGCATAGAAATAAGCTCTTGAATGATGCGCCGGAAATAACAGGCGCCACCACTCCCAAGCTGCCAAAACAATGATCACTCCAAATAAAACTGCGAGCGCCTCAATATAGCCCCAAATTAATATTGGTAAAAAGATTCCTAAAAGCACCAAAGCAGTAATGACGCGTTGTTTTAACATCAAAAGCCTTATGGAGAGTCTGGTGCGTCGGATTCGAGTTGCGCACTGGTTCGCCCAAATCGACGCTCGCGTTGGCGGTACCATGCAAAAGCTTGTTCAAGAGCTTGATCATCAAAATCAGGCCATAAAGTATCTGTGAAGTACAACTCTGTATAAGCCAATTGCCAAAGCAAGAAATTACTCATTCTTTGCTCACCACCAGTGCGAATAAATAAATCAGGCTCTGGTGCAAATGGCATAGATAAATACTGTGTAATATGATCTTCGGTCAGGCCCTCCTGACTCCATTCAGGATGAGCCACAAGCGCCTGATTCACGGCATTCAATAGATCCCAACGGCCACCGTAGTTAGCAGCAATTGTCAGTTGTAAACCCGTATTACCGGCTGTGCGAATCTCCGCTTCCTTAATCTTCTCCTGAATCACAGGATCAAAAGCACTGAGATGTCCTATAACCCGCAGTCGAACTTGATTTCTATCTAGCCGAACAATTTCTTTCTCTAAGGCAGTTAAAAACAACTTCATCAGGAAACCGACCTCTTCAGGAGGTCGGCGCCAATTTTCTGAACTAAAAGCGAATAGAGTTAAAAATTCAACGCCTTTTTCCGCGCAGGATTTCACCACCTGCCGGACCACCTCTAAACCCTGTGAATGACCAGCAACGCGCGGTAAAAAACGTTTATTTGCCCAACGACCGTTACCATCCATAATGATGGCAACATGCCTTGGAATGTCTCCAACTTCAGGTATTGCCTGAGTTGAACTGCGATGTGTAAAAAGTCTTTTGACCATAAATCACTGTCTAAGCCAAGCTTAAACAGTCATGATCTCTTTCTCTTTTTCAGCAATGACTTTATCAATATCAGCCACGAAACGATCAGTCATTTTCTGCACATCATCTTGTGAACGACGCTCATCATCCTCAGATATTTCTTTATCTTTGGCTAATTTTTTTAGAGCCTCATTAGCATCGCGCCTCAGATTTCTGACTGCAATCTTGGCATCCTCACCTTCAGCTTTGACCACCTTAGTTAATTCCTTACGACGCTCTTCAGTTAAGGGTGGCATCGGTACGCGAATCACATTCCCTTGCGTTGCTGGATTTAAGCCTAAATCTGAATCTCTAATTGCTTTCTCACAGACCGAAACCATATTCTTTTCCCACGGTGTAACGGTCAAAGTTCTTGCATCAGCTAAGCCTAGATTAGCCACCTGACTAAGAGGTGTTGGATTGCCGTAATAGTCCACATTAATATGCTCTAGCAACCCTGGGTGAGCTCTACCGGTTCTGATTTTGGCTAAGTTGGCACGCAAAGCGTCCAATGACTTTGCCATTTTTTGTTCTGTGTTTTTCTTAATATCACCTGCTGACATAACTGACTCCTCTTAAACATGCACCAAAGTACCTTCAGCCTCACCCATCACAACTCGCTTTAGGGCACCGGGCTTGAGTATTGAAAAGACCTTAATGGGTAATTTACGATCACGACATAAAGCAAATGCAGTCGCATCCATCACTTGTAAATTTTTAATGATTGCCTCGTCAAAACTAATCGTGTCGTAACGAGTAGCGCTAGGGTCTTTTTTAGGATCACTGGTATAAATTCCGTCAACTTTAGTCGCCTTGAGAACCACTTCGACATTCATTTCTGCGCCACGCAAAGCGGCTGCAGTATCGGTCGTGAAAAATGGGTTTCCAGTACCCGCGGCAAATATAACGACTTTACCCTCTTCCATGTGACGAATTGCCCGGGGGCGAATATAGGGTTCAACCACCTGATCCATGCGCAAAGCAGATTGAACGCGCGCTTCTACGTTTTTTTGACGCAAGGCATCTTGCAGTGCAAGTGAATTCATCATCGTGGCCAGCATACCCATATAGTCGGCAGTAGCTCGATCCATACCAGCCGCACCGCCAGCAACGCCCCTAAAAATATTACCGCCCCCAATGACAATGGCAATTTGCACGCCACTTTGCACTACCTCAGCGATATCTCGAACCATGGCATCAATGGTCGTTGGATTAATACCGAAAGCATCATCGCCCATGAGGGCTTCACCGGACAACTTTAGGAGAACTCTTTTGTAGGCAGGCATTTAGATCTCTTTTTTAATTTAAATATGCCAAATTATAAAGGGCGCGAAGCATGACTCCGCGCCCTTTTTTTAGATCAAGAAAAAATGCTTAAGCAGTCGCTTTTGCAGCAGCTACTTGAGCCGCCACTTCAGCAGCGAAATCGTCCTGACGCTTTTCAATACCCTCACCTACCACGTACATAGTGAATGACTTCACTGTTGTATTGGCTGCTTTGAGCATTTGCTCAACAGTTTGCTTGTCGTTTTTCACAAACGGTTGATTGAGCAAAGATACTTCTTTCAAATATTTTTGCACTGCACCATCGACCATTTTGGCGACAATCTCAGCAGGCTTACCAGATTCAGCAGCCTTTTGCTCCGCAACACTCTTTTCCGCGGCAATCTTATCTGCTGGGACATCAGCGGTAGATAAAGCGATTGGCTTCATCGCAGCGATGTGCATGGCAACATCTTTTGCAGCCACCTCATCACCAGTGAACTCAACCATCACACCAATACGTGTGCCATGTAGATAAGAAACTAATTTGCTATCGCCAGAGAAGCGCTTAAAGCGACGGATCGACATGTTTTCACCAATACGACCAATCAATTCAGAACGAACTTCTTCAACAGTTTTGCCAGCATGGGGTAAAGCAGACAAAGCTGCTACATCAGCTGGGTTCTTCTCAGCCACTAATTGGGCGCAAGCCTGACTCAAGGCGAGGAAATCATCATTCTTAGAAACGAAATCAGTTTCACAATTGACCTCAATCAAAGCACCTGTACCGCCGCTAATGAACGCGGCAATAACACCCTCTGCCGTCACACGAGAAGCAGCCTTACTCGCCTTACTACCTAGTTTGACGCGCAAAATTTCTTCAGCCTTAGCCATGTCACCATTAGCCTCAGTGAGTGCTTTTTTACACTCCATCATAGGTGCGTCGGTTTTCGCACGTAGCTCACCAACCATTGCTGCAGTAATAGCGGCCATTACTCGTCCTTTCCTTCTTCTACAAACTCATCGGCATTTTCTTTAACGGCGTCAAGTACTTGCTGAACGGCATTTGCTTTGCCATCCAAAATGGCATCTGCCATACCGCGCACGTAGAGAGCAACCGCTTTGCTAGAGTCATCATTACCAGGGATGACATAATCTACGCCTTCTGGTGAGTGGTTAGTATCAACCACTGCAATCACTGGAATACCTAATTTTTTAGCTTCTGTAATCGCAATCTTGTGATAGCCAACATCCACCACAAAGATGGCATCAGGCGTGCCATTCATATCTTGGATACCGCCCAATGACTTTTCTAACTTCTCGATCTCACGTGACATGGTCAACGCTTCTTTCTTAGAAAGACGTTCCCAATCGCCATTATCACGGGCAGCCGTCATGTCTTTGAGACGCTTGATTGAACCTTTAACTGTTTTAAAGTTAGTTAAAGTACCACCCAACCAACGTGCGTCAACGTAAGGCATACCTGCACGTTTTGCTTCATCCGCAATGATTTCTTTAGATTGGCGCTTTGTGCCGACAAAAAGAATCGTGCCACGATTGGCAGCCACTTGACGAACAAACTTTTGCGCCTCCAAATACATAGGCAAAGTTTTTTCTAGATTGATGATGTGGATTTTATTTCTTTGGCCGAAAATATAAGGGGCCATTTTGGGGGACCAGAAGCGAGTTTGATGGCCAAAGTGGCAACCAGCTTCTAGCATTTCACGCATGCTAACTGACATAATTTCTCCTAAGGGTTAAAACTTGAATCAAATCCAGACTGCACTAAAAAATGCCACCCTTAAGGATTTGATTCGCGATTCTGGCAAGTAAAGCTTGACCAGTGGCCGAAATTGTAACCGAAATATCGACATAAAGCCATGAAAATCTTGAACATATAGGCGATAATGGGGTATGTTGACAGAAACCAAAAAGCCCACCACCGCAGAGTTCATTGCTGGCATGCGTGAAGCAGGACGACTTGCAAGCGAAGTCCTTGATTACATTACACCTTTTGTCAAACCCGGGGTCACAACGGGCGAGCTGGATCGTTTATGCCATGAATACATGGTTCAGGAGCAAAAAACCATCCCAGCACCACTCAACTATCAGCCACCTGGATATCCACCCTTTCCCAAGTCCATCTGTACATCAGTCAATGACGTCATTTGCCATGGTATTCCTGGGGACCGGATCTTAAAAGATGGGGACTCTGTCAATCTGGATATTACTGTTATCACCCCTAGCGGTTACTACGGAGATACCAGCAGAATGTTTCTCGTTGGCGATGCTTCAATCATGGCCAAGCGTCTTTCACAAATTACTTATGAGGCAATGTGGCTAGGTATTGCCCAAGTTAAACCTGGAGCCACACTGGGCGACATAGGACACGCTATTCAAACCCATGCAGAGCAAGCCGGCTACTCTATCGTTCGTGAATACTGCGGTCATGGCATTGGTCAAGTCTTTCATGATGAACCTCAAATTGTTCACTACGGCAAGCCAGGCATAGGGCAAGCCTTGGTCGAAGGTATGACATTTACTATTGAGCCCATGGTCAATGCAGGCAAAAGAGATATACGCACCATGCCTGACCAGTGGACGGTTAAAACCAAGGATCGCAGTCTATCTGCACAATGGGAGCATACCTGCTTAGTAACAGCCACTGGCGTAGAAGTTCTAACCTTATCAGCAGGAAGTCCTCCGCCGCCAGAATGTATTGGAAGCCTTAAATTTAGTGCCTGATGGATACAGTAACTCACCTCAAAACTGAGCGAGAAGACTTATTTGCGCAATTTAAGCAAGATTGCAATGTACAAAAATTAGCACGTCAACTCTGTGATATTACAGATACTCGCTTAATTCAGGCGTGGGATAAACACAATATCGGCATTTCAGCCAGCTTGCTCGCTGTGGGCGGCTTTGGGCGTAAAGAACTTTTTCCTTATTCCGATATCGATATCCTCGTTTTGCTAGATGACACCCTTCCTGAAGAGGAAAAAGCCTCCTTACTTAAAAAAATTGAGAGATTTATTACCGAGTGCTGGGATTTAGGTCTTGAGATTGGTTCATCGGTCAGAAGCGTGCATGAATGTTTACATGAAGCCGACCTCGATATCACCGTGCGCACTGCAATGCTCGAGTCACGATTGATTCATGGCAACAAAAAGCTTTATCGTGAATTTCAAAATCAATTCAATGCCTCCATCGATGCAAAAAGTTTCTTTCAAGCAAAACTTCTCGAACTCAGGCAACGTCACCATAAATTTAACGATACACCCTACGCTTTAGAACCTAACTGCAAAGAAAGTCCGGGCGGCCTGAGAGATCTACAAGTGATTTTGTGGATGACAAAAGCAGCAAAACTCGGTGATAGCTTTGCTGCTTTACATAAAAAAGGCTTACTAACCAAAAGAGAATCTCTTGAGATTAACCGTAACCTGCGTTTTTTACAAACCCTCAGAACACATTTACATCTCGTTGCAAAACGTCGCCAAGATGTCTTGGTGTTTGATTTACAAACACAGCTAGCTGAGAGCTTTGGTTTAAGCAATCTTCCCGGTAAGCGTGCGAGCGAGCAAATCATGAAACGCTATTATTGGGCTGCGAAAGCTGTTAGCCAGCTCAATGAAATTCTTCTACAAAATATTGAAGCGCTACTCTTTCCACGTGAATCAAGTACCACAAGAGTTCTCAATGATCACTTTGTCGAGCGACAGGGATTATTGGAATTAGTAGATCCCCAATTATTTGAAAAAGATCCCTTACAGATCCTGCAGGCTTTTCTAATTTTTACCAAAAACCCATCCATTACGGGCCTCTCAACGGATGTCTTAAGAGGCCTCTATAACGCAAGACATTTGATGGATGCCAAATGGCGCAATCATCCTGCCAATAAATCTTGCTTCATGGAAATCATTGCCCAGCCACAAGGTATTACCCAAGTATTTCGTTTAATGAATGAAACGAGTGTTTTAGGTCGATATCTCCCAGCCTTTAGAAGAATCGTCGGGCAAATGCAGCATGATCTATTTCACGTATATACCGTCGATCAACACATTTTGATGGTACTCAGAAATGTGCGGCGCTTTTGGATCGTCGAGCATACGCATGAATTTCCTTTCTGCAGCCAACTAGCCGCCAACTACGATAAACCTTGGTTATTAATACTTGCAGCCCTCTTTCATGATATCGCTAAGGGCCGCGGTGGCGACCACTCTGAACTTGGCAAAAAAGATGCAAAAGCCTTTGCCAAGCAGCATGGCTTGAGTAAAGAAGATACTGAGACGTTAGTTTGGTTGGTTGCCGAGCACCTCACGATGAGTCAAGTTGCTCAAAAACAAGATATTAGCGATCCAGAAGTCATCAAATCATTTGCGAAACGAGTTAAAAATGAAAGGCGTCTCACAGCGCTCTATCTACTGACAGTGGCAGATATTCGCGGTACCAGCCCTAAGGTTTGGAATGCTTGGAAAGGTAAATTGCTAGAAGATTTATATCGCATGACCCTCAGAGTTTTAGGCGGCGCTAAACCAGATCTGAACTCTGAGCTAGATCGCAACCAACAGGAAGCTAGACAACTATTAAGACTCTACGGCTTAGTGCCTGATGCGCACCTTGAACTGTGGAAACAACTAGACATACCCTTTTTCCTTCGTCACGAAGCCAGTGATATTGCATGGCTTACCAAACATCTCTATCACAGAGTCTCAACTCCTGACCCCGTGGTTAAAGCGCGCTTATCGCCTGCAGGAGAGGGCTTACAAGTTGCGGTTTATGTCAAGGATCAGCCTGATTTGTTTGCTCGTATATGTTCTTACTTTGAGCAACGTGGCTTCTCCATTTTAGATGCGAAGATTCATACCACCCACCATGGTTACGGACTTGATACTTTTGAGATTGCAGGCACAAATCTGCTCCGCGATGGCGGACATTACCGTGACATTATCCAGTTAGTGGAACATGAGCTTGCACAAACCTTGATGAATCCAAGCCCACTACCAACACCTAATAAAGGTCGCTTATCCAGACAGTCGCGTAGCTTCCCAATTCAGCCCAGAGTGAGTTTGAGGCCCGATGAAAAGGGTCAATACTATGTGTTGACTATCACCGCAAACGACCGCACCGGACTACTTTTTAATATTGCCAAAATTCTCGCAGAACAAGATATCTCTTTACACACCGCAAGAATTAACACCTTAGGTGAACGTGTAGAAGACGTCTTTCTTTTAGCTGGAAAAAATCTGTCTCAAGACGCGAAAATACAGATTGCGCTAGAGACAAAGATTCTTGAAATGCTATCCGAGTAAACGATCAATAATTCTCCTCAATCTCACATTTTTTATATCAGTAAAAGATAGCCATTCAGCGCAATATTCAGCCTCACCAACCTTACCTGTGATTTCTAAAACATAGGCAAAATCAAGGTGCCAATGAGACGGCTCATTTTTGTGAATATTTTCGGGTATGAAATGTAAATCAATATCTATAGGCTTTAACCATCTTGAATCAGCAACTGTGCTGTACCCTGTCTCCTCATAAACCTCTCTAATCGCACACTCTAATGGAGTCTCGTTAGGCTCAAGGTGACCACCCGGTTGTAAATACTCGTTCAAATACTTATGCCTAATAACTAGAATTTTTTCATTACTTAAGAGTATTCCGCTACCGGTAATATGCCAGTTTTTACCCGTCAAATCTAAGCTTATCTGATTGGATATCAACATTTGATTCAAATTATTATAAGAATGATTTATGGTTGGGTTATTGAGATGGAAAGACATAAGAATAAGTCCTAAAAATTATCAACAATACTGAGGCGCTTAAGGCCACTCCAATTTTTTATCGATTGACTCACCAAGTAAAAAATGTGAGATAACAATAGATAAAAAAGTAGTACAACTTAAAATTGAGAAACCAATTATTGGAAAGTAACTTGTTGAGACCAGAATAAAACTAAATATTAGTTTCTATAAAGAAAATTGATAGCTGTAAAGTAAGTAGGAAATTACTTATTTTTATGTAGGACTTAACGACCAACTAAAGCAAGTAAGGTCAGTTCATCAATTACCTCGATGCCTAACTGTTCGGCTTTTTCAAGTTTACTTCCCGCATCTGCACCTGCAACGACATAATCTGTTTTCGCTGAGACAGAGCCTGCTACTTTTGCACCCGCTTTTTCCAGCATGTCCTTGGCTTGCTCTCTGGATAAAGTTGGTAAAGTTCCAGTTAAAACAAAAGTTTTACCGGCAACCGCATCTACTATTTGCTTTTTATCTACTTGGCACTCAATACCACTTGCCATCAAAGCCTCAATCACTTCGCGATTATGAGACTCTGCCATGAATTCAATAATTGACTGTGCCACAGTAGGTCCAACATCTTTAACCTCCAATAATTGCTCATAACTGGCAGTGATTAATGCATCTATGGATTGAAAGTGTTGAGCCAAGTCTTTGCCCGTAGTTTCACCAACATGGCGGATACCTAAAGCAAAAATAAACCGCGCCAAAGTTGTTTTCTTTGATTTTTCGATGGAGGCCAAGAGATTCTGCGCTGACTTCTCCCCCATTCTTTCTAGCTGCACTAGAGACATAAAGCCGAGTCGGTAGAGATCAGCAGGCGTTTTGATGATTTGTTGATCAACCAATTGATCAACCAACTTATCGCCTAAGCCTTCAATATCCATCGCTTTTCTTTGGGCAAAATGCAGCAGCGCTTGTTTTCTTTGTGCCTGACAAAATAAGCCCCCCGTACAACGAGCGATAGCCTCATCTACTGGTCTTTCTATGTGAGAACCACAGATAGGACATTGGCTAGGCATAACAAAAGCTGTTAACTCACTAGAACGCTGCTCTTTAACAACTGAAACAACCTCGGGAATCACATCGCCTGCACGACGCACAATAACGATGTCACCAATTCTGACATCCTTCCTACGTATCTCATCTTCATTATGTAAAGTGGCATTCGTTACGGTCACACCCCCCACCACAACTGGCTCCAATCTTGCCACAGGCGTAATTGCTCCTGTGCGACCCACCTGGACATCAATACCAAGAAGTCGCGTTAGAGCCTCTTGAGCAGGAAACTTATGCGCGACTGCAAAGCGTGGCGCGCGAGACACAAAGCCCAACTCATCCTGCTCAGTGCGTGAATTAACTTTGTATACGACCCCATCAATATCGTAAGGAAGCTGATCTCTAATTTTTCCAATCTGATCATAAAAAGCTAGTAAACCATCAAAGCCACGCACAACCTGTCGATATTCACAAACCGGCAAACCCCAGCTCATGTATGTTTCCATTAATTCTGCGTGTGATTTGGGCACAACCCAACCTTGCACAGCACCTACTCCGTAGGAAAAAAATGAAAGGGGTCGCGTTGCCGTCACTAGTGGATCTAATTGACGCAAACTACCAGCCGCGGCATTCCTTGGATTGGCAAATGTCTTATCGCCTCTTGCGATGGCTTGTTGATTCAGCTGCTTAAATGCATGGTGGGACATGAACACCTCACCACGCACCTCAATAAACTGGGGTGGTCTAGGCGTATTCAAGCGCAGAGGAATTGATTTGATGGTTAAAACATTAGCCGTGACATCTTCACCTGTATAGCCGTCACCGCGGGTCGCTGCCTTTTTGAGCACACCCTCTTCATACCATAAGGAAATAGCCAAGCCATCGAATTTCAGCTCTACTGCATACTCAACACAGTCACGTTCCAGCCCTTCTGCACAACGTTTATCAAAGGCCTGTGCTTCATCTTGTGTCAGAGCATTATTGAGTGAAAGCATAGGGGTGTAGTGCTTCACCTCCGTAAATAAAGCCGAAGCATTACCACCTACTCTTTGACTCGGAGAATCAAGCTGAACCCAATCAGGATGTTGAGCCTCAATCTCGAGCAATTCCCTAAACAATTTATCGTACTCAATATCAGGCAATAAAGGTTGATCTTGCACGTAATAGGCATGATCTAAGCGCGCTAGCTCAGCAATTAAATACTGATAGCGACTGCGCTCTGCCATATTTAAGAAAATAAACGCTGTGCTGTCGGAGTACCAGCTGCAATGCCATGCTCATGCATAAGATGATAAAGACTTTGTAATTGATCGGCAATCGCTCTTATAGCTTCTTCTAATAGAGGGCGACCTGCATCATCAACGACGGTGCCACCGAGTTGCGACGCCATCGTTTGGGCATCACGTAAGATGGCCTGAAAAACATGACTATCTGATGAAACCTGAGGCAAATCCATGATGAAGGTGATGTAACTAATGCCTGCTTCATCGCTTGAAGAATCTATGTCCTGACTATGGACTTCAAATAACTTCTTTTCCCCCTCATACTTGAAATAGCAAGCATGACGATTTGATTTTTTTAAGCCTAAATTAGCAAAACATTGCATCACAGAACTCTGTTGCCAACGACCGCTTAGAGGAACTACTGTTACTCCAAGCTGCACATCTACTTGTGAGGCAAATTGATCGAGTTCCTTGGCTTGATCCAAGATTTGTTGTACCGGAGGCAAATCAATTTCCGCATCTAATTGTTCAGCCAACTCCTGCGCTTTAGCAAAAAAGTCAGAGAGTTCAACAACACCAATAGGCCCTTTTCGACTTGCCATTTGGACCGCCAACTGAAGCTCTAGATAAGTCTCAGTTGGGTTGATTTTTTCCCAACGATCGGACTCGGTTAGACCTTCAAGAATGACCTGGGATGCCGAAAAGTTTTGTATCGGTGCTGACAATATTTGAATCTCTTGACCTGATATAGCCTCAGGTAAACGCAGCGCAACTACACAATCAATCAGAGAGTCAATCTTGTGATCAGGTTTAATTTCTGGAGCACGCGCTTCATCAGTAGGCTCGTTAAAAGTAGGCTCTTGAATTTTATCTAGATGAGGCTCTAATTGAACATCTTCTATCTGCTCTGTCTTGCGCAAACGTACCGCGTTATAAATCATAACAATGATCAATAACAATAGACCAATCAAACCAAGCAATAGCTGCAACTCGGACAAGCCGATTGATGCGGCAAACTCAGCAAATTGGGGCATTAAGCGGCCTCCACCATAGAAGCAGCAGACTCCAAATCAACAGCCACAATTCTGGAAACGCCCTGCTCTTGCATGGTCACACCGATTAATTGGTGAGCGATTTCCATGGTGATCTTGTTATGCGAGATAAAGACAAATTGGGTATTTTGTGACATACGAGCAACCATATCAGCATAGCGACCCGTATTGGCATCATCTAAGGGAGCATCCACCTCATCTAGCAAACAGAATGGTGCAGGATTGAGTTGGAACATTGAGAAAACTAGCGCAATCGCAGTCAAGGCCTTCTCTCCACCTGAGAGCAAATGAATCGTGGAATTCTTTTTGCCAGGAGGTTGCGCCATAACCTGGACACCCGAATCTAAAATCTCCTCACCTGTCATGACAAGCTTAGCGTTACCGCCACCGAATAGCTCTGGGAACAACTTACCGAAGTGCTCATTGACTTGATCGAAAGTGCCCTGCAATAAATCACGTGTTTCGGCATCAATTTTCGAAATAGCATCCGTTAGGGTATTAATCGCTTCATTCAAATCTGCAGATTGAGCATCCAAGAATGTTTTACGTTCTTGAGCACTTGCTAATTCTTCTAGGGCTGCCATATTTACAGGACCTAGAGCGTTAATCTCTTGATTTAAACGATTAACATCAGATTGCAAGGAACTGACCTTCATATCCGGCGTCAACTTCTCCCGGAGTGAGTCAATAGCCGCACCTGCATCAGAAAGCATAGTGGCAAATTGCTCCACATTGAGTCTTGCAGCTTGTTCTTTGAGTTGCAACTCCATGGCTTTATCACGTAATGGTTGCAAACTGCGCTCAAGACTTAATCTTGCCTCATCACCCTCACGCAGACGGTGTGAAATACCATCCATTTCTGTTCTAGCGTTCGCCAATCCAGCTTCTTTGGCACTGCGTTGAATAAGCAAACCTTGCAATTTATCCTGAGCCGCCTCATCTGAAAGTTCATTCAATTGGCTTTCAGTATTTTGTAAAGACTGTTTGATTTGGGCTACTTGTTCCTGGGCCGACTCCTGGTCACGGCTTAAATCTGTCACTCTTTGAGCCAAAGATCGAGAGGTAAATGACGCTTCATTAGCATCTCTTTCTGCATGACGTAATTGCTCACGGGCCTGCTCCAAGGCATGTTGAGCAGCTTGATAAGTATCCTGCGCTTGAGTCAAACTTGCACCGTGCACACCCTTTTCGTTTTGTGCAATATCTAATTCCGCCTGACTCTGATCACGAACTTGTTGTAACTCTTGAATTTGCCCCTTGAGTTCAGCAATTTCAGCATTTAACTGCGTTGCTCTTGTTCGATACTTTTCCTCTGCCTGAGCCAACTGCAAGCGCTCCACTTCAAGCTGATGAGCCTCACGAACATTATGTTCAGCCTGGCTACGAGCCTGTTGTGCTTGCTCCAATGTATTTTGAAAAACAGCCTGAGTACGGTTGGCCTCACTCTGAGACTCATCAAAAATTAATTGCTGGGCTTTAGCCTGTTTATCTAAATTTTCAATTTCTTGAGCACGGGCTAATAAACCAGCCTGTTCAGAATCTGGTGAATACAGCTGTACGCCCACACGAGTAACAACATGACCCTCTTTCACAACCAAGTAGGCACCCTGAGGTAATTGCTCTTTGCGACGCAAAGCATCTTCTAAGTTATCAGCTATGTAGGTGTGAGATAACCACTCTTGTAGTACCGCACGGATACCTGCGTCTTTAATTTGGACACGAGAAATCAGCGAAGTGAGACCCTGGGCATTAGAGTCCTGTTGCGCCAATTGAACATTCGAATAAAAAGCTAGGCGCGATGGCGGCGCATCTTGCGCTAACTGGATAGCTTCCTTTAAATCACCAGCCTGAAGCGCAGTAACACGCTCACGCAAGACTGCTTCAAGAGCAGTTTCCCAACCTTTTTCAACATTTAACTCTTGCCAAAAACGCTGTTTTTTATTTAAGCCCTTCGACTCGAGCCATGGGCCCACCTTGGCTTGTGACTGTACTTTTTCCTGGAGGGCTTGCAGAGCTTCAAATCTTGCACGGGTTTGGCTAAGTGCGGCACTAGCCTCTTGAAAAGCTAATTGAGCTGATAAACGCTGCGCATCCGCTTCAGGTACTTTTAACTGCAAATCCTGAGCACTCTGTTGAGCCTCATCAGCTTTACGCTGAGCCATTTGTTGACGATCTGTGGCCAACTGCAGAGCTTGCATGTCTGGCTCAACCAATCCGCCTAACTCTTGCTGCAGACGCAATTCTTTTTGTTGAATTTGATCTAGCTGTTTGCCACTGGCGAGAACTCGTTCAGCCAAGCTAGCCAAACGCTGATCAGCGCTTGATACAGCAGCACGAGCGAGGTCTAGATTTTTTTGTGCTTCTAGGTAAGCGACCTCAAACGCGGGTAACTTTTCTTGGACTTGTTGCAAGACTCCGGCAAAATGTTCTTCTTGCCCTCGTGCTTGAGTTAACTCTTCATTAGTTTGAACAATCGCTTGCGCAGCTGTAGTTTCTTGAGATAACCAGCGCTGTAATTGCGCCTGCAAATCAGCCACCTGTTGAGATAGGCGGCCACGTGTTTCTTGTACATACCGGATTTCATTTTCCAGCTTAGATACTTCAGCATTCACCTCATACAGCTCACCCTGAGCTTGTGAGACATGATCTTGTGAGGTGTATAAGGCCGTACGCAACTCCTCCAACTCAGCTTCTGCATGTCTTAACTTTGCAGTTTGCTCTTCAAGTTGGACCTGCGCATCACGAATGGCATTTGCAAATTTTTCCTGCTCTTTACCTGCTTCAGTCTGACGCAGCAGCCAAAGGAGATGCTGCTGATCAGTCATCTGAGCGTTTAATTGCTTAAATTTTTCAGCAACTTCAGCTTGGCCTTCCAACTTCACCAAGTTTTGAGTTAACTCACGTAGGATATCCTCGACACGAGTCAAATTCTCACGGGTATCCTCTAAACGAGCTTCAGTCTCTTTACGACGCTCTTTGTATTTTGAAACTCCAGCAGCCTCTTCCAGGAAAATGCGCAAATCCTCGGGTTTTGCCTCAATAATTCTTGAAATCATGCCCTGCCCAATAATGGCGTAAGCACGTGGGCCCAAACCGGTCCCTAGGAACATATCGTAAATATCTTTACGACGTACCGATTGATTATTGATGTAATAACTAGAGGCTCCATCGCGAGTCAGGACACGTTTGACCGATAACTCAGCAAAAGCACTCCACTGACCAGCTGCACGACCATCAGTATTGTCAAAAATTAACTCGACGCTGGCTCGACCCGCTGGTTTTCTTTGACCTGAGCCATTAAAAATCACGTCTTGCATGGATTCGCCACGTAATTCACTGGCCCGCGACTCACCGAGCACCCAGCGCACCGCATCAATAATGTTGGATTTACCGCAACCATTAGGGCCTACTACACCAATTAACTGGCCCGGCAGCTCAAAATGAGTTGGATCGACAAAGGATTTAAAGCCTGAAAGCTTGATGGATTTGAGTCTCACGATTAACTTCTTTTAAAGGAATTACGAAATGATACCAATAGCCTGACCAGACTCAACAGTTCTGATGACACATCGATATAATCCCATATATTACAAAGCTTTTTTTAAGGAAAAATCAAAAATGTCACAAACCCTACAGACCATCATTGATCAAGCTTGGGATAACCGCGCCAATTTATCCCCCAGCTCAGCCCCTCAGGATGTCAGAGATGCCGTTAGCCAGGTGCTAGCAGGTCTTAATGATGGTTCAATTCGTGTCGCTGAGCGTCAATCAGTAGGCCAATGGCATGTCAATCAATGGGTTAAAAAGGCGGTTTTGATTTCATTTCGCTTAGAAGATAATCAAGTAATGTCTAGCGGTCCGGGATACCCCCAGTTCTATGACAAAGTCCCTACTAAATTTGCTAATTACAGTGCTGCTGACTTCGCCAAAGGAGGTTTCCGCGTGGTACCGCCTGCCGTGGCCCGTCGTGGCTCATTCATTGGCAAAAATGTCGTATTGATGCCTTCTTACGTCAATATCGGCGCCTATGTAGATGAAGGCACTATGGTCGACACTTGGGCAACTGTGGGTTCATGTGCGCAAATTGGCAAGAATGTCCATTTATCAGGTGGGGTTGGCATCGGTGGCGTCCTAGAGCCTGTTCAAGCCGGTCCTGTGATTATTGAGGATAACTGCTTTATCGGCGCACGCTCAGAAGTGGTCGAAGGTGTTGTTATTGAAGAAAACGCCGTGCTATCCATGGGTGTGTATATCGGCCAAAGTACGAAAATATACGATCGCGAGACTGGCGAAGTTCACTATGGACGTGTACCCGCTGGCTCAGTAGTTGTTCCTGGCTCACTGCCATCTGCATGCGGCAAATATAGCCTCTATGCTGCCATCATTGTCAAAAAGGTCGATGCGCAGACGCGCGCAAAAACGGCTATTAACGATTTGTTACGCGACTAAAAATGAGCCTGAACTCAACTCGAGCCCTGACAGAGGAACTTATTTCTCAAGAATCAGTCACGCCTTCAGATGGTGGCTGCCAGAAATTAATTGCGAAGCGATTAAGTGCCTTAGGTTTTAGCTGCGAGTCTATCGAAAGTGGTCCTGATGATTTCAGAGTCACCAATCTTTGGGCTGTTAAAAAAGGCGCTTCTGCAGGACCTCTCCTTGCCTTCGCTGGTCATACAGATGTGGTTCCAACCGGACCCCTAGAACAATGGCACTCCAATCCTTTCATACCTACAGAAAGAGATGGCAAGCTCTTTGGGCGCGGCGCGGCAGACATGAAAACTTCTTTAGCAGCGTTTGTTGTAGCCACCGAAGAATTCTTATCGCAACACCCCAACCATGCCGGTTCAATTGCTTTCTTGCTCACCAGCGATGAAGAAGGTCCTGCACATGATGGCACTGTAGTTGTTTGCAACCAACTGCGCGAACGTGGTATCAAAATGGATTACTGTGTGGTGGGCGAGCCTACTTCTGTTGACCAACTGGGTGATACGATAAAAAACGGTAGACGCGGCTCATTATCCGGAAAATTAAAGGTGATCGGGGTTCAAGGTCATATTGCTTATCCTCATTTGGCAAAAAATCCAATCCACCTTGCGGCGCCAGCCCTTGCTGAGCTCTCTAGCATGGTTTGGGATCAAGGTAATGCTCACTTTCCGCCGACCACCTGGCAGATTTCAAACATTCATGGCGGAACCGGCGCTAGCAACGTGATTCCATGTGAGGTAGTAATCGATTTCAATTTCCGCTTCAGTACCGCAAGTACGGCAGAAGAGCTGAAGACTAGACTCGAGAATGTATTAGTCAAGCATCAACTTCAATATGATCTGAAGTGGACTTTAGGTGGAGAGCCCTTTTTAACTGAACCTGCAGAACTATCTCAGGCTGCACAAAAAGCCATTACCAAGGTCACAGGTATACAAGCACAACTATCAACTACCGGTGGCACTAGTGATGGTCGATTTATTGCCAAAATTTGCCCGCAAGTGATTGAGTTTGGACCACGCAATGCGAGCATTCACAAGATTGATGAACATATCGAAGTTAAAGATATCGAACCGCTCAAAGATGTTTATAAAAATATCTTGATTGAATTAATCGCACAATGAAGACCAGCACACAAATCAATGATTTGTGGTCTCAGGTCACAGAATATCTAGAGGCCGCCGGCTTAAATTATGGCCATGGAGCTAGCGATGCAAAGAGCGAGGCTTTATGGTTAATCTCATCAGCATTAGGCTTCCCCCCAGAAGATGTTCTAGAGGAATTAGAGTCTGACATAGACCCCACCGCTATTGAAAAAGCTTGGGAATATGCTCAACAACGCGCCCATACACGACAACCTCTAGCCTATATTTTGGGCGAGGCCTGGCTGATGGGTGTGCCTTTTTATTGCGATGAACGCAGTATCGTGCCTCGCTCTTATATCGCTGAACTAATCGTTGATGGGCATTTAGAGGAGTGGCTCCCACCGGGCGCCAAGGTACTCGATTTATGCACCGGCAATGGATCTCTTGCCATACTCCTGGCGCTCGCCTGTCCTGATGTGAACGTCAGTGGAGCTGATATTAGTCTTCCAGCGCTATCACTGGCTGCTAAAAATATCGATCGACATGGTCTGACAGAGCAATTAGAACTCTATCAAGGCGATCTTTGGGATGCACTTCCCGAACTTGCATCTGAAGAGCGTTTCGATTTAATCATTTGTAATCCTCCTTATGTGAATGCCCAATCGATGGCCAACTTGCCCAAGGAATACCTAGCAGAACCAGAGCTTGCATTAGCTGGCGGTAACGATGGCATGGATCTGATTCGGAGAATCCTCAGAGACGCCTCTGCTTACCTCAAAGAAGAAGGTAGCCTGGTATTAGAAATTGGCAATGAAAAACTCAATTTTGAAGCTGCCTTCCCTGACATCCCCGTGACTTGGTTGGAAGTATCGGCTGGCTCAGACCAGGTATTACTCATACGCGCACAAGATCTGAGCTAATCAAGAAATCGATAAGCTCTGTGCAGCGTTAATAGCTTCGTCAATTCTTTCTACCGCGATAATTTGCATGTCCGCCAACTTGTTTTTAGGTAAATTGGCTCGCGGGATGATGGCTTGCCTAAAGCCCAATTTAGCCGCCTCCTTCAAGCGCTCCTGACCTTTAGGCGAGGGTCTAATTTCGCCAGCTAAACCAACTTCGCCAAAAACCACTAGGGATTTCGGTAGGGCCTTATTCCTCATTGAAGAATAAATGGCCAGCAATACCGCTAAATCAGCAGCGGGTTCTGAAATTTTTACCCCACCCACCGCATTGAGGAAGACATCTTGATCAAAACAAGCAATGCCCGCATGGCGATGCAGTACAGCTAAAAGCATCGCCAATCGATGTTGCTCCAAACCTAAAGCAAGCCGCCTTGGATTAGGTACATGCGCCATATCTACTAAAGCCTGTATTTCTACCAAGATAGGCCGACTACCCTCCTGGGTTACTAAAACACAAGAGCCCGGCACAGTTTGCCCATGCTGAGATAAAAATAAGGCAGAGGGATTAGAAACCCCCTTCAAACCCTTGTCAGTCATTGCAAAAACACCGAGCTCATTGACTGCACCAAAACGATTTTTAAATGCCCGTATCAAGCGAAAGGAGGATTGCGTATCCCCTTCAAAATATAAAACTGTATCGACAATGTGCTCTAAGACTCGCGGACCAGCCAAATGGCCATCTTTGGTGACATGCCCAACCATAATTAAGGCAATCCCCCGCGCTTTCGCTAGACGTGTTAAATGAGCAGCACATTCTTTAACTTGCGCCACAGATCCAGGTGCCGAAGTCAACTCCTCAGAATATACCGTTTGAATAGAATCGATAACCACCACAGCAGGACCAGTTTGCTCTACGGCCTGAATGATTTTTTGCAACTGAATTTCAGCAAGCACTTGTAAATCAGGCGCATCTATCCCTAAGCGCTGCGCCCTTAAAGCGATTTGGGCGCCGGACTCCTCTCCGCTAATGTACAAAACAGATAAACCCTGTTGATGAATGAGCGCAAGCGACTGCAACAATAAGGTGGATTTACCAATCCCTGGATCACCACCAATGAGACATACACCACCCGGTACGATTCCGCCACCGAGTACTCGATCTAATTCATCAAGACCGGAACTCATTCGTGGCACTTGTTCAGCCTCAATGTCTGCTAAACGCTGGCGATTAGCAGCCTGGGCCAAACCTTGAAAACGATTTTCACTCTGTTTTTCAATCAGAGATTCTTCAAGGGTGTTCCACTCATCACATGCTGGACATTGACCTTGCCATTTAGCACTCACTCCACCACAAGATTGGCAGACATATTGGGTCTTCGCTTTGGCCATTAGAAAGGAGTGGCTTTCTTATTTTCGTTGGCGCGCTTTTCAGAATCTTGACGACGTTTCTCTACATCCTGTTGACGTGCCTGCATATCGATTTGTTTTTGTTCAAATGTCTCTACATTTTTTTGCCGCTCACGGGCCTTTTCCTCACTCAGGCGTTCAGCTTCGCGCTGCTGATCTCGCTCATCTTTCTGAATGGCTTTCAGAACACGTTGACGTTCCTTTAATGGAGTTTCTTGCGCACGAATCGCTTTAATTTCTTCACGATAGACAAGTCGAGCCTCATCAAGACAACGATTCACAAAAAATCGTGAATAACAATCATGCTGTTTTTTATCCCAGCGATACTTGGCCCAATCTTTTTGTAAATTTAGATTCTCTTGACGTGTTTCAAGATCCGCTAACTCAGCCTCTTCAGCTGGCCCTGCTAGAGCTGCCAAAGGCAGGAAGAGTAAGACTAAGAATTTATGTTTCATAGGTGTAAGAGACTAAATCTCTATCTTAGCACCGAGTTCAACCACACGATTAGCAGGAATTTGGAAGAAATCTGAAGGCTTTGCAGCATTTTGTAACATCCATGCGAACAAACGTTCACGCCATAGCGCCATACCCGGTAATTTTGCGGGCACTACCGTGTCGCGGGCCAGGAAGAAAGAAGTTTCCATCAAATCAAACTTAAATCCATGCTCTTGCTCCAAGAGTGCGAGTACTTTATTAATGTCTGGTGTTTCTTTGAAACCGTGCACAGAACGAACTAAGTAAATATCGCCACCCAAGTCTTTGACTGTGACACGCTCTTGATCAGTGACATAGGGTACATCCCAAATACTGAGCTTTAAAAAAATGATTCGCTGATGTAAGACACGATTATGTTTAAGGTTGTGCAACATCGCAACAGGTACATAATCAATATGTGCTGTCAAGAAAATAGCAGTACCTTCTACGCGATGAGGTGGATGAGCTAATAACCCCGCCACAAATGGCTCTAGTGGAATTGAGTCACTCACAATACGATCGCGTAATAGCTTGCGACCCTTGTACCAAGTCATCAGACAGGTAAAACATAAAATACCTAACATTAATGGATACCAACCACCATCTTTCACTTTGATGAGGTTAGCTGTCCAAAAAGAGATATCAATAGCCAAGAAACTAGCAATTAATAGTCCAATCAACAATGGATTGATATGCCATTCACGGCGCATCACAATGCTCAAAAGAATCGTAGTAATAAGCATGGTGGTTGTGACAGATATGCCGTAAGCAGCAGCTAAATTACCTGACTCACGAAATTCAATAACGGTAAAAATCACCATCACCAGCAAAGACCAGTTCACCACCGGAATATAAATTTGCCCCTGCTCACTATCAGATGTGTGTTTAATCGCCATCCGCGGCAAGAAACCCAGTAATATCGCTTGATTCGCTAATGAATAAGCGCCTGAGATCACTGCCTGAGAGGCAATCACAGTGGCTAAAGTTGCCAAGATGACCATGGGCAATAGACCCCATTCAGGGACCATCAGATAAAAGGGATTTTTTATGAAGTCAGGGTTCGATAATAAAAGCGCCCCTTGACCAAAATAATTCAACAGAAGACTGGGCAAAACAACAACTAGCCAAGCATAGCGAACAGGCTTTTTGCCAAAATGCCCCATATCCAAATACAAAGCTTCAACACCAGTCACGACCAAAACCACAGAGCCCATCACGATGTATGCCATCAAAGTATGTTCTGCGATAAAACGAACTGCATAGATAGGATTCATTGCCCAGAAAATTTGAGGATTCTGAACAATATTCAATACACCTAAAGCTGCTAGAGATACAAACCACAGTAAAGTGATGGGGCCAAAAAAGCGGCCAACCGCAGCGGTTCCGTATTTTTGTATCACAAACAAAGCAATCAAGATGGTCAATGTAATCGGAATCACAGAGCGCTTTAATTCTGGGGTGATGATCTCCAAGCCCTCAACTGCGGATAGAACAGAAATAGCTGGAGTAATGACTGATTCTCCATAAAGCATGCATGCACCGAACATGCCCAGCATCATGACTGCCAGGTAGGATTTGGTACCAGTTTTCATACTTCGCAAAGCAAGCGCCATGAGGGATAGAACACCGCCCTCACCTTTATTGTCAGCACGCATCACGAAAATGACATACTTGAAGGTCACGACCAAGAGAATGGCCCAGAACATCAGAGAAATAATGCCAAAAACCGCATCTTCACTAAAGGGTATGCCATGCTGAGGACTAAAACATTCTTTGAGAGCATACAAAGGGCTTGTACCGATATCACCAAATACAACGCCAATGGCAGCGAGCATGAGGGCAGACAAACTCCCCTTATGGACATGATGTCCATGTTGGCCGACTTCAACCGGTTTCAATAGCGATGACTGTGAATATTCTGGATTACTAATCGACATCCAGCGCTCCTATACATGCAATGTTGGCATTATAGACCTCGAGTTTTGCAACGCAACATTTATGTTTTTTGATTTAACCAAACACCAATGCCCTGAGCATTTAATTCCAAGTCTATATCTAAAAACTCTTTAATTTCATCAGCTTGCATTTTGACCCCATGTTGTTTTAGATGGCTTAAATAAATCTTAAATAAGCCTTCTTTGATCCTATTGTGACGATCATCTGTGTATTGGAGATGAAGTGCAAGCTCCACCATTTCATCGAGAATAGTCAAAAACATAGTCTTCAAACGCGGTACACCATCAATGCGACTGTAGTGTGTAGGAAATAGAGATTGAGGTTTTAAGGAACAAATCCGATCGATGGATTTTTTTAGGGCCTCTGGATCAAACTGAATAGGCGTTGTTGTTGGCATCACAAAAGGTCCTTGATCAGTATCAAATTCTCGATAAGATAAGCCGAATGTGTCGCCAGTGAAAACACCTTGCGAGTGTGAATCCCAAATAGAAATATGGTGCTTCGCGTGACCCGGAGTATCTATACAAATTAATTCACGCTGCCCTACTTTCAAACTAGATTGATCCTGAGCTTCTAAGATTCTAGAAGCCTCAATGGGGAGAAGTTCTCCGTAGGTTTGCTGAACCTTATCTTCACCATAGACACCCACCGCCCCCGCTCTTAAAGCAGCAGGATCAATCATGTGCCTGACTCCGCGTGGATGAACAATCAAAAGAGCCTTAGAGCACTCTTGCATCATTTTTCCAGCACCCCCTGCATGATCCAGATGGATGTGAGTCAAGATAATGTACTTCACATTCTCTTCAGTAAGGCCCAACTCATGCAAGGTATGAAGGAGATAATCACTCGAATAATTAGTACCCACATCTATAAATGCAGCCTCACCAGCATCAATGAGTAAGTAACTGGCATCAAAGTGCGGCCTTTCAAAGCCAGTATCAATAGCATAAATTCCAGCGGAGACTTCAGCCGCATATTTCAAAGTTTGCATTGATGTTGTCCTCATTTTTTATATACTTGACCCATGCATAAAGCGATAGAGCAACTTCTACATGAATATAACCTGTCTGGCCTGACTCGCTGGTTAGATATAGCTTGGCCTATTATCCAAATAATCTTGGTTGTTGTGGCAGCGCTGATTGTTAAATCTATCTTCATTCGCGCAACTCATTTAATTGCCATGGAAGTACAAAAACGTGGCGCCAGCATTGAAGAGCAAAAACGCATCAACACTCTTTTACGAGTCAGCAATTACTCGCTCACAGTCCTTATTTGGGTCATTGCAATCATGTTCATACTGGGCGCTTTGGGATTCTCGATTGCCCCTATTCTCGCAACAGCTGGTGTGGCCGGTATTGCAGTTGGCTTTGGTGCTCAAAGCTTAGTCAAAGATTACTTTACTGGCTTTGTCATGCTCATCGAAAATCAAATACGTCAGGGTGATAGTGTAGAAATTGCTGGAAAAACAGGCATAGTGGAAGAAATCACTTTGCGCTATGTTCGTTTACGAGATTATGAAGGTGCAGTTCATTTTGTTCCTAATAGCAACATCACCGTAGTCACTAATAGAAGTCGAGAATACGCCTACGCAGTTTGTGATGTGGGCATATCTTATGAAGCAGATATTGAACAAGTGAAGTCACTCATCAGCAAGATTGGCGAAGAGTTGCGACAAGATTACCAATTCAAAGACCGGATCTTAGACAATATAGAAATTGCTGGCGTAGATCAGCTTGGCGACTTTACGGTACTCATCAAAATACGCATGAAAGTGCGCGCTCATGAACAGGCCCCTGTACGTCGCGAACTGCTAGCAAGAATCAAAACAAGCTTTGCTAAGCATGGCATAGAAATCCCTGATTCAAGAGATCGCTCCCCAAGCAAGCACTAGCCTTAGCCATGTCCCCGGCTAGGTACGAGGAGCCCCGGACCACCCCAAACACCATTTACCTTGCTATTTAGGGTTAATCCTGATATAGTTTCAGATTCAGACGCGGGGTGGAGCAGTCTGGCAGCTCGTCGGGCTCATAACCCGAAGGTCGTAGGTTCAAATCCTGCCCCCGCAACCAAATATCGAAGCCCTTCAATCCTAGAAGGGCTTTTTTTATTACTATGTTCATATAATCCATTCATTATGGAGATGACTATGAAAAAAATATTAAGCCTTATTTTTGGTTTGTTGATGACCTATCAGGTCCAAGCACAACAGGTTGAATTCAAAACATCGCTCGGTGATTTTGTCGTCGAACTTCAGGCTAGCAAAGCCCCAAAAACGGTAGAAAATTTTCTTCAGTATGTTGAGTCAGGTTTTTATCAAGGCACAATTTTTCATCGAGTGATAGATGGCTTCATGGTTCAAGGGGGTGGCTTTAATGAAAAAATGGAGCAAAAACTCACACGAGCACCGATTCCAATCGAGTCCAATAATGGCTTAAAAAATCAAATCTATACGATTGCCATGGCCAGAACTGCGAACCCTAACTCGGCGACCGCTCAATTTTTTATTAATATTGTCGACAACCCCAATCTTGACTACCCTCGCCCAGACGGACATGGTTATACAGTCTTTGGTAAGGTCATTAAGGGCACAGCCACTATAGATAAGATTAAATCAGTCGGTACTGGTCGATTCGGACCTCACTCAGACGTTCCTTTGCGCCCTATCCTCATCCAACAAGTGAAGGTGATTGGCCGCTAAAGATGCATGCTGCACCTACTCGAATTATCTTAGATGACGCCCAAAGTCATGCGCAGTTAGCAAGATGCCGCATTTATGAGAACCCAATTCGAACATATTTAGCTCATACACTTACAGAAGTTAGCGAAGTTTGTGATGCTATTGAAGCAGCATCTAAAGAGGGTTTTTATATTGTTTTTTTGGGCAGTTACAAACTAGGTGAGGCATTCCAAGGTATTACTCAACAAGATCTAGAAACCCCACTGTTGAAAGCCTGGGTATTTAAAGACCTCAAGCAAATCAACTATGACGAGATGACTGCATGGCTCGACGCACAGAAAGAGTTAGAGCCAGCTCATATAGTTCCGGAAAATAGAGAGCTAGATTTTCAAAAGTTTAAAAGTCAAATAGAAAAAATCCAAAACTACATTCGCACAGGTGACACTTACCAGGTGAACTTTACCTTCAGAGAGTTTGGGCACATCTACGGGTCACCATTACAGCTGTTCAAAAATCTCAGGGCCAGACAACCAGTACCATTTGGCGCCTATGTTGAAGATCAAGATGGCTATTTAATTTCCTGCTCTCCTGAATGGTTTATCAAAAAAACTGGAGCTCAGTTGGTCACAAAGCCCATGAAAGGAACAGCGAACCGATCATCCCCTCTCGCCAATCATTTAGCCGATGATCCCAAAAATCGTGCAGAAAATCTGATGATTGTCGATTTATTACGTAATGATTTAAGCAAAATCGCCCTTCCCGGCACCGTTCATGTGCCGAAACTGTTTGATATCGAAGAATACGGTTCTGTTTTACAAATGACATCGACGATTACTGCTGAAATAGCTCCGAAAACATCTCTATTGAAGTTACTCGATGCTATTTTTCCTTGTGGATCAGTGACGGGTGCACCTAAAAAACGCACCATGGAAATTATTCAAGAATTAGAAAATCATCCCAGAAAGTATTACTGTGGTGGTCTCGGATACTTAGATCCAAGCACCGACACCATGGGTGATCTATGCATGAGCGTACTCATTCGCACCCTCGAAGTCAGCCCTAATCAAGATTATGAGTTTGGCGTAGGCTCTGGCATCACTATTGACTCTGATCCGCTAGAAGAGTGGCAAGAGTGTCAACTCAAGAGAAAATTTCTTGGGTCACCACCGCCATGGGGCGTTTTTGAAACGATGCGTTATGAAAATGGTGAAATACTGCGTCTGAGCTCCCACCTCATCCGATTGAAAAATGCTTGTGAAAAACTTGGTATTCCTATTGATCTAGAGAATGTCAAAGATCAAATCAATAAAACTAAAGCGCATTGGCCTCATCAAACTATGCGGATTAAGTTATCTATCAGCCCTAACGCAGATGTATTAATTACTCATGGCGATCTGTCTGATCTAGACGGTCAGCAATACTATGCTTGGGCATCCGAGCACCTTAAACAACATACTTTAGATTTTAGAATTCACCCTCTGCAATACAAAACCACGCATCGTGATTTCTATGATTTAGCTTGGCAAAAGGCGGAAAAAATAGGTGCGTTTGACCTACTCTTTACCAATCACTTAGGCTACGTTACAGAAGGTGGACGAAGCAACTTGTTTGTTCAAAAAAATAATGAGTGGCTGACGCCCCCTATCTCGGCCGGTTGCCTACCTGGAATCATGAGAGAACATCTAATTAAAGAGCTAAATGCAAAAGAGCTTCTTTTTAAGAAAGATGCGGTAGAACAAGCCGATCAAGTCATCCTATGTAATTCACTTCGTGGCATCATTCCAGTCAAGCTCCTCAATACTCAATTATGAAATTCTGCTCGCGCTGCGCCGCTCCCATCCAACTAATTATTCCGACCGGTGATACACGTGAGCGGCATGTATGCACGTCATGTGACTCTATTTTTTATCAGAACCCAAGAAACGTCGTAGGAACTATCCCTATTTGGCAAGACAAGGTACTCCTATGCAAACGAGCCATTCATCCTCGCCTAGGTTTCTGGACATTACCCGCCGGCTTTCTAGAAGTGGGTGAGACAACCGAGGCAGGCGCCATCAGAGAGACACTCGAAGAGGCAGGCGCCATGGTGACGATTGGTCCATTATTTTCACTTCTAAATGTGGTGCATGTTGAGCAAGTTCATTTGTTTTATATAGCATCCATGCAGTCAGAAGAATTTTCAGCTGGTATCGAAAGTCTCGAGGTGCAGCTTTTTAGTGAAGATGAAATTCCTTGGAATGAAATTGCATTTCCCACTGTCAAACATACCTTGGAATGGTTTTTTGCTGACCGTGCAGCGGGCAAGCTTAGCCATCAGGTACATACTCATCTTCATACCGTCGAGTTTGACCCCAAAATTGATCGCTCCTATCGATCAGCATGAAATTGACTTGGTTGCGTCCGAGTGATGCGTTTCCCTCTTTGAATGAACAAACTTATTACGACACTGAGGTACCAGGTCTAGTAGCAGCTAGCGACACAATCTCAGTCGATCAACTGATTCGAGCATATCAAGGTGGCATCTTTCCTTGGTACTCTGAAGAACAACCTGTTCTATGGTGGTCACCGGACCCACGCATGGTTCTGATTCCTTCTGAATTAAAAATATCGAAGAATCTAGCCAAAAAAATCCGGCAAATTCTACGAGATCCGGACTGGGAAATTCGAGTCAACACAGATTTCATTAACACCATTATGTCCTGTGCAAACCAAAACAGAGCCGGCCAAAATGGTACTTGGATTACGCATGCAGTACTGCAGGCTTACTCGGAATTACATCAGCAAGGTCTTGCTCATAGCGTAGAAACTTATTACCAAAATCAATGCGTTGGAGGACTCTATTGCGTCAACTTGGGGAAAATGGTTTATGGAGAATCCATGTTTGCCAAGGTCACAGATGCATCTAAATTAGCCTTAGCAGCATTGTGCGCATGGTGTATTGCACAAGACATCGGCATGATTGACTGTCAGCAAGAAACTGAGCACCTAAAATCTTTGGGCGGTCGCCCCATACCAAGACATGACTTTTTAAGTCATTTAGCTCAAAATTGCGGTAAAGATCGAATTCACTGGGATTTTAATAAAGCAATATTGAAGCACTGGGGCTAGGATGAGTAAACTAAAAGAGTTGCCGTTTACCGCGTTGCAGTTTTACGCGACAGCGCCCTATCCGTGCAGTTATCTGGATAAACACTTGGCTCGCTCCCAAGTAGCAACCCCGTCACACCTCATACACGCTGACTTATACGGTGAGTTGGTGGCAAGGGGATTCCGTCGAAGCGGCATGTATACCTATCGCCCCTACTGCGATAACTGTCAAGCCTGTATACCCTGTCGCGTTGATGTAAGCAATTTCAAACCTAATCGATCACAGAAGCGTGCTTGGCAACAACATCAGCATCTGGTGAGCCATGTCGGTCATTTGGGATATTTCGAGGAACATTATCAGTTGTATCAAGATTACCAACGTGACCGCCATAGCGGTGGCGGAATGGATCATGATGATCAAGACCAATACAAACAATTTTTACTGCAAAGTAAAGTTAACTCAAGACTCATCGAATTTAGAGATGGCCCTGCATCGAAAGATCCCGGGAAATTAAGAATCGTCAGCATTATTGACGTCATTCAAGATGGGCTCTCATCTGTCTATACATTTTTTGATCCATCATTGAAAAATGCAAGTCTTGGTACCTACAGCGTTATGTGGCAAATAGAGCAAGCTAAATTATTGCAACTTCCCTATGTTTATTTAGGCTATTACATTAAAGAAAGTCCTAAAATGTCGTACAAAGCTAATTTTCAACCCCTGCAGGTTTACATTGATAACCTGTGGCAAGCGTACGACACCATTAAATAATGAACCTGTACCCACTGATCAGACCATGGCTGTTTTCCATGGACGCTGAAACGGCCCATCATTTCACCCTCAATAGCCTTAAGAGAACTCATGATTGGGGTCTAAGCTCTCTGATTCGCCCTTCAGTCATCAATAAAACAAGTAATCTATGCGGTATAGCTATTCCCAATCGAGTTGGACTCGCTGCCGGACTAGACAAGGACGGCAAGTATATTGATGCATTAGCAGATTTAGGTTTTGGATTTATAGAAATTGGTACCGTGACACCTCTAGCACAGCCTGGCAATCCACTACCACGCATGTTCCGCTTACCCCATGCGCAGGCACTGATTAATCGGATGGGCTTTAATAACGATGGCGTCTTAGCCTGTGTTGATCGCGTCAAACAATCGCGCTTCTATAAAAATGGCGGTGTTATTGGTTTGAATATTGGAAAAAATGCTCAAACTCCCATTGAAGAAGCTGTCAATGACTATCTGATTGGTTTAAGAACAGTCTATCCAGTGGCATCCTACATCACCGTTAACATCTCTTCACCCAACACAAAAAATTTACGTGCCTTACAAAGTGGTGACGATCTAGATCACTTGCTTGCCAGCTTAGCTAAAGAAAAACAAATCTTGAGACAACAGTACCAAAAGTCCTGTCCATTGCTCCTCAAAATTGCACCAGACCTTGATGATGAACAAATTGATCATATCTCCAAGTTACTCATACGCTACGAGATCGATGGTGTGATTGCTACCAACACGACCATTTCACGTGAAAAAGTAGCGGGGCTTAAATACAGTGAGGAAACAGGAGGTCTATCCGGACAGCCCGTTTTTGAAGCATCTAACCGTGTGATAAGGGTCTTAAATCAGCATTTACGTCAACAAATTCCAATCATTGGAGTCGGGGGCATTCTAAATGGGGCAGATGCAAAGGCAAAAATTAACGCGGGTGCCCACTGCGTTCAGGTTTATACGGGTCTGATTTATAAAGGACCCCAGTTAATAGCTGACTGCACTCTTGCCCTAAGCCAAGCATAATCTCATTTCACAATGTGCAATTTGAGGCATTTATAGCTACAATAGGGCCATGACGACACGCACCGCCATACAGGTTCTCGATCGAATGATGAGCTTGCTCGATGCACTGGCTCAAAGTGATGATCCTGTCAGCCTCAAAAAGTTATCTGAGCTAACTGATCTTCACCCATCAACCGCTCACCGCATCCTCAATGATATGGTTGCATGTCGTCTTGTAGAGCGTGCCGATAGCGGCACCTACCGTCTTGGCCTCAAACTCTTAGAGCTTGGCAATTTAGTCAAAGCGAGAATCTCCATCAGAGACGCTGCTCATCTACCTATGCGAGCACTGCATAAATTAACCGGGCAAACGGTTAATTTATCTGTTCGCCAAGGAGATGAAATTGTGTATATCGACCGAGCTTATTCCGAGCGTTCAGGAATGCAGGTAGTCCGAGCGATTGGGGGGCGTGCCCCATTACATCTGACATCGGTAGGAAAACTATTCTTGGCCGACGATGATGCTCCTAAGCTGAAAAGCTATATACAAAAAACGGGTCTACAAGGACATACCAAAAATAGCATCCAAGACGCTAGCGACTTAGAAAAAGAATTAGATAAGGTAAGACAACTCGGTCATGCACGTGATGATGAAGAATTAGAGATTGGGGTCAGTTGTATGGCTGCGTCTATTCTTGACGATGCAGGCAAACTGGTTGCTGGTTTATCTTTATCTGCACCGACGGATCGTCTTCAGGAAGAATGGTTAAAAGCTCTGAAAGATACGGCAGTACAAATTTCAAAGAGCTTAGGCTACAAACCAACTAAAGCCTAGCAGGACGTTATCAAAGACGTCTAACAGGCTCAAGCTCAGGATGGGATTCAAGCCATTCACGAACCCTAACCGCATCGGCAAAACGCGAGAGCTTACCCACAGAGTCCAGAAATACCATGACCACATCTCTGTTTTGTACGCGCGCTTGCATCACCAAACAACGACCAGCTGCTGAAATATACCCTGTTTTCTGCAAACCAATTTCCATATCATTGGCACGAACTAAACGATTGGTATTTACAAACACCTGCTCACGATTCCCAATCATGATTCTGTAATCATTGCGGGTAGAGAACTCTCTTACTAATTTATATTGATAAGAAGCCTCAACTAAGCGAGTCAAATCCTCAGGGCTAGAGACATTTTCACTGGATAAACCTGTGGGATCTGCAAATTTCGATTGACTCATACCCAAAGCCTTAGCTTTCGTATTCATGGCCTCAACAAAAGCACTCACACCACCAGGATAATTCGCTGCCAAGGCATGGGAAGTACGATTCTCAGAAGACATAAGTGCTAATAAAAGAGCCTCCTCACGCGTCATTTTTGCACCTGCAGTCACGCGTGAGCGAGTTCTACCAGGATAAGCATTCACATCGGCTTGCGAAATAGTAATAACTTCATCCAAAGGCAAATTAGCATCCATGACCACTAATGAGGTCATTAACTTAGTAATAGATGCAATCGGTAATACAGCATGTGCATTTTTCTCAAAAAGCACTTCGTGAGTTTGACGATCAACAATAAGTGCCACACTTGACTTTAAATTGAGATCGTCTTGATTGCCACGCAAACCCATTGCAGAAGCAAATGATGGGCGAGCCACTTCTTCAGCTGCTTTTTTACGGGTAGTAGCTGTTCGAACCGCTTTTTTAGGTTTATTTTGATTCGCTTGCTGACTGGGCGTCGCTTTTTTCTGCGTTGTTTTCTTAGGTGCCTGATGATTTTGCGCTTGCACCAAATTAACCGCCAACATTGAAGATGCGAGGGTCACTACACAAGCAATATTCAAAATTTTTCCAAGAGACCGCGCTAGAAAACCTCTACCCATTAATCGCTCTAAACCTTGCATGCTTCTTACTTCTTGATGTTTGATGAATCTGCTAATGATACGTTAATTACAACTCCAATTCATGATTTTTGGGCGCGATTTACCAAGAGAACAGCAAGCATAGTCAGAACAATTCCAAAAGCTATAAAAAGAGTAAATGGTTCATCAAACAAGAACCACGCCATCACCGCTGTGGTCGGTGGTGTTAGGTACATCAGGCTCGTGACTCGGGTAGCCTCCCCCTTACGAATCATGATAAATAGGAGCGATATGGCACCTATCGATAACCCCAAAATAGCCCAAACCAAGGACCCAATCAATTCAGGATGCCAAACAATTTCTCTTGTTTCAAAAAGGAACATAAAGGGTAGACATAAGAGTGCCGAACTCGCAAACTGAATGACTGATCCTGTTCTGAGATCAAACTGCGGACAAAACTTTTTTTGATACAAGGTGCCCGCTGTAATCGAAAATAAAGCTATCACAATAAAGATCAGACTCCAACTATCCAATCCAGTCAATGTGAGCTTTTGCCAAACCACAAGACCTACCCCTGCTATACCTAAAGCAAGACCCAGCCACTGTATAGGGTAGACTCTTTCTCTCAGCCATGATGCAAATAAAGCTGTAAGGATGGGTTGCAAACCAACAATCAAAGCGGTCAGTCCAGCAGACATACCAAATCGCACAGCAGCCCAAACACCACCTAAATAACCAGCTTGAAGTAAGAGCCCTGCAATCGCGATGTGAAATGTATTAGAGCTCGATGGCCATGGTGCTTTCAGCAACCAGACTAGCGGTAGCATCAAAAGCAAAACCCCAATAAATCTCATGAACAGAAATGTCATTGGTTCCGCATATGGCATCCCATACTTGGCGATAATGAAACCAGTACTCCAGATAATCACGAAACTCGGAGCAATCCATGCAGCCCAACGCTGATTCCAATGCTTCATGCTGGAATCTCCATACAACGAAGATAATGTTGATACGCTAAGTTGATTGTTTGTGCATGAACCTCAACCGTTGTTTCTATATTAAGACCGTAGCCACCCGCCATAGCAATCACGCAGGGTGTTCGCCAATGATGACAAAAATCAAAAACCATTTGATCTCTTTTTGCCATACCGGTCATGCTCAGCTTCAGACGTCCGAGCCGATCACCTTCATGAGGATCGGCTCCCGCTAAATAAATCACAAAATCAGGAATCCACAATTCCTCAATCTGAGACAATGAATCAGCCAGAAGTCTCAAATAGGTCTCATCGTCACAGGCATCAGGTAGACCAAGGTCTAGAGAGCTCGCTTCTTTTCTAAATGGAAAATTTTTCTCTCCATGCATAGAAAACGTAAAGATTTCAGGATGTTCTTGCAGTATTGAAGCTGTCCCATTCCCCTGGTGAACATCCAAATCAATGACGAGTACCTGCTTATACCCCTGAGATTTAAGTCGCAGTGCAGTAATCGCTGCATCATTAAAAACACAAAAGCCACTTCCTTTGTTCGCGTATGCATGGTGGGTGCCACCCGCTAAATTGGCTGAAACAAAATCTTTTTTTGCCATTTGAGCGGCAGCTAAAGTCGCACCAGACGACCTTCTTGAACGCTCTACCATTGCCGCAGACCACGGAAATCCAATCTCCCTGATCTCTGCATCGCTAAGACGTCCTTCACTCACCGCTTGTACATAAGACTGTGTATGGGCAAGACACAGGTCATCATCTGTAGCTCTGGGGGCCTCGCATAACTCAATCCCCATCATTTGAGCTACCCTGTCCCTCAATAAACGGTATTTCTGCATTGGAAAACGGTGTCCAACAGGCAGTGGCAGAACAAAGTGATCGGTATAAAAGGCTTTCACATCAAGATTTTGCCTGTTTTTCACAATGTGGTCTTGACTTTGGCTTGTTTGCACCTATACTTTCATTGTGCAGTGCAACATTATTGAATTAAATTCTTTAGGAGAGAAGTATGACTTTGACACCAGAACAAATTGCAGCAGCGAATAAAGCCAACTTAGAAACCCTACTCAACCTCACAAATAAAGCGTTTGAAGGCGTTGAAAAGCTGGTTGAACTCAATATGCAAGTTGCAAAAACAGCGATGAGCGAAAACGTTGAGAACGCAAAGCGCGCCCTGAGCGTCCGTGATGCCCAGCAATTAATGGCAATGCAAGCCGGCATGGTTCAGCCTTTGGCTGAAAAAATCATGGCTTACAGCCGTCATTTGTACAACATTGCCAATGAGACACAAGCTACATTCGCGACGGTCGCAGAGGCTCAAATGAAGGCCAATAACAGCAAACTACACAGCATGGTTGAAGATCTCACCAAGAACGCCCCTGCGGGCTCTGAAGCTGCTGTTCAAGCTGTTAAACAAGCCATGGCTGCAGCTAACAATGCCTACGAAACAACGCAAAAATCAATCAAACAGGCGGTTGATTTAGCCCAAAACAACTTCAACGCTGTTGCCAGTACCGCTACTAAAGCAACTCGTGGTCGTAAGTAAGCTCTGAGCAAGGCATTTGCGCCAAGATAGCGCTAACGAATTGAAGTAGTACAGATTGTCTCCTCGGTACCCAGTCAGATTTATCTGCAAGTACCATTTCAACCCCCGCCTCGGCGGGGGTTTTTTTCAACTACTTTTTCTTTTGTGGTGGTAAATCAGTGCAGCTACCATGCGCTACCTCAGCGGCCATCCCCACCGACTCACCTAAGGTCGGATGAGGGTGAATTGTTTTACCAATATCTACAGCATCTGCACCCATCTCTATAGCAAGACAAACTTCACCAATCAGATCTCCCGCATGGGTGCCGACAATACCGCCCCCAATAATTCGATGAGTCTTCTTATCAAAGATGAGTTTTGTAAAGCCTTCGCTTCGACCGTTTGCAATCGCCCTACCACTGGCTGCCCAAGGAAATAAACCTTTTTCGTATTCAATACCTTGTGCTTTACATTGCTCTTCAGTCAAACCAGCCCATGCGACTTCAGGATCTGTATAAGCGACTGACGGAATTTGTTTTGCATCCATATAAGCTTTGTGACCGGCTGCAACTTCAGCTGCCACATGCCCCTCATGAACTGCTTTATGAGCCAGCATCGGTTGACCGACCACATCACCAATCGCAAATATATGAGGCACGTTCGTTCTTTGTTGTTGATCAACAGGGATAAAACCTCGCTCATTGACAAGCACTCCAGCATGCTGTGCGCCAATGACTTTACCGTTCGGGGATCTACCCACAGCAACCAAGACCAAATCATATAACTGTGGCTGATCAGGAGCATTGGCACCCTCAAAGGTCACTAGTACCCCCTCTTTTTGGGGCTTTACCTGGGTGGCTTTGGTTTGCAACATCACTTTATCAAAACGATGCGCATTGATTTTTTCCCAAACCTTAACCAAATCACGATCGGCTCCAGCCATCAAACCGTCCATCATTTCAGCAATATCAATACGTGCACCCAAGGTGCTGTAGACGGTGGCCATTTCCAAACCAATAATGCCCCCACCAATGACCAGCATACGCTTCGGAATCTGTTGTAGCGCTAAGGCACCCGTGCTATCAACTATTCTGGGATCATCTGGCAGAAATGGTAATTTCACCGACTGACTACCCGCTGCAATAATGGCTTTCTCAAAACGAATCACCTGAGTTTGACCGGTTAAATCGCGCCCCTCACCACTGGTTAATTGAACCTTGAGATGATGCGAATCGATAAATTCTCCCAGTCCGCGAACCGTTGTCACTTTGCGAGCTTTCGCCATACCAGCTAAACCCGTGGTGAGCTGATTAATGACACCTTCTTTATGCTTACGTAACTGGCTTAAATCAATTTTAGGCTCGCCAAAACTAATACCATGATGAGCCATTGCTTTGACTTCATCCATGACCGCGGCAGTATGCAATAAAGCTTTTGAGGGTATGCAACCCACATTGAGACAAACTCCACCTAAAGTCGCGTAACGTTCAACAATGACGGTTTTCTGACCCAAATCAGCAGCACGGAATGCAGCACTATAGCCGCCTGGGCCAGCCCCCAGCACCAAAACCTCACACTCGTGATCTACAGGTCCCTGATAACTACCTACAGGAATAGATACAGGGGTGGATGCTTCATTTTTCGTGCTTGGCGCTACTGGAGAAGGTGAAATGACAGGGCTTGCCATCGAAGGCTCCAGACTAGCAATAACCATTCCTTGGCTAACCTTATCACCTACTTTAATATGAACGGCGACAATTTTTCCAGCCTGATCAGCAGGTACTTCCATCGTTGCTTTGTCAGACTCGAGCACCAATAAAGTTTGCTCTTTCTCTACGCTATCACCAGGTTTAACCAACACCTCAATAACAGGCACGTCTTTAAAGTCGCCTATGTCTGGTACTTTGATTTCAATAGCCATTATTTCTCCTACAAGACCACACGGCGGAAATCAGCTAGCAACTCTGACAAATAAACATTGAAACGGGTCGCAAGTGCGCCATCAATCACACGATGATCAGCAGTTAATGAGAGTGGGCAAATTAAGCGTGGTACAAATTGTTTGCCATCCCAAACTGGCTTCATGGATGCTTTATTCACGCCCAAAATGGCGACTTCAGGAGCATTAATAATCGGTGCAAAGTAAGTACCACCGATGCCCCCTAAAGATGAAATCGTGAATGATGCTCCTTGCATCTGATCAGGTTTTAGCTTGCCCTCACGAGCGAGCTTAGCAAGCTCACCCGTTTCTTTTGCAATCTCAACAATCCCTTTTTGATCAGCATTTTTAACCACAGGAACCACCAGTCCACCAGGCGTATCAGCAGCGAAACCAATATGGAAATACTTCTTAAGTACCAAATTATCCCCATCTAAAGAGCTATTGAACTCTGGGTACTTCTTCAGCGCATTGACAGCAGCCTTGATCAAGAAAGCTAACATAGTAATTTTGATGCCTTCTTTCTCATTGGCTTTATTCGTTTGCACACGGAAAGCTTCTAAATCAGTAATGTCAGCGTCTTCGTGATAAGTCACCGCTGGAATCATTACCCAATTACGGGATAGATTAGCAGCTGATAGCTTCTTAATGCGTGATAAAGGCTGAACTTCTGTTTCGCCAAATTTACTGAAATCAATCTTCGGCCATGGTAAGAGATTTAAACCACCGGCTGAAACCTGAGCTCCTGCCGGAGATGCGGCTTGACCTGTCATGATATTTTTTACATAGGCCTGGACGTCTTCCTGAGTGATTCTGCCTTTAGGACCAGAACCATTGACCTTAGCGACATCAACTCCCAGTTCGCGAGCAAATTTTCTAACTGAAGGGCTCGCATGACTCGTCCCTGAAGAACTCATTACTGGACTTGTTGCGGCAGTAGCAGGAGTGGCAAGCGAAGTCGTTTTTGTCACTGATTGTGAGACAGGTGCAGAAGTATTCGATGCGGTCGAAGATGGTGCTTTATCTACTGGTTGACTGACTGGTGCTTGTGCTGAAGATTCCAATACAACCACTAAATCGCCTTGCGAAACAGCATCACCTACTTTGACTTTCACTTCTTTAACTAAACCATCATGTGAAGAAGGAACATCCATGGTGGCCTTATCGGATTCGAGGGTGACCAGGGACTGTTCTTTAGTCACTGTGTCACCAGGCTTTACATGCACTTCTATGACAGGAACATTTTTATAATCTCCGATATCAGGCACAGAAACACTAATCGATTGAGCGGTGGTATTAGCAGCACCAGTCGCCTGTGTGGGCGCAGCAGTTGCATTAGCTACAGGGGCCGCAGGCATGCCCACAGACTCCAGCAATAGAACGAGGCCACCTTCAGAAATGGAGTCGCCCACCTTGACTTTGACTTCTTTAACAATACCGTCATGAGAAGACGGCACATCCATAGTCGCCTTATCTGACTCTAGCGTAATAAGTGACTGTTCCTTGCTGACAGTATCACCAGGTTTTACATGCACCTCAATGACAGGCACATCTTTGTAGTCACCAATGTCAGGTACTTTGACTTCAATTAATTGACTCATATCCGACCTCACACAGTCATAGGGTTAGGTTTATTAGGATCTAAGCCATACTTCTTCATCGCATCAGCAACTACTTGATGCTTGATTTGACCCTCATCTGCCAAAGTTTTCAGAGCGGCTACCGTGACCCAACGACGATCAACCTCAAAGAAGTGGCGTAAGCGTTCGCGCGTATCAGAACGACCAAAGCCGTCCGTACCCAGGACTGTGTAACGTTTACCTAAATTATGAATCGCAGGACGAATTTGTTCTGCAAATAAACGAACATAGTCAGTCGCTGCAACCACCGGGCCGACTTGACTTACTAACATTTTTTCTACATGCGACAAGACAGGCTTATCAGTGGGATGTAAGAGATTATGGCGATTGACCGCATTCCAATCACGAGCTAACTCTGTAAAGCTTGGACAACCCCAAATATCGGAAGCCACACCCCAATCATCACGCAACATATCAGCTGCTGCGATCACTTCACGGAAGATGGTGCCGCTACCTAATAACTGAACACGCTGTTTAGCTTTGCTATCACCAACAGAAGTAAGGCGATACATTCCTTTAAGGATATCTTGCTCAGAACCTTTAGGCATTGCAGGATGCGCGTAGTTCTCATTCATCAGAGTAATGTAGTAATAGACATCCTCTTGATCGGTCATCATACGACGCATACCATCTTGAATAATGACCGCTAACTCAAAGGCAAAACAGGGGTCATAACTGATACAGTTAGGTACTGCACCACTCCAGAGATGGCTATGACCATCTTCGTGTTGCAAGCCCTCGCCATTCAAGGTGGTTCGACCTGCAGTACCGCCGAGTAAGAAGCCACGACTTCTCATGTCACCCGCTGCCCATGCCAAGTCACCAATACGCTGGAAACCAAACATTGAATAGAAAATATAGAACGGCAACATGGGGACGCCATGTGTTGAATAAGAAGTAGCAGCAGCAATCCAGTCACACATAGCACCGGCTTCATTGATACCCTCTTGTAGGATTTGACCGTGTTTGTCTTCCTTGTAGAACATCAATTGATCATGGTCTTGCGGTGTATACAACTGTCCTACCTGACTCCAAATACCCAATTGACGGAACATGCCCTCCATACCAAAAGTTCTAGACTCATCGGGCACGATAGGCACCACGCGCTTGCCGAGAACTTTGTCTTTGATCACAATGTTTAGAAGGCGCACAAATGCCATCGTGGTTGAAATTTCACGACCTTCACTAGTAGCCTCTAGTAATGGCGCAAAAGTATCTAGTTTTGGCACTTCAAGAGACTCCGCCTTAGAGCGACGCTGCGGCAGATAGCCCCCTAACTCCATACGTCTAGAGCGCATGTACTCTAATTCTTTACTACCTTCTGGGAATTTCACATAAGGCAACTGAGCTAATTGATCATCTGGCACAGGAATATCAAAACGATCCCTGAAAGCACGAATATCATCATCACTCATTTTCTTAGCTTGGTGGGCAATATTCATCGCCTCACCAGAGCTACCCATACCGTAGCCTTTAATGGTCTTCGCTAAGATCACAGTCGGCTGACCCTTATGGTGAGTTGCTGCATGGAATGCTGCATAAACTTTATGAGGATCATGACCACCACGATTAAGGTTCCAAACATCCTCATCGCTCCAGTCAGCAACTAAGGCCTTCAGCTCTGGAGTATTAAATACATGCTCACGAACATAAGCACCGTTTTTCGCCTTCAGAGTTTGATATTCGCCATCGACAATCTCGCCGAGGCGTTTCATCAAAATTCCTTTTTTATCTCGCGCAAAGAGTGCATCCCAATGGGTGCCCCAAACAACCTTGATCACATTCCAGCCGGCACCGCGAAACTCGCTTTCGAGTTCTTGAATAATTTTGCCGTTTCCGCGAACAGGACCATCTAAGCGCTGCAAATTACAGTTAATGACAAAGCACAGGTTATCTAGATGCTCACGACCAGCCATACCAATCGCACCCAAGGACTCCGGCTCATCGGTTTCTCCGTCCCCCAAGAAAGCCCAGACTTTGCGACCCTCAGTCTTAGCCAAACCACGATCTTCCAAATAACGCATAAAACGCGCTTGATAAATCGCCATGATCGGACCGAGTCCCATTGAGACTGTCGGGAATTGCCAAAAATCTGGCATCAGCCAAGGATGCGGATAACTCGATATACCCTTACCGTCTACCTCTTGTCGGAAATTATCCAGGTGCTCGTCTGTCAATCGTCCTAGCATGTAAGCGCGCGCATAGACTCCTGGCGCTGAGTGTCCCTGAACGAAGACCAAGTCTCCACCATGTTGCGCTGATGGAGCGTGCCAAAAATGGTTATAACCCACATCGTAGAGAGTCGCTGCGGACTGGAAAGATGAAATGTGTCCACCCACATTGGTATCTTTATTGGCGCGCAAAACCATCGCCATGGCATTCCAACGTGTATAAGAACGAATTCTGTGTTCAATTTCAGGGTCACCTGGCAACTTAGCCTGGCGCTCCACTGGAATCGTATTGATATAGGGTGTTTCTGCATGAAACGGCTGAACAACACCGTTGACACGAGCATATGAAATTTGCTCATCGATGAGATATGCAGCGCGATCAACACCCTCATGAGTAATGACGCCTTGTAATGCATCTAGCCACTCTTTGGTTTCAATAGGGTCTTGGTCATTTACAGCTTGATTTTGGATCACTTGCTCGGGTACAGCAGCCATCTTTGTCTCCTTTGGGCTAATCAATACTCAGGGATTTTTGACCCCTGCCATATTTGTTATTTGGATTCTATGTATGCTTCAAAAGCCTAACAAGAAATTTTTCATATAACGAATACATTTCTCATAATATGAAAATATGTTGCTAAGCAATAGAAAGGTACACTGTCATAACTTTCATGATGCGAAAGAATTAAACTTCCTAGTACTGCTGTTAACCCTAAAGAACCTTGGCTAGATCTATTCCTGAAACTATCAATTTGTATATCGATCGCATACTGCCGCGAGCGATCAAGTACAAATCGTCGAGCTATTCCCTATTGTTCACCCCAATTTTGGCCATCGTGTTATTTACGCTGGCTATGACCTTAATTCTTTGGACACTCAATTACCAAAATAAAAGCCAACAGGAATACACGCTCTATCGCGAGACTGCTTACGCAAAACAACGCATTCAAAATCGCTTTTTGAATAATGAAGAAAAGTTATTAGAGCTCAGCCGCGAAATTAGCAACTCAGTAAATCAAATGCGCTATCCAGATGCCATGCTGAAATCAGCCACGCGCTTGATTCAGGATAGCCCTGAAATACTGCACATTCGCTGGATTGACCGTGAACAGAATAGACTTTGGAGTATTCCTGTCAATGCTAGCGGTCGAGAATGGTTCGACCGAAGTGGTTCTAAAAAAATCATTGACGAAGAGTTAAATCGACTCTTTACCGAGGCTGTAGAAACGAATAAGCCTGACTACGGTCGCATACTCAAACTCAAACTAGACACACAAAATAATCACAGCGCTGAAAGAGAAGCCATCTTTTGGCACATCACACCGATTATTCAATTTGGTAATGTCATCGGCGCGGTCGCTGTTCTTTATTCAGTTAAGGGCATTGTTAAACACACCATACCCAGTGAACTGAACGGCATCTATCGATTTAAGTTACTCGATGCGTACGGTCAGGAGGTAGCCATCTCCAATCCAAGACGCACCCCCGAAAAATCTCTGGAACATACAGTCACCCTAGATCGACCTTCGGTAGGTCTGAGCTTACATGTAGACAGCTATCCACCACCCACTAACCTCACCTATCGTACATTACTGTGGCTAGTCATTGGTTTGTCGGCGTTTGTTTTGTGGAGTCTATGGTCAGTTTGGAGTGAAAGTAGACGTCGCTATATTGTGCAACGGGAACTTCAGACGGAAACCAATTTCCGTAAGGCCATGGAAGAATCCATGACGATTGGTATACGAGCACACGATATGACTGGCCGCATTACCTATGTGAATCCAGCCTTCTCCAAAATGACAGGTTGGAGCAAAGATGAATTAGTGGGTATGGAAGCCCCTTTCCCCTTCTGGCCAAAAGAATATCAAGCTGAACTCATCAAAAAGATGCAAATTGCCCTGCAGGGTAAAGCCCCCAGCACAGGTTTCGAGGCTGTCATGGAGCGTAAAGATCACACACGGATCAATACCCGGACTTTTGTGTCACCGCTAATCAATGAAAAAGGTGAGCAATCAGGCTGGATCAGTTCCATCGTCGATATTTCTGAGCCAATCAAAGCTCGTCAGGAACTAGCTCTTGCCCATGAGCGTTTTACAACCGTGCTTGAAAGTCTAGATGCTGCGGTCTCAGTGATATCACTGCAAAGCGGTCAATTACTTTTTGCCAATAAATATTACCGAGAGAACTTCGGCAACCACCCTAAAACTCACTTAGACCTTGCTGGACATGAAATCGAACCATCCGATGTAGATGCTCTCGATATGGATGGAGTTGATGGCTTTGCAGGGCTACCCGCATCCGCCCTCACCCCGATTAACTCAGACTCACGCGAAGTCTTCATCGACAAGACTAAACAGTGGTTTGAAGTTCGTCGTCGTTACATTTCCTGGATTGATGGCCACCTCGCCCAGTTAATTGTGGCCACCGATATCAGCACTCGCAAAAAAGCTGAGGAAATGGCAAGGCAACAAGAAGAAAAAATGCAGTTTTCAAGTCGCTTGACGACGATGGGTGAAATGGCCTCCTCATTGGCTCACGAACTTAATCAACCATTAGCTGCCATTAGCAACTACTGCACTGGGATTGCCAATCGTCTGAAGTCAAGAAATGACTACGATATTGAAAAGGATATCTTACCGGCGATTGAAAAGGCCACCAATCAAGCCCACCGAGCAGGAACGATCATTTCCAGAATTAAAGGATTTGTTAAACGTAGCCAGCCACAAAGTAAATTAGTCAACATTCAAGAAATCATTGATGACTCCATTGGCTTAGCAGAAATCGAAGCTCAAAGATACGGTGTTAGGTTTCAGAGTATTTATGAAACGAATTTACCCCAGATCTTCGCAGATCCCATTTTGCTACAACAAGTAGTGGTGAATTTACTTAAAAATGGCACCGATGCAGTTAAGACTATTGAATCTAATTTAAGGAAGCTGATTCGAATTGAAGTTCGTGTGATTGAAACTCCTGAAGGAGACATGTTACGCATACAAGTCAGTGATCAAGGCCCTGGAATTCCTTTAGAAATCATAGAGCGCCTCTATGAACCATTCTTTAGCACCAAGACTGACGGCATGGGTATGGGGCTGAATATCTGTCGTTCTATTATTGAATCCCACCACGGTCGCTTGTGGGTGGAAAATAACGCGACCGAAAAAGATCCAAGTCGACCCGGCTGCACCTTTACAATACTACTTCCTATTAGAAATTAACGGCTATGAACAATAAAACTGAAATCGTTTATGTTGTAGATGATGATGAGGCTGTCAGAGACTCATTAACTTGGTTACTAGAAAGTAATGGCTACACAGTCAAATGCCAACCTAGTGCCGAAAAATTTCTGCAATCCCTGCAAAACGATAATAGAGACACCGTCGCTTGTTTAATTCTTGATGTTCGTATGCCTGGAATGTCAGGACTTGAACTTCAAGAACGTCTATTAGCAGAAGGCATCCCAATGCCCATCGCTTTCATTACTGGCCATGGCGACGTATCTATGGCGGTCTCTACGATGAAAAAGGGAGCGGTAGACTTTATTGAAAAACCCTTTAAAGAGAGTGAACTCAAAACACTGGTAGAAAAAATGTTGACGCGTGCTCGCGTAGATTATGCGAAGGCTGACCAACAGAAAAATACTCAAAGTTTGCTAGGCAAGTTAACTGGCCGAGAAAAACAAGTATTAGAGAGAATCGTTGCCGGTCGCCTGAATAAGCAGATTGCTGACGATCTCAATATCTCCATAAAAACAGTCGAAGCTCATCGTGCCAATATTATGGAAAAACTTAATGTCAATACGGTCGCAGACCTATTGCGTCTAGCACTCTCGGAGACCAATCAATAATGCCTGCCCAACTGCTTGACGGCAATCAACTGGCCAAAAAGATTCGACTCGAGATTGCAACGCGTACAGCACTGTTAATTGCCAAAGGCAAAAAACCAGGTCTCGCGGTATTACTCGTCGGGGAAGATCCTGCTAGCCAAGTCTACGTTCGCAACAAAGTGAAAGCGTGCGAAGAAGTTGGTATGTATTCAATTTTGGAACGTCATCCAGCCGAGCTCAGTGAAACCGCTCTTCTAAAGAGAATTCATGAGCTCAATCTCGACCCTCAGATTAACGGTATTTTGGTGCAACTACCTCTGCCTGCTCATATTGATAGTCACCGCGTCATTGAAGCGATTGCACCCGAGAAAGATGTGGATGGTTTTCACGTTGCCAATGCCGGTGCACTCATGATTGGAGCTCCGCTCTTTAAACCCTGTACGCCCTATGGTTGTATGAAGATGCTAGAGAGCATTGACTACCCTATTAAAGGCGCACGTGCAGTCGTGGTTGGTGCATCTAATATCGTGGGAAAACCCATGGCTATGCTTTTACTAGCAGCTGGCGCCACAGTCACGATTTGTAACAGTAAAACTAAAGACCTAGCAGCGCATACCAAAGAAGCCGATATCTTAGTGGTGGCTACAGGTAAGCCTAAGATGATTACCGGCCAGATGGTTAAATCGGGAGCTGTAGTTATCGATGTGGGTATTAATCGTCTACCCGATGGCAAGCTGTGCGGCGATGTTGACTTTGACGAAGTGAAATACAAAGCGGGCGCCATCACTCCCGTACCCGGAGGCGTTGGGCCGATGACCATCACCATGTTATTACTCAACACCTTGGAGGCTGCTGAGCGCAGCTAAATCCATCTTGGGCTTGTGGTTCAATTCTTAGATTGAACTGATTTTTTTTGCACTTAGATGCATAATTTAGTCATGAACCCACTACTAGCCATCGGTCATGGTCTGCCGAACTATCAGGCCATTTGCGCGCAGGATATTCAACCCGCCATTAGCGAGCTATTATCCAAAGCAGAAGCTGCGGTCGCCAAATCAACCGCTTCTGATACGGCAAACACCTGGGATGACTTAGTAGAACCGCTTGAAGAAGCGACCGAGGCATTAGGCCGTGCCTGGGGCGTCATTGGCCATCTGAATAGTGTCAAGGATAGTCCTGAGTTACGGGATGCCTACGGCGCGATGCTGCCCGAAGTGACTGCATTTTGGAGTCGCTTGGGACAAAACTTAGAGCTTTATAAAAAATATAAAGCCCTGAAAGAAAGTGCTTCATTTTCAAGCTTGAATACCGCGCAAAAAAAGGTGATTGAAAATGCCTTGCGTGATTTTCGTTTAGGGGGCGCTGAACTGAGCGATACTGAAAAACCGAGGTTTTCAGAAATTCAAGAACGTCAAGCCACACTAGCAAAAGAATTTTCTGATCATGTGCTCGATGCCACAGATCAATTCGTCTACGCAACAGATAAGCCTGAGGATGTCGCAGGAATACCAGAAGATGCTCTAGCGAGCGCAGCACAATTAGCCCAAGAAAAAGGACTGCGTGGCTGGGCATTTAGTCTTCACTTCCCATCGTATTTTCCAGTCCAGCAGTACGCAAACAATCGTACCCTGCGTCAAAAAATGTATGAGGCCTACGTAACCCGTGCCTCCGAATTGGGTCCTCAGTATGGTCAAGGTCAAGCTGAGTGGAATAACCAAGCGAATGTTTTAGAACAACTACGTCTCAGAGATGAGGAAGCAAAAATGTTGGGCTACGCTAACTATGCCGCGCTAAGCCTCGCTCCCAAGATGGCCAAAACAGTTCAGCAGGTTGATCAATTCTTAACTGACTTTGCCAAACGAGCACAAACATTTGCACGTCAAGACTGGTCTGAGTTAACGGCTTTTGCCAAAGAACATTTACAACTAAGTAAGCTCGAGCCTTGGGATGTGGCATATGCATCAGAAAAATTAAAAGAAGCTAAATACTCTTTTTCAGAACATGAAGTTAAGCAGTATTTCCCGCTACCCCAAGTACTTAAGGGTTTATTCATGGTAGTACAAACGCTATTTGGCGTTCGTATTGAAAAAGATGCCTTACCCGTATGGCATGACACCGTAGAGTCCTTCAAAGTTATCAATCAGCAAGAGGAAGTTGTAGCCCATTTTTATATAGACCCCTACGCCCGACCTGGTAAAAGAGGTGGGGCTTGGATGGATGACGCAAGAGGCCGTCGTTTGTTGCCTGATGGAAAAATTCAAACACCTGTTGCTTACTTGGTTTGCAACTTCCCTGCTCCCGTCACTATCAATGGCGTGACTAAACAACCTACGATCAGCCATGACGATGTCATCACCATGTTCCATGAATGCGGCCATGGTCTACATCACATGTTGACTCAGGTGAATACCTTGGGCGTATCTGGTATCAATGGCGTTGAATGGGATGCGGTTGAGTTACCCAGTCAATTCATGGAAAACTTTTGCTGGGAATGGGAAGTCTTACAAAAAATGACCGCTCATATTGATAGCGGTGAAAGTCTGCCACGTCATTTATTTGAGAAGATGATTGCGGCAAAAAATTTCCAAAACGGGCTAGGTACGCTCAGACAACTTGTCTTCTCACTGACTGACTGGCGCCTGCACTCTAGCTTTAATCCCCATGAAGCAGATCAAAGTGCTGTTTTGCAATTATCGAGGGCAATCAATGACGAGTTTCACGTCATTCCTCAATCTGATATCTCACGTTGGCCCTACACTTTCAGCCATATATTTGCTGGTGGCTACGCAGCAGGCTACTATAGCTACAAATGGGCAGAGGTTCTATCAGCAGATGCCTATGCAGCCTTCGAAGAAGCTGCAGAAAAGACCGGTTCAATCTTAAATGCTGAAGTCGGCCAGCGCTATCAAAGAGAGATATTGGCAGTGGGCGGTAGTCGCAGTGCTGCTGAATCCTTTGTGGCATTCAGAGGTCGAGAGCCAGAAATAGACGCACTGCTACGCCACGGTGGTTTAGCTTAATGTAGCAATGATGGGCGTATGATCTGATGGCTGCTCCCAAGTGCGTGGCAGCTTATCTACCTCACAGGCCAGGCAGTCTTTAGCTAGTTGTGCACTCAGTAAAATGTGGTCAATGCGTAAACCTGCATTGCGTCTAAACGCCATCATTCGATAATCCCACCACGTGAATGTCTTCGGCGCTTGCTCAAACAGTCGAAATGCGTCCTGAAAGCCCAGTTCAAGCAAGCGTTTAAAGGCCTCTCTCTCGGGTGGCGATACTAAATTTTGTCCAAGCCAAGCTGTTGGATCATGAACATCAGCATCCTCCGGAGCAATGTTGTAATCCCCCAGTAAAGCTATGTTTTCATGCTTTTGTAATTCAGCTTTTAGCCACTCCTCAAGTGCTGACAACCACAACAACTTGTAATTAAATTTATCGCTACCTGGGGCCTGACCGTTCGGGAAATAAGCAGAAATGAGTCGTACTGGCGCACGTCCCTTAAATGCTATGGTGGCGGCAATAATGCGTTGCTGCTCATCTGCAAATACAGGGTTATTTTTCTGCAAACTCAGAAATGTCGTTTGAGGATCCGTCGCTGTTGCAGCCAAAGCAGCTCGACGAACCACCAAGGCTACCCCGTTATATGTTTTTTGACCAGCAGTGACAGCCCAATACCCCGCTTCTTCCAAGTCTTGATGAGGGAACTTATCATCGGTCAGCTTCAACTCCTGCAAGCAAACAGCGTCAATCGGCTTTTGCTCTTTTTCGCAATGCTTTAGCCACTGCACAAGATGCGGCATGCGCACCTTAATTGAATTTACGTTCCAACTAGCAATACGAATCAAGGTCGTCGCACCCGTCGAGTCAAAATCATATTATCAACTAATTCTTGAATTAGTTATCAATACCGAGCTCTTGTAGTTTCCTAGTAATCGTATTCCTACCGATACCCAATCGCTCTGCAGCTTCAACCCGTCGGCCACGTGTAATTTCAAGTGCAGCAGTCAATACCGCCCTTTCGAACTTCTTTTCAAGCAGATCAAAAACAGATGCATCGCCCGCTTGGAGTAAGTTTTTCGCCGCCAATGCCAAACCTTGTTCCCAATCTCCCGCAGATAGAGTAGCCAAAGGAATACCACTTCCCAAATCAGTAACCTTACTCTCATGCCCCATGATTAATACATCGGGTGGCAAGTCCTGTGGTCCTATCACTTGAGCAGGAGCCATAACCGTTAGCCAATGACATAAATTTTCTAACTGACGCACATTGCCTGGGAATGGCAACTGAGTAATCAGAGTCATAGCTTCATCAGATAAGCGCTTGACCTCCATACCTAAAGATTTCGCCGAAACTTGTAAGAAGTGACGTGCCAAGAGTGGAATATCCTCTTTGCGTTCACGTAAAGAAGGTAAACGTAAGCGTATGACATTCAAACGATGAAAGAGGTCTTCCCTAAACAGTCCTTGGGCAACTCGTTCTTCTAGATTTTGATGAGTGGCAGCTATCACGCGAACATTAGCTCGCAATGAATCATGACCACCCACACGATAAAAGTGTCCATCAGACAAGACTCGTAACAGACGAGTCTGCAAATCAAAGGGCATATCACCGATTTCGTCTAAAAATAGAGTCCCTCCCTCAGCCTGCTCAAAGCGGCCACGACGCATGGTCTGTGCGCCCGTAAACGCCCCTCGTTCATGTCCAAATAACTCAGACTCTAATAAATCTTTGGGAATGGCCGCGGTATTCAGCGCAATAAATGGTCCACCCGCCCGCGGACTATGTTTATGTAACGCTCGAGCCACTAATTCTTTACCACTTCCAGACTCGCCGGTGATGAGGACAGTTACATTAGACTGAGATAAGCGACCAATTGCACGGAATACATCCTGCATTGCGGGTGCCTGACCCAACATCTCCGTGTTATCTTTCATACGCTCGACAACTTCTTTACTTTGCGTTTGCAAACGTAAACTTTCATCAACAGCGCGTCGAATCAATTCCACAGATTTACTGACATCAAAAGGCTTAGTGAGGTACTCAAACGCACCGGATTGGAATGAAGATACTGCCGAATCCAGGTCTGAATAGGCCGTCATAATGATGACAGGAACATTAGGGTGCTCTGCCTTCACCTGTTGTAATAAATCGATACCATTGCCTCTTGGCATACGAATATCAGAAATTAGGACCTGAGGCTCTTCTTCACGATCAAAAGCATCCAAGACATCCTGGGGATTACTAAAGCTCTTATAAGGCATATTTTCGCGTTGCAGTGCTTTTTCTAGCACCCAGCGGATCGACTGATCATCGTCTACTATCCATACTGGTTTCATGATAAGAACCTCATTGTTATTCGTTTATTTTTTTCTAAATGGCATTTGTATCTGAAAATCAGTACAACCCGGTTTACTTTCACATGCAATAAAACCCTGATGCTGCTGGACATAAGTCTGAGCGAGAGTTAAACCCAAACCACTACCACCTTCTTTTCCGGATACCAGAGGGAAAAAGATCTTGTCTTTAATTTCTTCGGGTACACCCGGTCCGTTATCAATTACATGCAAATCTAATGCCAGTTTGTGCCTATTTTTTGCAATCGTGACATTTCTGGCTACACGCGTTCTTAACTCAATGACCGCATCACCCTGCTCTATTTGAACTCTTAAGGCTTGGGCCGCGTTATGCACAATATTTAGAACCGCTTGAATAAGGGCTTCCTTATCGCCTAAAAAATCAGGTAAAGAAATATCGTAGTTACGTTTAATCACAAGACCGTGCGAAAACTCCGCCAAAACTAAACTGCGAATTCTTTCGAGAACCTCGTGAATATTGAAGTATTCATCGACATGAGCCTTACGGTGCGGAGCCAGGAGTCGATCGACTAATGACTGCAAGCGATCTGACTCTGAAATAATGACTTGCGTATATTCATGTAAGGCTTTGTCGGGCAATTCCATTTCCAACAACTGGGCTGCGCCACGAATACCGCCCAGGGGATTTTTAATTTCATGCGCCAGATTGCGCATTAATGTTTTATTGGCTTCGACTTGCTGCTTCAAACGGCTATCGCGCTCACTTTGAAGTTGTTGATCTAAAGGTAACCACTCAATCAATACAACCTGAGGTTGATTTAACTTCGCAACGACAACATGTGCATGAAAAGCATCATGATCAGGCCGAGCCGGACCTGGCCCCAAAAGCAAATCCTGACGACGCACCTCTGAGTGGTCTGGGTCAAGCTTTTCAAGCATTTCAGAGAGTTCAGGTATGTGACCAAATAAGTCATACAAACTTAAACCTTCTAATACCTTGATAGAAAGATCAAGGCTGACCTCAGCCGCAGGATTGGCATAAATAACTAATTGCTGAGATTGATCAATCAAAAGAACTGCATTAGGCAATTGATCCCATGCAGCGTAGGGAGAAAAAAGGGCAGCCTGAGCTGCCCCTTTCACAGGGTGGCCTAGTGTTTCAGGCGCCCCCTTCATATGACTCAATTAGAGTGAGTAATACATATCAAACTCGATTGGGTGTGCAGCCATACGGAAACGTGTGACTTCTTCCATCTTCAAGTCGATATATGCATCAATCATTGAGTTTGTAAATACACCACCACGTGTTAAGAACTCACGGTCCTTATCCAAGTTCTCAAGAGCTTGGTCTAGGCTGTTACAAACTGTTGGGATCTTTGCATCTTCCTCTGGTGGCAAATCATACAAGTTCTTGTCAGCTGCTTCTCCAGGATGAATCTTATTTTGAATACCATCCAAACCAGCCATCATCAATGCTGAGAAAGCCAAGTATGGGTTAGCCAAAGGATCTGGGAAACGTGTCTCAATACGGCGGCCCTTAGGATTTGCAACATAAGGGATACGAATAGAGGCAGAACGGTTACGTGCTGAGTATGCCAACTTCACTGGCGCCTCAAAACCTGGAACCAAACGCTTATATGAGTTGGTACCTGGGTTTGTGATCGCATTTAATGCACGGGCGTGCTTGATAATACCGCCGATGTAATAGAGAGCTAATTCAGACAAACCTGCGTAGCCGTTACCAGCAAACAAGTTCTGACCATCTTTCCAAATAGACTGGTGGACGTGCATACCAGAACCATTGTCACCAACAACAGGCTTCGGCATGAATGTGGCAGTCTTACCATAAGCATGCGCTACGTTTTGAATCACATACTTTTGCAAAATTGTCCAATCAGCGCGCTGAACGAGTGTGCTGAACTTCGTACCTAACTCGTTCTGGCCTTGACCAGCCACTTCATGGTGATGAACTTCAACTGGAATGCCGAGTGATTCAAGAATCAAACACATTTCAGAACGCATATCTTGGAATGTATCTACTGGAGCCACTGGGAAATAACCACCCTTCTTACCTGGACGGTGGCCTGTGTTGCCGTGCTCAAACTCAGTCGCTGATGACCATGGTGCCTCTTCAGATTGAATCTTGAAGAAACAGCCCTGCATATCATTACCCCATGTCACGCCATCAAAAACAAAGAACTCTGGCTCTGGACCGAAGTAAGCCGTATCACCAATACCTGTAGACTTCAAATAGGCTTCAGCGCGCTTCGCAATTGAACGTGGGTCACGATCGTAACCTTTACCATCTGATGGCTCGATCACATCACAAGTCAACACCAATGTTGGCTCTTCATAAAATGGATCGATATAAGCTGTATTCGCATCTGGCATCAAGAGCATGTCAGACGCTTCGATACCCTTCCAACCAGCAATTGAAGAACCATCAAAAGCTTGACCGCTTTCAAACTTGTCTTCATCAAACGCTGAAATAGGCACGGATACGTGCTGCTCTTTACCTTTGGTATCAGTAAAACGGAAATCAATGAAAGTAACTTCCTTTTCCTTCACCAGCTTCATTACATCTGCGACGCTCTTGGTCATGCAATTCTCCTGTTAAACAAACCTATATGACTCACAATTCAATTTACATTGAACTACCTGATTCCACATATGCACGAACTATGCCAATCTCATATATCGTGATGCTCACGATTGTATGGCATCTCAATAGGCTAGCTACGATTATATGCTTTATTTTGGTGCATATTTGCACCAAAATAGGAATAAATGGTGAAAATTCACCTTATTTGTGCACTTCATGAACTTCGTTGCCCGAGGAAATAACTCCTGCCTTGAGCTCATCGTAGGCCAAGCGCACTTCTTCGGGGGATCCTTTAACGCCTAATTCAATATGGCGCTTTGCAAATATACCTGAACGTGCGGGATCGCCCACCGAGGGCAAGCTAAATACTTTGACACTAGCATGCCGAGATTCGATCTCTTGCATCAGTGGCGTTAACTGAGCCTCCATAGCCAGTGGAACGATAAAACTTTTCTCCGCAAACTCTTGGCGATGACATAAATCTGGATAGATCGTATCTAAAACCCAAATCATCATCGGCTCAGCCATCACTGGAAAACCGGGGGTAAAGTAATGTTCGTGAATACTGAATCCTGGAATCTGGTTATAGCTATTGGGGATGATGGCACTACCGACAGGAAATTCACCCATTTGTAGACGTAATTTATTTTCAACAAGGTCTAAGCTAGCTTTGGCAGGATCATCTGCTGCCAAGGTACGAATTCGATTCAAAATAAGGTCTCTAGCCTCTGAATGCAAGTGAAGGGGTAGACCCAAAGCCTGTGCGGCACACTGTCGCGTATGGTCATCTGGAGTCGATCCAATCCCACCCGTACAAAACACAATATCGCCCGAAGCAAAGCTTCTTTTTAGAGTCGCCGTGATTTGCTCAGGATCGTCACCCACATACTCAGTTCCACTGAGTTGCAATCCCCGCTCAGATAAGAGCTCAATCAACTTGGCCATATGCTTATCTTGACGACGTCCAGAGAGAATTTCATCACCAATCACAATGAGGCGAAAACGACGCATATTAGGCATGTATCTGAATTCCTTGAGATAGTCTTAAGTCTTGTAACTCTTGTAATAAATAATAAGCGAACCAGAGTGACGAGAATATGAAAACGCAAGAATAGATCCACAAGACAAAAATAGAGACTATCGGGAAAAAGACGAAAGTCAATACTGAACCAGCCCAGAAGAAAGTCGGCAAAGCGCCCATCAATCCGCACAAGATACCCATCACCCATAAAGACTTTCTACAGCGCGACATTAACACTAATCTCTCTGAATGACTGGCATGGTCAGCTAATACATCAAATGACATCAAGCGCATGGTCAACCAGCCCCAGATGAGTGGAGGAATGACAGCAACCATCGGAGGGAACCACCATAAGGGGAAGCTCAGCACCAATAAAATCAGGGCAATCAGCGTCACTTTCACCGTCTCCCAGAGACTTTTAACCAAGCCACCTTCTTCATGGGATAAGAGGTGCTGAAAACGACTGCGCCGGGATAAATGGTCAATCACATGCGGTACTGTGGTGATTGATATGTAAATTAGAAGCGAGATACCAATTAGGGGGATCAAGCAGACCATTAACAGTAATGGCGCCATAACAGCTCGCCATTCTTGAAGGCTGGTTTGACTCACAGCATCATTAAGCCATGTACCTAAAGTGGATTCCGTCATCAGTTGGAGAATAAAAAGGAGTGCCGCTTCCCAAATAAAGAAAATCACCACAGCCCAAATCACACCAATGAGTAATATTGGTTTTAGAGTTAACCACATCATGCGTGGCGTAAAAAATGTACCTAGGGCTAAAAAAAGACTACGAATCAAGACTGCCACACCCTTTTCAGTGCTAGCCAAGCATGCCGCATTCCCTGCCATTGGTGCACGATAGGATTGGCAGCGGCCTCAAATTGCCGCACACCTGTCGGATATGGCCTATTGTCAAAAATAGCTGTCTTAAAGAGCATATCCCACCAAGGGAATAAGACACCAAAATTACATCCCCCCAGCACACCGGGTTTGCCTGGTACCTCATAACCCAAATCAATTGCATGGTGATAACGGTGGAAACGAGGTGAAATAATCATGTACTTCAATATGCCGTGATCAAAATCCAAATTACCATGCTGCCAACTCTGAATCAATTGGCTTAGAGCTACCAATGCAATATATTGAATCGGTTCGACCCCGATCGCTAAGGCGATGAAAGCAAAAAAGGCGGAGTGCCCCAAATCATCGAGCACATGGTTACGATTATCAGACCAAACAGTCATATGTCTTTGACTGTGATGCAAAGCATGTAATTGCCACCACCAATTCCAGCGATGGGATGCGCGGTGATACCAGTATTCAAAAAAATCAATGATGACAAGATAAATTAAAAAGCTTACCCAGGGAATAGACGTGACACCAGGTATCCAGTTTTCAACATTCATCGTCTGAATGCGCGCATCATGCAAATAAGCCTCCAAGGCAAAAAACCAAGAGGAAAATAAAACAAATAAGACCAACTTAAACAAACCCAAACGATGAATCAAGGTGTAAAAAATATCGATAGCCACAGCTATACGACGAGCACTTGTGTGCTCAGCAGAAATTTTTTCTGCAGGAAATATTTTTTCAAGTGGCGCTATCAAACACGCGATGATGAGTACTTGAATCAAACCCAATACAAACCAGTCCACCCCACCAACCGCATCATCGGCATAACCCATTCCACCCGTCCAATACAAGACAGGCATCACAATCTCTTGAAGTAAGAACTCTTCAAAACGAGCGTAGTACAGATTGAATAAATCCCACATCACTACATTATTCTAGAAATCTTTGGATGTTGCTGTTGAGGACTCAACAATTCAAAACAAAAACCTTTTTGTTTCAAACCCACAATGAGGGGCTCCAGAACAGCCGGTGCCCAGGGATCTTTTCTGGACCAAATACCGAGGTGGGCCATCAAAATGTCACCTTGGCGAATGTTCTTGAGCGCGCGCTCAAGTAGCCCATGATTGGGGTATTTATCTGAGGGCAACTCATCTCCTAAAAAACCGGCAGCGGACCATGCCACATGGGCAAAACCACACTGCAAACCCATTTGCAATAACTGTGGCGAGGTTTTGCCACCGGGCGCACGCCACATTGGGCTCACATTCTGCCCCGTCATTTTTTTGAAGCGTTCGTCGACCGCCTTAATATCACGACAGACCTGCTCTTGCGATACAAGCCGAACTTTGCCGGCGAACTCACCAAATTGCGACTTCACTCGAACTTGTGAACCAACATCGGATTGCCAATAGGTGTGATCGAAAGTGTGACTGGCAAAGACATGTCCTTCTTTTACTCGCTCACGCCAGTATGCTGCCCAGCTATCATCTAAAGAAAAGTCGCCTCGCGGAGTCTTTTCATTGGCTAAGAAAAAAGTAGCTTTGACTTGATGTTTTTTGAGAACCTCTGCAACATGGTCTGCTACAGCCATATTACCGGTGTCAAATGTTAAATAAATAGGCTTCTGACAGGTCCCAGAATGGGCCACAGTGGCATACGCAAAAAGAATGGCGGCCAGCGCTTGCTTAAGCATTCGTGCGACTACTCCCAAGGGGCGCTGGGATGAAAGAAGATACCGTGCGGGCTTTTTCCGACGGGAATGGTACTGATCAGCTTTCTGGACGCAATATCAATGATCCCGACCTTTTTACTAAAGCGAAAAGTGACCCACAACTCCTTACCATCAGCGGTGACATCCATACAGTCAGGTCCTGCTGGTAAACCTTTAATATCTCCAACTTTCTCCAACTTATCCATATCAAGAATACTGATCGTTGCATCAACACGATTGGTCAAAAAGATATGTTTTTTATCGCCTAGGGGTCGGAAGTTATGTGCACCCCGCCCTGTTTTAATTTCTTTAATGATTTTTTGCTGGCGCCAGTCAACGACCTGTACCGCATCAGACCCTGTTAAGCCAATGAGTAAATATTTTTCATTAGGGGTCATCCATACACCGGCTGGCATCTTACCAATAGGCATCTTCCATAAGGTTTCTTGTTTCGCTAAATCAATCGCAATGAGCTCATTAGAATCTTGTAATGTGATAAAGGTAATTTTGCTATCGAATGTAAAAGCAATATGGCTAGGGGTTTTAGCCGCCTTCACAATTTTCGCCAACTTTAATTCTTGGCCCTGTACAGAGTAAATATCGACACGATCTAAACGATTACCTGCGGCAACAAACCATTTCTTATCAGGTGAGTAACCAATATGGTAAGGATCAATAATATTTGGTACACGGCGTTGCATCGCCCCCGTGACTGGATCTAAATAAACAATATCATCACCCGCCGCGTTGGCCACTAGCACTGACTTCTGATCAGGCGTGATCATCAAATGATGAGGTTCTTTGCCTACATAGAAGGTCTTCGTAACCTGACGGCTTGACATATCAATCAGGCTGACCGTTGCCTCACCAGAATTTAAAACAATCGCGGTCTTTGCTTGGGTAGCAAAGACAGTCGTAGAAGTGAGAGCCAAAATCAGACAAAGGATGTGATGAGTCATTTTCATAAAAGTGCCAGTAATCATTAAGTCCTTGAAATTGTACGGCTTATTGTTAGCAAAACCTCAGTTTCCACAACAGGAATATTGATTTAGATCAGATATGTTGGCAATCTTGACAACAACCGCAGATGTTGGCACAATTGACAACATGAGCGCCACTCTAATCATGAAATTTAAAAACGTGAATCAAGATGGAAGCATCATAGAAATGGTAGTGTGGAAGGTGTCAAAATCAGTGGCTCCTAGTGAACATATGTATAAATATCGTTTGGTGTTCATTAAAGATGGGCTAAGAGTAATAGGATTTGATAACGAACGCGGTAAAGGCGATCACTACCATCTCCTAGATCAAGAATTTTCTTACTCATTTATCAACCTAGATACACTCATAGATGACTTTATAGCTTTAGTAAAAGAACGAGGTAAGCCATGAACCGAAAGCTACTCATTACTTTAGACTCAAATTGGGAACATAGCCTCAAACAGGCAGCCCGTATTGCTCAAAATGGCATGAAAAAAAATCGCTACCAAGGTGAGATTCTCAACTTCGTTAATGCACAAGACTTTTTTTCTAAGCTTAGTGAAAAAAAATGGCAAATTATTCACCAAATGATTAATAACAAGGTCTATGGGGTCAGGGAATTAGCTAGACAGATGCAGCGTGACGTCAAACGCGTGCACGAGGACTTAAAAGTTTTAGAAGAGCTAGGCATCATCGAAAAAAATGAGGATGGCTCTATTTTTTGTCCCTACACTGAAATTCATATTGACATGCATATTCAGCAGGCAGCCTGAATATCGTAGGGTAATCTACTGAATGGACTCGAGGACTTTTTGTAGGCGTTTGACTGAGATGGGTGTTGGTGTTCTCAACTCTTGAGCGTACAACGCCACTCTGAGCTCTTCTAACTGCCATCTAAACTCTAATAAACGTGGGTCCACTTGCCCCCCATAAGCTTTTTGTCCTTGTAGCTTTTTTTGCCAAGGCTGAAAGAGGCTTAACCAATCTTTTTGTAATTGAGCATCACGCACCAGATTATTACGTAGCTTATCTATGCGTATATTCATTCCCTTGAGATAGCGTGGTAAATGAACTAGAGATTCATAAGGGGTATTTATCAAGAATTGCGGGTAAATCAATCCTTGAAGTTGATGAGTCATATCAGCATGCGCATTCGGGGAAATCGCTTTAATCTGGCTTAGACGTTTTTGCACATCAGCATGCGCTTGTAATGACAATAAAACATGCTTAGCAATCTCCTGCGCAATCAGACCGAGCTTAGCGCGCCCTTGCATAGCACGCTCATTAAAACTGACCTGGTTCTTAGGCATCGGGTCTTGCATGCATGAACGCTCGATCGCCATGTTTAATATTTCTTGCGCCAATTGTTCAACAGAGCCGATTTGCATAAACAACAGGCCCATTTCTCGAGAACCAGCGAGCTGCTTTTGTAGTGCTTTGACAGAATCCTTCATCTGCAGTGCAAAAAGGCGGCGCAGGCCCTTAAAGTGCTCTACACGAGCGAGTTCAGGATCATCAAATACTTCTAAATCACAGTGAGACTGAGCATCTTTGAGAGCCGGATAACCATATAAGCGCTTTTGACCTTTTTTAATCTCCAATAACTCTGGTAGCTCGCCAAAAGACCACGTCGTGATCGGTTCAGAAACATCTAGACTTACCGTCTGCTCGCTAGTTACATGTACCGTATTCTGCGTTGGCTGGCTGACGACACCTTGTTCGGCCAGCCCCTGAAATTCTGCCCTAGCCTGCTGACTATATTGCGAACGTAATTGAGCTAAGTTTCGCTCTAACTCAATTTGCCGACCATATTCATCTACTAAGCGAAAGTTCATATGAGTGTAAGGTGGCAAATTTTCGGGTCTAAAGTCAGTACGCTGGACTTGAACTTGAGTTCTTTGACGAATATATTGAATCAATGCATCTAGAAAATCCCCCTGACCAAAGGTATTTTTATCAAGATGCTCATTTAAAAAATCCTTCGCAAATTGTGGCAAAGGAACACAATGTCGTCTGATTTTTTGCGGTAAGGACTTCAGCAATAGTTGGGATTTTTCTTCAGATAAACCCGGGACCAACCACTCACAGCGTCGCGCGTCCACCTGATTTAAAAATGCTAGCGGCACAATTAAAGTCACACCATCTTTCGGACTACCTGGCTCAAAGTGATAAGTCAGATCAAAGCGGTTACCCGACATTTCCAAACTCTTAGGGTAACGGTCAATAGTCACCCCAGCTGCTTCATGACGCATTAGGTCATCTTTACTCAAACGCAGTAGCTTTGTGCGATCTTTGTCTGTTCTTAACCAACTTTGTAGATCAACTCGGCCAAAAACATCATGCGGTATGTGCTGATCATAAAAGGCGTAAATCAATTCATCATGAACCAAGACATCCTGACGTCTTGAGCGATGCTCTAGCGCTTCGATTTCTTTTATCAGCTGTTTGTTATGCCAATAAAAACTAAATTCTGCACCTAGCTTTTTTTGTAAGTCTATGGCTTCTTGCTCAGGAAATAAATTCTGTTCTAACAAAGCTTGACGGATAAAAATTTCCCGAGCTAATGCTGGATCTCTCGGACCAAAGCGCACCTTACGACCATGATAAATACTCAAGCCATAGAGATTGCCTCGCTCATGAGCCATCACTTCGCCGTGCTTAGGATCCCAATAAGGCTCACTCCACTGCTTTTGTATACGGTGAGCTGCTACTTTCTCTATCCATTGAGGCTCAATTTTTGCAATCTTTCGCGCAAATAAACGACTCGTCTCCACCAACTCTGCTGCCAATAACCAATGGCCTGTTTTTTTACCTAAAGTTTGGCCAGGCCACAGATGCAGCTTGACACCTCGAGCGCCTTCAAAAGGAGCTATTGCTGCTTTATCCTCATCGGCACGCTTGAGCACATGCCCTAATAAACCACTGAGTAATGACAAATGAATTTGCTCATAGGTCGCAGGGGTTTGATTTTCCTTCCAGCCCATATCAGACAACAGTCTATGTAATTGGCCGTGGACATCACGCCATTCACGCATGCGCCGGGGTGAAATGAAGTGCGTCTTGCAAAGTTGCTCAAGCTGCCGATGACTCTGCTTGTGCTCCAATGCCTCTTGATACCAATCCCATAGTTTGACCTCACCCAAAAACTCAGACTTTTCATCGATAAAAAGTCGATGCGCACGATCAGCTTGCTCCTGACGATCCATGGGTCGATCCCTGGGATCCTGGCTAGAGAGTGCAGAGGCAATGATCAACACTTCACGTAAAGCCTGATGTTCCTTAGCGGCTAATAAAATCCGTCCCAAACGAGGATCCAAAGGCAGTCGGGCCAACTGTTTGCCCAAGGGCGTCAAAGCACCTTGACGAGGCCCCTGAGACTCCATAGCACCAAGCTCTTCTAGTAATTGCACCCCATCGGCGATGGCCTTACCTTGGGGTGGGTCAATGAAAGGGAAGTCTTGAATACGTGCGAGTTTTAAAGCTCGCATCCTCAAAATTACAGCGGCTAATGAACTGCGTAATATCTCGGGGTCTGTATAGGCAGCTCTTGCCTGAAAATCTGCCTCATCATACAGACGAATACAAATACCATCAGCGACTCGACCACAACGACCGGCACGTTGATTGGCGGCAGCTTGCGAGATGGGCTCTACTTGGAGTTGCTCTACTTTATTCCGATACGAATACCGCTTCACACGTGCTAGACCCGTATCAATCACGTAGCGAATACCCGGTACAGTCAAAGAGGTTTCAGCCACGTTCGTAGCCAAGACAATACGACGGCCCGAACCTAGGCGGAAAACTCGCTCTTGCTCAGCAATCGATTGACGAGCAAATAAACTCAAAATCTCAGCTTGATAGCGCTGATTCAAGATAGGATCTTTACGCAAAGCTTCTGCACAATCCCTGATTTCTCGCTCACCAGGTAAAAACACCAACACATCCCCCAAACCATGGGCGCCTGCTGACCATAGTTCATGAATCGCGGCCACAACGGCCTCAGGGATTTCTTGGGCTTCTTTTTTACCCGGTTCAAGCAAGGGACGATAACGAAGCTCCACTGGAAACAAACGACCACTCACCTCAATCACAGGCGCTGGCTGCCCCTGATGAGCAAAATGCTCACTGAAACGGCGTGCATCAATCGTCGCTGAGGTAATAATGACTTTGAGATCAGGGCGTCTTGGCAATAGCTGTTTGAGATAGCCAAGTAAGAAATCAATATTTAGACTGCGCTCATGAGCCTCATCAATAATCAGAGTGTCGTATTGTTTGAGTAATGGATCCTTTTGGGTTTCAGCCAAGAGGATACCGTCAGTCATCAATTTGATCGAAGCCGTCTGACTCGTTTGATCACTAAAACGAACTTGATAACCGACATCCTCACCCAAAGGACTACCTAACTCTTGCGCAATACGCTTTGCAGTGGCAGTTGCTGCAATACGGCGTGGTTGCGTATGGCCTATCAGGCAACCCGTGCCATTAGCACGCCCTCGACCCATGGTCAGACAAATCTTAGCTAATTGGGTGGTCTTTCCCGAGCCCGTTTCACCACAGACAATCACTACAGGATGCTCCCTCAATGCTTGGCTAATAGCCTCACGTTCTCGGCTAACGGGTAGATTTTCGGGAAAATCTATTTTTAAAAGTTTGGTATTTTTATCCGGTTGCACCCTATAATTTTCCACTATGCCAAACAATCCAGCTCAAAATAATTTTCCCTTTGTCGCCTGGCTACGCGATGTAGCCCCCTACATCCATAGTTTCCGAGGAAAAACCTTTGTGATTGGCTTTGCCGGAGAGTTGGTGCAAAAAGGCGGTCTTGAAGCCCTCATCCAAGATGTGGCCATGCTTCATGCCATGGGCATGCGTATTGTCTTGATTCACGGCTCACGCCCTCAGGTCCAAGAACAACTGGATTTACGTAAAGTTCCAAGTCACTATGGCACAGGTGCGATGAGTGGCTATCGTATTACTGACCCCGCAGCCCTCGAGTGTGCCAAAGAAGCCTCCGGGGAAATTCGTTTGGATATCGAAGCCGCATTTAGCCAAGGCTTACCGAATACCCCCATGGCCGGGTCTCGTATTTCTGTTATTTCGGGTAACTTCATCATTGCAAGACCCGTCGGCATCGTCGATGGTACTGACTTTATGCATACCGGTTTAGTACGTAAAGTAGATTCCGAATCCATCGCCCACTCTTTACTGAATAACAAGATCGTGCTGATGTCCCCCTTGGGCTTTTCGCCCACAGGGCAAGCCTTCAACTTAGCCTATGAAGATGTAGCTACAGCTACAGCGATTGCCCTACGTGCCGATAAGTTGATTTTCTTGACGGAATATAACGGTCTGTATGAACTAAATAACGATGGCCAAAAAGAACTCATCACCGAGTTGTCTTTACCGCAACTAGAACAACATATGCAGGCTTTAAAGCCTGAGGATGCCGATCTAAAAGTTCTACTACAACATACTAATCGTGCCATTAAGGCAGGTGTGGGTCGCGTTCACCTACTGCCCCACGATCGCGATGGTGCACTTTTAGAAGAACTCTTCACCCATGATGGAATCAGCACCATGATTGCTGCTTCGGATATTGAGCACCTGCGTGAAGCCACCCTCGATGATGTCGGCGGCATCTTGCAACTCATAGAACCCCTGGAGGAAGAAGGTATCTTAGTCGCACGTGGTCGCGATGTGATTGAACGTGACATCATGCACTTCTCAGTCATCGAGCACGACCGAGTACTGTTCGGTTGTGCCGCCCTATTCCCTTATCCAAATGGCATTGGCGAGCTCTCCTGCTTGGCAGTTGACCCAGAGTCGCAAGGAGCCGGTGACGGTGAGCGCCTCTTAAAACGTATTGAAGCACGCGCGAAATCAAGTGGCTTAAAGAAAATTTTCGTACTCACAACTCGTACCGAACACTGGTTCTTAAAACGTGGCTTTGTCAGAGCCAGCGTAGACGATCTCCCAGAAGAGCGTCAGGCACTCTATAACTGGGAACGCAAGTCAATGGTCCTCATGAAAACACTCTGAGCCTTCATCAGCAAGCACTTATAGAACTTAATACAATACACACGTCAATGATTTAAAGGAAACAGCATGGCACGCATGATTCAATGTATCAAATTGAAAAAAGAAGCAGTGGGCCTAGATTTTGCCCCCTTACCAGGCGAGCTCGGTAAGCGTATTTGGAATGAAGTTTCGAAAGAGGCATGGGCTGGCTGGATTAAGCACCAAACGATGCTAATCAATGAGAATCGCCTCAATATGGCTGATGCTCGTGCGCGCCAATACCTACTCAAGCAGGTAGAAAAGTATTTCTACGGTGACGGCGCTGATGTGGCAGCCGGTTATGTGCCTGAAAACAAGTAATTCATTTGAAGTTTCATAAAAACGCCCGAACCCATCGGGCGTTTTTATTTATGTGAACCATTGAACTCAGTAGGCAACTTTTTGTACGCCCGCATGGGTGCTGACCAAAAGTAGGTCTGCCTTACGCCTAGCGAATAAGCCATTAGCAATCACACCCGGTAATTGATTAATTTGCGACTCCAAAGTCACAGGGTTGGCGATCGTAAGATGGCTTGCATCCAAGATCCAGCCCTGGTTATCAGTCACAAAAACCCCACCACCCTCTTTTTTCTGCCGAAGGCTGACTGTTGCGCCCAAGCTCTCTAACTCGCGTTTGACTTGCTCACTGGCCATCGGCAAAACTTCGACGGGTAAAGGAAACTGACCAAGTACTTGGACCTGTTTAGAGGCATCACAAATACAAATAAATTTTGTTGCCAATTGTGCGACGATCTTTTCTCGTGTCAAGGCACCACCGCCACCCTTGAGCATATGCCCTTGCGGATCAATTTCATCAGCCCCATCAACATAAATGGGTATCTCTTTGACTTGATTGCAATCCAAGATTTGAAAACCATGCGCTTTAAGGCGTGCGGTACTCGCCTCAGAACTAGAAACCGCTCCCCTGAAGTGTTTCGCATGAGGCGCAATTGCATCAATAAATAAATTAGCAGTCGAGCCCGTACCCACACCTAAAACAGAGCCAGGGGCCAGTTGCATAACTTCCTGTGCCGCAGCATTTGCCACCATCGCTTTTAACTGGTCTTGCGTATACATGAAGGCCGCCCCTTTAAATAGAATCTGCTACATTCTTATTGATGAATATCTAGCATTCTAAAATAAACCTATGAGCTCACTTCTAGACCAATTAAAAAAATATACAACCGTGGTTGCTGATACAGGCGACTTCGAAAAAATGAAGGCATTTCAACCTCAAGATGCCACCACCAACCCATCCTTAATACTCAAGGCTGCACAACTGCCTCAATATCAAAATCTGATCTCCCAGGTAAAAAAAGAGCACTCTTTAGCCCAACTATCTGAGCTGATTGACGCCCTACTGGTAGAGTTTGGCTATGAAATTTTGCGCATTGTGCCAGGACGCGTATCCACAGAAGTCGATGCACGCCTGTCTTTTGACTCAGCGGCAACTATAGAAAAAGCACGCTCGATTATTGCGCTCTACGAGAAAAAAGGGATTTCTCGCTCTCGGGTTTTGATCAAAATAGCATCCACCTGGGAAGGCATACAGGCTGCCCGCAGCCTACAAGCAGAAGGAATCGCTTGCAATATGACCCTCTTGTTTAACCTGAGTCAGGCGATCGCTTGTGCCGACGCAAAAGCACAACTTATCTCTCCGTTTGTGGGCCGCATCACTGACTGGCACAAGAAAAACAACCCCAACTGGCAAGACAATATGAGTGGTACTGCAATGGATCCCGGTGTTCAATCTGTGAAAAGCATTTATCAGTACTACAAGAAGTTTGGCATCAGCACTGAAGTGATGGGGGCTAGCTTCAGAAATATCGGGCAAATTCAAGAGCTATCGGGCTGCGATCTTTTAACTATCAGCCCAGAGTTACTGGCAAAACTCCAAGAGACTCAAGGAGATCTCAGTCCAAGTTTGACCGTAGCTGAGGCTCAATCTTGCTCTTTAGAAGAAATCAAGCTCAATGAAGCAGACTTTCGCTATGCTCTGAATGCCGATGCCATGGCCAACGACAAGCTCAGCGAAGGTATCCGCTTATTTTGTGCCGATATCGTCAAACTTGAGGATTTACTCAACAACTAATGCCCTAGGCTTAGCTCTTTTTTAGTCGCTGCCTTCTGGCCTCATATAAACAGACGCCGCTAGCAACTGAAACATTGAGACTTTCAACGCCCCCCATCATGGGGATGCTAACTAATTGATCGCATGTTTCCTTAGTCAAGCGGCGCATTCCCTCTCCTTCTGCACCCATGACTAAGGCTACAGGGCCCGTTAAATCGACATCATAAAGAGAGTGTGTGGTTTGATCATCTGTACCAATGAGCCAAACTCCAGCATCTTGAAGTTCACGCATGGCGCGCGCTAAATTGGTTACAGCAATCAGAGGCATCGTTTCTGCAGCACCACTCGCCACCTTACTCACAGTCGCATTGAGGTGAGCAGAGCGATCTTTGGGAACAATCACAGCATCAACACCCGCGCCATCAGCAACTCTTAAACAGGCTCCCAAATTATGCGGATCAGTGACACCATCAAGAATCAATAGCAAAGCAGGACCTGTAAGCGTATCTATCAATTCAGCTAAGGTTTGTATCTTGGCGCTGGGTTCGACAAAAGCCACCACACCTTGATGGCGATCGCTCCCCGCCAATACTCTTAAACGTTCGGTATCGGCTTGGTGTAAACGACGCCCTAGAGGTCCCTCAGCCGTTTTTAAAAAGTCCTGCATACGACGATCCCGCCGTGCTGGATCAACATAAACAGTCTTAATCGATTCAGGATCCTGGCGTAGTCGCGCTATGACAGCATGAAAACCTAAGAGCATTTGTTGTTTACTGCTATCTTTCATGAACGACGTCCCCGTTTAGCGCCTGTATCGTGCCCTCTTGATTTAGCATTACTTGCTTTTTTGGGCTTTTTACCAGCCTTAGCCGCAGCTGTTTTTTTCGCTCCCCTCATCGCATTTGAAGATGCTAATTCAGCACTAGATTTGGGAAGTTTTTTACTGACTGATTTCTTGGTCGACGGCTTGGCTTGTCGTGATCCATGACGCTCTTTCTCGAACACACGACTAGTCGCATAAGGATTGTTGCGCTCTTGATTGGGCTTGACCAGGGTAAATTCAATACGTCTTGCATCTAAATCCACTCGACTGACCTGAACGTGTACACGGTCCGTTAAACGATAGCGAATGCCTGTACGTTCACCTCTGAGCTCTTGTCGCGCCTCATCGTATTGGAAGTAATCACCCCCTAGTTCACTAATATGGATCATCCCCTCGACAAATAAGCTCTCTAACTGCACAAAGAGTCCGAAGGTAGCAACGCCAGTAATCGTGCCCGCATATTCTTGGCCTAGGTGATCGCGCATGTAATAACACTTCAACCATGCCTCGACATCACGAGAGGCCTCATCTGCGCGCCTTTCGTTCGAAGAACAGTGCACTCCTAACTGAGCCCAGGCAGCTACGGCAGCACCCGCCTCACGTTTTGCTTTAGAAGACTTAGCCGATGTAGTCTTTTGTTCGTCTTGAGTCTTTTTGGCATTAGCGGCATTCACTCGTCCTGGGCCACTCTTAGGCATGGCTAGATTCAGAACAACTTCCTGTGGAATACTCGGGACGTAGTTTTTCTTCTGCAATATCGCTTTAATCGCTCGATGCACCAAAAGATCAGGGTAACGCCGAATCGGACTTGTAAAATGAGCATAGGCCGCATAAGACAGCCCAAAATGTCCTAGGTTTTCGGGTTGATAAACCGCTTGCTGCATCGAACGTAAGACGACGGACTGCAACATGCTGGCATCAGGTCGGGGTTTAATCTCAAGAATTAACTTAGCAAAATCTTTGGGTTTGGGTTTTTCACCACCACCCAGCGTTAAGCCTGCGGTTCTCAATACTTGGCGCAAGGTCATCAGTTTTTCAACGGATGGCTCCGCATGCACTCTAAATAAAGCTAAATGTTGATTTCTTTCTAAAAAGTCAGCTGCGCAGACGTTAGCTGCCAACATACATTCTTCAATCAAGCGATGAGCGTCATTACGAATTCTAGGTTCAATACGCTCTATCTTTCCTAAATCATTACTAATAATCTGGGTCTCAGTCGTCTCAAAATCAATCGCACCACGCTTATCACGCGCCGTCTTGAGAACTTTAAATAAAGCATACAGACGATCCAAGTGAATTTTTAAGTGCTTAAAGCGCGCCGCTTCAGGTCCGTTAGAGTTACTTAGAATTTCCCAAACTGTGTTGTAGGTAAAACGTTGGGCCGAGTGCATCACCGCAGGGTAAAACTGATAAGCCTTCACCTCACCCGTTTGATCAATGACTGCATCGCAAACCATACACAGACGATCGACCTCAGGCTTGAGTGAGCAAAGCCCATTGGAAATCTTCTCGGGCAACATGGGGATGACACGTCGGGGAAAATAAACAGACGTGGCCCGGGTGATAGCATCAGCATCGAGAGGATGCCCGGGCTTGACGTAATGAGACACGTCAGCAATCGCCACAATTAGACGCCAGGCCTTGGCCTTACCATACTGAATCGGTTCACAATAGACCGCATCATCAAAGTCGCGCGCATCTTCACCGTCAATGGTTACCAAAGGTACATCACGCAAATCTACCCGTCCCTCAAGGTCTTCTTCACGAATCTCATTCGGTAAGGCGGCAGCCTCTTTCTCAGTCGCTTTGGAAAATTCATGTGGGACGCCATATTTACGGACAGCTATCTCAATTTCCATGCCTGGATCATCGATTTCACCTAATACTTCAACGACCCGACCTACCGCCTGACGATAACTGTCGGGGTAATCAATAATCTCTACAGATACAACTTGTCCTAAACGTGCATTAGCTTGACCACGCGGTGGGATCAAAATATCGTGGCCAATTCGCTTATCTTCAGGCGCACAAATCAATACCCCATTTTCATTGAGCAATCGGCCAATCACAAATTGATTAGCATGGGTCAGAACTTCGAGAATTTGACCTTCTGGGCGACCACGACGGTCTACACCAGAAATCTTGATAGAGACACGATCGTTATGCATCACGCGCGACATCTCGCGTTCATTTAAGAAAATATCTTCACCACCATCATCGGGAATCACAAAGCCAAAACCATCACGATGACCTTGTACGGTACCAATCTTTTCTGGAACTTTCCGGGATTTTGCTTCGGTCAGAGATAGCGTGGTTTTTGTCGTTTTTCTAGTCATGCCTGATTGTCTAATAAGTATATGAAATCTGCCATCTTTTCAGATGACTATACCTGATTCATCAGTAAATCAGATACAATTTCTGCATAGTAAGCCTCTGGGCTTCATGCCCAGGTGGCGGAATTGGTAGACGCACATGGTTCAGGTCCATGCGCCGCAAGGTGTGGGGGTTCGAGTCCCTTCCTGGGCACCACTATTGATCAATCAAGCTTTGACAACACGTGGTCCGGTAAGCTTTTCTGTGTGAAGACTTGGTCAACGGATCAGTAACAATGCGTACATAAAAAATAGCGCCCTTGAGCGCTATTTTTTCCCCATGAGATTAATTCTCAAAGGGATGCTGTAGCAGGATGGTTTCGTTTCTATCAGGGCCAGTAGAGACCATCGCAATCGGCACACCCGCGACCTCTTCAACACGCTTGAGGTAACTTTGAGCAGATTTAGGTAAATCTTCCCAGCGCTGCACGCCCATGGTGCTTTCGCTCCAACCTGCAAAAGTCTCATAAATTGGCTCACAGCGGGCAACCGCATCTGAGCCTCTTGGCAATACATCTAGACGCTGGCCATCGAGTTCATAACCGACACATAAACGAATTTGTTCTAGACCGTCTAAAACATCTAGCTTTGTCATGCACAGTCCAGTAACACCACTGATCTGAATAGAGCGACGTAATGCAGCAGCATCCAACCAGCCGGTACGACGCGGACGACCCGTCACGGAACCAAACTCTTTACCGATTTCCGCCAAACGCTTGCCAATAGGGTCTTGACGCGTTGGATTGTCATGATCATATAACTCACTAGGAAAAGGACCTGCACCCACTCGTGTGCAATACGCCTTCGTAATACCTAATACATAGTGCAAACTGCCTGGCCCTACCCCAGCACCCGCAGCGGCATTACCAGCCACACAGTTCGAGGAAGTCACAAATGGATAGGTACCATGATCGATATCGAGCAAGGCGCCTTGGGCTCCCTCAAATAACAAACTTTTACCCGCTTTTTGAGCTTGATCTAATTCATTAGACACATCTGCAACGAGAGGCTTTAACTGCGCTGCATAGCCTAACATTTGATCTCTGACTTGAGCAAAATCCAAAGCAGGTGCTTTGAAGTATTGCGTCAATACAAAGTTATGGTATTCCAAGTTTTCTTGTAACTTTTGCGAGAACAGCTCTGGAAAGAATAAATCTTGAACGCGTAATGCGCGACGCGCCACTTTGTCTTCATAAGCGGGGCCAATACCACGCCCTGTAGTACCAATCTTAGCCTGGCCACGTTTGGCTTCACGAGCATGATCAATAGCCACGTGATAAGGCAGGATCAAAGTAGTTGCTTCAGAAATACGCAAACGTGAGCGCACATCAACGCCAGCCGCTTCAAGTTCACCGATTTCTTTGAACAAGGCCTCGGGCGATAAAACCACGCCATTACCGATGTAGCAAATCACACCGGGGCGCATAATGCCTGATGGAATGAGTCGCAAAATGGTCTTCTGACCATTAATAATGAGTGTGTGACCTGCGTTATGTCCGCCCTGGAAACGAACCACTGCACTTGCATGATCGGTCAACCAGTCAACAATCTTGCCCTTACCTTCATCACCCCACTGGGTTCCAATCACAACAACATTACGGCCGGTTTGACCGGCATTTTTTTGAACAGACATAAACGCTTAAATTTAAGATTAATTGAAAAAATCACAAAAGGTGCATTTTACGCTCTTGGACGGACTACCCAAGCACCTTTTTCGAGAACCAAAGTTCGATCGCAGACAAACTCCTCGGCATCTACCAAACGATCAGGAGCCATTTGGATAACAATTTCCCCAGCAACTCGTAGTTTTTGTATGGCGTCTTGTAATGTTTGATCACCAGACAAAGGTGCCTGAATCGCATTTTTCTTAGAATTCAATTTAGATAATGAAGCTAATGTAATGATATCTAAGGAAAAACCAGTTGCTGGTCTGGAGCGGCCAAATGCTTGGCCCACATGGTCATAACGACCGCCTCGAGCGATAGCCGAAGGTGAGCCAGCCACATAGCAAGCAAACATGACCCCGCTGTGGTACTGGTAGCCACGCATATCCGCCAGGTCAATATTGACCTGCGGTGCATCACTTAGGGACCCTAGAGCCTCACTCATGCGCAATAACTCATCCAACGCGGCGACACAGCGCTGAGGTAAGCGCTTTTTAGCCTCAGCCAAAACTGACTTAGCCTCACCACTCAATTCATTAAGAGCTAGGATAGCCTGGGCGATCTCTTTAGGCAGTTTTGCGATGGCCAATTGAAGCGCACTAATATCCTTACTCTGCAGTGATTCATAAATTGCCTCTAGCTCATCAACAGTCAAAGACTGCCCCTGTAATAAGCTAGGTAATATATCGGCATGACCCAAATCAAAGGTGACTGAGCCAACTTGAGCCCACCCTAACAACTCATTGAGCAAACGCTGAACTTCGAGATCAGCTTCCCAGGCAGGGTAACCATAAATCTCGGCACCAAACTGTAATTGTTCGCGCGAGGCATTACCGGGAGAAGCTTTGGTATGTAATACAGGGCCCGCATAGCAGAGACGTGTAATACCGTCACGATTCAGAATGTGTGCGTCGATACGGGCTACTTGGGGAGTGATGTCGGCTCTCAGACCTAGAGTTCGGCCAGATAACTGATCGACTAACTTAAATGTTTTGAGATTGAGATCTTGTCCGGTTCCAGTGATCAAAGAATCCAGATACTCCAACATCGGGGGCATCACGAGCTCGTACCCATAGGCACGAGCACGATCTAACATGCCACGACGTAAGTCTTCAATTTTACGAGCTTGCGCAGGCAGAATGTCTGCAATCTGCTCGGGTAATAGCCAACGATTCATTCATTTTTCAGCCCCACTATTGTGGACGACTGCTTCTTAAAAACTTCAAAAATTCAGAATTTGGCTCCATCACCATCAAATCTTGCTTGGTCTTAAAGCTTGCACGATAAGCCTCTAGGCTTCGATAAAACTGAGCAAATTGCGGGTCACGGCCAAACGACTCTCCATACAGAGCAGTAGCGCGGGCATCACCTTGACCTTTAATCTTTTGTGCGTCGCGATACGCTCTAGACAATATGATATCGCGTTGGCGCTCGGCATCGGCACGAATTTTTTCAGACTCAGCAGAACCCGTTGAGCGCAACTCATTCGCCACGCGTTTACGCTCGGCCTCCATACGACGGAACACTGAATCACTAATTTCTGGCAAGAGGTCGATGCGCTTTAGACGTACGTCGACAATTTCAATGCCTATGTCAGCAGATTCTTCGGCAACCTTCTTGCGAATATTCTGCATCACCTGCTCACGCTGCAAAGAAATGACTTCACGAATTGTTCGCTTGGTGAACTCCTCGTTCAAGGCTGACTTCACCAGTTGATTGAGTCGATCCTGAGCCATGCGCTCATCACCACGGAAACTAATAAAGAATTTACGTGGCTCCACAATCCGCCACTTCACATAAGAATCCACCAGGAGATTTTTCTTTTCCGCAGTAATGAAACGCTCAGCATCTGGCGTATCAATCGTCAAAATACGTCTCTCAAAGAACTGAACACTTTGAAATGGGGGCGGCAACTTAAACTGTAAACCAGGCTCCTCGATGACTCGCTTGAGCTCGCCAAAGGCAAAGACTGCCGCATATTGGCGCTGATCCACTACAAAAATAGTAGACGAAGCAAGACCTAGAAATATAAAAAAGCCAATGATGAGAGGAAAAATTCTATTCGGCATATGGTCTCCTAACGCTCACGATCACGACTTCTTAGACCGCTATCTCTAACTGTCGTCGAACTTGAGTTCGCGGAATTATTATTGTTTACTGAACCGGTGCTGATAGGGTTAGTTGAGTTCAATGGTGGATTAATCACTGGACTTGTACCCGTCACCTGGGAAGTTGCGCCCGGGGTGACTTGCTGAATCAATTTATCAAGTGGTAAGTAAAGCAAATTACCTGTGCCTGACTTAGAGTCGACCATCACCTTGGTGACATTGTTATAGATTTCCTGCATCGCATCGATATACATGCGCTCACGTGTGACCTGAGGAGCCTTAGCATATTCGGCTTGAATGAGCTTAAATCGAGTCGCATCACCTTCAGCTGTGGCAACAACTTTCGCTTTATAACCTTCGGCTTCTTGCATCAGACGATCGGCAGCACCCTTGGCCTTTGGAATAATGTCATTGGCATAAGCTTGGCCTTCATTCTTCAGACGCTCGCGGTCCTGACCTGCTTTGACAGCATCATCAAATGCAGCCTGAACTTGCTCAGGTGGCTGTACGTTTTGCACGGTCACACTGGTAACAAAAATACCTGCTTTGTAGGTATCCAAAATCGCTTGAATAGACAAACTCAAATCAATTGCAAGCTTTTCGCGATTTTCATAGAGTACGTCATCCATACGACTCTTACCCACGATTTCACGCACAGCGGTTTCAGCAGCTTGAATCACTGCACCATCGGGATCACGATTATTAAAGAGATACTCAGTCGCATCTTTCAGACGATATTGAACCGCAAAGCGAACATCAATAATGTTCTCGTCTTCTGTGAGCATCGATGAATCTTTTAAATTAGACGCCTTAATCACAGCAGCACGTCCGACTTCCACAGAACGAATAGAGGAAATATTGACAACTTCATGCGATTGAATCGGCCAAGGTAAGCGCCAGTTAATTCCAGGATTGGTTGAATAGCTGTATTTACCAAATTGGAGCACAACCCCTGTTTGACCTTCTTGAATCATGAAAAACCCACTGAAGAGCCAAACCGCAAACGCAACCCCAACAATGACACCGGCACCAATGCCGGGTTTCATCATCTCGCCACCAGAACCTTTTCTGGGGGGTTGATTACCGCCACCCCCATTTTTACCCTTAAAGATTTGATTGAGACGCTGATTAAAATCACGCCACAATTCATCTAAATCAGGTGGGCCGTCGGCGCGCTGCGGTCTGCGTCGCTGATCGTCAGCAGGCTTTTGCTCATTATTATTTTCAGGACGTTTTGGATCAGACTGGTGATTATTACCCCAGCCCGGATCATTCACGGAAAAGATTTCAATTAGTTTACGCATCATGTGGCGAATATACCCCTGTACGGGAATGATAAAAATCAAGAGACTCCCAGCGTTTCACTGGCACTTCCTGCTCAAAATCAGCCACGCTACTTGTCTCCTCACTTGGCTTCATTCTAGCAGTGTTCTTTGCAATCTCTGCGAGGGTCTCACGCAGAAGATCTAAACCAATCCCATCTTTTGCAGATACATAGATGGCGGCTGGCCGACCGTCCCTGTGGTAGCGTAAAACTGGGCCGCGCGCCATCAAAGCAGGCACGCGATCAATCTTATTAACCACAATTAATTGCGGGGATTGATCAGCTTGTATTTCAGCCAAGACTTTATCTACCTCGAGCATTTGTTGTTGTCGATCAAAACTCGAGGCATCAACAACATGTAACAGCAAATCAGCACGCACGGTCTCATCAAGAGTGGCACGAAAGGCTTCCACCAACTGGTGCGGCAAATCACGAATAAAACCGACGGTATCGGACAGTACCGCCTGACCCGCTTCTGGTAAATAAATTTTGCGCGAGGTAGTATCTAGGGTCGCAAAAAGCTGATCAGCCGCATAGGTACCGGCTTTAGTCAAGGCATTAAAAAGCGTAGACTTGCCTGCATTGGTATAACCGACCAATGAAACTGAAAAAACATCACGACGTTCGCGCGCCCTTCTCTGAGTCGCCTGTTGTTTTTGTAACTTAGCCAATTCAGCTTGCAAGCGCTTCGCCTTATTCTCTAGCATACGTCGGTCCAACTCCATTTGAGTCTCACCTGGACCCCCACGCATACCAATACCACCCTTTTGCCGCTCAAGGTGACTCCAAGCCTTCACGAGACGTGAAACTTGATAGCGCACATTCGCTAATTCAACTTGAGTTTTACCCACATGACTCTTCGCACGCTGCGCAAAGATGTCCAAGATCAAGCCCGTACGATCAATAACGTGGCGCTTTAAATGTCTTTCTAAATTTCTTTGCTGAACTGGACTTAAGGCATGATTGAATATAGCAATATCGGCCTGATGGGCGTCCATTTGTTCGCGTAACTCGGTCGCTTTACCTGAGCCCATGTAATACGCAGGGTCTGGTTTTGCACGCTTTCCGATAAGCGTCATCACCGGTTCTGAACCAGCACTGCTGGCTAACAGACCGAGTTCAGCCATACTTTCAGCGAAGTCTGGTTTACCGCCGGGATCTATACCGACCAACGCGGCTCTTGCAGGCTGCATAGGCTTAGGAAGCTGGGGTTTCCTCGTCTACACGAAATCCAACAGCTCGTGCTGGGACTACCGTCGAAATCGCGTGTTTATAGACCATTTGAGTCACTGTATTACGCAACAAAATGACGTACTGGTCGAATGACTCGATATTGCCCTGTAGTTTGATACCGTTGACGAGATAAATAGAAACGGGAATGTGCTCCTTGCGTAGCGCATTCAGAAACGGATCTTGCAACAATTGGCCTTTATTACTATTCATGCCTGCTCCTTCTTTGTTGTTAATGGTGTGGAGTCTTGCTATTAAAAAAATATTACCCCTAAAGTGTACCCAAACCACTCAAAAATTTATCGGCGGCGCTTTTTCTGCGATTTATCAGGGTCAGCGTAAGGGTTATGGCTCGTTCTGAACTCAAGGCGCAGCGGTGTACCCCTGAGCTTAAAGGCATCCCTAAAACGCCCTTCCAAGTAACGCTTGTAACTATCAGTCACGGCGTCTAATGAATTGCCGTGAATCACCACAATCGGTGGATTAGAGCCACCCTGATGGGCATATCGCATCTTAGGTCGGGACATGCCTGAACGCTTAGGCTGTTGAAACTCTACCGCCTCACCCAAAATACGGGTCAATTTAGGCGTAGGTAATTTAGCCATAGCCGCAGCATAGGCAGAGTCTATATCTTTAAATAATTCTTTAAGACCAAATGCTTTCTTGGCAGAAATCGGATGCACATTGGCAAAATCCAAAAATCTCAACTTTCGAGCGATTTCGAGCCTGGCCCGTTCTTTCGCATAATCATCAAGACCATCCCACTTATTCACCGCGATAACAAGCGCACGACCTGCGTCGACAATAAATCCTGCAATGTGGGCATCTTGCTCAGAGATATCCTGCTGAGCATCTAACATTAAAACAACCACATTGGCATCAGCGATCGCTTGCAAAGTCTTAACCACTGAAAACTTCTCAATCGCCTCAAAAACTTTACCCTTGCGACGTAAACCCGCCGTATCAATCAAGACGTAAGGCTTACCACCCCGTGTAAAAGGTACCTCAATAGCATCCCGTGTCGTACCTGGCATATCGAAGGCAATCACACGTTCTTCACCAATTAAAGTATTAATCAGAGTTGATTTACCGACGTTAGGTCTACCTACCACGGCAATGCGCATGGCCTTTTCTTGAGCTTCATCTTCATCTTCTTCTGGGAGATTCAAACTATCCAAGGCCTCATCAATCATGGCGCGAACACCATCACCATGCGCTGAAGAGATAGAAATAGGCTCACCAAGACCTAACTCATAAAAATCTGCTGCAACCACCGCATGGGTCATGCCCTCTGCTTTGTTCACAGCTAGAATGACAGGGCGACCCGTTTTACGTAAAAAATCGGCAATCACACGATCTTGTGGCGCCATCCCCAGACGAGCATCCACCAAAAAAATCACAATATCTGCTTCAACGACCGCTTGCTTGGTTTGCTTAGCCATCTCAGCTAAGATGCCAGTTTTAGCAACAGGCTCAAAGCCACCCGTATCAATACAGATAAATTCACGATCACCCATGCGGCCATTACCGTAATGTCGATCGCGTGTCAGACCTGCAAAATCAGCCACTAAGGCATCACGACTCTTGGTTAAACGATTAAAGAGTGTCGATTTGCCGACGTTAGGACGGCCAACTATGGCAATGACAGGTTTCATGAAACGTAGGCCAGTCTATTAATTTATTTGATTTGATAAGCAGCTAGACTGCCACCACGAGATTGCACAATCAGAAGACCTCCGGCCACCACAGGTCTAGCACCGACACCACTGCTATCCACACGTGTCCGTGCCACAGTCTGACCATTCAATTGATCTAAGAGATGAATATAGCCCTGCTGATCTCCCATGATCAATAAACGTCCCACGGCTAGTGGCGCACCCACATCTCTAAAGGTCATATTTTCATTACGCCAGACTTCCACACCGTCATTGGCTCGGAAAGCGACCACATGAGACTTTTCATCGGCAGCAAAGACAAAATCCTGCGATTGAGCGGTACCGGAATAGCTAGAAAAATCTTTCGCCCAGAGCAAGTTACCTGTATTTAAATCACCGCAAGTGATTCTTCCCTGAAAAGCCACTGCACAGAGTCGACGACCGACCAGAGTCGGTGCAGCAACCACATCAGTCATGCGTTCGATTTCAGAAAAGCCTTTGGGGAAAGAGACTGAGGTTTCCCATAGCAAACCACCTGAGGCAGCGGCTATGACTCCCATCTTGCCACCTGAAAAACCGGTCACAAAGGCGTCTGCAGCAACAGGCACCATGGCGAAGCTGGCTCTAATGGATAAAGGTGACTGTGTTCTTACATAAGTCCAACGACGTTTACCAGATTTGACATCATAAGCAATGAAACGGTTATCTGTCGTGCGAATGATGGCGAGTCCCATCATCAAAAGTGGCTCTGTGAGAACCTCAGCACCGACCTTATCTTGCCAGATCAACTTACCATCCACATCAAAAGCGTATACATCACCCTTGTTAGAGCCGACCACAGTCACTGAGCCATCACTTCCTGGTCCAGCCGATAACTCTCCAGGGGCCTTCACTTCCCATGCCACCTTACCAGTGAGCACTTCCAGTTTTGAGACGGTTCCATTACCCGCGCTTGTGTAAACATAATCACCAACAACGACAGGCTGCATCATGTGTCGCTCAGATTTACCGACACTCTTAGACCACACCTGGCTGATGGTGACTTTTTCTTCAAACTTGACCAAGTCTGCTGGTACACGTTTTTTAGGACTAGAACAGCCTAATAAAAGACTCGTCAGCGTCACAGCCCATAAAGCTGATGTGAGTTTTTTCATGAACGGCCCCCTACAGCCTCTAATTTGATTCTCAATAAACGTTTAGCCTCGTCGGCAGCGTCTGCGTTTTTACTCAGCAAGTCCCAAGCTTTTTGATATTGTTCACGAGCTTGATCTTGACGATCCTGAGCTAAATAAACATCCCCTTTGCGTTCCAACATGAGTGGTGCAAAAGCTTTAGAGGCAGACTGATCAGCTAACTTTTCGGCATTCGCAAAATCACCCTGGTCAATCAAAATAGAAATCAAACGACTTCTCGCTAAATCACGATGCGCATCTGATTGAGCTGTTTCCATAGTCCAACGCAATTGTTTTTGAGCAGCGCCTAAATCACCAGCAGCATTTGCAAGTTGCGCTGTCACAAGGCCAGCCATACCTGCATAAGCTGTTCCCGAATACCCTTTTTGCAAGTCCTCTGCAGCTCTCAAAGTACCCGGTAAATCCTGTTTGACAGCTGACTGCAACAATGTTTCATACAACTTACTTGCCGCCACAGCCTGACGGTTTTGCCACCAGTTCCAAGATACATAGCCACTATAGGACAGAGCCAAAATTACTGCTATCGCAAGCAACCATTTACCATACTGCTTCCACCAAGCCTTCAGCTCTGCTAACTGTTCTTGTTCTTCTAAATTAAAGTGCATAAGGTATCCAATAAGTACTCTTTTGATGAACTACTCGTCTAATGAAACTAAACGCTCAATGACCACATCAACCAACTGATCGATTGCAATGGCTTCCTGTGGCGCTTGCGCTCTTAAATTCTTCAGCTGCACTACATTCTGAGCCAGCTCATCGGGCCCAATAATAAGTGCCAAGGCTGCACCGCTATTATCCGCCTTCTTCATTTGCGACTTAAAACTGGCTGCCTGACCATCAGGCGCACAATGTAAAACAACATCAATACCCACTGAGCGCAACCGCTCAGCAGACACCATGGCCGTAGTGAGTGTCTCCCCACCCTGGTGTAAGACATAAACATCGCATGTAGCTTCCACCTCAGGCAATACCTGCTGCTCTTTCATGAGCTCCAATACTCTTTCCATCCCCATGGCCCAACCACAAGCAGGGGCACTCTTACCCCCGATTTGCTCAATCAATGGGTCATAGCGCCCGCCACCAGCGATGGTTCCTTGAGCTCCCAATTGATCGGTCACCCATTCAAATACGGTCAAGTTGTAATAGTCCAAACCGCGAACCAAGCGATGATTAATCTTAAATGGCACATTATTGGCTTTCAGCAAGGATTGCACTGCCTCAAAATGTGCCAAAGACTCTGCACCTAAATAGTCAATCAGTTTTGGCGCGTCCTCAACCAAAGTTTTGAGGGCAGGATTTTTGGTATCCAAAATTCTCAAAGGATTGGTATGTAGACGTCTTTGCGAATCTTCATCCAATTGATCTTTATGATTTTCAAAGTAAGCCACCAGCGCTTGGCGATGAGCGTGTCGCTCCGCAGCTTGTCCCAAGCTGTTGAGCTCAAGCCGCACACCCACAAGACCCAAGTCATCCCATAAACGCTGACACATCAAGATAATCTCAGCATCAATATCAGGCCCAGCAAAGCCTAAGGCCTCAATCCCCAATTGATGAAATTGACGATAACGACCGCGCTGCGGGCGTTCATGTCGAAACATAGGCCCGGTGTACCAAAGACGCTTAGGGCCATCGTAAAGAAGATTATGCTCAATCACAGCACGTACTGCAGCGGCGGTACCCTCAGGACGTAAGGTCAACTGCTCACCATTCAAACTATCCTCAAAGGAATACATTTCTTTTTCAACAATATCAGTCACTTCACCAATACCACGCTTAAATAGCGCGGTTTGCTCGAGTATCGGTGTCCGAATTTGAGTGTAGCCATAGGCACGCACCAAACCTTCGATCGCAGCTTCCAAATGCTGCCAAAGATGTGCGTCAGTGGGCAAGACATCATTCATGCCACGCAAGCCAACAATTTTGTTATTTTTATCTTGACTCATATGTCTTTTATTTCTTCGGATAGGTTTTTTTCACGTAGTCATCAACGATGGCTTGAAAATCTTCAGCAATTGTCTCACCCCTTAAGGTTTTAACTTTGACGCCATCTACAAATACTGGGGCTGCTGGAGATTCTCCAGTGCCTGGTAGAGAAATACCAATATTGGCGTGCTTACTTTCACCTGGGCCATTCACAATACAGCCCATGACTGCCACATTCATCGCTTCAACACCTGGATGCTCAGATTTCCAGATAGGCATCTGATGACGTAAATAACTCTGTATCTTCGCAGCTAATTCTTGGAAGTACGTGCTCGTCGTCCGACCACAGCCAGGACAGGCAATAACCATGGGCGTGAAGTTACGCAAACCCATAGTCTGCAAGATTTCCTGAGCTACGATGACCTCATTTTCGCGAGGGGCCCCTGGTTCAGGAGTCAAAGAAACACGAATCGTATCGCCAATGCCTTCTTGTAATAACACAGCTAAAGCCGCTGTTGAAGCCACAATCCCTTTACTTCCCATCCCGGCCTCAGTGAGCCCCAGGTGTAAAGGATAGTCACAACGCTTGGCAAGATCTCGATAAACACGAATCAGATCTTGCACAGCGCTGACCTTACATGACAAAGTAATCTGATGAGCTGGCATGCCTAATTCCTGGGCACGACTAGCAGAATCTAATGCCGAACGAATTAAAGCTTCAGCCATCACTTCATTCAACTGTTGAGGGGCAGCTTGAAGCGCGTTTTCGTCCAACAATTTAGCTAATAAATCTTGGTCTAAGCTACCCCAGTTGACCCCAATACGGATCGGCTTCTCATAGCGACAAGCCAATTCAATCATTTGACCAAACTGCAGGTCTCGCTTAGCCCCCTGCCCGACATTACCTGGATTAATTCGGTACTTAGAGAGAGTCTGCGCGCAAGCTGGGTAGTCTTTTAATAGCGTGTGACCGTTGTAATGAAAGTCGCCCACGAGCGGTACATAAACCCCCATCTTATCGAGCTGTTCACGAATTTCTGGAACAGCCTTGGCAGCCTCTGGCGTGTTGACGGTAATACGAACAATCTCCGAACCTGCTTTTGCCAGTTCCTTGACTTGAATGGCAGTACCAATCACATCAGCGGTATCAGTGTTGGTCATCGACTGCACTCGAATAGGCGCATCGCCACCTACGGTGACGACCTGATCTTGCCAACGAATCACGGCTTGTAAAGAGCGACGACGGACAATCTCTTGACTCATAAACCTCTACCAATGTCTCCAACTTTGATGCTTTGCATTCTGCCACGTAAATTAGTTCTATCTTTGACATCCCCCGCCAACTGACCACAGGCGGCAGCGATATCATCACCACGCGTCTTTCTAACGGTAGTGACAATGCCAGCATCTAAAAGACGCTTAGCAAATGTTTGAACTCGCTCTGGTTTTGACTTTAATAAACCCGAATCAGGAAATGGATTAAAGGGGATTAAATTTAATTTACAAGGAATACTTTTAACGAGCGCGATGAGTTGCTTAGCATGCTCATCAGTGTCATTCACACCATCGAGCATGCAATACTCAAAGGTCAGAAAGTCGCGTGGCGCATAAGGCAAATAATCGACACACGCAGCCATTAATTCTTTGAGTGGATATTTTTTATTCAGAGGCACCAACTCATCTCTCAATTGATCATTCGGCGCATGCAAAGAAACGGCTAGCGCAACTGGCAAATCCTTGGCCAAACGAGCCATCATAGGTACTACACCTGAGGTCGACAAGGTGACACGACGACGCGAGAGACCATAAGCATTGTCATCGAGCATCAAGCGCATTGCCCCAACCACAGGTCCATAATTGAGTAAGGGCTCGCCCATACCCATCATCACCACATTGGAAATGATGCGCCCCTCATGCTCAGACTGATTATCCAAATCGATCCGTTTAACAGCATCAGGGTCGCGACGCATGCTATGTTCGGCAAGCCATAACTGACCGATGATTTCCGCCAGACTTAAATTTCTGGAAAAACCTTGGCGACCTGTTGAGCAAAATTTACAGTTCACCGCACACCCTGCCTGAGACGAAATACACAAAGTACCTCGATCATCCTCAGGGATGTAAACCATCTCCACCGCATTACCCTGACCGACATCTAAGAGCCATTTGCGCGTGCCATCACTAGCGCGCTGATCAGACACAATGGGTAAAGCTTGGATTTGGGCTTTCTCTGCTAAAGACTCGCGAAAAGCCTTCGCTAAGTCACTCATTTGAGAAATTTCGGACTCACCCCTTTGATGAATCCAACGCATCAACTGTTTTGCTCGGAAAGGTTTCTCTTGAAGGCCTGCTATGTATTGAGTCAGGCCCTCAGAATCAAAATCCAATAAGTTGATGCGTGGCTGAGTCAAGAGTAATTAACGGGCAAAAATTTCCATGCCAGGGAAGAAGAATGCTACTTCCACTGCTGCAGTTTCAGGTGCATCTGAACCATGAACAGCATTCGCATCGATACTGTCAGCGAAATCTGCACGAATCGTACCCTTATCAGCCTTCTTAGGATCAGTAGCCCCCATGAGCTCACGATTCTTAGCAATCGCACCTTCACCCTGTAAAACTTGAATCATGACTGGACCTGAAATCATGAAATCAACCAAGTCTTTAAAGAAAGGACGCTCTTTGTGCACAGCGTAGAACTGCTCTGCTTCAGCGCGAGAAAGATGAGCCATCTTAGCGGCCACCACCTTCAAACCCGCTGCTTCAAAACGCGCATAAATCTGACCAATCACGTTCTTCGCGACTGCATCCGGTTTAATGATTGATAAGGTGCGCTCAATTGCCATGTTAAAACTCCAAGATAGATAGGTTTAAAACCCATGATTATACAGTTTTAAGGGTTTCTACTCTAAAATTTGAGTTCCTAAAATCGTTGATTTACAAAGGAAATTTAAGGGCACAAGGGTGCATCAGCGTCTCTTTTCAGTTTTTAGCCACTAAAGAATCCCACAATCGGCTATCAACTATCAAAAAGACTTGAAATTCATAGGAAATGTCTATACTTAGAGCATACCCATGGTGGGTTTTATTAAGGAGTAAACATGAGCGATTTAAACACTTATGGTTTTGGGCACGGCAGCGCGACTACTAGCGTTCAAGTCCGTAACCGGGTGTTACGTAACACCTATGCCCTTTTGGCTTTGTCTATGGTTCCAACCGTATTAGGAGCATGGATTGGTGTTGCAACAGGATTTTCATTCTTTGGAAACAATCCATTTATAGGCTTTATCGTCTTCATGGCGGTCGCATTTGGCTTCTTCTGGGCCATTGAGCGCAACAAAGATAGCGGTCTTGGTGTAGCTCTTCTATTGGGCTTCACATTCTTTATGGGCTTGATGCTCTCACGTCTAGTGGGATCCATCCTAGGATTTAGTAATGGCGCCAGCCTCATCATGACGGCATTTGGTGGTACAGCCATCATCTTTGCTGGTATGGCAAGCTTAGCCGGCACGATCAAAAAGGATCTTTCCGCAGGCCTAGGTAAATGGTTGTTTGCTGGAGTCATTCTGCTCATCATCGCCGCAGTTGCCAATATTTGGTTACAGATGCCCGCCTTGATGATCACAATCAGCGTTCTGGCTATCGCGATCTTCTCAGCCTTTATCTTGGTTGATATTCAACGCATCATCAACGGTGGCGAGACCAACTATGTGATTGCTACATTGAGCGTCTACTTGAGCGTTTACAACGTATTCAGCAACTTGTTGGCACTCTTGGGTATTTTTGGCGGAGACCGCGAGTAATTAACAATCAGACAGAGTAGTTTGTCTATACAAGAAAAGCCAGGGAAACCTGGCTTTTTATTTATGAACGCTCATTGCGTTCGAAAATAGCTATAGACTCAATGTGCGAAGTGTGAGGGAACATATTGACCACCCCAGCCTGCTTTAACTGATATCCAGCCGTGTGCACCAAAATACCCACATCTCTAGCTAGGGTTGCTGGATTACACGACACATATACGATTCTTTGCGGCAAATAAGCTCGATCACTTGGATTCTCCGATTGGTGCAAACTAGCCAATGCCTGAGCCAGCGCTACCGCACCATCTCGTGGTGGATCAATCAACCATTTAGATGCCAGCCCCCAGGATTTGACTATCTCCGGTGTCACCTCGAATAAATTAGCGCAAGAAAAATGCACGCGATCACCCAAGCCATTGGCTATTGCGTTTTCTTTGGCTCTTTGAGTTAACAACTCACTCCCCTCGATACCGTAAACCTCATGAGCCAGAGTGGCTATTGGTAATGTGAAATTGCCAATACCACAGAACAAATCAAGTACACGCTCGTTCTTTTGAGGATTAAGTAAGCGTACAGCCTTACCAACTAAGACACGATTAATTTGATGATTTACCTGCGTGAAATCAGTCGGCTTAAATGGCATCTCAATACCAAACTCGGGCATGCGATAGCAGAGCTTGTCATAGTGCCCATCAAGCGGCTTGACCGTATCCGGCCCCTTTGCCTGCGACCACAGACGGACACCGTGTTTTTCTTGAAAACCCTTCAAATGAATTAGATCAAGATCTGAAAAAGCTTCTAGATGTCTTAAAACCAAAATAATGAGTAATTCACCAGAATCGGACTCCCCGACAGCCATCTCTAGCTGAGGAATACGATCAGAAATAGAAAGTTGAGCAATCAGCTCGCGCAAGGCAGGCAACAAGTCAGACACCTTTTTAGGCAATATCTGACAAGACGTCATATCAGCGATGAAGCTTTTCTTCTTTTCATGAAACCCAATCAGCACGCCTTTTTTATCGAGATGTCGAATCGACATGCGCGCACGATAACGATATTGCCATGCGGGGCCGGCTATGGGTCGCAAGAGAACTTCTGGTTTTGCTTTGGCAAGATGCCAAAGATTATCCTCAAGCACGCGCTGTTTGATCGCTAATTGCGCTCGAGGATCAAGATGCTGCATAGAACAACCCCCACAGCGGCCGAAAAATGAGCAAGCAGGTTGCGCTCTTAAAGCGCTCGGTTTGTGTACCTCTACAAGATTGGCCTGCTCATAACTTTTTTTACTACGATAGCTACGATAAGTGACCCATTCACCTGGTAATGCGCCGTCAATAAAAATGACCTTACCTGGCGAACCATCCTCGTTGACAAGGCGTGCAACGCCTTGTGCATCTAAATCAATGGATTCAACAAAAACAGGTTTCAAGATGATCTGTATGATGGAAAAATTAGAGTTTAATGACTTTGAAAGCCTGCCAAGTATTCTGTCCAGAAGCCACCGGCCGGCGTCTTGGACTCTTTACTTAACTCAGCTTGTATAAATTTGATTTCTTCTTCATATTCCAAATCAGAAAATCCGCCACGCATTTTTTGAAAACGAGCGTATAACAAATAGGTATTCACAACATCAGTCTCACAATAGTTTCTGATTTCTTTAATTTTTCCATCTAAAAAGCCCTGCCATACCTGTGAACCATCCATACCCATCTTGCCCGGGAACCCACATAATTTGGCTAATGCGTCTAAGGGTGCGTTGGCTCTACCGGAGAATTTAGCTAGTAAATCCATGAGATCAATGTGTCGCATGTGATATCGACTGATATAGTTGTTCCACTTAAAGTCACGACTATCAACCTCACCACTCTCGCCCATCTCCCAATATCTTGAGGCATTGATTCCATGAATGAGGGCGCGATAATGCAAGACTGGTAAATCAAAACCACTGCCATTCCACGACACAAGTTGTGGCGTATATTTTTCAATCAAATCAAAAAAAGCTTGCACCAACTCTTTTTCAGTACTCTGCTCATTGCCTAGGCTACCCACTTTAAACTGGGGCTGCCCTTCTCGTGTGGTGCGACGAATCACACACGAGATGGCGACAATCTGCTGTAAATGTAGAGGCATAAAGTCAGTACCTGATTTCTCCAAGCGCTGTGCCTGAGCTTTTTGAATCACTTCAAGATCAGACATACTTGCAGGCCAATCCTCTAGACGACGTATACCATGGGCATCAGGAATTGTCTCAATGTCAAACACCAATACAGTCGTCATAAATATCTCTCTGTTTTATTCCAATATTTGTCCACGGTCTAATCCGTGACTATCCAAATGGCGTCGTAACTTCACCAGGGCTTCCATCTGAATTTGGCGAATACGCTCTTTAGTAATGCCTAGTTCACCTGACAACTCTTCGAGAGTCGCTGATTCTTTCTGATCCAAGCCATATCGGCGTGTCACGATATATCGCTGATTCTCCTTCAAACCTTTTAACCAATCATGAATTAATTGTTCAATTTGTTGACGCTCCACCTCATGCTCAGGAGCCAAGGCACGATCATCTGACAAAAGATCCAATAAGGAACTATGCGCCTCTATATCTCGTGGCGCATCCAAGGATGTGGCATGCTCTGCCGTTAGCAAAATATCAGTGACCTCATCACTCGTTTTGCCTGTCAAACTGGCAATATCACTCACATCCGGTAAGCGACCTTCGCCCGCCAAGACCTGCTCTAGGTAACGACGAGCGCGCAATACTTGGTTAATTTCTCGGATCACATGCACAGGTAAACGAACTGTGCGCACCTGGCTCATGATAGCTTTTTCAATATTTTGACGTATCCACCATGTGGCATAAGTTGAAAACCTAAAACCCCGCTCTGGCTCAAACTTCTCCAAGGCATGAATTAAACCTAAATTACCTTCTTCAATCAGGTCGGGTAATGGCAAACCGCGATTCATATACGCTTTAGCGATACTCACCACCAAGCGTAGGTTATGCTCAATCATGATTTGCCGCGCAGCAAACTCCCCTTGCTTTGCTGCAGTTGAGTAGTGCAGCTCTTGCTCGGGCGTCAACAGGGGTTTGCTGGCGATTTGATTGAGGTAAAACTGAACTAGATCAGCCGATAACTCTGCTTGAAGTATTTCCTTGAGAGCTTCTTGTGGCAAATCCTCTGAAGCCAGTGACAAATCGTCTAGCTCAGAATCATTTCCAGGAAACTCTTCTGCTTTGTGGCTAGGCATCCAAGCTCCTATTGAAGGTAAGCAGTGGGGTCGACAGGTTTACCGTTTTTACGTAACTCAAAGTGCAACTTCGTACGATTCGCATCGGTTGCACCCATCTCAGCGATTCTTTGTGAACGCTTGACCATTTCACCCTCTTTAACAAGCAGGGTTTTATTGTGAGCATAGGCAGTCAGATAAGTATTGTCATGTTTGACAATCACCAAATTACCATACCCCCTCAAGCTATTACCAGCATAGACTACCTTACCATCAGCAGCCGCTAGAATAGGATCACCCTCTTTGCCTGCAATCCCTATCCCTTTATTTTTACCCTCATCAAATCTTTCAACCACCTCGCCCTTAGATGGCCAAGTTAAACGTAAACTACTCGAAGGTAGCGTATCGGCTTTAGGGGCTGTGTCTGCCACCGTGGGTGCTTTAGCTTCTGGCTTAGGCTCAGACTTCAGCTCAGGCTTTGTTCTAGCGAGGTCTTTGTTGGCATCAGCAATAGGCTTAACGGGCTCTTTACGTGGCTCAGGTTTATCTTTACGTATTTCTAACCTGGCGCTTGATTTAGGTGGTACTACACGTATTAATTGATCCACCTCAATCAGATTAGGATCGTTCAAATTATTCCACTCAGCAATATCTCGATAAGATTGTCCATGATCCAGGGCAATTCGTAATAGCGTATCGCCACGCTTGACACGATAAAAACCAGGGGGCGCAGGCTCGACTGAGCTTGCTCTAGAAGAGGTGCGATCAACCACCGGCGCAGGAGACATACGTGTGCTAGAGCAGGCTACAAGAGTGCCCAACATGAAAACTAGCGCTAGCTGTTTAGGTAAATTCATCGCTGCATTCGACATACTGTTTAGATAGTTCCTGATTGTAATGGTACGAAAAACACTTCTTCAAGCACGGTTCTTTGATAACGTTGCGAACTGACTCTCTCAACCACTACCAACTGTTGCTCTTCTTCACTCTTGGCAACAGGGGCAACCAAGCGTCCTCCAATCGCCAATTGATCAAGCAACGGATCAGGAATACCTAAACCGGCTGCCGCCAGGATAATCCCATCAAAAGGTGCAGCTTGCGCTAAACCTCGAATGCCATCCCCATAAATGAGGCGTAAGTTAGGAATACGAAAAGGTCGTAACTTAGCACGTGCAAGATCATGCAATGGCCGGATACGCTCAATGGAATAGACTTCTTGCGCTAGCAAGCTCAATAAAGCGGCTTGATAACCACAACCCGTGCCTATTTCGAGAATTTTACCGAGATCTTTTTTCGGTTTATAGAGCAACTCAATCATGCGCGCCACGACAGATGGCTTAGAAATCGTTTGCTGATGGCCAATTGGCAAAGCAGAATCCTCATAAGCTCGAGAATCCAGAGCCTCATCAATAAATGCGTGTCTAGGGACAGTGGCTATCGCACCCAAAATCTGTGGGTGTCGCACACCCGCATTAGCTACTTTCTCAGCAAGCTGAAGGCGGGCTTTGTCTAGACGGGGGTCCTTTTTAACCAAGACGACTCCTAGAGCTGGCCAGGATGCCAGCGACGCTCAATCAGTTCCGCTTGCTTATTCAGATGCGAAAGATCTAATTGCAAAGGTGTCATGGATACGCAATTCTCAGCAATCGCATGAAAATCAGTCCCTGGTGTGTTATCTCTAACCTCTCCAGGTGGCCCAATCCAGTAAATAGGTTCACCGCGAGGGTTCTGCTGAATGATGACACTTTGTGAATGATGGCGATTACCTAAGCGGGTAATTCGATATCTCTCACGCAATTGTTCATAGGGTAAATTAGGAATATTGACATTAAGAAGTGTCGGCTTTTGAGTAGCACTTAAAGTCGCATCCATGGGCTGCTTGATTTGTTGCAAAACAATGTCACGCGCCACTTTTGCGGCATCACTCAAATTGTTCCAACCCTTATCCACTTGAGAAAAAGCAATCGCCGGAATACCAAACATGATGCCTTCAGTAGCAGCCGCTACAGTGCCAGAGTACAGCACATCTTCACCCATATTCTCGCCCTGATTAATGCCAGAAACCACCAAGTCAGGCTTTGTTTTTAGCAAACCTGTCAGAGCAATATGAACACAATCAGTCGGCGTACCGTTGATATAAATGAAACCATCACGCTCCCCTCCTGTCACAGAATGTACAGATAGAGGACGCGACAAAGTTAGGGAGTTCGATGCACCACTATGATTTTGCTCAGGAGCAACGATGGTGAGCTGCGCATGAGGACGCAAGACATCGACAAGCGCTAACAAGCCAGGTGCTAAATAACCATCATCGTTAGCAATGAGTATGTGCATCAAACGCTCTGAATAACCTTAGATTGACTCTGCTTATTACTATCTTGTCCGATCTGACCACCACCAAACATGAAGTAGCCCGCTAAAAATAAAGCCAAACCAATTAATAATTGTTTCCACCATGGTTGCTGCATAGTTTCCCTCTCTAAAGTTAAATTATCCCACTGAGCGACGATCCATGAATGCTCGAGCAAGCGTACTCGCATCCACGTACTCTAACTCACCGCCCACAGGCACGCCCCTAGCTATGCGTGAGACTTTAATACCACGCGCCTTCATCATCTCACCGATGTAATGGGCAGTGGCCTCACCTTCACTTGTAAAGTTGGTCGCTAAAACCACTTCCTGAATCACGCCTTGTGATTGATCAATGCGTGCCAAAAGACGATGTAAATGAATTTCATCAGGACCTAGACCATCCAAAGGTGATAGTCGTCCCATGAGAACAAAATAAAGGCCTTTGTAAGTTAAGGTTTGCTCAACCATCAATTGATCAGCGGGAGTCTCAACGACACACAAAATACTCGGGTCACGACGCCCATCGGCGCAGGTAGTACAAACCGGAGTCTCTGAAAACGTATTACATTGTTGACAATGTTGCATGGTCTGGACGGCATCCAGTAGACTTTGTCCAAGCAACTGAGCCCCAGAGCGATCATGCTGCAAAAGGTGAAAGGCAATACGTTGGGCTGACTTGGGACCAACGCCTGGTAGCACTTTTAATGCTTGTATCAAGCGAGCGAGCGCATCTTGAGGATCGTTGACCATGAGGCGTATCGAATCAATTAGAAGGGTAATTTAAACCCCGGGGGCATTGGCATACCTGCAGTAGCCCCCGATAGTTTTTCATTCGCCACCGCTTCAGCTTGCTTAAAAGCTTCTGCACAGGCCGTTACCAATAAGTCTTCTAGCATTTCACGATCATCCATCGCTGCTTCGGAGATTTCAATCCTTTTAATTTCGTGCTTGCCCGTCATCGTGACCTTCACAGCTCCTGCGCCAGCTTGACCAACCACCTCCAGTTGAGATAATTGCTCCTGAGCTCGTTTCATATTTTCTTGCATTTGTTGGGCTTGCTTCATAAGCCCTGCAATATTTCCCTTAAACATATTCAATCTCCAAATTTATTGTAGGGGTCGAATGGAACCAGGAATCACTTTGGCTCCCAATTCCGCCTCTAGAGTTTTCACGAAATCATCACTCTGAATAGTTTGTTCAGCGTCTTCCTGCTTTTCTTGTTTAATTTTTGCCTCAACAGCAGCAATAGATTGACTGACTTTACCTGTCTCCACTTGAATTTTGACAGTCTTATTCAAATGAATACCCAATGCATCCTGTAAACGATTAACGTTTTCAGTACTCGCCAGTTGCGGCATCGCCACTTTCACGAGAGCCTTAGCCGATGCACCCTGATCTTGCCATGACTGTAATTCAGTCTGAAATGCCAACTGCTGCACCAAGCCCCTCACAGGTAAAGCCCGCATCCAGCTTTGCCAGTCGACATCCTGACTCGCCACACTGACTTGATTCTGGTTCTGCGATGACCTTTGTGCTGGCTGCTGAACGCCTTTTGTGGCAGCAGACTCCTGAGGCACTGCTTGCCCCTGCTTAGCTTGAATCGCTCCTGGTGTGGAGCCAGAATGTTTGCCTGCCCCTAAACTAGGTCGCTGCGACTGATCACCACCACCCGGCTTAAAAGTCAACATTCTCAGAAGAGCTATTGAAAAACCAGTCTCCTCATCAGGTGCCAAGGATAAATCTGCACGACTAGTAATCGCAATTTGATAATAGAGCTGCGCATCCTCTTTTTTGAGAATTGCAGCAATGCGGCGGATTTCATTAGCCTCAGGCCATTCATCTAAAACTGCCGAAGGGACCAGTTGTGCAGTCGCAATTTTTTGTAATAAGCTCGCCAAATCTGCCAAGGCCAAAGAAAAAGAGAGGCTACGCTGCCCCATCTCCTGAGTAACAGTCAACAAAGTCGCCCCATCACCGATTGCTAGCGCATCCAAAATCTTGAAAAGAAAGCTTTCATCCAGGGTACCCAACATGTTGCGTACCGCAGACTCTGTCACTGGGCCGGCAGCATAAGCAATGGCCTGATCGGTCAAAGAAAGTGCATCACGCATAGAGCCTTGCGCACCTTTTGCCAAAATGCGCAAAGCCGGTAGCTCATAAGTCACTTGCTCGGCTTTCAATATTTTTTCAAGATGCTCAACAATCGCCGGGACAGGCATCTGCTTTAAATTAAATTGCAAACAACGTGACAAAACTGTCACAGGAATTTTTTGTGGATCGGTGGTTGCCAAAATAAATTTGACGTGCTCAGGAGGCTCCTCGAGCGTTTTAAGCATGGCATTAAATGCATGCCCCGTCAGCATATGAACCTCGTCGATCATGTACACCTTAAAGCGCGCACTGCTCGGGGCATACATCGCTTTTTCAAGTAATTGCGCCATGTCTTCCACGCCACGATTACTCGCCGCATCCATCTCAATGTAATCAACAAATCGTCCGGCATCAATTTCCAGACAAGCTTGACATTGTCCGCAAGGTTGTGAGGTCATCGAACCCTGACCATCGACCCCGGTGCAGTTAAGGGCTTTAGCCAATATCCGAGAAATAGTTGTCTTACCCACACCTCGTGTACCTGTAAATAGCCAGGCGTGATGCAAGCGTTGCTGATCCAAGGCATGACTTAAGGCTTTGACGACGTGGTCTTGGCCAACCAAGGTTGAAAAATCTTTTGGACGCCACTTACGGGCTAATGCGAGAGCTGACATATTTAGCATTCTACAAGCTAAAGGCAGTAGAATGGCAATGGACGGGCCTCCTCGCATGGCGGCTTGGCAACCTGGTCAGGTCGGGAACGAAGCAGCCAAACCCAATTACCTCCAGTGCCGAGGGTTTGGCTCGTCCCTCTCCCCTAGCAATAGAGTATTGATCTTTATGTATGAGCATCTGGCCGCCACTCATAAGACTGCTGATCAGCCCCTAGTAGATAGACAAAAATAGGTTTATTCGACAAATCTCGGGTAATCACATCGTAATAACGACCCAACTGTTTCTCATACGTCTGCAACTCTGGACTACCCAGCGCAGGCACCGTCAACTTATAGTCTAGTAAATAGTAAGAATCCGAAAACTCAATCAAACGATCAATTCGGATTAACTGCCCCTGAGCATCGACAAAATCCCACTCTTCCCAAGAACGCAGATCATCATCACGACTCATGATTTTTTGCGCCATTGAGCCTTGTAAAAGTCGTCGCATAGCCTGATAGGCAGGCTCTCCATACTTTTTATCAATCGACAACCATGCCAAAAGAGACTCTAATTCTGGGATCTTGTCAGAACTTAACAACTTATAGCGCGCCAAATACTCAAGCATACGATGCATATGCGTACCAATCATCTGCTGTTGTCGTTGTAACTGAAAATCAAGCACTATCGGTGCTGGATCGATGATCCGCACTGGGCTCTGCGCTTTGAGCAAAATTGTGAAATCTTCAATACTCTGTGGTGCTTTGATTTCATCAGAGATTTCTATCTGACTACCCTGATTAGCCACGGGTAATTCATCTATACCCACAGCCGAGGCAATTTGATACCAACTACCATCTGTTAAACCGACTTCACCTTTATTGGCACAAGCACTCAAATAAAAACTACGCTTAGCCCGGGTCATTGCCACGTAGAGCAAATTCCAGCGCTCAAATTCAGCGATACGCTCCTCTTCAGATCTTAGTTGATCACGTAATGGGTCTTTACGCGCACTGGAATAGAAGGGAGTTAGATGCCGCGGGCCCAAATCCTGAGGGTACCATTGCATCAGTGTTCCAGTGTGGTCTTGATGGGTACGCTTCGTATTAGTATCGAGTAAAAACACGTAATCTGCCTCCAAACCCTTGGCTGCATGAATAGTCATGATTCTCACGCGTGAAGGTAACTCTAGTGGCTCATCGACATCTTCGGCAAAATCCTCATGAGCATCACCTTCATCAGGACTCTCCTGCTCAGCCCCACGCTTGATGATTCTTAACTCTTGTATGAATCGAGCCAAACTGGGATAACGACCCCCATCAATATCTAGAGCGAGTGACAAAAAGGCATCAAGGTTAGCCAACACTTTAGCCCGCAGTAGAGGACTACAAGCCTGTGCATATTTTTGCCTCAATTGAGCCTCAAAGTAGATGCGATCGAGCAGATCATGTACCGGCAGGAACTGAGCTAGATGACGCCAAGCTGTTAATTGCTCGTAAATAGGACCTTGGTGCGCTTCTAAATAGCTCCATAAATGATCTATATCAGCTTGGCGCATCTCAAGATGAGCAGCAGTCAACTGTTCTGTAGACCACGCATAAATCGGGGAGCGTAAAACCTGCGCCAGAGCCAAATTATTTTTCGGGCTGAGCAATACAGTCAGTAAAGCGATTAAATCGTCAGCCTCTAGGGTTTTTAATAAGCCCCCTTGATTAGCCCCATCATGAGGAATTTTTAACTCACGAAAAGCTTGTTGAATCCTAGCAAGATGTGTACGGCTACGAACTAAAACTAGGACATCTTCCCATGCAACACCCTCATTACGCCGCAAGCCGAGAATGACCTGACCTACTTGAAAAGCTTCTTCATACGTCTGCATAAGACGGATCTGATTCGGTCGGCTACAAGCTTCTAGTAGAACCTGGCGATGCTCGAGAGTCTCTAATTCTGGATAGGGAATCAAAGGTAAACGAAGGAATTTCCCATCTACTGCATGAGCATCCGGATGCCTTGACTGGGCCTGGAACGGATATCCCTCAGGCAAGACACTCGCTTGAAAAATTTGATTTACTCCCGCAAGGACAGCATCACTATTGCGGCGCGTAACATTCAAAGGTAAATAGCTAGCTTCGTAGTGCTCACAGAGATACTCTTTGGCCGCCTGGAAAAGCCGGACATCAGCCCGCCTAAATCGATAAATAGACTGCTTAGGATCTCCCACCAAAAATACTTTAGGTCGATTCTGTTCAGCCCCTTCATAAGCATCTAGCCAAGCAAGCAAGATTTGCCATTGCAAGGGGTTGGTATCCTGAAATTCATCGATCAAAAGATGCCGATAATGTGCATCCAAGCGCGCTTGGATATAGGGCCCCACGTCTGCTCGTAACATCATTTCTGCAGCATAGGCCTCTAAATCAGAAAACTCCTGCACACGCAATGCCTCTTTTTGAGCTTGGTAGTGTCTTAACAAATCCTGACCAACGATGCTCCAAGACTTCGTCACTTCAATGAGATTTTGTGCGGCATACCAAGAATGGTAAAACTGCAAAACCTCACCCCAACCCTGCCTAGCATCTTTTATCGCCGCAATCATGGCAGCGCCATCAGTTCTGGCCTGCAAGACCTTCTCTAACTCTTTGGTGACTTTATTTTGCTTAGGCTCAAAAGTCTTGGCGTCTAAAAACGCAAAGTGCAGAGCCTTCGCTATCACGGGACTAGGAGCTCCATCCTTAAATAATCGGATACCTTCACTGATCGCTGCAGCAAATTCTCTTTCTCGCACACTACCCTGTGCAAAGAACTTTTCTAACTGAATTAAATTTTGCAATTCCTGCGGGTCTGAGAGATGCTTGATCAATGGATCTAATTTATTTAACCAAACCGAGTCCGCCCCATCAAATAAAAACTCTTCAAGATCTCTAGCCTGGCTCTGCGCCATCTTGAGCAAACGGCGCCACTCGGCCTTCATCGATAAAAAACCACCCTTACCGAACAGCAATTGATTCGCCTGACCATCATTGAGGCGCATAACCAAATCTTCATAAGCCAGGCGCACAGCGGCTTTATCCTCAGTCATCAATAATGACCACCAATCCTCTGTACACTCTTGCTGCAAGCGCTGTGCATCTTGTCTTAAACGTAAGCCTTGGACCACCCCGGCGCTCAAAGGCGCGCCTGAAATCAACTTAGCAAACCAACCATGGAATGTATCAATCGTCACACCACGCGGATCTGATAAGACCACTTCAAATAATTCACGTGCTCGAGGCATTGCCATGAAAGCCTCTTCAGAAGACATACCTCGAGAGACCAACTCACGCACCAAAGACGCATCATCCATCACAGCAAATTCGCGCAACCATTGATTAAGACGCGCACGCATCTCTTCAGCTGCTTTACGCGTAAAAGTGATGGCCAAGATTTCACTAGGGGATATGCCCGCCAGTAATAAACGAACAATCCTAGAAACTAAGAGCCAAGTTTTACCGCTACCGGCGCAGGCCTCAACCACCACCGAACACAGTGGATCACAAGCTCGCTGCGTCATCGCTTGCGTTGATAAGTGGGTCGTAGAGCTCATGACCACATTCCCTTGCGACATACCCCACGCGCCTCACAATACTGACAAATCGAATCGGGTGCATGGGCGAGTAACTGGCCCCCTTCGACTACAGCGTTAATATCAGCCTGTAACTGCATATAGGTTTCATCCATAGCACTGCGCCACTCTGCTACAGGTATAGCACCAGTCGCCTCTTTCAGAGACACCCAGGCTGCCTCATGCACAGGCTTTTCTGACAGAGAGGGGTCGCAAGCCAAAGCTAAACCGTAGATAGCTAGCTGAGGATCATCTCTGAAATATTTTTGACGGTTTTTAATATTTCCAGACTTGCTAAATTTGTAGTCGAGGACGGATAACTCGTGCGCCTGGTTTTCATCGATACGATCAATAAATCCGTGCACACGAATGCTGCCTTTGCTATGAGGTAATGAGAATTCCACATAACGTTCAGCATCTAAAAATTGCCAACCCTCAGCCTCTCGCGCCAGTTGCCAACTGATCCACGATGGAATTTGGTTACGCCAAGCAATCCATGTCGCTAGCCAACGGCCATCGGCGCTCAACAAGGGCGCAAATGCATCTTCCGAAAATTGTTTTAAACGCTCAATCAATAGTGACTGGCGATCTACCCTCTGAATAGGTTGGGTCTTCAGACTATGATAGAAGTCACGTAATATTTGATGTAAAACTTGTCCTACAACGCTCAAATCTACTTCTTGATCTAGATCGCCACGGTTTTTTAGCCGCAATATTTTTTCAACAAAATATCGATAGGGACACTCACGTAACAAACGATAGGCACTCGGACTAATCGATTCAGGAATCAAAGCATCATTGACCATATGGGCACTTGCCATGCCTTGAGGCATAGGCGAGATTGGAACCCACTCTAGACTGGCGGATCGGTCTAACTCTGCCAGGCGCTCTTTGTATAGGCGTTGCAACCAAGGCGCAGGCTGCCAATCCTCGCCTGCAGCACCTTTGGCTTGCCATAACATGGTCCATGTGGGATGAGAAATCATCAGTTCATTCAGGTCTCGCGCCTGTTGAGCAAACTCATCTTCGATGGTTTTTGCACCAATCAACTGTCGCAAACGATTCGAAAAAAACATCGGCGCCTCATTGATCGATGGCAGATGGCTTTGATCACACCCGACCATCACCCAAGCATCAAAACGTCTCAAACGTGCCGCACTCAGCGGGATCATCCTCACGGTAAATTCCGCGATGCCGGGTTCTTCAACATAACTACCCTCTTCGCAGCGATTGGATACCAAGCCCAAAAATTCGGCTAAGGACAGAGGCTGAGTCAGCAAGTCGCCTAACTCACTGAGCTGATCTAATAACTGATGTCCAGCAGCATCTTTTTCATAGGCTTGTAGTAAACCCATCTGCTGCCATTGCTCATGCCAGAGGGCATACCATTGAGCACCCGTACGTCGGGGGGCAGCACACCAATTTTTTAAATACTTTTCTATACCTTGTAAGATTTTCCAGATGGGCTGATCTTGATCTACCTGAGCACGCATCAAGGCAGCAAACATAGGCGCCCAACCCAGCTTGACATCCTGACGTAAACATTCATCTTCAAAAAACTCAAGAGCTAGTTGAGCCTCTTCAACACTCAAACCCCATAATGACCAGTCGATATAGGGGTTGTTTAAAAAATCAATCAGGTCAATGGTTTTGGGCCCTTGTTGTGCCATACGCGCCATGTTCAGCCAGGCCATCAAAGTAGCAGCACTGCGCGTTGTCGATAACTTCCAACCCGTTTCATCTTCCACCCTGACCGTCGAGCCCAAACGCGCCAACAAGGCGCGGGCACGACGTGCAACCAAGCGGTCTTGCGCAACCAGGGCTAATTCATGATGCCCCGCCAGCATGTACTCTTGCAAGCGTTGCACGGCTAGCCCCGCGGCCTGTTCGAAGTTCCTTGCCTTGACGATTTGACGCTGGGCGGTCTCTTTAAAAAATTGCTCACGGTTATGTTGCACGTTCTGAGCATGATGCCCCTGAGTCAAACCGTCCTGATCACGATCCCTTAAACACTCCTCCCATAAAGCTATGGCTGAATAGTCATAAACCACTTCCATGACGGGGTGACGTTGAGCGATCGATTCCAACATGCTGCGATAGCTCTGCATGAATCCTTTAGATCCAAGACCACTCCTAATAAAGATCGTGGAGCCGGCATGATGATTAGCTCGATATCGCATTGCATAACGTAAGCGAACCGGCCAATCACTCGGCGTGGTCATAAACCGCCAAAATGACAGCAAAAGATCAACCTCTAAACCAAGTGCTTGCTTGGCCAAACCACTATAAACCTCATCAATAACCAGACGTAGCGAATCTTCTGATGGCTCTAAGGCTTCATTCAGACATGCATCGCTTAATAGATCACAGCTAGTCACTATGCTCTGCGCTAATTGCCACCGCGCGGCCTCCGATTGCCCGACTAGCATCTTTCTTAAATCCGCTCGTTCTGCGAGCATTTGATAAACATCAATAATGCGTTGTAAATCTGTTTTGGTCGCAGGCAGGTCCCTTAACTGTGGAGTCTCTAAGAGCCACTCGGTTAAGCCTTGCACACGAGGCATAAAAAGTAAGTCAGGCTGCAAAGTAGCTGGTCTTTGTCTAGCCAAAGCCTGCCTCAGGCCCATGGCCGGCCCAGAAGTCCAAAGCACCACCTCGGGTGTGGATTCAGTTTCCTGAATGACCCCCCAAATCTCACTGGCTAGCGCATCCAAAGCCTGTGCGGACGGGTTAAGTAGAGATTGGCGTATCAAGTTCATGACTTATTCAATGCAGAAGGTCTAGCTTATTGATAATATATTGCTTATTGGTACATATATTTGATAACCAATAAAAATAAGGTTTAAACCTACAGGACAACATCATAAGGATTAAAACGCTATGAGCGAAGCAATTAAATACGTATCTGATGCATCTTTTGAGCAAGATGTTTTGAAATCAGACAAACCAGTTCTAGTCGACTTTTGGGCTGAATGGTGTGGTCCTTGCAAAATGATTGCCCCGATCTTAGATGAGGTGGCCAAAGAATATGGCGACAAGGTACAAATTGCCAAGATGAATGTGGATGAAAACCAAGCCATCCCTGCACAATTTGGTATTCGCGGCATTCCCACACTCATCCTCTTCAAAAACGGCACCGTAGCAGCACAAAAAGTCGGTGCTTTGGCCAAATCACAATTAACAGCATTTCTAGATAGCAATATCTAAACCCAATAAAGGCTCACTAGGTGAGCCTTTATTTTTTTCTAATTTCTATATTCATTGAATACTTGACGCACAATCTGTAATCAGGTGTAGAATTCAGTTTCAAATCAACCCAACGTTCTGTTGAGTTCTCTTCCAGTCAATTTCTTTCATTAGGCACTCGCCCCAAAAAATATGCATCTAACCGAACTTAAAGCACTTCATGTATCCGCCCTCCTCGAAATGGCTGCGGGTTTAGAAATCGAAAACACCCAACGTATGCGCAAACAAGAATTGATGTTTGCCATCCTTAAAAAACGCGCCAAAGGTGGCGAAACCATCTTCGGTGACGGTGTATTAGAAGTTCTGCCTGATGGCTTTGGCTTTTTGAGATCGCCAGAATCATCGTATTTGGCATCACCTGACGATATCTATATCTCTCCTGCACAAATCAGACGCTTTAATCTTCATACCGGGGACGCCATTGAGGGTGAAGTCAGAACGCCTAAAGAGGGAGAGCGTTACTTTGCTTTAGTCAAAGTAGACAAAATTAATGGTATTCCTCCTGATGCGATCAAAAACCGCATCATGTTTGATAACCTAACGCCTTTACACCCTGATCGCCCCATGCTTTTGGAGCGCGATATTAAGGCCGAAGAAAATCTAACCGGCCGCATTATTGACATGATTTCACCTATTGGTTTTGGCCAACGCGCCTTGATTGTGGCGTCGCCCAAATCAGGTAAAACAGTCATGATGCAGCATATTGCTCATGCAATTTCTGCCAACCATCCAGATGCAATTTTGATTGTTCTTCTCGTCGATGAGCGTCCAGAAGAAGTGACCGAGATGCAACGTTCTGTTCGTGGCGAAGTGGTCGCATCCACATTTGATGAGCCCGCAGTCCGTCACGTCCAAGTCGCGGAGATGGTGATTGAAAAGGCAAAACGTCTTGTTGAAATGAAAAAAGATGTAATTATTCTTCTGGACTCCATCACCCGCTTAGCACGTGCATACAACACCGTCGTGCCTTCATCAGGTAAGGTTTTATCGGGTGGTGTGGATGCGAACGCTCTACAAAGACCGAAGCGCTTCTTTGGTGCCGCACGTAATATCGAAGAAGGCGGTTCACTCACCATTATCGCTACTGCCCTGATTGAAACCGGTAGTCGTATGGATGACTTGATCTATGAAGAATTCAAGGGCACCGGCAATATGGAAGTTCACTTAGAACGTCGCTTAGCCGAACGTCGCGTCTATCCTGCGATCAACCTCAATAAATCAGGTACGCGCCGTGAAGAGTTGCTGATCAAACCCGATTTACTCCAAAAGATCTGGGTATTGCGCAAGCTGATCTCCGACATGGATGAAATCGAAGCGATGAACTTCATTGTGGATAAGCTCAAGAGTACCAAAAATAATGCTGAGTTCTTTGAACTCATGCGCCGCGGCGGATAAACTCCTCTAGCCCAGCCATCACTTATAAGCCTATATTTTTATAGACTTTTTTTTGCGGGCTGGGTGGTCTATCTGCCTTAGGCTCAGAATTGGACTTTGGGAGAGGGTTTTTGCTATAATCCCCTTTTTAATCAGGCAAGTACTATCTTATTGAATCGATAGATAGCGGCTACCTCCAGCGAGGAAATTATGAAACCAGGCATTCATCCAGATTACCGTGAAGTTGTTTTTGTTGATGTATCGAACAACTTCAGCTTTAAAACACGCTCAACCATTTTGACCAAAGAAACTATTAAGTGGGAAGATGGTCAAGAGTACCCATTGGCTAAGATTGAAACTTCTTCTGAATCACACCCCTTCTACACAGGTACACAGAAGATCATGGATACGGCTGGTCGCGTTGAAAAATTCCGCCAAAAGTTTGGTACCAAAGCGGGCGCAAAAAAGACAGCTTAATTACCAAGAGGTTTTGGATCAAAAGGCAGCCTTCGCTGCCTTTTTTTCTTGAAAGATTACACTTATCCCTATGCCGGCAATACGACTGACCGCTGCTGCGACATCTACCATGCCTCGCTACCTCTTGGTAGCCATCACCGCTATCTATGGGCTGATTGGTTTATTTGGTCGCGACCCATGGAAAACTGATGATGCGGTTGGCTTTGGCATGATGTGGCATCTAGTCAACAGCCCACTAGAACAGTGGGTCTTACCCCATCTTGAGGGTCGCTACGAAATCGTCACCGGCCCCCTACCTTACTGGCTAGGCGCCTTATTCATCGAATTATTCGGTGGCTTATTGGGCGCTCACCCTGCATCTGGTTTGTATTCAGCGTTTTGCTTCTTCTTAAGTTGCGCTGCACTTTGGCACGCCAGCTATCTTTTAGGTCGCCGCAAAGAGGTACAACCTGTCGCCTTTGCCTTGGGCGGTCAACCAGAGCCGAAAGATTATGGCCGCACACTCGCTGATAGCGCACTGATGATCTTTTTGGCATGCGTGGGCCTCACTCTCAAAGTACATGAAACCACACCGGCCTTAGCGCAATTATTGGGCATTTCCATGGTTTTATACGGAACTGTCCGTGGCCTGGATATGCCATCACAAGGGGGCTTTTGGACTGGTCTCGGATTAGCCGTTATCGGCTTATCAGGTCCACTTTGGCTTCTGTTTTTTGTCTTATTAGGTCTTTTAGTATCTGTCCTATTGTGCGAAATAAAATCACACCAGCGCTGGCTGTTGATGACATGCCTGATTGCCTTGGGTGGCTTAAGTGTTTGGCCTCTCAGTTGGCTTATGGCTGGTTTATCCTCAGAGCAAATGAGCCTCATCATGCAAGCTTGGTGGGGCTCTGAAAATTTTCAATCGCTACCCTCACAGAGTTCTTTGGGCTTTGTGGCTCGAAATTTAATTCTCTTTAGCTGGCCAGTTTGGCCCCTAGCCATTTGGAGTTTGGGCTACTGGCGTCAAGGTGCCAATTATCCGTTGGGTGGAATTCGCAACCCTCACATGGCTTTAACGCTGGGTCTACTTGTCTTTTTATTTTTTTACCAAATCTTCCAAGTCGTCCCCAGCGACCAAAGTTTTTCTTTAGTCATTCCACCTATGGTGATTTTGGCTTGCTTTAGTCTACCTATCATCAAGCGTAGTGTGATTAGCTTTATCGATTGGTTTGCCCTACTAACATTTACGATTGTGGGCGTTTTTATTTGGGTCATGTGGTTTGCAATGATGACTCAAACCCCAGCCTCTCTGGCAAGAAATATCGCTAAAAAGGTACCGGGTTTTGTTCCTGAATTGAGTTGGCTTGGACTCCTCGTAGCAATTATTGCGACCTTACTTTGGCTTGCTATTGTTCGTTGGCGCACCTCTCGTGCCCCCAAAGCAATCTGGCGTGCAGTAGTTATCTCAGCTGCTGGCACTACTTTGACTTGGGTATTACTGATGACTCTGTGGTTACCAACAATTAACTACGCTAAAACTTATCGACAGGTTGCAGAGCGTCTAGTGAAAGCGACTCCTCATGACTATCGCTGCATCAATACGACTCATCTTGGAGACGGTCAGTTAGCCTCATTTAACTACTTTACCGATCTACGTTTAAAAGATGATGCGAACTGTGATCTCTGGTTGGGCAATCGCCCAGGAGCATCAAAGGCACGTGCCGAACAGTTAGGTTTAAGAATTGAATTAATCTGGGAAGATCGGCGCGTCAGCGATCGCAGTGAACGCCTCAGGTTGTATCGAGTCGTTGGCTATGATCGCTAGACTTCAACGTGATGTACCACGCATATTTTCATTAGCTGGGCCACTGCTGATCGGTCAGCTAGCTGTGATTGCTTTTGGCGTCATCGATACGGCCATGGTCGCACGTTATTCCGCAGATGACTTAGCTGCCCTAGCCATGGGTACCTCCATTTTTATCAGTATCTACGTGGGCTTAACCGGCGTTGTATCGGCCTTAGCCCCGATTGCAGGACAGTTATTTGGTGCCAAGCGCCATAGTGAAATTGGTGAGGAAATACGCCAAGCTTGGTGGCTGTCAATGCTACTCAGTGCATTAGGTATTTTGGTCTTCCTAAATCCTGGATGGCTACTAGCCATCGCCAATACGAGCCCTGAAGTAGAAGCAAAAGCGCGCCTGTATTTACAAATCATTGCCTGGGGGCTGCCCGCTAGTATGGCAATGCGAGTCTTAGTTGCCTTTCATAATGCCATCTCAAAACCAGCCGTGATTACTTGGCTACAAATCGGTGGTTTAGTCCTCAAAATCCCGCTCAACGCACTCTTCATCTATGGAGCTTGGGGTATAGATAGCATGGGCGGGCCCGGTTGTGCTCTAGCGACCGTGATTGTGAATTGGTTATGGTTCATTGCTGCCGCCTTGATCGTCTATCGGGGTCAGCATTACAGAATTTTTGGCGTATATGCCCATTGGAGCGCCCCGAATGGTCACCGCATTTGGACTTTGCTGAAATTAGGTACACCGATTGGTCTGAGCTATTTGATCGAGGTGACCTCATTTGCATTTATGGCGCTCTTCATTGCACGCCTAGGCACAGAAACATTGGCAGCCCACCAAATTGTTGCGAATTTGGGTACGGTGCTCTACATGCTGCCACTCTCACTATCTATTGCCACCTCGACCTTAGTTGCTCAGTCAATTGGGGCTGATCAACCTCGCCTGGCCAAGGAAATTGGCTACTCATCCTTGGTTTTTACAACGGGTTTATGCGTTTCAGTAGGTATTGGCATATGGTTCTTGCGTTATCTTTTATTGGATTTGTATTCGCCGCCTGAGGACGTAAAAACTGTAGCATTACCGCTCTTTTTATTTATTGCTTTTTACCAGGTCTTTGATGCCTTACAAGTGACAGCTGCATTTATTTTGCGAGGCTATCGGGTGGCATTTTGGCCGATGTGGATTTACGCCATCTCATTATGGGGTGTCGGTTTAGGCGGTGGCTATATGCTTGGCTTTAATGTCTTAGGTCATGTACCCGAGATGATCCAAGGTGCTCAAGGTTTTTGGCTAGCCAATAGTATGAGCTTAGGGCTTGCGGCGATTTGCCTGATTGTCTTATTTCGAAAAACAGCTCAGCGCTTCGAAAAAGAACATCCTCCGGTCACAACCTAAAGCCAGATGATCATTAGATTAAAAAGGCTGTTGCAAAACAGCCTTTTTCTTGATGGTTATTTACTTGGTTTTGGTGGCGTTGGTTCAGTAGATTTCTGAATGGCATAACCAGGGACTTGGTTCCCTTTGCTATACATACATTGCTGATAAGCAATATCATAGCGACGCTGTAATTCTGCTGCTGTCTCATTACCCTTCATCGCACCAACTGCTGCACCACCGACCATACCCACAGCAGCACCTGTGCCTGCATCTTTAGAACTACCCCCTTGCGCAATCGAACCGGCAATCGCGCCCAAGGCAGCGCCCACAACCGCAGTTTTGGCAGCATTAGCCGCAGTCACTTGATCAGTCGTCGTGCCCACTGCGTTTTGAGCATAGCTACGACATTCTTGATCATCCTTTTGAAAGACATCAAAAGGCTTCCCTGGAGCTGGCATAACAGCAATACTGGGCGTCAACGGTGTCGAGGCACAGCCTACTAGACCCATCATCAAGCTAGCCGCGGTCAATAAAGAGATTTTTTGCTTTAAGGAATGAATTTTCATAGCTTCTCCAATGTTTACTAAGCATACAACGCTCAACACAACAAAATGCTGACAAAAAATAAAAAAGCCCTTGTGGTTTAAACAAGGGCTTTTTGTTGGCGGAGCGGACGGGGCTCGAACCCGCGACCCCCGGCGTGACAGGCCGGTATTCTAACCAACTGAACTACCGCTCCAGTTGACTTTGGCGTCCCCACGGGGATTCGAACCCCGGTACCCACCGTGAAAGGGTGGTGTCCTAGGCCTCTAGACGATGGGGACCCTGGACTTTACTGCGTTTGATGCTTTAGCAACTGGTGGAGCTAAGCGGGATCGAACCGCTGACCTCTTGCATGCCATGCAAGCGCTCTCCCAGCTGAGCTATAGCCCCTTAATGTTTGATCTTACAAGAAGCTCAAGCAATCAAGACTGCTATTCTACCCTATTTTTAGGCAATTTTGCAATCTGGCCAAGGTCTCTTTTTTACCCATCAAAGCCATCACCGCATCAATTGCAGGGGTCTGTGTCGTGGCAAACAACGCATACCGAATCGGCATGGCTAGAGCTGGCATTTTAAGACCGTGCTGACTTAAGGTTTCTTTCATGGCTGCTGCAATCGCTGGCTGAGTCCCATCAGAGGCTTCGAACCTTTGCATAAATTCCTGTAGAGCAGGAATCACTTCAGGCTTCAGATGGGTCGCTAATTGAGCAGCATCATGAGAAATGTTTTTTTGATAAAAAAGCTGCGCACCCTCAGCAATTTCAATCAAAGTATTCGCGCGGTCTTTGAGTAATTTGACCACCCCAACCCAATCAGGTCCCTGGTGATACTCAATGCCCAATTGCTTGGCAAACGGTTCTACACGCTGAGCTAAGTCCACGGGATCAGCATGCTGAATATAGTGGTGATTCAACCATAGTAATTTTTCAGGGTTATGTTGCGCAGGTGATTTGCCTAGATGATCAAGATCAAACCAAGCAACAAACTGTTCCTGTGTAAATACCTCAGCATCCCCGTGTGACCAACCCAAGCGCGCTAGATAATTGAGAACTGCCTCAGGCATATATCCACCACGCTCATAATCACGCACACTCATGGCGCCGTTACGCTTACTCATTTTTTCACCTTGCTCATTCAGCACCGTGGGCAAGTGCGCATATACCGGCGGTATACCTCCGAGCGCTTTAAGAATATTGATTTGGCGTGGGGTATTGTTGACATGATCATCACCCCGAATCACATGGGTAATCTTCATATCCAAATCATCAACCACAACACAAAAGTTGTAAGTCGGTGTACCGTCAGGTCGGGCAATCACTAGATCATCGAGCTCTTCATTAGAAATCTCAATACGACCTTTTACGGCATCATCCCAAACCACACTGCCTGAGAGCGGATTTTTAAAACGAATTACTGGCTGAATATCTGCGGGGATGGGTGGCAGAGTTTTCCCTGCCTCAGGACGCCATAGACCGTTGTATCTGGGCTTCTCTTTATTAGCCATCTGCGCCTCACGCAGAGCATTAAGTTCAACCTCACTCATATAACAAGGGTACGCCAAACCCTCCTGCAGCATTTGGGCAATCACAGTACGGTAGCGCTCCATGCGCTGCATTTGATAGAACGGCCCCTCATCAATATCCAACCCCAACCAGCGCATACCTTCAATAATGACATCAACCGCTTCCTGGCTGGAACGCTCTTGATCTGTATCCTCAATCCTGAGAATAAATTGGCCACCCATTTTGCGAGCGAACGCCCAAGGGTATAAGGCACTACGAAGATTTCCCAAATGAATAAAGCCCGTGGGACTGGGGGCAAAACGTGTTCTAACTGTCATAGCTCGTATTATCGCATTACCTAAAGGGCAAGCCTGAATGCCATCAGTTCACGAGTGATGCGGCAAAAGACTTTTTTGCAAGATGGCAATAGCCCCGCCAATTAATAAGGCGATGCTTGATAAAAGTAAGCCGAACTCTAGACCGCCTTGACCATCTGAAATCCAGCCTACTACAGTGGGGCCTAAGACTTGACCGATGGCAAAAATACTCGTGAAAGCAGTGATGCCAGCAACCCACTCGCTTGCCGGTAAGTTATGCTTAACAAAGGCAGTCGTAGAGGCAACCGCTGAGAGAAAGACTGCTCCGAATATGATGCCTGATAAAAAGATGAGTCCTAGCACTAGTGAATTTAATGACAGCTCCTGCATAGCAATCACCGCTGGAATTAATGATGCACAGCCTAATAAGGTATTCAATATGGCCAGTGATTGACCACCGCGGTAGCGATCAAGTAAACCCGCCCAAATACGAGAAGAAAACATCACGGCTAAGCCAAGCACTCCATAAAACACATACAAAGTTAGCTCATCGATACCCAGTTGTTTGAGTAAGGCAACCACAAAAGTCATATAACCGATATACCCGACACCAAACATGAAATATCCCATCAACATAAAAACATAACTCATCAAGGGCGCATGCGCTTGACCAGCAGCTTTAGCAGGCACAGTGGGGATTGAAGCAACAGGACGGGTAACAAATATGGTTAAAACAAAACATAACAAACCTAGGGCATACCAGGAACCTTGCCATATATGAGACCACTGATGCACCTGACCATAAGCTTGTACCCCTGGCACCAAAACACTCGATAACAAAATACCTAAGCCCGGTCCACCATAAAAAATACCCAATATGAGTCCTGATTGTTGGCTATGTAGTTGTCCTAACTGAGCAGCTAGAACACCTCCAGAGACAAAAATCCAAGCACTAGCTATTCCGGCAAGAACCCGATATGTAAAGAGTAAGGTCGCATCATCGGTCGTACCTGATAAAAAGATAAAAAATCCCGTAATAAGACAGGCTACGATAAAAAATCGTGATGCAGACATACGTCTCATCATGGCTGGTGAACTCATTGCGCCAATAAAATAGCCTAAGGCATTTGCGGTATTCATGGTGCCCGCAATGAGATAAGACCAATTCAGATCATCTCGCATGAGTGGCAGTAATAAGGCATAAGAAAAACGTGCCAAACCTAAGGCAATGGCGGAGCCTAGCGCTAATGCTATAGCTGTTAAATAAGGATGCTGTTTAGCAAACACGATGGTTTTCAAAAACTTTCTACAATAGCGCTATGACAAATACCACGACTCAAGATCAACTGCAGGTCTTTATTTTTGACAGCTGCCCCGTACGAGGCGAAATTGTGAGCATTTCAGAAAGCTGGCAAACCATTTTAGCCCGTAAAAGCTACCCTGCTCCAGTCAGACAATTACTAGGAGACTTAGTCGCTGCCGGAGTTCTATTAAGCGGCACCCTAAAATTTAATGGCAGCTTAATCATTCAAGCACAAGGACATGGCCCCATCCAACTTCTAGTGATGGAATGTAATGCTGATCTGAGTATGCGCGCTACTGCTAAGTTTGACGAGAATTACAACTGGGCATCCCAGAGTGATTATTCTTTGAAGGAGCTTCTCAACCCACAGGGTGGCGGTCAACTAGTGATCACGCTCGACCCCGCAGACCGACAGCCCGGTCAGCAACCCTATCAAGGTATTGTGGCATTGCACGATGGTCATGAAGCAGTAAAGAGTATCGCGCAAGCCATCATGCTTTACATGAAGAACTCAGAACAATTAGATACACGTATCTGGCTAGCCAGTGATGAGCGTAGCTGTGGGGGCTTGCTCATACAGCGACTCCCCGACCATGGCGGTCAGCAACAGATAGATGCCAACCTAACAGAAGAATCCTGGCAACGTCTTCAAGCCCTCTCTGATACCGTGAGCCATGCTGAACTACTGACGATCGCACCCAAAGATCTGATGAGACGCTTGTTCTTGGAAGAATCCCACCATCACGGTGTCAGAAGTTTTGATCCTCGCAACATTCGGTTTGCGTGTCGCTGCTCACGCCTGAAGGTCGCTGATATGTTGAAGATGCTAGGCGAATTGGAAATTAACTCAATCCTCGATGAACAAGGTCAAGTGGAATCACGTTGCGAGTTTTGTGGTCAAAACTACTTATTTGATGCAGTCGATTGCAAGCAAGTATTTAGCGCTGCCAATTTGACTGATGGTATTGCTCGCCCACCAGAAGCAAAACAATAATTTTGAGTTAGCGAGCTGTTGTTGGATTTCCGCCAGCATTACCAGAGGTCGAGTCTGTACTAGGATTCGCCTTCTTGTTGGGAACCACTTGAATAAAGATTTCTTTATCTTTAATCATGCCGTGCTCCATACGGGCACGCTCCTCGATCGCTTTTGTACCCTCTTTGAGATCTTTAACCTCACCGGCAAGCTTTGCATTACGTGCAGCCAGGGCATCATTCTTATCTAATTGCTTATTCACTTGCTGGTCAAGCTCATAGACTCTCAACCAACCCCCTTTACCCAACCAAAGAGGATATTGAATCAAAGCTAGGAGAATCAACATGCCATATACAAAGATACGCACTCGATTCTCCCCAGATCTTCTGAATGTTTATTTACGTAAGTTATAGAAAGTTGACTTACCCGGATAACTTGCCACATCACCCAGATCTTCTTCAATACGAATCAACTGATTGTATTTGGCAATACGATCCGAGCGTGACAAGGAACCGGTCTTAATTTGACCCGCATTCGTGCCCACAGCAATATCAGCAATGGTGCTATCTTCAGTCTCGCCAGAACGATGTGAGATGACAGCGGTGTAATTGGCACGCTTAGCCATTTCAATTGCTGCAAAGGTTTCGGTCAAAGTACCAATCTGATTGATCTTAATGAGGATAGAGTTAGCAATACCCTTATCAATCCCTTCTCTGAGAATCTTTGTATTGGTCACAAATAAATCATCGCCAACCAACTGAATCTTCTGTCCCAATTTCTGTGTCAAAGTAGCCCAGCCATCCCAGTCGCCCTCATGCATACCATCTTCGATAGAAACGATCGGATACTTATCCGCTAAATTAGCTAGATAGTCAGCAAACTCGCTAGAACTCAATTGCAAACCTTCACCAGAGAGTTGGTATTTTCCGTCTTTGTAGAATTCGCTGGCAGCACAATCAAGCGCCAATAAAACATCTTCACCAGGACGGTAACCCGCCTTTTCAATTGCTTGCAATATGGTGTTTAGACACTCTTCATTGCTCTTAAAGTTAGGAGCAAAACCACCCTCATCACCAACCGAAGTTGGCATATTTTGATCATGAATAATCTTCTTTAGTGCGTGGAAAATTTCGGCTCCACAACGCAAGGCTTCACGGAAACTGTTCATGCTCACTGGCATGATCATAAATTCTTGAATATCTAAACTGTTATTCGCATGTGCGCCGCCATTGACGATATTCATCATCGGTACGGGTAACTGCATAGCCCCTGAGCCGCCAAAATAACGATATAGAGGTAAACCTGCCTCTTCAGCAGCGGCACGTGCAACAGCCATAGAGACCGCCAATGTGGCATTGGCTCCTAAGCGTGCTTTGTTATCTGTGCCATCTAAATCAATCAGGGTGCGGTCTAAAAACGCTTGCTCACTGGCATCAAGACCCATCACCGCTTCAGCAATCTCAGTATTGATATTTTCTACAGCCTTCAGAACACCTTTACCTAGATAGCGATTCGCCTCGCCATCACGCAACTCAATGGCCTCACGTGAGCCAGTCGATGCACCGGATGGCACTGCGGCACGACCCATCACACCGGACTCTAACAATACATCACACTCTACTGTCGGATTGCCACGTGAATCTAGCACCTCACGACCAATAATATCTACGATTGCACTCATGAATACTCCCTCAATTACTTAAAATCTTGTTCGAGATAAGCTTGGCCTTGCTTAATGATGTCATCAATAGCAACCAGACTAGTCAATAACTCTTTCATACGACTTAATGGCACAGCATTCGGACCATCAGACATCGCCTTACTTGGATTAGGATGTGTTTCCATAAATAGGCCACTGACACCCACGGCGACAGCTGCACGAGACAAAACAGGTACAAACTCTCTTTGCCCGCCACTACTTGTGCCTTGCCCACCGGGTAACTGTACGGAATGAGTTGCATCAAATACCACCGGCGCATTGGTTTCACGCATGATGGCCAAACTACGCATATCGGATACGAGATTGTTGTAACCAAACGATGCACCTCGCTCACAAGCCATAAAGTTATCTTCGGGCAAGCCCACCTCTTTGGCTGCTGCTCTTGCCTTATCAATCACGTTTTTCATATCACCCGGGGCTAGAAATTGCCCCTTCTTAATATTCACTGGCTTACCGCTTTGTGCACAGGCTCTGATGAAGTCCGTTTGACGACATAAAAAAGCTGGGGTTTGAATGACATCAACCACTGCGCAGACTGGTTTAATTTCATCGATCTCGTGCACATCAGTCAATACAGGAACGCCAATTTGCTTTTTCACTGTAGCCAAAATTTCCAGGCCCTTTTCCATACCCAAGCCACGGAATGAAGAGCCTGATGAACGATTTGCCTTATCAAAGGATGACTTATATATAAAAGGAATACCCAAAGCGTGAGTGATTTCCTTGAGTTGACCTGCTGTATCTAATGCCATTTGCTCAGACTCAATGACACAGGTTCCAGCAATCAAAAAGAATCGATGATTGAGACCAATTTCAAAATCACATAGCTTCATACTATCCTCCTCATTTAAGCCAAGGCCGAGGCTTTAGTAGCTACACCTTTGTGAGCTAAGGCTGCACGGATATAGGCAGAAAATAATGGGTGGCCATCTCTTGGGGTCGATGTGAATTCAGGATGAAACTGAACCCCAAAAAACCAAGGATGTACTGTCTGCGGCAACTCCATCATTTCCGGTAAAGATTCATTCGGTGTGCGCGCAGAAATCACTAAACCCGCCTGCTCTAATTTAGGTACGTAGACATTATTGACTTCGTATCGATGGCGATGACGCTCATTGACTTCGGCACCGTAAATGGCAGATGCCAAGGTATCTTGCTTAATTGGGCAACGCTGCGAACCTAAACGCATGGTGCCACCGAGGTCAGACGCAGCATCGCGTCGCTCAACCTGACCTTCACGATCCATCCACTCAGTAATCAGCGCTACTACAGGATGAGGGCCATCAGGTTCAAATTCAGTACTATTAGCACCGCTTAAGCCCGCTACATGACGAGCAAACTCAATCACTGCGAGCTGCATACCGAGGCATATACCTAGGTAAGGAATCTTATTCTCTCGGGCATAGCGAATGGCAGCGATCTTACCTTCTGTGCCACGCTTACCAAAACCCCCAGGAACCAAAATAGCGTCGAGTTTTTGCAAACTACTGAGGTCACCATTCTCAAGATTTTCAGAATCTATATAGCGAATAGTCACTTGAGTTTGGTTGTGTATACCCGCATGACGCAAGGCTTCGATCAAAGATTTATACGATTCAGTTAAATCAACGTATTTACCGACCATACCAATAACAACTTCATGGCTCGGATTCTCAAGACGATGGACCAAATCATCCCAAACTGCTAAGTTGGCTGGCTTGGGTTGAATGCGTAACTCTTGGCAAATTAAATCATCCAAACCTTGCTCATGAAGCATTTTGGGAATCTTGTAAATCGTATCAACATCCCATACAGAAATAACGGCTTGTTCACGAACATTTGCAAAAAGCGAAATCTTGGCGCGCTCATCATCCGGAATAGGACGATCAGCACGGCACAATAAAGCCGTAGGCAGAATACCAATCTCTCTGAGTTTCTGTACGGAGTGTTGGGTTGGCTTCGTTTTGAGTTCACCGGCACTAGCGATATAGGGCACCAGGGTTAAATGTACAAAAGCACAGTCTCCAGCAGGCAAGCGCAAGCTCATCTGTCGGGCAGCTTCCAAGAACGGTAAAGACTCAATATCACCAACCGTACCACCGATTTCGCAAATCGCAATATCTGCCTGACCATCATGACTGGCTTTGGCACCCCGCTCCACAAAAGCTTGGATTTCATTAGTGATATGCGGAATTACCTGCACGGTTTTGCCTAAATACTCACCTCGACGCTCTTTACGAATCACAGACTCATAAATTTGGCCCGTCGTAAAGTTATTGCTCTTGCGCATTTTGGCGCTAACAAAGCGCTCATAATGACCGAGGTCAAGATCCGTTTCGGCACCATCCTCAGTAACAAAGACTTCACCATGTTGAAACGGGCTCATCGTGCCTGGATCAACGTTGATGTATGGGTCTAATTTTAAGAGGGTGACTTTGAGGCCGCGCGATTCGAGAATGGCGGCTAATGAGGCGGCTGCGATACCCTTCCCTAAGGAAGAAACCACACCACCAGTGACAAAGATGAATTTGGTCATCGCATCTACTAAGTGGGTAATACTGAATTATACCGATACCCAAAAAGTTTGCGCAAAAAATGCGATTTTCGCTATAAAACCAAGTACTTACCAGACTGGGTCGTCAATCTCAGCAAAGATCTGACGCAAACGCTTGCCCCAGATCTCGTGAATCATTTTGAAGTATTCGTTTTTTTCATCAATCACCATCAAATGACTCGCTGCTAACTCATCTTTGGGATAAATCAGCATATCCAAGGGCAAACCGACTGAAATATTGGATTTAATCGTGGAGTCCATTGAAATTAATGCGCACTTAGCGGCCTCCTTTAAGGGGGTACTGCGTGTGATAACGCGATCTAAGATAGGTTTACCGTATTTCGCCTCACCAATCTGAAAGTATGGAGTTTCAGCAGTCACCTCAATGAAATTACCTGCTGAATAAATCTGATAGATCGTAGGCGCTTGTCCTTGAATCTGGCCACCAAAAATCAAACTAATATTGAATTCAATACCTGACTTCTTGAGCTCTTCAGCATCTCGGTCTCGCACCTTGCGTACCGCATCCCCTACCACTTGAGCAGCGTCAAATAAGTTATCAACATTCCAAATGCTAGGCGAATCAGGCTCCGGATGATTCAGATAATGCTTGACTGCCTGAGTAATCGCCAGATTACCTGCTGACATGAGCGCCATCATGCGCTCACCTGGCTTTTGAAAGATAGTCATCTTACGATAATTGGACACGGCATCTACACCGGCATTGGTGCGACTATCTGCTAAAAAAACAAGCCCTTCATCTAGGCTAATGGCAACACAATATGTCATAGTGGGCTCGATTATGCGGCTATTTCTAAGGGAAGCAAGAAATCTCGACTAATACCACCGCCAACCGCGTTAATTCTTTCCAGAAAATGCGTTAAGAAACGATGCAAATTCTGCTCAAGGATTTCGTCAATATTGGTGTCACGTAATTCTGCTAGCAGATTACGAGCCTGTGTAATTGTCTTTGCCGACTGCGCATTCCTCACCTTAACCAATAAATCGACCACTTCATTGACACAAGCCACTAGAGATCTTGGCATATCTGAGCGCAGAATCAGTAACTCAGCAACACGCTCCGGTGTAATGACGTCTCGATATACCTTACGGTAAGTTTCAAAGGCAGAGACTGAACGTAAGATGGCTGCCCAATAATAAAAGTCATCCACAGGGTCATTGCCCTGTTCACGTAAGTGCTCGGCGGTTAATGACTTCACATCCAGTAAGCGCGCAGTGTTATCAGCACGCTCCAAAAAAGTCCCCAAACGAATGAAGTAATACACCTCATCTCGCACCATCGTGCCATGTTGCACCCCACGCGTCTGATGCGAACGGAATTTAACCCATTCGAAAAATTCTGCAGGGGCCGTCTCTAATATGCCGGCACGAATCTTCTTTTGCGCTTCAAGCCAAGTGGTATTAATCGTCTCCCATAATTCTGTCGTCATGGAGCCTCGAACCGCACGAGCATTCTCGCGCGCAGCCTGAAGACAACACATGATGGATGAGGGATTTTGCATATCATCCACCATAAAATGAATCACATCGGCCGGCGTCATCAGAGTGTACTTAGCATCAAAGACCTGCGCTAATTCAGAAATCTCTAATAGTGAACGCCACGCTTGCTGTGCGACATCCGCAGACTGAGGTAACAATGACATCTGATAGTTCACATCAAGCATACGGGCTGTGTTTTCAGCACGCTCGGTATAACGCGACATCCAATAAAGATGATCGGCCGTTCTTGATAACATCTTGCTCTCCTCTATCTATTTTTATTAATGTTCTAAAACCCAGGTGTCTTTAGTGCCACCACCCTGGGATGAATTAACAACCAATGAACCTTCTTTTAGCGCGACCCGGGTTAAGCCTCCTGGCGCCATGCGTACATCCTTACCCGATAGAACAAACGGTCGTAAATCGATATGGCGCGGTGCCACTCCCGACTCTACAAAGGTTGGACAAGTTGATAAGGCTAAGGTCGGCTGAGCAATATAGCCCTGCGGATTAGCCTTCACACGTTCTTTAAAGTCAGCGATTTCAGCTTGAGTTGCAGCAGGTCCCACCAACATGCCATAACCACCAGCACCATGAACCTCTTTGACCACGAGCTCAGCCATATTGGCTAATACATAGGACAAGTCATTAGGCTTGCGACACATGTATGTCGGGACGTTAGCGATCATAGGATCTTCGTCAAGATAGAAGCGAATCATATCGGGCACATAGGGGTAAATCGATTTGTCATCTGCCACCCCTGTACCAATCGCGTTACATATCGCCACATTTCCGGCACGATAGGCCCTTAAAAGACCATAAGCACCCAATACTGAGTCACTACGAAATGCTTCGGGATCTAAAAAGTCATCATCAACGCGGCGATAAATGACATCTACACGACTCGGTCCTTGCGTAGTGCGCATATAGACAAGATCATCTTGTATGAAGAGGTCCTTGCCTTCGACTAATTCAACTCCCATCTGCTGAGCTAAAAAGGCGTGCTCAAAATAAGCAGAGTTATACATACCCGGGGTTAAGACGACGACCTTAGGGTTGATTCGCCCCGCTGGTGCAGCCTGCCTGAGTGTCTCTAGTAGCAAATCAGGGTAATGGGTCACTGGAGCGACCCGGTACTGGGCAAATAGTTCTGGGAAAAGACGCATCATCATTTTGCGGTTTTCCAACATATAGGAGACCCCTGAGGGGACTCGTAAGTTATCCTCTAAAACAAAAAACTCACCCTCTTGCTCACCATGCGTGGCACGCACAATGTCAATCCCAGCGATATGCGCATAAATATTCATGGGGATATTGACCCCCAACATCTCTGGGCGAAACTGCGCATTTTTTAGAACTTGGTCTGCAGGGATCACCCCTGCCTTCAAGATATGCTGCTCATGATAGACATCATGCAAAAACATATTGAGTGCCGTAACTCGCTGACGCAGCCCTTTTTCTAGGCGACTCCACTCGGCAGCCTGAAAAATACGCGGCACGATATCAAATGGAATGGTGCGCTCGGTTCCCCCACCATCACCGTACACAGCGAAGGTAATGCCCACACGACGAAAAACTAAATCAGCTTCTTCACGGCGCGCATGCAGATAGGCATCTCCTTGCTGACTTAACCATTGAGAAAATTGTTTGTAATGGGGCCGCGCTATTGCTTGATTTTTAAAGTCCCTTGAGTATTCATCATGAATCATCTCATCAAAAGGTAAGGCTCTTTCAGCAACCATCATCATTTACTCCCGCAGCTATTTTTTTATTAGCGATGCCAGATACGACGAACTTCCTCTCGCCAATCAGTTCGGTATCCCTTCTCTTTACCCAAATGCCAGATCTGCGCTCCTGTATGAATGGTTTGCAAAACCGGAATATCTCGCTCGATATAGCGCCCCATAACTTGTGTATTAGGGTGCCGATAACGATTTCTATATCCCGCCTGCACAATCGCCCAGCTCGGAGATAGAGCATCCAAAAAGTGAGATGTGGAAGAAGTAGCACTGCCATGGTGCGGTACAAGCAATATTGATGCCAGTTGCTTTGAATCCTTATATTCATTAGAGATAATTGCTTCACCTCCTCGCTCTACATCACCTGTTAGCCAAACAGAAAAACTCTGATTACTCACTTCAATGACACAACTCAGTGCATTGGGCTTACCAAAATGGTGCATGCTATTGAATCTCATATCAGCATAGGGATGCCAGACCTTAAACCGAATACCATCCCAAAACCATTCTTGACCTGCTTGGCATGTCAAGGCAGGTATCGATAGGCCTTGTGCTCTTTGCAAAACATAATGATGTGCCGGTAAAGTGCCATGTAAATCAGCGAATCGAATACTATCCATCAAGCTGAGTGCACCACCAACATGATCCGTGTCTTTATGGCTAATTGCCAAACGGTCAATTTCCTTAATACCTCGAGCCCTCAGGTATGGCAGGATATGACGCTCACCTGCATTATTGCTCGGTGATGTCTTAGGCCCTGTGTCATATAAAAGACGATGCTTGGCAGTCTCAATGAGCACAGCGGTACCTTGACCAATATCAAAAACAATCATGCGAAATTCACCCGGTACGATGAGATCATCTGCAGGAATGCAAATACAAGACAGTAGAACCATGCCTACAGCACGGGGGCGCCATGTGCTGAGTAATCTTCCCGGCGCAACCAAGAAATAAACCCCGACCAGAGATAGACCCATACCCCATAAACTCGGAGCAAAACTATAAAAAAGAGCTCCGGGCAGATTGGCCATCGGTTTTAAACACCATGCCACCCACTCCATGACAGTATGAGCTAACCATAGACAGGGTCTTGCTAATAACTCTGGCAAGATAGCTCCTAACATCGCGAATGGTGTGACTAGATAACTGATTAATGGAATGGCTACAGCGTTGGCTAAGGGTGAAATCAAAGACACCTGATAAAACCAATACAAGGTCGTTGGAATCAAAGCCAAGGTCACCACTGCCTGAACACGCGTAGCGTCCCTGCAAGAGTCTTTCAATTTCTGCCAAGTCCCTAGCTTGATTTGTCCATATTCTGAAGTGGCGTCAACATTTGGCATCGCGTACAAAATGGCTGCAACCGCACCAAAAGATAACCAAAAGCCTGGGGTATACACCGCCCATGGATCTTGCAGTAGAACTAAGAATAAGGCCCACCACCAAATATCAAAAGCGCGCGTTATTCTGCCAAACCATGCCGCGTAAGCGACCACTCCGACCATATAGGTGGTGCGTTGTGCTGGAATCTGAAAACCTGCCAAAAATGTATAAAACAAGGCGAAACCTAAACCTGCCAAGGCAGCTACTCGGGGTGTGGCACACAGAAGAGGTAAATTTCCGCGGCTCCATAATCTTTTTGCAAAGCCTGAGGCCAAACCGGCCAACATAGTCACATGCAAACCTGAAATAGAAATTAAATGACCAATCCCTGTTGCATTAAAGATGCGCCAGTCTTCCTGTGCAATGGCGTTTTGCTCACCCATCACTAAAGCAATCAACACACCTACATAAGCAGCTCCTTCTGGCGCAAGATTGCGAATCCGGTCTCTTAACCACCAGCGCATGTATTCAATCACTGATGTAAAACTCCAAATAAAGTCTTGCTCTAATTTTGGCTTCCAAGATAAATCTAACCCCTTGGCGTAAGCCTTCACAGAACCTTGAGCCCCCAAATGATTGGCAAACATCCAGCGTTCAAAATCAAAACCGTAGGGATTCATTAAGCCATGAGGACGCTTGAGCTGAACAGGCAACTGCCATAATTGACCAGGAATAATGTCGGGAGGCGACTCGTGGCCTCGCCAAGGTGGATGCCAAGCTAGAGCTAGCTGGTCTGGAAAATGCTGAAACGCTTCTGGCGGACAATCAAGTACGCTAGGTAACTCGATCTGATGGACTCGCAAGACAAATCGGGTCGATCGATCTTTTTCACTGGGTAGTGAATTTACATGCCCTCTGAGCAAGAGATCTTGCCCCTCCAAACAAGGGTGCAAAACCTGCTCAACTCGAGCGACACTGAGACTCCATACCCACACAAAACCCAGGCCAAGCAAGAAAGTGACTCTCAGGAATTTACGAAGATAAGGATGTCGTCTTAATAAGATCCACTCAACAATCAGTAGAAGCAAGATGCCTAAGAAAAATAAACTCAGCAACACAGGCTGAGTCCAGCGAGTCGGTAACTCACTTAAAAATAAAAAAAGTAACTCCCCGGCAATAAATGCCGCAAATATCAAACGCAAATAATCTAGAGTCCTAAAGAATGAATCAATTGCGCCCAACGCGGGATCACACGCAGGGCATTCTGTGCACAACGATGTTGCGTTTGACTGATTAAGCTGCCTCTTAACTCAGCTAACACTGCTGCTATTTCTGGTAGGTGCGAAGAATCATTGCGACGATTGTTACTCTGCGCCAACCAGACTGGGGGAATATCGGGCGCGTCCGTCTCTAAAACGATCGCATCATCAGGCAAATCTTTGGCCAACCGCCGAATCTGTAGAGCACGAGGATGAGTCATAGCCCCGCCAAAACCCAATACGAAATTGAGCTTCAGAAAATGATTGGCCTGGACAAAACTACCATTGAATGCATGAGCAATCCCACCTGTGATTTTTTTCTTACGCAAAGCACTGACAATCGCATCCTGCGAGCGTCTGACATGCAGAATCACTGGCAACTCAAATTCCTGAGCCAATTGCAATTGCCCCTCGAAAAACTGAGCTTGGTGATGGGTATCAAGCTCAGGTAAAAAATAATCTAAACCAATTTCACCAATACCAACAAAACGTGGGTCATCAAGAGCATCTCTAATCGCTTCTCTTAGAGTTTTCAAATCACTAAGTTCTGATTGAGGTGTAAAGATGGGGTGGATACCCAGCGTGTAACAAGTAGCTGGTAGCTCACTAGATACCTGATGAGCCAACTCTTTCACTGCTTGAAAGTCACTCACACTCACTGCCGGAATTAATACACCGTGCACACCAACTGCTTTTGCATGAGCCACAACCTCCTGTAGATCAGATTGAAACTCAGGTGCATCGAGATGGCAATGTGTATCTAGCAACAATGCCATCGTCTCTATGACTCCTCTAAAACGCCATGATTTAGCTTCAGAACACGATCACAACGCGCAGCACGCAAAGGATCATGCGTCACAATCACAAATGCGGTCTTATATTTTTCCGCTAAATTCATCATCAAGTCAAACACTCGATCTGCCGAATCCGCATCCAAATTACCCGTAGGCTCATCTGCTAAAACGCATGAAGGTCTGGTCACCAAGGCGCGTGCCACAGCAACGCGCTGACGTTCCCCTCCCGATAGAGCCGCGGGGCGATGATCTGCGCGCGACGATAGACCGACTGCATCTAATATTTCACGCGCACACTCTTGAGCTAAGGGCTTAGCCATGCCGCGGATCCGTAAAGGCATAGCCACATTATCTAAAGCCGAAAATTCCGCTAACAGATGATGAAATTGGTAAATAAACCCCAACTGCTGATTACGTAACTCATTGAGTTGTTGAGGGCTTGCATGACTTAAGCAAACATCACCAACATAAACCTCACCTGCACTCGCTGGGTCAAGCCCCGCCAATATGTGTAATAGAGTACTCTTACCCGAACCCGATGCCCCTATGATGGCTAATTTCTCCGCGGGCTTGACAGCAATCGAGACATCATTGAGGACTTGAACAGTATGAGCTCCCTCACCATACACCTTAGAAAGATGGTGAGCCTGAAGAACCGCTGCTTGTGCCATATTTGAATTACTCATAACGCAAAGCCGTCGCCGGATCCATTCGTGCAGCTCGCCAACTAGGATATAAAGTCGCAAGCAATGCCAAAATAAAAGCCATCACCCCAACCTGAATTACATCGTTAGTACGCACATCCGATGGTAAAGATGAGATGAAATAAATATCTCGGGGAATGAACTGAACTTTAAAGATACCCTCAATAGTCGGTACGATGACATCAATATTCAAACCAATCAATAGACCAAGAAGAACTCCACCTAGGGTACCTAAGGCTCCGATCAAGAATCCTTGAAAAAGAAAGATTCTTTGAATAAGGCCCGCACTCGCTCCCATTGTCCTCAAAATAGCTATATCACCCCGCTTATCAGTCACGGTCATGACTAGGGTTGAAACTAAATTAAAAGCGGCAACTGCAATAATCAGCGTCAAAATAATAAACATCATGCGCTTTTCGGTTTGCACAGCGGCAAACCAGTTTTTATTTTGGCGCGTCCAATCTTTGACCCATAAACCTGGGAGCTTTTGACTTAACTGGTCAGCCACTTGAGGCGCCTTTTGCATATCGTCCAACTTGATCCTCAAGCCTGAGGGACCATCCAATCGCAAAAGGACTGCAGCGTCACGAAAATGGACTAAAGCCAAGGTGCTATCAAACTCATAATGTCCACTGTCAATAATGCCGATTAATTTGAATGCACGCATCCGCGGCGTAGCCCCCGCAGGATTGATATCCCCTTCAGGAACCATCACTGTGATCTTGTCACCTAAGCGAACTCCCAAAATAGCGGCCATCTCAGCGCCGATGACCATCCCAAATTCACCCGGACGTAAATCTTCTATCTGGCCTTGAATGAAATGTTGGGGGATATCTGATACCTGAGCCTCACTTTGCGGGTCAACACCTCTGAGCATCACGCCGCGCATCGAATCTGCGTAGGTGATCAGTGACTGAGACATCACCATGGGGGCCACACCTGTGACGTGCTTTTCTTTTTTTAAAGTCTGGGCTAGCGGTTGCCAATCCCCCAAACCCGCTGGTGCATGAATCTCAACATGAGAAAGGACCGACAGCATCCGATCGCGCACTTCTTTCTGAAAACCATTCATGACTGACAGCACCACAATCAGTGCAGCCACACCCAAGGCGATACCCACCATAGAAACAGAGGAAATGAAAGATAAGAATCCATCTTTAGAGCCTGCTTCACGGCGTTTAGCACCCTTGCGACGCGCTACTGTATAGCGCCACGCGATTTCAAATTCAATAGGCCAATTACGCATATACTGAAGTTTAGTCTGAACCCTAGCAGTACCGCAAAACTGCCCATAAAATCATTCCTTATGTTTTACACGCTCGCCCTTCTACCCGACAGTCACTCAGAAGAGTTAATGCGTGGGTTACCCTTGGAATTCTTTCTCTACGGGCCCAAACGTTGCCATGCGGTGAGCGAGGTTTTTAGCATCCTCCCCGACTGCTCTCAAGAAAAAACTTATGCGCGTCTAGATTGGGTCCACATCCACGCTGCCAGGGATCATTTGGTGCTGACCGATCCGAAGTTATTGGACATCCAAGACCATGAAAGTACGGCTCTCCTATCCAGCGTACAAGATATCTTGTCTGAAATAGGTCCCTGTGTATTCCAGGATAGCCATCACGCTCTCATAGAGACTCCTGCATTACGCACGCTGGATACGGTCACAATCGCTCAAGCACAGGATCGCAATATTGATTTTTGGATGCCCCAAGACACGAGCGAGCCAGGGGTTGCACGCCTATGGCGCAGATGGCAAAACGAGATTCAAATGATCTGGTTTAACCATCCTGTCAACCTTAAAAGACAGAGTGAAGGCTTATTACCCATTAATTCAGTGTGGATCAGCGGCATTGGCCAACACAGTGATCTAAAACCCCATCCTAGTCTATTAAGAGCGCAAACCCTACACGATCCTCACCGCCCTTTCGATGAACTTCTCTTACCTCCCATCAATCAGCGCCCCTTGGTCAAGGATGTTTTACTCAGCCCCACTGAATTAGCTCAATCGATAAGTTTGCTCAATCCCGCCGAGGCAGATACTGAAAAGCAATGGCAAATTGCATGCCAGGCTCTCCAAGACGGATTAATTGAATCGATTCAGATTATCGATTTAAGTCAGCAAGATTTACCTGAAAAAATGATTCAATGGTCTGATCTACCGCAGCGTAAGTCCTGGGCCTTCTGGCAGAAAAAAAACTTATCACTGCATGATGTCATCCATGGAGGCGAGGCATGAAATTCGTGGCCCGAGAACCTCACGAAGCATCGCTGCTTGAACTCTGTCGGGCGGGAGTTCATCCGGTATTAGCCCGCTTATGGAGTGCACGCGGTATTCGGTCTGCCCAAGAGACTGAACTCGATCTCAAACATCTACTACCACCGAACACGCTACTCAATTGCAATCGTGGAGCTAGCTACTTACTGAAAGCACTGCGTGAGCAGAAAAAACTACTCATCGTTGCGGATTACGATTGTGATGGCGCCACAGCCTGTGCAGTTGGAATAAGAGGACTTAAAGAATTAGGCGCACCATTGAATGTTCATGTCGATTACCTAGTTCCCAATCGTTTTACGATGGGCTATGGTCTCACCCCTGAAGTGGTAGAACAGGCAGCAGGACTGGCTATTCGACCAGACATCTTAATCACAGTCGATAACGGCATCGCTAGCCACAGTGGCATTGAATATGCCCATCAATTGGGTATGGAAGTACTTGTGACCGATCATCACCTGCCGGGTGATAGCCTACCTCCTGCTTTGATTATCAATCCCAATCAACCCGAGTGCCCCTTTGCTAGTAAAGCTTTAGCAGGTGTAGGCGTCATGTTTTATTTATTAATTGCACTGCGTAGCTTGATGCGCGAGGAAGGTTTTTTCACAAAAGAAAATCAGCCGCGCCTAGAAAAATTACTCGACTTAGTAGCTCTAGGAACCGTGGCCGATGTCGCCAGCCTTGATCGAAACAATAGAATTTTTGTGCATCACGGCATTAAACGAATTCGTGAGCATCAAATGCAATCAGGAATCAAAGCCCTTTATCAAGTAGCGGGTCGCGACCCCAGTCAAGCGACTGCATTTGATTTAGGCTTTACATTGGGCCCTAGACTGAATGCAGCAGGACGATTGGCAGATATGTCTTTGGGTATTCGTTGCCTACTCAGTGATGACCCCCAAGAATCACTCGCCCTGGCTCAAGAATTAGATCGCATGAATCGTGAGCGGCGTCATATTGAAGCCGATATGCAAAATGATGCATGGGAAGACCTACAAAGCATCGATGCAACACGAAACAGTATCTCTTTAATGAATGAATCTTGGCATCAAGGGGTGATTGGTATTGTTGCCTCACGTATCAAAGAACGCTTCTACCGCCCCACCATTATTTTTGCCCCCGGTGAAGATCAGGGCCAGCCTATTCTGAAAGGCTCAGGCCGCTCGATCGTAGGCTTTCATCTACGTGATGCACTCGATATGGTTGCTAAACGCCACCCCCATTTGATTCTTAAATTTGGTGGTCATGCTATGGCTGCAGGTCTGAGTATTCCCACACATGCCTGGGAAGATTTTCAGACGGCCTTTGAAAAGGTGGCCCAGGAGCTTCTTAACGAGGACTTACTCGCCAGGCAATTACATCATGATGGTTGTTTACAAGATGACGAAATAAGCCCAGCCTTGGCCGACTTATTGAGACAACAGGTATGGGGGCAAGGTTTCGCACAACCTGTATTCATCGGTGACTTTGAGGTCATTAGTCAAAGCCTAGTACAAGATAAACACCTCAGAGTTCAAGTTAGATCACTGACTGAGCCCCATGCAAAAGTATGGGGCGGCATCTGGTTTGGCCGAACTCAAAGCCTTGAGCGTGAATCCCGCCTGGCTTACCGTCTTGCCTATGATGAATTTGGCGGAACCCCTCGCGCACAATTACATATCGAAGCCTGTGAGGAGGTCGTATAATGTGCCCCCATGGAAGCCGAACAACTCAATCTCATCTCTAAGACCCTCGAAGACCTGCAATCCCGCACGCAAGAACTTCGGAGGTATCTTTGACGTCGACAATAAAGCAGAACGCCTTGTCGAAGTGAATCAAACCCTAGAAGATCCGAAAATTTGGGATGACCCCAAACAAGCTCAAGCTCTAGGTAAAGAAAAAAAATTATTAGATGGTGTCGTCGGCAGCATCAATGCTCTAACTGACAATTTGGCCGCTAGCATTGAACTGCTGGAGATGGCTAAAGAAGAAGCAGACGTCGATACGATCTTATCGATTGAAGCCGACACTGCTAGCATGCGCGAACAGGTTGAAGGCCTCGAGTTCCGTCGCATGTTTAGCAATGAAATGGATCCCTGTTCATGCTTTTTAGATATACAGGCAGGTGCCGGCGGTACAGAAGCTTGCGATTGGGCGAGCATGCTATTACGTCAATATCTACGCTATTGCGAACGTAAGGGTTTTAAAGCTGAAGTCTTAGAAGTCTCAGATGGTGATGTAGCAGGTATTAAAAGCGCAACCTTAAAAATTGACGGTGAATACGCTTATGGCCATTTACGTACAGAAACTGGCGTTCACCGCCTTGTACGCAAATCACCTTTTGACTCAGCCAATGGTCGCCACACCTCATTCACCAGCGTATTTGTCTACCCAGAGGTCGATGACTCCATTGAAATTGATATCAATCCAGCGGATATTCGCACCGATACCTATCGCGCTTCAGGTGCGGGTGGTCAGCATATCAATAAGACAGACTCTGCGGTACGACTGACTCATATCCCAACAGGAATCGTCGTGCAATGCCAAAACGATCGCAGCCAACACCGTAACCGTGCTGAAGCGATGTCGATGCTGAAGTCTCGTTTATACGAACATGAACTTCGCAAGCGCCAAGCAGAACAGGATAAATTAGAGGCGAGCAAAACCGATGTGGGCTGGGGTCATCAGATTCGCTCATATGTTCTAGACCAAAGTCGCATTAAAGATTTACGTACGAACGTCGAGATTTCCAATACGCAAAAAGTATTGGATGGCGATCTTGATGCATTTATTGAAGCCAGCCTGAAACAAGGCGTATAAACTGAGTAAACCATGAGCCAAGATTCTTCCCTACCGATTGATGAAAATCACATCATTGCTGAACGTCGCGAAAAATTAGCCCAACTCCGTTCACACGGTGTTCCTTACCCTAACGACTTTGTACCTAGCCATCATGCGGCTGATCTTCATGCGCATTATGGAGAGCTCAGCAAAGAGCAACTTGCTGAAAAGAATATCCAAGTCAAAATGGCGGGTCGCATGATGCTCAAACGCGTCATGGGTAAGGCGAGCTTTGCTACCATCCAAGATCACAGCGGTCAGATTCAGTTTTACATTAATGACGAAGGTGTTGGCGATCAAACTCACCAAGCTTTTAAACATTGGGACATGGGCGACTTCATTGCTGCTGAAGGTGTTTTATTCAAGACTAATAAAGGTGAACTTTCGGTCCAATGTCGCAATTTACGTCTGCTCGCTAAATCTCTGCGTCCCCTACCTGATAAATTTCACGGCCTGACCGATCATGAATTGAAATATCGTCAACGCTATGTTGATTTGATTGTGTCACCCGATACACGTCAAACCTTTTTGGCGCGTAGCAAAGCCATGGCATCGATTCGCCGTCATATGCAAGATGCGGGTTTTATGGAAGTAGAAACCCCCATGCTACATCCGATTCCCGGTGGCGCAGCAGCTAAACCTTTCATTACCCACCATAATGCTCTTGATATGCAAATGTTCTTGCGTATTGCGCCAGAACTGTACTTGAAGCGCCTGATTGTCGGTGGTTTCGAACGTGTCTTTGAAATCAACCGCAACTTCCGTAACGAAGGGGTGAGCCCACGTCACAATCCAGAATTTACGATGATGGAATTCTATGCCGCTTATACCAATTATCAGTGGTTGATGAATTTCACAGAAGAAATCATTCGCGCAGCCGCCATCGATGCTCAAGGAACGGCGGTTCTTACTTACCAAGGTAAAGCACTGGATTTGTCGAAACCTTTCCAGCGCTTAACCATCGCCCAAGCGATTCTGAAATACGCACCACTCTCTAAAAAGAACTACGATGCAGCGCAATTAGAAGATGCTGCGTTTATTCGTGCGGAGTTAAAAAAAGCTGGTGAAAATATTGAGGGTCCCACTCTCAAGAATGCAGGCCTAGGGGCATTGCAACTAGCGCTGTTTGAGGTATGCGCTGAGGAACATCTTTGGGAACCCACCTACATTATTGATTACCCAATCGAGGTTTCTCCACTGGCGCGTGAATCCGATACTCGCCCAGGCATCACAGAACGATTTGAACTATTCATTACCGGGCGAGAAATTGCTAATGGTTTCTCAGAGCTAAATGACCCTGAAGATCAGGCCTCGCGTTTTAAGAAACAGGTTGAACAAAAGGAAGCGGGCGATGAAGAGGCTATGTACTACGATGCTGACTTTATCCGTGCACTGGAGTATGGCATGCCTCCTACTGGCGGTTGCGGTATCGGCATAGACCGCCTCATGATGCTCATTACCGACTCACCGAATATCCGCGATGTGATTCTTTTCCCACATATGCGTAAAGAAGACTAATCTCGATGATTGCGGTAGAACGCTCAATAAAAAAGGCACTCCCATGAGTGCCTTTTTTATATACGAATGCGCTTAATGGTTTTCTTTTGCATGGTTAATGGAATACTTAGGTATTTCCACCACCAAATTAGTTTTAGCAACAATTGCTTGGCAGGATAAACGTGACTGTGGTGTCAAACCCCATGCACGGTCGAGCAAGTCATCCTCATCCTCATCAGCAGGGTTCAAGCTTGCACCACCTTCACGCACAATCACGTGACAAGTAGTACACGCGCATGACATATCGCAGGCATGCTCAATCTCAATATCATTCTCTAACAGAGCTTCGCAAATAGATGTGCCCGGTGTAGCCTCAATAACCGCGCCTTCAGGGCAATATTCTGCATGCGGCAATATCACAATCTGTGTCATAGTTGTCCTTTAAATTTCTTCTACTTTTTTACCAGCGAGGGCTTTTTTAATACTTTCATTCATGCGTCGCGCCGCAAAATCATCCGTGGCTTTCGATAAAGACTCCACTGATTTACGCACCACCTGAGCATCCTTAGCCGTTTGCACAAGTTCATGTAATGCCTGTGCTTTTCTCTGAATGACTTCTCTTTCATCGTCTTGTAAAAGATGACCGTCTTCCAGAATCGCCGCCTCAATCGCCTCAAGCAGTCGCTGAGCATCGACCAACTCTTCTCTTAGAGCGCGCGCTTGCATATCGTTGGCTGCGTGGCTGAAGCTATCTTGCAGCATTTGCGTAATATCTTGATCTGATAAACCATAGGAAGGCTTCACTGCAATCTGTGCCTCAACACCACTACCCTGCTCTCTAGCAGTCACGGATAGCAAGCCGTCGGCATCGACCTGGTAGGTCACTCGAATTCTGGCTGCGCCTGCCACCATCGGTGGAATACCTCTTAACTCAAACTTAGCCAAGGAACGGCAGTCATCGACTACCTCACGCTCTCCTTGAAGCACATGAATGACCATAGCCGTTTGGCCATCCTTAAATGTCGTGAAATCTTGAGCTCTAGCGACTGGAATCGGGGTATTGCGAGGAATAATTTTCTCAACCAAGCCTCCCATAGTCTCAACCCCTAATGACAGAGGAATAACATCTAGCAGCAACCATTCATCACCACTTACCTTATTGCCAGCTAGGAGATCGGCCTGCATGGCTGCCCCCATAGCCACAACTTGATCAGGATCTAAATTAGTCAAAGGTGTTTGGCCAAAAAGTTCACCCACTGAACGTTGTACATGTGGCATGCGCGTGGCACCGCCCACCATTACAACCCCCTTGACTTCATCAACCGTTAAAGCGGCGTCACGCAAGGCTTTTTTTGCCGCTAAGAGCGTTTTATTGACTAAATGTTGAGTCAACTCAAAAAATTGAGCCTGACTAACGCCAATATTAATCACTTGACCATCGCTTAAGGTCGCATGAATCCGCGCGAGCGGCTTCTTACTGAGCTGTTCTTTTGCTTCTTTTGCAGCCATCAACAATGCACGATTATCTTTATCAGAGAGTAACTGCAGTTTGGCTTGCTCCAAAACCCAACAATACAAACGATGGTCAAAATCATCGCCACCTAAGGCTGAGTCACCGCCAGTTGCCAAGACTTCAAAGACACCTTTAGATAAACGCAAAATTGAAATATCAAAAGTACCACCACCCAAGTCATACACTGCATAAATACCCTCGGCGGCCTGATCAAGCCCATAGGCAATCGCAGCCGCAGTAGGCTCATTCAGAAGTCTTAATACTTCAATACCCGCTAGCTTGGCAGCATCTTTAGTAGCTTGGCGTTGCGCATCATCAAAATAGGCAGGTACCGTAATGACCGCACCGACAATGTCATCATTAAAGCTATCTTCAGCACGCTGCCTTAAGCGCGCGAGAATTTCTGCTGACACCTCTACAGGACTTTTGTCACCGCAGACAGTTTTGATCTTCAGCATGCCTGGCGTATCAATAAACTCATACGGCAAAGACTCAAAATGCGCTACATCTTTCAAGCCCCTTCCCATGAAGCGCTTGGCCGAAATAATCGTATTCTTAGGATCCCCACTGGCATTACGCAAAGCCTCATAACCGGCCTGTGTCGCACCTCCCTTGAGATAACGGACCACCGAAGGAAGCAATTGACGACCTTGCTCATCAGGCAAGACCTCGGGCAGCGCATTACGCATCGCGGCAACCAGTGAGTTGGTTGTACCTAAATCTATTCCGATAGCAATCCTTCTTTGATGAGGCGCTAAGGATTGGCCTGGTTCTGCAATTTGTAATAAAGCCATATTAAGCTGCCATCGCTTCTTCTAGTTCTTCTGTGAACTTTTCAACGAACAAGAGTGCTCTGAGGTGTTTTGCGGCTTCTGTATAGTTGTGCGCCACATCCATGGTCTCCTCCACCTGATGCAATAGTCTTGTGCGTGCTTCATTCACCTCTTTATAAAGTATCTCTAGTTGTGTGGTATCGCTACCAGCTTCTTCTAAGGCCTCTCGCCAGGCCATCTGTTGCATCAAAAACTCTGTAGGCATCGCAGTATTTGTCTCCAACTGAGGATCAATACCATGCAAATCACACAGATACAGACCACGACTGATCGGCTGCTTCAGAGTCCGGTATGCAGTGTTCACTAAGGTAGCCATCTGCATGGATGCTCTCTTTTGCGCATCACTAGCACTTGCATGCTTATCAGGATGCACCTCTTTTTGAACCGCTAAATAAGCGGCTTCTAAAGCCTCACGTTGAATCTTGAACGCTGGCGTTAAATCAAACAGGGCAAAGTAATTATCAAACCCTGAAAGATTCGCCACAGCCACACTCGTCTTTCACATTCGGGTTTTGGAATTTAAAGCCTTCATTTAAACCCTCACGTGCATAATCCAACTCAGTACCATCTAGATAAGCCAAACTCTTGGGGTCAACAAAAATTTTGACTCCTGAAGATTCAAACATGACATCTTCAGCTGCAGCCTCATCGACATACTCGAGCTGATAAGCTAAACCCGAACAACCGGTAGTGCGCACTCCTAAGCGTAAACCCAAGCCCTTGCCGCGCTTTTCAAGATTACGCAAAACATGGCGGGCCGCTTTTTCGGTAACTGTGATGGCCATAATTATTTTGCGTGCTTTTCTTTGTAATCCTGCACTGCGGCTTTAATTGCATCTTCAGCCAAAATTGAACAGTGAATTTTCACAGGTGGCAAAGCCAGCTCTTCGGCAATTTGTGCATTTTTGATTTCAAGAGCTTGATCTAAAGTTTTACCCTTGACCCACTCAGTCACCAAAGATGAGGAGGCAATCGCAGAGCCACAACCATAGGTCTTAAATTTTGCATCTTCGATCACACCTTGATCGTTGACACGAATCTGCAATTTCATCACATCACCGCAGGCGGGTGCACCCACCATACCTGTGCCTACATGATCATCACCTTTATCAAATGAGCCCACATTACGTGGATTTTCATAATGATCAATTACTTTATCGCTATATGCCATGACTCACTCCTTCATTCACTTAGTGGGCAGCCCACTGAATCGTATTTAAATCGATACCGTCTTTGTACATCTCCCAAAGCGGCGATAGTTCTCTTAATTTGGCAATCTTGCCTTTGACTAATTCAATTGTGAAATCGACTTCAGCCTCGGTCGTAAAACGGCCGATACTAAAACGAATCGAGCTATGCGCTAACTCATCATTACGTCCTAAAGAACGCAAGACATACGATGGCTCTAAAGAGGCTGAAGTACAGGCAGAACCCGATGAAATCGCCACATCTTTTAATGCCATGATCATGGATTCGCCCTCAACATAATTAAAACTCACATTGAGGTTGTGCGGTACGCGATCGTCCATGTCGCCATTGAGGTAAACCTCTTCTATTTCACTTAAACCCTTCCAAAGGCGGTCGCGCAGCATGCGGATCCGCTCGTTCTCTGTTGCCATCTCCTCACGGGCAATTCTGAAACATTCGCCCATACCCACAATTTGATGCGTCGCCAGGGTTCCTGAACGCATGCCACGCTCATGACCACCACCGTGCATTTGCGCTTCAATACGTACGCGTGGTTTACGACGTACAAATAAAGCACCGATACCTTTTGGCCCATACGTTTTATGGGCTGAAAAACTCATCAAATCCACCTTGAGTTTTTCCAAATCAATGACTACCTTACCCGTTGCCTGTGCTGCATCTACGTGGAAGATGATGCCCTTTTCACGACAAAATTCACCGATTCTAGGAATGTCCTGAATCACACCAATTTCATTGTTCACAAACATGACAGAAACAACAATCGTGTCTGGGCGTACGCTTTGCTTAAAGACTTCAAAGTCAATCAAACCGTTTGGCAAAACATCTAAATAGGTCACCTCATAACCTTCGCGCTCTAGCTCACGGCAGGTGTCTAAGGTGGCTTTATGCTCTGTCTTCACAGTAATGATGTGGCGACCTTTCTCTTTATAAAAATGAGCCGCACCCTTAATCGCTAAATTATTACTTTCTGTGGCACCACTAGTCCAAACGATTTCGCGAGGATCTGCATTGACCAATTTCGCAACCTCAGCGCGGGCGTTTTCCACAGCCTCTTCCGCACTCCAACCATAGGCATGGCTTCGTGATGCGGGATTACCAAACTGCTCGCGCAAATAGGGAATCATGACATCCACAACTCGTGGATCAACTGGCGTGGTGGCCGAATAGTCCATATAAATAGGAAAGTGCTTCGGACTAAACATAGGAACTGGTTTTACTGCTGACATAACTATCCTTCGAATTAATTCAATTGCTGGGCAAATGTAAATACTGAGTTAGCAAGTGGCTTTTTCGGCTCTTCTTTTTTGCTTGCAACAGTTGTGTTTGTTTTTTGATTTTTACTCTGCTCTGACTTAGTACGCATTTCACGTAAATCTGTCAGCACGACTCGACCTTCTTGCTGCTTGACCAAATCAGCCACTGTGACTGAACTCAAATACTCGACCATTTTTTGATTCAAGCTAGCCCACAGATCATGGGTCATACAACGACCGCCATCCTCACCATGACAATTCCCTTTTCCACCACATTGAGTCGCATCTAAGGGTTCATCAACAGCAATAATGATGTCGGCGACAGTAATCTGATCGGCCTTTCTGGCTAAGGTGTAACCACCCCCAGGACCGCGTGTGCTCTCGACAATATCAAAGCGTCGCAACTTACCAAAAAGTTGCTCTAGATATGACAAGGAAATATGTTGGCGTTGGCTAATACCGGCCAATGTGACTGGTCCATGGGCTTCGCGCAATGCCAAATCAATCATGGCAGTGACTGCAAAACGACCTTTAGTTGTGAGTCTCATGTCTACCCTTTCGGTTGGTTGGACTATTTAATACCCGACTACTTTATTCAACTATACAACTATCCTGAGTTTTTTGCTCAGGTACTAGACACAAATAAAGGGGGTAACTTCTACCCCCATTTCCCGGCATAACTTTATTAGACTAATAAATTCAATTACTTAGAAGGGATAAACAGACTTCTTGGTTGAGTCTTAACCCTCTTCCAAACAGCAGTATAAAGCCGCTTTCTGTCTAAGGCAGGAAGGTCTCTTGAACGTAGAGCCATCTGAAAAGCAAACCAAAAACTGACAATCACATTAATGAAGCCGATCAGGAAAATACCCAAAATACCTAACCAAAAAGCCCCCATGGCGAACACTTTCCAACCCAAAGCAATACTTGCAGCCGCAAAGGCGCCTGCTGATAGAGTGACATGTCGAATTTCCATACCAATCCCTAAAAATCCGAGGAAGGTTGGACCATAAATCAATAAGAAAGCCAAAGACACGTTGGCGGCAACAACCGCTACATTTTCCTTCCACCATAGCGCCCAACGCTCGGCTCTGAAGCTGCCAAAAACAATCCCTAAGCGTCGGTTATAACGAATCACATCTTGGATACGATGCAGCACAAACCAGTTATCCACTAAGCCTGCAATCAAACTAGATAACCAGAGTAATAGGCCTGTAAAGGCTGCATAAATCCAAATCCCACTAAAAGGCGAGACCGTGGCTAAAACTGACATCGCTTTCGTATCAGATATCGATGGCTTTTGTATCAACAAAATAATCGCCACTTGAATCACGATCGCAACGGGCACGACCATGAGGACGTTACCTAAGATCGACGCTGTTTGAGAACGCACCAAGGCGATAGTCCGATCGACAAAGCGCTCCAATCCTGGGTCTTGGTCTACATCATCGAGTAACTGTGCAAGTGCTGGAGCAGTCATAGCTGGCTGCTTAGTGGCTAAGGTAAAGCTCGCAAATTGAATAATCAAGAAGCTAGTCGCGTAGTTGAGCGCTAAGAATAAATTCTCAAAGAAGCGCACCATACCCAGGCTGGCAATCAAAAACTTCAGGTAAACCGTACCGCCAATAACAGCACCACCCCCCAAAGATTTTTTAAACATGGCCAGATAGGTTCGGCGCGTATCTGCAATGTAGTGCTCACCTGTTTCTGCGCTACGTTCAACGACTTTTCTAGATAACAAAGCCAAAGATTGCTCAGCTAAACGTCGCACACTTCGGCGACCTTGTACGGTGAGAATCAAATCAGCACTCAAGTGACTATAATTTTGCGCCTGATCTCGATACATCCAAGTATTCAACAGGAGCTCAATACGCGCCAAACGTAAACGCATCGTTTCAACTTGGAAAACGGTATCAACTGCAACACCATTCTCATCCAGATGCGCATAGACATCATCACAAGCGATATAACAACGATCAATCACCGCTTTCAGCTCTGCCAAAGTACTATTGAAGCTCGGGCTAGCAATACGTGAGGCATCACTCAATAAGTCCTTTGCCAAATCTCGCAAAAGATAAAAGGCAGAACCCTGCCCACTCGCCTCACGAATACGTGTTCGCACTGAGTAACTTAATCCAGCCGCCTCCACATAACTAATTAAGATATGAATGGCATCGGCAATATCTTGATAAATACGATACTGCCCCTGGGGCTCTTCCTGATAGTGAAACAGGGCTTGCAAATTGAGCAATGTCTGCTGGTCTAAGGTATAGACCCAATCCGCATCCTTAGACCCCACAAAACCTAGAGAAAAAAGAACAGATAGTTCAGGCTGATTCGGCGGTGCGGCAATAAAACGTTGACGTATGCGCTCAAACATCTCTGACCAAAAGGTGGGCTTACTCACCACACCGGTATCACACAATAATGAGAGCGCATCGTTATCACGCAAAACACTGCGTAGTAATTTTGCAATGGCCAACTTTGCATCTGGCTTTTGCTCTAGTAACTGCAACAAACCTTTGAGGCGTACATGCTCAGGATGGCTTAATGAGTCATTATTGATGCCCTTTTTGTCTTTGCTACGCAGCCAATAGAGCAACTCTATAACCCACTGATTACGCTCGACTAGAGGAGCATCTTCGGCCGGGATTTGCAAGAGCGCATCCAATGCTAATGAAGCATCACGCGACGCCTGCCAACGCGTTACTAAACGTCGTATATCTTTAATACCTAACATATTCCCTACCCTAAACCACTGACCGAATCATGCAAATTGGCACCGAAGGCTAACTCCCTCAGCTTGAGCAATTGATCACGCATCGCTGCCGCTTTTTCAAACTCAAGATTCTTTGCATGCTCATTCATGGCTTTTTCAAGTTGTTTGAGTTCTTTGGCCAATTGCTTCTCACTCATATCTTCATAACGAGCTTTTTCTTGCTCCAACTGAAGCTCTTGGCGCTTATCGTTGACATCATAAACCCCATCGATGATGTCTTTAATACGTTTTTGTACACCTTTTGGCGTGATACCATGAATCTGATTGAATTCTAACTGCTTAGCTCGTCTGCGCTCGGTCTCACTAATAGCGCGCTTCATGGAGTCCGTCATCTTATCCGCATACAAAATAGCAGTGCCGTTGACGTTTCTTGCGGCTCGGCCAATGGTCTGAATCAAACTGCGCTCGGCACGCAAAAATCCCTCTTTATCAGCGTCCAAAATTGCAACGAGAGAGACTTCTGGAATATCTAAACCTTCACGTAATAAATTGATGCCAATTAAGACATCAAAAACACCTAAACGTAAATCACGAATAATTTCCACGCGCTCAACCGTATCGATATCGGAGTGCAAATAGCGCACTTTAACGCCATGATCAGACATAAATTCACTGAGTTGTTCAGCCATACGTTTTGTCAAAGTGGTAACTAATACTCGCTCACCGACCTGAATACGCTCACGGACCTCAGACATTAAATCATCGACCTGAGTAGTGGCAGGTTTAATCACAATGATCGGGTCTACCAATCCGGTGGGTCTAACCACTTGCTCAACGACCTGATCCGCTTTCTTATTTTCATAATCCGCAGGAGTTGCTGAAACAAATACTACTTGCCTCATCTTCTTTTCAAACTCAGCAAACTTCAAGGGTCGGTTATCCATCGCTGAAGGTAAACGGAACCCATACTCAACCAGCGTTTCTTTACGAGCACGATCGCCGTTATACATCCCATTGAGCTGCCCAATCAAAACATGACTCTCATCCAAAAACATCAGGGCATCCGGGGGTAAATAGTCGACCAAGGTCGGTGGAGCCTCTCCAGGCTTAGCTCCCGATAAATGTCGAGAATAGTTTTCGATACCCTTGCAAAACCCTAACTCCGAGAGCATCTCTAAATCAAAGCGAGTTCGCTGTTCTAAGCGCTGAGCCTCTACTAACTTCCCGCCCTTCACAAAGTAATCAAGACGTTCTCGCAACTCGAGCTTAATGGACTCAATCGCTTTCAGCACAGTCTCGCGAGGGGTGACGTAATGCGAGCCTGGATAAATCGTGAATCTCGGAATACGCTGCCTAATCTTGCCTGTCAGGGGATCAAAAAACTGCAGGCTATCGACCTCATCATCAAATAACTCCACACGGACAGCTAATTCGTTGTGTTCGGCAGGAAAGATATCAATCACATCACCCCGCACACGAAATGTACCTCGCGTAAAGTCAATCTCATTACGCTCATACTGCATCGCAATCAGACGCGCGACGATATCTCTTTGTGCAAGTCGATCACCCTGCCGAAGTGTCAGCACCATTTGATGATAGTCACCCGGATTACCAATACCGTAAATAGCAGACACGGTGGCAACAATAATGGTATCTCTGCGCTCTAACAGACTCTTTGTGGCTGATAGGCGCATTTGTTCTATGTGCTCGTTAATTGAAGAATCTTTTTCAATGAATAAGTCGCGCGTCGGCACATAAGCTTCTGGCTGATAGTAATCGTAGTAACTGACGAAATACTCCACAGCATTTTGTGGAAAGAACTCCCTGAATTCACTATACAGCTGGGCCGCGAGTGTTTTGTTAGGTGCAAACACAATTGCAGGACGACCCAAGCGGGCAATCGTGTTCGCCATGGTGTAGGTCTTACCAGACCCCGTCACTCCCAAGAGGGTTTGATACATCAAACCGGATTCAATACCCTCAACCAAACCTTCAATCGCTTGGGGTTGATCGCCGGCCGGTGGAAAAGGTTGATGCAACAAAAATGGTGAGCCAGGAAATTGCAATAAATTTGCAGGCTTTTCTTCTGTTGTTGATTTTGTCGTTTTTGGGGTATTTTTTGCCATCTCAGCTATCATTCTAGGCTTGCTAGTATTTTCTTACATATTTCTATCCTATGAGCCTATTTGCAAACGTTGAATTAGCCCCTCGCGATCCTATTTTGGGTCTGAATGAAGCCTTTAATGCCGATACACGCGCCACGAAAGTTAATCTTGGTGTGGGTGTGTATTTCACAGACGAAGGAAAAATCCCTTTACTTCGTGCTGTAGCCGCTGCTGAGAAAAGCATGATGGAAAAACCCAGTCCTCGTGGTTACTTAGCCATTGAAGGTATTGCTGCCTATAACCAAGGCGTACAAAATCTGCTCTTTGGCAAAGATTCTGAAATCATTCAAGCTGGACGTGTCGTCACTGCTCAAGCAGTTGGTGGTACGGGTGCATTGAAGATTGGTGCTGATTTTATTAAGCGTCTCGAAGCGAATGCTGTCGTGGCCATCAGCGATCCTAGTTGGGAAAATCATCGCGCCCTATTTGAGTCTGCCGGCTTTAAAGTCGTGAACTACACCTACTATGATCCACAAACCCGTGGCGTCAACTTTGCTGGAATGGTAGCGTCTCTTGAGGCACTGCCAGCACGATCCGTTGTTGTTTTACATGCCTGTTGCCACAATCCTACCGGAGCTGATTTAACTGCTGCCCAATGGCAAGAGATTGTTGCCCTATGCCAAAAGAAAGATCTGATTCCCTTCTTAGATATGGCTTACCAAGGTTTTGCCGATGGGATTGATCCTGATGGTGCGGCAGTCAGACGCTTTGCTCAATCAGGCTTGTCCTTCTTTGTCTCAAGTTCTTTCTCTAAGTCATTCTCCTTATATGGGGAGCGTGTCGGCGCCTTGTCTATCATCACAGGCAATAAAGATGAGTCCACACGCGTATTGTCACAACTCAAGCGTGTGATTCGCACCAACTACTCTAATCCAGCCACCCATGGCGGTACCGTAGTGGCCACAGTATTGAATAACCCTGAGCTGCGTGCGATGTGGGAGACTGAATTAGGCGAAATGCGCGATCGCATCAAATTAATGCGCAATACTTTGGTGAAAAAGTTAGCCGAGGCAGGTGCCAAGCGCGACTTTGAGTTTGTCAATCAACAGCGTGGCATGTTCTCTTATTCAGGCCTCAATGCTGATCAAGTCGAGAAACTGAAAACAGATTACGGCATCTATGCAGTCTCAACCGGTCGTATCTGCGTGGCAGCCCTCAATAGCAAAAATATTGATGCTGTAGCCAAAGCGATAGCTGCAGTTCTCTAAGCGGTGTCATCAAATTGAAACAAAGCCCCTGCGGGGGCTTTTTTCATGTAAAAGTGAGGCCTTATAAGAGGGGCTGAACTATTTTGTTGCATTGCACAAAAAAATCTCCGCAAATCCTTCCAATCGACATATAATGTCTAATCAGTTGTTTTTTATAACTATTAAGTTATTGATTTATAAAGTAATTTAATTATTCATTGGTTTGGAGAGTAAAGGATGTTGTATCAAATTCAGGAGTTTCAACGAGCCCTGCTGCAACCTCTCACCGCTTGGGCACAAGCCACTGCCAAAACCTTCGTTAATCCTAGCAACCCCCTCTCCCTACTCCCGAATGCGCCACGTATCGCCGCAGGCTACGAGTTGCTCTATCGCTTGGGAAAAGAATACGAAAAGCCAGAATTCGGCATTAAGACCGTAAAAGCACATGGCAAGGATGTCGCCATCAACGAGTTCACCGTGGTGGAAAAGCCCTTCTGTAAATTGATTCGCTTCAAGCGTTTTTCAGATGATGTTGAGGTCATCAAAAAGTTAAAAGCAGACCCGGTTGTTCTGATCGTAGCGCCACTGTCTGGTCACTACGCGACCCTATTACGCGATACCGTGCGTACGATGTTGCAAAACCATAAGGTCTATATCACCGACTGGACTGATGCTCGCGTAGTCCCCATGGAAGATGGCATCTTCCATCTCGATGACTATGTTCATTACGTACAAGATTTCATTCGCGAAATTGGTGCAGACAATTTACATTTAATTTCTGTTTGCCAACCCACCGTTCCTGTACTAGGGGCTGTTTCGCTGATGGCATCTAATGGAGAAAAAACACCGCGCTCTATGACCATGATGGGAGGACCCATTGATGCCCGTAAGAGCCCAACTATGGTGAACTCGACAGCGACGAATAAGTCCTATGAGTGGTTTGAAAATAATGTGATCTATACCGTGCCACCACCCCATCCAGGGGCCGGCCGTAAGGTTTATCCAGGTTTTCTACAACATGCTGGCTTTGTCGCCATGAATCCCGACCGACACCTTCAGTCTCACTGGGATTACTTCTTGAACTTAGTTCAAGGCGATAAAGAAGATGCCCAAGCTCATATTGAGTTTTATGATGAATACAACGCCGTGCTTGATATGGATGCGGCCTATTATCTAGAAACCATCAAGACGGTATTCCAAGAGTTTGCTCTACCTACTGGCAAGTGGGTGGTTGGCGGACAACTGGTTAAACCACAGGATATTAAAACTACAGCATTACTCACTGTCGAAGGTGAACTTGACGATATATCTGGCTCAGGACAAACACGAGCCGCTCACCAGCTCTGTAAAAATATTCCTGAAAGTAAAAAAATGCACTTCGAGGCCAAAGGTGCAGGTCACTACGGTATTTTTTCAGGGCGTCGCTGGCGTGAAATGGTTTACCCACAAATCAGCGCATTCATCCGCTCACAAGATGGTGCTAAGACAGCCGGTAAAACAAGCACACGTCAGACCAGCAAAAAGACTGTGGCTCGCAAAACCCGTCGTGCATAAATGAGCGAAGGTCAAAAACTCGTTGACCTTCTACATCGTGCACTACCCCAAACACAGTGCACGAAGTGTGGCTATCCTGACTGTCGAGCTTACGCGCAAGCCTTAGCTGATCATGAAGCTCTTCATAATCAATGTCCACCTGGTGGTGCTGAAGGTATTACTCGCTTAGCAAAGATTTTGGGTCGGGAAGACCTGAGCCTCAATCCTGCGAATGGCATAGAACGACCCCGTCCTGTTGCTTGGATTAATCCCAAAGAATGTATTGGTTGCACACTCTGTATTCAGGCATGTCCTGTAGATGCCATTATTGGGGCTTCTAAACAAATGCATGTAGTGTTAGAAGATTGGTGTACAGGCTGTGATTTATGTGTACCTCCCTGCCCCGTTGATTGCATCACCATGAAACCCATCACGGGTGAGCAGACGGGTTGGGATGCATGGACAAATACTCAAGCAGACGCTTCATTAGAACGTTATGAGCTACGTAAAAAACGCTTACTGCGTGAGGAAGCCGATAATCAAGCACGCCTAGCGAAGAAAGCTCAAGCCAAACTCAAAGAACTCTCTGTCGATCAAGAAGATCCTATCGCTCAAGCTGACGCTGAGCGTAAACGAGCAATCATTGCTGCTGCGATTGCAAGAGCACAAGCACAACTCAAAAAAGACCCACCAAACTAGAACCTTGGATTACAAGAGACGCCTAAGCGCTTCTTGATAGGCCATCAAGTCAGGTGGCGTCCCTTGCCGCTGGGCCTGCCATAGAATTTGACCCAGGCATTCCATGATTTGATGTTGCGCTTGATGCTCTGAATCGAGTCGAGCTGCTAGCTCATGAGCAATCCCGCGTATCCCTGAGGGCTGATCAATCTGAATTTGTTCCGAGATCGATAAATGCATAGCCAAATGTAAAAAAGGATTTGTTTGACCCTGCTCAGGAGAAAATTCACTCGACTTGGCGAGCTCCACATCCCCTAATAAAGCGTGATATTCAGGGTGCTCTATCATCCAACGTGCAGCAATCGACTCCAATGGAGTCAAAATGTCGTGTTGCAGATGCTTTCTCCAAGCCTGACAAAAAAAATCACGAACCTCATCTTTACTCGGATTGAACATCAAGTCCCCTGCCTATTTTTTTGCTTATACCGACATAATGGCTCGACAATACACTGATAGCAAAGCGGTTGTCGGGCCTTGCAAATGTAACGTCCGTGAAGAATTAACCAATGATGAGCATCCACTAAATACTCTGTAGGCACCCTTTTTAATAATGCTTTTTCAACTGCCAAGACAGTTTTACCAGGAGCTAAGCCGGTTCGATTAGATACTCTAAAGATATGCGTATCTACAGCCATAGTCGCTTGTCCAAAGGCGGTATTCAGTATCACATTAGCGGTCTTACGGCCCACTCCCGGTAAAGCCTCTAAGGCTTCTCGCTCTTGAGGAACAACACCCTGATATTGTTCTAAAAGAATGCGGCAGGTAGCAATCAAATGCTTGGCCTTTGTTTTAAATAAGCCAATATGGCGAATATAAGGAATCAACCCCTCTTCACCCAAAGCAAGAATTTGCTCAGGTGTATTAGCAACAGGAAACAATTGTCGTGTCGCTTTATTAACTGAAATATCTGTAGCCTGAGCTGATAAAAGTACCGCCGCTAGCAACTCAAAAGGAGTGCTGTACTCTAATTCAGTACTTGGCTTGGGATTATTGCTTTTTAATGCGGCAAAAAAAGCGCGGCGTTGACTTTCATTCATGATGCCAAAATAGTTTGTAAGCGCTTTTTAAGTTGGGGTAAGCGCTCCTGAAGTAATTGCAAATGCTTTGAATCACTAGCGCGTTGCGGGGCACTCCATGGAGAGCCTGGAAAATAAATATCTGCCTGATAACGAGGTACAACATGCCAATGCAAATGGGGCACCATATTGCCTAAGCTCGCCAAATTGATTTTCTCCGGCTGCATGACCTCACGAATCACCTCTTCAACCTGATGCAGAACTGTCCAAAGCATATTTCGTTCTTCTTGGCTTAAATCTGACATCTCAGCAATATGCTTTTGCCAAATGATTCGACAAAATCCTGGCAACTCTGGCTCATCAGAAAAAATGATACGCAGCCATTCATTCTGAGCAACCAACTCACCGCCGACTTCAAGGCATAAAGGACAAGGTTTATTCATAGTCATATTGTCTAACAATTTGAACGTATCCATGAAAAAGCCCGGCTTGTGGCCGGGCTCTTAACTTCTGGTGGATAACCAGAATGATGATCTTAGTGGAACTGCTCTTCTTCTGTAGAACCAGTCAAAGCAGTCACCGATGAGTTACCACCTTGGATGACTGTTGTAACGTCGTCAAAGTAACCTGTACCCACTTCTTGCTGGTGAGATACGAATGTATAACCACGATCACGGGCAGCAAACTCAGGCTCTTGAACTTTCTCAACATAGGCAGACATACCACGTGCAACATAGTCTTGAGCCAAGTCAAACATGTTGTACCACATAGAGTGAATACCGGCCAAAGTGATGAACTGGTATTTGTAACCCATAGCACCCAACTCACGCTGGAACTTGGCGATGGTTGCATCGTCCAAGTTTTTCTTCCAGTTAAAGGATGGTGAACAGTTATAGGCCAACATCTTACCGGGGTGCTTCTTATGAACGGCTTCAGCGAACTTGCGAGCGAACTCTAAGTCAGGTGTGCCTGTCTCACACCAGACCAAGTCAGCGTACTCAGCATAGGCCACCGCACGAGAAATTGCCTGCTCAAGACCTTTCTTAGTCTTATAGAAACCTTCTGCAGTGCGCTCACCCGTCAAAAATGGCTTGTCGTTTTCATCATAGTCTGAGGTCAACAAATCAGCTGCTTCAGCATCCGTACGTGCAATCACCAAAGTAGGAACACCACAGACGTCAGCTGCCATGCGGGCTGCCACTAATTTCTGCACCGCTTCTTGAGTGGGCACCAAAACCTTACCACCCATGTGACCACACTTCTTCACAGAAGCCAATTGATCTTCCCAGTGAACACCTGCCGCACCTGAACGAATCATCGCTTTCATTAATTCAAAAGCATTCAACACGCCACCAAAACCAGCTTCAGCGTCAGCCACAATCGGAGCAAAGTAATCAATGTAACCTTTATCACCCTTTTCGATACCCTTAGAGTGTTGAATCTCGTCGGCACGACGGAAAGAGTTATTGATACGCTCAACGACTGTCGGTACAGAATTCACTGGATATAAAGATTGATCAGGGTACATCGCTGCATAACTATTGTTATCAGCGGCAACCTGCCAACCTGATAAATAAATAGCCTTGATACCTGCTTTAACCTGTTGCATCGCTTGGCCACCAGTCAATGCACCCAAACAGTTAACATAAGGTTCATTGTTAACCAAGTTCCAGAGCTTCTCTGCACCGCGACGCGCTACTGTGTGCTCGATCGGAAAAGAGCCACGCAAACGCACCACATCAGCGGCGGTATAGCCACGCTTAATACCTTTCCAGCGTGGGTTGGTGTCCCAATCCTTTTGTAATGCGTCGATTTCTTGTTGACGTGTTGACATATTTCTCTCCCTTTCATGACAAATTAAAACTCTTAAACAAGACCTTTATTTCTATTTCCTTAGTCTTGTGTCTTATATAAGAGTTTATGTATTTGTGATGGACTATGCAAGAAAAATATAGAAAAGCTATCTTGTATTTTTATTTAATAAAATCAATGGTTAATAAAATATATTTCACATTACGGTAAGGAAATTCATCAGCCGCAATGCGATGCAACATTTAAGAAAATACATTAAACGAGTGGCTTTCTAGCAACCAAGACGCCATCCTCATCCGCATAGATCATCTCGCCTGGTCGCACCATCACCCCTGCAATATCGACTTGTAAATCACGCTCCCCGACATTGCGCTTCACGCTCTTTTGAGGGTGCGCCGCCAAAGCACGAATACCTACTTGTGCTTGAGCCAACTCTAGGGTGTCTCTAACACAGCCATACACCAGAATCCCAGCCCATCCATTCTTTTGCGCTAAGACCCCTAAATTGCCACCCACGAGGGCGCAGCGCGTTGAGCCACCGCCATCAATGACCAAGACTCGTCCTTGACCCGCTTCGTCTAATATGGTTCTTACCCAGGTGTTATCTTCAAACACCTTGAGTGTTACAGCAGGGCCTGAGAATTGGCTCAAACCACCGTAAGCTTTAAATATCGGCGGCAAAACACGTAACTCGCCACGCGCAATGAAGTCTTCGTTTGCGTCACAAATATCTGTTGTTGCAAAAGTCATTTTCCACATCCCTCTTCGATTGATTTTTATCGAGGTGTATTTTCGCCGACTTGATACGCTGTGAGCAATGAGGCCAGTAAAAAAGCTGCAATCACAAAAAATAGCGTTGAGGTCAATTGCCAATCCATCAAGAGACCAAAGAGCCAGGGGCCCAAAGCTAAACCTGAGTCTAAACCTGAATACACAATGCCAAAAACACGACCCGAGGCTTCTTTAGGTGTGGCCGCGCGAATCATTAAGTCACGCGAAGGTCCAGCAATCCCGACACAAAAACCCATTAAGGTAAATAGCGTCAGAATCATGGCGCTCGGTATTAATAAACTCCCAATCAAAATCGATATGGCGCCACCGGTAGCAAAGCCATAGCCAATGATACGGTCAGGACGTTTATAACGAGTCACAACATAGCCCCCAAGCACCATTCCCAGGGCGCTAGCGAGCATATACGTAGAATACGCTGTGGTTGTAATAGCTAGAGGTAATTCATAAAGTAACTGCATGGCCGTAGGCACAAAGCTCTGCACCCCACTCAAAGCCATCGCATTCAAAAAAAAGAAGGCCCAACAAAACCAAACCGCTGGCAACTTCAAGAAACTAAATGATAGGCGGGTATTTTGTTTTTTGATCTCTGCTTCTTCAATTCTTTGTTCTTGCGTACCTCGCAAGGTGTCACGTCGCCAAATAAGAAGCAGAAGAATGAATGTAGCTAGAGCAGCTGCCACCCATAAGGCAGTACGCCAATCAGCCAAGGTGGTGATACTAACTAATAGAGCGGGCGATGCTGCCCAACCGAGAGCTCCTGACACTCCATGCATCGAGTAGGCATAAGCAATTCGAGTAGAACTCACGCGCCGATTAATGAGTGTGTAATCGGCCGGGTGAAATACACCATTACCTAAACCAGCAAGGCTAGCTCCCATAAGCAAAGTCCAATAGCCTTGAGCTTGAGATAAGAGTACTGCAGATACTGCTAAAGTCCCCACACCAAAAAAAAGAACTCTTAAGGGACCAGATCGATCAACCCAAAAACCCGCTAAAGCCTGCATGACGGTTGAAACAATAAAAAAAACAGTCATCAGCAAGCCAAGCTCTGCATAGCTCAAATTGAATTCAACTTTGAGCCAGGGAAATAGCGGGGCAAGGATTAAATGATAAAAATGCGAAGTGCCGTGTGCAACACTAATTAAAGATATAACTTCGGCATCACGACGTAAGGACATCGCACGATATTACTACTACTTCGATCCAAGTGACAAATTGCCTATCTGAGGGTGCTAGGCACCCTCAGCCAATCACTAGTGAACCACTCGCTCAAAGCTAAATTGACCCTTTTTGTCTACATCCACAGGAATAATATCTTTCGGGCCAAAACGTCCTTCCAAAATTAATTTAGCAATGGGGTTCTCAATATGCTGCTGAATCGCACGCTTGAGGGGGCGAGCACCAAACACAGGGTCATAGCCCGCTTCCGCTACACGCTTTAAGGCTGCGTCACTCACATCGAGTTGCATATCCATTTTGGCTAATCGATCCGTTAAGCGTTGTAGTTGAATTTTTGCAATCGCAGAAATATTCTTCTGATCCAAACCGTGGAAAACAACGACCTCATCAATACGATTGAGGAATTCAGGTCGGAAATGCTCCTTCACCTCATCCCAAACGGCTTCTTTGATCCGCTCTTGAGCCTGACCGGTCATACTCTGAATTTTTTGCGAGCCCAAATTGCTCGTCATAACAATCACTGTATTCTTAAAGTCAACGGTTCGACCTTGACCATCCGTCATGCGCCCATCATCCAAGACCTGTAGAAGGACATTAAAGACATCGGGATGCGCCTTCTCCACTTCATCGAGCAAAACAACGCTATAGGGTTTACGACGTACTAACTCCGTGAGGTAACCTCCCTCTTCATAACCGACATAGCCTGGAGGAGCCCCAATGAGGCGGGCGACACTATGCTTTTCCATGAACTCACTCATATCAATACGAATTAAGTGCTCATCACTATCAAATAGGAATTCAGCTAAGGCCTTACATAACTCGGTTTTACCAACCCCTGTAGGACCTAAGAATAAAAATGAGCCATAAGGTCTACCTTCATCTGAAAGTCCAGCGCGTGAGCGTCGGATGGCATCCGAGACCGCAGTAATCGCTTCATCTTGACCCACGACGCGCTGATGTAAACGATCTTCCATTTTGAGTAACTTATCGCGCTCACCTTGTAGCATCTTCGCAACCGGAATACCAGTGGCCCTAGAAACGACTTCAGCAATTTCGTCAGCACCCACTTGAGTACGTAATAATTTATGTGGCTTTTGCGCTCCCTTCGCTTCAGCCGCCGCAGCACTTTTTAATTTACCCTCTAGCTCTGGTAACTTGCCATACTGAAGTTCCGCAACCTTATCTAATTTGCCTTCTCTTTGAAACTTCGCTAGCTCGGCTTTGACGCGGTCAATCTCTTCTTTAATCGAAGCAGCACCTTGCGCAGCGCCCTTTTCCGCCTTCCAAATTTCCTCCAAGTCAGCATACTCTTTACCCAAACGAGTAATTTCATCCTCTAGTAAAGCCAGGCGCTTTTGCGAGGCTTCATCTTTTTCTTTTTTAACAGCTTCGCGTTCAATCTTTAGTTGAATTAAACGACGATCTAATTTATCCATGACCTCAGGCTTAGAATCTATCTCCATTTTGATGCGAGAAGCTGCCTCATCAATCAAATCAATAGCCTTATCCGGTAAAAAACGATCGGTAATATAACGCTGTGATAACTCTGCAGCAGCCACAATCGCTGGATCAGTGATTTCCACACCGTGATGTAACTCATATTTTTCTTGTAAGCCGCGCAAGATAGCAATGGTGTCCTCAACACTAGGCTCACCCACTAATACTTTTTGAAAGCGTCGCTCAAGAGCCGCATCTTTTTCAATGTACTTACGATATTCATCGAGCGTGGTGGCACCTATACAGTGGAGCTCACCACGCGCTAAGGCAGGCTTAAGCATATTGCCAGCATCCATTGCGCCATCAGCCTTACCCGCGCCAACCATCGTATGAATTTCATCAATGAAGACGATGGTTTGACCTTCGTCTTTGGCCACATCTTGCAATACTGCTTTCAGACGCTCTTCAAATTCCCCACGGTACTTAGCGCCCGCCAATAACAAAGCCATATCTAACACCAAGACACGTTTATTTTTTAAGGTCTCAGGCACTTCACCATCGACAATACGTTGTGCCAAACCCTCGACGATGGCGGTCTTACCCACACCGGGCTCGCCAATCAGGACCGGGTTATTTTTTGTACGCCTTTGAAGAATTTGTATCGCCCGACGGATTTCATCATCTCGCCCAATCACTGGATCAAGCTTGCCCATCCTCGCCCGCTCTGTGAGGTCTAAGGTGTATTTTTTAAGCGCTTCTCTTTGGTTCTCTGCATCTGCTGTATTCACAGTTTGTCCTCCACGAACAGCCTCTATGGCCGCTTCCAATGTTTGCTTATTGAGCCCTGCCTTTTTTAATAAATCAGTGATGGGCTTCTTTTCAGCCAGTAAAGCTACTAGAAATAATTCACCCGCAATAAATTCATCACCACGGCGTTTTGCTTCCTTTTCAGCAGCATGCAAAATAGCTAATAACTGGCGGCCAATTTGAACTTCATGATCTCCCTGTACTTGGGGTAAATCAGCAATCAGCTGTTTTAGACTTTGCTTAATTTCAGCGACGCGAACCCCGGAACGCTCCAATAGCGATTTCACTGGGCTATCACTTTGTTCAAGCATGGCCCATAAAACATGCTCGGGCTCTATATAAGCATGCTGATGATCAAGCGCCAAACTCTGCGCATCAGCCAATGCCTCTTGAAATTTGCTGGTTAATTTATCGAGTCTCATCCTGAAACCTCCTATATATGAGCAATATGAGCTCATTTTTAGCTTTTTCAAGTGATTTAGATCAAAAAAACAGCGGTATCATGCCGCATGACTTGGATTGTTTACCTTCTTGAGTGCTCAGATCAAACGTATTACACCGGTATTACGAATCGTCTTGATCACCGAATTGAGATGCACAATAAAGGTCAAGGAGCAAAATATACGCGTGGGCGTGGACCCGTTATTTTGCTCGGGCAACGTGCATATCCAGATAGAGCCAGCGCTAGTCGTGCTGAAGCCCAAGTAAAACGATTAAAAAAAGTAGAGAAATTGGCCTTTTTTCAAGATGATCAGTCGATCACCTAACTCTGCCATTTTTTGAGCGCTTCATCATCACTCAACCGTGCATCAACCCAACGAGAGCCATTTGGAGTATCTTCTTTTTTCCAAAATGGCGCTTGGGTTTTTAGATAGTCCATCACGAATTCGCAGGCGGCGAAAGCTTCACCCCGATGCGCGCTGGTGACCGCTGTTAAAACGATTTGATCTTCAATGTGCAAAGGACCGATTCGATGAATAATCAATACTTCATAGATATCCCAGCGCGCTTTTGCCTGAGCAATAATATCTTCTAAAGCTTTCTCAGTCATACCCGGATAATGCTCTAGCGTCATCGCAGAGACTTCGGCACCATCATTACGATCTCTCACTGTACCAATGAAAGCGGCAACGGCACCCACGCGCGCATCATTGGCTCGCAATGCCGCCAACTCCTGACTGACATCAAAATCTTGGGTTTGAACGCGCACTGGCATGACTAACCTCCCGTCACCGGAGGAAAGAAGGCCAACTCAGCCCCCTCTGTAAGAACCTGATCCACATGAATCATTTCATGATTAAGGGCTATACGAACAGCCTGCCCCTCTGCCAAGGCGCTCGCCCAAGGTTCACCACGTTGAATTAATAATTGACGCACGCCATATGCAGTCGTACCACTCGGACAATCTATTGTGTCATTAGCGGTATGAAGAGCTTCGCGCAAAGAGGCAAAAAACTTCAACTGTATTTTCATGATCTCACTATCTCAGTCTTAATTAAAAAAACTGGAGTAAGGAATATATTTCACCATATCTCCACGTTGAATGACTTGCTCTGGAGGATTATCCAATAAGCCATCAGCCCATGCTGCACCGGTCAGAACGCCAGAGCTCTGATTAGGGAAAAGATCTAAACCACCTTGTTCATTGACTTTCACTCTTAGAAATTCATTACGGCGATCAGGCCTAGGCCAATCAAAATCAGCTCGCAATACATAGCTGCGCAAAGGAGTCGGGGTGCGTCCTTGTAAACCATGAATAAACGGTCTGGCAAAGATTAAAAATGTAACGAAACTGGCCACAGGATTGCCTGGCAAACCCATAAACCAAGCATGACCGTCCTGCCCGCGTCGCTGAACTTGACCAAATGCAAAGGGCTTACCCGGTTTCATAGCAATCTGCCAAAGATTCAATTGACCTTCTGCCTCAACAGCAGGCTTGATATGGTCTTCCTCGCCTACTGAGACACCACCAGAAGTGACTATCAAATCATGATCTTGCGCTGCCTGACGGAGAGTTTGACGCGTTGCCTCAAGTGAGTCTGGAACAATGCCTAAATCAGTGACCTCACAACCGAACGAGCGAATCAAGGCTAACAAGGTATCGCGATTAGAGTTGTAGATACCGCCTGGTTGAAGAGACTGGCCCGGCATGACCAATTCGTCTCCCGTGAAAAAAGCGGCGACACGAACTTTACGAAACACTGGAAGATGAGTGAGACCCATTGCAGCAGCGACACCTAAATGTTGAGCATCAAGGCGCGTTCCACTTTGAAGCGCAATGCGGTCTATTTGCAAGTCCTCCCCTTGGCGGCGAATATAGTCCCCTACCTTAGGTTTCACTTTAATACGCACACCCTCACCCATTACTTCACAATCCTCTTGCATTACGACCGCATCGGCACCCTCAGGGATCACTGCACCAGTAAAAATCCTGGCAACAGTCCCTATCGCTAAAGGATGGCCTGGGTGGCCAGCAGGAATACGCTGGCTAATCGGTAAGATGAGCTCATCTTGAACATCAGCCACACGGACTGCATAGCCGTCCATCTGACTGTTATCTTGGGTGGGAACGTTCACAGCACTGACTAGATCTTCTGCCAAGATATGGCCCAAAGCCTGTTGAGTGGGTAACTGTTGAGAACTAGCACAACGCTTAGCATGCTCCATCAAGAATGCCAAAGTTTCTTGGGTCGTTTTCATAGGAGGCTTAGCGGGTGAATTCATAAAGTCTTCAGCCCAAAGTAATCAAGTACAAACTGCGCCACGGTCTCATGCGAATTGAGGTCCAAGAGTGGCAATGAGCGTTGTAGCTGTTGATTTAATACCTCTTGATCCTGAGTCGGACACGCTAAGGCGACTATGTAAGGATCTTGATTCGCTCTCAAAGGCTCTGTTTGACAGGCCGGATGAGCCGCTCGCCATAATTCAATCTTAGGAATGGGCGCTAGACGAAAGCCCTCTACGATCACCAGATCACAGGGTGAAATACGTTCCAATTGCTCTTCGATTTTCGGATTACGCTCAGCACGCAATTCATGCATTAAAAACCAACGCTGATCGGAAACCAATAAGACTTCATGCGCCCCAGCTTCACGATGACGATAGGAATCTTTGCCTGGGCGATCCATATCAAAATCATGATGCGTGTGCTTGATGACAGTGACTTTGAGCCCACGCTCTGTGAGATATGACAAGAGCTTTTCAATGAGCGTGGTTTTACCCGTACCCGAGTACGCCATAAAGCCCATGACCGGATACCGATAACTCGGAATATGGGTCATTTGTCTCCTCTTATATTTTTATATGATGGGTATAGTCCTAGATAAGACTATACCGTTTTTTACAAACCCGTATGCTCTTCAATTAAAGACTTGACAGCTTGGACATCAGCTGCCATGACCATCACACGTTGTGGCTGATCCTCAATACCCACAAAGCTCGCTGGCCTATCCGGTAGGCGACCAATCGCCTCAGCAATGGTTTCGGCAAATTTGATCGGCAAGGCGGTCTCCAGCACCAACATCGGAATATTGCTTTGCAAATAATCACGTGCCACACGAACCCCATCAGCAGTGTGTGTATCGATAAGCACTGAATACTTTCCGTGCACATCGCGAATCGTCTCTAAACGATTTTGATGGGTACTACGTCCAGATACAAATCCGTAAGATGCCACTTTTTTAAATACCGGATCCGCCGCTAGGTCAAAGCCCCCGAGCGTGTCGACATCTTTAAACATTTGCTTCACACGTGCACCATCATGATCGAGTAAATCATAGATGAAACGCTCGAAATTACTGGCTTTGGAAATATCCATCGATGGGCTTGATGTATGAAATGTCTCTGCTGATTTACGCGCACGGTAAACTCCTGTTTTGAAAAACTCATCCAAAACATCATTTTCATTGGTGGCCACGACTAATTTTTCAATCGGTAAACCCATCATCCGCGCGATGTGGCCCGCGCAAACATTACCGAAGTTACCTGAAGGCACACAAAAAGATACTTTTTGCTCACTGCTAGTAGTTGCCGCCAAGTATCCTTTGAAGTAGTACACCACTTGCGCTACAACCCGCGCCCAATTGATAGAGTTCACTGTGCCAATCTTCTGACGCGCCTTGAATGTCAAATCATTACTGACCGCCTTGACAATGTCTTGCGCATCATCAAAAACACCTTCAATAGCAATATTGATGATGTTGGGGTCTTGCAAAGAATACATCTGCGCCACTTGGAAGGGACTCATCTTGCCATGTGGCGATAACATAAAGACGCGTACCCCTTTTTTACCGCGCATCGCATATTCCGCAGCACTACCGGTATCTCCCGATGTTGCGCCCAAAATATTTAACTCTTGACCGCGCTTAGCTAAGGTGTACTCAAATAGATGGCCTAGAAGCTGCATCGCCATATCTTTAAAGGCGAGCGTGGGGCCATTCGATAAGCTCAAAAGACCGACGCGCGTACCTTGCTCATCGCCTAGCCAATGGATAGGTGTAATGTCATTGGCATTATCTGCACTCCGTCCATTGCAATAAACTTCTGCGGTATAAGTCTTTCTAAGAATTTGACGTAAATCATCACTCGGAATGTCATCGCAATACAGGCTCAACACTTCATATGCCAAATCAGCATAAGAGAGATGACGCCACTGATCGAGTTGTTCACGAGTGACTTTTGGATAGCTTTCTGGCATGTAGAGGCCACCATCAGCAGCCAAGCCTTCTAACAAAATTTCCGAAAAGCCGAGCTTAGCTTCATGACCGCGCGTTGAAACGTATTTCATAAAAAATCTCTTAACTCAGGTTTTCCAAGCGGATTTTGGTGACTGAGCCCTCCACCGTCTTGAGTGTTTCAATTTTTGTGATAGCAGCCAAGATATGCTTTTCCTTGGTTTCGTGAGTGAGCATAATGAGATCTGTTTGGTTCTCGCCATCTCCAGCTTCACGCTGCAACATCGCATCAATAGAAATGCCGTGATCTGCCATGACGCGCGTGATGTCAGCCAAAACGCCAGCCACATCAGCAACGCGCATACGCAAGTAATAGCTAGTAGTGACCTCGCCCATAGGCATGACCGTTGTATTCACTACAGAACCTGGCTGGAAAGCCAGATGCGGCACACGCTGCTCAGGGTCCGCCGTTTGCAAGCGCGTCACATCCACTAGATCTGCAATGACGGCTGAAGCAGTCGGCTCAGCACCAGCACCTTTACCGTAGTACAAAGTGGTACCGACTGCATCACCTTGAACTTGGACGGCATTCATGGCGCCCTCGACGTTAGCGATCAAACGCTTACTTGGAATTAAAGTAGGATGCACACGCAACTCAACTCCGTCTTGAGTTTTTTTAGTGATGCCCAATAATTTAATGCGGTATCCCAATTGCTCCGCATAACGAATATCAACAGCAGATAATTTTGTAATGCCTTCAATATGTGCTTTATCAAATTGCATCGGTATACCAAAGGCAATCGCACTCATAATGGTAGCCTTGTGAGCAGCATCAACGCCCTCGATATCAAATGTTGGGTCGGCTTCTGCATAACCTAAGCGTTGAGCCTCTTTGAGCACCACGTCAAAATCTAGACCTTTGTCACGCATCTCGGACAAGATGAAATTGGTGGTGCCATTGATGATGCCGGCAATCCATTCGATACGGTTGGCAGTCAAACCTTCACGCAAGGCCTTGATAATCGGAATGCCACCCGCAACCGCAGCCTCAAAGGCCACTGTGACACCTTTGGCTTGAGCCGCAGCAAAAATTTCATTACCGTGCACTGCCAATAAGGCCTTATTAGCAGTGACTACATGTTTGCCTTGAGCAATCGCTGCTAAGACTAAGTCCTTCGCAATGCCATAGCCACCAATCAGCTCCACGACAACATCAATCTCAGGATTATTCACGACCAACTTAGCATCATTAACGACTTTGGCACGTCCTTTAACTAACGCTTCTGCACGAGCCGTATCCAAATCAGCAACAGTATGAATCTGAATGCCCCGTCCAGCACGACGCTGAATCTCTTCTTGATTACGCTCAAGAACGGTGAAAACACCACCGCCTACAGTACCAATGCCCAATAAGCCAACTTGAATAGGTTTCATAAAAACTCGACGACTCTCTAATAAATGAATTAAAAAAGTTATTGACCGTATTTTTGACGATAGCGTTCCAAAAATCTCGCTAAACGACCAATGGCCTCACGCAGAACATCTTCATGAGGTAAGAAAACAATTCGGAAGTGATCCGCTTGTGGCCAGTTAAAACCGCTACCTTGGACCAGGAGCACCTTCTCTTCCTTAAGCAATTGCGCAACAAAAGCCTGATCATCTTCGATGGGGTACATCTTAGGATCGAGCTTAGGGAACAAATACAAAGCTGCTTTGGGCTTAACACAAGTAACACCAGGGATCTGAGTCACCAGTTCATAAGCCAAGTCACGCTGACGACGCAATCGACCGCCTTCTGCCACTAAATCGTTAATACTCTGATAGCCACCTAGAGCGGTCTGAATCGCATATTGACCAGGGACATTGGCACAAAGACGCATAGAGGAGAGCATATTCAATCCCTCAATGTAATCTTTAGCAGCACTCTTGTCCCCTGAAACCACCATCCAACCGGCGCGATATCCACAAGAACGATAGTTTTTAGATAAACCATTAAAACTGACCGTGAGGACATCCGTCGACAATGCCGCAATCGAATGATGTTTGACACCATCAAACAAGGTTTTATCGTAGATTTCATCAGCAAAGATAATCAGGCCGTGCTCACGTGCCACGGCGATGATGGCCTTGAGCGTCTCAGGACTGTAGACAGCTCCGGTGGGATTGTTGGGGTTAATAACAACAATCGCCTTGGTCTTGGGTGATATTTTTTTACGAATATCATCTAGATCAGGGTTCCAGTCTTTGCTCTCATCACAGAGATAATGAACAGGTGTGCCACCGGATAATGAGACAGCCGCCGTCCACAATGGGTAATCTGGGGCCGGTACCAAAACTTCATCTTGGGCGTTGAGCAAGGCATTCATTGCCAAAACAATGAGCTCAGACACGCCATTACCGGTATAGATATCTTCTAGCATCACACCCTGAATTTCTTTTTCTTGGCAGTAATGCATGATGGCTTTACGTGCGGAGAAAATACCCTTTGAATCTGAGTAAGGTGCGGCATTCGCTAAATTACGAATCATGTCCAACTGTATTTCTTCAGGCGGATCAAAACCAAAAACGCCGACATTACCAATATTCAATTTGATAATCTTTTGACCCTCTTCCTCCATCTGTTGAGCAAGCTCTAAGACGGGGCCGCGAATGTCGTAGCAAACGTTATTGAGTTTGTTCGATTTTTTAATTTCTTTCACAATAGCCAGCCCAGAAATGACCCTAAAGTCTTAATTTATCTATAATTTTGTAATTATGACAGAGCTTGAAGGCCTACCCCTTGAAACTACAGCCTGATGCAGCCCAAAATCTCAATACTGTGACCCGTTATGGGCCAGGCTTTATTGAAATCAACCATCTCAGCCACCCCACTTCTATCTGGGTCATGCCTGAAGGCCCTATTACTCCGTGGCCTGTGAGTCGGTTTGAGGATCTTACCAGCGCCGATTTCGCCCAAATGGCGAGCTTACAACCGCAAGTCATCATATTTGGCAGCGGTCACCGTATCCGCTTCCCAAAACCAGAACTATTGGCTCCTTTATTCGCTGCCAAAATCGGCATAGAAACCATGGATTTACAGGCGGCTTGTCGAACCTACAATATATTGATGGCAGAAGGTCGCCAAGTTCTAGGGGCTTTTCTGATTGATTGACCTTGAAAATCGGTCTTTTAGGACATAAGTCTGCTATAAATACGTAAAACATAATATAAAAGGAGACTCCATGTCAGTTGCTCTTGGCAAAGCGGTGCCCCATTTTGAAATTCCCGCAACTAGCGGTCTGACATTTAGCCCATCAGCCTGCTTGGGTAAAAATATTGTCATGTATTTCTATCCCAAGGATGCCACCCCAGGTTGCACCGTAGAAGCGATGGATTTCAGAGACCACATTGATGCTTTTACGCAAGCCAATACGGTGATCGTTGGCATTTCTAGAGACAGTCTTAAGTCCCATGAGAACTTCAAACGAAAGATTGAATTGCCCTTCGAACTACTCAGCGATGAAGATGAGATTGCCTGCCAGCTTTTCGGCGTCATTAAAATGAAAAATATGTATGGCAAGCAGGTTCGCGGTATTGAACGCAGCACCTTTTTAATTGATGCCCAAGGCATCTTACGACATGAGTGGCGCGGCCTGAAAGTTCCTGGGCATGTTCAAGATGTACTTCAAGCAGCACAAAAAATTTAATTTATTTAAATTGTTTGCAATGTCATAAAAATTAGGATAAGTTATCACTCAGATGCACACAATAACTTCACCCTCAATAACCGCCACCCCACCCGGTAGGCGGTTTTTTCTTTATTAGGAGACCTCCGGAATGCCTCTGCCACCAGTACCTTCCCAAATTGCAGACCAAGTCAATATCCGTCGCCAACCTAAAGCAGAGTTAAAAAAACGTCCCAAACGCATCGAAGCCACTATCACTGAGATGGATGAGCCTGCAGAAGTCATTGCAGAGCCGGTGGATAGTAGTGCTATGACACTCGCTACCCTAGAGCGCATGAGAGCTCCTGAAAAAGGCAAGAAAGCAGCTAGCAAACTCAACACGCCCAAGGCCAGCCCTAAGGTTAGAAAAACACCAGATGATGGCATCACTCGTTTGTTTGTGCTCGACACGAATGTATTAATGCACGATCCTACAGCGCTCTTTCGTTTCGAGGAGCATGATGTCTATCTACCCATGATGACACTCGAAGAACTCGATAACCATAAAAAAGGGATGAGTGAAGTCGCACGTAATGCTCGTACTGTGAGTCGCTCTCTCGACAATTTAGTGGCGGGCACCAGTGGCATACTCGAAGAAGGTATTCCTCTGAATAAATTGGGTAATAAAGACGCTACGGGTCGACTGTTTTTCCAAGTCTCACTCAATCAAATCAATCTTCCCGATGGCTTACCCACAGGCAAGGCTGACAACATGATTTTGGGCGTCGTGCGTGACCTACAGCAGGCGCGCAAAGATCGTCAGGTTGTTCTAGTCTCTAAAGACATCAATATGCGTATTAAAGCGCGCGCATTGGGTCTGCCCGCTGAGGATTACTTTAACGATCAGGTCTTAGAAGACCGTGACTTAATGTACTCCGGCGTACTCCAACTGCCGATTGACTTCTGGCCAAAACACGGTAAAGACATGGAAAGCTGGAGCGACACCAAGTCAGGCACGATGTTTTACCGCGTCACAGGCCCGAGTGTTGCCCATATGATGGTGAACCAGTTCGTCTATCAAGAAAATCCCGACGGCAGCACACCTTTTTATGCTCAAGTCAAAGAGATTCAAGGTAAAACCGCACTACTGCAAACACTCCGTGATTTTTCACATCAGAAAAATAATGTTTGGAGCATCACGGCTAGAAATCGTGAACAAAACTTTGCGATGAATTTACTCATGAACCCTGAGATAGATTTTGTCACTCTCTTAGGTCAAGCAGGTACCGGAAAAACCTTACTAGCGCTTGCTGCAGGACTTGAGCAAGTCTTAGATAGTAAACGCTATAACGAGATCATCATTACCCGTGCCACGGTTCCTGTGGGCGAAGATATCGGCTTTTTACCAGGGACTGAAGAAGAAAAAATGCAACCTTGGATGGGCGCTTTTGATGACAACCTCGAAGTCTTACATCGTAGCGATGATGGCGCTGGCGAATGGGGTCGTGCCGCAACTCAAGAACTCATCCGCTCACGCATCAAAGTTAAAAGTATGAACTTTATGCGTGGCCGTACTTTCGTGAGTAAGTTTGTGATCATTGATGAAGCACAAAACTTAACGCCTAAACAAATGAAAACCTTAGTGACGCGTGCAGGTCCGGGCACCAAGATTATTTGCTTAGGCAATATTGCACAGATTGATACGCCGTATTTGACTGAAGGCTCTTCGGGTCTTACCTATGTGGTCGATCGATTCAAAGGATGGCGTCACAGCGGTCACGTGACTTTGGCACGCGGTGAGCGCTCGCGCTTAGCCGATCATGCAGCTGACGCACTCTAAAACTCAATCAGATCATGGCCGAGCTACACCGACCCCCAAGGGTCGGCGTAGCGTTTTGCGATGCGGTTTACTCATTATGAGTTGCGGTGTTTTATCTGCTTGCTCATCGCTACCTTTTCGAACTTCCTCCTTACCTGATTTTTCTCAAGTGGTCAGCGCCGGTCTAGAGGACTATTCCATCGCGGCCATTGGCCTCGTGGGGGTTCCTTATCGATATGGGGGTAACACGCCTAAAGGTGGCTTTGACTGTAGTGGCTTGATTGGCTACGTTTATCAAAAGGTAGGACAAATCAAACTACCAAGAACCGTAGAAGGGATTGGTCAAGTGGGCCAATCCCTGGGCAATCAAACCCCTGCTCCAGGAGATTTAGTATTTTTTAACACCCAAGGCCATAAACACTCTCATGTGGGTATTTATGTAGGTCAAGGACGCTTCGTCCATGCCCCCTCTAAAGGGGGCACAGTACGTCTAGAGAAAATCTCTTCACCGTATTGGTCGAGTCGCTTTACCGAATCACGCCGGATTGCGACAAGCACTGCATCACGTTCTAAAAACTAACTGCGTCTTTATAAAAAGAAGCGTCCGAGCCACCAGGCTGCAGCTGCCATGAGTGCAGACGCGGGGATGGTTAAGACCCAAGCCCAGACAATGCTACCTGCTAGACCCCAACGTACCGACGAAGCACGTCGTGCAGAACCGACTCCAACAATCGCTCCGGTGATGGTATGCGTCGTTGACACCGGAATACCCAAGGCACCCGCCAAGAATAAAGTCATTGCACCACCCGTTTCAGCACAAAAACCGCCAAAGGGTTTGAGCTTAGTGATCTTCTGCCCCATGGTCTTGACAATGCGCCAGCCACCGAAGAGCGTTCCTAAACCAATCGCCACATAACAAGACACAATCACCCACATTGGCGGTGCTGTATCTGTAGTCGATATGTAGCCCCCTGTGATTAACAAGAGCCAAATAATCCCGATCGTCTTTTGCGCATCATTACCACCATGGCCCAAGCTATACATCGACGCAGAGACTAACTGTAAACGTCTAAACCAACGATCCACATAAGCGGGAGACATTCTGAAACATAACCAAGAAAATAAGAGTGTTAACAAAGCTCCCAATGTGAAACCTAAGAGAGGAGACACCAAAATGAACAAGATGGTCTTAATGACACCCGAGCTAATAAGGGCAACTGGCCCTGCTTTGGCTAAACCAGCTCCCACCAAACCACCAATCAAGGCATGAGAAGAGCTTGATGGAATGCCGAACCACCAAGTGATGACATTCCACACAATAGCACCTGATAGAGCACCAAAAATGACTACGTGATCCACCACCGCTGGATCAATGGTGCCTTTGCCAACGGTCGCAGCCACCTTGAGCTGAAATACCAAAATAGCAATGAAGTTAAAGAAAGCAGCCAAAGCGACAGCCTGTTGGGGCTTGAGAACTCCCGTAGAGACTACCGTAGCAATTGAGTTCGCGGCATCATGAAAACCATTCATGAAGTCAAATAAGAGTGCTAAGCCCACTAAGAGGACCATCACCCACATACTAATTTCTAATGTTGACATCAGGCGTTTTCCAGAACAATACCTTCGAGAATGTTCGCGACATCTTCACACTTATCTGTAATAGTCTCGAGTAACTCATAAACCGCTTTGAGCTTCATCAAACGCTTGAAATCGTTTTCTTCTCTGAATAAAACCGAGATGGCTGAACGCATGACACGGTCAGCATCAGACTCCAGCATGTCGATTTCTGTGGCAATACGTAAAATATCTTTGGCATTTTTCATATCATGCAATTTGCCAACCGCAACACTCACACGCTCACAGCAAGCTACACAAATACGTGCTAACTCGACGGCCTCAGGAGTCACTTGAGTCACATCGTATAACTGAATGACTTCAGCCACATCTTCCATCAAGTCCAAAATATCATCCATGGTAGTGATGAGCTTATGAATCTCATCACGATCTAAGGGTGTAATAAATGTCTTGTGGAGCAAATCAATTGTCTCGTGAGTGATTTTGTCTGCTTTTTTCTCAGAAGATTGAATCGCCTGAGTATGATCAGCGGCATTGGGCAAATCGTTGACTAGTTTGTATAGCTCTTCTGCCCCAGTGACACACAAATGAGCATGCTGATTGAATAATTCGAAGAAGTTTTCTTCTTTAGGCATGAAGCGACCGAGCATAGACGTCCTTTTTTATGACATGACACAAAACTGTCATCATTTTAGTCTATGCGCGTCACTGGCCCAAAAAAAAGCAGCCGAAATGTCTAGGGTAGGAATTAGATTAGAACGGCTCGTAGTTGGCGGACATGCCACCACCGCCATAGCTTTGGGCTAAATTATCGAACTTCGTAAATTGACCTTGCCAACTTAATTTAACGGTGCCAATGGGACCGTTACGCTGTTTGGCGACGATGATCTCAGCAATACCCTTGTCTGTGGTGGTATCGGGGTGATAAACCTCGTCACGGTAGATAAACAAGATCAAGTCGGCATCTTGTTCAATGGCGCCCGACTCACGCAAATCTGACATCACCGGACGTTTGTTAGGTCGTTGCTCTAAACCACGGTTGAGCTGCGACAAAGCAATCACGGGGCACTGTAACTCTTTGGCGAGGGATTTTAAAGAACGTGAAATTTCTGAAATTTCTGTGGCTCGGTTTTCGCTACTACCGCCACCACTACCACTCATTAACTGCAAGTAGTCCACCACGATTAAACCTAGAGCCCCACATTTACGAGCTACACGACGTGCTCTGGCTCTGAGTTCTAAACTACTTAAAGCCCCCGTCTCATCAATCATGATGGTCGTTTCATTTAAACGCGCAATCGCCTCAGTGATCTTAGGCCACTCATCTTCTTGCAACTTGCCTGTGCGCATGCGCGATTGGTCAATACGACCGACCGAACCCAAGATACGCGAGGCCAATTGAGACGCGCCCATCTCCATCGAGAACACTAAAACAGGTAAACCCTCTTTGAGAGCCACATTCTCAGCAATATTGACTGAAAATGCAGTTTTACCCATGGATGGACGACCGGCAACAATAATTAAGTCGCCTTTTTGTAAACCACTGGTCTGACGATCCAAGTCAATAAAGCCTGTCGCCACACCCGTAACATCACTTCCGCCCTGACGATGATAAAGCTCATCAATACGAGTCACGACATCAGTTAGAAGGTTGCTGATTTCAAAGTAATCCGTCTTACCACGATTACCCTCTTCACCAATAGCCAAAATACGAGACTCGGCTTCATCCAAAATTGTGCGCACATGTCGGCCTTCGGGCGTAAAGGCAGAGCTAGCAATCGTGTCTGATACTTGAATTAAACGACGCAGCACACTGCGATCGCGCACAATTTCAGCATAACCACGAATATTGGCTGCGCTAGGCGTAGCTTGCGCTAAAGAATTGAGGTAATCAATACCAATCGCTTGACCATCGCTCTGGCTCTTCATGGCTTCTGCGACAGTAATCACATCAGCCGGCATACCATCAGATACTAATCGTCCAATCACTCGATAAATGAGCGCATGATCAGGGCGATAAAAATCTTGCTCAGTGAGAACATCACCGACACGATCCCAAGAAGCATTGTCCAAAAGCAAACCGCCGAGCACCGATTGCTCGGCCTCGACGGAATGCGGAGGTACTTTTAATGCTTGGATTGCAGAATCAGCCATGTCTTGATGATATCAGAGGTGATATCAGACAAATGCTAATTAAACCTGCTCACCAATCACTTGCACAGTGATGTCGACAACAACATCCGTATGCACGGCAACAGATAGAGCGTGATCACCGACCATCTTCAATGGACCGGTTGGCATACGCACATTGGCCTTCTCAATCTGGAAACCTTTTTGCTGTAACGCTTCTGCCACATCATGGTTAGTTACAGAACCAAATAAACGACCATCCACACCGGCCTTTTGTTTGATTTGTACAACAACACCGTTGAGCTTCTCACCGACAGCTTTAGCGGCTGCTAATTTTTCGGCAGCTGCTTTTTCAAGTTCAGCACGCTTGGCTTCAAACTCAGCAATCGCTGTTTCTGTAGCACGACGAGCCATGCGTTGTGGGATCAAGAAGTTACGTGCATAACCATCTTTAACTTTAACGATATCGCCCAAATTACCGAGGTTGGCGACTTTCTCGAGGAGAATAACTTGCATCGAATGACTCCCTGATTATTTCTTATGTTGATCGGTGAAAGGCATCAATGCCAAGAAACGTGCGCGCTTAATCGCTGTTTCCAACTGACGCTGATACAAGGCTTTGGTGCCGGTTAAACGGGCAGGAATAATCTTGCCGTTTTCAGCAATGAAGTCACGTAGAGTGTCTACATCTTTGTAGTCAATCTGGTCTACGCCAGCTGCCGTGAAACGACAAAAACGCTTGCGCTTGAATAATGGGTTTTGTTGGGCAGGACGCTTATTTTTGCGATCCTCGTTATTACCGTATGCCATGTTTAAATCCTTTACGTATTTAGATTCGTGATATGAAAGACGAGCCGCTGGCTGCGCTGACTTTGCGGGGCCATGAAACCTTCACACTGCCTTTGCTCACCTAGGGGCCATTGTTCTAATTGCTGGGCAATTGTTCCAATCGCTATTGCTGTCAAACTCATTTGTATACGCCGAACTTGTTGATCTTCTATCACTTCACCGCAATGCTCTAATTGACATTGCACAACAGGAAGACCGGCCGGTGTATAACGCAGAGCCTCTTTAGCAATTAAGGTGGCAGTGAGGATGAAGTGATTCAACCCTAGCCAGCTCAGTGCCTATTAGGCAGCAGGCGCCTCCGTAGCTTGTTGAGCTTTACGTGCTTCTTCACGCTCAACTTGCTTCATCATGATGGATGGCTCTGTTTCAGCCTTCTTCATCTTGATTACCAAGTGACGCAAAACCGCATCGTTAAACTTAAATGAATGCTCGAGTTCTTCGAGTGTGTTCAAACCACATTCGATATTCATGCAAACATAGTGAGCTTTGGCGAGCTTGTCGATCATGTAAGCCATCTGACGACGACCCCAATCTTCTACGCGATGTACCTTACCACCTTGTGTCGCGACAGTACTCTTGTACTTCTCGATCATGGCAGGCACTTGCTCGCTTTGGTCCGGATGGACGATAAAAACGATTTCATAGTGACGCATATCTACTCCTTATGGATAAAAGCCACCTGGGCGTCTGATGAACCACTGTTTAGGCACATCACCAGTGTGACAAGGCTTAAAAAAACTACAGCACTAAATTGTAGCAAAAATAGTGCGCCAATCGCGATTTTGGGTGGTTTTTTCCTCTAAAAGAGCCAACTGTAGGGCAATTCTGGCTTTGGGTGGGTTCAAATCACGGGCTGAAACCCAATTCCACTGCGTATCTGGCTCGGGAATTTCAGAAAAAACGACCCCAGCCCCAACCCTTGAAGAGCGCACCACAGCCACCCCTAACTCGGCAGCCATCAAAAGCGCCTCAGACATCTCTTTATGAACGCTACCCTGCCCTGTGCCAGCAATCACAATGCCCTTAACGCCTTCTTTAACAAGTAAATCAACCGCTTTGGCAGACGCTCCTGCATGACTAGTCACAATCTCTACCCACGGCCAATCAATCGTTGTGGGTAACATCACATCAGCTTGACGCTTATGAATCGGGCCATCTAGCTCACGGGCACTCATCACGAGAGCATCTAAGGCATGGGTATGCTGTTTGGATAACTCTCTGGCTAAACATGGCTTACCCGCCATCACAGCCAAAACCCCAAACTGTTGGTTCTGCTTAGCCTCCTTAGCCAACATTAAAGCGGCTCGCAGATTCGCTGGGCCATCGGCATGGTCAGCATTAGCAGGCAACATAGCACCGGTTAAGACAACCGCTTTCTTATGGTGACTGGCCAACTTACCCAAGGTCGCATGTAAAAAAATAGCGGTTTCCTCAAGAGTATCCGTCCCATGGGTAATGACGATCCCCGAGATATCATCACGCTCTAACCCCGCTTCAACTGCATGGGCTAAATCGATCATTAAAGCCTCATGCATATGACGGCTATCTATATTGGCCACCTGAATACATTCCAACTCACCAAAATCACTGGCCGCCTCACGAATCAAATCGGTAATTGCCAAAGCCCCCGCTTGGTAAGCCATGGGCTTAGACGGATCATGAGCCAAGCCGGCAATCGTGCCGCCCATGCCTAAAACCATTAAATGTGCAGAATTCATAAAAACATTATCGAGGGGTCTTGCGTGGAATGAAATCACTGTATAGAATCACAGCATGGATACAAATACAGTCAAACCCAAATTGACCGCTCGGCAAGAAGAAATCTTGGAGCTCATCCAAGACAGTATCGCTAAAAGCGGTATGCCACCAACACGCGCTGAAATTGCCAAACAACTGGGGTTTGCCTCCGCGAACGCTGCTGAAGAACATTTACGCGCCCTATCCCGAAAAGGTTACTTAGAACTGAGTCCAGGCACTTCACGCGGTATTAAATTAGCCCATCAAATGACTCTACCCATTGCCGCTTTACAGCAATTGAGTTTGCCTTTGATTGGGCGTGTGGCAGCAGGCTCACCCATCCTAGCTGTAGAACATGTTGAGAAACAAATCCCAGTAGATCCTTGCCTCTTTGACCGAGGAGCTGACTACCTACTCAAAGTACGTGGCATGAGTATGCGTGACGCCGGTATTTTGGAAGGTGACTACCTCGCTGTGAAAAAAACAAGTGATGTACGCAGCGGTGATATTGTGGTTGCACGACTTGAAGATGAAGTCACCGTGAAACGTTGGTCACAAAAGAAGACCAACCATGGTTTGATGATTGAGCTAGTGGCTGAAAATCCAGATTTTGAAAATATTCTGATTGATCCACGTCGTGAAGAAATTGTTGTTGAAGGTCTTGCTGTGGGGCTGATTCGACCTGGTGGTCTCTAAACTAAGATAGTCTTCTTAGTAAATCGATTTTTCACCATCAGGACGATTTTTAAAGCGCTTGTGTATCCAATAGTACTCCGGAATGCGCGGACGAATCACTGTTTCGAAAAAAGCATTCATGCGCGCTGTATCTGCGATGGCATCTTCACTCGGAAAACCTGGCCAAGCCTCACCCACATGACAAACATAACCTGACCCATCCTCTTTGAGTACGGTGTAGATGGGGCATACCTCAGCACCTGCCAACTGGGCCATCTTAGACACAGATAAAACAGTATTAGTAGCCACCCCAAAAAATGGCACAAAGGCAGAGTCTTTACGGCCCAAATCCATATCAGGTGATAAGCACACAAAGGTACCCTGCTTTATCTCACGAATCAACTCGCGACCGTGATGCTCACGCAATAGCATACGTGCGCCAAAACGCTCACGCCAAGCCTTAATGCGTGGCTCAAAATAATCATTGGTCATGTGAATATAGAGCGTAATACCGGGTTTAACACCGAGCTTTTTTAGATGTAAAGATATTGCGATTAAACCAGCCTCGATACCGACCATATGCATGCCAACGTAAAGCCGTGGCTTACCATCTGCCAAATTCACAGCCGATTGCACCTCGACTAATTCTGTAATTTGTTGCTCACTACCTAACCACAAAATACCTCGTTCAGCAAAGCTTCGACCGAGTAAGCGCCAGTGTTCTTTTTGAATTTGCTCACGCTCTGACTCACTCATTTGCGGAAAACACGCGCGCAAATTAGCGGCAATCACCTTCACACGTGACTTAGAAAAACGTGGCGCTAAGCGTGCCAGAAAATAGCCCACATGGACAGTCCAGCGATAAGGAATGTGCGCGAGGAGCCATAAAAAGGCGTGCGCTAGACAATTAAAAAAAAACTTCATGCCTGAGATTTTCGCATGAAGTTTTTTAGACGAAGCGGATCAACTTATTTCTTTTTAAGTTGCTTCTCGCGCTTTTCAATCTCTTTGTGAATAGCCTGTAAAAGATTAGCATCAGGCTCCTTCCACTGCCCACCACTTTGATTCGCCATATAGACTACGGCACTAGCAAAACCTTCAACACTCAGATCGGGTTGACCCCCTTTGGGCGGCATGCCACGCACACCCACATACCCGTGGGCAGTTAATACAGCCTGACCTTCCTTAATCAAGGGGGCCCACTTAGCCTTATCCCCTGTTTTGGGAGCACCCGCTACACCCGCACCATGACAGGCCATGCAGGCCTGCTTATAAATCGCTTCTCCGGAAGCCCAAACACTAGAAGCGGCTGAAAGCGTGAGTGCTGAAATTAGATAAGTAATTGTTTTCATTGATTTTTAATGCTTGGGTTAAACATATAGTTATCTTAGTCTAAATCCAAATTAGGGGTACCCATTTTTGCGATAGGGTCAGCAATGATTTAATTCTTACTATAAGCTTACAAATATCCATCACCCGGCTAGGGAGTCTATATGTTCATGTTCAGTGAGCGTTTTAATCAGCAGTTCTGGAAACTGTTTTCTTCCCACGGGTTTCTAGTCATTCATATTCTGCTAGTCGATCTGTACTTGGGTGCGAATCTGCTTTTTTACATGTTCGAATCCGAATCACTAAGCCATCTAAGCTTTATTGCCCTCATCGCCGGTCTCTACCTACTTGTGTCTTGGGAGTCTGGTCGAACCTACACGGTAACTTTTGTATGCGCCTTATGGTGGATACTCGGGCACAGCCTTGATTGGCGCATCGGCCTAGTGATTGCAGCATCCGCTGCGTTCTCGCATTGGTGGGTATTTTTGAAAGGTCAAACTCAAACAGTGGAGCAAAGTGACGACAGCAGTTTGCAAAAAATCCGTATTAAAGACTGATTGATGTGTGCTCACAATGAAGCGATTTTCACAAGCGCTTAGGAGGGCTTGATAGTAAATAAGCGAAAATGAGATAAACAGTAGATGGGGTGGCTGATGGGACTCGAACCCACGACAACAGGAATCACAATCCTGGACTCTACCAACTGAGCTACAGCCACCGCAGAGAAATGAGATTATACCCTGTCAGCGTCTTCTTCTTCAACCACGATACGCAGCTGTTGGTTCGCACGAACAAAGAATTCGCGAATTTGTTCATCACTTTGAACCTCTGCCAACTGCGCATAATCCGATAATTGCCTACGCCAGTAGCGCGATCCTCCCTTGCCATGCGCTAGACCTAAGATATGTCGGGTAATCGCTGCCAAGTGAAAAGGTCGCCCAGCTTTCATGCAATGCTCGCGCCAATCAATAGCCTGAGCAATTAATGCCTCAGTGATACGTAACCAATCCTCTGCACCGAAAAAATGGCCCATCTCGGTCGCATCCGAAGTGATCAAACGATCCCAGTCCAACAACATAGCAGGCGTGTGATAGGCAGCACGTCCCACCATAAAACCATCAAAGTCATGCCAATAACGCACGATATCGTGATTGCTGGCTAAACCACCATTGAGCAAAATGCGGACGTGCGGAAAATGTCGCTGCACATCCTGCCGTAAACGTTTAGCAATGTCATATCGCAGCGGGGGCACCTCACGATTTTCTTTAGGCGACAAACCTTTGAGTACGGCATTGCGGGCATGGATCGTTAACTGTGTAGCGCCCGCCTGCGCAACCTGACACATAAAATCGAGAACCCATTGATAATCAGCAACCTGTCCTTGCGCATCCATCTCATTCAAACCAAGACGATGCTTCACAGTAATGGGTCGATTGGCGACGTCCACCATCGCTTTCACGCAATCTGCGACCAATTGAGGCTCGGCCATTAAACAGGCTCCAAAAGAGCCGCGTTGTACGCGCTCTGATGGACAACCACAATTGAGGTCAACCTCATCGTAGCCCCACTGCTCAGCCAATTTGACACACGCCGCTAAATCATGAGGCTCACTACCTCCCAACTGCAGAACAACGGGGTGTTCACAGGCACTGTAATCTAAATGACGCGCCTGATCCCCGTAGATGAGGGCTCCAGTAGTGACCATTTCTGAATATAAAACTGCATGACGACTGAGACCTCGATGAAAAGTACGGCAATGACGATCCGTCCAATCCATCATCGGTGCCACAGCAAGTCTCTTGGGAGAAGTCATATCTTTATTGTAGGCGCAGTACTTGTCGACTATGGAATTCATACGACTGCGAATCGATAGGATCGATAAAACTCAGAGACTTTGCTAGCAATTGCAAAGGTCGATCAAAGGGTAAATCTGTTCCAGCAAAGGGAGTCAAAGTAGGATAAATCGCATCATTTTTGATAGGTATGTCTAAAGCATTCATGTGCACACGTAGCTGATGTTTTTTTCCTGTGGTGGGTATTAAACGATAACGTGCCCACATACCCTGATGCTCAAGATATTCAATCAAAGTATGGGTGTTAGGGCTTCCGCCCACCTCTATCATTTGTAAAAAATGGGCACCAGGCTCTAAACGACTCTCACGCACTCTAGGATTACGAAAATGGGCTTGGTACGGGGCGATCGCCTCATAGATTTTTTGTATGTGACGATCACGAAATAAATTTTGATACAAGGCGCGATCACCTGCACGTTTTGCAAAAACGACCAAGCCGGCCGTATCGCGATCAATGCGATGCAATGGCGACAACTCAGTATTGCCAGTTTTGACTCTTAAACGATTTAAGAGCGTCTGCATGAGATATTGTCCTGACGGTGTCACAGGTAAAAAATGAGGTTTATCTGCCACCAAAAGACGCTCATTTTCAAAGATGATCTCTTCTTCAAAGGGAATCTGTGGCTCTTGATTGACTCGCTTGAAATAACGCAGATGTACGCCCGGACAATACGGGTCGTCAGCCGCAAGAGTCTGTTGATTCTCATCTTGCACCAAACCCAAACAGAATCTTTCCTGCCACTCTGCAGACGGGATATGCGGGAAATGAGCGCAGAAAAAGGAGAGTAAATCAGGGTAAGACTGATCAGCGGGTAGATAAACTCTGGAAGAAAACTGCGCATGAGCAGAGTTCATCTAACCCCCTTTAAGTGCAAAGGCTTAAACAACCGCCTCGCGAGACGCCTTTTTACGCTCATGCTCTTTGAGATAACGCTTACGAATACGAATACTCTTGGGCGTGACCTCTACCAATTCATCATCAGCAATGAACTCAACAGCGTACTCAAGATTGAGTTGTACAGGTGGGACCAAACGCACTGCTTCATCAGTACCTGAGGCGCGCACGTTAGTTAACTGCTTACCTTTAATGGGGTTGACGACCAAGTCATTATCACGACTATGAATACCAATCACCATGCCCTCATAAAGCGGCTCACCAGGAGACACAAACATGCGACCACGATCTTGCAGTTTCCATAAAGCATAAGCGACTGCATCACCATCATCTTGAGAAATCAGAACACCATTATGACGCTCACCTAAAACACCATCTTTCACAGGTCCATAGGCATCAAAGGTGTGACTCATCAGACCCGTACCACGCGTCATAGTCAGAAAGTCCCCCTGAAAACCAATCAAGCCACGCGCAGGAATACGATATTCCAAACGGGTTCTACCCTTACCATCAGAAACCATATCCAAAAGCTCACCCTTGCGTTTGCCTAATTCTTCCATGACAGAACCTTGGGTGTTATCTTCTACGTCTACAGTGAGATTTTCATAAGGCTCTAATTTGACGCCATTTTCTTCTTTAAACACCACGCGCGGTCTTGAAACTGCTAACTCATAACCTTCACGACGCATGTTTTCAATGAGAATGGTGAGATGTAATTCACCACGACCCGATACTTCGAAGACAGTATCATCATCTGTGTCATTCACACGCAACGCCATATTGTGTTTTAACTCTTTATTCAGTCGATCACGAATCTGACGGCTAGTCACAAACTTACCCTCGCGACCAGCTAAAGGACTGGTGTTCACCATAAAGTTCATAGTCAGTGTCGGCTCGTCTACTTTCAGCATCGGCAATGGCTCTAATGCATCTGCTGCACAAACAGTAGTACCAATACCCAACTCTTCAATCCCGTTGATCAAAACGATATCGCCAGCAATCGCTTGATCGACCAACTCACGCTCCAAACCGCGGAACTTCAGTACCTGATTGATTCTGCCATTAAATGCTTGGCCGTCTGGGCCATTGGCACAAACTACGTTCTGCCCAGGCTTGACTGTGCCACGTTTAATACGACCCACACCAATCTTACCGACATAACTGTTGTAATCAATCGATGAAATCTGCAACTGCAATGGTCCATTAGGATCATCATCACGCACCGGCACGTACTTCAAAATCGTTTCAAAGAGCGGCTTCATATCACCACTGCGTACATCATCTGTGAGGCCTGCATAACCACTCAAGCCAGAGGCATAAACGACTGGGAAGTCCAACTGCTCTTCTGTAGCACCCAATTTATCAAAGAGCTCAAAGGTTGCATTCACTACGTAGTCAGTACGTGCACCCGGACGATCTACTTTATTAACCACCACAATTGGCTTTAATCCTAATGCAAGCGCTTTTTTAGTCACAAAGCGAGTCTGCGGCATAGGGCCCTCAACCGCATCAACCAGCAATAGCACACCGTCGACCATCGATAAGACACGCTCGACCTCTCCACCAAAGTCGGCGTGCCCCGGGGTGTCGACGATATTAATATGTGTGCCTTCATATTCCACAGCACAATTCTTGGCTAAGATCGTGATACCACGCTCTTTTTCAATGTCGTTAGAATCCATGACGCGTTCAGCGACCTGTTGGTTTTCACGGAAAGTACCTGATTGACGCAATAACTGGTCAACCAACGTGGTCTTACCGTGGTCCACGTGGGCAATAATCGCAATATTTCTTAAGGCGCGGTTTGTAGTCATACTTGGCTCTCTTTTCTATCAATTAGGCGGCGACTTGTGCCATCAAACGCTTAGGGTGCAATACCCCCTTACGAAAGTTAGCCGTCCCCAAAAAATTATCTGAAGCGATAGAACCACGATAAATTCGTAGTACTTGCTCCTCCTCATCACTGGTCCGTACTGCGTGACCCGTGCTCTGATCTGTATTCGACACCACAGGCACTCGCTGGCCTAAACAAAAACGTTCGGCTTGACTCTGCCCTAGGCCTAAACTGCTTAAATTCTGAACCAAGGCATCGACTGGCAACAAAACTCGATTTAATCGGTCAGCGTCCATGGCGCGTAACTCCTCTAAGGTGTGCGCTTTGTCTAGTTGTAAATGGCCCACCGCTTCGCGACGCAAAGCGCTTAAGTGCGCACCGCAACCCAGAGCATGCCCCATATCTTCAGCCAAAGTACGTATATAAGTACCCTTACTACACGCGACCCTAAGACTCGATTTAGGCCAGGCCATCACCAACCAATCTAATGAATGAATTTCTACAGTTCGTGCGACTCGTTCAATTTCTTGACCAGCCCGCGCATATTCATACAAAGGCTTCCCATCCTTTTTTAAAGCAGAGTACATAGGCGGTACTTGCTCGATAGTCCCAAGAAAACGACTTTGTAATGCGCAAAGCCGCTCTCTCAATAGATCAGCATCCTCTATATCAAAATCAGGGTGCGCCTGAGCCACAATCTCACCTTCAGCATCACCTGTATTGGTGGATTGACCCCAACGAATTTCCGCTAAATAGGTCTTATCAGCATCCAACAAATCCTGAGAATATTTTGTTGCCTCACCCAAACAAACAGGGAGCAAACCGCTCGCCATCGGATCTAAGGTACCCGTATGACCAGCCTTTTGCGCACCAAAGATACGCTTGACGATGGTGACGGCAGTTTGCGAGGTAATGCCTGCAGGTTTATCCAGCAAGACCACCCCATGAATAGCTGGGGAAATCATGATGGTTTGTGGCGGTCGCCCAGAGCTTGATCAATCAGACGTGACATCTCAATACCACGCTCAATCGATGCATCATGAAAAAAATGTAATGTCGGTACAGTGTGAATATGCAGACGCTTAAATAAAAGTGAATGCAAATAACCAGCTTTTTCCTTGAGCGCCTGTAAGGCTAACGCCTCATCACCACCTAATACCGTAAAAAAAACCTTCGCATGCGCTAAGTCAGGGCTGAGCTCCACCGATTGCAAGGTGATTAATCCTACCTTAGGATCACGCACCTCTTTCGGGATCAGCTCAGCCAAGTCCCTCTGAATTTGATCAGCGACTCGTTGATGACGATGGTTTTTACCGCTCATACTTTATAAAGTTCTTGCTACTTCAGTGACTTCATAAATCTCAAGCTGGTCACCGACTTCAATATCGTTATAACCGCGCAATGAAAGGCCACACTCAAAACCGCCCTTCACCTCTTTAACGTCATCTTTGAAACGCTTCAATGAATCGAGCTCACCACTCCAAATAACTACGTTATTACGTAATAAACGAGCTCTTGATGAACGTTTGACGAGACCCTCTAAGACCATACAACCGGCGATAGAACCGACCTTAGAAACGTGGAATACCTGACGAATCTCAACGAGGCCCGTGACTTCTTCTTTCTTCTCAGGTGCCAACATACCACCCATAGCAGCCTTCACCTCATCCACCGCATCATAGATGATGTTGTAGTAACGAATATCCACGCCATTGGCTTCTGCCAGCTTTCTGGCCGTTGCGTCAGCTCGTGAATTAAAGCCGATCACGACTGCCTTAGAAGCCACCGCCAAGTTAATGTCGGTTTCAGTAATGCCACCAACAGCCGCATGAATAATCTGTACACGTACTTCCGGAGTAGAGAGCTTCATCAAAGATTGAGAAAGTGCTTCTTGAGAACCTTGTACATCGGCCTTGATGATGATCGGCAAAGTCTTTGCCTCAACACTACCCTCACCCATGTTCTCAAACATGCTTTCTAATTTGACGGCCTGCTGTTTAGCTAACTTCACATCACGGAACTTACCCTGACGGAACAAAGCAATTTCACGAGCCTTACGCTCATCTGCAACCACAATAACTTCTTCACCAGCTGCCGGCACTTCTGATAAACCTTGAATCTCTACTGGAATAGAGGGTCCAGCTTCCTGACATGGCTTACCGTTTTCGTCCAACATGGCACGCACGCGACCAAATGATTGGCCAGCCAAAAGCATGTCACCACGCTTTAAGGTACCCGATTGAACCAAAATGGTCGCTACCGGGCCTTTACCTTTATCTAACTTGGCTTCAATCACTAAGCCTTTTGCTGCCGCATCACGTGGCGCAGTTAACTCTAAAACTTCAGCTTGTAACAAAACGTTTTCGAGTAACTCATCAATACCTGCACCGGTCTTAGCAGATACAGGAATAAATGGCGAGTCACCACCGTATTCTTCTGGAACCACTTCCTCAGCGACCAACTCTTGCTTGACACGCTCAGGATTAGCTTCTGGTTTATCAATTTTGTTGACTGCCACGACTAAAGGCACACCCGCTGCTTTAGCATGGGCAATCGCCTCCTTAGTTTGCGGCATCACACCATCATCTGCTGCCACAACCAAAATAACAATATCAGTCGCTTGTGCACCGCGAGCACGCATGGCCGTAAAGGCCTCGTGACCTGGCGTATCCAAGAAAGTAATCATGCCGCGTTGTGTCTCAACGTGATAAGCACCGATGTGCTGCGTAATACCACCGGCTTCGCCAGAGGCTACTTTGGTTGCACGAATCTTATCTAGCAAAGAAGTCTTACCGTGATCCACGTGACCCATCACAGTAACGACTGGAGGTCTTGGAAATAGCTCAGACTCATGCGCTTCAGTGTTGAGATCAGACTCAGGATCGTCTAATTTCGCTGCAAAAGCACGATGACCCATTTCTTCAACGATGATCATGGCCGTGTCTTGATCCAAGACTTGGTTGATTGTCACCATTTGCCCCATGCCCATGAGCAACTTAATGACCTCAGCGCCTTTAACAGACATCTTATGCGCTAACTCAGAGACAGTAATCGTTTCTGGAATATGAACATCACGCACCACAGGCTCAGTAGGTGCGACAAAATTAGTCGCTTGTTCGGCTTGATGGGATTTCTTCTTACCACCCCCTGTGCGCCAACCACCGCCTGTACCACCTGTAGCATCACCACGAACTTTCAAGCCACCCGGACGCTTTTTAGCACCCTCTTCTTGCCAAGTCGATGAGGACTCAGAAGACTTGATGGTCTTACCTGGCTTAGCTTTATCTTTTTTCTTATCTGCATCGGCACCTTCTGCCTTCACTGGCTTGTGTAATGTGCCTTTTTTCTCTTCCTCAGGTGGCTTAGGTGCTTTGAGAACGCGCGCTGGCGCATTCATCATTTCTCGAATCGCTAATGCTTCAGCCTCAGCTTTCGCACGACGCACACGTAACTGCTCTAACTCTTCATCCTTGGCTTGTGCACTCGCTTTAGCCTTCGCTGTTTCTTGTGCTTCTTCTTGCACATCTGCAGCGCTCGGCTCAATCGCTTGCTCGGCAGCTTTCTGAGCTTTAGCAGCTTGGCGCTCAGCCTCTTCTTTGGCTTTGCGCTCTAACTCAGCCTTCATATCTGCTTCTTGACGGGCCAACAACTCAGCTTGACGCTTGGCTTCAGCCTCACGCTTCGCTAATTCAGCATCATCGAGCACATGCTGCACAGGAGCTGCAACACTCTCAGGCTCAGCACTCGCGGCTTCATCACGCTTCACGAGTACGCGTTTTTTACGAACCTCTACCTGAACAGTCCGTGTGCGACCTGCAGAATCCGCTTGACGAATTTCTGTAGTTTCACGCTTCGTTAAGGTAATTTTCTTACGCGCTGTTGGTTCAGCTGAACCATGAGCAGTACGCAGATAATCCAAAAGTTTGGTTTTATCTTTTTCTGTTAATTTATCTTCCACAGATGTCTTACTAATACCTGCGGCCTGAAGCTGCTCCAATAATGCCTCTGGAGTGCGCTTCAGTTCTTTTGCCAAATCTTGTACGGTCGTGGTCGCCATGCGAACCCCTTATGAATCAGTTAAACCAGTGCTCACGCGCTTTCATGATCATGCCCTTAGCAGACTCCTCGTTGATACCAGTCATTTCTACCAACTCATCAACTGCTAACTCAGCCAAATCATCACGGGTATGCACTTGGTTATCCGCTAATTTAGCGATTAAAGAAGTAGTCATACCATCCAAAGAACGTAAGTCTTGAGATACCTCTTCAACACGCTCTTCTTTGGCTAATTCCATGGTGAGTAATGAATCACGCGCACGATTACGTAATTCATTGACTGTATCTTCATCAAAGGCTTCAATCTGTAACATCTCAGAAAGCGGCACATAAGCAACTTCCTCAAGACTATTAAAGCCCTCTTCAATCAAAATATCAGCCACCTCTTGATCAACATCGAGCTTATCCATGAATAGTGCACGCACCTTACCAGCCTCTTCCTCAGTCTTCTGTGCAGATTCTTCTGGTGTCATGATGTTGATATGCCAGTCAGTCAACTCACTCGCTAAACGAACGTTTTGACCACTGCGACCGATCGCAATCGCTAAATTCTCCTCATCGACCACCACATCCATGGCATGCTTTTCTTCATCGACCACGATGGATTGCACTTGCGCTGGCGCTAGAGCACCAATCACAAACTGTGCTGGATCTTCAGACCACAAAACAATGTCCACCGCCTCACCCGCGACTTCATTACGTACCGCAGTCACTCGTGTGCCACGCACACCTACACATGTACCGATAGGATCAATGCGCTTATCGTGGGCTACCACCGCAATCTTGGCGCGAATACCAGGGTCGCGCGCAGCACCTTTAATTTCTAATAAACCTTGCTCGATTTCAGGCACTTCGTTTTCAAATAATTTCATCAAGAAATCAGGCGCGGTTCTTGATAACTCAATCTGAGGGCCGCGTGCTTCACGGTCTACCTTGACAATAAAACCGCGGACACGATCGCCACTACGCAAATTCTCCTTAGGAATCATTTGGTCACGACGCAATAAAGCTTCAACACGACCTGATTCAATAATGAGACCATTTTTGTCAGCACGTTTGACAGTGCCTGTCATGATTTTTTCGCCACGCTCCAAATAATCATTCAAGATCTGTTCACGCTCAGCGTCGCGAATCTTTTGCAAAATCACTTGCTTAGCTGTTTGAGCGCCAATACGGCCAAACGCGACAGACTCCACCTGCTCTTCAATGTAGTCGCCAATCTCAATATCTTCAATCTGTTCTTTGGCTTCGAAATGCAGAATCTCTTTGTCTGGCTCTTGCAAACCCGCCTCATCCGGAACGACTAACCAGCGACGGAAAGTCTCGTACTCGCCACTATTGCGATCAATCGCAACGCGAATATCCACATCTTCCTCATAACGCTTTTTGCTCGCTGAGGCCAAGGCCATCTCGAGGGCCTCAAAGACCACTTCACGTTCCACATTTTTTTCACGCGCCAGTGCATCAACTAGCATGAGAACTTCACGACTCATGATTTTCTTCCTTTGAAATCAACGACGGGAACTAGCCTAGTTTTATCAACTTCAGCTAGCGTAAATTCAAGCATGGCTTCTTCACCATTCGCGGCCTCAAATAAGAGACCTAATTTGGCATCCACCGACTCAGGATCCCCTGAAACCAAACCCTGCAAAATACCTGTGTAATTTTTTCGTCCTGCATGAGCAACACGCAATTTCACATTCGCTTGAAGACCAGCAAAACGAATGTAATCAGCCACAGTCTTCACAGGACGATCGAGTCCAGGAGATGACACTTCTAAACGTTCGTAATTAATGTTTTCAATGGGCAAGCTGTAATTCAAATGACGCGTCACCTTTTCACAATCGGTCAAGGTGATGGGCTGTTCATAATTCGTGTTCTCAATGGTGACGCGCAGCAAACCCCGGCCTTCGCGCTCGATATCTACGAGTGCGTAACCCAGAGTTGTCACTGCATCAGCAATAAAAACTTGCTCGTTAGCCATACATCAATACGTTCTTTAAACACCAAAAAAAAGTGGGCATATAGCCCACATTCTTAACATCACTAGAATATGCCCGACTTACGTTCACCGAACTTTGGCCGGATTTACTAAACAATTGAATTATATAGGAACTTTGCCTTTCTGCAAAGCAATAATCCTGATAAAAAACGCTAACTAGTTAAATTTCTTAGGAAATTTTTGACCAGAACGCCCTTTGGGGCCGCCTTTAGAGCCCCTCGCACCCCCAGGACCTCCCTTGGAAGGCGACTTTTTACCGTTTTTATTCCCAGAGCTCGATCCTGAACCGAATGCACTACCGTAGTGCACCCCTTGTTGACTGTCATCGTCATAACGACGTTGGCCACCCTGGCGCCCACCATGATGTGATTTGGTTTTGTTTTGCTGTCCGTAATTGGCATGCCCCTGACTTAAAGCATCCTTAGAGCCCCAATAGGAGACGGAGGTTTGCATCGGATCAGGCGCAGCATCCATACGGTGCCCTCCTTTTTGATCTTTGGCACCCTTTTGTCCTGCCTGTGGCACTTTGAGTCCAGCCATCTTCATCAGCTGTACTACTTGCTCGCTTGGCACCTCTTCCCAACGACCCCGACGTAAGCGTGGAGGCAAAACAAATAAACCATAACGAGTACGAATCAAGCGTGAGACCACGTGGCCTACCGCCTCAAACATACGTCTTACCTCACGATTGCGTCCTTCCGTCAAAGCGACGTGATACCAGCGGTTTGCACCTTCTCCACCGCCGCTGACCAAACGTAAAAAACGTGCCTGACCATCATTGAGATTAATACCTGTTTTTAAAAGCTTCTCTTGCTCGCCATCAAGCTCACCCAAGATACGAGCCGCATACTCACGCTCGACCCCGTAACGCGGGTGCATTAAACGATTGGCTAGTTCGCCTGAGGTTGTAAACAATAAAAGGCCTTCGGTATTAAAGTCCAAACGCCCAACGGCAATCCAACGGCCTTGTTTTGGCTTAGGTAAGCGATCAAATACTGTAGGGCGTCCCTCAGGATCGGCCTGACTCACGATTTCACCGGCAGGTTTGTGATAGATCAGAACACGCGGCGGTTTAGTTGGAATCTTGCGATGAACCATCTTGCCATTAATACGAACCTGATCCGTCGGACCCACACGTTGTCCGATGTGCGCAGGCATACCATTGACTGATACACGACCTGAAATAATCAAATCTTCCATATCGCGTCGCGAGCCCATGCCTGCGTCCGCTAGAACTTTATGTAGCTTGACAGTATCTTCATCAAAAGCTTCATCATCTAGGTCATCTAAATCCGACCAGACTTCATCACGCAAACTCAGAGGTAACTCATCCACACTTGCAAACTGCAAACCTTCAGGCACACCAACATCAGATTCATCATCTTCATCATCAGCATTTGTAAGGCCAGTGCTAGGCACTTGAGTCGCTGGATCAATCACTGGTTGAGCGTTCAAATCAAGCGGCGCTGCAGCTTCTGCAAGCTCTGGTGCATCCAAAACAGTGTCAAACTCACCGGATACCACTTTGGCAAATAGCGCTTGGCTCTCTTCAGCCAAAGCCGCATTTTTTGGCTTGTTGGGTGAACCCTCCCCTGAGTGACCTGCTGCAGACTCAGCCGTATTCTCGCCCTCGTTTTTTTTCTGGAATTTGCGGTGACGACCTTTGCCCGAGCCACCATAAGGATTGCGATGAAAGCGTTTTTTTGTAGCTTGACCGTCTTCTGCAGACCCCCCCGCATCTGAGGGCTGAGCATCCGTTATCGGTTTTTCAAACTGATCAGTACTCATGATTGAGGTTTCTCGCCAGCCACATCAGCATCGCTAGAGCTTGAGTCGACAGACTCTGTCGCACTCGCTTGTTCAGCTTGCACTTGCTCTTGGTTCTCAAAATCAATCACATGCTGCGCTAGACTATCCGCTTGTTCTTGGGCACTTTCGAGCATCGGTAACTCTTGCAAAGATTGCAAGCTGAGATCTTCTAAGAACTGTTTCGTAGTGGCGTATAAACCTGGACGACCCACTGTGTCTTTGTGACCTACCACCTCGATCCAACCACGATCTTCAAGCTGCTTGACTACATTAGAGCTGACAGTCACACCTCGAATTTCTTCAATCTCACCCCGCGTGACGGGTTGACGATAAGCGATGATGGCCAAGGTTTCCATCACAGCGCGCGAATATTTTGGAGGTTTCTCAGGCGTTAAGCGGTCTAAATACTCACGCATCGCTAAGCGACTTTGAAAACGCCAGCCCGTTGCCAAATGACATAACTCCATGCCCTTCTCAGACCAGGCTGCCTGAATATCGGCCAAGGCAGCTTCGATATCAGCCACAGGGACTTCTTCCAAAAATAAACGAGTGAGTTCATTGGCCGACATAGGCTCATTAGCGCATAAGAGCGCTGTTTCAAGCACCAGCTTGAGCTGTTCTGAATTCATAAATGGTCTTAATTGGGGATCTATATATATTTAGGTTAAGAAACCGGTGATTCCGGATTATGTTTATTTCTTATTAACCGTCATGGCATTGTAAATCAAACTTTACGCAATGCAAAAACCACCACGAATCAGGTCTAGTGGCAAGGTCCAAGCCCGGTATAAACCCAAAACACCGGTCAAGATCATCAAAGCCGCGACGGCATAACGTAACCCAACCCAATGAGCCCAGCTCGCTAGACGAGCTGTCAAACCGGAAATCAATAATAAATTAGGAAGCGTTCCTAGACCAAAGGCGAGCATTAATAAGGCCCCTGAAGCAGCATCGCCTGATAAGAATGCTAAGGGCAAGACACCGTAAATCAAACCACAAGGAACCAAACCCCAGAGCATGCCGGATAGAAAGCGCCCGAAATGACTATGCCTGTCTTGTAACTTGGCTAAGCGCACCCAGACTCTGGCCGCTACTTGATTAAGCCAGTGCTCAAAACGAGATAAACGAGCTTGATTCTGACGCAGGATCCTAATACCCTGCAAAATAAATATGAGCGCTGCAAGGGCAAATAAGCCACGCTGAATGGGGAGAATATCTTGCTGCCAAATCAAAAACCCGAGAGCACCAGACACTGACCCCAAAATCACATAAGTCAAAATACGACCGCCATGCATCCATAACTGTTCGACAAATAGAGATTTTTTTGTTATTTGTCTAAGACGATGAGTTGAAGGACTCTCAATGGATGCGGCAATACCCCCGCACATCAAGGCGCAATGCCAACCGCTCAATAAACTAGCAAGGAATATCGTTAGAAAAAGACTGCTCGTCACCATTATTAATTGATTTTCATAACTAGAAAAGTCATAAGCATGGGGATAGAATACAAGTAATTGCTGTCACATTGATTGATTTAAAACAAAACGCATGAACCACATACCCGTCAGCGCCTCACCTAACAAATGCTCAACCTGCGTGCTAGGACAATTCTGTTTGCCGGTAGGCTTGTCTTCTGACGATATACAAAAGGTGGATTCTTTAGTCACAGAACGTGTACGTCTCAAAAAAGGTGAACCCTTGTATCGCCAAGGTGATGCCCTAACAGCCATTTACGGTATTCGTTTTGGCACTCTAAAAACTGAATACGCTTTGCCCGATGGTCGCGAACAAATTACTGGTTTTCATTTGCCCGGCGAAATGCTCGGTCTCGATGGTATCGGTGAGAACACCTACCAATCAAATGCTATTGCGCTAGAGGATAGTGAAGCCTGTGTAGTTCGTTTTAATGATTTTGAACAACTTGCACGCCAACTCCCTTCTTTGCAAAATCAGTTTCATAAAATTCTCAGCCGCGAACTCACACAAGATCAAAGACACTTACTGTCTCTTGGCACACTGAGAGCCGAAGAACGTTTAGCGAGTTTCTTACTCAATCTGTCTGATCGTCTATCGGCTCGAGGTTATTCACCTCATGAATTTCATTTGCGTATGAGTCGTGAAGAAATCGGCTCTTATTTAGGAATTCAACTAGAAACAGTCAGCCGACTCTTCTCACGCTTTACTGAGTCAGGACTGATACAAATTAAGCAAAGACATATCAAACTTGTCGATACAGATGGCTTATTGGAGCTAGCAGGAAAGTCCCGAGCGATTCACTGTACGCACGTGCAATAAGCGCTGAGCACTGCGTGCTGCGTGCTGATGAGGCTCCAATTAAAAACCGCCCGAAGGCGGTTGTTTGTCTTATAAGAGACCGCCGTCGGCACGCTCTTCTAAATCAGATAAGCTGCCCGGCAATATATATATGGTCAAAGCACTCGATAGCGCACACAAGAGCCAAAGAACAAAAAAACCTAAGGTGTAGACCGCCTCCACTGAGGCTGTTACAGGCTCACCAAAAAAAACGAGGTCTTCAGGATGAACCAGAGTAAATAACAAACCTTCTGCCAAGCCGGCAATCATGAAAGAGGGCCACAGAATCCAGATCCAAATTCGGGCTTTCATTTGTTCACCTGCTCTACTTTAAGACCTTGTTTAATCACGCCATCCCGAATCGGCTGGTCCACATGTTGCGTAAATGCCAACCAGATAGTGACAATGGCACCTAAAAACCCAATTAAAGGCCCACTAATAATGATCCAAGGCCACAACTGTTTCCACCAGGGCTTATTCAGTTCTTGCTCAGACATGATGACTCCTATCTTCCAATATTCAATTAGCGGGGCACTATAAAACTAGATTTCTCAACACGCTCACGCATAGCTCCGCTCGCATGAGCACCCACCTCTTCTGCTCTAATTTCAAAGTGAATAGGGTGTGTCCCCTTTTGCACGTCTTCGATACCAACCCTCACCTTAACGGGTAATAACAAATTACTAGCTGGGCCCACGCTTAACTGGTTCACCAATTGCCCCTGAGAATCCAATACCTGAATATCAGGCAATCCTTTGGCGACCACTTTAACCTGCATCACATTTTCAGAGGCATTCATTATTTGAAGACGATAAATGTTTTCTATCTTCGTCCCTTCAATCTCACGAGCTAAAGCACCACGATCTCTCATTACATCCACGCGTAATGGGTTACGTAAAATCAATGAGGCAACAAATGCCGTCATCAAGACGGTCATGATGCTGATATAGATTAATACTCGCGGTCTAAAGATGTAATGGCGCGCTTTCTTGTTATCCATCTTTTCTAACATCGCCCGCTCTGAGGTATAACGCACCAAACCGCGCTCATACCCGACCTTATCCATGACTTGATTACAAGCATCGATACAAGCACCACAACCAATACACATGTACTGTAAACCGTCACGAATATCGATACCTGTTGGGCAAACCTGCACACAAATACTACAGTCCACACAATCCCCTAGCCCCATTTGCTTGTGATCCGCACTCTTTGAACGCGAACCACGAGGCTCACCCCGGGTCTTGTCATAAGTCACTACAAAAGTATCTTTATCGACCATAACACTCTGAAAACGAGCATAAGGACACATGTACTTACATACTTGTTCGCGCATAAAACCAGCGTTACCCCAAGTGGCAAACGCGTAGAACAAAAGCCAAAAGGCTTGCCAGGGGCCCAAAGTCATCTCTAAGACTTCTTTTGCCAGCACTTGAATAGGCGTGAAGTAGCCCACAAACGTAAAGCCTGTCCAAAGAGCTAAGAGGATCCAAAGACTGTGCTTGGTTAATTTAATACGCCACTTTTTAAAACTCCAAGGCCACTCTTCTCCATCTAGGCGAATACGGGCAAAACGATCCCCCTCGACCTTACGCTCAATCCACATAAAGATTTCTGTATAAACCGTTTGTGGACAGGCATAACCACAAAATAAGCGCCCAGCGACTGCAGTAAATAAAAATAATGCCAACGCTGAAAGAATCAGAATAATCGTGAGGTAAATGATGTCCTGGGGCCACAGCACCAAGCCAAAGATATAAAACTTACGACTAACTAAATCAAATAAAACCGCTTGACGGTCATTCCAACTAATCCATGGCAGACCGTAATAAAGAATTTGCGTGGCCAATATCAAAATCACGCGCCACTTGGCAAAAACCCCGCTAACGGCGCGGGGGTATATTTTGCGTCTAACTTCGTAGAGTGCCTGCTCAACTACATTACTTGAGCCAGGCTCATTCGAGATGGTATCGGACATTATTTCTGACTATCAGCACTTACTTTTTGATTGGATAAACCCCAAACATAAGCCGTCAACAAATGAACTTTTTCTGGGGTCAAGATTTCTTGGTGCGCTGGCATCATGCCATTACGACCTTTAGCAATCGTTTCAATAATGGATGCTTCCGAACCACCATAAAGCCATACTTTATCGGTCAAATTAGGTGCACCCATCGCTGGATTGCCTTTGCCATCACCACCATGACAAGCTGCACAATTGGCTTTAAATACTTCGGCACCCCGAGCAGACTTTAATTGATCAGCTGCTAAGCCAGCCATATTACGTACATAGTTGGCCACATCACTTTGCTCAACTCCTGAGAGATGCGCAAAAGCAGGCATGACTCCAGCACGTCCTTGCAGAATCGTCGTGCGAATATCCGCAGGCTCACCACCATATAGCCAATCACGGTCGCTCAAATTAGGAAAACCTTTCGAGCCACCTGCATCAGAACCATGACACTGTGCACAGTAATTTAAGAAAAGGCGTTGACCCATTTCTTTGGCTTTAGGATCTGCGGCCACCAACTTGACATCCATTTCCATGTACTTGGCATAAATGGGCTTGAGTTGTTGATTGGCTTGCTGAACAGAAGCCTCATGGGCTCCGGTCGTAGAGTAGCCTAAAGTACCCTGATAATTACCTAAACCTGGATATAAGACTAGGTAGGCAATACCAAACACACAAGATAACAAAAACATCCACATCCACCAACGTGGTAATGGATTATTGAGCTCACGTAAATCATCATCCCAAACATGACCAGTATCAGCTACTGAACCATCTGGCTTATAGGTCACCTGGGTTTTGCGCTGTGAGAACAATAGCCATAGACACCAGACGATGCCTACTATTGTTACAAGCGCAATATAAACACCCCAACCGCTATTAAAAAAATCACTCATGATTAATCCTTCTTGTATTCGTCAGGAAGCGCAAATGGCAAATTAGCTGATTGCTGATTGGCCGACTTGCGACCATCCGACCATGCCCACATGGCAATACCAACAAAAAATAACAACCCCAAGATGGTTGATAGTGCTGACAAATAAGGTGCGATGAATTGCATCTAATCTCTCCCTGTTATTAGTTACTTGCTGTCGTTTTAGCTGGACTCACGGCACGACGGTTCGTGCCAAGACCTTGTAAATAAGCAATCAGAGCATCTTCTTCAGTTTTACCTTCTAGCTCTTTGAGTGCTCCAGCAATTTGTTCGTCGGTATAGGGCACGCCTAATTTACGCAAAGCCTTCATATGCGCCTGAATGTCACCCACATTAGTTGCAGGTTTATGTTGCAACCATGGATAACCAGGCATATTGGACTCAGGCACCACATCACGTGGATTACGTAAATGAATACGATGCCAATCATCGGAATAACGTTGACCTACGCGTGCTAAATCAGGACCTGTTCGCTTTGAACCCCACAGAAATGGATGTTCAAAAACAGATTCACCTGCAGTCGAATATGGGCCATAACGCTCAGTTTCAGAACGTAAAGTACGAATATGCTGTGAGTGACAACCCAAGCACCCTTCACGTTGATACACATCACGACCCGCCAAGCGTAAGGCTGAAGGAGGAGTCACACCTTCCGCTGGCGCAGTAGTAGAGTGTTGGAAAAAGAGCGGCACAATTTGCACCAAGCCCGCAATCGCAACGACCAAGATCGTCGTAATAATCAACCAGCCAGCATTTTTTTCAATGGTGGCATGAGAAAAGAATTTATTGTTTTCAGACATGATGACCTCTTAATGAGCAGCCTGGAGTGCAGGAATAGGCGCATCAACGAAGCGCTTTTGCTGCACAGTCTTAAATACGTTGTATGCCATAACAAACATACCGCTCAGGTAACACACACCCCCTAATAGACGGATAGCGTAGAAAGGATATGTTGCTTTGACTGACTCAACAAAGCTATAAGTCAAGGTACCGTCTGGCTGGAATGCGCGCCACATCAAACCTTGCATGACACCTGCAATCCACATAGCAGCGATGTAGAGCACGACACCAATCGTAGAAATCCAGAAATGCAACTCAATGAGTCGGGTGCTGTACATCTCTTTTTCGCCCACTAAACGTGGAATCAAGTAATACAAAGAGCCAATCGTAATCATCGCCACCCAACCCAAGGCACCAGAGTGCACGTGACCAATGGTCCAATCGGTGTAATGCGACAAGCTATTGACCGTCTTGATTGACATCATCGAACCCTCAAAGGTCGACATGCCGTAGAAAGATAGGGCCACGATCAAGAATTTCAGGATAGGGTCACGACGCAATTTGTACCAGGCACCTGAGAGTGTCATGATGCCGTTGATCATGCCACCCCATGAAGGCGCCAACAAAATGAGTGAGAAAACCATACCCAATGACTGAGTCCAATCAGGCAAGGCCGTGTGTTGTAAATGATGTGGACCTGCCCACATATAGGTAAAGTTCAAGGCCCAGAAGTGAACGATCGATAAACGATAAGAATAAATAGGACGTTCGGCTTGCTTAGGAATGAAGTAATACATCATGCCCAAGAAGCTGGTGGTCAAGAAGAAACCCACAGCATTGTGGCCATACCACCATTGAATCATGGCATCCTGAGTACCTGCATACGCTGAATAAGACTTCAAAAAGCTTGCAGGCATTTCGATATTATTGACGATGTGCAACATCGCAATCGTGAGGATGTAGGCGCCAAAGAACCAATTCGATACATAGATATGTTTAGTCTTACGCTTGATTACGGTACCAAAGAACACCACCGCATAGGCAACCCATACTAATGTGATCAAAATATCAATCGGCCACTCGAGCTCAGCATATTCTTTTGATGTGGTGTAACCCAAAGGGAGCGTAATTGCCGCAGACACGATGACAGCCTGCCAACCCCAGAAAGTGAAGGCTGCTAATTTATCGCTAAAGAGGCGAACCTGACAGGTTCTTTGAACGATATAGTAGGAAGTCGCGAATAAAGCACTGCCACCGAAAGCAAAAATCACTGCATTGGTATGCAATGGGCGCAGACGTCCATAGCTTAACCACGGAATATTGAACGTGATATCTGGCCAAATTAATTGTGCAGCCAAAATCACACCCACCAACATGCCCACAATACCCCAAAGTACTGTTACTAGAGCAAATTGGCGCACCACCTTATAGTTAAAGGTGCTTGAATTATCCACGGCAAATCCCATGGTCTCTCCTTACTAGCCAAAAGGCCGATTTATCCCATAGGAATTATCAAACTGGACCTAAGAAATCAATTTGACATAGGTCAAGTTCAGTAAGAGATTACATATAAATTACAAAATCAAGAGAACGCTTAATGTTTAAAACTAAGTTTTAGAGGCGCAACCCTCTCCATCTTTATCGGTGTTTGCCGACACTGATTCAGGCTGATTTTTTTTGGGTGTATCGTCATCCATCAAGATGGCATGGCCTGGCCCCTCAAGATCCTCAAACTGGCCATTTTTCACGGACCAGTACAGTAGCACCACCACCAAAGCGATAACCAACAAAGAGAGTGGGATCAGAAGATAGAGGCTTTCCATGGACTTAAGTGATTTTTCGTAGGCGCCAGGCGTTGAGCGTTACAGCTAAGGATGACAAAGACATACCAATCCCAGCAATCCAAGGATTGATCCAGCCCAACATGGCCACCGGAATAGCAATCACATTGTAAATGAAGGCCCAAACCAAATTTTGTTGCATGATAGTTTTGCCACGCTGCGCTACAGACATGGCCTGACTGATCACTTTTAAAGACGTTTGCGTCAAGATAGCATCAGCTCCTGCTTGCGCCAAAGGAGCACCACTGCCTACCGCAATTGAAATATTGGCTTTTGCCAAGAGCGGCGCATCATTCACACCATCCCCGATGGCGGCCACCACAGCTCCTGTGGATTGCAAACGATTTAAATACTGATATTTCTCTTCAGGAAGTGCCGCCCCTTGATAAGCCGCTATGCCTAAATACTGAGCCCACCACGCCACTGTTGCAGGATGATCCCCTGAGACCAAATGAACAGTGATCCCTTGATTTTTTAGTGTCTTTATTAAGTCTAGAGCACCTTCACGTACGGTATCTGAGAGCATAAAAATAGCTAATAAACCCGACTCATCTGCTAAACATACCGGGCTGTAATGCTCAGGTATAGCCCAGTCATGTAAATCGACGCCTATCCATTGCGGACTACCCAAACGATAATGCCCAGCCATCACACCCTTACCCACTTCGGCCACTGGCAGATAACCTAGAGCTAAGGGTTCAATATTTTTTTCCTGCGCTGCACGCAAGATCGCTAACGCTAGGGGATGATTGTGACCTTCTTCAAGTGCTGCAGCTATTTGCAGTGCAGTCGTTTCATTGATGCTTGTTCTGACAATTTTTATATCTGCTAAATGAGGGATACCCGTCGTTAAAGTACCTGTCTTATCAAAAACACAATCCGTGATCTTAGCGAGAGTTTCCATGGCATGACCACGAACAACTAATAAACCGAGGCGCGTGACTGCTCCTTGAGCAGCGGCCATCGCCGCAGGAGTCGCCAGCGACAAAGCGCATGGGCAACTAGCGACCAAAACAGCGACCGCAATCTCCCACGCCCGTGATGAGTCTACATAAAACCAAATAACTCCGGTCATCAATGCAGCTAACATCAGGAACACAACAAAATAACCTGCCCATTTTTCTGCTAGTCCCAATAACTGTGGTTTAGACGCTAAGGCCTGATCGAGTAACTGAGCGATACCCGCAATTCTAGTGGCCTGACCCACCGCAATGACACGCAGCGTAATCGGACTTTGGATGTTATGACTGCCGGCATACACATGGTCACCGATACTTTTCGCTACCGGCCTTGACTCACCAGTCAGTAAAGATTCATCCACCTGGCTTTGCCCCGCAAGAATCTCTCCATCGAGAGCTATCAACTCGCCAGGGGCGACACGAATGACATCACCAATCTGGCACTTAACGACGGGCACAATGACACCCTGCCCTGAACTTGGAAAATTCTCTAAACGTTCACAAGTCGCAGGCAACTGCTTCGCCAAGGCCTCCGCTCCACCTTGAGCATCTTGCCTAGCGAGTAACTCAACATAGCGCGCTGTGAGTAAAAAAGCGACAAACATCGTGATCGAGTCAAAGTAACTATCGCCACTTTGCGTGACCAATGTCATCGTGCCAGCTAAAAATGCGAGGCCGATGGCTAATGTCACGGGAACATCCATGCCGAGCATTTTGGTTTGCGGAAACAAACGCAAACTATGCCACGCCGCTTTAAACATCGGACCGGCCGAATAAACGACAACTGGCACAGTTAACAACCAACTCGTCCAACTCAATAAGAGTGCATGTTCAGCAATTAAATCTTCCGCATTGGTATACGTTGGCCAGGCATACATCATGACTTGCATCATGCCCAATACCGCCACACCCAAACGCATCAGTAATTGGCGACGCTCTTTCTTAGCAGTTTCTGCCGCAAGACTTGGCTCAAAAGGCCAAGCCTCATAACCAATCATTTCTACGGCATACAGAATTTCCGAGATTCTGATCTTCCCTGGCTGATACTTAATCTGTGCCCTCTGAGTCACGTAATTCATTTGCACGTCAAGCACACCGGGTTGACGGCGCAAATGTTGCTCATTCAACCAAACACAGGCGGCACAACGAATCTTTTCTAAACGCAGTGTGATGATGCGACTCTCAGAATCGAGCGGTCTTGAAAAGCGAGCTACCAAACTAGGGTCATCGTAGGCTAGTAAAGACTCAGGGACTTGTCCGACCTGCCCTTCCCCAGGATCTTTAGGGCGAGAACCCAATGGTATCCGTCTTGCGTAAAAGGCGTCTAAACCCTGACCATGGATAGTTTGCGCAATCGCTAAGCAACCTGCACAGCAAAATTGACGAGCCTGCCCACCCAAAACTTCTGTAAATAGATGCCCCGGCTCTAGATCGCTACCACAGTGATAACACAGGCCGAGCGAGCGTGTGCCTGGGTCTAGGTCAGAGGTCTTCTTGGGCAAATCAATCATTTGCCCAAGATTCTATGCCCTAAATTACTTGTAGGAAACCTTATCGAGTATTTTTTGCGCGTATATTTGATTTTTACCAATTGCGCCAATACTCACATTTTCCATTTTGAAATCGCCCAGCTTGTTTAGCGCAGGATTATTGGTTTTCACAGATTTGACGGTGGGCCATTCATTATTACCATCGGCAAAATACTGTTGCGCCTGATCACTGGCTAAGTACTCTAAAAATTGAATAGCGGCTGCTTTATTCGGAGCATGCTTCGCAACCCCACCACCAGAGACGTTCATATGAGTTCCAGAAGTCGCCTGATTAGGCCAGATATAACCTACTTTAGATACCACTTCTTGATCGGCTGGCTTATCAGAACGCATTAAACGAGCAAAGTAATAGGAGTTCGTCAGAGCCACACCACATTCGCCAGATGCCACCGCTCTAATTTGATCCGTGTCACCACCCTTGGGAGCACGAGCCATATTGGTCACCATACCTTTTGCCCACGCCTCAGTTTTAGCCTCACCTTGACGCTCATACATAGCACCAATGAGAGATAGCATATAAGGATGAGATCCCGAGCGAGTACAAACCTTACCTTTATTGATCGGCTCAGCTAGTTTTTCATAAGTATCGACATCACTCGGTTTGATACTTGCTTTGTTGTAAACAATCACTCGTGCACGACTTGAAAAGCCAAACCATTGACTGCCGTCGCCACCGTCGGTAGAACGGAAATTTTTTGGAATACGTTGCTCTAGAGTTTTTGACTTCACCGGCTGAAACAGGCCCTCAATTTCAGCACGCCATAGGCGCGCTGCGTCGACTAACAGAATCACGTCTGCAGGGCTATTTTTACCTTCACTTTTGAGCCTCTCAATGATGACATTATCATCAGCCTCAATACGGTTAATCTTGATACCTGTTTGCTTGGTGAAGTTCGCATACAAAGCCTCGTCGGTTTGATAATGACGAGCCGAATAGAGGTTGAGCACTTGATTGGACTGGGCAAACACACCATGGGCGATAAGAGATGCGAAAATACCAACAAATGTCGAACGCTTTAGACAACCAGAAAACATTTAATAATGCTCCTATGAAAAATAAGATTGAGAATAATTCTCATATAGATTACCACATCTCCAGAAGAGGACTACTGACCCTGACCGGAATGGGTCTACTGAGCATGACCTTATCTGCTTGTTCTAGCCTCAGTCGAAAAAAACCAGTCATCGGCTTAGCCTTAGGTGGTGGGGCTGCGCGTGGTTTTGCTCATATAGGCGCCATCAAAGCACTGGAATCACAAGGCATCAAACCGGATCTTGTGGTGGGTACGAGCGCTGGCAGTGTCATTGCCGCACTTTATGCCGCAGGCAATAATGGCAGCGACCTCAATCGTTTAGGCATTAGCCTAGATGAGGCCAGTATTGCTGACTGGGCGCTACCCTTCTCTGGAAAATTCGGTGGACTCATCAAAGGCGATGCCTTGCAAAATACAGTCAATCGTCTGATTAAGAATCGCTTGATTGAAAATATGAGTATTCCCTTGGGTATCGTGGCAACTGATTTGCAAACGGGTAATGGCATCCTCTTTCAGCGTGGGGATACAGGTCAGGCCGTGCGCGCCTCTTGCAGCGTACCAGGAGTCTTTCAACCGACGATGATTGGAGGGCGTGAATACGTAGACGGCGGCTTAGTGTCCCCTGTCCCTGTGAGCTACGCCCATCAGATGGGGGCTAGTTTTGTCATTGGCATCAATATCTCTACTGATCCCACTACCCAAGACACCAGCGGCACTCTAGGCGTTCTATTACAAACCACGTCCATCATGGGCAAATCCATCAATCGCTATGAATTAGAAAAAGCCGATATTGTGATTCGTCCTGAACTAGGCGGCATGAAAGGGACAGACTTCCGCTCTAGGAACTCTGCAATCCTTGCAGGCGAAGAAGCCACCATGACTCAAATGAGTCTGATTAAACAAAAACTCGGAATGCGTTAATTAGGAAGGAAGTTGTAGAGACGTTTAGAGACGATTACCGCGCTCAAGACGCTCTTGATACTCAAGCAATAATTTCTGGCGCTGATCTTCATTCATGGACTCGGCACCATCCATGCGACGCGCACCGTTGTAGCGCTTATCCCAATAAGTCTTGGTCATATCGTCCACACGAATCGCTTTACCCTTGGAGGGGGCATGAATAAATTTATTGTCACCCACATAGATACCAACATGAGAGAAGGCATGGCGCATGGTGTTAAAGAAGACTAGATCACCAGGTCTTAACTCATCACGTTTGACTTCCATGCCGACTTTACTCATCTGCGCAGACTTGCGCGGCAACAGGAAGCCAAAAGTATCCTTAAAGACATATCGTACGAAACCACTGCAGTCCAAACCGCTCTGAGGGGTATTGCCTCCCCAACGGTAACGCACACCAATGAGTTGCATCGCGTTATTGATGAGCTGCTCAGTACCGTCTGCCACAGAAGTGGTTACAGTGGTTGCCAATTGCGAGGCAACACCTGTAATTTTGGCAGCCGTTGTTTCGCGACCTGATTCGCGACCGATAGCCGCTTCTTCAGGTAAGTTCTGAGCGTGCACAGGACTTACAGCCAGCAATAATGCCGCTGCAATCCAAGTAAAACGAGTAGCGAAAGCTAATTGCTTGAATTTACGCATGAATTTCTATTGTAACGGATGACAAAAGCCCTGACTAGCCCTCCACTGCTAGCTCTTCCTCTTTGATTTTCTTACCTTTTTTAAGAGTAATGACGCGGTGCGACATAGCCTGAATGACGTCCATGTCATGGCTAATCAATAAATAAGCCAAGTTATATTTGCTCTGTAATTGAGTCAATAACTCCAGAACTTGCTTTTGAATCGTGACATCCAAAGCCGAAGTGGGTTCATCCAAGACCAAAATAGCCGGCTTTAAAACTAAAGCCCGTGCGATGGCAATTCTTTGCCGTTGACCTCCAGAAAATTCATGTGGGTAGCGTGATAAGGCCGTGCGATCTAAACCGACCTCTTTGAGCGCTTCTACGACTCGTGCACGAACTATTTCTTCTGATAATTCCGGGTGGTGTAAACGTAGACCCTCAGCCACGATATCCATCACCGTCATGCGCGGCGAGAGTGACCCAAATGGATCTTGAAAAATAACTTGGAAACTTTTACGCACCGTGCGTCTTTGGCTTGCACTTAAATCGCGCCAGACCTGCCCCATCACCTCGACGCGCCCTTCAACTCTCGCCCCAGATTGAGCTAATAAGTCTAATAAGGCTAAAGCCAAGGTCGATTTACCGCTCCCTGATTCACCAATCACACCGACTGTCTCACCTTGCTTGAGCTCTAAAGCCATATCTTTAAGCACTACCAGACTGTCTTGCTCAAGTAAGGGCTTCAATGACAAGGCACGCACACAATCGGCTAAGCGACTGAATAAAGCGACAGGTTTTGGGTAACTGACTTGTAAATGATCAGCCTTCAATAAAACAGGCGCGATCGGTACCAGAGGAATGACTTGACGCTGAGGTCGACTGTGAACCAGTTGCTGTGTATAGGCATGCTCTGGCTCTGTAAAGACCTTATGAGTTGAACCCGTCTCTAGAATTTTGCCTTGATGCATCACGACAACCCGCTGGGCAAAGCTTTGCACGGAAGTGAGATCGTGGGTAATCAGAATGACAGCCATCTCTGAGCTAGATGTCTCTTGTAAATCTTTGAGCAAATCGAGAATCTGATTACGTAAACTCGGATCCAAGGCCGTCGTGGGTTCATCGGCAATCAGTAATCTTGGCTTACAGGCTAGCGCCATGGCTATCATGGCTCTCTGACGTTGCCCACCTGATAATTGATGCGGGTAACTGTAAAAACGTTGCTCTGGCTCAGGTATTCCGGTCTTTTGTAAAAGCTGTACCGCCTCTTGATGAGCCGCTGCCGTTGACATGGCTTGATGACACAAAATAGCCTCAACAATTTGATTACCCACGGTATACAAGGGATTGAGTGCAGTCATCGGCTCTTGAAAGATCATGGCAATTTCTTGTCCACGCAAAAGACGCTTCTCATCTTCAGTAAGCTGATTGATATCGACCCGACGATCACGACCTGACCATAAAATTTGGCCATGTACGGTAGCCGACTCAGGCAAAAGACCCATTAAAGATAAGCCACTGAGTGTCTTACCAGAACCAGACTCACCCACAATGGCGATACGCTCGCCTGGCTGAACATCTAAATGAAATTGATCCACAACTCTTTTTCTACCAAAGTCGATAGAGAGATCGCTAACTTGCAAGAGACTCATGCACGCACCTCCTTGACTTGTCGGCGCGTATCAAAAGCATCCCGTATGGCATCACCAATAAAAGTGAGCAGCAGCAAGGTGAATACCAAAACCAAGAAGGTCGATAAAGAAATCCACCAAGCATCTAAGTTCGCTTTACCCTGCGCCAAGAGCTCACCCAAACTGGCCTGATTAGCGGGGACGCCTAAGCCTAAGAAATCCAAACTGGTCAGCGCCAAAATAGCAGCACTCATACGAAACGGTAAAAAAGTAATCACAGGGGTCATGCTATTAGGCAATATATGACGCCAGATGATTTGACGATTGGATAAACCTAAAGCTTGAGCGGCGCGCACATATTCTAGTGCGCGGTTTTTAAAGAATTCTGCACGTACGTAGTCAGACAGCCCCATCCAACCAAATAAAGATAAAAGAATGATTAGTAAAGCAACACTAGGGGCAAAGATGGATGCAAAAATGATGAGCAGATAGAGCTCGGGCATCGAGCTCCAGATCTCGATAGCGCGCTGCGATATCAGGTCAACTCGCCCCCCGAAATAACCCATCAAGGCACCTGTCAAAACACCAATAACCACGCCAATAATGGTCAATGCCAAAGCAAAGAGAATCGATAAGCGAAAGCCGTAAATTAAGCGCGCTAAAACATCTCGACCACGATCATCAGTCCCCAGCCAATTATCAACAGAAGGCGAGGCTGGATTAGGCTCCTTCGCAAAATAATTGAGCGTGTCATAACGATAAGGAATGATGGGGTAGATCGCCCAATGCCCTGCTTCTTTAAATTTTTTGCGTATCGCAGGATCTAGATAATCAGTGGGTGTCGGAAAGTCACCCCCAAAAGTGGTCTCAGGATAGGTCTTGATCATCGGTAAGTAATACTCACCTTGATACTTCACGATCAATGGTTTGTCATTTGCAATCACTTCGGCGAATAGGCTCAGAACAAATGCAAAACTAAAAATGAGCAAACTCCAGTAGCCCAGACGATGCGTTTTAAAACGCTGCCAGATACCAGATTGTCGAATCTGCCTGAGACTAAGCATTAGCGCTGCCCTCCCTGACTACCAAACTGAATCCGAGGGTCTACCAAAACATAAGCCAAATCTGAAACCAAACGCGTGACTAAACCAATTAAAGTAAATAGATATAAAGTTCCCAAGACCACTGGATAGTCGCGTTTCATGACGGCCTCATAAGAGAGCAAACCCAAACCATCGAGAGAAAACAAGGTTTCTATCAACAAGGATCCAGTAAAGAATGCACCGATAAATGCTGCCGGGAATCCAGTGACTAAAGGAATCATGGCATTACGAAAAACATGCTTCCATAACACTCTATTTTCCGTGAGGCCCTTTGCGCGCGCAGTGAGAACGTATTGCTTACGAATCTCTTCCAAGAAAGAGTTTTTTGTCAACATGGTAATCACGGCAAAATTACCTAAAACTGATGCCGTAATAGGTAAAACCAAATGCCATAAATAATCCATCACCTTGGCCATCAAACTAAGCTCCGCCCAGTTATCAGATGTGAGCCCTCTGAGAGGGAAAAGCTGTAAAAAACTACCCCCACCAAATAAGACGAGGAGCAACACTCCGAGCACGAATCCAGGGATGGCATAACCGACCAGAACGATCACACTGGTCACCGTGTCAAAACGCGTTCCTGCACGAACCGCTTTCTTAATACCCAAGGGTATTGATATCAAGTATGTAATAAAAAAAGTCCAAAGACCGAGGCTAATCGATACTGGTAATTTAGAGACGACCAAATCCCACACGCTACGATGTTGATAGTAACTCTGGCCTAAATCAAACATCGCAAAACGTTTGAGCATCAACCAATAACGCTCCAGAACTGGTTTATCAAAACCATAGAGTGCTTGGATTTCTTTGAGTCGCTCAGCATCGATACCTTGGCGCCCTCTGTATTGTGACGGCGTGGCACCACCGCCACTAGACTCACCGGCACCCACACTGGCCTCACCGCGACCTTTGAGCTCAAGCATCATTTGCTCAACAGGGCCGCCGGGTACAAATTGAATCACCGCAAAAGTCAGCGTCAATACTCCCAAAAGCGTGGGGATCATTAATAGGCAGCGCTGAATAATGTATCGAATCAGTGCGGGGTTCATGGAGCCTTCCTCCACCAAGTCGACAGAATCCATGACTCAGCAGCGTAGTAACTAGGTGGCGCGACGTAAGTCAGGTCTTTCTTAAATGACACACGATGCGTTGCAGAATACCAATGAGGCACAACATAATGACTGTGCATGAGCACTCGGTCGAGCGCACGTGTGGCGGTAATCAGATCAGCGCGCGTCGGGGCTTTCACAATCTGACCAATTAAGGCATCGACCACGGGTGAATGAACACCAATAATATTGTCTGAGCCTTTGGTCTTAGCAGCTTCACTACCAAAACGATCCCATAATTCATTACCAGGACTTTGTGAATCAGGGAAACGAGTTGTAGTCATATCAAAATCAAATTCTTCAATACGCTTTTGATACAAAGCAAAATCGGTCGTGCGTACATCGACTTGAATTCCTAACTTTTCTAAATTACGTACATAGGCGGCAATCACACGCCCCATAGCACCGCCATCCTCCATGATCTCGAAACGAAATACTTGACCCTGAGCATTGCGTAAAGCACCGTCTCGATAAGTCCACCCTGCTTGCGCCAAGAGACGCTTAGCTTCACGTAAATTGCCACGCAAGCTCTGTGGCTCTGCCGTGGATACTGGCAAGAGCATCGGACCTAGAGCTTGACTTGGGAATTCTTTTGGAAATTGCTTTTGTAGGTTTTCTAAAAGCCGCTTTTCTGCACCCTGAGGCAAGCTGCCAGGCTCATAAGAAGCACCCAACTCACTATTTGAGAAGTAACTATCTAGACGATAGTACTGCCCATAAAAAAGTTGGCGGTTCATCCACTCAAAATCAAGTGCCATAGTGAGCGCTTGACGCACTCTGGCATCGGTAAAGATGGGTTTGCGCAAGTTCATCACAAAACCTTGTATCCCTGCACCATTGCGATGCTTGAACTCTTTCTTCACGAGTGTGCCATCTCTAAACTTGGGTCCCACATAACTCTTGGCCCAATTTTTGGCGCGGTATTCCACGAGGGCATCAAACTCACCTGCCTTAAATGCTTCTAGACGGGCAGTGTCATCTTTGTAAAGCCTGTAGGCAATTCTTTCAAAGTTAAAAAAACCGCGGCGCACATTGATATCTTTGGCCCAATAGTCAGGATTCTTCTTAAATGTGATGGTCTTGCCCGGGTCGAACTTTTCAATCAAATAGGGTCCAGTACCTATGGGGGTTTCAAAGGTTAATTGATTGAATGGCTTACTTTGACCCTTAGCATCTTGACCCCATCGTTTTGAAAAGATGGGCATAGCACCAACAATCAAGGGTAATTCTGAGTTCTTACGTACAAACTCAAAACGTATCACACGCTCAGAGACTACCACCGCGCGCTTCACATCCGCATAAATGGTTCTAAATTGTGGGCTAGCTAACTTACTAATCAGGGTTTCAAAGGAATACTGCACATCTTGAGCCAATACCGGCTGACCATCATGAAAACGTGCCTGAGGACGAATCCTAAAAGTGACTGATAACTGGTCCTTTGCTAATTCCACATCTTCTGCCAAAAGACCATAAGACACTGCAATTTCATCAGCGCTACTCGTTAATAAACTTTCAAACATCAAGGCAGCAATACCTGGCGCAGTGATACCCTTGAGTGTAAAAGGGTTGAACTTATCAAAACTTGTGCGTCGATCAGGATTGGGTAATTGAAGCGTGCCCCCCATGGGAGCATTGGGGTTCACGTATGAGAAGTGTGAGAAATTGGCTGGGTACTTCATCTGCCCATATTGAGCAAAGCCATGCGCAGCGTGCGCCTTGTGGCTCAGCAGCGCCAGTGCAAGCAGAATGACAATGCAGAGCCCAGCAAGAGTGAACTTTTGCTTTACATGAAAAAATGGTGAGGGGCTCACGTGCATATGTGACAATTGTAGTTAGTCGTCAAAAAAGTGGTGAATTGTTTAAAAACAATGGATTTCACCCGAAAAATAGAAGGAAATCTGTATATGGGTTTTTTAGCCGGAAAAAAAATTGTCCTAACAGGACTGTTATCAAATCGCTCTATTGCCTATGGAATTGCTAAGGCCTGCCACCGCGAAGGTGCCGAATTAGCCTTCACTTATGTTGGCGAGCGTTTTAAAGATCGTATTACTGAGTTTGCTGCTGAATTTAACAGCCAACTGGTCTTTGACTGTGATGTCGGTAGCGATGAGCAAATCGCTCAACTATTTAAAGATCTATCAGCTTCCTGGCCACAATTTGACGGCTTGATTCATTCGATTGGCTTTGCCCCGCGTGAAGCAATCGCAGGTGATTTTTTAGAGGGTCTCAATCGCGAAGCCTTCAAAATTGCCCACGATATTTCAGCTTATAGTTTTCCGGCACTGGCTAAAGCAGCACTGCCGATGCTAAGACCTAATTCTGCACTTCTAACCCTCACTTATTTAGGCTCACAGATGGTCGTGCCTAACTACAACACGATGGGCTTGGCTAAAGCCTCTTTAGAAGCTAGCGTGCGCTACCTGGCTAATTCGGTGGGCCCCAAAGGAATTCGTTGTAATGGTATTTCAGCTGGCCCCATTAAAACGCTGGCAGCATCAGGCATCAAAGGTTTCGGCAAGATCCTAGACTTTGTAGAAGCGAACGCACCACTACGTCGCAACGTAACGATTGAAGACGTAGGAAATGCAGCAGCATTCTTAATGTCTGATTTAGCCGGCGGCATTACCGGTGAGATCACCTATGTAGACGGTGGTTTTAGCCATGTAGTCGGCGGCATGGCCGAGGGCGAGTCTGCCTAGAGTGACTTGAAGGGCTATAATTCACGTTCTTTTTAGCGCCCTTCTTCTCGGAGAGATGGATGAGTGGTTTAAGTCGCACGCCTGGAAAGCGTGTGTAGGTTAATAGCCTACCGCGGGTTCGAATCCCGCTCTCTCCGCCAATACAGAGAATCGCGCTTAAATCATTGATTTACCTAAGTATTACAATCAAGTGACACATCACACGATCTAGTGACAATCCCTGATTGTTGATTGATGGGCTAGGTTCTAGTATCTAAATCTGAACAACAACAATAACGGGCCAACCGTATGTCAGATGTGATTCTAGAAACAAAAAACCTAAGTAAAGAGTTCTTAGGCTTTTTGGCGGTCAGCGATGTCAATCTCCAGGTTAAAAAAGGTACGATTCATGCGCTTATTGGTCCTAATGGTGCAGGTAAAACAACTTGCTTTAATCTGCTGACCAAGTTCATTACGCCGAGTTCCGGAACCATTTATTACAAAGGGCAAGACATTACAGCGATGAACTCTGCTGAAATCGCTCGCATCGGGCTAGTCCGATCTTTTCAGATTTCCGCGGTATTCCCCCACTTAAGTAATCTTGAGAACGTGCGTATTGCCATCCAGCAACGTACCGGGGTCTCGATGCATTTTTGGAAAAGTGAAAACACACTCAAACATTTAAATGATGAGGCAATGTCTTATTTAGATCAGGTGGGCCTCACTGAATACGCCGACATGTTGGCTGTGAATTTGCCCTATGGTCGAAAAAGAGCTTTAGAAATCGCGACTACGCTTGGCATGAATCCTGAAGTCATGCTACTTGATGAGCCGACCCAAGGCATGGGTCACGAGGACGTAGAAAAGGTCACACAACTAATTAAGAAAGTTTCCGCCGGACGGACCATCTTAATGGTGGAACACAATATGAAAGTAGTCGCCTCCATTGCCGATACGATTACTGTTTTACAACGAGGCAAAATCATCACCAGCGGTAACTATGCAGAAGTATCAAGCAACCCTCAAGTGATTGAAGCCTATATGGGTTCAACGACTCAATCACTAGGAGCTCATGCATGACTACTGTCTTAAAGATTTCAGATTTGCATGGCTGGTATGGTGAATCACACATCCTGCACGGCATCGACTTAGAAGTGAAAGATGGTGAGGTCATTACTCTTTTAGGACGTAATGGCGCAGGTCGAACCTCTACCCTACGTGCGATTTGCGGACTGATGGGCAAGCGCACGGGTCATATAGAAATTTTTGGAAAAGCCAGTCTGAGCTTGCAATCTCATGAGGTAGCTCGTCTAGGTGTGGGCTATTGCCCTGAAGAACGCGGTATTTTTGCTAGCCTGAGCTGCGAACAAAATCTAATGTTGCCGCCAACGCTGGCACCAGGCGGCATGTCTGTTGATGAAATCTACGATATGTTTCCTAATCTTAAGGAGCGTCGCAACAGCCCAGGCGGGCGCCTCTCCGGCGGCGAACAGCAGATGCTGGCGATTGCTCGAATTTTAAGAACCGGCGCCAAATTACTCTTACTCGATGAAATTACTGAGGGGCTCGCTCCTGTAATCGTGGAGAAATTAGGCGAAGTAGTTCTGAACCTAAAAAAACGTGGTTTTACGATTGTCTTGGTAGAGCAAAACTTCCGTTTTGCTGCACCCTTGGCCGATCGTCATCACGTTATTGAACATGGCAAGGTTGTCAAAGTAGTCAGCCAAAACGAATTAGCCACCAGTACCTCTGAACTCAATGAGCTACTTGGCGTCTGATGCAGTTCTTTTTGTTTAAACGCAGTAACAAAGGAGTGGAGATGAAATACAAATTAGTGACCAAGGCTATTGCAGCGGCCTGTTTGACTGCTATGGCAGCCGGCGTATCGGCGCAAAAAGTCAGCGATGATGTCATCAAAATTGGCGTTCTCACGGACCTATCCGGTATTTATTCTGATTTAGCAGGACAGGGTTCTGTGATTGCCGCTCGTATGGCAATTGAAGATTTTTCTAAGAATAAGACTGTTCTTGGCAAAAAAATCGAATTAGTTTCTGCAGACCATCAAAATAAAGCGGACATCACAGCCAATAAAGCACGTGAATGGTTTGATAAAGAAAAAGTGGATGTCATCGTTGACTTGGTGACCACTAGCGCAGCACTGGCTGCTATGGAAGTAGCTGAACAGAAAAATAAAATCACTTTGATTTCTGGTGCGGCTTCTTTAGATATCACTAACTCCAAATGTACCGCAACCAATGTGCATTGGACGTATGACACCTACGCTCTGTCTGTCGGTACAGGTGGTGCCATGGTTAAAGCTGGCAAGAAGAATTGGTTCTTCGTGACTGCTGACTATGCTTTTGGTCACAATTTAGAACGTGATACTGCAGCGGTGGTGAATTCCTCTGGCGGCAAGGTAGTTGGCTCAGTTCGCCACCCCTTCCCTGGCAGCGACTTCTCTAGCTTCTTGTTAAAGGCTCAAGCTTCAGGTGCTCAAGTAATTGGCCTCGCCAATGCAGGTCAAGATACGATTAACTCCATTAAGCAAGCCGCTGAGTTTGGCATCACACAAAAGCAAACGATTGTGCCCTTACTTATGTTTATTACAGACGTTCACTCATTGGGTCTCAAAGCCGCGCAAGGTTTGACAGTCACTGAAGGCTTCTACTGGGACTTTAATGACAAAACGCGTGCCTGGTCTAAGCGCTTCTTCGCTCAACACAAGCGCATGCCAAGCATGGTGCATGCTGGTGTTTATTCAGCAGTACTCAATTATTTGAAGGCTGTTGAGGCCACTAAGTCTGACGACACAGCAGCAGTGATGGCTAAGTTGAAATCAACCCCGATTGATGATGGCTTGTTCAAAGGCGTGATTCGTGCGGACGGTAAGTTTGAGCATGATATGTACCTCCTCGAAGTGAAAAAGCCAAACGAATCTACAACACCATGGGATTACTACCATGTACGTGCTGTGATTCCAGCCAAGGATGCAACTTTGCCCTTGTCTAAATCAGTCTGTAAGTTGGTCAAGAAGTAATCGGGCTTGACTGGAGCGCATCATGTTTGAATTACTCGGCATTACGCCGCAAGGTTTGGTGGCCCAACTTTTGGTTGGGTTAATCAATGGCTCTTTCTACGCCATCCTCAGCTTGGGGCTTGCCATCATTTTTGGTTTACTGAATGTGATTAATTTCACACATGGTGCGCAGTACATGTTAGGTGCATTTATTTCATGGATAGGGTTGACTCAGCTCGGTATGTGGCTAGGTCAACCCGACTTCGTGATGAATTACTGGGTGTCATTATTCTTAACCCCCATCATCGTTGCCATGATTGGTATCGCCATTGAAAAAACGATGCTCAAACGTTTGTATCACTTAGATCATTTATACGGTTTATTACTGACTTTTGGTCTAGCTCTTGTCATGGAAGGCATGTTCCGCCACTGGTATGGCATTTCCGGTGAGAGCTATCCGGTTCCTGAAATTCTGCAAGGTGGCATACAACTCGAAAGCCTAGGCTTATTCCTACCCAAATATCGTGTCTGGGTCATTGCCGCATCACTGACTGTATGTCTAGGTGCTTGGTACCTTATTGAAAAGACAAAACTGGGCAACTATTTAAGAGCCGGCACAGAAAACCCAAAACTCTTGCAAGCATTGGGGATTAATGTGCCTCTGATGATTACCCTCACCTATGGTTTTGGGGTCGGCTTAGCAGCCTTTGCCGGTGTATTAGCAGCACCGGTATTTCAGGTGAACCCACTGATGGGTTCCAATTTAATTATTGTGGTGTTTGCTGTGGTCGTGATCGGTGGTATGGGCTCGATTATGGGTTCGATTGTGACCGGTTTGGGCCTTGGTTTATTGGAAGGCTTAACAAAAGTTTTCTACCCTGAAGCATCAAGCGTGATCATTTTTGTGATCATGGCAATTGTGTTATTGCTACGACCTGCTGGTCTGTTTGGAAAAGAAAAATGAAAAATACAGGGCCTTATGTGCAGTGGATTTTGCTAGCGCTTTTATTGCTGGCACCGTTTCAAGATTTCATCTACATCATCTTTTTGATGAAGGTCTTGTGTTTTGCTTTGTTCGCTTGCGCGTTTAATTTATTGTTGGGGTACACCGGCTTACTCTCCTTTGGCCATGCTGCTTTCTTTGGTGGTGCCGCCTATATCTCTTCGCACGTATGTAAAGAGTGGGGTTGGACTCCTGAACTCGGTATTCTGGCTGGTATGGTCTATGCCGGGGTGACCGGTTATATCGTTGGCTCTCTTGCGATTCGTCGCCAAGGTATTTACTTTGCCATGATCACCCTAGCACTATCCCAGTTGATCTTCTTCTTAGCCTTGCAATTACCCTTCACCAAAGGTGAAGACGGTATCCAAGGGGTACCCCGCGGTCACTTTTTAGGTCTCATTAATTTATCTGATGACATCAGCATGTATTACTTTGTCCTGGCTATTTTTGTGGCAGGCTTTGTCTTAATTCAGAGAACGATTCACTCACCTTTTGGACAAGTACTTAAATCTATTCGCGAAAACGAACCACGAGCCATTTCATTAGGCTATGACGTGGCTAAGTTCAAATTACTCGCTTTTGTAATTTCCGCCACTATTGCTGGTATGGCAGGATCTACCAAATCTTTGGTCTTCCAACTAGCAAGTCTCACTGATGTGCACTGGCACATGTCTGGAGAAGTCGTTCTGATGACTATTCTGGGTGGTATCGGCACAGTTTTAGGTCCTATCGTAGGTGCGACGGTGGTGGTGGGTCTACAAAATTACTTGGCCGGTATTGGCTCATTTAGCACCATCGTTCTTGGTGCCATTTTTGTGATTTGCGTCTTAGCATTTCGTCGCGGTATTGTGGGTGAAATCCAAGAATTGTGGAATCGCAAAAATCAATCTAAAGCCTCTTCATAAACAGTCTCTAGTCCCCATGCTTGCATGGGGCTAGTAAAAAAAATGGCAGCCGAAGCTGCCTAACGCGTACGTCAAAATTAGATTGGCTCTGTTGTTTGTCTCCTCCGGCCCTTGACTGAATTACGCTTGTAAAACTTCCTGTGCGGCCAATACACCGCTGCCCTTGAGCTGAATACCAAAGGCCTTCATGCCCATCTCGCAGCCGCTCAATGCGCCTAATAAGGCTAGCTCATTACACTCGCCTAAGTGACCAATACGATACATGCGGCCCTTAACCTTGCCTAAGCCAGTACCCAAAGATAAGTTGTAACGCTCATGGATGAGCTTACGCAACTGATCAGCATCCACCCCCTCAGGCGTCACCACACCCGTTAAAACGGGTGAGTAAACCGCAGGGTCTTGACATTGAATCTCCAAACCCCAAGCTTGCACTGCTGCACGGCATGCCTTGGCTAAACGCTGGTGGCGCGCAAAAACTTGATCTAAACCCTCTGTGAGAATCATGTCCATGGCCTCATGCAAACCATAGAGCAAATTGGTGGCTGGGGTAGATGGCCAATAGCCCGTTTTATTAGATTCTAAAATTTCGTCCCAAGCCCAGAATGCTTTGGGTAACTTAGCAGTTTTGCTGGCCTCGATGGCACGTGGGGATAAAGCGTTAAAACCCAAACCAGGGGGCAACATCAACCCTTTTTGTGAACCACTGACTGTCACATCTACGCCCCACTCGTCGTGCCTGAAGTCTGCAGAGGCTAAACCAGAAATCGTATCCACCATCAAAAGAGCTGGATGCTTGGCTGCGTCAATCGCCTTTCTTACCGCTGCAATATTAGAAGTCACACCCGTGGAAGTTTCATTGTGAACGACGCACACTGCCTTAATTTGATGTTGTGTATCCGCTTTGAGTCGCTCTTCAATTTTGGCGGCATCCACACCATAGCGCCAACCTTCAGCACCTGGCATACCTAAAAATTCTGTTTTTAAACCCAGTCTATCTGCGAGTTTTTTCCACAAAGTAGCAAATTGACCGGTCTCATACATTAAGACCAAATCACCAGGCGATAAGGTATTGACCAAGGCACCTTCCCAGGCGCCTGTTCCTGATGATGGATAAATAATCACAGGGTGCTTGGTTTTGAAGATCTTCTGGATATCGCTCAATATTTTTAGACCCAACTCCCCAAACTCAGGACCACGATGGTCGATGGTTTGGAAACTAATGGCACGCAAAACACGAGCAGGTACAGGGCTTGGGCCTGGGATGTGTAAAAAATGGCGGCCGGATGCGTGATTGTCTAATTTGAGCATAGTGATAGTCTCTCTCGGTTGTTATTTGTAGAAATATTAAACCATTTTTCTTTTTTGTATGCAAAAAATATGATTAGGAATTAACCCTATAGTGGTAAATACCACTAAATATAGCGTGTTTTAGGGCTTTCTAAAAAGAATTGTATGCAGTATATTAAGAATGCATACAAAATTGTCGATAAGTGAGAATTTCCAGTCATGGCTGCCATTATTCCGATTTCTTCTGAGCTCAATGCCCAAAACTTGCATGAAATGACCTTTCAAAAGCTACGCAATATGCTTGTCGAGGGTCAAATTGCACCAGGAAGCAAACTCAATGAACGTGAATTAGCGGAACAATTGTGCGTTTCTCGTACCCCAATTCGTGAGGCAATACGTCGTTTAGCTGCGGATGGCTTAGTCGAACTGATTGCCAATCGCGGTGCAATTGCCGTCAAACTCGATCGTGAAGATATTCTGAACACCTTTGATGTGATTGCTAATTTAGAGGGTTTTTCAGGAGAATTAGCCGTACAAAATATTACGGTAGAACAGTTAACAGAGCTAGAAGCCACTCACTACGAAATGTTGGCTCAGCATGCGCGTAAAGATCTGTCGAACTATTACCGCCTTAATCTAAAGATTCACCACCTCATCAATCAGGCTGCCAACAATCCGGTTCTGACTCGCTTGTATCAACAAGTGAATGCGCGTATTGAGGCTTTGCGCTTCAAATCAAACCAAGATGAACACAAGTGGCAAAAAGCGATTGAAGAACATCAAGAAATGATCGACGCCCTTAAGGCACGCGACACACAACGTATGCGTGCCGTAATGCAGTCTCATGTGATGAACAAACGCGATGTAGTGTTGGCCCTATTAGATACAGAAAACTTCAGCATTGCTCAACAATCATGAACAAACTTTACGAACCGATTACCGATCAACAAGCACAAGTCCAAGCCTTAGCCCTTCGCCTCAAAAAAGAAACTCAAGGCGAGGTTTTACTCGATACGCCATCGCGTGGCCGTTATGCGACTGATGCCTCGATTTACCAGGCTCTTCCTTTAGCCGTCTTTATTCCTAAGAGTGCTGCAGATATCGAAACCGCCATTCATTTGGCGCGCGAGCACAGCATACCGATTCTGCCGCGCGGGGGTGGCACCAGTCAGTGCGGTCAAACGACCGGCGCAGCGCTCGTGATCGACAATACAAAACATATTCGGCAAATCGTTGATCTCAACCTCGAGCAAGGCTATGTCGATGTTGAACCCGGCATTGTTTTAGATCATCTCAATGCAGCACTCAAAAAACATCAAGTATGGTTCCCCGTCGATGTATCCACGGCAGCACAAGCCACTATCGGCGGTATGGCTGGCAATAACTCTTGCGGCAGTCGCTCAATTGCCTATGGCAATATGGTCCATAACGTTTTAGGTATCGAAGCCTGGCTTGCTAGCGGCCAATCCCATTGGTTTGGTCCGATGAGCAAGGCTCAAGGCCGCCCTCTTGAAATTGGTCAATTTGTTGCCGATTTAGCCACTCGACTCCAACCTGAAATTGAAGAAAAATGGCCTAAAGTAATGCGTCGCGTTGCAGGTTATAACCTCGACATCTTCAATAATCAAAGTGAGCGACCTTATACCAGCGATGGTCAAGTGAACCTAGCTCATCTACTGGTCGGTAGTGAAGGATCCTTATCAGTCTATAAAAAACTTCGCTTGAAACTCGCCGAGCTACCGCGTCATAAAACTTTAGGGGTAGTGAATTTTGCCAGCTTCTATGACGCGATGGATAGCGCCCAGCATATTGTGAAGTTAGGGCCTTGCGCTGTGGAACTCGTCGATCGCACGATGATTGATTTATCGCGCAATAATCCGGCCTTCCGCTCAGTGATTGAAACTGCCCTCGTGAACCCTCAAGGAAAAACACCTGAGGCGATTTTGCTGGTTGAATTTGCCGGCTCTGATTTAGCGAGCCTGGAAAGAAAAGTGAAAGATCTCGTTGCCTTGATGTCAGATCTTGGTCAAGCTGATAGCGTAGTAGAGATGCTCCATCCAGAGATGCAAAAGAATCTCTGGGAAGTTCGTAAAGCAGGTCTGAACATCATGATGAGCTTAAAAGGCGATGGCAAGCCTGTCAGCTTCATCGAAGACTGTGCAGTCCCCTTGCCCAATTTGGCTGAGTACACCTCAGCACTGACAGAAGTATTTGCAAAATACGGTTCGCGCGGCACTTGGTATGCCCATGCCTCCGTAGGCACCTTACACGTGCGCCCTATTTTGGATATGCGCCGTGACGGCGCACAGAAAATGCGTGCCATCGCTGAAGAAGCTGCTGAATTAGTCCGTCGTTATAAAGGCGCCTACAGCGGTGAACATGGTGACGGCCTCTGTCGTGGCGAATGGATTGAATGGCAATTTGGCGAGCACATCACCAAAGCATTTGCCCAAATCAAACACTATATGGATCCAAGTAACTTGCTGAACCCCGGCAAGATTATTAATCCACCGCGCATGGATGATGCACGCTACTTTAGATTTTCTCCACAATACCGCGTCATACCACTGCAGACCTCGTTAGATTGGTCACAGTGGAATGTGCAAAATGATCCAGTGACCGAAGAGACCACAGCACCAGGTACCGGCGGCGATCCTGCACTCGGTTTTGCTAAGGCCGTGGAGATGTGTAATAACAACGGTCACTGTCGTAAGTTTGATGCCGGCACGATGTGCCCTAGCTATCGCGTTACACGCGATGAAAAGCATCTCACTCGCGGCCGTGCCAATACCTTGCGACTCGCACTCTCCAATCAATTAGATCGTCCTGGCATGGATGGCTTCTTAGCTCCTGAAGTCAAAGAAGCTTTTGATTTATGTGTGAGTTGCAAAGGCTGTAAGCGCGAGTGCCCTACCGGCGTGGATATGGCTAAGATGAAGATTGAATATCTAAGCCACTACAAGAAAAAACATGGCTGGTCATTACGCGATCGAGCGATTGCTTATTTACCGAAGTACTCGCATTGGATTGCCGACATCCCTGGCTTGGCACATGCTCTCAATTGGTGCAACCAAAGTCCACTACTCAAGAAACTAGGTGAAAAATTACTCGGCTTCTCAGCCAAACGTAGCTTACCTAGCTGGCGTCGTGACACGATCTGGCGTGAAACGCTGGGTAGTAGCCTAGAAAACTTATTAAGTTCTGACAAACCTGTGGTTTTATGGGCAGATACTTTCAATGGCTCATTTGAAACGGAGAACCTACGCAGCGCTGTACGTGTTTTAGAGGCAGCGGGCTACTGTGTATATATCCCCAAGAAGAATAATGGCCACTACTGTTGTGGTCGAACTTATTTAGCGAGCGGCATGGTCGATCGGGCTAAAGCGTCTGCACAAGAGCTCGTGCAAGCCTTCAGTACTTTTAGCTCAAGAAATATCCCAGTGATTGGCCTAGAACCTTCTTGCATACTCAGTTTACGAGATGAGTTTTTGGTCATGGGCCTCGGTTCTCCTGCTGAAAAGTTAGCTGCAGTGAGCCAAACTTTTGAAGAGTTTTTAAGTAAAGAGTATGAGGCAGGTCGGTTTATGCCGCAATTAAAGCCAGCGAGTCAAAACTTTTTATTGCATGGTCACTGCCATCAAAAATCGTTTGATGCCGTCAAACCCATCATACGTCTGCTGCAATTAATCCCAGAAGCCAAGGTGCAAATGATTGAAAGCTCCTGTTGCGGTATGGCTGGTAGCTTTGGCTATGAAGCTGAACATTTTGACTTATCGATGCAAATGGCTGAACTGAATTTATTGCCCGCTATTCGTCAAGCGCCTGATGCTCTTTTAATTGCAGATGGCTCTAGCTGTCGTCATCAAATTCAAGATGGTGTTGAGCGTCAAGCGTGGCATGTAGCACAAGTATTAGAAAAGCATTTAGCGCATTAATGTTGTTGTTATGTAGTTTTGCAAGCAGTGAAAGGTTCATTTACCAATAAGGAGGAGAGCATGAACACACGTCGCAAATTACTCGTCGCAGGATCGATCCTGGCAGCAGGATCATTAATGAATGTCCCGGTGATGGCTCAAAGTGGTGCTTGGCCCAACAAGCCGATTAGAGCCTTAGTCGGTTTTGCACCCGGCGGTGGCACAGATATCGTGGCCCGCGCACTAGCCCCCAAAATGGGTGAGGTATTAGGACAATCCATCGTGGTCGAAAACCGCGCAGGTGCTGCCGGCACAATTGCCGCTGACACTATTGCCAAACTACCCCCTGATGGCTACAACCTGCTGATTGGCCACTCCAACTCAAATGCGATTTCACCATTCGTGTTGCCTAAGATTGGTTATAACCCAGGCACAGATTTCACACCCATTACCTATATTGGTTACGTACCGAACGTACTCGTTGTGCATCCTTCAGTACCCGCCAATAGCGTTGAAGAATTAATTAAGTTAGCCAAGAGCAAGCCTGGTCAGCTGACATACGGATCATCAGGTATCGGTAGTACACAACATTTGGCTGGCGCACTTTTCTCGAAGATTGCAGGTGTGCAAATGAACCACATTCCCTACAAAGGTAGTGGTCAGGCCATCGTTGACTTGCTCGCAGGTCAAATCAATATGAACTTTGACACCATGCCACCGGTCTTGGAACATATTCGTAGTGGCAAGCTCAAAGCCTTGGCGATTTCAACACCGAAACGCATCCCACAACTACCGAACGTGCCTACTTTTGAAGAAGTCGGCATCAAAGGGTTTGATGTGACTAACTGGTACTCCGTCATGGGTCCAAAGGGTATGCCAGCAGACATGGTGAATAAGATCGACAAAGCTGTCAAAGCAGCGATGGCCGATCCTAAAAATAAGGCGACCTTAGATGCTCAAGGTTTGCAAACCGGTGGCGCTGACAGTCCTGCAGCCTTCGATGCTTTCTTGAAAGCTGAATTGACTAAATATCAGCGCCTCGTGAAAGAACTCAACGTGAAAGCGGAGTAAGGCACTGCATGAGCTCAATACCTAGCTCGACTTCACGCCCTCTGCCCTTAGAGGGCGTGAAGGTCCTTGATATTAGCCAAGTCATGGCAGGTCCCTATTGCTGCATGCTACTCGCGGATATGGGTGCCGATGTCATCAAAATAGAACCTCCAGGCACAGGAGATCAGACGCGTGGCGCCATGGGTTTCAAGATGAAAGGCCCCGATAGCATGGGCTTTTTGAATATGAACCGAAATAAGCGCAGTATCTCGCTGAATCTCAAATCTGATGCTGGAAAAAAAATTCTTTTTGAACTCGTTCAAGATGCAGATATCTTGGTGGAGAATTATCGCCCCGGCGTCATGAAAAAATTAGGCGTAGGTTATGAAGTTCTCTCTGAAATCAACCCGCGTTTAGTGTATGCCAGCATCTCTGGTTTCGGTCAATCCGGACCTTGGGCTGATCGCCCAGGCTTTGATCTAATGGCCCAAGCCATGTCTGGAGTGATGGCCATGACGGGCCACGGCGATGGTAAGCCTGTCAAAGCAGGCGTGCCTGTGGCTGATATTGGCTGCGCCCTCTTTGCGCTCTACGGTGTTTTATCGGCTTACATTGGAGCCCAGAAAACAGGTGTGGGGCAATATATTGATGCCTCCCTATTTGACTCAGCGCTCGCATTTTCTATTTGGGATACCGCGCAATACTGGGGCACAGGAGAAGCACCTGTGGCTTTGGGTACCGCGAATCGAATGAGCGCACCCTATCAAGCGGTGAAAGCCCAAGATGGCTATTTTGTGATGGGCGCTACCAATAAAAAACTTTGGGAAAAACTCTGCAAGATTTTAGAGCGAGCAGATCTACTAGAAGATCCACGCTTTATAACTATTGCTGATCGCCTAGCCCATCGCGAAGTCCTCATAGAAGAATTAGAAAAAAGTTTTGCTAAAAAGAAATGTGATGTTTGGATTGATGAGTTATTGTCACAGGGCATTCCTGCAGGCCCCATCTTGGACTATCCGCAGGCTTTTGCCAGTGAACATGGTCAACATCGTCAGATGAAAATGACGATCCCACATCCTATCGAAGGCAGCGTTCCGAATATTGGCTTTGCAGTCAAAATGATGGGTACTCCACAACAGGTGCGTCGTCATCCCCCCTTACTCGGCGAACATACCCGGGAAATTCTTCTAGAAAAAGGGTTGACTGCAGAAGCGATAGAACAATATGAAGCCGCCGGTGCCTTTACACCAGAAAGAGAATAATGTCTGATCAGGGTCGTGTCGTATTAGAACTGCGTGATGATATTGCTTACATCACTTTTGATCATGTTAGCGCTCGCAATGCGATGACATGGTCGATGTACGATCAGCTAAGCAGTATTTGCGCCCAATTAAAAGAAACCCGGGGTATACGTGCTGCCGTTTTACGTGGCGCCGGTGGTAAGTCTTTTGTATCAGGCACAGCGATTGACCAATTTACTGAATTTAAGGACGGACAAGCGGGCGTTGATTATGAAAAACATGTAGACGCCCATATCCAAGCTTTGGAGCAACTGCCCTTTCCAACGATCGCTGTTTTAGAAGGTTTAGCTATGGGGGGCGGACTTTTATTTGCTACCGCCTGCGACTTCAGAATTGCTAGCACAGGCACGAAGCTAGGTTGTCCCATCGCGCGCACTGTCAGCAATTGTTTATCTTCAGATAATCTAGCCCGCTTAATCACCGAGTTCGGTACCCAGAAAGTCAAACGTATGCTTTTACTCGCCGAAACACCGACGGCTGAGGAACTGTCTGATACGGGCTTTTTTTATCAGATCTGCCCTGCTGATCAGCTAGATCAGGTTTGCGAGCAGTTAATTCACACCATTCGTGCTCTATCGCCAACCACCTTGAAGGTTACCAAATTAGCCATGCGAGGTGCACATCAATCTCTCTTACCCAATGCAGACGATCTGATTCGGGAATGCTATGGCAGCGCTAATTTTAGAGAAGGGGTGAGTGCATTTTTAGCTAAACGCCCGGCACAATGGCGCACCGAGTGATCAATGACTAGCGCGTTTTAACGAGAAACTTGCCCCAGTTAAATACTGAATTGACCACGGGCTTTTTGTCAGTCGTAGATTTTTTAACTGCCGCTTTTTTGGGCGTTTGCTCGGCCTGCGTCACTTTTTTAACACGTGCCTCTTTATGAGCGATGACTTGAGCCAAACGCTTGAGTTGGTTTTCTGAAAAAGCCTGATCGACTTTTTTGACGAGTTGTTCATCCATCAGCGAAGCTAAAGTCACGCTAGCTAGATAGCCTAACATCTGCTGATGTAAGGTAGTCCATAAGGCACTGCTCGTTTGATCGGCTTCTTGCGGCTCACTATCAATGCCATCGACCGCAATAATGATGTCGGCTACCGTAATGTTAACTGGGCTACGCGCCAAGAGATAACCACCCCCTGGGCCACGAGCACTTTCAACAAGTTGTGCTTGGCGCAACTTACAAAACAACTGCTCAAGATAGCTCAAAGAGATAGCCTGGCGCTCACTGATAGAGGCCAAAGCTTGTGGTTTATGGTGAATAGCCTGCTCAGCCAAATCTAGCATGGCTGTCACAGCGTATCGACCTTTAGTAGCAACTCTCATACTGATAATCTAACACAGTTTGCCTAGTTAGAATTTTTCTATAAGTATTCAAAGATTTAGCAGTGTTATGGGTATTAATACCCTATTAAATAGGGACTTTTTTAGGTATCATTGCAGCAGTTTTATTGATCAACGTTTCTGAGTAAGGGAGTCCTCATGAAAGTAGTTAGCGCCATGATTGCAGCAGCTGTATTAGTTTCTGCACCTGCTTTTGCATCGAAAGAAATCGCTGGTAAGAATGCTTGTATGGGTTGCCACGCGGTAGATAAAAAATTAGTTGGTCCATCCTACAAAGACATCGCCGCTCGTTATAAGGGTCAGGCTGATGCAGTAGATAAGTTAGCTAAGAAGGTGAAAGCCGGTGGTTCTGGCGTATGGGGTCCTGTGCCTATGCCTGCCAACGCAAGCATTAGCGATGCTGATGCTCGAGCTGTGGTTCAGTGGATCTTGAACGGCGCCAACTAATTCGCTAAGTTTGATTGATCAAAAGCCGACTCAGGTCGGCTTTTTTATTTCTAATAGATTGTTTAGTTTGTTAAATAATCTAGAGCCAAGGCTTCAGCCACCTTAATACCATCAACGCCTGCTGAGAGAATACCTCCCGCATAGCCAGCCCCCTCACCCGCAGGGTACAAGCCTTGAATATTCAAGCTTTGATATTTTTCATTACGTTTAATTCTGATAGGCGAAGAGGTACGTGTCTCGACCCCCGTCAGAACGCCATCCGACTTAGCAAAGCCGGGAATCTGTTGATCAAAAGCAGGGATAGCTTCACGAATCGCTTCAATTGCATAAGCAGGTAAGGCTGTTTCCAAATTAGTCAAATGCACACCGGGCTTATAGGAAGGAATTACCTGACCGAATTCGGTAGAGGCTTGGTTCTTTAAAAAGTCGCCGATTAATTGCCCAGGAGCCTCATAGCTACTGCCCCCTAGGACATATGCATGAGACTCGAGCTGTCTTTGAAAATCAATCCCTTTGAGCGGGTCAACCATACTCGCACCAAAATCCTCGGGGTTCACATTAACAACAATCCCAGCATTCGCATTGCGCTCATTACGCGAATACTGGCTCATCCCATTGGTCACGACACGTTGCTCTTCCGAGGTCGCCGCGACTACAGTTCCACCCGGGCACATGCAAAAACTGTAAACAGCTCTGCCATTGGAGGCGTGATGAACTAATTTATAGTCAGCTGCACCAATGAGTGGGTGACCTGCGTGCGGACCTAGACGAGCGCGGTCAATTAATGACTGAGGATGTTCGATACGAAAACCCACCGAAAATGGCTTAGGCTCGATGTAGACACCCTGCCCAAATAAGGTTTTAAAAGTGTCCCGGGCACTATGGCCCAAGGCCAAAACGACATGTTCAGTGGCAATGGTCTGCCCAGACTCTAGAGTCACTCCATAAATCTTTCCAGAACGAATATCAAATTGCGTGACCTTGCTTTGAAAACGTATCTCACCACCCAAATCAATAATCTCTTGGCGAATCTTCTCGACCATTCCGACTAAGCGGAATGTGCCAATATGCGGCTTGGCTACATAAAGAATTTCTTCAGGAGCGCCCGCCTTCACAAACTCATGGAGGACTTTACGACCATAAAACTTGGGATCTTTAATTTGGCTATAAAGCTTTCCATCCGAAAAGGTGCCTGCCCCACCCTCACCAAATTGCACATTGGATTCTGGATTAAGGATTTTTTTACGCCACAAACCCCAGGTATCTTGAGTTCTCTCTCGAACCGCTTTGCCTCGCTCTAATACGATGGGTTTAAAACCCATTTGCGCCAAAATCAATGCAGCAAAAATTCCACAAGGGCCAAAACCAATGACGACGGGGCGGTGCTTGAGTTGGGCTGGAGCTTGGGCTACAAAATGATAGGCTGTATCGGGGGTTGCCTTAATCTGAATATCCGCTTTGAGCTTTTGCAAAAGCCGATCTGGCTCTTGAACCTGTACATCAATGGTATAGATAAAAGACAGGTCGATGTTTTTACGCGCATCATAACTGCGTTTAAAAATCTCATAAGTGATGAATTCCTCATGAGAGATTCGTAAACGCTTTAAGATGGCATTTAACAGATCGTCCTGGCTATGGTCGATAGGCAAACGCAATTCATGAATTCGAATCATAGGGCTATACGATACACAAGGCAGAGCAAAGAGGCAAAATAAGGATATGGATGTGCAAAAAGAAGAGTCTTTCATTATTGAGAAAACCCAAACATGGCTGATACAAGCCGTGATTGGCCTCAATCTTTGCCCTTTTGCCAAAGCCCCTCATGTAAAAGGTCTGATTGCTTATCGGGTGAGTCAAGCACGCGATATTGAGACATTAGTCAGCGACCTACACCAGGCCCTAGAAGAACTAGCCGAGGCACGACCTGATCAAATAGAGACGACCCTACTGATACATCCTTGGATTCTGAATGACTTCATGGAATATAACGATTTTCTCGAGTTAGCTGATGAACTGGTTGAAGAGCTCGATTTGGCTGGCATCCTACAAGTGGCAAGCTTTCATCCCGACTATCAATTTGCAGGCACTCACAAAGACGACATCTCTAATTACACCAATCGCTCACCCTACCCCACCCTACATTTGATCCGCGAAGAGAGCATCGATAAAGCCGTAGAAGCCTTTCCGGAAGCTGAACAAATTTATGAAACTAATATCGCCACGATGGAAAAGCTTGGTGTAGCAGGTTGGGAAAAATTATTTAAAAAATAACTAACGGGCCGTGCGTAAATAATCGACCAATTTATCAATGACCGGTGGGTTCTTGGCCGTTAACTTTGAGACCACATAAGCTGCAATAAAACTGGCAGGGATACCGAACGCGCCAGATGCAATAGGATCGACACCAAACCAGCGGTCGCCGAATACACCGGTAATTCTGGAAACGAAGGGGTAATTAAGAGCAATATACGTACCGCTAATCATGACCCCAGTGACCATACCGGCAATAGCGCCCCATTTATTGATCGTTTTGGAATACACCGCCATGATGAGCACGGCAAAAAAACTAGATGCGGCCAGTGAAAAAGCTGCTCCCACTAAAAATAATATGTCCCCAGGTCGCAAGGAAGTGACATAAGCAGCAAAAAGAGCGACTGCTAGAAGAATAATCTTCGCTGAGGTGACTCGTTGTTGGTGCGTTGCTTTGCGCCCCATCAAATGATAGTAAACATCATTGGATATGGAGTTGGATATGGTTAGCAAGAGTCCATCAGCAGTCGATAAGGCTGCTGCTAAAGCGCCGGCCGCAACCAAGCCAGATATGACATAAGGCAATCCAGTGATTTCAGGAGCGGCCAAGATAACCATATCAGGCGAAATCGAAATCTCAGCCCATTGCACAAAACCATCGCCGTTCACATCATTAAGGACAATGGCAATAGGTTCTAATTTGCGCCAGTTCAAAACCCAGGTGGGCAAATCCGCATAACTGATGCCCACTAAGTTCTTAAAAAGATCTAACTTCACCATCACCGCCAAGGCAGGTACGCTGAGATAGAAGATGGCCACAAAAAATAAGGTCCAGAAAACTGAATAGCGGGCTGCAGCCACACTCGTTGTTGTAAAGAAACGGGTCAATATGTGCGGCAAGCTGGCTGTGCCAAACATTAAACAAAAAATCAACAAAACAAAATTAAGTTGATCAATACCACCTGCCTTGTCATCTGCCTGCCATGATGGAGGCGGGGTCATCGAGGGCGCTGCTTTTTGGCCACGCAATAAGGCCTCTTTTCTTTCTTGCTCCCAGGCATCATAAGCATCGGCAGGATCTTTAGGATAAGCATTTAATTTTTTCTCAATTTGCTTAATTTCCCTGAGTGAGAGCTGCTTCTCGCGTGCATCTTGTAACTCTTTTTCAAGTAACTGTTTTTGCTTAAAGTAAGAATCAGGCAACTGGTCGATACGCTTTTTTAATTCTTGCGCACGCTTGGTATAAAAATCTCTGACCTTCTGCTCTTCAGCGGTGACTGCATAATCAGTCTCGTGATAATTAATTTCCTCGAGCAACTTACCATAATGCAGCTGTGGCAATACATGATCGTGTTTTTTCAAAGAGATCATCGATAGAGGTAAGAGCAAAGCAATAATCAAAATGATGTACTGCGCAACCTGCGTCCACGTCACCGCCCGCATGCCCCCCAAAAAAGAGCAAACCAGAATACCGGCTAAGCCAAAGAAAACACCAATACCAAATTCAACACCAATAAAGCGCGTCACAATTAAACCCACGCCTTGAATTTGGGCCACCAAATACACAAAGGAGCAGAGAATCGTAATGGCGACTGCCACTAGGCGAACCATGGCACTACCGCCTTCAACACCTTGGCCATAACGGATCGCTAAGAAATCGGGAATCGTGAATGTGCCAAACCGTCGAATATAGGGCGCAATCAACATGGCAACTAAGCAAAATCCGCCTGTCCAACCGACGATAAAGGCGAGCGCTTTATAACCACTACTAAATAAGATCCCTACCAAACCAATAAACGTGGCAGCACTCATCCAATCTGCAGCGGTAGCCATCCCGTTAAAGACTGCCGGAATACGGCGCCCTGCAACGTAATACTCTGTCATATCAGAAGTGCGACAAATCAGACCAATACTGGCATAGACCGCAATAGTGACGAAGAGAAAAACATAGCCTAACCATAGGCCTGGGCCATTTTGTACTTCTAATAAACCCATCAAATAAACAAAGAAAAGAAATCCGCCAGCAAATAGCAGGTAATAGCTTGCCACTTGTTTGGAATCAGAACGGATCTTCATAGCTCTAGTTTAGCTGTATCTGCGATGGGTATAAAAAAAGGCCGGGATCACCGGCCTTCTCTCAGACTATTGAGCTTAGCTCGTTTGTTTGAGCTGCTCTAAGATCGCTGGATTTTCTAAAGTAGAAGTGTCCTGCGTGATCTCTTCACCCTTCGCAATCACGCGCAAGAGACGGCGCATAATCTTGCCTGAGCGAGTCTTCGGTAAGTTATCACCAAAACGAATTTCCTTAGGCTTGGCAATCGGACCAATCTCTTTGCCCACCCAATTACGCAAATCGTTAGCAATCTTCTTCGCGTCATCACCTGATGGGCGCTTACCCTTGAGAACAACGAAGGCCACAATCGCTTCACCGGTAACATCATCAGGACGACCCACTACGGCAGACTCAGCCACCAATGGATTAGCTACCAAGCAAGATTCGATTTCCATCGTACCCATACGGTGACCGGAGACGTTCAAGACATCATCGATACGGCCAGTAATGGTGAAGTAACCGGTGTCCTTGTTACGAATCGCACCGTCACCAGCCAGGTAGAGCTTGCCGCCCAACTCCTCTGGGAAGTAGCTCTTCTTAAAGCGCTCAGGGTCACCCCAAATCGTACGAATCATTGAAGGCCATGGGCGCTTAACGACCAAAATACCACCCTGGCCATTCGGCATATCGTGACCGGCTTCATCCACAATCGCAGCCATAATGCCTGGCAGTGGTAAGGTACATGAGCCAGGCACTAATGGTGTAGCACCCGGTAAAGGAGTGATCATATGACCCCCTGTCTCTGTCTGCCAGAAAGTATCAGCAATCGGACACTTTTCGCCACCAATATTTTTGTGATACCACATCCAAGCTTCTGGGTTAATCGGCTCACCCACAGAACCCAAAAGACGTAGACTCTTCAAGTTGTACTTCTTCGGATGAACCGCAGGATCAGCATCAGATGCCTTGATCAAAGAACGAATCGCTGTCGGGGCTGTGTAGAAAATAGAAACTTTATGACGCTGAATCATTTCCCAGAAGCGGCCGGCATTCGGATACGTTGGCACACCCTCAAAAACGATTTCAGTAGCGCCACAAGACAAAGGACCATAAGTGATATAGCTATGACCGGTGATCCAGCCGATATCAGCTGTACACCAGAATACGTCGCTATCACGCAAGTCGAATGTCCACTTCATGGTCAACATCGTCCACAAGAGATAACCGCCTGTAGAGTGCTGCACACCTTTAGGCTTACCCGTGGAACCGGAGGTATAGAGAACAAACAAAGGATGCTCAGCATCGACCCACTCAGGCTCACATGTGCTCGCTTGACCCTTGGTCACATCGTGCATCCACTTATCACGACCGGCTTGCATAGGCACATTGCCACCGGTACGCTTATACACAATCACGTGCTTGAGTTTTTCACAGCCACCCAAAGCCAAAGCCTCATCAGCAATGGTCTTCAATGGCAATTGCTTACCGCCACGTAACTGCTCATCGGCAGTAATCAAGGCAACGGCACCCACGTCCACAATACGCTCTTGCAATGACTTGGCAGAGAAACCGCCAAATACCACAGAATGGGTAGCACCAATACGTGCACAAGCCTGCATAGCGACCACACCCTCTACCGACATCGGCATGTAAATCACAACGCGGTCACCTTTTTTAATACCTAACTTCTTCATACCGTTGGCAAACTGAGCCACGCGGTCATGCAATTCTTGGTAAGTAACCTTAGTTACCTCACCGCCATCCGCTTCAAAAATGATGGCATTTTTCTTACCTAGGCCATTTTTGATATTGCGGTCTAAACAGTTATAGGAAGCATTTGTCAAACCATCTTCAAACCATTTGTAAAAAGGCGCATTTTTTTCATTCAAGACCTTGGTAAATGGCTTCTTCCAGTACAGATTTTCTTTAGCCAAACGAGCCCAGGTACCTTCGAAATCTTTATCAAAGGCTTTGCACATGGCATGGTATTGATCCATGCTAGTAATGGCAGCTTGCTTAGCAAAAGCTTTAGGTGGCTGAAAAATGCGATTTTCTACTAATAACTGTTCCATACCGGACATACTTTTTCTCCTGCTGTTTCAGCGTTTTTTGACAAAATTCGAGGTTAGAAAGACGGTCTGACAACTGGCTGACATAGACAGTAATCTAGGCTTTAAATCAGGGTTCTCCCTAGGTCTTAGTCCAAGGACTGCAATAGGCTAGAGCTTAAAACCGTTTTTTCTACTCCCAAGACGTAAATTAACAATCACTTGGAATCCTGTAAATGCTAACTTTCCCTAGGTAAAATAGGATTTTCCATTGATTTCTAAAAAATAACGGCTATGAGCAAAATTAAACAAGACGACTTCATCCAAAGCATTGCAGATGCATTCCAATACATATCCTATTACCACCCCTTGGATTACATCACTGCGCTAGGAAAAGCGTATGAGCGTGAGGAAAGCCCTGCTGCCAAAGACGCTATTGCTCAAATTTTGACGAATAGCCGTCTCTGTGCTGAAGGCAAGCGTCCGATTTGCCAGGATACCGGCATTGCAGTGGTGTTTTTGAAAATTGGTATGCACACCCAATGGGATGCCAAGATGACTGTGACCGACATGGTCAATGAAGGTGTACGTCGCGCCTACAACCACCCCGACAATAAATTACGCGCTTCCGTATTACTTGATCCAGCCGGTAAGCGTATCAACTCCAAAGACAATACGCCGGCAGTGATTCATTATGAGATGGTCGAAGGCGACGGCGTGGAAGTCATCTGCGCCGCCAAAGGGGGTGGCTCAGAAAACAAGAGCAAGATGGTGATGCTTAATCCTTCAGACTCGATTGTGGATTGGGTGATCAAGACGGTACCCACCATGGGTGCCGGCTGGTGTCCTCCCGGTATCTTGGGTATCGGTATTGGCGGCACCCCTGAAAAGGCGATGCTTTTAGCTAAAGAATCTTTGATGGCCCCCGTCGATATACATGACCTGATCGCCCGCGGACCACAAAATCGTATTGAAGAGTTACGCTTAGAGCTCTTTGAAAAAGTGAACGCACTCGGTATTGGTGCGCAAGGTTTAGGGGGTTTAACGACAGTACTCGATGTCAAAATCATGGACTACCCCACCCATGCAGCCTCTTTGCCTGTTGCGATGATTCCTAACTGTGCGGCCACCCGCCATGTCCATTTCCATCTTCATGGCGAAGGCCCAGCCAAACTCGAACCCCCTTCACTCTCTGACTGGCCAGCCGTTAGCTGGACACCGAATACCGAAAAATCACTGCGCGTGAATTTAGATACACTCACGCCTGAAGAAGTGGCTAGCTGGAAACCTGGTCAAACACTCTTACTCAACGGCAAGATGCTGACAGGTCGTGATGCAGCTCACAAACGCATCGCAGATATGCTGGCTAAAGGCGAAAAGTTACCTGTCGACTTCAAAAATAGAGTGATTTATTACGTCGGTCCAGTTGATCCCGTGCGCGACGAAGTGGTCGGTCCTGCAGGCCCAACCACGGCCACGCGTATGGATAAGTTTACTGAAATGATGCTGGCTCAAACAGGTCTGATTTCCATGATTGGAAAATCCGAGCGTGGTCCGGTGGCTATCGAAGCGATTAAAAAACATCGCTCGGCTTACCTGATGGCCGTAGGTGGTGCTGCTTATTTAGTTGCTAAAGCCATCAAAGAAGCAAAAGTAGTTGGCTTTGCTGATTTAGGTATGGAAGCCATCTACGAGTTCACGGTCAAGGATATGCCCGTCACTGTGGCAGTCGATTCTTCAGGCACCTCTGTACACAATACAGGCCCTAAAGAATGGCAAGCCAAGATTGGCAAGATTCCTGTGACAAGCAACTAACTGGCAGATCTTTTTTGGCAACGATTGGCGTATTTGACTCGGGTATCGGTGGACTAACGATTCTGCAAGAGGCAGTACGCCAAGCTAATGCTCACCACTATATTTACCTGGCCGACTCCGCACATGCGCCCTATGGTGAAAAATCACCCGAATGGGTGGCCAAGCGCAGCCTCAATCTTTGTCACTGGTTAGTTCGCCATGGCGCTCAAGCCTTGGTCGTAGCCTGCAATACCGCAACCGCTTCGGCGATTGCGGCCATCCGCAATGATATGCCTGCGATACCGATTATTGGCATCGAACCAGGAATTAAGCCTGCGCTGGAATACACCAGCAAAAACAAGATTGGTGTACTAGCCACGCACAATACTCTGGCCAGCGATAAGTTCAAGAGTCTATTGGAGAGCTTGAGAGAGCACCACCAGGAGATTGAGTGGATTACTCAAGCAGGCAAAGGGCTGGTACCCTTGATTGAATCAGGCGAACTTCATAGCGCAGAACTGGAGTCTTGTTTACGCGAGCATCTTGAGCCCCTGCAGAGAGCCGGTGTAGATAGCTTGGTCTTAGGCTGCACACACTACCCATTCTTGATCCCATTGATACGCAAAATCATGGGCGATGAAATACAGATTATTGATACCAGTGTTGCCGTGGTTCGACAACTATTACGTCAACTCGACGAGTTTCAACTTTTACAGTCAGCACCGCCAAGACATATCCAGTTGTACTCCACTCAAGACGCCGACCAACTACTTCATTTAGCCAAACAACTCATCCCCGCCACACTACAAGATCATGCAGTCGAAAAAGCTACTGTCATCATTACTGAAGAGGCATGATGCAAGAGCTGATACAAAGATTCCTGAAGCTTAAACTGGAATATCGCATGGCGATCATTGTGATCAGCGCGCATGCCCTGATCTTTGTCGGTTTTTCGTTTTCCAAAAAAATATCTACGGGTGAAACATTGGGCTCCGTAGTCAGCGCCTCCCTCATAGAAGGCTCTAGTCAGAAAGAAATATACCGCCCCCCTGTTCAGCAACCTCCTAGTGCTAAGCCTGTAGAAAAACAATCCAGCAACAATCACTCTTCGATGATCACCAGTGCTCCTCAAACAAGTTCGAGCGAGACGAGCCCGACTAATACGTCCTTAGGTGGCTCCCGCAGTGAAGGTAAAACAGTGCAACTTTCTCAAGCACAGTGCACTGTTCCGGAACCGATTTATCCTTCCATAGCGCGCAGAATGGGAGAGCAAGGTAAGACCTTGGTTCGTTTAGTGATTAATGAACAAGGTCAAATCAGCCAAACGAGTCTGGCTCAAAGTAGTGGCCTGCCACGCTTAGACCAAGCAGCACTTGATGCTGCGCAAAAAGTGCGTTGCAAACCTTTTGTAGAATCAGGGGTGGCCGTCAAAGTCACTGCCATACAACCTTATATCTTTCGACTGGAATAAGCATGAATCAAGCGTTTGGTCTTACTAATTTATGGCTTCAAGGAGATGGTGTCACCCGCACCGTTGCAGTTCTACTATTGATCATGTCAGTGGTGTCCTGGGTCATCATTTTGAGTAAATCATGGACGCTCTATCAGACTCGTAAAAATGCAAATCAGGTTGAGTGCTTTTGGCATGCCCCATCTTTGGCCACTGGGATTTCACAGATGAGCATCGAGAACAATCCTTATCGTGAGCTTGCACAAAATGCGCAGGATGCCATCACACACCATCACGATCGCACCGACGATCTCAAAGCGAACATCAGTGTCTCCGACTGGCTGACACGTTGCCTCAAAGTGAGTATTGACCGCTCAGTGGCTCATCTGCAACAAGGTCTCACCTTCTTAGCTTCTACAGGTGCGACTGCGCCCTTCATTGGCTTATTTGGCACCGTGTGGGGCATCTATCACGCATTAATCGGTATCGGCACCACGGGTACTGCCACTATTGATCAAGTAGCAGGCCCGATTGGGGAAGCTCTCATCATGACCGCGCTAGGTCTTGCCGTAGCCATTCCTGCGGTCCTGGGCTACAACGCGATTACAAGAGCCAATAAAGTAGTCATTGGTGAACTCAATCGTTTTGGAAACGACTTATATGCCTACTTCATGACAGGCGCTCCCATTAGCAATGCTCCCTTAAAGAGCAAAACTGCTCAGGATTAGTCATGTCATTTAGTCAAGAGCCCTTAGAGACTGAAGACAGTCCACCGATGGCGGAAATCAACATGACGCCCTTAGTGGATGTCATGTTGGTGCTACTGATCATCTTTATGATCACATTACCCGTTATCAACCATGCCGTTAAAGTAGAACTGCCAACGGCAAGTAGTCAAAAAAATGATGTCAAACCAGAATCGATCAACCTATCGATCAATGCCAAGGGGCAAATCTACTGGAATAACAGCGTTGTCGACTTAAACACTCTTGAAACATATGCCTTAGCGGCTGCAAAAAAGAAACCTGAACCCGAAGTGCAATTAAAAGCCGATAAAAACGTACGTTATGAAGCGGTGGCACAAGTCTTATCGACAGTCAAACGAGCGGGTCTTCAGCGCATCGGCTTTGTCACAGAACCACAATAAAGCTCTAGGCTAAACGCCAAACGACAATAATTAGAGCGATCATATTTAGAAAATTGATCGCTACACTCAGTAGATGTAAATAATGAAATGCCTTGTGACGTCCAGTATCTTTAGCACGATTGACCTGCGGCGTTAATATCAGCCAACTATAGAAAAATAAGCCGCTACAAGCGATGACCAAGGTCAGCAAGAGGCTGTCCACCAAGAACAAACTGGCCAAGACTGTCGTGAACGCTAAAAAAGCATAGTACTTGGGAAAGAATTGTCTAACGTACACGGCCGCCCATTCGATGGGCAAATGCTTAAAAATACCAGGAGCCACCAGGACTGAGAAAAACAACATAATGCCTAGGGCTGCTGCACATAGAATGAGTGCAATATTTGGATAGTCCGCATACATTTTTATCTCCTTATTAATCGTTTTGCTTTAGCTGGATGTAGTCATTCGCCAGGTGGATAAATCGATAATATTTTGTTTGTTCGCCTTGCCTAGATGTTTCTTTAAGATTTTATAAATATCAAGGTCAAACTCAGGTTCACCCGCCAACAAAAGCTCTTCGATTTCAGATTCGTTTGCAGCGCTACCCAAATACCGCCAGCGATCGACCACATGAACATCCTGCTCTTCACGTATTCCGATAGGGCCCGGGTAAGGCCAAGTTTTTAAATGCCAACTGGCCATCGCTTCTCGAAGACGCCAGTTAAAAACCAGTGCCTTCTCGGCTCCGACACAGGCACCACGACAACGTTTAAGTTGATATGCAAAGCAAGGAGAAGCGCTTGTAAAGGAGCTGCCTGATAAATCTTTCTTGCTTTTTTTAGGGGGTTTTTCAAGGCCGAGACGCAGTTCACAGAAATCATGTTCTTTAGCGATATAGCTCAACATCGACAAAGCCTCTTTACGGCTAGCAAATACGCCATATAAATCTTCTTGTACACCCCAATCAATTTGCTCAGCATTGACTAAGACAGGTTGCAAATATCCATCCTCAGACTCCACTAATTGCCATGAGCATAATTCACGACTGCGCCTTAACTGAATATTCAAACTGGGTAAGCGCTCTTTGATCAGACGGGCCTCGAGCAATAAAGCGCCTAACTCTCCCGCTGTCTGAATCCAATCCAAGTCTCGCACTTGCATACTCAATTTGAGAGCTTTACGGTCTTGAGTATTTTGAAAATGACTTAAAACTCTGGTGCGCAAAGATCGACTCTTACCAATGTATAAAGGGAAGCGATCCTCTGCATAAAATATGTAAACCCCTGGCTGCTCCGGAATCTCATCCAATAAATCTGCATCCAGATGCGATGGCACTGCAGGTCTTTGCAATAGAGCATCGACGTGGCTTAGTAATTCTTCATCAGACCAACGCTCTTGTATTTTTTGCCAGAACTGCAACAACAAGTCAGCGTCTGTCATCGCACGATGCCGATCTTCCACATGTAAATCATGTACCCTAATTAAGGTATCTAAATTATGTCTATCTTGCTGTGGAAATAAGCGTCTTGATAATTTGACAGTACATAGCACCTTCGCTGTAAAGTCATAACCCGCTCGCTTCATCGACGCCTTAATAAAGCCATAGTCAAAACGCGCATTGTGGGCGACAAAAATCTTACCTTGCAATTGCTCGAGAATATCCTTGGCATGATGTGCAAATAAACCTTGCCCAGCGACCATGTCGGGCGTAATACCTGTGAGCTGTTGAATATGTTCAGGAATATTTTGGCCTGGATCGATCAAGCGTGACCAACGCTGTAGGCCTTGTGGGCCATAGGAAATAATGGCTAGTTCTGTAATTCGATCACGCTCAAAATGAGATCCCGTGGTTTCAATATCCACGAAAGCAAGCGTGGGCATAGATTGTTTGGGCATACCACTAGCGTTGTGAACGACAACGATCAGAGCAGTACTTCACTTCCGCCCAGACCTTTTCCCATTTTTTACGCCAAGTAAAAGGTCGCTGGCAAACCACACACACTTTTTGAGGTAGATCTGATTTTTTTCGCATAGCACTGAGTCAACATTTTTTATCAGTGTAGGCCGAAATAAGGCATCTTGCTGATGCGAGCGTAATAGCCCTACTTCTTTTTAGGCGGCGGCAAGATAGTCATTTTTTCAGCATGTTGCCAATGCGTTGCCCAGTTTTCTGCGTAACGCCTAGCCGCATAGGCGGAGCGGAATATAACAATATTTTCCGCATTACGTTTTTCTGCTGATTTGGTGAAGTTATAGCTACCCGTAATCACAATATCATCATCAATTAACATCACTTTGTTGTGAAAGATCGCATGCTCACCATCACTGCGTATCTCTATGCCAGCTAAAAATAGGGGTTCTAATGCCTCGCGATTATTGTTTGCACTCTTGTCATCCTGAATTAACTCCACCTGTACGCCTCTTTTTTTGGCCTTCACTAGAGCCTGGGCTAATTCAGGCTGTGTAAAACCGTAAGCCATCACACGAATACTTTTTTTGGCTTGATCAATTTGCTTAATCAGACCCTGCTGTGCACCGACCGGTGGCGTAAAGTAAATCGCCAAAATTTCGGCTGGTTGGGGTTGAGCCTCGACGGGCTTTTGCTGCCATAAGACTAAAACTAGCATCAAGCCTATTAGCCAAAGTGATGAAGACTTCCAAGAAGTGATTTTGAATGTACGCATATTAAGAAAATAACATAAATACTATTTTTTACAGGTCAACGATGACCACGCTCTCATCAACGGTTTTTACATACATCGCGCAGCGCCTGACTTAAAGCCTGAGCACCTAAACCCATATCCTCTTGAGGTGCTACCAAGTAGAGCGTAATCAGCTGACTCACATCATCTTCGAAAGCCAACTCTTTTAGTGTGCCATCAGACAGATAATCAGCAATTTTTTCTTGCGGGTACCAAGCAAAGCCATGCCCTGCACGCGCCGCCTGAATACTGGTATCAAACTGACTGAAGATCCAACGACGTTGACTATTGACTTTATTCCCAGAGGAAGTGCGCGCCTCTCCAGAGTCACGGACTAACAAATGGCAGTGCTGACGTAAGTCGCGAATTTTTAAGGGTCGGCCCAAGCGATGTAAAGCATGCTCAGGATTTGCCACTGGAATCAAATGAAGCTCGATCAGAGGAATGCCTAACATGCCAGCAGGCACCTGAGGACTGATGGCTAGATCCACCTTTTTCTTGAGAATGAGCTCAACAGTGCCACTTAAAACCGCCTCATGAATTTCTATCGAGGTTCCTGGGCTGATTTGACTAAACTTTGCCAGCGCCTCTTGCAAAAGCGTTTGCGGAAATAAAATTTCTACAGCCAAATGAATTTCGCTTTCCCAACCACTGACAGCCCGTTGTGCCGCCGCCTCTAAATCCCGCGCATCCTCGATTAAGACCTTACCCCTGGAGTAAAGCAAACGCCCTACATCGGTCAGCTGGGCTTTGCGGCCCTGAATCTGAAACAACTCGACCGCAAGCAGGTCTTCCATCTTTTTAACCGCATAGGTAATGGCTGATTGACTCTTATGCAGTTTTTCAGAGGCTTGCGCATAACCTTCAAAATCTACGACCGCAATGAAAGCAGCCCACTGATCTAAGCTAATCAGTGGCAAGCGGCTGACAGGAAAACTCGGTATTTTCGGCTTCATGACTTAATTTATCTAAATTTTTGATAAATATACCTTAAAAATTGTTGTTTTTTATCTATTTAAATGATGTTTAAATGCATACATCCAACAGTACATAGGAGACAAAGATGAGTTCAACTAAGAATGTATTAGCGATTACTAGCAGTATTTTTGGCGAACACGGCGAGTCGAGCAAACTCGTGGAGCGTTTAGTAAAACGCTTTGAGGCGCAAGGCGCGAAGATAGCTCGCCGCAATGTCACACAGAACATTCCCCACGTAGACGCCGCACGCTTTAAAGCTTTGACGAGCCCCGCCGACCAACTCGACGATGCGCAGCGTAGTGTTGTGGCCTTCTCTAATGCCCTGATTGCTGAACTACAAGCCGCTGATACGATTATTTTGGCAGCACCTATGTACAACTTCAGCATTCCCTCACAACTCAAATCTTATTTTGATCACGTTGCTCGCGCTGGCATCACCTTTAAGTACACAGAACAAGGTCCTGTTGGCTTACTACAGAACAAAAAGGTCTACGTGATGACGACCCGTGGGGGTTTCTACAAGGATACGCCAAACGATCTAGAGACCCCTTACCTGAAAAATCTTCTGGGCTTTTTAGGCCTGACTAATCTAGAGATTATTTATGTAGAAGGTATTGGTATCTCTGCAGAACAAAAAGCCCAAGCCGTCAAAGCGGCTGAAGCAGAAGTAGATGCCTTAAAAATTTAAAGGAGACCGTATGTCGATCAGACCCATCACTCAGGTGATACGCGGCCTACCCACCTCCGATGGGGCCGGCGTGAAACTCTATCGCAGCCTGGGCCAAACACAGGGCATTCGCCTCGACCCTTTTCTGATGCTCGATGAATTTGGCACAGAAAATCCAGATGACTACATTGCTGGCTTTCCTCCGCACCCTCACCGCGGCTTTGAAACAGTGACTTACATGCTTGAAGGTCATATGCTGCATGAAGATCATATGGGCAACCGTGGCGACTTGCATCCTGGAGATGTGCAGTGGATGACCGCAGGTCGCGGGATCATCCACTCTGAAATGCCCCAACAAAAGGAAGGCGCAATGCGCGGCTTTCAATTGTGGCTGAACTTGCCCGCTAAAGAAAAAATGAAGCCTGCTTCCTACCGAGATATTCCGAGTCAATCCATTCCGCAGGCGACTGACGCGCGTGGCATTTGGATGAAAGTCATCGCCGGTGAAGTCGAACACGGCCAGCAATTACTCAAGGGACCGATGCAGGGGCTGAGTACCGATCCCATTTATCTCGATCTACATATTCCAAAAGGCGAAAGCCTTGAATTGCCGATTGACTCTGCACGTACAGCTTTTAGCTATGTGTATGAAGGTCTTGCAGAATATCGCACCCATCATCACTCACAAATCATCAGCCCACAGCATGCCGTTATTTTTGGTGAAGGTGAAACAATTGCAGTCAAGGCTTTAGAAGATCTGCGCTGCTTGATTCTTGCAGCGATTCCAATCCAAGAACCGATTGTGCAGTATGGTCCTTTTGTCATGAATACGCGTGAAGAGATTGAACAAGCGATTGATGACTACCAAAATCAGCGCCTTACAGCATAGTAGGTCTAGGCAAGTGTGACAGACTGTATTACAGTCTGTCACAGGAGGACGCTTATGACTTGCAAAGTAATTGGCTTAATTCAACTCAAAGATAGTCGGGCTTTTGACGAATATCGATCTCAAGTCGGCAAGACTGTTGAACTCTACGGTGGCCGTGTATGTACACGTGGCCAGTTTCAGAAAAGCTTCTGGAATGAATTGAACTGCGACCTATTTAATGCTTATGTAGAGCTCGAGTTTAAGGATTCTGCCGCAGCAGAAAGCTGGGCACAAAGCCCAGAATATCAATCCTTAGTGGGAATACGCTCAAAGGCGATGAATTTGACGCTCTTTAGTGTTGCAATCAACCACTAAAGTGGTGCCCGGAGCCGGAATCGAACCGGCACGGCTCTTTTAAGCCGGCAGATTTTCTTACCACTTCGGCTTTCGCCGCCACACAATGTGTTCGTGGTCTGGACTATACCTTCACCATAACAAATTTGCTTTAGGTGCTCGCCGTCTAGTCTCTACACGTTCCTGATATCAGGCTTCGCTCGGTATTGGCAGTGAAGCTTTCACCGAATTTGACGAGTTCTACATTTGCCCTTTCGAACAAAGCACTCAAATTGTTTAAGTCTGCTACGTCTACCTATTTCGTCATCCGGGCAGCACAGGCGACATTGTAACGAATTTTTCACGTCTCTTAGTTTTTTTCTTTAAGCTCAGAGTCAATCATCTACCGGCCATAAAAAAGCCCCGCATCGCGGGGCTTTGAAGTCGACTCACTATGAAGTGAGTGAGACCTGTTTACTTATACAAGAAATTAGGCAACCACATTCCAATTTCAGGGAAGACATAGAGTAAGACCAGAGCCAATACCTGAATCGCCATAAATGGCATCATGCCGGCAAAGATCTGATTCAATGTCACATGCGGTGGCGCAACACCCTTCAAGTAGAAAGCGGCCATCGCCACTGGCGGCGATAAGAAAGCAGTCTGTAAATTCAGAGCCACTAACAAACCAAAGAACAAGGGGTCAACTTGGAAGTGAGCTAAAAGAGGAATAAAGATTGGCATGAAAATCACGATAATCTCAGTCCACTCTAATGGCCAACCTAACAAGAAGATGATGATTTGTGAAAGGATCAAGAATTCAATCTTAGACAGACCCAAAGATAGAACCCACTTCTCAATCAACTCTTGACCACCCAAGAGAGCAAAAGCTGCGGAGAAGATTGAAGATCCCACAAACAACCAGCAGACCATAGCACTCGTCTTAGCAGTTAAATAAACTGATTCGCGAATAACGGTCATATTCAGCTGTTTATAGGCCCATGCCAAGAGGAAGCCGCCCATAGAGCCGACCGCCGCCGCCTCTGTAGGGGTTGCTAAACCAAAGACGATGGTTCCCAAAACAGCAAGGATCAATGCCGCTAATGGGAAGAATGATCCCAGTAGCATTTTGAAGACTTCTAAACGGACCATGGAGAGTGCGTAATAGAAAACCGCACCAATCGCCAGCCCAATACCTAAAAGAATCCAATACCATGTTGGCGTTGGTTGACGCTCTGCAGGCTCAGCATCAGCCAGAGGAGCTGCCTCAGCAGGTGCTGCAGCCACTGGTTTCTCTTTAGCATCTTCCTCAGCGCCAGGTGGCAGAGCAATTGAGTCAGCCTGAGGTGCATTAGATTCTTCAGCCGCTTCTAAGCTAATCATACCGCCATCAGTAGCAAAACCAGTTGCAACCTGTTCAATCGGCGCTGTGGCTACGCGGTGAATCAGCGTCATGATGATCGCAAAGAAAATCAATGGGCCAACAATGATCATGAACTGCTTAAAGAGCTCGCCCATTGTCATATTCGTTGCGCGGCGCCCTTTTAAAGCTTTTAATAGAGCTGGCAAAGCTGATTGACCATATTCAGACAACTTCTTAGTCGCTGGAGCAAGCTCAACTTTACGGTCTTCAGCAGACAATGGTGGAGCCATTTCTGGCTTCAACTTACCAACGATGATCACATAAGCAACGTATAAACCTGCCAACATGATTCCGGGGAAGAATGCGCCTGCGTATAACTTCACCACAGACACACCAGCAGTAGCACCATAGACAATCAACATGACTGAAGGCGGAATCAAAATACCCAAACAGCCGCCAGCAGTAATCGCACCTGCAGCTAATTTAACGTTGTAGCCAGCTTTGAGCATCGAAGGCAAAGCAAGCAACCCCATCAGAGTCACCACCGCACCCACAATACCTGTCGCTGTCGCAAAAATCGCGCAAGTCACTAAGGTAGCAACAGCTAGAGCGGCAGGGACGCGCGCTAGAGATAGATGCAAGCTCTTAAAAAGCTTCTCAATCAAGTTAGCGCGCTCGACCAAATATCCCATAAATACGAACAACGGGATAGAGATCAGCACGTCATTGGTCATCACCGCAAAGGTTCTTTGCACCATCAAATCCAAAGTTCTCTGGATCGCTTGTGCACTGCCCTCACCCTGAGACTGATAAGCAAAGAAGGCAAAGATCATACCCATACCCATCAGCGTAAACGCAGTAGGGAAGCCCATCATGATGGCAACCACGACCAAACTCAGCATTAACAGACCGAGATGACCATTAGTCATATCGCTAAACGATGGCATAAACGTGAGAGTACCAATCACAATAGCCGCCATGATAGAAAAACCGAAATAAAGTTCCTTACGCATGATTAGGCACCTTTCTTTTCATCTTCGTGACTAACCATGGCTTTGAGCTTATCAACATCCACTTCTTCCACATCTTGTTCTCTACTAGGCCATTCGCCTTCTTTAATACAAATCACACAACGAATGATTTCCACAAAACCTTGCAAGAGGAGCAGTCCACCAGCGACAGGAATGAAAATCTTGAATGGCCAAATGGGCGGGCCATTGGCTGTCTGAGTGGTGTGCTCATTGATCGCGATTGACTCTGCAGCAAAAAAGATGCCGGCATAGACCAACGCTACAACACCAGGAATAAAGAAAATAATGTACAAAATCAAGTCGAGTGTGGCTTGAGTTCTTGGCGTAAAAAAGCCATAGAGAACGTCGCCACGCACATGACCATTTTTAGCCAATGTGTAAGCACCTGCCATCATAAACAGTACGCCATACAACATATAGGTGACGTCAAAAACCCAGTCATGAGGGTTATTAAATAAATAACGCGAACCTACTTCCCAACAAATGACTACTGTAAGGATAGCAATCGCGTAAGCAAAAAATTGGCCGACATACGTAGATAGTCTGTCAACACTGAGTAGCAATTTCTGCATAGATTAGTCCAAGTTTTTAGTTTTCTAATAAAGCAACACCCATCTAGCTTTTGGCTAGATGGGCTGCATTGTTACACGAATATTGGATTATGACTTCTTAGCTGGCGCCTTACGACCAAAGAAGTGGTTGTAAGCCATCTTGTAATCGACCAATGTATCGTTCTGCCAGCGGCAAGCACGCTGAGCAAAAGTACGCATAGACTCGAGAACACGCTTGAAGTCAGCGTTTTCTTGTGACTTAGCGTCAATGATCTTGTCCCAAGCGGCCAACTGAGCGCGCAAGATAGAGTCAGGAGTCTTATAGAACTTAACGCCCTGCTTTTCTTGCATCTCAATATAGTCTTTTGAGTAACGGTCAATCGCCTTCCAGCTCATATCAGCAGAAGAAGCTTCAACAGCATTGTCAATCATCGCTCTGAGTTCAGCTGGTAATGCATCGACTTTCTTCTTGTTAAAGAGAATTTCAAACTGCTCAGATGCTTGGTGGAATGATTGCAACATACATACCTTAGATACGTCAGGGAAGCCCAAGATACGATCCGAAGATGCATTATTAAACTCAGCGGCGTCCAAGAGACCACGGTCCATCGCAGGAACAATTTCCGCACCTGGCAACGCATTCACTGACACACCGAAATCTTTGAAGATGTCAATTGACAAACCAACTGTACGGTACTTCAAGCCCTTCATCTCATCCACTTTGGTCACTGGCTTTTTGAACCAACCCAAAGGCTGTGTTGGCATTGGGCCGTAGAGGTATGAAACAACGTCTAAGTTCAATGACTTATAGATACCATCCAACATGGCCTTACCGCCGCCGTATTTGTGCCATGCCAAGACCATGTTGGCATCCATACCGAATGCTGGGCCTGAACCCCACAAAGCCAACGCTGGGCTCTTACCATACCAGTAAGCCACAACACCGTGACCACCGTCCAAAGTGCCCTTACTAACAGCATCTAAAAGGTCAAAAGCCTTAACTACAGAACCTGCTGGCAAAAGATCGATCTTCAAGCGACCAGAAGACATTTTGTTGACTTTGTCACAGAAGTCTTGTGCGTACTCGTGGAAGATGTCCTTAGCAGGCCATGTAGATTGGAAACGCAGATTGACTGTCTGCGCTTTTGAAATCATTGGGAAGCTTAAAGCACCTGCACCTGCAGCAGCTGCAGATGTAGTCGTTAGAAATTTACGACGCGATTGAACTTTTTTGTCTGACATTGAAGTCTCCTCTTAGGTTTTTCTATCAAAAGCTTGCAAAAGTTATTCACAAGTTAGGATTAATTTAGCACTCTGTGAAAAAATACGCATCAATATGTACACAATTTTTTGCTAGGGGTTTTACCTAATATGTCGCCAAAGCGAGGTTTTATCAAGTGGTCCGGGTTTTTTTTGCTCGCATTAGCGATCATTTCCCTAATAGTTTTCAGCATTTATTTTCTTTTCACGAAAGATCGTCTGGATGGGGAAATTCGTCTCGCTGGCCTTGCCGGCCCAGTCAGTATTAAGTTTGACACGCTAGACATCCCTCATGTGAGCGCCAACACTGATCAAGACGCCCTACTGGCATTGGGCTTTTTACATGCGACTCAACGCCCATGGCAAATGGAATTCAATCGCCGCCTCGCCAGTGGTAAGTTGGCAGAAGTTTTAGGACCCGATGCTCTCCCCGTAGACCGCTTCATTAGAACCTTGGGTATTCGCCGTGCGGCTGAGAAACAGCTAGAGAACTACCCCGTCGAGGCGAAAAAGCTCCTGCAAGCCTATGCAGATGGGGTCAATCAGGGCTATAAGCATTTAGGCTGGGCTCTGCCCCCTGAATTTTTATTAACAGGCGCCAAACCCGGACTTTGGGCACCCGCTGACAGTCTCGCTTGGTCGATCATGATGGCTCTGGATCTAGGCGGTAACTGGGATAAAGAATTTCTGCGCCTAGAGTTATCCAAGCACCTTGAAACCAATCAGATATGGGATGTCATCCCGCCTTATTTGGGGGATACCCCACCGACTGGGCAAAACTTTGCCAAAATTTACCGTGATCTGGGCCTCTATAAAAAATCCGAAGAGCCTGCAAAAACAAGTCAGCGACTCAAAGAACATCAACAATTGAGCCACTTCTTACCTATCGGTCAGGAAGGCAAAGGCTCGAATAACTGGGTGGTCGCTCCAGAAAAGAGTGCCACCGGAAAACCTTGGCTAGCAAATGATCCTCATCTCACATTGACAGCCCCTGCCATTTGGTACTTCGCACGTATCCAAAGTCCACAACTGAATATTATGGGTGGCACGATCCCGGGTATGCCCACTGTGGTCCTAGGCCGCACCGCGGACTTTGCATGGGGTTTTACCAACACGGATCCTGATGTGCAGGATCTATTTATCGAAGCCGTCGATCCCTCTAACCCAGGCCGTTATCAAACACCCAATGGTTTTGCTCATTTCCAATTGCGTGAGGAAACGATCAATATTAAGGGGCAAGCCGCCGAGAAATTTATAGTGCGCGAAACGCGTCATGGGCCTGTGATTTCAGATGCATACCCACGCGCTCAAGCACTGCTCAACACTAAACAGTTTGTATTAGCTTTGCGTTGGAGCGCCTTAGATACGGCAAATCAAACTCTACTCGCAGGGCTGAAGATGAATCGCGCCCAAAACCTAGAAGAATTCAAAGCCAGCCTTAAACACTATTACGCCCCCATGCAAAACGTCGTGATGGCAGATCAGTCTGGCGAAATTGCTCTTCGTGTCGCTGGAGTGGGCACGAAAAGAACCCGTCATCAAGGCTTTGCTGGGGCCACCCCCGGACTAGGCTGGGATCGCCAGTATGAATGGCCCAGCTACTTAAGCTCAGATGTCTTACCCAAAGAGAGCAAGCCATCACGAGCTTGGATTGCAACGGCCAATCAAAGAGTGCAGGCCGCCAACGACCCTAATCCTTTGACATTTGATTGGCATATGCCTTTTCGTCAAGAACGTATTGAATCACTTTTGCAAAGTAAAGAATCTCATGATTTAGCGTCAATGAAAGCGATTCAATCAGACGTACATTCTTTATTGGCTCGAGATCTCTTACCGATATTCCAAAACATCAGTTCTCAGCACTCTTTGGCATCTGCCGTTCAGTCACACGTGCAGAGCTTTAACGGCACGATGAGCACCGACAGTATTGGCGCTAGCGTTTTCAATGCGTGGGCCCATCAATTAACTGTTCGACTCTTAGCTCACCGCCTACAAGAAACTTTTAAACACGAATATGGCAAACGAGATTTTCGACCTGCCTTGCACCGCATTTTGCAATACCACCTACAAGGCAAAGCTGAAGCTCAATTTTGGTGCGACCTAGTAACGACCTCACAAGAAGAAACTTGCGATGACGCCATTCGCCAAGCCTATGACCTAGCATTAGATCAATTGAGTCAACAACTGGGCAAAAACACCAATGAATGGCGTTGGGGCAAGGTTCACATTGCTCATTCTGAGCACCGACCCTTTAGCAAAATTAGTTTTTTGAAAAAACGTTTTGAGGTGGCGAGTAGCATGCCTGGCGATGGCTTTACCATCAACGTAGGCTTTATGGATCACTCTGCACAAAACCCCTTCCAGGTCACCAAAGCGCCGAGCTTACGCGTCATTTATAACTTGGCCGATTTAGATCAATCACAATTTATCTATCAAACAGGTCAATCAGGCTGGGTACACCGTAATCAGTACCGCGATTTTTCTGACGCTTGGTCCAAACAGGAATATCGACCACTCTCAATGAATCCCGAGCGTTGGGCAAGACAAGCAGAACTCAAACCTATGGAAAACATCAAACCCGCAGAAGATGGTCCGAAGAAAATTACTGAGCAGCAGATTTTAAGAAAGTGACGATCTCTAGCTAAAAAAGTTGGCACGCTCTAGGATGGTGTACTCACAACCGACCCATCCTCGATAGTCCAAGTCGTCTAACAAATCAAAAAATGCCGCATACGGAATCTCACCTGTACCTGGCTCATGACGTCCGGGATGATCAGCAATCTGAATATGCCCAATCAAGGGCATAATGGCCTCTATCTCAAGAATATCCTCTCCCATGCGATGCATGTGATACGCATCGTATTGAAAGGAAATATTGTTAGAAGCGACTTGCATGAGTATTTCAATGGCTTGTTGGCTGTGGTGCAGATAAAAGCCGGGCATATCGTGCGTATTAATCGCCTCAATCATCAAACTTAAGCCAGCTGCTTGAAGCTCTTTTGCTGCCCAAGTCAGGTTATCAATTAAAACCTCATCTTGGACAGCACTCGGTCGACCGTCTTGCATCAGACCTGCTAAGCAGTTTAAGCGTGGCACACCCAAAGCTTGTGCATACTCGATCGTACGCCCTAAATGATCTTTAAATTCTGCTTGACGCCCTGGCATCGCTGCCAAGCCACGATCACCTTCACTCCAACGCCCGGGCCATAAATTGTGCAAGACCATTTCCAATGCCTGATGATCGAGCTCACGACGAATATCTTGCAGGCTAGCCCCTGTGAATTCAGGATAGGGAAACTGACACTCAACCGCCTGAAAACCATCTTGCTTTGCTTTTGCAAAGCGCTCGATGAATGGCTTGTCCTGATACATCAAAGATATGTTGGCGGCAAAGCGGGGCATGAAAGTCACTCTTTATAAAAACAGTGTTTTAATTATGTCATGCAAACTCATCCACACATCTTTGCAATTTGCCGCGGCATCGTCACCCCGCTCTTTGGCGTCGATCATCCCGACTACAAAATGGTGCCTTCAGGTATTAAAAAGTCCGTCATTGAGAATGCTGCGGGTTCAATCCTAGTCAAAAATTTAGGTATTGAAGGGGATGAACAAGCTGACTTTAGTGTGCATGGTGGTCAAGAAAAAGCCATCTATGCCTACCCACGAGAACACTACACCTTCTGGGAAGATTATTTACGTCGCGCAGGTCGACAAATGCCGACTTTAGAAGCAGGCTTGATGGGTGAAAACTTATCTGTCCTGGGCTTGACAGAAGATCAAGTATGGGTGGGAGATCGATGGCAGATTGGTGAAGTGGAATTACAAGTGACCAAACTGCGTGAACCCTGCTTCAAGTTCAATGCGCGCATGGGCTATAACGGTTGCGCCAAGGCGATGGTGCAATCGGGGCACTGCGGTTGGTACTTAAGGGTTAATCAAGGAGGGCACATACAGGCGGGTGACACGATTGTCGTGATTCCTGGAAAGCGACAAATATCCATCAGTATGCAAAACCAGCTACTCGCTAAAAAAACCCAACAACAAGACCTCCTATGAAGCAGACGAGTCAGCGCTTGGGGGTGCTCTTTGTATGCATGGGTAATATTTGTCGAAGCCCTACGGCCCACGGCGTATTTGAAAATTATGTCCGTGATGCAGGTCTTGAAAAACACATCTATGTCGACTCAGCAGGCACCCATGCATATCACATCAATGAAGCACCAGACCCTCGTTCACAACAACATGCACTTTCGCGGGGTTACGATTTGAGTCATTTGCGTGCACGTCAGCTATCTACAGATGATTTCCATGGGTTTCATTTGATTTTGGTCATGGATTGGGAAAACTATGCCCTCGCCGAGAAACTTGCTCCCGCGGGCAAGCAACATAAACTCAGACGCTTGACTGAATTTTGTAAAGTTCATCAGGCTAGCGTCGTCCCCGACCCCTATTACAAAGGGGCCGAGGGCTTTGAGGAAGTGTTAGATTTGGTAGAAGACGCCTGCGATGGTTTGCTAGAGCATATGCAAGCACGCCTTAGACAGTTTTCAATTTAAGTCGCCAACGCTCACTCCAGCGCCACCAGCGCTGGCGCACCCAACTCGCTAAGACACCGCCCATGAGCATACCCGCTAAGATGGGATGGTTCATGAGTAGCGTCCATAAATCTTGTCCAGAATTGATCATGAATGAGAGAGTGTCATGCCACGATCCATCAGGGTTCAATGTTGCATAGTGATGCAGCAAACGTTCACAAACATTAGGCACCTCATTCATAGGCGCCCCACCAATACAAGTGTGGCGAGATAGACGATCTTTTTCAAATAATAGTTCGAAGACTTGCGACGATTTCTAACTTGAGCCGTACCGGCATTAAATGGCATATCGGGCATGGTGATCTCCTTTTAGAAAAAGAAAAGGATGCCCTAAGTCGAGTGAATTTACGAGTTCTCTATGACTGAAAATGGTGTAGGAAAACGCCGTGATTTCAGTGTCATTCAATTACCAAAAACGCCAGTAGCCTGGGCGTGGACTTAAACGTAATTGATCATTTCGTCTTTGCTCTTGCTGTAAGGCAGACGTTAAAAAGCGAATGATTTCTTCTTGATGCTTAGCGCAGTCAATTTTTTGACTTTGCAGACGTTCTTGCGCCGCACGTCTCACGGGTGGCTCTAATTCGTAGGTACTTTGGCCAAGACCTGTTTGATCAGCCAGACAAAGCTGAAATGAATTCATCGCTTCCACACGAGCATTCACCTTTTCAGGACTGAGCGTCGTGCAAGCACTAAGAGTCAAGGCAAAACCGATGAGTACAAAATGACGCATTTTGATTCCTCATGAAAGATGTCAATTTAAGTGTAACGAGATTTATCAAATGACGCTAAACCCCTAATGCGATTACCACAGCTGACTCATCAATCGCTGCCATCACTTCTTGCTTATTTTTAACGCTGACAGTCGGATCAAGAAAACCCGCCAGCTGTATGGATGGTCCCAAGGCCATGCTCACTTGACGATCTGTCTTAGAGCGTGAAACCCGACTGACATAGCCCTTCAATAAATTGACCTGACCTAGCGCAACAATCGTCGGTGCAATAGTCACGGCTGTGGCCTTACATAGCGCCAAAATAGGCATCTTTTTTTTCAAGCCCAACAACTCAAGACTCTCATGAGTAATCCGCGCACACAATAACTGACCATCGGCTAAAGCCATGACAATTCGGACTCCAATCGGGGTTTGAATAATGTCTGCAACCGTGGCTGGTAATTGATTCCGCATACTCGTACGAATGCCAATCCCCATCATGCTGGAGACTTGATTGGCGCCCCCTTGAGATACGCCCTGAAGCTGAGCAAGGGTTTGGGCTTTTGCTTGCGCTAGCAGGTCAGCAGCCTGCAGAACTTGCAAGCCCGCCGGCGTTAGGAATGCACCTCCCCCTCCTGAACCACCAACCGACTTATCCAATAATGGCATTCCAGCTAGATTTGAGAGAGTCTCAATCGCCTGCCATGCTGCTTTATAGCTCACCCCATTGACTCTCGCAGCCTCTGAAATTGAGCCTGACTGATGAATCGCACGCAACACTTCCACCCTTTTGTCGGTAGAGGCGTTGCCCAAGACTTGATCAAATTGAATTGTTTTTGTTTTCAAAACAGACTCCCTGATAGGGATATTATCCTATCGTTATTCATTTTTAGAATAGCGTGTTAATATGGCTATTCATTTTATCTAATTTTGAGCTAGATATGACCTTCAAGAACATTTCAAAAGCTTTGCTTTGCGGCCTAGTTGTCATAGCTACACCGGTCAAAGCAGCAGAAGTGAAGGTAGCTGTTGCTGCTAATTTCACTGCCCCCATGAAAGTTATCGCAGAAGCATTTGAACGCGACACAGGCCACAAAGCCCTTCTATCGTTTGGTGCTACAGGCCAGTTTTATGCACAAATTAAAAACGGTGCACCTTTTGAGATCTTACTTTCGGCTGATGATGAAACCCCACTCAAACTTGAAAAGGAGGCTCTTGGTGTCACTGGGAGCAGATTCACTTATGCGATTGGCAAGCTGGTTCTATGGAGTAAAAATCCACAATTAGTGGATAACAAGGGGGATGTCTTAAAAACAAACTCCTTTGAAAAAATTGCCTTGGCTAATCCTAAGTTAGCTCCCTATGGTGTGGCTGCCATGCAAACTTTAGAAAAACTCGGGCTTGCTTCAACCCTAGCATCGAAGATCGTGGAAGGTTCCAATATCAGTCAAACGTATCAATTCGTGGCCTCAGGCAATGCCACTTTAGGTTTTGTGGCCTTATCTCAAGTCTATGAAAATGGTCGCCTCAAAGAAGGTTCTGCATGGCTTGTACCCGCTCACATGCATGACCCCATCAAACAGGATGCTATTTTGTTAAAACGGGCAAAAGGTAATCCTGCAGCAGAGGCACTGCTGAAATACCTACGCAGTGACAAAGTGAAGAATATGATTGTTTCTTATGGCTATACACCTCAATAGCGAGATCAGAATAATCAATACCTCAAGTTAACTATGTCACCACAAGCCATACAAGCTATTTCTCTGACCCTACAGCTCGCCTGTATAAGCACGCTGATTCTTTTGATCATTGCGACCCCATTGGCTTGGTGGCTATCGCAGACCGAATCAAGATTGCGACCAGCCATTGGTGCACTGGTCACCCTACCCTTGGTACTGCCACCGACAGTATTGGGTTTTTACATATTAGTACTATTAGGGCCCCAAGGTTGGATTGGGCAAGTCACCCAGTCACTCGGCTTAGGTCTACTGTCTTTTTCCATGAGTGGTTTAGTGATTGGCTCAGTGATTTTTTCATTACCCTTTGCCGTCCAGCCTATTCAGTATGCCTTTGAGGCGATAGGCCGGCGTCCGATGGAAGTTGCATACACCCTCGGTGCCAAACCACTTGATGCTTTTTTTACTGTGGCACTCCCCTTAGCAAAACCAGGTTTACTCACAGCCACGGTCTTAAGTTTTGCCCACACAGTGGGTGAGTTTGGCGTGGTGCTAATGATTGGCGGGAATATCCCCGGCGAAACTCGTGTTGTATCTACACAAATTTTTGGTCATGTGGAAGCCATGGAATATCGAGAAGCTCACATCTTATCTGCAGGTATGGTGATTTTTTCTTTTATGGTTCTAATCGCTTTGGCGCGCCTCAAAAAGCACTCGTCTAGGGTGATGTCATGAGCACCTCCTCGACGTTACAGATTCAGTTACAACTACAACGAGATCATTTTTCATTGAATCTCGATCTAGAACTTCCCAACCAGGGGGTCACTGTTTTCTTTGGGCCTTCCGGCTGCGGCAAAACGACCACACTCAGATGTGTTGCTGGCTTAGAAAAAGCTCAAGGTCGCATTCAACTCTGTGACAAGATTTGGCAAGATACCGATCGTGATAGTCACTTACCCACATGGTCTAGAAAGTTAGGTTATGTTTTTCAGGAAGCCAGTCTTTTTGAACATTTAACCGTGCAAGCCAATCTTGAATATGGGCTCAAGAGACAAATTTCACCCAATCCTAGTGCTCTTAAAGAAGCTGTTGATCTATTGGGTATTGCGTCACTCTTGCAACGCCAAGTGCAAGATTTATCAGGTGGTGAGCGGCAAAGAATTGCAATTGCTAGAGCATTAGCAACACAACCTGAAATCCTTCTGTTAGATGAACCGCTTGCTTCACTCGACATCTCTAGACGCGAAGAGATTTTGCCTTGGCTAGAAAAAATGCATCAGGGCTTAAAAATTCCCGTCTTGTATGTCACGCACAGCTTAACTGAACTCACCCGCCTAGCAGACTTTGTGGTGTTTATGAATACTGGTCAGTCCATTCTCCAGGGCCCCATCATGAAAGTTCTCACCGACCCGATATGTTCAGATGTGCTTGGCAAGGAAGCGGGGACGCTCCTAGCTGGCGTAGTGACCGAGATGGATAACCAGTTCAAACTAAGCGGTATCGATTTACCGATTGGGCGAATTTGGGTTAGCGAGTCATACCCACTGGGTAGCTCGGTCAGAGTCTTCGTGAGAGCTAACGACGTACTTATTTCCCCAGAGCCCATCTTGACGAGCTCGGCCCAAAACCAGTTCGTAGGCCGCATTCAAAAAATTGACCAAGACTCAAAATCTGCACAAGCTCTACTCACTATAGATTGTCAGGGTGAAGCCCTACTCGCTCGCGTGACACAAAAAGCATTACACGATCTAGGATTACTCACAGGTTCAACAGTGTTCTGCCTACTCAAATCCGTGGCTACCCGACGCTGAATGATTTCTCATTCAGGTTGCTCGCTGGTAAAACCATGCGGCAATAAAAGCTATCATTGCGTATGCGCAAGACTAGCCCCAACCATCACTCACTCCATGCATCTTCAGCATCCCTAGTGATTATTTTTGCCGAACTACTGGGCACCTCTTTGTGGTTTTCCATGAATAGTGTTGCCGATAATTTAATGACTGCTTGGCAGGTTAATCTGGCTGGCATTGGGTTTCTGACCAATGCGGTGCAACTAGGCTTTGTAGTGGGCACACTAGTCTTTGCCATTTTCGGAATCGCTGATCGCTTTCGACCTAGCCAGCTTTTCGCACTCTGCTGTCTCTTAGGGGCCACATCCAACACCCTATTCGCCCTCTATGCAAACAATCTACTGATGGGCTCTGTTTTTCGCTTCATTGTCGGCATCTGTCTAGCCGGAATTTACCCTATCGGCATGAAATTGATTATGACTTGGGACCCTGAACACGCCTCACAACGGCTTGCTCAATTGGTAGGGATGCTGACTCTTGGCACCGCACTTCCGCACGCCACGCGTTACCTCAGCATGGATTGGTCATGGCAAGCAGTGATATTAGTTTCTTCTATCTGTGGCTTGATCGCCATGAGCCTGATCCTGTGGCTCGGCGATGGCCCTCACCTTAAACTGAATCCAATGGCCAGAGTACAACTGAAAGGTATTCGTCATCTATTTAGTGTTCAGCAATATAGAAGCGCTGCGTTAGGTTACTTCGGGCATATGTGGGAACTCTATGCTTTTTGGGCGTTAGTGCCCTTCTTAATTGCCCAAACACATGGGATCTCTAATCCCATTGAGCTGTCTGCCTGGAGTTTTGCCGTGATTGCGGTAGGCTCTTTAGGCTGTTTTATTGGCGGGCAACTGAGTACTCAATGGGGAAATGTCAAAGTCGCCTCATGGGCTCTCGGATTATCTGCTAGCTGCTGCTTCATCTACCCTTGGATGAAGGAAGTCAGTCCAGCACTTCAAATCATCTTCTGGTTGGTCTGGGGCATGAGCGTGGTGGCAGATTCACCACAGTTCTCGGCACTCTCAGCCAAAGCATGCCCTCCAGAAAATGTCGGCACCGCTCTGACCATTCAAAATGCGCTGGGCTTTACGATCACGATGATTTCTATACAAGTTAGCACCGTCTTACTACCCTATCTGAGCAGTTACATTAGCTGGTTACTATTCCCGGGACCTGTGATTGGCTTAATTCTTCTCAATCGCGGGCAAACAAGTATTGGGTCAGCTAATCTTCGCTAGACTGAGCCTGATCCTTGACTGGAGCTTGAGGAGCATTCATCTCCAACTTGGGTACCACCATTTTTTCACCGTCCCAAACTTGGCCACACCAGCACTCACCCTGCTCGTTGATGATGCAAGTACCTGACCCACAACATCTCGTGTCACGTTGACTCATTTTGCCTCCATCATGATTTGCTTTGATTCTAGCCTTTCCTCAAAGACGGTGCATAGGCACTCTCGAAAACCTTATTTTGGGTTTCAGCAAGAAAACACGAGATGAGGTATCTTGATGATTCAGACCTACGCCTATGCTTAATTCTCAGACCAAACTGCCTTTAAAAGTCTTATACGATGGCTCCTGCCCTCTTTGCCAAATTGAAATCAATCATCTAAAGCACTTGGCAAGTAAGGATATGAATAACCCACTTCGGTTCATCGATATCAGCCAAGATCACATTGAAAATACCTGTTATCTCAATGATCGCATAGCCTTACTTAAACGTTTCCATGTAGAGTTCGATGATGGCACTCGACTATCCGGTGCAGCAGCCTTTGCACAGATGTGGCTTTATTTACCTGGTTGGCGTTATTTAGGTCTCATAGCTCAACTACCTGGCATGCTTTTTGTGCTGGAATGTTTCTATCGATTATTTTTAGTGATTAGACCTAGCATGCAAAGAATAATGCGTACATTGAAACCCAATTGATCTCTTCAATACCTCCTAGACTCTTTTTAGAACCCAAACCTTCATGAAACCGACCATTAAGATTGACTTCGTCTCAGATATTGCCTGCCCTTGGTGCGCCGTTGGATATGGAAACCTAGCGCTATCGATGGCAAGCATGAGAGATCAAGCTGATTTTTTGGTACATTACCGGGCCTTTCAATTGAATCCCCAGATGCCATTAGGGGGCCAGGATGCGATGGAGCATCTCACACAAAAATATGGTTTAAGTCTCACGCAGGTACAAAGCAATCAGGCTCAAATCCGAGCACGCGCCAAAGAAGTTGGCTTTGATTTTCATCCCGAGGGACGCAAGCGCGTCTACAACACCTTTCAATGTCACCGCTTACTCTATTGGGTAGCTCATGAAATCGGATTAGCGCAGCAGGCATCTTTGAAAAAAGAGCTACTCAATACATATTTCTGCTTAGCTCTGAGTATCGATGATATTAAAAATATCTTAGATGCTGTATACCGAGCGGGTCTAGATATAAAACGCGCTCAAGAGATAATCAGTAGTTATGAATTTACTGAAGAGGTTAAGGCTGAAGAAAATTTCTACAAAAATTTAGGTATACATTCAGTACCATCTATGATCGTGAATGATCAATACCTCCTGCAAGGAGCTCAAGACCATCATTCACTCACACGATCATTTCAAAAAATACTTGAAGAAGCTTCAAACTAATACAGCGCTACTAGAAATTAACTAGGAGAAGCTAGCTCCCCTAGTTAAATGATATTTATTCATGCCTAGAATCAGTCACACCCAAACTAATTTGAGGCGCATTTCTCAAAAAATTACTACTTCCAGCTAAGATTTAATTTCTTATGCGATGCCGCACAATCTCTTAAATAAAGATTGATGAGACTTTGATAAGGAATACCAACCTCTTCAGATATGGACTTGAAGTAACTCACAGAATCTTCCTCCAAACGAATGGTAGTCGGCTTCTTTAGCATAGAAGCATAGGGATTTTTACGAGCAAATGAGAACTGGAGGCGGGACCCGGAATCGAACCGAGGTCAACGGCTTTGCAGATAACGTGATGATTTCAAACAGTTTTTTCTTCAAAGTCTAACCCGGCCGTAGATTCGATGTCCTATTTGCAGACTCGAACTTGGCGTCAAGTGGCAGTTATCGTAGGTCAAGCGGCATCGACACTGAGTGCCATGAACAATGTCGGGAAAACCGACAAATTAAAAAGCCACCCAAAGGTGGCTAAGATAGCTTCATTAGATATTAAGCAGATTTACGTCCATCAAAACTAAATCGGCCAGATTCTGAAGTAGCCAAAATTAGTAAACCACCGATTACTGCAATATTCTTAAAGAATAGTAATTGCGCAACGAAAGCCTGCTCCGCAGGTGCCGCCCAATATGCATGCCCCACTATCGATGCAGCTAATGTAAATATAGCAAGAATTATTGCCACGATTTTTGTTTTATAACCCACTAGTAAGGCCAAGCTGCCAACTACTTCAATCAATATGGTAATCGCTACCGCAAGCGATGCTGCCGGAATACCTAACGAATTAAAGTATCCCACCGTTCCCTCAAAGCTACCAATCTTTGATATGCCTGCAGGTAAAAATAACGCGACAATCAACAATCGACCTAAGATATTTATAAGACTTTGTGATGCATTCATGATGACTCCTAATTGATAGTTAAAGTTAATTCAATACAGACTTAATAAGAGTTAATGACTTCCGAACCTTCTCAAGTTCTTCTTTACTCAATTGATTAAACGCTTTGCTTAGATATTCAATATGCTCAGGAAAAACTCTTTTGAATAGACGATCACCTGCCTTGGTCAATTGAACTCTGTAGCTTCTTGCATCCTCTTCATTAACCAAGCGCTCGATGAGCCCTTTTGTTTCCATCCTTTCGAGAACACCAGTCATAGTCCCTTTAAGAATTAGTGTTTTTTCTCCTAATTCTTTACAAGTCATGGGTGGCTGATTTCCCAGTGTGGCCAAAATATCAAATTGGGTTTCAGTTAAACCCATGGATTTGATATGACGAGCTGAATATCGTTCAAACGCCTGATAAGTCGTCGCCAAGTCTTTAATTAAAGGTAAAAAAGTCATAACTTACTCATTTAGTTTGTACACGTACTATTATAGTACGTGTTTGTACTATTTGCTTGGCACCCATAAACACTTTAATTTAAAGAACTACTACGTTGTAACGATGAGCACTTTAAGCTCGCAGAAATTTAAAACTCTATGCTGATGCATTACTAATGAAATTGCTCAAGTGTTATGACCACTCTCATTTGTCTAAAAAAACCTCTTTCAATATCAATAGCTTAAGAAGAAATTATTTAGTTAATTAAGATACCTTATAGGTATTAAAAACATACTAAAACAGTGTTGGACTGCTATTTTTTAGCCCTGTATTGTCCCAACAAAGCTCTGATTTATACCGTATTGATATAGATAAAAGTGCATCTATGTGAGCTTGAATATCTAGCGAAGTACGTGATAACGCATTAACAAAAGGACAGAAATATGAACACTAGCCGTAAAGTTTTTTTAAAACAGATTGCTATTGCCAGCATGATGCTAGCGCTTGGATCTCACGCAGCTCAAGCGCAGAACACCGAAAAAATAAAGGTAGGTTTGATGCTACCCTCAACGGGTACATTTGCAGCACTTGGAAATGCCATCACAAATGGCTTTAAACAGTACGTCAATGAAAATGGCGGCAAATTGGGTGGCAAAGAAGTTCAATATTTTGTTGTTGATGATGAATCAGACCCTGCCAAAGCAACAGAAAATGCCAATAAGCTAATTAAGAGGGATAAAGTTGATGTCCTCATTGGAACTGTACACTCAGGCGTTGCACTTGCGATGGCTAAAGTTGCGCGCGAGAATAAAACCATATTGATCGTACCTAACGCTGGCGCAGACGAGTTAACTGGTCCGCTTTGCTCTCCAACACTATTCAGAACCTCTTTTAGCATGTGGCAACCATCCTTCGCAATGGGCAAAGTGATGGCCGATAAAGGGCATAAAAGAGTTGTGACATTAACTTGGAAATATGCTGCAGGTAATCAGGCAGTCGATGGATTTAAAGAAGGTTTTGAAAAATCAGGTGGCAAGATTCTCAAAGATATGACATTGCCCTTCCCGAATGTTGAATTTCAGCCATTTTTAACAGAAATTGCCTCACTTAAGCCTGATGCAGTCTATGTATTTTTTGCTGGCGCTGGTGCTGCTAAGTTTGTTAAAGACTATGCGGCTGCTGGCCTCAATAAATCAATACCACTTTATGGTACAGGTTTCCTAACAGATGGAACTCTGGATGCCATTGGAAATTCTGGCCAAGGTCTTCTAACTACCCTTCACTATGCTGATGGCTTAGATAACAAGGTAAATAATAACTTCCGGCTTAACTATGCAAAAACGTACAAGATGCAGCCAGATGTATATGCGGTTCAAGGCTATGACGCAGCACAACTTTACCAGGCTGGAATCGCAGCAGCTAATGGTGACCCTAAAAAACAGGACGTAATCATCAAGGCAATGGAGCAGGCAAAAATTGACAGCCCTCGTGGTACTTTTACTTTGTCCAAAGCCCATAACCCTGTCCAAGATATCTACCTAAGAAGAGTTGAAGGTAATCAAAATAAAGTGGTGGGTGTTGCAATAAAAGGACTATCTGATCCAGCCAGAGGTTGCAAACTCTAAACATAGATATTTGGGCTCGCTGAGCCCAAACTGGAGAACTTTATGGATCTTGCATCAATACTCATTCAAACGCTTAACTCCGTGCAATATGGATTGCTCTTGTTTCTTGTTGCCAGCGGCTTGACTCTGGTGTTTGGGATCATGGGAATCATCAATTTGGCCCATGGGAGCTTTTATATGATCGGTGCATATATGGCTTTTGTATTAACAAGTTTCACCGGAAATCTTTTATTTGCAATTCTTCTAGGAATTCCATTGGCATTAGCTCTTGGAGCATTTTTAGAATGGGCACTCTTTTCACATTTATATAAGCGCGATCATCTTGAACAAGTTCTTTTGACATACGGATTGATTCTTATCTTTGAAGAAATCAGAAGTATTCTAGTAGGTGATGATGTTCATGGTGTAGCAATACCAACATTACTCAATTTTTCAATACAACTAAACGAAATTTTGAGCTATCCATTTTATCGAGTCGCCATCTCAATAGCGTGCATCATCTTGGCAATTGGTATGTTTTACCTAATCCAAAGAACCAAATTGGGAATGATGATACGGGCTGGTAGCCACGATAGAACGATGGTGCAAGCACTGGGAATTAATATCAACATGATCTACAGAGTAGTCTTCGCACTTGGCCTGAGTCTGGCTGCCCTCGCTGGAATGCTTGCTTCACCTATTTCATCTGTATACCCCAATATGGGTAGTCAAGTATTAATTATTTCATTTGTTGTTGTGGTTATTGGTGGAATAGGGTCTGTGTGGGGGGCGCTAATAGCAGCAATGATTATTGGCTTTGCAGATACTTTTGGGAAAGTAATTTTTCCAGAGCTATCTGGAATGGTTGTTTATTTAATCATGGCAGCTGTTCTTTTGTGGCGCCCAGAAGGTATTTTTAAGCGAGCCTAATATGCAAATCAAATCAACAACAATATTAAAAATAATTGCACTAATTACATTGGCGTGTGTGCCAATTAGCGGTGTTGACTTCTATACAGAGCTTATTGGTAAAGCCCTAGTGTTTGGAATTTTTGCAATGAGCCTAGATTTATTAGTAGGTTATACAGGTTTAGTAAGTTTTGGCCATGCAGCTTATTTTGGAATAGCTGCATATTCAGTAGCTCTGATGTCGCCTAAATACTCAGCTGCAAGCTTATGGTTAACTCTACCTGCATCAATAATAATTTCAGGGTTTGCAGCTCTTGTTGTAGGACTCTTTGTTCTTCGCACAAAAGGCATCTACTTTATTATGGTGACACTAGCTTTTGCGCAACTAGCCTACTATATCTTTCATGACACGCCATTAGGTGGCGGCTCGGATGGAATATACGTCAATGTAAAACCAAGCGCTGAAATCTTTGGATTCACTCCATTTGATCTAAGTAATCATACACATATGTATTACTTTATCTTAGCGGCACTTTTATTAGTTTACTTATTTTTGAATCGATTACTTCAGTCTCCATTTGGAAAAGTTTTAGTGGGCATAAAGAGTAATGAACATAGAATGCAGTCACTAGGTTATCAAACCTTTAATTACAAACTAGCTGCATTTTCGATTTCGGGTGCATTAGGTGGAATTGCAGGTTACTTATACGCAGCTATGTTTGGTTTCGTTACACCTGAACTTTTATCTTGGCACCAATCAGGCAACGTTCTCTTAATGGTAATACTTGGGGGTATGGGCAATCTACTAGCAGCAATTATTGGTTCATTTACCTTCATCTTTTTACAAGAAATTTTTTCAAGCCTGACTAAACATTGGCAGCTAGTTATGGGCCTCGTCATTGTTTTAGCTGTTTTATTTGTTCCAGGCGGGCTTGCAGCATTGCCGCAAAGGATCAAATCAGCGCTACAAAAAGAGGAGTATAAAAATGAGTAAAAGTCTCTTACTGGAAGCAAAAAAAATTACTAAACGATATGGCGGTTTAATTGCAAACCAAGATGTAAATCTTGAACTGCACCGAGGAAGCTTACATGCACTACTCGGCCCTAACGGTGCTGGTAAATCAACATGTATAAATATGCTTTCAGGCGATGCATTACCTACGTCGGGAAAAATTGAATTTTTAAATAAAGATATTACAAAGTTAAACGCCTGGCAACGCTCTCAAGCCGGCATAGGTAGAAGTTATCAAAGAACGAATATCTTTCCGCAATTTAGCGTGCTTGAAAATGTCCGTTTGGCTGCTCAATCTAGGAATCAAAATGCTTCAAAAATATTTCTTAGGGCATCTGATATGGAATGGGCAATAGAAAAAGCAAAGACCTGTATTAACGAGGCAGGATTGACTGGCCGAGAGGAAATAATTTCTGGATACATGAGTCACGGAGAACAAAGACAATTAGAAATTGCAATGGTACTAGCTACAGATGCTCAAGTTCTCTTATTAGATGAACCACTTGCCGGTATGGGCTCAGAAGAATCAGAAAAAATGGTTCAAGTATTGAAGAAATTAAGAGAAACCAAAGCCATATTGCTTGTAGAACATGATATGGATGCTGTATTTGCAGTGGCTGATGTCATAACTGTCATGGTTAATGGTCAAGTATTGGAATCTGGATCACCCAGCCAAATTAGAAATAGTACAGCTGTACAAGAAGCATACCTAGGTGAAGGAACCCATCATGTCTGACATGCTAATCGAAGGTAAAGAAATACATACATACTACGGTAATAGCCACGTACTTCATGGTATTGACTTTAATATTAAAAAAGGTGAAGGTGTAGCTCTCATGGGTCGTAATGGCATGGGAAAAACAACCTTAATAAAAAGCCTATTAAATATCGTTAAACCGAGACATGGTCGCATACTAGTCAAAGGTGATGACTTCTCGTCAATGCCAACCTATCGTCTCGCACAGCGAGGCATTGCCTACGTACCTGAGGGTCGAGGCATTTTCCCAAACCTATCAGTTAGAGAAAATTTGATAATGGCCGCTCGTGAAGGTGTTGATGGTCAATTAGACTGGGATTTCGAGCGTATCATGGACACATTCCCTCGCCTAGGAGAAAGAATAAACAATGGCGGTTGGCAACTATCTGGTGGTGAACAGCAAATGCTGACTATTGGCCGCGCACTAATGACTAATCCAGAGCTATTGATTCTTGATGAAGCAACCGAAGGATTAGCGCCACTAATTGCACAAGAAATATGGAAAATTATTAAAACTGTAAGGCAGTCTGGTATTGCTTGTATTGTTATTGATAAAAATCATCAGGCTGTTACATCAATATGTGATCGCGCAGTAATTCTTGTAAAAGGTCACATAGTTTTTAATGGAAGTAGTCAGGAAATTAATAAGAACCCTGAGTTAATTCAAAAATATCTGGGCGTATAAATTCGTCAGTCTCCTCTCTCCTGACTTAGCCACTCCAACAGGAGTGGCTTTTTTTATTGTAGGGCATTACACCCTACATCAACTCAATCATTAAACACTATGTAATTCAGACGAAAACTTACGTCATATTAGTTAGAGTTCCTGAAATTTTTGCGTGCAGGCGCGACAAGAAATCAACCTAGAAAGTGTGTCAAAGCATCTGAAAATTGTTCCGGTTTTTCTACATTTGAAATATGTGAAGCATTAATTTGTACAAGGGATGAATTTGGAATCATCTTTACCATAAATAAAGCATCAGAAATAGTAGTTACTGGATCTTCTGTTCCTGCAATGATTAAAGTCTCCGCTTGAATTTTATGTATATTCTGCAAAAAATCCGCGCCTGCCAGAGCTTCACAACAGGCGGCATAGCCTTCAGCATTAGTTGCTCTAAGCCTTTCTACTAGATAACTGCACTGGCCTTTTTGTGATTCAAAAAATTGATGGGTAAACCAACGAGCAGATGCCGAATCAGCAACTGGGTCCATACCAACCGATCTAACAAGTTTTGCCCTGTCTAGCCATGCTACTGAAGCACCTATCTTAGGAGCGGTATTTGCCAAGATTAGCTTATCAATTCGGTTTGAGTGATTAATTGCAAGCCACTGCCCAATTACTCCCCCCATTGATAATCCACAAAAATTCACTCGATCAATCTCGAGATGATCAAGTAAATCGATGACTTGATTACCTAATTGCTCAATCGTATAAGGACCCTCAGGCACATCTGAAAGTCCATGACCTAATGTGTCATATCTAATTAGACGGAATTGATTAAGCTTAGGTACTTGCAAATCCCACATGGTGTGATCAGTACCCAAAGAGTTAGATAAAACCAAAGGACTACTACTTAATCCACCCAGTACCTCATAATTTGTTTGGATACCGTTTTTCTCAAATCTTGCCATCAAACTCTCTCTATGATGAGCGCAATACCTTGACCAACACCAATACACATAGTACATAGGGCATAACGACCCTTTATTCGATGTAATTGGTACGTTGCAGTAGTTACTAAGCGAGCCCCGGATGCACCTAAAGGATGTCCTAAAGCAATAGCACCGCCATTTGGATTCACATGAGCGGCATCATCAGGAAGCCCTAAATCACGCAAAACCGCAAGTGCTTGAGATGCAAATGCTTCATTAAGCTCGATAACATCCATCTGCTCAAGTTTTAAATTAGCTTTTGCAAGCACTTTCTTTACCGCAGGAGAAGGTCCAAAACCCATAATTCTTGGGGCCACTCCAGCAGAAGCGACTGCTACTATCCTAGCTTTTGGCGTCAATGCATGTTGTTGAAGACCTTTTTCTGAGGCCAAAAGTAATGCACATGCACCATCATTCACCCCTGAGGCATTACCAGCAGTCACAGTACCATCGGGCTTCACTACACCTTTTAACTTGCTCAAGCTCTCCAATGAAGTGTCTACTCTTAGGTGCTCATCATGAGTAAACAAAATTGGATCTCCCTTCTTTTGAGGAATAGTCACTTGTACTATCTCATCTTGGAATAATCCGTTTGCTTGCGCCTTAGCCGCCTTAGATTGGCTTCTTAGCGCGAACATATCCTGATCATGACGACTAATCTTAAAGTCAGTTGCAACGTTTTCTGCAGTTTCAGGCATTGAATCAACTCCATACTGAGCTTTCATCAATGGATTAATGAATCGCCAGCCAATGGTCGTATCTTCAATTTTTGCAACTCTTGAAAAAGGCGTATCAGCCTTAGCCATAACAAATGGCGCACGACTCATGCTCTCGACGCCTCCAGCAATCAATAAATCAGCTGATCTGGCTTTGATTGCATTACTGGCAATGCCGATTGCATCTAGACTAGAACCGCATAAGCGATTGATGGTCGTACCCGGCACTTCTATTGGCAATCTAGCCAGTAAGCTAGACATACGTGCCACATTACGGTTATCTTCACCTGCCTGATTAGCACAACCATAAATAACATCATCGACAGCTGACCAGTCTACAGTCACATTTCTAAGCATTAATGATTTAATAGGTAGCGAACCAAGATCATCAGCTCTCATGCCAGATAAACTACCACCATATTTTCCAAATGGGGTCCTAATTGCGTCACAAATATATGCATCCATAAAAATCACCTATTTACGTCCATCAAATAGCTTTGCAGCTGTGAATTTTTGTAATTCATCAAATGTCATTCCTGGCACTATCTCTTTAACCACAAGCCCTTGTTCTGCAACATCTATAACTGCAAAGTCTGTATATATACGATCGACGCAACCTATGCCAGTTAGCGGATAAGAACATCTCTCAACTATTTTTGATTCACCGCTTTTTGTTAAATGTTCCATGGTCACGTATACATTTTTTGCACCTATGGCCAAATCCATAGCGCCGCCTACTGCAGGAATTGCATCAGCTGCGCCTGTATGCCAGTTTGCTAAATCTCCGTTTGCAGCAACTTGAAATGCACCTAATACACATATATCAATATGGCCGCCACGCATCATGGTGAAAGAATCACCGTGATGAAAATATGATCCGCCCTTCAATAAAGTGATGTACTCCTTACCAGCATTGATTAACTCCGGATCACGATCTTCTTCAGATGGCGCAGGGCCCATGCCCAACACACCGTTCTCACTATGCAAGAAGATTTCCTTGTCTTTATCTAAATAGTTGGCGATTTTTGTGGGCAATCCAATACCTAAATTGACGTAGGCCCCTTCAGGTATATCTTGCGCAACGCGTTGAACAATCTGCTCACGTGTAAGTTTCTGATATGTCATTTTTCTCTCTCAAATACGCACAACGTGTTGTACAAAAATACCTGGCGTAATAATGTTTTCTGGATCCAATTCCCCCAGAGAAACAACCTCTTTAACTTGTGCGATTGTGCATTTAGCAGCAGCAGCCATAATCGGACCAAAATTTCGTGCGGTCTTTCTATATATTAGATTTCCCCAACGATCACCCTTATAAGCTTTGATCAGTGCAAAATCTGCATAAATTGGGTATTCCAATACGTAGTTACGTCCTGCAATCTCTCTAGTTTCCTTACCTTCTGCCAACATGGTTCCATAACCAGTTGGAGTAAAAATTGCACCCAAACCAGACCCAGCTGCCTGAATACGGCATGCTAAATTGCCCTGTGGAACTAACTCTAGTTCTATTTTTTTTGCATGGTACAACTTATCAAATTCATATGAATCTGCCTGTCTAGGAAATGAACAGATGATCTTTTTAACTCGACCTGCCTTCAATAACGCAGCCAAGCCCAAATCACCATTACCTGCATTGTTGTTGACTATTGTTAAATCCTTCGCCCCATGCTCAATCAAGGCGTCTATTAGCTCAGCAGGTTGTCCAGCAGTACCAAAGCCACCAATCATGACAGTATTTCCATCAGCTATTTTTGAAATAGCAGACTGTATCGAATAGCTTGTTTTATCAATCATATAACCCTTTATTTCTCTTTCATTTCAGATAATTTTTTATCCAGTTGATTTCTGTAGCTAAAAATGTAATGAGCGGCGAGACCAAAAACAATTCCCCAAAATGCCGAACCAATACCCAGTAAGGTCATACCAGAAACCGTGACTAAAAATGTAATCACAGCACTATCTCTTTGGGTCTGGTCTTCGATTGCAATTGATAAATTTGTCGTGATTCCCGACAAAAGTGCTAGACCTGCCAATACCGCTATGAATGTTGGAGGCACCTTAGCAAAGACAGCAACAATTGTTGAGGCAAATATGCCTCCAAGCAAATAAAAGACACCATTAGCAATACCTGCTATGTATCGCTTCTCCGGGTTAATGTGTGCATCTTTGCCCGTGCATATTGCTGCAGTAATAGCTGCGATTACAGTTGTAATTCCACCGAAAAGTGCAGTAAAAATTGATGTCACACTAGTTGCCGCCATTATTGGCTTGGCATCTGTATGATAACCTGCCATCTTTAAGATCGACATGCCAGGCAAAAATTGACCAGTCAAACTTACTAAGATTAATGGCAAGGTAAAACTAAAAAAGCTAGCAACTGTCAAAGATGGCTGAGTATATATAGGCGATGTTATTGTGGGATAGATATCTGTCAAATCATTTAACGAGCCACTCAATCCTAAGACAACTATTCCAGTACTGAAAACGATAACTATTAAATACTTTGGATATAGGCGTTTAGCAAAAAGATAGGCCGTCATCATCGCTAGAGATAGCATTGGCATGATTGCAATTACCTTAAATGCATTTAATGCAAACTGGAACAAGATGCCCGCCAACATTCCAGCTGCAATCCCTTTAGGAATTTTCTTGATTAGCCAGTCGAAACTACCAGTAATTCCAATAATGAAAATGGCTACAGCTGCACAAATATATGATCCGACTACATCGCTGATACTGATCCCCGGAAATAATGTAACTAGTAAAGCTGTACCTGGCGCCGACCAAGCAGTAATAATTGGCACTTTATAACGCCAACTAAGATAAATCCCTGTCAAACCTGCCCCGATCGAAATAGCCCAAATCCATGAGGCCAGAAGCTCGGATGAAATATTGGCAGACTGAGCAGCATAAAAAACTATGACTAATGGCCCAGAATAGGAAATTAAAACAGCTAAAAAACCTGCCAACCATGCGGTCAATGAGCTATCTTTAATTACAGCAGAAATAGTCATTCTTAACCTTGATCTCCACCGCCAACCGGCAGTACCGTCCCGGTTATATAACTTGATTCATCTGAGGCCAAGAAAAGAATGGCATGGACTTGTTCATCAATTGATCCATACCTATGCATCAAACTAGATTCTATTGTTTGATCAACAATGCCTTGATACCAAATTTCCTCTTGTTTCGTCATAGGATTTTTATTCCTTGGTATACGACGAGGTGGCGCTTGTGTACCCCCTGTGGCAACAGCGTTCACACGGATTCCATTTTTAGCCTGCTCAAAAGCCAAACTTGCAGTCATAGCATTTACCCCGCCTTTAGAAGCTGAGTATGGGATACGATAAATTCCTCGGGTTGCAATCGATGAGATATTCACAATATTGCCTGATGCCTGGCTTATCATTTGAGGCAAAACAGCACGACAACACCATAGAGTTGGTAATAAAGAGCGTGTAACTTCCGCCATGATTTGCTCTTCAGAATACTCTTCAAAAGGCTTAGCCCAAATAGTCCCGCCCACATTATTAATAAGCACGTCAATTCGACCAAACTTTTTGATTGCAAATGCAATTAGCTTTTTTGCGCCAGCGAACGTTTCTAGATCACAAATACAATATTCACCACTACCCTTGTTAAGTTTTATTTTTTTTACAACATCCTTAACTAAATCTGAGCGATCAGCTAGTACTACTTTGCCACCTTCGCTAGCGATCGCAATAGCTACACCTTCCCCAATACCCTGGGCAGCCCCCGTGACTATGACAACCTTATCTTTAAATCGCAACTTTTTACGCATTTCTTAAACTCCAGATGCAGTTGCAGAAAATTTTTCAAATAAGAAATTTGCAGGTTTAATACCTTCACGATCTAGCCAAGTTTTCACAGCATCAACCATAGCAACGGGGCCACATAGATAAATATCTACATCTCCAGCGTTCAGCCAGTCTGCCTCAACATGCTGGGTTACATAACCTTTTAGACGGTGCTGACTATCTTCGGCGGCAACACATGTTTTGTAATCGAAATTGGAAACCTGAGACTTAATTCTCTCTAAAAAATCTAATCCAACCAAATCGATATCGTTTGTAACACCAAAAACCATTTTTACCGGGTACTTAGAACCAGTCTTTGCTATCACATCTAGCATTGATAAAAATGGTGCAATTCCGGTACCTCCCGCTAACATCAATATAGGTCTAGTGATGGGTCTTAGATAAAAACTACCATATGGGCCACTAAAACTAATTGATTGACCAAGATTAGATTCGTCTGACAAATATGAACTCATCTTCCCATTAGGCACATTTCTAATAACGAATGAAGCGACTGAGCTTCCTGGTGGGGAACTAAATGAATATGAGCGAGTTTCTTGTGTACCTGGAATCTGAACATTCACATACTGTCCAGGCAGGAAATTTAATTTTTCTGGCTGTTCAAGCTTTATAGAAAAACTAATGGTTGATTCTGAGACTTTATTTAATTCGGAAATAACACCTGGAAATTGACCTACCGATGTTTTGCAGACTTCCGATGAAGCTGGAATCTTAATGACACAATCAGATTTTGGCTTCATCTGACAAGCCAAAATATATCTATTTGCAGCATCCTCAGGTGTCAGAGCATCTTCGATATAGCTTGACTCAGGCAAATCATAGTCACCCGACTCACATAGACCACGACATGTGCCACAAGCTCCATCACGGCAATCTAAGGGGATATTAACTTTTTGACGATATGCAGCGTCAGAAAGCTTTTCATTTTCATTACAGTTAATAAAACATGTAACGCCATCTTCAAATTGGAGTGCAATGTTGTAACTCATGGCTTTGCCTTAATTAAATGTGATAGATATCAATTACTTGATGGATATAGTCATTCTTAAGAACTACATATTTGTTCTTAATTAAAGGCTTATCTGAAGAAAAATCAATGACATAACGAGACATACCAAAGTATGTATAGTTTGTCTTGTATCGATGACTAAATGTGACCCAATTGAAGCGCACTGTTAAAACATCACCATCACGCTTTTCAATTTCGACATTATTAATATTATGGCTAGTTCTAGTGTCAGGCATAGTTGCACTAGAACGCTCAGTTTTTATTCTGAAGATACGATCTTCAAGCCCTGCACGACTAGGGTAATAAATTAAAGAAATTTCCTCCTGAGGATTAGTCACCAGACGATCATCATCATCCCAACTGGGCATCCAAAACTCGACATTTTCATCATAAAGAGTTAACCACTCATCCCATTGCTCATCATCAAGCAAACGACTCTCGTAATATAAGAACGCATTAACATCAGCTATGTTGATATTTTTCATGATCTCACCTGCTCATCCTTTATTGCCTTTTTCATCACCTCAAGCCAATATCGATGCTGTACGGTATAGAGGCCCTCATCTTCGGTCTTCACACCACTCATTACTGGTTGTAAGCCAATTTCTTTAGCTGCATCATCTGGTCCATCAATCCAGTGCTCCGCACCTCGACACATATCATTCCATTCAAGGGCTTTGCCCATAAAACCTTGTTGGCATGCTCTAAATTCTTCAAGATCATCTGGTGTTGCCATACCACTAACGTTGAAGAAATCTTCATATTGACGAATACGTCTAGCACGAGCCTCTGCAGACTCCCCTTTAGGGGCTATACAGTAGATAGTGACTTCTGTTTTGTCGACTGCAATGGGTCGCAAAAGACGGATCTGCGAACCAAATTGATCCATCAAATAAACATTTGGATATAGGCAAAGATTTCTAGATCTTTCAATCATCCAATCTGCAACCGGTTTTCCGAATTTTTCTGCAAACTCTTGATGACGAGGATAATTTGGCCGATCTTCTGGATTAGCCCATTTAGTCCATAGCAGTAAGTGACCGTGATCAAAGGCATAAAAACCACCCCCTTGTTTACCCCACTTGCCCGCATCCATTGCCTTGATATTGTCTTGTCTAGCTTCTTGCTCTTTACGGCGGTTAGTAGTAGCAGCATAGTTCCAATGAACTGCGGAGACGTGATAACCATCAGCGCCATTTTCAGCCTGTAATTTCCAGTTACCCTCAAAGGTGTAAGTAGATGCGCCCTTGAGAACTTCTAAACCATCTTTTGATTGATCAACAATCATATCGATAATTTTTGCAGCCTCACCTAAGAAAATCTGTAAAGGCGGTACATCAGGATTCAAACTACCAAACAAAAAGCCACGATAACTCTCGAAACGCGCAACTTTCTTTAGATCATGAGAGCCTTCTTTATTAAAGCATTCCGGGTAACCAGCTTCTTCAGGATCTTTTACTTTTAGCAATTTGCCGTTATTGTTAAAGGTCCATCCATGAAATGGGCATGTATAAGTTGCCTTATTACCTCGCTTATAGCGACATAATTGAGCCCCTCTATGACTACATGCATTAATGAATGCATTCAATTTACCTTCGCGATTTCTCGCGATAAAAATTGGTTGGCGACCGATATGAGTCGTATAGTAATCATTGACATTAGGAATTTGACTTTCGTGAGCAAGATAAATCCAATTGCCCTCGAAAATATGTTTCATCTCTAACTCAAATAATGCTTCATCAGTAAAAGCGCTACGATGTAAACGATAGTCGCCTTTCGCCTTGTCTTCCACTAAAAATTGATCAATAGTTTTTAGTGTAGGTGTTGTATCTGGGTGAATTGGAATCATTACATTCTCCTTTTTGATATAGGTAGGAGTTACACTCCCACCTATACAGCTAGTTATGCTGCTGCACGAATACGATCTACTAAACCTGATGCAGCCTTAGGCTTCTCTTCAACAAGATTGATATCAAAATCAATAGATGCAAACGGCTTTTTGAGATTACGTTTAGCCAACTCTGCAGCATCATTGATACGCTTAACCGGTGGAACCAAACCTTCACGACTAGCAAAGGCAAAATCATCCCAAAGATACTTATCACCATCTATGTTGATTTGTGTTGTCAGCTTTCTATGACCAGGTGCAGTTACAAAAAAGTGTACGTGTGCAGGTCGATTACCATGACGGCCCAATAGATCTAATAAGGCCTGTGTAGAGCCATCTGGTGGGCACCCATAGCCATTGGGCATAATGCTCTGGAAGCTGTAACGACCCTGTGAATCAGTAACAATCGTACGACGCAAATTAAATGCTGACTGTGTCTGATCAAAATACGAATAGCTACCTTTGGTATTAGCATGCCAGACCTCAACTTTTGCATTAGGTAGCGAATTACCTTTTGAGTCATATACTGTACCTTGCATAAACAAGGTTTCTGCAATATCAACTTCTGTACCGTCATCTAATCTTGCAAAGCCCACTGATTCAGGTGCGCCAGCAACATACAATGGGCCTTCAATGGCGCGCGGGGTACCACCAGTTAAGCCAGCTTTAACATCTGCTTCATCAGCACGCATATCAAGAAAACGCTCAAGACCAATGCCTGGCGCTATCAGGCCAAGCTCATGACGCTTACCTGCTTCTTGAAGATATTCAAGACCTTTCCAGAATTCGGTTGCAGAAATGTCAAGATCCTCAATCGCCTTACAAAGATCAGCAACAAGACGTAGTACTATCGCTTGGACTCTTGGGTTAGCAGGTTTATCGGCTGCGTCCACAATCCAACTTTTAACTAATGCATCAATTTCAGTGTGTTTCATTTTTTCTCCTAGAGAATTGTTTGTTAAGTTCAAATAGCTACTAATTCAGAGTTATTACGTAAATAAATTTATTTGTCTCCCTCCCTCACAGAAGAAGGATGACGACAAATAGGCATCACCTCAATTTGCATATAAGGAAATAATGGCAAGTTAGAGAGAATTTGATGAAGTTCATCGACGTCAGTCACATCAAAAATGCTGATGTTTGCGTATTGACCTGCGATACGCCATAAATGGCGCCACTTTCCCTGCTCTTGAAGACGTTGAGCATATTCTTTTTCAGTCTGCTTAATTTTCAGAGCTTCCTCATCGGACATTCCTTGAGGAAGATTCACATCCATACGTACATGAAATAACATAGTGAGCTCCTATACAGAGATAGCCTGGATCGTGTCGCTGTAGCCCTGAGCACGACGGAAAAAATTGATCTTTTCGATATCTAAATCGATACCTAAACCCGGCTTATTCGAAACACTTAGGCCAAAATCACTGTATGCCAATGGTTCTGTCAGAATTTCTTCAGTGAGTAGCAAAGGTCCAAATAGCTCTGTGCCATATGACAAATCAGTAAATGTTGAAAATAGTTGTGCAGATGCGGCAGTACCAACACCACCCTCTAGCATTGTTCCGCCGTACAAGGCAATGCCTGACATGTGCGCAATAGTTGCAACTTGCATAGCGGGAATCAAACCACCTGACTGTGTAATCTTCACCGCAAAGACGTCAGCTGCAGAATGAGTAGCAATCTGATAAGCATCTAACGGACCATGCAACGCCTCATCAGCCATTATTGCAACTGCAAAACGCTGGGCTAAACGTCCAAGACTGGCACGATGCTCTGCTTTCACAGGCTGCTCAATCAGATCAATACCACCCGCTTCTAGAGCAGCTATTCCTTTGACTGATTGCAGTTCAGTCCATGCTTGATTAACGTCTACACGAACACTGACTTTTTCACCTAGTGCTTTTTTGATATCAAGGACATGCTTAATATCAACCTCAAGAGGCTTAGCTCCAATCTTGAGCTTGAAAATATTGTGTCGCTTTTTATCGATCATTAACTCAGCTTCAGCGATATCTTTACTAGTATCACCACTTGCTAGCGTCCAAGCCACTGGAAAACTGTCACGCACACGACCACCTAGAAGCTCACTGACGGGGATACCTAACCTCTTACCTTGAGCATCTAATAAAGCAGTTTCAATTGCACATTTAGCAAATCGATTGCCCTGAACAATTTTTCTAATCTTGTTCATGACTTTGCCAACTTCACTAGCGCGCATACCAATTAATAAAGGCGCAATATGAGTATCAATATTAGTTTTTATACTTTGTGGGCTTTCTTCACCATAGTTCAAACCTCCTATGGTTGTAGCCTCGCCCCAGCCCACGATTCCATCACCACAAACCACCCTCACCAAAACTAGCGTCTGAGTATTCATGGTCGCCACAGATAGCTTATGTGGACGAATAGTCGGTATATCGACTAGAATGGTTTCTACATTTTTAATCATATCTATTTTGTATAGTGGATGCGTTATAGTTACGATACGCCCGCTAAAATAGGGTGTCCAAGACTGATTTAGTATCTTTTTGATACTTGAAAGGTATAAAAATGGAATTACGCCATTTAAAATATTTCATTGCGGTTGCTGAAGAAAAAAACTTCACACGCGCCTCAGAGCGCTTATTTATTGCGCAACCGCCCCTAAGCCGCTCCATACAGCAATTAGAGGATGAGCTGGGTGTCGCCCTATTTGAGAGAGGTTCTAGACCGCTGAAACTCACCCAGGCAGGTGAATTCTTTTTTGCACATGCGCAAGAATTACTGAATAAATCTAAGGAATTGAAATCGATGACTCAGAGAGTTGGGCAAATCAGCAAAACACTCTCTATTGGCTTTGTAGCCTCAACCATGTACGGCAAGTTTCCTAAAATCATTCGACTTTATCGCGCAAAATACAGCACCGTTGATCTTAATCTCATTGAAATGAGTACGATGGACCAACTCAGAGCTTTAAAAGAAGGCAATATTGATGTTGGATTTGGACGTGTACGCCACGAAGACTCTAATATCCGAAGAATTATTTTGAGAGAAGAAAAACTGATGTGTGCTGTGCCGATCGGGCATAAATTACTGGAATTACAAAGAGCTGTTAGTGCTCAAGATATGTCCGAAGATAATCTTATTGTTTATCCCAAAAATCCCAGACCTAGCTTTGCCGACCAAGTTCTTAACGCATTTAGAGACAGAGCTGTAGAACCCAAAAAAATTACCGAAGTCAGAGACTTACAAATCGCCATTGGATTAGTAGCTGCCGGAGAAGGTATAGCTGTTGTTCCTCGAAGTCTACAAGGCATGAAACGTGATGATGTCGTATACCTTGAACTCAATGAAAAACATGCCGTATCCCCAATCATTATGAGTGTCAGAGCCATGGATAAATCACATGAAATTCAAGATATGTTGAATCTAATCTATGATATTTACGATGAGGAAGGGATTCCACATACCAAAGAATCCCTCTAATGCTGTTATGAATAATGAATAAAATCAATCCGCCTTAATCTGAGCTTTTCTAATTATTTCTGACCAAAACTTATCTTCTTTAGAAATAAACTTCTGTGTTTGTTCAACAGTAAGCCCCATACCCTCAGCACCAATAGTATCAAAACGTGTTTGTATATCAGAGTCTTTCAGTGCAGCAATAAATGCGGCATTCATCTTTTCAATGATTTGCTTAGATGTTCCCGATGGCACAAATACTGCAAACCAAGGAGATACTTCGTAGGCTGGAAGACCAGATTCTGCAACCGTTGGGACATTCGGCAAAGATTTTGAGCGTTTTGCTGTTGTGACAGCGATAGGTTTTAACTTACCAGATTGAATATGCGGTCTCGCAGATGTAATACTGTCAAACATGTAATTGACTTGCCCACCAATGACATCAACCACTGCTGGAGAACTCCCTTTATAAGGAATATGTTGAATATCAATTTTTGCCATGGATTTAAAGACCTCACCAGCCAAATGAATAGATGTTCCATTTCCTGCTGATGCATAGGTCAACTTACCAGGATTAGTCTTTGCAAGGGCAATCACTTCACTGACCGATCCAGAGTGTAGTTGGCCAACTTGAGTTACCAAAACATTAGGTACCACTGCAAGCACACTGACTGGACTAAAGTCTTTTTTCGGGTCATATGACAGTTTGCTATATAGGTACTGATTGGTTACCATGCCAATAGAAGTAATTAAGATAGTATGTCCATCATTGCTAGCCCTAGCAACGAACTCAGATCCAATATTTCCACCAGCTCCTGGCTTATTTTCGATAATGAATGGTTGCCCATAGCGCGCCGACAACTTCTCTCCTAGAGATCTAGCAATTACATCCATAGCCCCACCAGCAGGAAACGGCACAATCCATCTCACAGGTTTATTAGGCCAATCGGATTGTTGGGCATGAACCGTTGTTATGGATAAAAAAGCTGTTATAGCAAGAATTAATCGAATGAATTTCATATATAGCTCCAGTAAATAAAGGCATTTCAACAGCTTCAGCTCTGTATGGCTAATACTGTTTATGTCTCAGATTCATACTTGAAGGGTATTGATATTTAGATATCAGAACCTATAAAAAATACCTAGGCCAGATATTCGCTTACAAGCTCATGCCAAACGTGAGCTGCAACATCAATGTTCTTATCATTAAAGTCATACCCCGGGTTATGCACCATGCAGGCTCCCATAGGCTCACTAGCAGAACCATTACCAATCAAAAAGTAACAACCAGGAATTTTTTCCAACATGAATGCGAAGTCTTCACTACCAGTTAGTTGCTGGCCCTGGGCATCCACATGACTTTGACCAACTACTTTCTCTGCAACGGCTAATAAAAAGCGGGTCTCTGATTCTGAGTTAACTAATACCGTGTAACCATCACGCCAATCTAACTCTGCAAGAACATTAAAACTATCAGCTTGAGCTTTAATAATTTTAAAAATTCTATCTTTTAGGATAGTTCTAGACTCACTATCTAATGCACGAATACTTATTTCAAGTAACGCTTCGGAAGGAATTACGTTATTAGCATAACCAGAATTGAAAGCTCCCACCGTTATTACAGACGTATTTAATGGGTCAATATTGCGAGAAACAATAGTTTGCAGAGCCATAACAATTGAAGAGCCTGCAACTACAACATCAGTCGCTTTATGCGGAAAACCACCATGTCCACCAATACCGGTTAATCTAACAGTGAGATAGTCGCTAGATGCCATCATTGGTCCTGGACGAGTAACGATCTTACCTTGTGATATACCGGGCATATTATGGAAAGCAAAGATTGCATCACATGGAAATTTCTCGAATAAGCCGTCAGCAATCATTGCTTTTGCTCCACCCGCGCCCTCTTCAGCAGGCTGAAAAATTAAATTTACAGTTCCATTAAATTTTTTTCTCTCTGCAATGATTTTTGCAGCAGCAAGCAAAGAGGCAGTATGGCCGTCATGACCGCAAGCATGCATCTTACCGATATTCTTGCTTGCCCATGGCAAGGAGGTGGCCTCTGTTATTGGTAAAGCATCCATATCAGCACGTATGCCAATTGCCTTAGATCCATTACCAATCTTTAATTGACCAACTACGCCAGTTCCACCAATACCAGTAGTGACTGTATATCCCCATTCATTCAGTTTTTCTGCCACGAACTTAGCCGTTGTAGTTTCTTCAAAAGCCAGCTCAGGATTGGCATGTAACTGGCGCCGAATTTCTACAAACTCAGTTAGGTCAATATCTAGTAGCGTCATCTGAAAAACCAATTACTGTGGTTGTAAGCCGATATTTTTTGCAATACCTCTAAATTGATTAATGCCATCGCTATAGTTCTTTGTAACTGCAGATAGAGGTAAGGGCTGGGAAACAATCAAACTATTCGCTTCAAGTCCTGTTTTTACAGTTGGGTCTGACAGGGTAGCGGTCAAAGCCTTATGTAGTCTCTCGACAACAGCTTCGGGAGTATCTTTCTTAACAAAATACCCTGTCCAAATTGAATGCGTGAAATTTTTTAGAGACTTGCTTTCGGTTATTGCTGGATATGCTTTTGTACTGGGTAGACGCTCTTTATTTAAAATTGCCAAAATTTTCAAACGGCCTTGAACATGAAACTCTTCGTATGTTTTAGTAAAGGGGCCCAAAAACATATCTACCTGCCCTCCAATCAAATCTTGATTTGCGGGAGCTGCACCTTTATAAGGTACATGAGTCATTGGAATTCCAGTCATTTTGGATAACTGCTCACCGATCACGTGATAATAGGAACCCGTGCCAACACTGGCGTATGTTACTGGTTTACCCGCTAATGCTTGTTTTTTTGCATATTCCAAAAACTCATCGACATTCTTTACTGGAATATCTTTTCTGATTAAGAAAGCAATTTGTGCATGGCCAATTGTCTGAACCAAACGAAAATCTTCACTTACAAATTTAATTGCAGAATTAGCTAATGGACCCAATATCAACTCATTGGGGGAGCCTTGAAATAAATAATATCCGTCTGCAGGAGAAGCTAAAACTTTTTGAGCGGCTATTCCACCACTTGCACCACCCAAGTTTTCAATAATGACAGGCTGTCCAAGCTGCTTGCTTAGCGGATTATTAACCAATCGCGCAATCACATCAGACAAACCGCCAGCAGGATATGGAACCATCAGATTCACTGGTTTATTTGGGAAATTTTGTGCTGCAGCAAATGTACTTATAGACATCAGCAGAATTACCAAAACTCCTCTTAATTCTTTAAACATTTTCACCCCCTATAAATTCGATGAGTAATATTGGCACTTGTTTTTCTTGATGTCTAATGCATAATAAGTCAATGAATAATAATTTTTACTTATAGCTAATCAGGGGTTACCATGACTCTCACACAACTCAAACACTTGGTGACCCTTGTAAAAACAGGCTCTTTCGTCAAAGCATCCGCAAGCCTGCATATCACTCAGCCCGCTCTGACACGCAGTATTCAAGCACTAGAAGACTATCTGGGTGAGAGTATTTTTGATCGTTCTGGCAAAAAAATAGAGCTGACGAACTTCGGCATGGAAATTTACATGAAAGCGATTCAGCTTATCGAAGATGCTGAAAATATCAAACAAAGTGCCTCAAACCTAGTTGAAGGTAAGCAAGGAAGAATTCACATTGGTTTAGGGTCTGGTCCAGGCGTTATCTTAATGCGGCCATTACTGAAATATATGGCAACGAATCATCCGAGTATGCATTTAGAACTCATCCGTGGAAATACCGAAATGCTGACCAACTCGTTACGTATGCGAAGTTTAGATGTAATGATTGTAGATGCCAGATCAATAGAACCTGCCGAGGACCTAAGCATTGAAATACTGGCCGAAACCAAGGGGGCTTTTATGTGTAGGCCCAACCACCCTTTAGCCAAATCCAAAGCGGTCACAATTAATGATATTCGTCAATATCCAATCGCATCAAGTCCCTTGAGCGCAGAAATTGATCGGATCCTTAGTGAAAAATATGGCAGTCAAGCATCTCTGAGAAATCTCATTAACCTTAAGTGCAATGAAATATCTAGCTTGATTGACATTTGTCGTGAAACCGACACGATTGCCCTTGCTATTCGTAAAGCTGCTCCTGATCTCGTAGAACTCGACATGCTTCCGCCACTGAATACAAACGCGAAATTTGCTTTTGTAACGATACAAAATCGTAGTCATCCTCCTTTTTTAGAAAAGATACATAATTTTTGTAAAGCGCAATTCAAGGATTAACCCTAGCTAACTATGCATAAAAAGCATATTGATAGTTATACAAACTCATGATTAATTAGGTTCATTACTTATCTAATATACCTACTAGGTATTAATTACAGACTAACTTAGTCTTGGACTTAAGCAATACAACTAACTAACCTTCTCTCAACGCAAAGTCACAGTGACTGGCGATTGAAAAAAGGATTAATTATGAAAAAGTTAGTGTTAGTTGCAGCTACAGCTCTGACCTGCTCAGGCGTAGTCTGCGCACAAAGCAGTACTGTATCTGTTTATGCAAGGGTTGATAACGGTGTTAGAACATTTAGTGGTCATGCTGGCGGACAAAGTGCCGATCTTTATCACAGCGCCTTGGGTGGTAGCCGTTGGGGTTTGAATGGTCATCATGACTTAGGTAACGGTATGAAAGCCGGTGCGGTCCTAGAAGGAACAATCGCGAGTGATACTGGTGGTACAGCATCAATTAACGGCTACGAGAGAGTTTTTGATCGTCAATCTTTTGTTTACTTATCAGAAGAAAAGTGGGGCACTGTGAAACTCGGTCGAGACAATACCTTTGGTCTTGACGCTCTTTTTTCTGGCGCATTAGATGTGGCGGGACTTTTAGATGCCGCCAAAACAAATGCCGTAATTGGCAGTGCTTATGGGCCAAATCCTTTAACTTCAATGTACTCAACAACACGTGGCACACGTCGTTTGGATAATGTTGTTAAATATACAAATACAAAAGGTGACTTTAACTATGGCTTAGCTTATGCATTCGGCGACACAAACGGTGATGTCAAAGCAGGTAGTACCCAAAATGCCATCTTAGGTTATAAAAAAGATAAATTAACAACTGTCACCACATACCAAATCACCAATGATCCTTCAAATAAAAAAATGGATATTTGGAACATTGGCGGTCGTTACAACTTTGGTAAAGTTTCAGGCGTAGCTGCATATCATGTTCTCAATGCAGATGCTGGTTATAACCCAAAAATTGTAAACACCCCGGGTACAGCTGGCGGCACACCAGAAAACGAACCATACTTTCTAAACGTTTTAACTGGCACAGCCAATCAGGGTAAAGTTAACGTGGCTAACGTTGGCTTCGCATACAACTTCAAACCTCAGTGGACTTACACATTGTCTTACTACAATGTTGACCAAAAAGAGGGTGTAAAAGTTGGTAAAGTTGATTCGTACATTACTCACTTGCAATATGACATGAATAAATTTGTCAGCTTGTACGGTATTGTTGATTATCAAAAAGCAAAAGAAGGTTTAAAAACAACAGCTGCTGGAGCTTCAGGCGACCAGCTAGCATTCACTGCTGGTGTTCGTGTGATGTTTGATGCATCAAAGTCGTTCTAAGGTGTAGTTTCATCAATGAGAGTCTTAGGATTCTCATTGATGATTTTTCGTTAGGGCTTTTATGGAGCTTTAACGAAAGATTAAAAATAAATTAGATTGACAGTAGTATTTGTTGTAACTAGAATGAAATTTGATATCGGGAGAGACCACTTGTTGGCGCCGAAGGAGCAACCGCCCCGGAAACTCTCAGGCAAAAGAACCGATATCTGATTAAAAACTCTGAAGAGTCTCTGGCAATAAACGTCGGCTAGAGTACCGCAGGAGCAAGCAAGTTTACTTGCGAATCTCTCAGGTCCAAAACAGAGGGGGCGCACATTAGAAATTTCTAGTGCGCTCAACCCCTTTGGCGTTATGGAGCTATTCATGAAAAACTTTGTAGTTATTGGTGGTGGCATTACAGGTGTCACAACTGCTTATGCTTTGGCAAAACGTGGTTATCAAGTCACATTACTTGAAAAACACAGATACAGCGGTATGGAAACATCTTTTGCAAATGGCGGACAGTTATCTGCCTCCAATGCCGAGGTATGGAATCATTGGAGCACGATTTTGAAGGGCATAAAGTGGATCTTCAAAAAAGATGCCCCGCTTCTTATCAATATGAAACCATCTTGGCATAAGATTTCTTGGTTTGCCGAATTCATGGCGGCTATACCGCAATACGAAAAGAATACCGCAGCTACCGCCAAGCTAGCTATCGATGCCAGGAAATATCTTTTCCAGTGGGCACAGGACGAGGGCATTGATTTTGATTTAAAACGTGAAGGTATATTACATATCTATCGCGATAAAGCTGGTTTCGATCATGCAGCGAAAGTATCTACTCTTCTAGCCAAGGGTGGATTAGAGAGACGCTCACTATCTCCGCAAGAAATTATCGAAATAGAACCCACTCTTTCCGGAAAGTATTATGGTGGCTACTATACCGAAAGCGATTCTACTGGTGACATTCATAAGTTTACGTATGGCTTATCACTGGCTGCCGAGCAAAAAGGTGTAAAGATCATTTATGACTGTGAAGTCCTGAAGGTGAATTCTGATGGAAACACTGTAAAAGTCACTATCTCTAAAGAAGGTGTGACGGAAGAGCTCAATTTCGAGAATGTTGTGATTTGTGCTGGCATCGCTAGTCGATCTCTAGCCGGTCAATTAGGTGATTATGTGAATATTTATCCAGTCAAAGGCTACTCAATTACAGTCAATCTACAAGACGAACAAAGTCAACTCGGAGCTCCAACAGTCAGCTTACTTGATGACGAAACAAAACTAGTCACCAGTCGTCTTGGATTGCATAGATTCCGTGTTGCAGGCACTGCAGAATTTAATGGTGTCAATCGTGACATTAGAGCTGATCGAATTAAGCCACTTATTGATTGGGTAAATCAATGTTTCCCTAAGGTAAGTACACGTTCAGTAGTGCCATGGGCCGGCTTAAGACCGATGATGCCTAACATGATGCCCAAGGTCGGTCCAGGATCAAAACCTAATGTTTTCTATAACACGGGGCATGGGCATTTAGGCTGGACTTTATCAGCGGCTACTGCAGAAATGATCGGGGAGATTATTGAATTAAGTCATCGAGAAAAAAATATGCTCTCAAACACTCCCATCATTCAAGTAGTTTAGATGCATATTGGGTATAGGCTTGAGCCTATACCCTGCCTAATCTCACTGAAATCGAGTCAAGATTAACTAGCCTTGAGAGCCTTTAAACTAGAGCAGATCTGAAGTTAACTGGAGGCGGGACCCGGAATCGAACCGAGGTCAACGGCTTTGCAGGCCGCTGCATAACCACTCTGCCATCCCGCCAGGGATTTGAAATAAAAAGGGAAGCTGGGCTTCCCTTTTTGTTGTTTTTTTGGAGCGGGAAACGAGTCTCGAACTCGCGACCTCAACCTTGGCAAGGTTGCGCTCTACCAACTGAGCTATTCCCGCATCGACAAGACCGCTACTATAGCATAAATTTGCTTTTTAGCCAAATTGCCTAGAGCTTATCTGTCTTAGCTTTGATCAAAGGCCAGGCTTTCTGTAGGTAGTAGAACATCGACCAAACAGTCAATAAAGCCGCTAACCAGATGAGGGGCTTACCGACTGTTTTCGTATGAAACCAATCGAAGAGCACATCATTAAAGAGTAAGAATGGGATAGCTACCATTTGGGCAGCGGTCTTGAGCTTGCCGACAAAATGGACAGCAACACTACTGGAGGCGCCAATCTGTGCCATCCATTCCCTGAGTGCGCTGATGGTGATTTCTCGGCCAATAATGATGGTTGCCACCCAAGTCTCTACACGATCAAAGTTCAGCAAAGCAAGCAGTGCAGCCGCCACCATTAATTTATCAGCAACGGGATCCAAAAAAGCACCAAAGGCACTGACCTGCCCCCATTTTCTGGCTAAATAACCATCCAACCAATCCGTCACAGATGCCGCCACGAAAAGCACCGTAGCCCAAAAGTTCTTATCCTGCATAGAGAGAACGTCTTCAGGCAGATAATAAATACCCACCAACAGCGGAATAGCTGCAACACGCGTCCAGGTCAGGAAGATAGGTAGATTAAATGGCAAAGGAGTCTCTTTCGCTCTAATGCCGCAAGGATAACGCATCCTTAGTGAAGTTGTTTATATATTTGCTCAGCCAAAGCTTTTGAAATACCTTCTACTTGCATGAGTTCTTCGACCGTTGCATTGCTCACACCCCGCAAGCCGCCAAAACGGGCCAAAAGCTTTTGACGTCGCTTAGCACCGATACCTTCAATCTCTTCTAACCTAGATACATTTCGTGTTTTTTGTCTTTTGGCTCGCATGCCGGTAATGGCAAAACGATGCGCTTCATCACGGATCTGGGCGATCAATAATAAAGCTGGGCTTTCTATACCCAAGCTCAGGGATGCTCGCTCATCAGCAAAAATCAGGGTTTCCAATCCAACTTTTCGCCCTTCGCCTTTAGCAACTCCCACGATCATCTGAATATCCAGACCCAATTGCGTAAAGACTTCCTTAGCCACGCTCACTTGCCCCTTACCGCCATCGACCAAAACCAAATGAGGTTGCTTATCAATGGGTAGTTCCTGGAAATTAGCATAGCGCCGAGTCAGCACCTGACGCATTGCCGCATAGTCATCACCGGCTTCAATATCGTTAATATTGAAACGTCGATACTCCGAACTTTGCATAGCGTTTTTCTGATAGACCACACAGGAAGCTTGAGTGGCTTCGCCCGAAGTATGGCTCACATCAAAACACTCCACACGTAAATCGTCAATATTCTCAATATCTAATTGCAGAACATCAATCAATGCCCTGGTTCTGGCTTCCTGTCCTGTAGTTTCTGCTAAGCGCTTCGTTAATGCCAACTCGGCATTTTGTTGAGCTAAGGTGAGCCAATGCTTTTTTTGACCTTGGGCTTGCTTGAGCCACTGCACCTTCTTTTGCGCTAACTGTTCAAATTGCTCATGAATCTCCTGCCAATGAGGGTCATCATGCTCAGCATCAATTAGCATGACCTTTGGAATCAAAATACGCGCATGTTCTTCATCACTTAAATAATGCTGGGTAATAAATGCCTGTAGCACTTCTGTAGGTCTTGGCAAAAACTCACCAGTAATTCGACCCATTTTTGGAAAGTACGCCTTATCCCCCAAATGACGCCCACCACGGACCATGGCCAGATTGACACAAGCCATCGCTCCTTGCATAGCGACAGCGAGAATATCAACATCCCCCTCACCTTGAGCAGTGGCATCCATCGATTGCTGCTGAAGAACAGTGGCTAAATCAGCAATACGATCACGAATCTGGGCAGCTTGTTCAAATTCCATGGCTTGACTATGTGCATACATGGCGGCTTGCATATCTGCCATAACGCTCTGATGATTTCCTTCCAGAAAATCCATAGCTTTAGCTACATCAGCGCTGTAGTCTTGCTCATCAATTAAGCCAACACAAGGCGCGCTACAACGCTGAATTTGATGCAGCAAACAAGGTCGACTACGATTTTTGAAAATCGTATCTTCGCAAGTTCTGATACGAAATACCTTTTGCAAAATTTGAATACTCTGGCGTACTGCCCATGAGTTAGGAAAAGGTCCAAAATAGCGGTGACGTTTATCCACTTTGCCACGATAGTATGCTAGACGTGGGTATTGATGGCCGGTGAGCATGACATAAGGATAGGATTTGTCATCTCTAAAAAGAATATTAAACGGTGGGCTCAACTCCTTAATCAGATTATTTTCTAGAATCAAAGCCTCGGTTTCAGAACGCGTGACCGTGACTTGCAAAGTCACAATCTTTTGGACCATGCGCTCAATACGAGGAGAGGCGTGATTTTTTTGAAAATAACTACTGACACGCTTTTTTAAATCCTTAGCCTTGCCTACGTAAAGAATCTGTCCATCTTCTGCAAAAAAGCGATATACGCCGGGCAAGCCAGGTAACTTTTTTACTTCAGCAAGCAAATTGTCGGAAAATGAAGTCATGCGTTGGGATATATTTTGCAAGATTATCGACAATTATGGGGACGCAGGTGTTTGTTGGCGCCTGTGCAAAAGTCTCCTTGCCTCACCGCATTCTGAAGCAAGTCGTAGGATCGAGCAAATACGCCTTTTTTGCGATGATTTAGAGGTATTACAAGAACTTCAAGACAAAGTTATAGAAAACGATCCTGCGAGCACTCTTGAAGTGCTGGCCTGGGACCAAGCTAGCGCCCATCATGCACAAAAGGTCGACGTTGTCATCGAGGCTTTTGCCTGTGAATTACCCGCAGCCTATGTTCGTCATCTACGGCAAGATGTCGTATGGTTGAATCTTGAATATCTAAGCGCGGAGGAATTCGCTCTGTCGTCTCACGGCATGGGCTCACCTCAAAACAGTGGCCAGACTAAATTCTTCTACTTTCCAGGCTTCCTGCCTGCATCAGGTGGCCTCCTTCATGGTACCCCCTATATTCACAGGCAAGGCCAGCATCCTTTAGCGAAGGGCTCGAATTACCTAGCGCAGTTTCTAGAAAAACTCTCGCCGGACAGCAAAAAAGTATCCGTATTTCAATATCCAAGTAGAGACTTATCTGCCTGGCTAATGAATCTAGATCAACTCTGTCAATCTCGCGGGGAAAGAGTGGATCTAATACTCTGCGCTGGGCAAAAATTAGATATGGCCCTGCAACATATCGATACCCATCAACTGCCCATGCTCTCACAGTACGACTATGACATCTTGCTGCAAAACTGTGATCTTAATTTGGTGCGCGGGGAAGACTCATTCGTTAGAGCGCAGTTAGCCGGACGGCCCTTCATTTGGGATATCTATCAGCAAACTGATGGTGTACATCTACAAAAACATGCGGCTTTCTTTGCTTTATTCAGCCAATACTGCCCCAAGCCCCTATTACCAGCGCTACACGCCTTGCATCACTATGAACTGCCTAAGCATTGGTGGCAGCTGCTGCCAGAGCTCAATCAGCAGGCCCAATCATGGGCACGCTATTTATTGGAGCAAACGCCGTTAGAGGTTAAAATACAAGACTTTGTGAAAACTCAGGAAAACATGCGATGAAAATTGCTCAAGAACTACGTGCTGGCAATGTGATTTTGGTTGGCGGCCAACCTTTGGTCATCCAGAAGACAGAATATAGCCGCTCAGGCCGCAACGCTGCCGTTGTGAAAATGAAATATAAGAACTTAATCAGCGAAGCCCCTGGTGAAGCGATTTATAAAGCAGACGATAAATTCGAAGTGGTCATCCTTGATCGCAAAGAATGTACTTACTCCTATTTTGCTGATCCTATGTATGTTTTCATGGATGCTGATTACAACCAGTATGAAGTCGAACAAGACAATATGGGTGATGCCCTCCACTATCTCGAAGATGGTATGGCTGTTGAGGTTGTTTTCTATGACGGTAAAGCGATTTCTGTTGAGCTACCGACTATCGTTGTACGTGAAATCACTTACACAGAACCTGCCGTTAAGGGCGACACCAGCTCAGGTCGTGTGTTGAAATCTGCCAAGATTGCCACAGGTTATGAACTCCAAGTTCCTCTGTTCTGCAATACTGGTGACAAGATTGAAATTGATACACGTACTGGTGAATACCGTAGCCGTGTTTAAATCAGTTTTCTTACTCTTCAATAAAACTGATTGAATACAAGAAGATAGCGCCAGATTTAGCCATCAGGCGCCAATCCAAGCACTAAGCCACCTGATGAGGTGGCTTTTTTTTCAGCTAAACCCGCCTACAGACATCAAATAGTGCTATTGTGAGTCATTACTCTTAGGTAGCCATGGATGCAATATAAAAACGTACGGGAATTTCTGATTGAGCTCACTAGCTCGACCATGGACCACGATCAGATTAGTCAGGTCCTGGCTAATTTACAGTCAGAAAATCCAGAAGACTATCGCTCGATCATTACTGATGCATTTAACTATGGTGTGAAAAGTATTATTGTGGGTAACTTGAATCTTTTACGCAAAGTGAGTGGCTATCCAGCACTGACTGCCTATCAAGAAAATCTACTGATGAGCTTTTTAAAAGCCTATCACCAAAATGATGGGCATAGCGATCAATCACGCAGCCATCACTACTACGCAGATATGCAAATTTACTTTTCTTAGCTTAGTTTTTTAAGTATTGCTTAATTTGTGCACTACTTAATTCATGTGCGCTGTATTTTTTAAGTAACTCACAAATTAAGTCCAGGTTCTGGCTATGTTGATAGACACGCCAGACGTCGTACACGACCCCGGGACTCATCTCTACAAATGCATCTTTATTAAGGCGTTGCTTACAGTCACGCATCAAGACATTGAGCGCCTGACAGGCTCTAAGGTAATGAATCAAGCGTACACGTGTTAACTGATAAGTCAGGGCTCGTTCATCAAGCCATTGGACTTTGGAGCGGTGCGAAAAACGCCACAATCTCAAGCTCTCTGTACGAGAATCAGCCTGATATGTCTTGTACCACTGCGGTAAATCGAACCAATAGTAGGGCATATCAGGAATGTATCTAATTGCCCAGCAATAGGTATCGCTCTAGTCAAATACCCCTACTACTTCTAATAATATCTAGAAGAATTACTTGCGAGCGAGGATAGTTTCCTCAGAGATAGACTTAAGAATATTGAGCAGTTCATTCGGCAAGGTATGAATGGTGCCCTTGAAGATCGTTTTTAGTTCTGGCACATACTTGCCAATTTCTTCACTGCCATAAAAGGCCATCGACCAATTACCAAAGCGACGCTCACTGATCTTCCGAGCATCTAGTACCTGAATGTTGCGGTGGCGCGGGTCCCTCATGATGGACTCCCAAATCGGCAAGAGAAAGCATGCTCGACCCTCAATAATTTGGCCAAAAATGCCATTATCAAAAAATAGCACGCCAGTGACTTGATGATCTTGATTACGGTTAGAGGCTGTATCCAAAAGATTCATGAGGGCTAAAACACCCATCTGTTGCGTCGCCTCACTCACATAGCTGATTTCGACTAAATCATCTTTTTGTGTTTTAAGTGTGGCGTAAACAGAATCAGGCGTGTAGGACATGGTCTTTTTGATTTAAATGGTATAGACAAATACTAATGCCCTAACCATGACTTATGTCTTACAAATGGAAATAAAAAATCATATAAAACAATGATATGGGTCAAACCAATCACAGTTTTTACAGTGAAAACGACATAGATTACTGTTCTAATTGACCTTTTTCTGACTTAGACAAGATGTGCAGTGAGGAAAAAAAACCTGCAGAACATCTGCAGGTGAATCACAAGCCTTGGGCCTGTGAGGAGACATCTGCGAAATACCACGGATCCCATGCACATCGTCTACTCATACTGCACGATCTGACGATGGCTTGCGGATTTTCTCTCCCTGTTATCTCTCACGCACAGATTAGTCTTGTTTAGATCAAATTTCAAGGTAAAGACAAGATCAACTTTTTTGTTCAAGACCTACTTAGACAAAGTAAGTTCGAAAAATGAATCGCTGCGCTAAAAAAAGATTTTTATCAATCTTATCGTCTGTATTTAATCAGTATTTTTTGTAGAGCTGCGATGCGAAGCTAAGACATGGCTGATGCATGCCTCAGACAAAAAAGAGTACCCCAGCGCTTTACTCAGTTATTTGTTCAATCAAGCAATCAATTGCAGTTCTCGCAGAAGATCTTTAGCGGATCGGTATTCTGCTTCCTTTTGCAACTGAGCCCAATCTAGTTTGCGGCTTGGGAATAAGCGCGCTACACGTGTGCGACTCTCTTGATAAGCCTTGGCATCATAAGGAAGATCGGCTAAGAGTTGATCGGCTAAGTCAGGTCGATTGCAAATCAAAACTTGATCACATCCAGCTTTTAGAGCAGTCTTTGCGGCCTGCACCACACTACCTGCGACGGAAGCTCCCTCCATCGATAGATCGTCACTAAAAATGACGCCTTTAAATTGCAATTGCTTCCTGAGAATATTTTGCAACCAAATCTTAGAAAAGCCCGCGGGCTGACTATCCACCTTGGGATAAATGACATGCGCAGGCATCACCGATGCCAGACTCAAGCCTAGATATTCGTAAGGCTTTGCATCGGCTGCCATGATTGTTTTTAAGGCTCGCTCATCCACTGGTATGGCCACATGAGAATCTGCTTCTGCCCACCCATGGCCAGGAAAATGCTTGCCACAATTAGACATGCCCGCTAACTGCAGACCATGATTCAGACTTTTTGCCAGAGCAAAAACAATCGCAGGATCACTTCCAAAGGAGCGATCACCAATTACTGCACTTCGCCCATAATCCAAATCTAAAACAGGCGTAAAGCTAAAGTCGACACCACACGCTAGTAATTCGCTAGCTAACACATAGCCACAAGCAGTTGCGGCACGCATCGCTAGAGCAGCATTATCTACAGGACTTTTTTTATTAGCACGAGACCAAATATCTCCTAAGCGACGCATCGCTGGCAAATGGGTAAAGCCATCTGTGCGGCAACGTTGGACCCGACCTCCCTCATGATCAATGCTAATTAAGACATCCTGTCGTATCGCTTTGATGGCCTGCGTGAGTTGGGTGAGTTGTTGACGGCTCTCGAAATTTCGCCCAAATAAAATCACGCCGCCCGTTTTGGGATCCAATATTCTGCGACGATCCGCATTTACCAAGTCTTTTCCAAGAACATCAAGAACCACAGGACCAGGGGCAAAATCTAAAGCCTGAGTACGTTTTGGCATTCAGCTTCCTTATTCATCATTTATCTCTATCTTTACCCCAACATATCTTCAGGGCGCGTCACACCACTCACAATGGGGGTTCCATAGCTCACCACCACAAAGGCAATCGCCATATCCTTCTCATCACTAATGGATACTTGAGCGTGATAGTGGCGCTCTTCCATAAAGGTTTGTAAACGATCTCTGTAATGAGCAACGGGTTTGCCGCTGGCGTCGTTTAAAGTTTGCATATAACGCCAAGACATTGGCATACGCATACCCAAACCAATGGCTTTAGAAAAGGCTTCTTTGGCAGCAAAACGTGTCGCAAAGTAAGCCATGCCACGTGATTCATTACGAGCCATACGCTCATGAAAAACACTGAGCTCCTCTGGACCCAAGATCCGTTCTGCTAAACGCCCCTGAGTGCGTTGATAGCTCGCCACCAAACGGGGAATTTGTAAAATGTCAGTACCTATACCAACAATCATTGATCACCCAATTTGAGTACAGCTTCTTGACGTGCAGCCAACATAATCGCCTTCATATCCGCAATGGCAGCCTGCCACCCCTTAAAAATAGACTGCGCCACAATCGCATGCCCAATATTTAATTCTGCGATTTCTAAGATTTTGGCGATCGGGCGCACATTGTCCTCAGTCAAACCATGCCCCGCATTCACTTTCATGCCCAAAGACTGCCCTAAACGAGCCGCCTCATGGATGCGCGATAACTCTTGCTCCTGCTCTGCGCCTTGAGTATCGGCATATCGACCTGTATGTAACTCAATCACTCGAGCGCCAGCTTGATGGGCTGCTTGGATTTGCGCTGCATCAGGGTCAATAAAAATAGAAACCGTAATACCTGCATTTTGAAGTTGTTGTGTGGCACTGCGCACTTGCTCATAGTGACCCAGAACATCTAAACCACCTTCTGTAGTGACCTCTTCACGCTTTTCAGGAACTAGGCAGACATCATGAGGCTTCACCTCACAAGCAATCTTTAACATTTCTTCAGTAATGGCACACTCAAGATTCATACGAGTTTGAATATGAGGACGTATTGCCCATAAATCAGCATCTTTAATATGGCGACGGTCTTCACGCAAATGCAAAGTGATTAGATCAGCCCCATAACGCTCGGCCAGAATAGCTGCTTGCAATGGATCAGGATAGGCAGTGCCACGAGCGTTACGCACCGTAGCCACATGATCAATATTGATACCTAAATCCAATTGTGAATATTTCGTATTCATGAAGCAATTATCCAACTTTTATATCTTTTTTAAATCAATCAAAATTTGGCGAGTCATCATGTCATGATCAGGCAAATGACAGGCTAGTAAAAAACGAATCAAGCTTTTACTTTGGCTCAAAGTCTTCGGGTCTGCATAATCATTCTGGGCCATGGCTAACAAATGCTCACCATCCATAATGGGCCAATGAGCGGGATCATCGGGATGCCAAACACGAATACCCCGCTCTGGCTGGTAAACATATTGCTGGCCCTGCTCAGGTGCACCCTGGGTATCAGCACAATAATCGAGCGCCGCAGCAAAACCCGTCTCTTTAAATAGAGTGAGCTCAAAGGGGCGCAAAATCGGTTCTAAATCGGTCGGATCCTGTCCCAGTAATGCAATGGTCTGGGCATAGGCATCATAAAGATTCTCATGGGGATCTTCCCGGGCAATAAACTTGACTAAAAGTTCGTTGAGATAAAAGCCACACAAGAGCGCATCCCCGATCAGAGGTGGTACGCCACCTAACCATTCTGCCTTGGTCATGGTTTTGAGCTCACTCTTACCCGACCAAGAAATGGCCAAAGGCTGAAAACGCTGCAATACAGGTCTTAATACAGAATGTGGGCGCTTCGCACCCTTGGCAATCAGAGCCATACGGCCATAGCTGCGCGTGAATACATCCAAAATGAGGCTGGTTTCCTTATAAGGAATACTATGCAAGACAAAAGCAGGTTCATCGAGCACACGCACTGCCATAACAATCTACTCTAAACCTTGCTCACGCAAAATTGTTCGGTCATCCGCCCAACCACTTTTTACCTTGACCCAAGTCTCTAAAAAGACTTTACCGTCAAATAACTTTTCCATATCTTGACGGGCCTCTGTAGAAATACGCTTGAGTTTCGCGCCCTTCTCACCAATGACCATCGCCTTATGACTCTCACGATCAACCAGGATCGTCGCGGCAATTCTTCTTAAACGCCCATCTAACTTAAATTGATCAATCACGACCGCACTGGCATAAGGTAACTCATCGCCAGTGTGACGAAAGACTTTTTCGCGCAATATTTCAGCCGCCAGAAATTTCTCACTACGATCTGTCAGCATATCGGGATCATAGATAGCCTCTTGCTCAGGTAGATACGTCTCCAAGCAGGTCAGTAGGCGTTGAATATCATCAGCGTTTTTTGCAGACAGCGGGATAATTTCCTGAAAAGAAAACTTTTCATCCATCTCTCGCATAAAGGTAAAGAGTTTTAAATCGCGATCGTCTGGGCTTTGCGCACTGGCAGCAAACACATCTAACTTATTAGCCAGTAACACAACAGGAATATCTTTAGGCAATAACTCAAGCACCTGTTGATCAGCAGGACTCCAATAACCAGACTCCACGACAAAACAAATCACATCGACATCGGCCATGGTGCTACGCACTGTGCGATTCATGGCCTTGTTCATCGCATTGCCATATTTGGTCTGAAATCCTGGGGTATCCACCAAAATAAACTGGGCCGTCTCGGTCGTCTGAACCCCCAAGATACGATGACGCGTGGTTTGCGCTTTACGCGAAGTAATACTGACCTTTTGTCCTACGAGAGCGTTCAAAAGCGTCGATTTACCTACATTAGGACGCCCGACTAAGGCGACTGTGCCACAACGAAATGTCATGATTCCTTTGTCTTGAGTGTGAGATTGAGTTGATCATCCTGTGGGTTGGCGGGAGTGACGACGGAAGTCTTTTTGCTAGCTTTAGTTTTTCTGGGCTTGCGTCCAGTCTGGGGGATTGCCTTTTGCGCCGCATCCAAAGCCAACTTGGCCGCCGCTTGCTCCGCAGCACGTCGTGATGCGCCCTGTCCAGAGACCGTGATTTTCAGAGAGACAATCGCGCATTCAACTTCAAATTGTTGGTTATGAGCAACCCCCGTGGTAGCAATCACGTTATAAACAGGCAAAGGCAACTGATGGCCCTGCAAAAACTCTTGCAACAGGGTCTTGTCATCTTTACCCAAAGTTCTGGGATCGACATGCTCCAAGATTTGGCTATACCACTTACGTAAAACTTGGCGCGCTGCATCAAAGCCCGCCTCTAAGAAAATAGCCCCAACAATGGCTTCGAAAGTATCCGCCAAGATGGAGGGTCGCTTAAAGCCACCGCTTTTTAGCTCACCCTCACCCAAACGCAGGGCATCTGAAAGTTGTAAGGCTTGGGCAATCTCATAGAGAGCTTGTTGTTTTACCAAGTTAGCCCGCAGGCGAGATAAATCGCCCTCATCTAAATCACCATAGCGCTCATAGAGAATTTCAGCGACAGCGCAATTAAGCACCGAGTCCCCTAAAAACTCTAAGCGCTCATTATTCTTTTTACTGTGACTACGATGCGTGAGTGCCTGCGTAAGTAATTCAGGTTTTTGAAATTGATAACCTAAACGCTCTTGCAAGAGCTTTAAGTCAATCATGGTGCGCGAGCTCATGAGTGCCTCTACTCAAAACGCCCAATGCGTTTTAAGTCTCCAAGATTCATCCATACAAAAAATGCACGGCCCACTAAATTCTTTTCCGGGACAAAACCCCAAAAGCGTGAATCGGCACTATTGTCACGGTTATCGCCCATCACAAAATAATGTCCGGCCGGGACTGTACAAGTGACGCCCGCAGAACTGTATTGGCAGTTTTCACTATAAGGGAAACGATCTGGGTTAAAAATCAAACTAGAGCGCTCAGGATGGTTCAAGATACGATACTGATATCCGCCGAAGTCTTTAGGAAAAGCCTCGCGATAATGCTTGGCATACCCCATATGTTCGGGGTCCAGAAAGTCAGGCTGCTCTTCATAGCTCATCGCCTGACCATTGATGCTCAAGCGTTTGTTCTGATAAGAAATCACATCACCCGGTAAGCCAATGACACGCTTGATGTAATCGACTGACTCATCCTTGGGATAGCGAAACACAACGACATCACCGCGTTGCGGCTCATTGATGTCCAATACCTTGGTATTCAAGACAGGTAGTCGAATGCCGTAGGTGTATTTATTGACCAAAATAAAATCACCAATCATCAATGAAGGAATCATCGAACCCGATGGGATCTTAAACGGCTCAAATAAAAAGGAGCGCAACAAGAAAACGATACAAATAACCGGGAATAAACCTGCGGTGTACTCGAGCCATAATGGCATCTGCTCTACACGAGCAGCACGGCGCCGTGGTGCAAAAATTAATTTGTCGAGTAACCAAGCAGTCCCTGTTAAGACCGTCGCTAAAAAGAGAATCAAGGCGAAATTCATTATTTATCCTCCACCTGCAAGATGGCCAAAAAGGCCTCTTGAGGTATCTCTACGCTACCGACCTGCTTCATACGACGTTTACCCTCTTTCTGCTTCTCCAAAAGCTTCTTCTTACGGGTAATGTCACCACCATAACACTTGGCTAACACGTTCTTACGCAAGGCTTTGACGTTTTCACGAGCAATGATGTTACTGCCAATCGCAGCTTGTATGGCCACATCAAACATTTGTCGAGGAATGATCTCGCGCATCTTAGCCACGACCTCACGGCCACGATATTGGCTATTAGTACGATGCACGATGATAGATAGTGCATCCACCTTATCGCCATTGATCAAGATATCAACCTTCACTACATCTGAAGGACGATACTCTTTGAACTCGTAGTCCATCGAAGCATATCCTCGAGATATAGACTTAAGACGATCAAAGAAATCTAAAACGATTTCAGCCATCGGGATTTCATAAGTCAACTGCACTTGTCGACCCACATACTGCATATTGGTCTGCATACCCCGCTTACCAGTACACAAAGTAATGACGGAACCCACATACTCTTGCGGCATGAATAGATTGACTGTCACAATCGGTTCTAAGATGACTTCAATACGACTAGGGTCTGGCATCTTCGATGGGTTATCAACGATGATCTTGCTACCATCCTTGAGTAAGACTTCATAGACCACCGTTGGAGCGGTCGTAATGAGATCCATTTTGAACTCACGTTCTAAGCGCTCTTGCACAATTTCCATGTGCAACAAGCCTAAGAAACCACAACGGAAACCAAAACCTAGAGCTTGCGATACTTCTGGCTCATACATGAGCGAAGCGTCATTGAGCTTTAACTTTTCTAATGATTCACGCAAAGCATCATACTGATTCGACTCCACCGGATATAAACCCGCGAATACCTGTGGCTTTACTTCTTTAAAGCCCGGTAAAGGCTCAAGAGCTGGTACGCGGCCTTGTTGACCGGCAGCGTGCGTGACCGTATCCCCCACTTTTGCGGCTTTCAGTTCTTTAATACCCGCAATAATGAAGCCCACCTGTCCAGCAGTGAGCTCAGGACGATCGACAGACTTGGGCGTGAATACTCCAACATGCTCTACCAAATGGTTAGATTGGGTCGACATCAATAAGATTTTGTCTTTAGGTCTCAAAGTGCCGTTCACAACACGCACCAACATCACGACCCCGACGTAGTTATCAAACCATGAATCAATGATCAAGGCTTGCAGGGGAGCATTAGCATCTCCTTGGGGTGGAGGTACTTTTTTAATCAAATCTTCTAAAACGTCTGCAATGCCTAAACCCGTTTTAGCTGAGCAAGCTACAGCATCAGTGGCATCAATACCAATCACATCTTCAATTTCTTGTTTGGCGCGATCCGGATCTGCTTGGGGCAAATCAATCTTGTTCAGTACCGGCACAACCTCAACACCTAACTCAATCGCGGTATAACAGTTCGCCACCGTTTGCGCTTCTACACCTTGACTCGCATCCACTACTAAAAGAGCACCTTCACAAGCCGAGAGTGAGCGACTCACTTCATAAGAGAAGTCAACGTGTCCCGGTGTATCAATTAAGTTGAGGTTGTAAACCTTGCCATCGGCTGCCTTGTAACTCAGTGCAGCAGTTTGCGCTTTGATAGTGATGCCGCGCTCTTTTTCGATATCCATGGAATCCAATACTTGGGCTTCCATTTCGCGATCCGAGAGGCCACCACACAACTGAATAATGCGATCAGCAAGCGTGGATTTACCGTGATCAATGTGGGCAATAATCGAAAAATTACGTATGTGGTCCATGCTGTCCTTAAAACGCCTTGCTGTAGCGCACCTAATAATGTTGCGCTGCAATAAAACGCCTCATTCCTGTAAATGTGTATTGTAACCGTGGCACAAGCCCCTCATTGAAAAGAGGGGCTAGTTAGGCTAGCTTGGGAAAAAAGCTAGCTTCCCAATGGAATCTATACCAGCTATCTATTTGATTATTTTGCTTAATTGCCCAAGCGAACCGGTAAGACTAGGGTACTGTTAGCGCGTCTAACAAAGACTGCAACGGCTCGGTTTTTGGGGAAATTACGTGCCAACTCTTCAAACTGGCGAACACTCGTAATGTCGGCATCCCCCACGCGCACGATCACATCTCCATTACGTGCGCCAGCTCTTGCCAAGGCACCATCGCCAGAGACAGTAATTTCAACACCTTGTTTAATGCCCAGTTCTTTGCGACGCTCTGCAGATACTTCTGCGACAGTGACACCTAAAGCATTCACGGCCTTACCCTCGTCAGGGTCCGATTTTTTGCTAGCCACTTTTTCAGCAGGCTCAACATCCGCCACAGTAACACTCAGATCACGTTGAGCGCCCTTGCGCCATACGGTCACCGTAGAACGTGTACCCGGTTTGGTTTCCCCCACAATGCGCGGTAAATCAGATGACTTTTCAATCGGGCGATCATTAAAGGCGAGAATCACATCACCAGGCTCAACCCCAGCCTTTTCAGCAGGCGCACCCGCTTCGACGTTACGAACATAAGCTCCGCGGGGTTTACCAAGACCTAAACTTTCAGCCAAGTCTTTATTTACTTCGGCAATCGCCACACCAATACGACCACGGGTCACACGGCCATTGGAGCGCAATTGACTACTGATACGCATCGCCTCATCAATCGGAATGGCAAAAGAAATGCCCATGTAACCACCCGATCTTGAAAAGATCTGTGAATTAATACCTATCACCTCACCGCGTGTATTCAAGAGCGGGCCGCCTGAGTTACCAGGGTTCACGGCCACATCCGTTTGAATAAATGGTAAATAATCACCCGTATCACGACTCTTGGCCGAGACAATACCGGCCGTGACAGAGTTTTCAAGGCCGAATGGAGAACCAATCGCCAAGACCCACTCCCCCACTCTTAATTTGCCTGAATCTCCAATCGTCAGCTTGGGTAAACCCACTGCATCAATCTTCACTAGGGCAACGTCAGTACGCTTATCAGCGCCAATCAATTTGGCTTTGAATTCGCGTTTATCTGTCAAAGTGACGTAAATCGTATCCGCACCTTCAACCACGTGGGCATTGGTCAAAATAAAACCATTGCTCTCAATAATGAAACCTGAGCCAACCCCACGATTTTGTTCTTCTTGAGGGGCATTACGTCGCGGTTGATTAGGTTGTTGTCTAGGGCTTGGAATGGGAATACCAAAAAAGCGTCTGAAAAATTCTGCCTGCTCTTCATCCATCCCTGGAAAACCAGGATTAGCTTGGCGCGCAGATACTTTTTCCGTGGTGCGGATATTGACCACAGCCGGGCTAGCACGATCAACCAGATCAGCAAAATCTGGCCAAGCGCGCGGCGCTGCGACTGCATTAGGCGCCGTTGTATTTTGCGCGGCTATGGGCGCAACCAAGCAAACGCTCGCAGCCAGGATGAAACAAGAATTTTTCAATATATTTTTCATGATTTGCTTACTTTAGAGTATTTGCGAGTTTTTCGCTGAAAGCCCCATCTCTGGCATGCCCAAGCTCAAAGTATGGGCATTTTTTAGCATTCGCCCAATAAATAAAGCCTCCGAGGAGGCTTTATAGAATCAGATTGGTCAACATCAGATCTTCTTAAAGACCAATGTACCGTTCGTACCACCAAAGCCGAAGTTGTTTTTGACAGCAATATCAATTTTTAGATCACGTGCTGTGTTGGCACAGTAATCCAAATCACACTCAGGATCTTGATTAAAGATATTGATCGTGGGTGGCGATTTTTGATGATGTAAAGCTAAAACCGTGAAGACTGACTCCAAACCACCCGCACCACCTAAAAGGTGGCCGGTCATGGACTTCGTCGAGTTCACAACCACTTTCTTGGCTGCCTCCCCCAAAGCCGCCTTAATGGCTTCCGTTTCATTCTTATCACCCAAAGGCGTCGAGGTACCATGTGCGTTCACATAGTTCACCTGATCAGGATTAACACCCGCATCTTTGAGCGCATTAACCATGCAACGGCGCGGACCATCCATATTCGGCGCTGTCATGTGATAAGCATCACCACTCATACCAAAGCCAGCGAGTTCGGCGTAGATCTTCGCACCACGTGCTTTGGCATGTTCATATTCTTCCAAAACCATCACCCCAGCGCCTTCACCGAGAACAAAACCATCACGGTCTTTGTCCCAAGGACGAGAGGCAGTGGCGGGGTCATCATTGCGAGTTGATAAAGCTCTTGCCGCAGCAAAACCACCAATACCTAAAGGTGAAACGGTTGACTCTGCACCCCCTGCAATCATGACATCCGCATCACCATACTGAATCAAGCGTGCGGCTAAGCCAATACTATGCAAGCCCGTCGTACATGCAGTCACAGCAGCGACGTTCGGGCCCTTGAAATTAAAGAGAATGCTCAAATGTCCTGAGATCATATTGATGATCGAACCAGGCACAAAGAATGGAGAAATCCTCCGCGCACCACGATTGGTGTATTCGGTATGGGTTTCTTCAATCATCGGTAAACCACCGATGCCAGAACCCACTAAAACACCAATGCGTTCAGCATTGGCATCTGTCACGGTTATACCAGAATCACGAAAGGCTTGAGTACCTGCAGCAATCCCATAATGGATAAAAGTATCCATATGGCGTGCCTCTTTGGCTGGCACATAGTCTTCAACATTGAAGTTCTTGACCTCACCGGCAAAATGCACAGGCAAATTACTGTGGTCAAACTTAGTGACGGTCGCAATACCACTGCGGCCCGCCAACAAGTTTTGCCAAGCATCACCCACCGAATTACCAACAGGTGACACCAATCCCAAACCGGTCACAACGACACGGCGTTGACCTTTGATCTGGCTCACCGGGGTTTAACCTTGTGCTTTGGACTTTGCGAAATCAATCGCTAATTGCACTGTTGTGATCTTTTCAGCTTCCTCATCAGGAATTTCAATGCCGAACTCATCTTCCAATGCCATCACCAACTCAACTGTGTCAAGAGAGTCTGCGCCGAGATCGTTTACAAATGAAGACTCATTTTTGATTTCGTCTTCTGACTTGCCCAATTGCTCAGCAACAATTTTCTTAACGCGTTGTTCGATGTTATCCATGTATCCCTCCAGGGGTTGTTGTAAAAAAGTAAATCAGATTTTATCAGTTTCTAAGACCAATTAATTCAAATACAAACCACCATTGACATGTAAGGTGGTGCCCGTGATATACCCTGCTCCCGGGGAAGCCAAGAAAGTTACGGCATGAGCGATATCTTCAGGGGTTCCAAGACGTTGTAAGGGAATGTTCACTTTTAGTGCATTTTGCTGCTCTTCAGACAGCGCTTTTGTCATGTCGGTGTCGATAAAACCAGGGGCTACGCAATTGACGGTGATATTGCGGCTACCGATTTCTCGCGCCAAAGCACGCGTCATACCAGCTACGCCTGCTTTAGCAGCGGCATAGTTAGCCTGTCCCGGATTACCACTACTACCGACGACCGAAGTGATGTTAATAATACGACCACCCTTAGCCTTCATCATCGGGCGCAAGACTGCGCGCGATAAGCGAAAAACAGCACTCAAATTGGTATCAATGACGGCTGACCACTCTTCATCTTTCATACGCATCGCTAGATTATCTTGAGTAATACCCGCGTTATTCACCAAAATATTGAGTGCGCCGCGCTCCTTAACAATAGTCTCAATCAGTGCCTCACAGGCATCCGCTTGATTCACATTTAACACGCAACCCGCACCTCCGAGTGGTTTGAGTGCCGCATCAATCGCTTGCGCACCAGACTCTGATGTAGCAGTACCAATTACACAGGCGCCCTGCTCAGCTAAAGCCATGGCAATCGCGCGCCCAATACCACGTGAGGCACCCGTCACTAATGCAATCTGCCCCTTCAATGTACTCATGAATTCTCTCCGCTGTCCGTATACTCAATCAATATTAATTTTTTGTGACCTGTAAGACTTCGGCCAAAGTGGCTGGATCATAAATTGCAAAGCCATTCAGGTTCGCATCAATACGTTTAGTCATGCCATTGAGAACCTTACCCGGACCACACTCAATCACATGAGTCACCCCGGCTTGAGCCATCGCTTGAACACACTCGACCCAACGCACAGGAGCCGCCGCCTGACGTACTAGAGCGTCTTTAATCGCTTGTGGATCACGCACGACTTGCACATCAACGTTATTGATCACATCAATTTGTGGTGTAGCAAAAGGTTTATCTGCCAAATAGGTTCTCAATTGATCAGACGCAGGCTTGAGTAGCGATGAATGAAAAGGAGCCGACACAGGCAGAGGTAAAGCACGTTTAGCCCCTGCCACTTTGGCTAATTCACAGGCTTTTTCCACAGCGGCTTTGCTCCCGGCAATCACGACTTGAGCTGGCGCATTAAAGTTCACCGCCTCAACAATCTCACCACTATCATGGCTGGCTTGAGCACACACCTGACGCACAGCATCATCGTCCATACCCAAAATAGCCGCCATACCACCTGTACCTACCGGCACCGCATTCTGCATCGCTTGTGCCCGAAAACGCACCATGGGAACCGCATCTTTAAAGTCGATCACGCCAGCGGCAACGAGAGCGCTATATTCACCTAAACTATGACCCGCCATCATGACAGGCTGGGTACCGCCCTCCGCTAACCAAGCGCGATAACAAGCCACCCCCGCAGTCAACATCACAGGCTGTGTATTGGTTGTTAGCGCCAAAGCTTCGGCCGGTCCTTCAGCAATTAATTGGGCAATATCTTCACCCAAAGCACTAGATGCCTCGGCCAAAGTTTCACGTACCGCAGGATGATCACCCCAAGCATTGAGCATCCCCACCGCTTGTGAACCTTGTCCTGGAAATACGAATGCAAACTTCATAATGACCTCTATATTTATTCTTGATATGTGATGACTAGATTGTTCTATGAATAACTTACGACTTGATTAATAACGTACTAAAGCAGCTGCCCAAGTAAATCCACCACCCACACCTTCCATCAATAAATGTTGACCACGCTGAATTTGACCAGCGCGCACCGCAGTATCCAATGCCAAAGGAATCGATGCCGCTGACGTATTGCCATGCTCATGAACTGTGACCACCACATTTTCGCGGGCAATCCCTAACTTTTTAGCGGTACCTTCCATGATGCGAATATTGGCTTGATGAGGAATCAACCAATCAATATCACTGGCTGAAAGCTGTGCTTTTTCCAACACTTCTTGCGCGACCTGTTCAAGCACTTTCACGGCTAATTTAAACACCGCTTGTCCATCCATCACTAAATAAGGTGAGCCTTGCAAAGCACCGTTCTCAGAGCGACCCGGCACACATAAGATATCTTTATAACTACCATCTGCATGCATCGCAGTGGCCAAGATACCGGGCTCATCACTCGCCTCCAAAACAACTGCACCTGCACCGTCGCCAAACAAAACACAAGTCGTGCGATCTTGGAAATTCAGAATTCTGGAAAAAGTCTCAGCCCCAATCACGAGAATACGGCGATGTGCACCACTACGAATGAAAGCATCAGCAACGCTCAGAGAGTAGGCAAAACCTGAACATACCGCTTGCACATCAAAAGCCGCCGCGCCATGGGCCATGCCTAATTTTTGCTGGACCACACAAGCAGTACTCGGAAAACCTCCGAGATTATCGGGTGTCGAGGTGGCCAAAATTAAGAGGTCAATTTGATCCGGTGAGAGGTGGGCTGCCTCGAGTGCTTTTTGCGCGGCTGCCACTGCCAAATCACTGGTTAACTCTTGCTCACTCGCAAAATGTCTGGCAGAAATACCGCTGCGTGAAAAAATCCATTCGTCGCTGGTTTCAATACCATCTTTGGCCAAGCGCTCTGCCAAATCATGATTAGTGACTCGCTGGGCTGGCAAGTAACTACCGGTACCTGTAATTTTTGCGAAACGAGAACTCATGATGTTGCAGTAGGAGGTTCTTGATTGATTTGTTGCTGAGCAAAAGCATCAGCAATTTTTTGCACCATCTGTCCACGCGCGCCCTCATAGGCACGCAACAGCGCCATCCGAAACGCTAAACGATCGGCAGAGCCGTGACTTTTGAGAATCAAGCCTTTTAAGCCTAACAATACAGCGCCGTTATAGCGACGATGATCAACACGCTTTTTGAAACGTTTGAGGACCGGCAAAGCCAAGAGCGCCATCAGCTTAGTGAGTGGGCTGCGTGAGAATTCTTCTTTGATCATATTAGAAATCATACTCGCCAGACCTTCTGAAGTCTTCAAAGCCACATTCCCAACAAAACCATCACAAACAACAATGTCACTGGTACCTTTGAAGATGTCATTACCTTCGACGTTGCCATAGAAGTTCAGCTGACTTGCGCGCAGCAACTCAGAGGCTTGTTTGACAACCTCATTGCCCTTAATCACCTCTTCGCCGATATTCAATAAACCAATCACCGGGTTAGGATTACCATCAACGGCTCGCGCCATGACATCAGCCATCTGCGCAAACTGTAAGAGGTGGACTGCTTCACAATCAGAGTTAGCACCCAAATCCAAGACTGTTGTGGCACCGCCTTTTTGATTCGGCATCCGTGCCGCAATCGCAGGACGATCAATACCCTCTAGGGTTTTTAAAATATAACGAGATATCGCCATCAAGGCGCCCGTGTTACCGGCTGAAACGCCACCTTGCGCCAAACCTTCTTTGACCTGCTCTGCCATGACGCGCATCGATGAATCTTTTTTCTTGCGCAAAGCCACCTCAATCGGATCATCCATCGTGACCACTTCAGAGGCATGCACAATCGTGATGCGCTTCATCAGTGCTGGATCTGCTTTATTGAGGGCGTGGGAAATCTTGTCGGCATCACCAACAAGACGAATCTGTAAATCGGGAATCATTCCTAGCAAGTCAAGACTTGCTGGCACCGTCACCACGAGACCGTGGTCACCCCCCATTGCATCAACAGCTAGCGTGACGCTCATGCGATATTGATAGGTTCTTTATGAAAAAAGCGGCAAAAGCCGCTTTCTCGAATCTCCGAAAGAGACTTAGTCGTTCTTCGTTTTAACGACTTTGCGGCCACGGTAATAGCCGTTAGGGCTGATGTGGTGACGCAAATGAGCTTCACCCGTGGTCGACTCAACGGCCAACGCTGGGGCTGTCAAAAAGTCGTGGGCACGGTGCATGCCGCGCTTGGACGGTGATTTTTTATTCTGTTGTACTGCCATGATTAACTCCTTAGAGAATTCGAGATTCTAGCACAATCTCATTGTTTTTTCAGATTTTTTAGGATCGCAAATGGATTAGGCTTCTCGATCACAATATCCTCAACCTGTCCCTTTAAGCGCGCACTGGCGGTCTTGAGGTCCTCTGCCAGACAGCCATGGGCTGGGTGACGCGGGGCTAAAGGTAAAGCTAAAAGCACCTCATCTTCGATCAACTCAAGCAAATTAAAAGCCTCTGTCGCTACCAAAGCATCCTCCGACTCATGGTCTGCCTCAAAATCCCATGTCTCAGCCTCTTCTTCGGTCTGGAAAAATAAATAATCTCTATCAGATTCAATGACTTGCGCATAAGGCTTGAGACATGCTTGGCAGGTCAAAGGGATTTCTAGAGTTAATCTCAAGTGCAAAAAGTGCTTGGGGGTACCCCCCAACACCTCTTCATACCAGGTATGGCACTCCCAAACCAAGGTACTAGGCAATAAGCTGGAGCTTGTATCAATTTCAGCTTGAATCCTAGGGAAATGCTCAAGGCCCAACTCACCCTGGCCCACATAGCTAGCGCCAGACAGCAAATCGATCGATTCAAGATCCCGTGCATTTTGCAATAACAAGCTTTTTGGTTTCATCATGAGGGTATTGTATTGATAGTCTCCCCCCAAGGCATAATGTGGGTCATCTTATGAGTACTTTGATTCTGGCTTCTACTTCGGTATATCGACGCGCACTACTAGAGCGCTTAAGAATTCCTTTTCAGTGCCTTGCACCTCACACCGATGAAAGCCCTCTCGCTCATGAAACGCCTAGTGCACTGGCCATACGTCTAGCTCAAGCGAAAGCCCAAGCCATTGCCAACATGCATCCACAGGCCTGGGTGATTGGTTCTGACCAAGTGGTTGATTGCCAAGGTCAACTCTTAGGCAAACCCGGCAACCACGAACGTGCAGTCGCGCAACTTCAATCAATGCGTGGTCAAGTAGTGAAGTTTCATACAGCCGTATGCGTGATAGCACCTCACTTTTGTGAAGTTCGTAACGTGATCACTGAGGTCCTCTTCAAAAACTTAAGTGACGCCACGATTGAGAGTTATCTTCGCGCTGAAGAGCCTTATGACTGTGCAGGTAGCGCTAAGTCCGAAGGACTCGGGATTAGCTTATTAGAGTACATTCGTAGCGATGATCCCACCGCCCTTGTTGGACTCCCCCTGATCACAACACTGCAGTTACTCAAACAATCCGGCTTTCCGCTACCCCTGCAATGAAACTGGCTCCAGGACTTTATCTCATACCCAATACCTTAGGCTCTGAAGCACGTGAGGAACAAATCTTAGGGGTCATACCTGCTGAAGTGATACACATTGCGGCACAGATCCAATATTGGATTGTTGAAAATGCAAAAACCAGTCGCGCCCTCTTAAAAGCGATTGATCAACACAGCCCTTTGCAAAATCCATTACAGCAACTCCACATGCAAGAGTGGCGTGGCTCCCATAAAAATCGCGACAGCCTGCAAGCACGGGATTTACTAAAACCCTGTTTAGATGGTCATGCCCTTGGCTTAATGTCCGAAGCAGGTTTGCCTGCCATTGCTGATCCTGGCGCTGAGATTGTTGCAGCTGCCCATGAACTCAAGATTACAGTTCATCCGCTAGTAGGCCCTAGCTCCATTCTGTTGGCTTTGATGGCGAGCGGCTTCAATGGTCAATCATTTAGCTTTCATGGCTATTTACCGACTGCGGCAGATGAGCGCACGCAGGCGATTAAAGCACTAGAGAGTCACTCACGCAAAAGTAAACAGACGCAAATTTGGATTGAAACACCCTATCGCAATAGCGCCATGCTAGATAGTTTGATAGCAGCTACGAGTGATTCGACTCGCCTGTGCTTAGCCTGTGATTTAACACTACCCAGCCAAAAGATCATCACTCAAACGCGCGCTCAGTGGCAAAAGTTCATGAAGCACGATGTCTCTGCTTTACAAAACCTCAACCAACGTCCAGCCATCTTTTTATTATTAGCGTAATTGGCTGTGTAGTAGCACGCGCGCGACACCATCACCCAAGGCAGCACCGAAACGTTTTGCAAAGCGCTCCGCTAGATTTTCTTTGAGGGTGTAATCGACGACCTCAGGAGCCTTGATGACATCGCGCGCCACTGAATCTACATTACCAATCGCATCGACTAGACCTAGCTCAATACTGCGCGCGCCATTCCAAACCAGACCTGAGAATATTTCTGGGCGATCTTTAAGACGCTCACCGCGACCTTTTTTCACCACATCAATAAATTGCTGGTGAACCTCATTGAGCATTTCTTGAACGAATTGTTTTTGTTGAGCGTCTTCTTTACTGAATGGGTCCAGAAGCGCCTTATTTTTGCCTGCGGTGATGAGGCGTCTTTCGACTCCTAATTTATCCATCAAACCTTTCACACCAAAGCCACTCATCACCACACCAATTGATCCCACCAAGCTAGCTTTATCCACATAAATCTGCTCACCGGCTACTGCCACATAATATCCACCTGATGCGCAAATCTCTTCGACGACAACATGCATCGGTTTATTAGGATATTTTTCGCGCAAGCGTTTGATTTCGTCATGAATAATGCCCGCCTGTACCGGTGACCCACCGGGACTATTGACGCGCAAAACCACGCCCACGGAGTGAGGGTTTTCAAAAGCAGACTTCAATGAAGCCACAATATTATCTGCACTCGCTTTGGAATCTGGCGCAATCTCTCCTTGTAAATCTACTAAGGCAGTATGGCGCCCGACTTTACTCTGTCCACCCCAATCGATATCAAACAATTGAGTGGCCAAACCGACAAAAACGACCAACGTCATCGCTCTGACAGCAGTGCGCCAGCGACGCGCACGCCGCTGCTCCTTCAGGTTTTCGAGTAATAGATGTTCGAGCGCTTGGCGCTCCCACACTTTTTGCTGTTCTTGATCTGACATAGTGACGCGTTTCCTTGAGATAGCCAAATTGTGCTTGATTTTTTAGAGCTCTGCTATTGCGCCAATAACCACGACTGCAACTCAGCCACATCGTGAGCAATAAAGATGGGGTCTTCTTTTAATAAAGTATGTTTGGGGTGCGCCCCATAGGTCACAGCGACTGCATCGACTCCCGCATTCTTGGCCATCAATAAATCATGTGTGGTATCCCCAATCATCAACATCTTTTCCATCGGCACCATCAAAGCCTCCGATAGTTCAATCAACATAGCTGGATGAGGTTTGGGGAAAGTTTCATCAGCGGTTCGAGTACTCGCAAATAGGGTTTCTAGTTGATGAAAGCCCAAAGAACGATTCAGGCCTTTACGACTCTTGCCCGTTGCCACTGCTTGCATGTGACCCCGATCTTTGAGGGTATGAAGTAATTCTCGTGCACCATGAAACAAACTTAACTCGTGATCTTTACTCAAATAATGGAAACGAAAACGATCTACCAAACGGGGATGTTGCTCAAAAGTAATGGTGGGTACAGCTACACGCATGGCGTCTTGTACGCCCAGACCAATGACATGACTCGCGAGCGAGTCATCCGGCACAGGTAAAGCGAGATCGCGGCATGCATCTTGAATACAACGCACGATCGTGGGGGTGGAATCCATCAGAGTTCCATCCCAATCCCAAACTATCAGTTCGTATTTCATGATCAGACGACTGGGTTTTCTAAAACACCCACCCCATCAATTTCAATCTTGATACGGTCGCCTTTTTTCAGAAAACGAGGTGGCTTAAAGCCTACACCGACTCCGCTCGGAGTTCCGGTAGCAATCACATCACCGGGATAGAGCGTCATGCCCGCTGACAAATTGGCAATGATGGTGGGGATATCAAAGATCATCAATTCAGTACTCGCATCCTGACGCAACTCATCATTGACCCAACATTTGACTTGAGTTTTTTGAGCATTGAGCTCATCTTTAGAGACTAAATAGGGTCCCATAGGACATGCTGTATCTAAGCTTTTCCCAATATGAAACTGCACATGCTTAGCCTGTAGATCTCGCGCACTAATATCATTAATAATGGTGTAGCCCCACACGTAGTCGAGCGCATCACTGGCTTGAATAGCGCGCCCTTGACGTCCAATCACAATCGCTAACTCAGCTTCATAATCTAACTCTTGTGTGACACCCCCATGATTCTGTATGCCGGCTTGTGGCCCGATCACACTCTCAGGTACCTTACTGAAAACAACTGGATGCTTGGGTAAATTCGCCATGGCACCTTGCGCCTCCCCCAACTTACTGGCTTGTACTTCTTTGACGTGATCTAAGTAATTTTTACCCACACAAAAGACGTTACGGCGCGGTCTAGGAATCGGCGCTAGCAAACAAATATCTTTCATCGCGATAGGCTTGGCTTGTGCCGGCAATGGCAAACCTTGAGATTGAAGCTCCACAATCAATTGCACCCCTTGCGTAGCAACGAGTGCTTGTTGATCAGCAGACAGAATAAAGGGGGTCATCTCTTGTCCATTGGCGCTCACTTGGCCAATGGAAATTTGATCTTGGTATTGAAAGCAAGCAATCTTCATAGCATCTCCTCAGCTGTATTGTTATTTCTTTGTATTGATTTTCTTATGGCAGGCATTTTTATTAAGACATCATAGCTAAATTCATGGATTACTCGACGCTATAGCCGGAAAACTCTGCTGGGGCTTTGGCGATAAACATCATTTTTTCCTCACGCGCCGGGTGCAGAAAAACAATACGATGCGCGTGCAACATCAGTCGCTTAGGCCTTAAGATCTTATCTAATGCAACATCCCCGTATTTATCATCGCCCAAAATCGGATGACCACTATGCTGCAAGTGCACACGTATTTGATGAGTTCTACCGGTCTTTAACTGAGCTTCAACTAGGGTCCAAGATTTCTGCTCATCTGTTCGTAAAGATTTAACGATCGTGTGACTGGCTTGCCCCTCAGCAGACACCCTCACCCGACGTTCGCCATTGGGTAAATTGAACTTCAAGAGCGGAAATTTGATGGATTTTGCGCGACTATCTGGCGAAAACTCACCATGCACCACCGCCCAATAACGCTTATCGACCGCCCCCAAGCGAATTTGCTCATGTAAATGCACTAAGGCACTGCGCTTTTTTGCCAAGAGCAGTAAACCTGAGGTGTCACGGTCTAAACGGTGAACCAACTCCAGAAATTTAGCCTGAGGTCGTTGGGCACGCATGGCCTCAATCACCCCCAAGGAAACCCCTGAGCCTCCGTGAACAGCCACCCCAGATGGCTTATTGACGACGATCAGGTGCTCATCCTCATGCAATATTTGAATATCTTCACTGATTTTTCGGGATAAATAGCTACTTTGCGCCTGGGTTGACTCAGCCACCCGCATGGGCGGAATCCGCAAAACATCGCCTTCGACCAGTTTTTGGGAGGCATCCGCCCTTTTTTTGTTCACCCGGACCTCGCCAGAGCGAATTACCCTATATATATGGGTTTTGGGCACCCCTTTGGCAATGCGAAAGAGGAAATTGTCCAGCCTTTGACCGGCTTCTTCAAATAAAACAATGTGTTGGGATACCGAATTCGAGTCCATATGGCATATAATGCTCTATCTTGCTGCACAACATCAAATTTTGACATCGCGACTTCGATGATGCCATTTGAGAACCTAAAGTGCCAAGCTCGGTCCGAAATAGCCGAAAGATATTTCCAGGGTAAGCCTCTCCCCTGAAGCAACGAGACGCAGATTGAAAAAAATTGAGGTCGGCATAGTGCCGCAACCGCGAAACATAAGAATTTAAGCAAGCGCTGATTGGAGTCAGCGAGTGCATATAAGTAGTCACTAGGGAGAGTTCTAACTCTTACCGTCTATTTCCGTTTCGCCTTTGCGATGGCTGCCGCCACACAACGGAGAGTATTTATGAAACGCATGTTATTTAACGCAACGCAACAAGAGGAATTGCGCGTAGCGATTGTCGATGGCCAAAAACTCATCGATATTGATATTGAAACTGCCGGTCGCGAACAGCGTAAGGGCAATATCTACAAGGGTGTTATCACCCGCATCGAACCTTCATTAGAAGCCTGCTTTGTCAATTATGGCGAAGAACGTCATGGCTTTTTGCCATTCAAAGAAGTATCCCGCGCCTACTTTAAAGAAGGTGTGGATGTCCGCAATGCCGGCATCAAAGATGCTTTGCAAGAAGGTCAAGAGATCATCGTTCAAGTGGAGAAAGAAGAACGTGGCAATAAGGGTGCTGCGCTCACGAGTTTTATCTCTCTAGCAGGTCGTTATTTGGTTCTCATGCCCAACAATCCACGTGGCGGTGGTGTATCACGCCGCATTGAGGGCGAAGACCGCAATGAATTACGCGAAGCGATGGCTCAACTGACTGTACCCGATGGCATGAGTATTATTGCCCGCACCGCAGGTATCGGTCGTAGCGCTGAAGAATTACAGTGGGACTTGAACTACCTCATGCAACTCTGGAAAGCCATTGATGAGGCTGCCAAAGGTAATAACGCCCCACTCCTGATTTATCTGGAGTCCAGCTTAGTCATTCGTGCCATTCGTGACTACTTCCAGCCTGATATTGGTGAAATCCTCATCGATACCGATGAGATTTACGAGCAGGCCCACTCCTTCATGTCAGTGGTGATGCCTGATAACGTGACACGCGTAAAACGTTATTCTGATGACGTTCCTCTGTTTTCTCGTTTCCAAATCGAGCATCAAATTGAGACTGCCTACTCTCGTACCGTCTCATTACCATCGGGTGGCGCTATCGTCATCGACCATACCGAAGCTTTAGTATCAGTTGATGTCAACTCAGCGCGCGCTATTCGTGGCTCAGATATTGAAGAAACTGCCACACGCACCAATTTAGAAGCTGCTGATGAAGTCGCTCGCCAGATGCGTTTGCGCGATCTCGGTGGCTTGATTGTGATCGACTTCATCGATATGGAGTCAGCTAAGAATCAAAAAGAAGTCGAGCAACGCTTAAAAGATGCCCTACGCCATGATCGCGCCCGTGTTCAGATGGGTAAGATTTCTCGCTTTGGTCTTTTAGAACTGTCTCGTCAACGTTTACGCCCTGCACTCTCAGAGAGCAGCAATGTGACCTGTCCACGCTGTAATGGCACTGGTCACATCCGTGATACTGAATCTTCAGCCTTGCAAGTCTTGCGCATCATTCAGGAAGAGGCGATGAAAGACAACACCGCTGCGATCCATTGCCAGGTCCCTGTGGATGTGGCTGCCTTCTTGCTCAATGAAAAACGCAATGAAGTGATCAAGATTGAAAATCGCTTTAAGGTCAATATTCTCTTATTGCCTAATAAGCACTTAGAAACACCCCATTACAAGCTCGAGCGTTTAAGACACGATGACCCTCGTCTCGATGATCCGAAAGCTAGCTATGTCATGGCAGAAGATGCGAGCAAAGAGCTCGAGTCCGATACGATCCTCAATCGTCGTGAAGCAGAAAATCGCCCCCGCCAAGAAGCTGCGGTGAAAGGGGTGACACCGAGCCAACCAGCGCCGATGTCTTCACCACGCCCTGAGCGCAAAACCAGCTCTGCTAGCTCTTCTAGTGGTGGCTTCTTAGGTTTCATTAAGAAATTATTTTCTTCTAGCCCAGCGCCTAAAGAAGAACCCAAAAATGAGCGCCAGGGTCGAGGCCGTCATCGTGAGCGCAACAAGCGTGGTGGTCGCGATCATCAAAAAGACGGTCAACGTGAAGGTCAGCAGCCACGTGCTGATAGACCAGTTCGTACCGAAGAACAAAAACAAGAGCAACGTGAACGTAATGCAGAACGTAATGCCGCTCGTAAAGAACGTCAACGCCAAAACGCAGCTCAAGCTCAAGCCAATGCGAAGACTGAGAATGCAGATACTGGCCTTGCAGAAGCTCAGGACGCTTTAACACATGCCGCACCTCAAGCAGAGGGGGGAGAAGAGCGTCGTCGCGGTCGTAACCGCCGTGGTCGCAACCGCCGTGAGCGCACCGATAACTCTGTAGAGAATCCAGTAGAGACTTCTAATGAAGCCGCAGCGATTGTTGCCAACACGACTGCCGCTACGAGTAGCTTCACCCTAGAAGCTGTAGTCCCTGCAGAAGCAGTTGCTGCACCCCTGACTAGCTCAGCACCTGCTGAGCCAGCGCCAGCGGCTATTGCCCCTGCCCCCGCTGAATTACCTAAAGTCGAGTTCCAGGCTCTCAAGGAATCTGACCTACAAGGCGTAATTGCGTCAGCAGGCATGGTTTGGGTCAATACCGATCAAGCCAAATTAGCTGAAGTTCGTTCACAGATTGAATCTGAACCCGTGGTTCAGCACCCGCCACGCGAACCTAAACCTGCCCCAGAGCTGCCGAATGGCCCTATGGTTTTGGTGGAAACCGGCGGTAAAGAGCAAACCATCCAAAAACAGAGTTAGCTCTACAATGGGGGCATGTCTGAAAAAGTCATTCCCCTCATTGACGAACGCCAACGCAAAATCGGCAGTCATACCCCAGTCATTCCTGATCAACTTCAGGAAGCGACTGGTCTATTGACAGATACACGCGCTCGCCGCCTTCATGACCTCAGAATTTCTGTCACAGACCGTTGCAACTTTCGTTGCACCTATTGCATGCCCAAGGAAATCTTTGACAAAAACTATCCTTATTTAGCGCATCAAGAATTATTATCTTTTGAAGAAATTGTTCGCTTGGCCAAGATTTACATCGCTCATGGTGTCGAGAAAATTCGTTTAACCGGAGGCGAACCCCTACTACGTAAAAATCTTGAGCGCTTGATCGAAATGTTAGCTCCGCTCAAAACTGTCTCAGGGGCACCGATCGATTTAACACTGACGACGAATGGTAGTCTCTTACGCAAAAAAGCACAGAGCTTATTCAATGCAGGTTTATCACGTTTAACGGTCAGCCTAGACTCAATGGACGATGCCACTTTTAAGGCCATGAATGATGTCGACTATCCAGTTGAAGATGTACTCGATGGTATTCGGGCTGCACAAGAGGCGGGCTTTAAAAATATTAAAGTGAATATGGTCGTTAAGAAAGGGACGAACGACCAAGAAATTATTCCGATGGCACGTTACTTTAAAAATAGCGGCATCATCCTGCGCTTTATTGAGTTCATGGATGTAGGGGCATCGAATGGCTGGAATATGGCCGAGGTCATGCCTTCAGCTGCAGTTATTGAACGTATCCATGCTGAATTTCCACTCACGAATATTGATCCTAATTACCCCGGTGAGGTCGCCGAACGCTGGCGCTACTTAGATGGCAGCGGTGAAGTCGGCGTGATTTCCAGTGTGACACAAGCTTTCTGTAAAGACTGTTCGCGCGCGCGCCTATCCACCGAAGGTAAGATGTATTTGTGTTTGTTTGCGACAGAAGGTTATGACCTGCGCGCATTATTGCGCTCGGGTAAAACAGATCTGGAAATTAGTAATGCGATTGCGCAAATTTGGTCTACCCGTTCAGATCGCTACTCTGAATTGCGCGGCTCACCAGAGTTAGCTAATAAGCCCAAAGTAGAAATGTCCTATATTGGTGGTTGAAGAATTATCCTCATGGCTCATCCTTCTTCTGAAGATCTACCCGTTGACAAAGTGCGCGATTTAATTCGTGCAGTATGTGAGCCACTCGGTCGTCAACGCACTCGTGAAATGATTGCTTTAGAAACTAGCCTCGGGCGAATTCTTGCAGAGGATATCCTCTCACCGATTGACATCCCCTCGGCCAATAATTCTGCGATGGATGGTTACGCCTTTAATGGTAGCGTCCTATCCGGTCATGAGACCATCAGTCTAGAAGTTGCACATACGATTTTTGCAGGTCATACTGAAAAATGCGTCATAGCCAGCGGCACCTGTGCACGAATCATGACAGGCGCCCCCCTACCAGATGGTTGCGACACTGTCATTCCCCAGGAACTGGTTAAAGTCGATAATCAGTTCATTCGCTTTCAATGCGATCTTGTGCGACCCGGTGATAACGTGCGCTTGCGTGGTGAAGAACTATCTACCGGACAATTGGCGCTCGCCCAAGGTCAAATGCTGAGCCCAGCACATCTTGGTTTATTAGCAGGTTTGGGAATTGCTCAAGTATCGGTCTATCAAAAAGTATCTGTAGGCTTTTTTTCTACAGGCTCTGAACTACGCTCTTTGGGTGAAACTCTCGATAGTGGCTCAGCCTATGACAGCAATCGTTATACCCTCATGGGTATGCTCACCCGCCTGGGTGTTCAAACCCATGACTTTGGTATTGTGCGTGACGATCCCAAGGAATTACGCGAGGTCTTTCATAAAGCACTCAAAACCTGCGATGTCATCATCACTTCAGGGGGCGTATCGGTCGGGCAAGCAGACTATACCAAACAAATCATGCAAGAATTCGGGTCCATTGATTTTTGGAAAGTCGCTATGCGACCGGGTCGACCGATGGCGTTTGGTCATTTAAAAGCTGCCGAAGACGAGGCTTTACTGTTTGGTTTACCAGGAAACCCTGTGGCAGTGATGGTGACTTTTTATCAGTTCGTACAAGAAGCTTTACATCTCTTAGGGGGTGGCCAAAGCTTGGAACCTCTACTGGTCAATGCTGTTCTGGCAGAACCTATTCGTAAACGTGCGGGTCGTACAGAATATCAAAGAGGAATCTGTCAGCGTTTAGCCAATGGTCAACTGGAAGTTCGCACGACGGGCTCACAAGGCTCAGGTATGTTAAGTTCTATGGTCGCTGCCAATTGCCTGATTGTCCTTGATCATGAACAAGAGTCTCTGAATGTGGGCGACACGGTCCCCGTGCAACTTTTTAACGGGCTGATCTAATTCAATATAAGAAATATATATTGCATTGCAACATTGCTTCACAAATTCAGATAAAATGCGACAATCACGCCTAGCCGGTATTTAGCTAACGAATTTATGCCCCATACGACCCGCCCTAAAAAAGAGATCATTTACGTCGATCCTTTACATACTGCCAAAACCTTAGTTTTGGTCTATCTGAGCTTTTCAGTGCCGATTGTGCTTTTAGCTTTATTTGTGGCTTTTGTGCGCGACGGGGAGTTACCGGGTTTCACAGTCATCTCTGCACTCGTTCTTAACGCCTTAATTGGTTTTGGTTTGCTTTGGATCGCCTGCAAAGTTTATAACTGGGTAGCCGATAAATTTGGTGGCATTGAAGTGGCCATCCGAGAAACTGAAGTCCCCCTTAGTAAGTCAGAGCACCAACAAGATTAATAACTCCGATTAGGAATTATTAATCTCTTGGGACTTTAAGCTCAACTGCGCTCTGATGGATCTTATGAACTCAGCAAATTAGGGGGCGTTTGTCCCTGTAAGCCAGCCATACAGTTTTTAATGGCTAACTCAATCATGGCACGTCTGGTTTTCTCTGTAGCACTGCCTACATGAGGTGCTAAGACTATGTTCTTTTGCGCTAGCAACTCAGGTCTGACGCTCGGCTCACCCTCAAACACATCTAAGCCCGCTGAGAAAATCTTACCCTGCTCTAAAGCTTTAGCAAGAGCCAACTCATCCACAATGCCACCGCGCGCAATATTGACCAAAGTGGCAGTCGGCTTCATGAGTGCCAACTCTTTTTCACCGAATAAATGATGATTTTCTGGCGTATAGGGCATTACCAAGATGATGTGGTCTGATTCTTTGAGCAAAGTCTCGCGGTCCACATACTCTGCACCACACGCCTGCTCTTGATCTACAGGCAGGCGGGAACGATTGTAGTAACGGACTTTCATGTCAAAACCACGGGCACGTCGAGCAATCGCTTGACCAATACGTCCCATACCCATAATGCCGAGCGTGCTGTGATGAATATCAACACCGAGGGGGGCATCATAAATCGAGAATTTCTTCCAATCTCCACCGCGCAACCAATGCTCTAACTCCGTCACGCGACGTGCAGCAGCCATCATCAAAGCAAATCCCAAATCGGCTGTGGTATCTGTCAATACATCAGGGGTGTTTGTAGCCATGATATTGGCAGCCTTGAGAGCGGCCATATCGAAGTTGTTGTAGCCGACTGCAATATTAGAAACAATTTTGAGTTGCTTGGCATTGCCTAAAGTATGAGCATCTATCTTTTCACCACCTGTGACAATCGCACCATCTTTATCAGCCAAGGCTGCCTTCAAATCATCAGTAGTCCAAATACGGTCAGATTGATTGGACTCGACTTCCGCATGCTCTTTTAAACGCTCTAAGATGTCTGGAAAAATGGCACGTGCTACCAAAATTTTTGGCTTAGAACTCATCAGCAGTCTCCTGTTATTTTTTTGTTCATGAGTGATCTTATTCAATAGCCCTAAAAAATATGTTTTTTACGGCTACTGCGGTCTATTGACGAACTATTGTATTTCATTGGGGTCAATGAGGTATGCAGGCTACTTCGCCAGTTCAGGCTTGGTCGTGAGAGGCTTGGATAGACTTCATCAGGTAAAATAAGGTTTTTACCGATACGACTGTATTTATATGACCTACGTAGTGACTGAATCATGCATCCGCTGCAAATACACTGACTGTGTTGATGTATGCCCTGTTGATTGTTTTCGTGAAGGCCCTAATTTTTTGGTCATTGATCCAGATGAGTGCATTGATTGCGCGGTTTGTGTACCCGAATGCCCAGTCAATGCGATCTATGCTGAAGATGATGTTCCTGGCGATCAACAAGCTTATATTCAGATGAATGCCGAACTCGCTGGTAAGTGGCCATCGATTACTAAATCTAAAGAACCCCTCCCTGATGCCGATCAGTGGAAAGACGTCAAGAATAAGACGCAAGAACTGATACGCTAAATGCTATGCAGATGGCTGAGAATCGTTATTCCGATGCCACCCATTGCCAAGCCCTGATTATCGGTGCCGGCCCTGCCGGTTTATTTGCAGCTTTTCAATTAGGCCTCCTAGAAGTTAAAGCACAAATCATCGATTGCCTGCCTAAGGCAGGTGGTCAATGTGCACAACTCTACCCCGATAAGCTCATCTATGATTTACCCGGTATACCCGCGTGTTCCGGGCTCGAGCTGCGCGATCGCTTACTCCAACAGCTAGAACCTTTTCATATATCCATCCATTACAAGACTCAAGTGACTGCACTTGAACAAATCGATGCAGCGCATTTTTATGTGAAAACATCTCAAGCTCATGAATTTATTTGTCAGAAAATCATCATCGCAGCAGGTACTGGCGCTTTTTTACCCAAGAAGTTAAAGCTACCTGGTCTAGAGCAGTACGAAGGCAAACAAGTCTTTTATTTCGAAGCTCCGAGCTCAATCCCAGAGAGTGCAAGGGTCGTCGTCTATGGCGCTGATGATCACTGCTTTGAAATGGTCCGCGAACTATCTACCAAGCACTCAGTGACTTGGATCTATCGCCGAGATGAATTAGAACTCGTACGCTACAACCCATCTGATTTAGATAGCCTCGTGCATCATGGCCAAGTCCAGAGAATCACGGCTCAAATCAGAGGCTTTACCTGCAATGAGGGTCGACTCTCTGGTTTTGAACTCCTCGATAGCCAAGGCGAAGAATACGTGCTGCCTGGCGACTATCTGATCGCAAGCACAGGCCTATCTCCACAACTAGGCCCAATAGCTCACTGGGGTTTGGCCATGCAACAAAAATTAATCCCTGTTCATCCAGGAACTTTTGTCACTGATATTCCTGGGATCTATGCCGTGGGCGATATCAATACTTATGTTGGCAAAAAGAAACTGATTGTCTGCGGTTTTCATGAAGCCAGTTTGGCTGCCTACGATATCGGCTCTCACTTGAATCCAAGCCGTCAAGAATTACTCTATACGACCTCATCATCCAAACTTCAAGAATTATTGGGTGTTAAAAATCGGTCGCACTAGCGATCGCGCGACATGGCTCGCGACAGAATAATCACCGGTATTAAACCCGCTAAAACAATCGTCAAGGCAGGCCAAGCGGCTTCAGCTAAACGTTCATCAGCGGCCAATTGATAAGTAATCACAGCCAGCGTGTCAAAATTAAACGGCCTTAAGACCAAGGTCGCCGGCAGCTCTTTCATGACATCAACAAAAATTAAGAGCCCCGCCGTCAAAAGACTACGCCTTAAGAGTGGCAAATGAACTCGCTGTAAAAGCTCGATACGACCTGCCCCCAAACTTTTAGCACTCGCATCCATATTGGGCGTGATTTTGCTCAAGCCTGCCTCAACAGTCTGCAAGCCTGATGATAAGAAACGAGTAAGGTAGGCATATATCAAAATGACAACGCTACCAGAGAGCAGCCAACTCAAATCAAAAAGTCCGACTAGTATCAACACACCCACTGCTAAGACAGTACCCGGCACGGCATAACCTAAACTGACCATACGATTCATCCACTCTTGCAAACGGCCCCGCGCAATACGTGCACTGTAAGCTAGCCAGATAGCAATCAAAACTCCTGCGCTGGCTGTAATACTGGCTAAGATCAAGGTATTACTTAACCAAATGCCATAACGCTCACTCAAGGCCTGCCCACTGGTGATCGCCAGGTAGGCCATGATGATGACGGGCAATACAAAACCAAATAGCAAGGGTAAGGCACATGATAGGCTGGCCCAAAAAGCTAAACGGCCTCGCAAACGCCAAGGTTGAATCTGACGAAAGCGTTGTGAGCCGGATGCAAAGCGCATTTGTTTGCGACTCGCATGCTCCATAATTAAAAGCAGAAGAATGACGCCAAGGAGCATGGCCGATAATTGCACGGCTGCAGTTCGATCTCCCATATTTAACCAAGCACGATATATACCCGTGGTCATAGTCTGCACCCCAAAGTAAACCATCGCACCATAATCAGCAACAGCCTCCATCAAGGCTAAAGCCACACCGGCCATCGTTGCAGGTCTAGCCATGGGCAATGCAATTTGCCAAAACGCCTGCCAAGGTCCAGCGCCTAAAGTACGTGCCGCATCGAGCATGCGCGGACTACGTTCTAAAAAAGCCGTTCTACATAAGAGATACACGTAAGGGTAAAGCGCTAAGCTCAACACACAAATGGCGCCCCATAATGAACGAGGCTCAGGAAACCATGGCAATTGTTGAACACCCAAAAGGTCTCTCAACAGGCTTTGCACCGGACCTGAGTACTGAAAGAAGTCCGTGTAGGCATAAGCCATGACATAGGTAGGCATAGCTAGAGGCAAAATCAAAGCCCACTCATAGATTTTTTTACCGGGAAAATCACAGGTGGAGACCAACCAAGCCGTGATGATGCCCATACTGGCAACCCCTAAGGCTACACCGATGGCTAGCACTAGAGTCGTTCCTGCATAAGCAGGCATGACCGTACTGGCTAAATGCGCCAAAACCCCACCACTTTGCTCAGAGGGCATCAGTAAGGCGGCAAAAATCCCCAAAATTGGCAAGGCCAATAAAATGGAGAGCAAAATAGGTGTTATTCGAACTTGCAAGATGCGACAATTATAAGAATGATTATCGATAACAATCCAATACATTTAAATATTGATGGGATTCATGTGGGTTATCCTGGGGCTAAATACGGCTCTTGGAACCCGGTGGTGAACGGCTTAAGCCTGCAACTGCGTCATGGCCGGATTGGTTGCTTACTCGGCCCATCAGGCTGTGGCAAATCGACGGTCCTGCGGGCGATTTGTGGTTTTGAACCTGTGAGCGCTGGCAAGATTACGCTTGATCAACAAGTAGTGAGCTCACCCGAATTAACGATTGCCCCCGAAAAACGTCGTGTGGGCGTGGTCTTTCAGGACTATGCCCTCTTTCCTCATTTAAGTAATGCTGAAAACGTGGCTTTTGGTTTACGACATCTATCTAAGCCCGAAGCCCTCAAAAAAGCAGATGAGTGGCTCGCACGCGTGGGCTTACCCGGCATTGGTTCACGCTACCCTCATGAACTTTCTGGAGGACAACAGCAACGCGTTGCTCTAGCCCGTGCTATGGCCCCAGAACCTGAACTTCTCCTCTTAGACGAACCGTTTTCGAACCTTGATGTCGATTTAAGAGAAAAACTAGCCAGCGAAGTACGCGAGATTCTCAAAGCCAATGGGGCTACGGCCCTCTTGGTCACGCATGACCAATTTGAAGCCTTTGCCATTGCTGATGATGTAGGCGTCATGGTCAATGGTCAATTGGTGCAATGGGACAGCGCCTACAATCTTTATCACCGTCCTGCCACTCGTTTTGTGGCGGACTTCGTGGGGTATGGGGTGTTTGTACCTGGCGTCACTCAGGCGGGCCCCTCAGTAAAAATTGAAATTGGTGAACTGCCTTTGCCACAATCAAGCTATGGCTTGCCCGGTGAAGTGGTGGATGTACTTTTGCGTGCGGATGATATCGTGCATGATGACCATAGCCCCCTACAAGCTGAAGTCACACACAAGGCTTTTAGGGGCGGTGATTTTCTATACAAGCTAAAACTCGATTCTGGACAAGAACTGATGGCCATGGTGCCTAGTCACCACGATCATGCGATTGGTGAAAAAATTGGCATTCGCCTGGAAGTCGATCACGTGATTACTTTTGCCAAAAACGAATCAGCTAGAATGACAGCATGAAGCAATATCACGACCTCATGCGCCATGTTCTCGATCATGGCACTCATAAATCTGATCGCACCGGCACTGGCACCCTATCCGTATTTGGCCACCAAATGCGCTTTAATTTGCGCGAGGGCTTTCCTGTTGTAACGACGAAGAAGCTCCATCTCAAGTCGATCATCTATGAACTACTTTGGTTTTTGCAAGGCAGCACCAATAACAATTGGCTCAAAGAACGTGGTGTGACCATTTGGGATGAATGGGCCAAAGAAGATGGTGAATTAGGTCCTATTTACGGCTATCAGTGGCGCTCTTGGCCTGCTCCTAATGGCGAACACATTGATCAAATTAGCCAGTTGATGGATCAAATTAAAACCAATCCAGACTCACGTCGCTTGATTGTGTCAGCTTGGAACGTCGCAGATATTCCGCGCATGGCCTTACCCCCTTGCCATGCCTTCTTTCAGTTTTATGTTGCAGATGGGCGCTTATCTTGCCAACTCTATCAGCGTAGTGCCGATATCTTTTTGGGCGTCCCCTTTAATATTGCGAGCTATGCGCTACTCACGCATATGATTGCGCAGCAAACGGGCTTAGAGGTCGGCGATTTTGTGTGGACGGGTGGCGACTGCCATCTCTATACGAATCATCTAGAGCAAGTTCAGCTTCAACTGTCCCGTGAGCCACTCGCCCTGCCCACGCTATCGATCAAGAGAAAGCCAGAAAGTATTTTTGCCTACGAGTATGAAGATTTTGAACTGATCGGCTATCAACACCATCCTCCTATTAAAGCTCCTGTCGCTGTTTAATGACAGATCACTCAGAAATAAAATCACTATGGAACTGTGCATCATTGTGGCGCGCGCCAAAAACGGCGTGATCGGTATTGAAAATGAATTACCTTGGAAACTCCCTGAGGATCTCAAGCATTTCAAACAAACCACGATGGGACACCCCATCATCATGGGTCGCAATACTTGGGAATCTCTTGGCAAAGCGCTCCCTGGCCGACGCAATATCGTCGTCAGTAGAACGCCGCGCTTTCATGCAGAAGATGCTGAAGTATTCTCCTCCTTAGATGATGCAATCGACGCCTGCCAAGGCTCACCTTTGGTCTTTATCATTGGTGGCGCACAAATCTATGACCAAGCGATGGCCTATGCTGATCGCTTAATCGTTACAGAAGTAGATTTAGAGGTTGTTGGTGATGCGCACTTTCCAGAAATTGATCCAGAAATGTGGGAAGAAGTATCACGTGAAACGCATCACAACGGAGAAATTGGCTACGCCTTTGTGAATTATAAGAGTCGTCTTTTGTAATTGCTTCGCTGGTCTAGCGACCACCGATAGCCATCTTCTCTAGCAAAATAGAACCCGTCTGTTTGGTACCACGAATAATTTCATCGGCACCAATAGCGATAATCTGACGGAACATTTCTTTTAAATTACCGGCAATCGTGATTTCTTGTACAGGATATGCAATCACACCGTTTTCTACCCAATAGCCAAAAGCACCTCGTGAATAGTCGCCATTGACGTAGTTCACCCCCTGCCCCATGAGATCAGTCACCAATAAGCCAGTACCCATTTTTTTGAGCATGGCTGGCAGATCATCATTTTTACGAGTCAGGCGACTACGTAAATGCAAATGGTGGGAACCACCAGCATTGCCAGTGGTAGTCATGCCTAACTTCTTAGCCGAGTAGGTACTTAAAAAATAGCCTTGCACAACGCCCGCCTTGACCACGTAACGAGCCTGAGTTCTGACGCCTTCATCATCAAAAGGCGCACTACCCGTTAAGCGAGGTTGATGAGGGTCCTCATACAGATCAATATGCTGGGGAAAGATCTCTTGACCTAAGCTGTCAAGCAAAAAACTAGACTGACGATACAGCGCCCCACCCGAGATGGCCTGAACAAAAGCGCCTAGCAAGCCTGCCGCTAAAGGAGCCTCAAACAATACAGGACAATGACGCGTCGTTAGCGAACGAGCCCCTAGGCGTGCAAGTGTACGACGAGCGGCATACTGACCGATGGCATTTGGACTCGCTAATTCTTGAGGTACGCGTGAGGTACTGTACCAATTATCTCTTTGCATCGCTCCTTGGCTATCCGTGGCAATCGGTGTGCAAGCAATGTAATGACGAGATACTGGGTAACCTCCCATAAAGCCTTGGCTCGTGCCCAGCATGAAATGGGATTGTTGTGCAGAAACGCTGGCTCCATCACTATTATTGATTTGTGTACTCACATCCAAAGCAGCAGATTCTGTAGCACGGGCGATTTCTACAGCCTCCTCGGTACTCAAATCCCAAGGGTGATACAAATCCAAGTCTTGAGGGTGTTTTTCTAATAACTCAGGCGCAGCCAAACTCGCACAATCATCTTCTGCAGTATGTCGCGCAATATGAAATGCAGCCTCAACAGCCGCTTTTAATGCAGGCTTTGAAAAATCATTCGTACCAGCATTGCCGCGTCTCTGACCAATAAAGACTGTTACACCCGCTTGCTTATCGCGATTGTGTTCAATCGTTTCAATCGCACCTTTACGCACCGCCACGGATAAACCATAGCCTTCTGAAATCTCAGCAGCGGCATCTGTAGCGCCTAAAGCCTTTGCTTCTTCAAGCAAATATTGAATTAATTCCTGAAATTGTGGGGCTGAATGTGAAAACATCCTGCAATCATAGCTAGAATTACAGAATCATGAGCAAAAACCTATCGAAAAAATTCAAGTACGAGCGGCAGCACCCTGATGAAATCGTGATTGGCCTCGTCTCCGTCTCCGATCGCGCGAGTCGCGGGGTCTACACCGATGAAGGTATTCCAGCATTAGAAAGCTGGCTCCAACGAGTGATTCGTGGCCCCCTTCATTGCGAAACACGCCTCATCCCTGATGAAAAAGACCTCATCAGCTCGACCTTGTTAGAACTGATCGATGACTATGGTTGCGATCTAGTTTTGACCACAGGGGGTACAGGCCCAGCACGTCGCGATGTCACGCCAGAGGCGACCCTAGCCGTTGCCACCCGCGAGATGCCCGGTTTTGCCGAGCAAATGCGCCAAATTAGCCTGCGCTTTGTACCAACAGCAATTTTGTCTCGGCAAGTTGCCGTTTTACGTGAGATCACTGATCACGCGGCACTCATCATCAATCTGCCTGGCCAACCCAAAGCTATTGCCGAGACTCTCGAAGGGCTAAAGGATGAACATGGGCAATCAATCGTGCCGGGCATCTTTGCCGCAGTGCCCTACTGTATCGATCTGATCGGTGGCCCCTATATTGAGACTGACCCCGCCATCGTGAAAACCTTTCGTCCCAAATCAGCCTTACGTCAACCATGATTTTTTGATTCGACTACACTCGAATCATTCATAAGAAAGTTTGTTATGCCTCATGACATTAGTCTGATTGCGATTTTGGCGGTTGGTTTTGGTTTAGCCCTGATTTTTGGCTATCTGGCCAATCTTTTAAAGATGCCCCCGCTCATGGGTTACCTGATCGCCGGTATTTTGATTGGCCCATCGACGCCTGGCTTTCAGGCTGATATGGGGCTCGCTACACAGCTCGCTGAAATAGGCGTAATGCTTTTGATGTTTGGCGTAGGTCTACATTTTTCATTACAAGACCTCATGTCTGTTAGAAAAATTGCCATCCCAGGAGCAATCTTTCAAATCTTGGCTGCCGTCGTATTGGGAGGTGCCGTCGCACTCTTTTGGGGTTGGTCGATTGAGGCCGCCCTCGTTTTTGGTTTAAGTTTATCGGTCGCAAGTACAGTGGTATTGCTCAAGGCACTGGAGAGTCGTGGCATCCTTGATTCTGCGAATGGGCGCATTGCCGTAGGCTGGCTAGTGGTCGAAGATCTGGTCATGGTTTTGGTATTGGTGCTCCTCCCCGTCGCCCATGAATTTTTAAGTGACGCCAGCGGTAATGCGGCTAGCTTATCTGACATCGGTCAATCGATAGCCGTGACATTGACCAAGGTCACAGCTTTCATAGTGCTCATGTTGATTGTAGGTAAACGTGTCTTACCGAAAACATTATGGCTAGTAGCCAAATCAGGTTCGCGTGAACTATTCACTTTGTCCGTGGTAGCCATTGCGATTGGTGTGGCATTTGGTGCGGCAAAACTCTTCGATGTATCTTTTGCCCTAGGAGCTTTCTTTGCCGGCATGATGATGCGTGAATCAGAGTTCAGCCATCGCGCCGCTGATGAATCTCTACCTCTAAGAGACGCATTTGCCGTACTGTTTTTTGTCTCTGTGGGCATGCTCTTTGATCCACAAATCTTAATCAATGAGCCCCTGAAATTATTGATTGTGGTGGCGATCATTATGATCGGCAAAACGATTGCTGCCATCGCCCTAGTATTAGCATTCCGTTATCCACTCAATACAGCGATGACTGTGGGAGCTAGCTTGGCTCAAATTGGTGAGTTCTCATTTATCTTGGCAGGCATGGGCTTAGCGATGAATATGCTGCCGGCAGAAGGCTATAGCTTGATCTTGGCAGGAGCCCTGATCTCGATTGCTGCTAACTCACTGACTTTTTATACGATTTCACCGGCCATCGAATGGGCAAAGAAAAACTCTGAGTTCGCACGCAAATTAGATCTTCGCGATGATCCTCTAGCCCAACTACCGATGTCGACCCATCATGACCTCCTCAACGGTCAAGTAGTGGTGGTGGGGTATGGTCGAGTAGGTCGTCATATCGCCGCTCGCCTACAGGCAGAAAATATTTCAGTGGTGATTGCTGAACAAAGCCGCGAGGTGGTTGAAAACTTACGCAAAAATAATCAACCCGCAGTTTGTGGTGACGCGAGTGATCCAGCAGTCCTGATTCAGGCGCACATTGCACGTGCGGCCTTTTTAATTATTGCTGTGAAAGATGCCGTGGGTATTCAGCAGATGGTAGAAACTGCGAGAACCTTAAATCCCAGTATCCAAATCTTGATTCGTGCGAATACTGACGAAGACGTAGAGCTGTTCACTCAAGAAGGCTTAGGTGACTCCTTTACACCAGAAAAAGAATTAGCTGAAACACTAGCGAACACCATCATTACACGTCGCGCAGCGGCTCTGAAAGCTTAAGCATGGGAGATACCCCCATGCTGACTTTAGCGCAAACCTAGATACAGTCCAATCGGCACAAAAATCATCGCGGAAATATTACCTAGGAGCACAATAGACGCCACACGCTCAGGCTCTTGATGATTACGATCAGCGACTAGAAAATTAAGTACAGCCGGCGGTAAGCTAGCAAAAACAAAGAGTAAGCCCCTTTGCAAATCACTCATTTCAATCCATGGCGCTATTAAAAGTGCAATGATGAGACCGGTGATGGGACAAACAATGGCGCCCAAAAAGCCTTCACGCCAATGACTCAAATTGGCGTCTTTCATACGCACGCCCAAGGAAAAGAGCATCAAGGGAACCGTCGCATCGCCCAATAGCTTGATAGAAATATAAAGGGGTTCCGGTAGGGTAAATAAGTGCTTGGTGCTAGAGAGCACAATGCCAATGATGGTGGCAATCACCATCGGGTTAGCAAATACACCACTGATGTGTGCGCGCGGGTTCACCAACTTCACACCCAGTGTGAAATGCATCAGATTAGATACTGCAAACAAGGCGACTGCCGGGGCTAAGCCAGCGCTGCCGAAGGCAAAAACGGCCAAAGGTAAACCCATATTGCCGCAATTATTGAACATCATCGGCGGCACAAAGGTTTTGGGATCCATGCCACTGATTTTGGCAATCGGCCATGCCAAAATACCTGAGCCGACCACAATCGCGACACCACACAAGAGCAGACTCCACTGGTCAATCAAGACAAAGTCTTTACTAACGAAGGCTGATACCACTAAGAGTGGTGCGATGACATCCAAGGTGGCCTTATTGATACCCGCCATATCAGGATGCGCCTTACGCCCATACAGATAGCCCACCAAAATAATCAGAACAACGGGAGTAATAATCCCGGCAATACGCCAAAACATTAGCGATCCTCCGCAATCGGCTCATCACCTAGCGTCGGTATAAAGAGCTTATCTCTGTAATAGCGCAATTCATCGACAGACTCCAAAATATCTGCCAATGCGGTATGGGCCTGCTTTTTTTGAAATCCTTTGGCAATCTCAGGATGCCAACGTTTACAGAGCTCTTTAACGGTAGAAACGTCAATATTGCGGTAATGGAAATAGGATTCAAGTTTGGGCATGTAACGCACCATAAAGCGACGATCTTGATGAATCGTATTACCACACATGGGCGAGGTGCTCGACTTCACATGCTCCTTGAGAAACTGTAGGCAGGCCTGCTCGGCCTCGGTTTCGCTCAAGGTGCTGGCTTTCACCTTATCAATCAAGCCAGAACGACCATGAGTGCCCTTATTCCAGGCATCCATTTTGTCTAATAATTCATCAGATTGGTGAATCACCAAAACCGGGCCCTCAGCCACCAGATTGAGATCGGCGTCAGTCACTATCATGGCAATTTCCAAAATCCGGTCAGTCTGGGGGTCCAAACCGGTCATTTCCATATCCACCCAAACAAGGCGGTCATTCTTTCTACTTGTACTCATCTTTATAATCATCTCATGACATTTACTTTTTTGTTTTTATTAGCCCTCTGCTTCAGCGTGGCGACTCGCTATTACCTCAATAGTCGCCAGATTCAGCATATTGCTAAACACCGCGCAGAAGTCCCCCGCGATTTTGCCAGCAAAATCAGTTTAGCCGACCATCAGAAGGCGGCTGACTATAGCATTAGTAAACTCAAACTCAGTTTTATTGACATCATCATCCAGACCACCCTCCTCTTGGGATTCACCCTCTTAGGCGGTCTGCAGTGGCTACATGAAACGCTGCTGGCTTATATGGGTCCGGGGGTGGCGCAACAAATTGCATTACTGATCTCACTGAGCCTCATCTCCGGCGTGATCGATATTCCCTTGGCATGGTACCGACAATTTAAATTAGAAAGCCGCTTTGGTTTTAATCGCATGAGCTTCGGTTTATTCATCAGTGATTTGATCAAAGGAACATTACTCAGTTTGGCGATTGGCCTGCCTTTGTTATGGGTCGTCCTCAGTCTCATGAGCGAGGCAGGTGCGTATTGGTGGTTCTGGGCATGGTTAGTCTGGATGGGCTTTAGCGCTCTCATGCTTTGGCTATTTCCGACCGTCATTGCACCACTCTTTAATCGCTTTTCACCATTAGAAGACCTGGCGCTCAAAGAGCGTATTGAAGCACTCTTGCAACGTTGCGACTTCAAAAGCCAAGGTTTATTTATCATGGATGGCAGTAAGCGGAGCGCTCATGGCAATGCCTACTTTACCGGCATGGGGCGCGCTAAACGAATTGTCTTTTTTGATACCCTGATCGAGCGCCTCTCTCCATCAGAAATTGAGGCCGTACTGGCTCATGAATTAGGTCACTTTAAGCGCCACCACATTCGTCAACGGCTCTGGCAATCATTCGCCTTTAGCTTAGCGATTCTGGCACTTTTAGGCTGGGTCTCTACACAAGCCTGGTTCTATTTGGGCTTGGGTGTACAACCAGAAATGGATGGCCATAACGCGGGCTTGGCTTTAGCCTTGTTTAGCTTGGTTTTACCTGTCTTTAGTTTTTTCCTCACGCCCCTACAAAGTTGGGGTTCACGTAAGCACGAGTTTGAGGCAGATGCTTTTGCTGCTGAAAAAGCCAATGCCGAAGATTTAATTAGCGCCCTAGTCAAGCTGTATCAGGATAACGCTGCCACTCTCACTCCTGACCCTTGGTACTCGCGCTTTTATGACTCACATCCGCCAGCACCGATACGAATCATGCATTTACAGGGTTTGCAGCAGGCATGAAGAAAAATCTGCTAGATGCTCAAGTGATTGCCTCGTATGGCCGTCATTATCTAGCCCGTGATGTCAGCGCAGACCACCATAGCATTTGGCAAGTCACTGCCCGTGGCAAACAACATATTGCTGCAGTCGGTGATCGGATCACGATCTTACCTAGCTCTGAAGATCAAGCAGTCATCGAAGCTATTAGTGAACGACGCAATCTCTTGTATCGCTCCGATGCTTATAAGAGTAAATCGATTGCGAGCAATGTGGATCAGATTCTGATTGTTCTAGCTACTGAACCCGGATTTTCTCCAGACCTGTTAGGGCGTGCGGTGGTCGCTGCAGAATCAGCAGGTATTGGGGCACGCATTCTTTTGAATAAGTGCGATCTAAAAGAAAAACTCTCGCATGCTCGCGCACTTTTGACGCCCTATCAAGCCATGGGCTACCCCGTTCATGAGATGTCAGTGAAAGAAGATCCTGAGTCCGTACGGCAACTCTTGCCCGTATTACATAATCAAGTCTCGGTATTGGTTGGCCAATCAGGTATGGGTAAATCTAGTCTTTTGAACTTCCTCATTCCAGATGCTGCTGCGCAGACGCAAGAACATTCGAAGAAACTCGATAGTGGCAAACACACCACCACCGCTTGCCGTTTATATGATCTACCCGAAGGTGGAAGTTTGATTGATTCGCCAGGTTTTCAAGAGTTTGGTTTAGCTCATTTGTCTGAGAGCGAGTTACAGCATGCTTTTCTTGAATTCAGACCCCATCTAGGACAATGCAAATTCCATAACTGTACGCATGGTCAAGAACCAGGGTGCGCCATTCATGAGCAAGTCATTCAAGGCTCCATCAGTCAAGCACGGGTTGATTTATTTAGACAGCTACGCCACGAATCTGTCAACGCAGATGCTATCCAAGCCAGACTGAAATAGTCGTTAAAGCAATCACCATGAGCCATAGGATCACGGCTCGCCAGACTAAACCAATCGCTGAACGCAAACTTCTAATATTGGCTTCTAGGCCTAAATCATAAATAGGTGCTTCACCCGCTTCTGCCATCCTGAGCGCCTCGTCACTATCAGGCTCAGGCAATGGATTACCCAAACGCACTCCAAGAGCGCCTGCACCGGCAGCCAAAATCACAGCCTCAGTTTCATTACTCCATTTACGCAAGTGATAACGCCAACCGTAGACCGCATCCTCAAAATTACCCACGATTGCAAAGCCCATGGCGGTCAAACGTACAGGTACCCAGTCGACCCATTGAAAAAAGCGTCTTGCCGCAGCACCTAAGTCTGCGCTCGCTTGTGCACTCCAACGCTGTGATGCAGTATCTGCGAGACGATAAAGAACCACACCCGCTGGCCCAATCGGAATCAACATCCAAAAGATCACGCCAAATACATGACGGTGACTACCGACAATGGCTCGCTCGAGTGCTAAACGAATGACCTCAGACTCACTCATGGTCTCAGTGTGGATTCCTGGGCCTTGCCACTGGGCCAAGATCTCGCGCGCTTTATCTAGGTTTCTTTCTAAAAGGGCTTCATGAATAGCACTGAATGGATGACTAAATTGACGAAAGCCTAAAAACAAATAGGCCATCAAAAAACTCCATACAAATGCTAAAACAGGTTGAACCCCCAAGAGAATCACATAGACGATCATGACAAGTAGCACAGGGGGAACTAAGGCTGCAATCAGAGCTAGGCGCGCCCCGCTTTCACTACCGTTATCAACGTGGGTCGCGACACGATCGAGCCACACATCTGTCATGCGGTGAATCCAATGCCCTTTTTCAACAGGCTTATATTGCTCAGCAATGAGGGCTAATAGAATAGAAAAAAATGTCATGCTCGTAAAAAATGATAAAGATTCCGTAGCATACCCGCAGTTGCGCCCCAAATAAACTTATTTTGATAAGGCATGGCATAAAAACGACGTTGCCCCTGCTCACTTTGCCAAGTGCGTGTCTCATGATGTTGCGGATTCATCAGAAAATGTAGCGGCACCTCAAACACTTCAGCGACCTCAAAAGGATCGAATGGGTAGTGTTCTTGTGGTTGAACTAAAGCCACAATCGGCGTGACTTCATAACCTGTGATCGTCAAATAATTAGGCAAACGCCCCAGAATCTCGACCGCTGCATCATTCAAACCAATCTCTTCTTGCGCTTCCCTTAAGGCAGTCGCCTCAGGATTGAGATCATTCGGATCAGTGCGCCCACCTGGAAAACTAATTTGCCCAGGATGATCATGTAAATGGGCGGTACGCTGAGTCAATAAAACACGTAGCTCTGAGTGATTTAATAAGGGGACTAAAACTGCTGCAGGATTGGGCTGAAAAACTTGTCCTTGTTGCGTATTGGCTAAAGCGACTTGTGCTAAGCGATTCTCATCAGTGACTTCAAATTCGCAGATACGCTCTTCCTGAAATCTACGCCGTAAATAGCTTGATGTTAAGCGCTCAGCATCTAGAGCTGGCAAATGACTATCTCGCCCAGTAATAGGCACTGCTTGCGGATCAAACAAAGGGGCTTTGCGAGGGGCGGCAGAAGTCATGGTTTTAGTTTAATACGGCTTTGACTAAAGCTCCGCTGATGGGTCATCAGAATGATGGGGTAAAAGATTTAGCATTCAATGAAGGTCATGGGCCATGCAATGTCGGTGTAGAAACAAAAAAGGCAGCCGAGGCTGCCTTTTTCTGCAGAGCATCCAATTACTCAGCTGCTGCTTCTTTCGTACGAGAAACCAACTTCTCTTTAATACGTGCTGACTTACCAGAACGATCGCGCAAGTAATACAACTTGGCACGACGTACATCACCACGGCGCTTGAGCTCAATGCTTGCGATCAGCGGTGAATATGTTTGGAAAGTACGCTCCACACCTTCGCCAGAAGAAATCTTACGAACGATGAAGCTTGAATTAAGACCACGATTGCGCTTAGCAATCACAACACCTTCGTAAGCCTGAACACGTTTACGGTTACCTTCAACCACGTTCACGTTCACAACCACGGTGTCACCAGGAGCAAACTCAGGGATAGCCTTGTTTGCGGTTAAGCGAGCAATTTCTTCTTGCTCAATTTGTGCGATGAGATTCATCATTAACTCCAATAACATCATGCCAACGTTGTATTCCGAAGCATATAGCTTGGACTTGGCAGAGGATGCGGTTTTACTTACCCATCGTCTTTAGCAAAGATACCAAATAGGCTTCATCGCTAGGAGACAACAGACCTTCTGCACGAGCCCGTTCAATTAAGTCCGGGCGTCGCTTTAACGTCAGTTCCAAAGATTGTTTCCGACGGTAATCCGCTATTTTAGCGTGATGTCCGCCTAAAAGCACGTCTGGAACTGATAAATTTTCATAAATTTCGGGGCGTGTATAGTGAAAACAGTCTAAAAGACCATCCATAAAGCTATCTTGGGCCACCGAATCCGCATCCCCTAAGGCTCCCGGGATCAGGCGTATAACGGCATCCATGACCGCCATAGCAGGTATTTCTCCCCCAGAAAGCACAAAATCCCCAAGACTAATCTCCCGGTCCACACGTCGTTCAATCAAGCGCTGATCAATCGCTTCATAGCGCCCACACAAGAGCGTTACATTAGACAAATCATTGATTTCTTTGGCTATTTTTTGATTAAAAGGCTCACCCTGAGGGGATAAAAGTATCACCGGGCCGGGATTCTCGAGGGCTACAGCGGCCAAGGTATCCTCTAAGGGTTTGGCCATCATCACCATCCCAGGACCACCCCCATAGGCGCGATCGTCCACAGTGCGGCGTTGGTCAGTCGTGAAATCTCGGGGATTCCAGGTTTTGACTTGCACCAAGCCCTGTTCGCAAGCACGGCCGGTGATACCCCATTGGGTCAGCGCAGCAAACATCTCTGGAAAAATAGTGACAATGTCAAAGCGCATAGTGCTACCAGTCTAGCTCCCAAGCAACGACAATGCCATAGTCTGGACTACCTGAATCTGTATTGACCGATTGCACTATGCCATCAACAAAGGGAATCATGCGCCACTCAGTGCGGTCAGCGCCCTTCACACAGAGAATCGATTGGGCTGCGTTTTCGGCCATCTCTAATACTTCGCCCAAATTTTGCCCCTGAGGATTACGTACAGGTAGGCCAATTAAATCAACCCAGTAGTAAGCATTGTCTTCGGCACGAGGAAAATCAGCGCGACTAATGTAGACGGCATACCCTTTGAAAGCCAGCGCTTGATCACGATCGGTAACGTCCGATAGTTTTAATAAGACATTGCCGCTATGCTCTTTTGCAGATAACAAAGTACGTGCCACTGCAGCAGAGCTCGTCTCTGGAGGCTTGGCTAACCAAAGGGTTTTGGCGTGAAAAATGGCGGCCGGATCTGAAGCATAGGGCTTCAGCTTGACTAGACCAGCAATACCTTGAGCGTCAAAGATATGGCCCACGAGGACCAAGTCGAGGGGGCGAATTTGTTCCACCATAGCGCCCTCCTCATCATGAGAGTGCTTTTACAAGCACTCTAACCGAATCAATTAAGCCTTCGTGTTTTTCAAAAGACGGGCTACAGTTGGAGACAACTGAGCACCCACGCCTGTCCAATAGGTCAAGCGATCTTGAGCGATACGGAAGCCTTGCTCTGTTTCAATAGCGCTCGGGTTGTAATAACCTAAACGCTCGATGAAATTCGAGTCACGACGGTTGCGCTTATCAGTGGCAACGATGCTGTAAAAAGGGCGATTCTTAGAACCACCGCGTGCGAGTCGAATGACGACCATGTGTTTTCCTTACAATAGTGCTGAAATAAACTCAGTATTTTAGCGCACAAATGCTTAAAAAGCTAAGTTTCCCATCGACTCAGTCATCAAAACATAGAAAAATCATGCGCTTAGACCATTTTTACGGCATTTTTAAGAGATTACGTCTGCCCTCTCGCGTACTCATCGCTAGTTCCAGCTTGACTCTCTTTGCTTGTGCTACCCTACCCACACCCTCCTGTGACGGAAATCCCCTCAATGCTCGAGCCAGCGATGTGGCAGGCACACAGTGGGTCCTGCTTCGTTGGCATCAAGCACGTTCCGAATCGGGCTTAATGAAAGAACGCAATACGAGTCGGGGCCAAACTCTGAGTTTGCAATTTTCTAAAGATGGGCAACAAGTCAGTGGGCATACAGGTTGCAACTCATTTACTGGTCCAATGCAAACGATGCAAGGTCAACTGATTGGCTCATTGGCCACGACACGCAAAGCCTGTGATCCTCATGTGATGGATTTAGAAATCCGTTACCTCAGCTACCTAAAAGACTATCGCAGTCTATTACGCGATCAAGATCGTCTGATTTTGATTGCTCGAGACGGAGAGGTTCTCAGCTTTGGCTTACAACAAAGCCGATAGGGACAATGCGTTTTATACAAAATCAATACAATGAAGTCATGCCGAAAAATAAATTACTGTTCTGCGCTCTAGGCCTACTGCTACCGGGCAGTGGCCTCAATGTTTTTTACCTCAAAGGCTTGAGCAATCTTTGGGCTTGGTTACATATGCTGAGTCTATTTTTAGGCATTCTGGGGGTAAAACTTTTAATCGCCAGCGACATGTCGGTCGCTCTTGGCTGGGTCTTTGCGGCCTTAGGATTTATTTCCATCGAGGCGAGCTTACTAACTACCATCGTGTATGGCTTACGCCCAGATGAAAAGTGGGACGCTCAATTTAACTCAGATAACGGCTATCAAAATCAATCTGGTTGGCTTGTGATTATTTGTGTGATTGCCTCACTGATGATTGGTGCAGCCGTCTTGATGTCTGGCTTAGCGATTGCTTTTGAACAACACTTCATCAGCCAGTTCGAGGCTGCTAGAAAAATATCCCAATAAAAAAGACATCTCGCCATGAGATGTCTTTTTACTAGCGCTACGGTTGACTTAAAAGTGCTCTGCTTTCATCTGCGTGACACTTGCACCACCTTGAGTAATCGCTAAACTCAAGCCAGGGGCCTGAGTCAGAAGATGCTGCGCATAGAAAAGTGCGGTCACTTTCTTAGCAGAGTAAAAATCAAGATCATGCTTTTCTAAACGTTGCGCCGCTAAATAGGCGCGGCCCATTTGCCAACCACCAATCACCAAACCTGCTAAGCGCAAGTAAGTGACACTTCCGGCAAATACTTGTTTGATATCCACTTTGAAATTTTTCAATAGGTAGTCAACTGTTGCCGCATAAGCCGCTCTAGCATCCGCGAGATGCTTAGCAATCACAGCGGCATCGCCTTGACCTAAAGCCAGTAATTCTTTCTCAGTCGCTTCGATTTGGCCAATGATGCTATATGCAACCTGGCCCGCATCACGCACCGTCTTACGCCCCACCAAGTCATTCGCTTGGATGGCTGTGGTTCCTTCATAGATTGGCAAAATACGAGCATCACGATACATCTGTGCAATACCCGTCTCCTCAATGAAGCCCATACCCCCATGGACTTGGACAGCAAGGCTGGCAACTTCCACTGACATTTCAGTCGAGAAGCCTTTGACAATCGGTACTAGATATTCATATAGCGCTTGATGTGTTGGACGACCTTCTGCAGCACGGTGAGCCTTATCGCATTCACTCGCCGCAAAGTATGCTGTAGCGCGCGCGCCCTCAATATATGCACGCATCGTCATTAACATGCGCTTCACATCAGGATGCTCAATAATAGGCACCGCAGTAGGACCCACTAAATCTTTTGATTGCACACGATCTCTTGCATACTGAACTGCCTTTTGATAAGCACAGTCAGCCACCGCAATGCCTTGCATACCCACGGCAAAGCGTGCTGCATTCATCATGATGAACATGTACTCTAGACCGCGATTCTCTTCACCCAAGAGATAGCCGACAGCACCCCCATGGTCACCATATTGCAATACTGCAGTTGGACTCGCCTTAATACCTAATTTGTGTTCAATCGATACACAGTGCACATCATTACGTGCGCCCAAACTGCCATCTGCATTCACCAAGAATTTCGGCACGAGAAATAAAGAAATACCTTTAACACCCTCTGGGGCTCCTGGGCATCTTGCTAAAACCAGGTGCACGATGTTCTCTGACATATCGTGCTCACCATAAGTAATGTAGATCTTGGTACCGAATACTTTATAAGTACCATCAGCCTGTTTCTCAGCTTTGGTACGCACCGCTGCTAAATCTGAACCCGCCTGAGGCTCGGTCAGGTTCATCGTACCTGTCCACTCCCCACTGATGAGCTTAGGAATATATAAGTCTTTGATCTCATCACTCGCAGCAGTCATCAATGCTTCAATAGCACCATCTGTCAATAAAGGACATAAGGCAAAAGACAAGTTAGCGGCATTGAGCATTTCCATACAGGCCGTTGCAATGACCTTAGGCGCACCTTGACCACCATACTCAGGATCATGAATGACACCTTGCCAACCAGCCTGCGTAAATTGTGCGAATGCATCTTTAAAACCAGGTGTGGTGGTCACGTGCCCCTCTTTCCAGAAGGAAGGTTGTTGATCACCTGTCCAATTCAGGGGAGCAATGACCGACTCACAAAACTTGGCAGATTCTTCCACCACAGCCACTGCTGTTTCTTCACCAAAATCTTCAAAGCCAGGTAGTGCCGAGACCCCATCAATGTCCGCCAACTCTTTCATCACAAACATCATGTCTTTTTGTGGGGCTCGATAGCTCATTCTAGGTCTCCTTGGCTTTTGATCGAGTGATCAACCTAATTCTTTAACAAGTTCTGGTACTGCTGTGAATAAATCGGCAACCAAGCCGTAATCCGCGACACTGAATATAGGTGCCTCCGGATCTTTATTGATGGCCACAATCACTTTGGAATCTTTCATACCTGCTAAGTGCTGAATCGCCCCAGAAATACCCACCGCCACGTACAGAGCAGGCGCCACAATCTTTCCGGTTTGACCGACTTGATAATCATTAGGTACATAACCCGCATCGACTGCAGCACGACTGGCGCCCATAGCGGCCCCTAATTTATCTGCGAGAGGTTCCATGACTTGCTGATACTGCTCACCCGAGCCTAAGCCACGTCCACCCGAAACAATAATTTTCGCGGCAGTTAACTCGGGACGATCAGATTGACTGAGCTCAACGCTCACAAACTGACTGGTACCCGCATCCGCACTGGCAGTGATCGTATCGATACTAGCCGCACCACCACTGGTCGCCGCGGCATCAAAGTTGGTCGTACGCACTGTGATTAATTTCTTTGCATCGATACTCTGCACGGTGGCAATCGCATTACCCGCATAAATTGGACGCTCAAAAGTATCTTTCGAGACTACTTTAGTAATATCAGAAATTTGCGCCACATCTAATTGTGCAGCTACGCGTGGCAAGACATTTTTACCCATCGCTGTGGCTGGCGCCAAAATGTAATCATAATCAGCCGCTAGAGCTAAGATTTGTGCCGCCGCATTTTCTGCAAGCATATGGGCATGGTGCGCAGCATCGGCCAATAGAACCTTCTTGACGCCCGCAATTTGACTCGCCGCTTGCGCTGCGCCTTGCGCTTGATGACCGATGACCAAAACATGGACTTCAGCGTCACATGCTAATGCCGCCGTCACTGTATTGAGGGTCGCAGCTCTAATGGTTAGTTGATCGTGTTCAGCAATAACTAGTGCAGCCATTTAAATCACCTTCGCTTCATTCTTGAGTTTTTCAACCAATGTCTTCACATCGGGAACCATCACACCCGCACTGCGCTTGGGCGGCTCATTCACCTGAATAGTTTTTAGACGTGGGCTCACATCTACCCCAAGATCTTCGGGCTTGACGGTATCCAACTGTTTTTTCTTAGCCTTCATGATGTTGGGCAAGGTGACATAGCGTGGCTCATTTAAACGCAGATCTGTCGTAATGACCGCTGGTAGTTGTAGGGCGATGGTTTCTAGACCACCATCGACTTCACGAGTCACACTCACTTGACCATTTGCTACTTGCACTTTAGATGCAAAAGTTGCTTGCGGACGATTCAATAAAGCGGCCAGCATCTGGCCTGTTTGATTGCTATCGTCATCAATCGCTTGCTTACCTAAAATAATGAGGCTCGGGGATTCTTTATCAACCAACGCCTTCAAAATCTTAGCGACCGCGAGAGGCTGTAAATCAGCATCTGACTCGACCAAAATCGCACGATCAGCACCAATAGCCATAGCGGTACGCAAAGTCTCTTGGCATTGCGTCACACCACAAGACACTGCCACGATTTCGGTGACAACACCGGCCTCTTTAAGACGGACCGCCTCTTCCACAGCGATTTCATCAAAAGGATTCATGCTCATTTTGACGTTGGCAATATCTACACCGGTTTGATCCGACTTCACGCGCACCTTCACGTTGTAGTCCACGACGCGCTTAACAGCGACTAAAGCTTTCATCTTGGGGCTTTCTCCATGGTTTGATTAGCAATCTATTGTATGCGTACTGATACTTCATTCTAAGCATAAAATAGAACGACCGTTCTATTTTATATGCGCCTCATAAAAATAACTAGCCTCTTATTTTCCTTATATAAATTAAGGCTTTATTACACATCGATGGCGGTAGCAGACCCCGCACGCTTACGTAGCTCGAATTTCTGAATCTTGCCTGTCGAAGTTTTCGGTAACTCACCAAAGACTACCGCGCGGGGCACTTTGAAACCCGCTAAATGCTGTTTGCAGTGGGCGACAATTTCTTCAGGGCTTACAGTAGAGCCGGGTTTGATCTCCAGAAAAGCACATGGCGTCTCCCCCCATTTAGGATCAGGCTTGGCCACGACGGCGGCAGCCAAGACTGCAGGATGACGATACAAAACATCTTCTACTTCGATAGAAGAAATATTCTCGCCACCAGAAATAATGATGTCTTTGCTGCGATCTTTGATCTTCACGTAACCATCGGGATACATCACCGCCAAATCCCCCGAATGAAACCATCCACCTGCAAAAGCTTCTTGAGTCGCCTTTTCGTTCTTGAGGTAACCCTTCATGGTGATATTGCCCTTGAACATAATCTCACCCATGGTCTCACCGTCTGCAGGAACTGCTTGCATAGTATGAGGGTCTAAAACACTGACGGCGGCTTGTAAGTGGTAACGCACCCCTTGGCGCGCATTAAGGCGCGCACGCTCACCAATATCTAAAGAATCCCAATCCTCATGTTTGACGCACACGGCAGCAGGACCATAGACCTCAGTGAGTCCATAAACATGAGTTAAATCAAAACCCATTTTCTCCATACCTTCAATCATGGCTGCCGGTGGCGCAGCCCCTGCCACCATAGTCTTAATACCAGCAGGTACTCCCTCTTTCATCTCATCGGGCGCATTGATTAAAAGACTTTGCACAATGGGGGCTCCACAATAATGGGTCACACCATAGTCTCGCATCGCATCAAATATCGCCTTCGCTTCGACGCGACGTAAGCAGACATTAATGCCAGCGCGTGCTGCGACCGTCCACGGAAAGCACCAGCCATTGCAATGAAACATAGGCAAAGTCCAGAGATACACGGGATGCTTTGGCATATCCCATTCCAAGATATTGGATATTGCATTAATCGCTGCACCTCGGTGGTGATAAACCACGCCTTTTGGATTACCTGTGGTGCCTGAGGTGTAGTTCAAACAAATGGCTACCCATTCATCGCTAGGCATACGCCACACAAATTCAGGATCACCACCCGCTAAAAACTGTTCATAGCTTTGACTACCTAATGACTCACTATCTCCTGTAAATAAATCATCTAAAGCATCTATCACGAGAATTTTTCTGGGCATCTCAGCCAAAGCCATGGCCAAGGCTTTTTTCATCACGGGCGCAAACTCGGGATCCACAATCACCACTTTGGCTTCACCATGATTGAGCATGAAAGCAATCGCTTCAGGATCTAAGCGTGTGTTTAATGAATTAAGGACCGCGCCTACCATGGGCACACCAAAATGGGCCTCCACCATCGGCGGCGTATTCGGCAGCATGACAGCAACAGTGTCACCGACACCGATACCTGCTTTTTGCAAAGCACTCGCTAAACGTCGACAACGTGCATAAGTTTGCGCCCAGGTTTGCCTTAATGCACCATGAATAATCGCTAGTCGCTCGGGATAGATCGTTGCACTACGCTCAATAAAACTGAGGGGTGATAACGGCGCATGATTCGCTGCATTTTTTTGTAGGCCTTGCTCATAAATTCCCGACATACCCTAGCTCCCTTAATAAAACATACGGTTCTTATTGCTATAAATCAGCCAACTCTTTAAGGTGGGCCACAACACTGCGCGCTAGCGCAGATAAGTTGTAGCCCCCCTCTAAACAACTCACGATGCGACCCTGAGCTGTCTGTAGCGCAACATTTTTTAACTGACGCGTGATCCAAGCGTAATCAGCCTCAACCAAACCCAACTGGCCCATATCATCTTCACGGTGAGCATCAAAACCTGCTGATATCAAGATGAGTTGCGGTTGGAACTCTCGTAGACGTGGCAGCCAGACGGTATCGACTACTTCACGCACCTCTTGCCCTGCGGAATACGCTGGCAATGGCACGTTCAACATATTCTCAGCGGTACTGTCTGCGCCTGAATAAGGGTAAAAAGGATGCTGAAAGAAACTGCACATCAACACCCGAGCATCCCCCCGAAAAGCTACTTCAGTGCCATTGCCGTGATGAACGTCAAAATCAACAATCGCAATACGCTCCAAACCGTAATGCTCTAGGGCATGTTTTGCAGCAATTGCAATATTGTTAAAAAAACAAAAACCCATCGCACGATCAGGTTCAGCATGATGACCCGGTGGGCGTACACAAGTAAAGGCATTCGTCACCTGACCCTGCATGACCGCATCGACTGCTGCAATTGCAGCACCTGCTGAGCGACGGGCGGCTTGCAAGGTGGCGGGGTTCATGGTGGTATCGCCATCGATAGCGTAATAACCTACTTGGGGTGCCCAAGCTTTTAGATTATTGATATGCTCTAAAGAATGGACGCGGGCGAGCTGCTCATCGCTCGCTAAAGGGGGTTCGATACGCAATAGGAAATCATCAATCCGACTGAGAATCAATTGATCCTCTATCGCTTGCACACGCTCCGGGCACTCAGGGTGATGAGGCCCCATCTCATGACGCAGGCTATCTGCATGACTGATAAATGCTGTGCTCATCGTCTTACTCTATCTATCGGCACTTGGCCCCAGAAATCCTCTATCATTTACGAAACTAATACATACCATTTTGATGCCGAGTTTGACCTTTTCACCATACCCATTTACCCGTGTAGCTAGAAGTCACCACCTACATTTACTAGCTATATTGGGGCTTGTTTTCCTATTATCCGCCTGCACGACCGTTGATATCAAGCCTTCCACCCCAGACTCTGCGGCCTCAACGGGCAAAATCGAGCATGAGCAAAGGCGTATCGATGAAGCCCTTGCTCTAGGACCGAGTCAACCCAGTCATTTAGGCCAATTTTTAGAGCTGATTGCCCAAAAACATAGTATTCCACTGGCAAATCTCAAAGAAGCCTTTGCTGATAGCAAAACGATTCCGAGCGTTAAAAAACTGGTGATGCCACCACCCCCAGGCTTTCAGAAAAATTGGCGGGTTTATCGAGGTCGCTTTGTCGAACCACGACGCCTCAATGCAGGCGAGACTTTTTGGAAACAACATCAAGCATTTATTCGTCAAAGTGCAGAGAAATATGGCGTACCAGCTGACGTGATTGTCGCCATTATCGGTGTGGAAACGATTTATGGCAGACATATGGGAACCTTCCCTGTGAGAGATACATTAGTGACTCTAGGCTTTCAGTATCCCCCCGTACATAATCAAGCCGCCCGTGAAAAACTGTTCAAGGATCAACTCGAAGATCTGATTCTTTTGTGTTGGTCTAAAGAGGTGAAGCCCCAAGCATTCAAGGCATGCCTGAATCAGACCGGTTCCTATGCAGGGGCGATTGGTTTACCCCAGTTTATGCCCGGCAGCATCCGTCGCTTCGCTGTGGATGGCGACGGAAACGGACAAATCAATCTTCGCGAATCCACACAAGATGCGATTGCCAGCGTGGCTCATTTTTTACAGCAGCATGGCTGGGTTCCTCATGAGCCCATCTATCTGCCAATTGCCAACACCCGGCAAGCTCAGATGAATGCCGCACGTTTAGCCGATGGCAAGCCAGAGACCGGTCGAACTCTCGGCGAACTATTCGAGGCTGGTGTGATTGAAAAAATACCCCAAGAACTCAATGCCCAAACTCCCGCACTGATTGTGGATTTACCCAGTCCAGATGGACAAGGGGGCACGGAGGTTCGTTATGTCGTTGGCCTAAGAAACTTCATCGCTATTTGCGAGTACAACCGCAGCTTCTTCTATGCTCAATCTGTAGCTGAATTTGCAGAGGCCCTACAAAGTCCTGAGCCGTCCAATCCAGTCAAACAAAAAACCAAGGCTCAGAAAAACAAAGCTAAAAAGTCGAATCAAGCATCACGCCGGGAAAACACCCGTTGATAGATAGCGGTCACCCCGATCGCAAACAATAAAGACGATGGTGGCATTTTCAATACGCTCAGCAACACGCAGAGCAACTACTAAAGCGCCTGCGGCTGAAATTCCGCAAAAGATACCCTCTTCTCTTGCCAAACGACGCGCCATATCTTCGGCAGCTGCCTGACTCACGTATTCAATTCGATCGACTTTGGCATCAGCGTAAATTTTGGGAATGTACTCAGGTGACCATTTTCGGATCCCCGGAATTTGAGAACCCTCTTCAGGTTGTGCCCCAATGATTTGAATATGCGGGTTTTGCTCTTTGAGGTAAATCGAGACGCCGGTAATCGTACCCGTTGTTCCCATAGCAGAAACAAAGTGAGTCACTTGACCTTGAGTATCTCGCCATATTTCTGGACCAGTTCCCTGGATATGCGAGAGCGGATTATCCTTATTGGCAAACTGATCCAATATTTTGCCGCGACCTTCACGTTGCAACTGTTCTGCAAAGTCACGCGCATACTCCATGCCGCCAGTCGATGGGGTGAGTATCAACTCCGCACCGTAGGCAGCCATACTTTGGCGTCGCTCAATACTCTGATTCTCGGGCATGACCAAAATCATCTTGTAACCTAGAATGGCAGCTGCCATCGCTAGGGCAATGCCCGTGTTACCACTGGTCGCTTCGATAAGGGTATCGCCTGGGCGAATATCGCCACGCTCCTGGGCTCTTTGAAACATCGATAATGCAGGTCGATCTTTAACAGAACCAGCAGGGTTGTTACCTTCGAGCTTACCTAAAATAATGTTATTACGTTCAATATTCCCAGGACCTGGAATCCTTTGCAAACGTATCAATGGGGTGTTGCCAATCGTATCGGCAATCGTGGGATAGTTCGGTGTCGTTGGCATATGCTTTTCCTCTAAGTAGGATTGTAGCGATATGCCAACTTTGACACATTAAATCATCAGATCAGTAACTGAATCTGAATTCTGGCACCCACCTTAGTCCTTTTTCGTGATGATACGATTTTTCGGGCGCGCTTCCTGGGGGCCTTGTGCTTGAGCTTCTGACCGACTTTTGGATGACGCTCTGGCTGGAGTGCCTCTAGCTTCAGAGCTCGATGCTGCCTTATTATGGCTTGCCTTAGAAGTAGCCGAGCCCTGAATCACCAAGCCATTTTGAGTCAACTTCGTGATCGTTTTTTCGCCAAAACCTTTGACACGATTTTGTAAGTCAGCAGCATCTCTGAACGGGCCGTTTTTATTGCGCTCTTCTAAGATGGCTTTCGCCTTGGAAGGACCCAAACCTTTGACCGACTCTAGTGCAGCCTGATCAGCCAAATTAATGTCGACTGCATAGGCAGTCCCCACACCTAAGGTCAGACCGATCAAGATAGCTCTTAAGAACTTATCCAAGGACTTGCTCATTATTGAAATATTCAAGTTTTTTCGAATCATTCAAACTCCCTTCAAAAGAAATAAAAAAGCCTCGCGATAGCGAAGCTCTTTGAGAACGATTCGATTTTTAAAAACGTTGACGACTGACAGAAAAATGCGTAATGGACTACAAGCTATCAGTCAAAGACTTAAAAAGGCTCTGATAAGAAGCCCTGATGATCATGTAACCATTTCATGTAGCGAGACACACCCTCTTGCACAGTCAGAAATGAATCTTCATATCCAGCAGCACGCAGTTGCGTCAAGTCAGCTTGAGTAAATGACTGATACTTGCCTACGAGCGCATCTGGAAATGGAATGTATTCAATCAAACGCTCATCTACTAATTCAGCTAAAGATAAAGCAGATTGCCCCTCCATCTGGCGCAAGGTATTGATCACAGAACTAGCCACATCATTAAACGGTTGGGCGCGGCCCGTTCCCAAATTAAAAATTCCATTTTTCTCAGGATGATCTGCAAAGAACAAATTCACTTTGACAACATCCTCAACACTCACAAAATCACGGCGCTGCTCACCGGCTGCATAACCGCCGTATTCTGAGAATAATTTAACTACACCTGACTCTCTAAATTGATGGTAATGATGAAAGGCAACCGATGCCATGCGCCCTTTATGCGATTCTCTAGGCCCATAAACATTGAAGTAACGAAAACCGACGACTTGAGCAGTGGTTTTCTTTTGTGCAAAGCGTTGGCGTACGACCTGATCAAATAAAAACTTAGAGTAGCCATAGACATTCAAAGGCTTCTCAAAACTGCGTTCTTCTTTAAAGGTATCAGAACCGCCATAGGTAGCCGCAGAAGAGGCATATAGATAGGGTACTTTTTGTTCGGTACAAATATCTAGTAGATCAATCGAATAACGATAGTTATTCGCCATCATGTACTGACCATCAGTTTCCATGGTGTCCGAACAGGCACCCTCGTGGAAAACTGCAGCGATCTTGCCCAAGCGCCCTTTTGCAAATGCTTCTCTAAATTCTGATTTGTCAAAATAATCAGTAATTTCTAAATCAGCAAGATTACGATATTTATCAGCAGGCTTTAACTCATCGACTGCGATGACATCATGAATACCGCGACGATTGAGAGCTTGAACTATATTAGCCCCAACAAAACCAGCCGCTCCTGTGACAACATATCTCATTGCAATTCCTCTAAAGAAACCGTGGCCGTGCCCAACTTACCAACAACAATGCCCCCTGCTTTATTAGCCAACTGCATTGCTTTTTCTGCAGGCCACTGCGCTGCCAGTGCAACCGCCATGGTCGCAATCACAGTATCGCCCGCGCCTGATACATCATAGACCTCTCGTGCTTGAGCCTTGACATGAGCGACCCCAGCACTCGTAAATAAACTCATACCTTCTTCGGAGCGTGTCAATAACAAAGCATCTAACTGCAGGTCTACCCTCAGTTGTTGCGCTTTTTTCTCCAAATCGGCTTCATCAGTCCAACGTCCCACGACTTGTCTAAGCTCAGAGCGATTGGGCGTCATCATCGACGCACCTCGGTATTTACTGTAATCATCGCCCTTAGGATCAATCAAAACATATTTACCTTGCTCTTTAGCTAGAGCAATCATTTTTTCAATATGGGTTAAACCGCCCTTGCCATAGTCAGAGAAAATAATCACATCTACCGTTGGCAGAATCGTTTTGAACTGTTCTAATTTATTCAAGAGTGATTCATGGGTGGGTGTTTTTTCAAAATCTAAACGAATCAACTGCTGCTGTCTCGCCACCACTCTTAACTTGACGGTTGTCGGTAACTGCGGATCTTTATATAGATGACTTTTAACACCTTGAGCTTGGAGTAACTCTTCAACGCGACGGCCAGGCTCATCATCCCCCACGACACCCAAAATCGCAATTTGTGCACCCAAGCTAGCGGCATTCCTAGCTACGTTGGCAGCGCCCCCGAGACGTTCATCATTTTTACCCACTAAAACGACTGGCACTGGGGCTTCTGGGGAGATACGCTCAGTATCACCAAACCAATAGCGATCCAACATGACATCTCCGACCACCAGAATACGGGCGGCACGGAATTTTGAAATATCAGAATCTGTTAACTGTATTGAGCTCATGATGAGTGACTATAAAGGAATTCGATTAAAGTACGCGATTACATACTGCGCCCAGAGGGTGCAGCCCCCTCGCCACGCGTCGGTGAATAAGATTCCCATTCATTACAACCTGGGCATTGCCAATAAAAACGTCGCGCTCTAAAGCCACAATGGCTACAGGTATAGCGCGCCAAAGAATGCGTTCTTTGCTTTAACAAACCTAAAGAGGCACGAAGCTCGTTCTCAGTTTCAGCTTGACCTTCAGCTTGGGCAATCGCCAGACGGGCCTGAGCACGTAAGGCCATCGCTGACAAGCTTGGCGTATGCGACATGACTTGCGTCATCAAAGCCTCGGCAGCTTTCAGGCCGCGCAACTCCAAAACAAAGCGGAATGTAATGTCGAGCAATTCACCGCCCGCTTGTTGATCGAGTGCTGCAATCAATTGATCCAGACCTTGCTCGGCTTGACCGAGCTCTTCATGCGCCTTCATCCAGCGATCAGCCACCAAGGGCCAGTATGCCGGGTATTCTGTCGCGATGGTTTTCCAGACATTGATTGCCGCCTGATAAGCCTGTTGATAGAGAGCAAGATCGCCTTGCAAGATGACCGCGCGCGGATGTTTTGCTATGGCAAGCAAAGCAGCATCAATATGCTCTTTCGCTTGCTCTATGTTTTTTGCCCGCAACGCCTCATGGGCAAGTTCGCAATGAAAATGGGCAATCTCTTTATGACGTGGTTTTTTCTGTAAACCCTCAAGCTCACCGGCTGCGACAATCGCTTTAGCCCAATCCTTTTCGACTTGATACATTTCTAGCAAGGACTCTTTTGCAGGAATCCCATATTTACTACTTGGACTCACCTGTGTCAGTGAAGTTTCAGCACGATCAAGAATACCGGCACGCAAGAAGTCACGGCCTAACTCATAGGCCGCATGATCACGATGTCGAGAGGGCAAATCAGCACGATTGGCTAAATGCTGATGCACACGGATAGCGCGTTCGGTTTCGCCACGACGTCGAAATAAACTACCCAAAGCAAAATGTAATTCAGTCGTTTCAGGATCTAGTTGGGCAATTTGCACCAAGGCATCAATCGCTTTATCCGGCTCTTCATTGAGTAAAAGATTGAGACCTTTAAAGGTCGATTTCTGTTGTGCTAAACGCTCGATTTCACTCTCACGCTTTTCTAGGCGCATATCCCAACGCGCGCCTATCCAACCTAAAGCGAAGACAATCGGCAAAGCGAACAGCCACCAAGTTTCAATTTGCATTCGTGGCAGACTCGCGTGGCTCAACCCGCTTCTTCTTTAAACGACTGACGCTCACACCCCCAATCAGGGTGAGTAAAACACCAGCCAAAAAAGCAAGTAGTAAAAAGAGAATCAATGGCCCCTGCCATTGCAGACCGGGCAAAAGTTGAAAATGAACAGCCTCGGTATTACCAAGTGCCAGTAAGACAAAAAATAAAAATAGAACCAAACGAATGACGATTCGCACTGCCTTGCCGGCAGTCTGCATCACACCAGTCATTCTGTAGACTCATCCTTTTTCGAGAAGTCCACACGCTCACGCAACTCTTTGCCAGGCTTAAAGTGCGGAACATGCTTAGCGGGCACCATCACAGCTTCACCAGACTTAGGGTTGCGACCCTGACGTGGCGGACGATGATGCATCACAAAACTACCAAAGCCACGTAACTCGATACGCTTACCCTCTGCCAAAGCAGCAGACATAGTATCTAGCAAGGTTTTCACAGCTAACTCCACATCACGGGGCATTAACTGAGGAAAGGCTTGTGACAAACGCTCGACCAATTCTGATCGGGTAATTGTGGATGGGTCCTTGCGCTCTAAATCGTCCATAGCTCTAATCGCTTTGCTATCGCTTGTTATTGCTCGTTATCGATTTGCATCGTTATTTAGATTACCCCGGCCAAGGCCGGGATAAGCTCTACATTACACTAAGAAAAGCGCCACGTGGGCGCTTTCTCTTAGTTACCCTGATTGTCCAACTTAGCTTTGAGCAAGGCACCGAGGTTCGTAGTACCTGCACTAGCGTCGTTCTGCAATTTGCTAATGGCTTCTTGCTGATCAGCGCTATCTTTTGCTTTGATAGACAAATTAATGTTACGTGACTTGCGGTCAACGTTCACAATCATGGCATTCACTTTGTCGCCTTCTTTGAGAACGTTACGCGCATCTTCAACGCGGTCGGTAGAGATTTCAGAAGCACGGAGGTAACCTTCTACCTCATCGGCCAACTGAACGACTGCACCTTTTGCGTCAACAGACTTCACCACACCGTCAACAATCGCACCTTTATCAAAGGCTGATGTGAAGTTGTTGAATGGGTCACCTGACAATTGCTTAATGCCCAAAGAGATACGCTCTTTTTCAACATCAATAGCCAAGACCACCGCTTCAACTTCATCACCCTTCTTGTACTTACGCACGGCTTCTTCACCGCTTTCGTTCCAAGACAAGTCAGATAAGTGGACCAAACCGTCGATACCACCAGGCAAACCGATGAATACACCAAAGTCAGTAATAGACTTGATCGCGCCAGACATCTTCTCGCCTTTTTGATGGTTACGAGCAAACTCATCCCATGGATTAGCTTTACATTGCTTCATACCCAAGCTGATACGACGCTTGTCTTCATCAATATCTAGAACCATCACTTCAACTTCAAGACCTAACTGAACTACTTTGCTTGGAGCAACGTTCTTGTTTGTCCAATCCATTTCAGAGACGTGCACCAAACCTTCGATACCTGTTTCGATTTCAACGAATGCACCGTAATCTGTGAGGTTCGTGACCTTACCGAATAAACGCGTGTTCGGTGGGTAGCGACGTGCGATACCAACCCATGGATCATCACCCAATTGCTTGATACCCAAAGACACACGATTCTTGTCTTGGTCATACTTCAAGATCTTAGCGGTCACTTCTTGACCGACTGTCAACATCTCGCTAGGGTGACGTACACGACGCCATGCCAAGTCAGTAATGTGCAACAAGCCATCTACACCACCTAAGTCTACGAATGCACCGTAGTCAGTAATGTTCTTAATGATGCCCTGAACCACAGTACCTTCTTTGAGGTTCTGCAAGAGCTTAGCGCGCTCTTCGCCTTGGCTAGCTTCTACCACCGCGCGGCGTGAGAGCACTACGTTATTACGCTTGCGATCTAATTTGATCACCTTGAACTCCATCGTCTTACCTTCGTAAGGCGATGTGTCTTTGATTGGACGTGTATCGAGCAATGAGCCTGGCAAGAAAGCACGGATACCGTTGACCATCACAGTCAAACCACCCTTCACTTTGCCAGTGACAGCACCCATCACTAACTCACCATTTTCGAGAGCCTTCTCGAGATTGAGCCATGAGGCCAAGCGTTTGGCTTTGTCACGAGACAAAACTGTGTCGCCATAACCATTTTCGAGGGCATCAATCGCTACAGATACGAAATCGCCAGGTTGAACTTCGATTTCACCCTGGTCGTTATAGAATTCTTCGACGGGAATAAACGCTTCGGATTTCAAACCGGCGTTCACTACAACAAAGTTGTGATCAATTCTCACCACTTCGGCGGAAATGACTTGACCAGCCTTCATGTTCGAGCGGGCTAGGGATTCTTCAAATAGAGCTGCAAAAGATTCAGACATGTATATTCACTTTATGCCATCAGTTGACCTGATGGGTTAGGTTGCACACACCAAATTCCGCGTGGCGGTTTTTGGCACCGTTGCCTTACTCAGATCAAGATCATCATCAATGACTATCTTGATACCAATCAAGGACTTGTCTCACCGCTTGATCCACTGTTAGGTTAGTTGTGTCCAAGTAATGAGATCCACTCACAGCCTGCAAGGGAGAATGACTACGACCAGAGTCTCTAGCATCACGCTCTCGCAAATCCTGCAAAAGGACTTCCATATTAGCAGAAATCCCCTTAGCTATCAATTGTTTATAGCGTCTTTCAGCTCTTGCCTCAACACTCGCCGTGAGATAAACCTTGGTCTTCGCATCTGGAAAAACAACGCTACCCATGTCTCGGCCATCAGCGACTAGGCCGGGTGCGCTGCGGAAATTGTGTTGACGAGTCAATAAAGCCTCACGAACCCCGGGATGGATAGCCACTTCAGACGCCCTCAGACCCATTGCTTCTGTACGTATGGCATCGCTTGCATCTTCACCTGCCAAAATGATTCTATCTTCTTGAAAAATAACGTCTAATTCTTTTGCTAGGGGAATCAATTGGGCTTCGTCAGAGGTCTTAATCCCCTTCTGAAAACTCACCAAACCGACTAATCGGTATAAAGCACCACTATCTAAATAATGAAAACCTAAGGCTAAAGCCACCCGCTGTGCAACCGTTCCCTTACCCGATGCTGTGGGTCCATCAATGGCGATTACAGGAATTTTCGAGACAAGAGAAGTGTTCATTGGGGCTTAGAGAAAGAATGAGCGGCAGGTTTATTTTTCATCTTATGAAAATTAAAGCTTCATTTTAAGGGGCTCACTGTAGTTTTTCTACCACAGTCTTGGCAATCGATAGGCAAGATGTGAGCCCCGGAGACTCGATCCCATAAAGATGCAAGAGACCTTTTGCACCATGAATGGACGCGTCCTGAATCAGGAAATCAGCTGCTTTTTCATCAGGTCCAGAGATTTTGGGTCGAATACCTGTGTAAGCAGGTACTAACTCTTTTTCTAGAATAGGTGGATAGTAGCGCGCAATCGCTGCCTGAAATTCGGGGGTCCGGCTCTCATCAAATCGGTAATCAATCTCTTGGCGCCATTCGATATCAGGACCAAAACGAAGTTGTCCAGCCAAATCCAAAGTGACATGCACCCCTAAATGGGCATGACCTGCTACTGGATAAATCAAATGTTTGAATGGGTTAGCGCCGCGCATCGTGAAGTAGTGCCCGACTGCGTAATAGGCTTTAGGAATATGAGCAGCGTGTGGGCCTTGAATTTTTTGCGCTAAATCACAGGCATACAAGCCCGCGGCGTTCACCACTTTTTTTGCCAACACTCTGGTTTGATCGGCATCTTCAAGTTGCAAATAGATACCTTGATCACTGACCTCTCCACCCTGAACCCGTGTGTGCGTCACCCAATCACCACCTGCTTGTTCAAAATCCGCCAATAAAGAGAGCATTAAGTGATGGCTATCGACAATACCTGAGCTAGGAGAAAAAATGGCGCCCCTCACAACAATCTCAGGTTCCATCTCATCAATTTGGGCACGACTCAAATGATATAAATCAGAGACCCCATTTTTGTCTGCAGACTGTATATAGGCCTCCAATTGATCTAACTCATCTGTGGAGCTTGCCACAATCAATTTACCTAAACGTCGATGAGCGATCGAGCGAGCCCGACAGTACTCATAGAGCATATGCTTACCGCGCACACAGTGAAATGCTTTTTGCGAGCCGTGAGGATAGTAAATACCTGCATGAATGACTTCAGAATTATGTGAACTGGTTTCCATACCAAAGCTCGCCTGAGCTTCAATCAACATCACCGCCTGACCGGCCATTTGCAACTCGCGTGCTACCGCTAAACCAACCACACCCGCACCAATCACCACAGTGTCACAGGCAAAGTCGTAGCGTGAGTTAGACATGTCGCTTGTCGACGGACTTAAACAGCCGGTTTAACGACTGCCTGAAATTGCGCAAAGTAATCTGGGAAAGTTTTCGCGACACACTCAGGCTCGTTAATACGCACCGAGAGTGGTCCTAAACTCGCTAAAGAAAAACACATGGCCATGCGATGATCATCGTAGGTATCGATACCTTCTTTAGGTGTCTGCCAAGTTGTCGGTGCTTGCACCTCAATAAAATCATCTCCGGCTGTCACCCTTGCTCCTAGCTTCGCTAACTCTTTGGCCATGGCCGCAATACGATCGGTTTCTTTGACACGCCATGAAGCAATGCCTGTGAGCTTCGTCTTGCCTTCTGCAAACAAAGCTGCAACAGCTAAGGTCATCGCTGCATCAGGAATAGCCAAACAATTGAGTTCAATACCTTGTAACTTCCCAGAAGTTGTATCCACCCCTCTGACTTCAATCCAATCATCTCCTGCCATGACATTCGCGCCCATTTGATTAAGAGCGTCTGCAAAAGCCACATCCCCCTGAATACTTTGTCGCCCCACTCCAGTCACCCTCACTGGACCAGCACCAATGGCGCCTAAGGCCAAGAAATAAGAAGCTGAGGACGCATCACCTTCTACCCATAAAGTACCTGGACTTTGATAGGGCGCGCCTTGGTTTGCAGGAATATAAAAACGTTGCCACTGATCATGCCGCACCTCTACACCGAAACGAGCCATGAGCTTGAGCGTGATTTCAATATAAGGTTTTGAAATCAACTCTCCGACCACTTCTATACATAATTCTTCTCTGGCAACCAAGGGCAAAGCCATCAATAAAGCAGTTAAAAATTGACTCGACACATCGCCGCGCACCGGTATGACTTGATTAGTTCTGATCTGCCCCATCCCAATGCGCAAGGGCGGATAACCCTCTTTTGCTTGGTAGTCCAAATGAGCGCCGACGCTACGCAAACCATCGACCAAATCACCAATCGGTCGCTCATGCATGCGAGACACACCATGCAAATAATAGTCACCGCCTAAGATTGCCAATGCTGCGGTCAATGGGCGTATCGCGGTACCGGCATTACCCATAAATAAATCAGCTTGGCTTTGCGGAAAACGTCCTGCACCACCTTCTACAGTGCAATCACCATCTGCCTCATCGATCTGTATACCTAAGGTCTTTAATGCAGTACGCATGACACGCGTGTCATCCGCATCCAATAAACCTTTTAGGCGAGTACTGCCCTGTGCGAGAGCAGCCAGTAGCAAAACTCGATTAGAAATACTTTTAGACCCTGGTAGAGCTATGGTGCCACGCGCACTTTGATAAGGGCCTAAATCAAGATAATGCTGACTCAATCACCTTCTCCATGATTTGTTTTTGTGTCTGCTTGCGTTTGTTGGTCAGACTCCCAACGCAAACGCGCCTGACTCGCGCGCGTAAATGCTTTTAAGAGGGCATCACCATCTTCTTTCGCCACCCAGTCTCGCAATCGCTCAACCAACTGTGCATATTGGTCAAGCTCTTTAACCAAAGCTGTTTTATTCGCGAGGCAAATATCACGCCACATCTCCGGGCTAGAGGCCGCAATGCGCGTGAAATCTCTAAAACCAGCACCCGCGTGACCGAACTTCACTTCGGCATCCTCGCTTCCAGACACTTGCAGCATCAAGGCAAAAGAAAGCACATGGGGCAAATGCGAGACACTCGCAAACACAGCATCATGCTGAAGCGCAGACATGCGATGCGTCATTGCACCAGCTGCCTGCCAAAGCTCATCAATCTGACTCACAGCCTGCGGATGATTTTCTTGCAAAGGACAGATGATGGTTTGCTTTTTCTGAAAAAGATCGGCTTTGGCAGCGTTCGCACCATGATGCGCACCACCCGCAATAGGATGAGCGGGGACAAACTGCGCCACCTTATCACCCAAAGCTGTTTTCGCCGCCATAATGACGTCACTCTTGGTGCTCCCTGCGTCTGTGATCAAAGCCGTGGCTTTTAAATGAGGTTCAATAGCGTGTAAAACTGTCAAGGTTTGTGCCACAGGCACTGCCAAGATAATCCAATCAGACTCACGCGCACAAGTCTCTAAATCAACAGCTGCGTCAATAGCTCCCATGGCTTGCGCTGTTGCTAGATTAGCGCTTGAGCGACCGACTCCCAGCACGCGTTGGCAAAAGCCCGCTTGCTTGAGTGCCAAACCCAAAGAGGCCCCAATTAAGCCAACACCCACAATACCGAGGGTTTTACTTGTACTCATTTTTTTAATATTTCTTTTAAGGCAGCAATGAAAGCTGCGTTTTCAGTTTGTAAACCAATTGAAATACGTAACCATTGCGGCAAACCATAATTACCGACAGGGCGAACGATGACGCCACGTTTGAGCAACTCTAAGTTAATACGAGCTCCAGCTTGATCATCATCTCCGACTTTTACCAAGACAAAGTTTCCAGAGGAAGGTAAAAAGGTGAGTCCCATCTCTTTGAAGGCTACCGTCAACTGCTCGTAACCTTGGCGATTAACTTCATACGACTCTTTTAAAAAAGCCTCATCGGCCAAAGCTGCTATTGCAGCCGCTTGGGCCAAGCTATTCACATTAAAGGGTTGACGAATACGATTTAATAAATCGGTTAATTCTGCCTGCGCAATCCCATAACCAATGCGTAAACCTGCCAAACCATAAGCCTTAGAAAAACTGCGCGAGACAATCACGTTCGGATAAGTCTTCACCCAAGCTAGCGCGTTGTACTGCTGCTCAGGTCTTAAGAATTCGTTATAAGCCTCATCAATGACTACCACGATATGACTCGGCACCTTTTGGATAAAAGCTTCAATCTCAGATCCAGGTAAAAAGCTACCTGTTGGATTATTCGGGTTCGCCACAAAGATGAGCTTTGTTTGAGGTGTAATAGCCTGCAACATGGCATTGAGATCATGGCCATAATCGGCTGTTGCCCGGACTTCTACGGCTTTTGCACCCACTGCTTGAGTGGCTAAGGGATAAACTGCAAAGGCATGTTTCGAGAACACAACCTCATCTGCATCCGTCGCGACCGCACGAGCAGTTAACTCCAAAATATCATTACTGCCATTACCCAATGTAATCCACTCAAACGGTACTTGATATTTTTTTGCAATGGCGCCCTTGAGATCAAAACCATTCGAGTCGGGGTAACGGCCTAATTCTGCAGCGGCTGCGAGCATGGCATCTTGCGCTGATTTGGGCATGCCTAAAGGATTTTCATTCGAGGCTAATTTAACAATCTTGCTCTCATCTAAATTAAATTGACGAGCCACCTCACTGATCGGTTTACCCCCTACATAAGGGGCAATCTCACGAATATGAGGTAAACCGAATTGAGCTTGATCATTAGATTTCATCGCGCAATATCTTTCTTGGGTCAATAGACGTTGTCTCTTAGGTCAATTGAATTAATGGGCGCGTGGATAGGAACCCAAGTTTTTATAAAACGCCGCTTCTGCTTGTAACTCAGCCAAGGCTTTAGCTACTGCAGCTTCACTCGCATGACCATCAATATCAATATAGAAGAAATATTCCCAGGTGCCTCTACGTGCCGGTCTAGACTCGAGACGATTCATGGATACACCATGTTTCGCTAAAGGAGCCAATAGTTGATAGACGGCTCCCGGCTTATTAGCTACCGAGAGAATCAAAGAGGTTTGGTCTCGGCCCGTCGGTTCACAAGCACCATGACTGATCACCACAAAACGAGTGCGATTATGAGGATCATCCTGTATTTGCGTATGCGCCATCAACAAACCATACTGCGTCGCTGCACGCTCACTGGCGATCGCTGCAATCTGAGGATTTTCACTGGCCATTTTTGCTGCGACACCATTGCTATTAACCGGTTGCTGCTCAATATGGGGTAGATGATTCGCTAACCAACGGTGGCACTGGGCCAAAGCTTGGGGATGAGCACAAATTTTCTGGATACCTTCGAGCTTACCTGATTGTGTGAGCAGCTGATGCTCAATCGGCAAAGCAATTTCACCGGTAATTTTTAGATCAGTATCTAATAACAAATCAAGTGTGCGCGATACAGCCCCCTCAGAAGAGTTTTCTACAGGGACAATGCCATAGTTGGCTGCACGTGCGTCCACAGCACGAAAAACTTCATCAATGGTGGCGCATGAAACTGTTTCAATGGACTGACCAAATTGCGCAAAGGCGGCGTCTTGTGAAAATGTGCCAGCAGGGCCAAGATAAGCAATTCGATCAGGGGCCTCCAGGGCACGGCAGGCAGACATAATCTCACGCCAAATGGCCGCCACTCCCTCAGCTTGCAAGGGTCCCGTATTTTTATTTTGCAAAGCTTGAATCACTTGGCGCTCACGCTCAGGACGGAATACAGGCGCCCCTTGAGCATGTTTAATTTTGCCGACTTCTTGCGCTGCCTGAGCACGCTCACTCAAGAGCTTGAGTAATTGCTCATCCAATTGATCAATCTTGGCTCGCCAGGGTGCTAAATCTTTATCATCAGACGCCACGCTCAAACTCCTTCATGAAGTGAACTAAAGCCTCAACACCGGCGAGTGGCATTGCGTTGTAAATACTCGCTCGCATACCACCCACACTCTTATGCCCCTTAAGATTGGCTAAGCCTCTCTTGGCCGCTTCCTCTACAAAACGCTCATTGAGTGATTCATCTTTGAGGTAGAAAGTAACATTCATGCGCGAACGACAAGTCGGCGCTACTTTAGAGGTATACAAAGTACTTTGATCGATACAGTCATACAACATCGTTGCTTTCTGAATATTGATCTTTTCCATGGCGGCAACACCACCTTGACGCTTTAACCACTTAAATACTGCGCCTGCCAAATACACACCAAAAGTCGGTGGTGTATTGAGCATCGAATCGTTTTCGGCTTGTTTCGTCCAATCCCAAACCATGGGTGTAATCGGCATGGCATGACCCAATAAATCCTTACGAACTATTGTGATACCAAGACCGGCAGGCCCAATATTTTTTTGCGCCCCACCAAAGAGTACGCCGAATTGTTGAATGTCCCAAACCCGAGAAAGAATATTGCTCGAGACATCCGCGACGAGTGGTTGATTGACCTTGGGGATATCCTGGAATTCAACACCGCCGACTGTTTCATTCGAGCAAATGTGTACATAAGCCGCATCATCACTTAACTGCCAAGTACTTCTTGCCGGTATGTCTGTAAAACCGTTCGCCTGACTAGTCGCAGCAATATGCGCTTGTCCGTATTTGGCAGCTTCCTTCACTGACTTTTCTGTCCAAATCCCCGTGACGACAAAATCGGCTTTGGGGCCATTTTTGGCCAAAGACATGAGATTCATCGGAATAGCCGCGTTTTGACCAATCGCGCCACCCTGTAAGAAGAGGACTGCGTAATCGTCAGGTATAGCCATCAAGTCTCGTAAGTCTTGCACCGCTTCTTGATAGCAGGCCATGAAAGCTTTGCCGCGATGGCTAACTTCCATCACGCCCATACCTAAATCTTGCCAATTAATGATGTCACGCGTCGCTTGTTGCAGGACTTCTTCTGGCAATGTCGCCGGTCCTGGAGCAAAGTTATAGACGCGTTGCTCAGGCATTCGGCTCTCCATCAGTAGCCATGTCCTCATCACCTACATCGTCACCCTCATCGTCACCGTCATCACTCTCAGCGATACGCTGCAGACCCGACAAAGTAGTTCCCTCATCGACGTTAATCAAAGTGACGCCTTGAGTGGCTCGCCCCATTTCACGAATTTCAGCCACACGGGTGCGCACTAAAACACCACCTGTCGTGATCAACATAATTTGATCTTTTTCTGAAACCAAAACCGCCGCAACGACTTTACCGTTACGCTCAGATGTTTGAATCGCAATCATGCCTTTGGTGCCACGACCATGGCGAGTGTACTCAGCAATAGGAGTCCGCTTACCAAAGCCATTCTCGGTCGCCGTCAATACGCTACTTGGCACATCTGGATTGGCCAAAGCCTCGGCTTCAGAAGGTGCCACTAACATCGCAATCACCTCTTGGCTGGCTTCTAGGTTCATACCACGCACACCGCGAGCGGTACGGCCCATCGGACGGACATCATTCTCATCAAAACGGACTGCCTTACCCGCGTCTGAGAAGAGCATGACGTCGTGATAACCATCCGTAATGGCAGCGCCAACGAGATGATCACCCTCATCGAGATCGACTGCAATGATGCCTGCCTTACGCGGGTTAGAGAAATCGGATAAACGAGACTTCTTCACCACACCTTTTCGGGTTGCCATAAATACATATTTGTCATCTTCATAAGCCTTGATCGGCAATATGACGGTAATCTTCTCTCCATCCACTAAGGGGAAGATGTTCACGATCGGTTTACCACGAGAGGTGCGACCTCCCTGAGGGACTTCCCAAACCTTTAACCAATACATACGGCCACGGTCTGAGAAACACAAGATCGTGTCGTGCGTGTTGGCGACAAACAGGGTATCAATCCAATCCTCATCTTTGGTCGCCGCCGCTTGCTTACCACGACCCCCACGTTTTTGGGCGCGGTACTCAGACAGGGGTTGGCTCTTCATATAGCCTGCGTGCGACAAAGTCACCACCAAATCCTGAGGTGTAATCAAATCTTCTGTAAATAGCTCGGTGGCATTCAGTTCAATCTGAGAACGACGACCACTATCACCACCAGCTTGACCAAACTCATTGCGCACAGCCTCAAGCTCTTCCTTGATGATGACTGCAATACGCTCAGGTTTAGCCAAAATATCTAAAAGGTCAGCAATCTGCAACATGACATCTTTGTACTCAGACAAGATCTTGTCTTGCTCAAGCCCTGTTAGGCGCTGCAAGCGCATTTGGAGAATTTCTTGAGCCTGCCCCTCGGATAGTTTGTATAAACCATCGTTTTGCATACCCACCGCAGGATCCAAGTTCTCAGGGCGGAAGGACTCGCGACCGCCTGGTGCATCAGCTTGCGCGCGCGAAAGCATTTCGCGAACCACTGCTGAATCCCATGAACGCATCATCAACTCACGTTTGGCCTCTGGCGGAGTCGGGGCTGCTTTAATAATTGCAATAAAGTCATCAATATTCGCTAAAGCGACCGCCAAGCCTTCCAAAACATGGCCACGTTCGCGTGCTTTTTTGAGTTCAAATACCGTGCGACGTGTCACCACTTCACGGCGATGCGACAAGAAACACTCCAGCATTTGCTTCAGATTCAAAAGACGCGGCTGGTTATCCACCAGTGCGACCATATTCATACCGAAGGTATCTTGCAGCTGGGTGTTTTTGTACAGATTATTTAAAACAACCTCAGGCACCTCACCGCGCTTGAGCTCGATCACAACGCGCATACCTGATTTATCAGACTCATCGCGAATATCTGAAATACCTTCAATTTTCTTCTCAGTAATCAGCTCAGCAATGCGTTCTAGCAATGACTTTTTATTCACCTGATAAGGCAGCTCATCCACGATGATGGCTTGACGCTGACCACGGTCAATATCTTCAAAATGCGTCTTGGCTCGCATGACGACGCGACCGCGACCCGTTTTATAGCCCTCACGAACACCTTGAATACCGTAAATAATTCCAGCGGTAGGGAAGTCAGGTGCAGGAATGATGTCAATCAACTCATCAATCGTGCACTCAGGGTTATCCAAAAGATGCAAACAAGCAGCCACGACTTCATCGAGGTTATGTGGCGGAATATTCGTGGCCATACCCACAGCAATACCCGATGAACCATTAATCAATAGATTGGGAATACGTGCCGGGAGAATTAAGGGTTCTTTTTCGCTGCCGTCATAGTTAGGCCCGAAATCAACCGTTTCCTTATCAATATCATTGAGTAGTTCATGGGCAATCTTAGCTAAGCGAATCTCGGTATAACGCATCGCCGCAGCGCTATCACCGTCCACAGATCCAAAGTTACCTTGGCCATCGACCAACATATAACGCAAAGAAAAGTCTTGCGCCATACGCACAATCGTGTCGTAAACCGCTGAATCACCATGCGGGTGATATTTACCAATCACATCACCCACGATACGTGCAGATTTTTTATAGGCCCTATTCCAGTCATTATTGAGCTCATGCATGGCAAATAAAACACGGCGATGAACCGGTTTTAAGCCGTCACGAACGTCTGGCAAGGCTCGTCCTACAATGACGCTCATGGCGTAGTCCAAATAGGAACGACGCATCTCGTCTTCTAGGGATATGGGGAGTGTCTCTTTGGCTGCGTTATTAGTGGTTTCCATGCCCTTAATTTTATCATTGACTCCTTGCTAATTACCTGATTTATAGTGCTAAACTAATGGAAATCCGTTTGGATTCGAGGGTTACGGAACTTTACGAGGAAATAAAAATGAAAAAAATGCTGCAATTGATGGTAGTCGCCGGTGTTGCTGTAAGCGCAAGCGCTTTCGCACAACAAAGAAGTGTTGATAACTGGGTAAATAGCACAGGTACAGTTTGGAGAAACGGTACTAATGAATTGTGCTGGAGAAATAGCAGCTGGACACCAGCAACTGCTGCCGCAGGTTGCGATGGTGCTGTTGCCGCTCAAGCCACTCCAACCAAGCCAGTGAGCTCAAAGGTGAGCTTGACGGCTGATGCCCTGTTTGATTTTGACAAATCAAACATCAAGCCAGCCGCTAAAGCAAGCTTAGACAGCTTGGCTGAGAAAATCAAAACTTTGACATTGGAAGTGGTGATTGCTGTGGGTCATACCGACGCTATCGGTACAGACGCATACAACCAGAAACTCTCAGTACGTCGTGCTAATTCAGTGAAAAAATACTTGATCAGCAAGGGTATTGATGCCAACCGTATTTACGTTGAAGGTAAAGGCGAGTCACAGCCAGTCGCTGACAACAAAACTGCAGAAGGTCGCGCTAAGAACCGTCGCGTAGAGATCGAAGTGATCGGTACACGTAAGAACTAAGCCAATCAGCTGCTCAGAAAGCCCGGTTCGCCGGGCTTTTTTTATGCGCTCTATTTAATGAGCTCATGATTGTTAGCTCTGGCCGGCTTAATTCATTATCCCCGTATAAAATAGGCGTATGAATGTAGATACCAGTGAAATCAATAAATTCAGTGAACTCGCTCACCGCTGGTGGGATCCGAGTAGTGAATTTAAACCCTTGCATGCCATCAACCCCCTCAGACTCAACTGGATTGATGGGCGTGTAGGCTTAGCCGGCAAAAAAGTGGTCGATATTGGCTGTGGTGGCGGCATTTTGAGTGAATCCATGGCCAGCCGTGGAGCTGACGTGAAAGGTATTGATTTATCCGAGCGCGCCTTATCGGTCGCCGAATTACATAGCCTTGAATCCGGAGTTGCAGTGTCTTATGAGTACCTCAGCGCCGAAGATCTTGCCGCACGTGAACCCGGTCAATATGACGTCGTGACTTGCATGGAAATGTTAGAACACGTTCCCGACCCAAGTGCTATTGTGAAAGCCTGTGCCCAACTCGTGAAACCTGGTGGTCAAGTATTTTTCAGCACACTCAATCGCAATCCAAAATCCTATCTTTTAGCGATTTTGGGCGCTGAGTATGTATTACGTCTACTACCACGTGGCACCCATGACTATAAAAAATTCATTAAACCTTCTGAATTACATCAGATGGTACGTTCGGCCGGTTTGGAGTTACAAGAAATTCGCGGCATGAGCTACAACCCATTCACTGAGGTATTTCGTCTGAATTCAGACACGGATGTGAACTATATGATTGCCTGTAGCAAATAAGCCCCATGAATAGAGACTATCAAGGGGTTTTTTTTGATTTAGATGGCACGCTTGCAGATACGGCTCCCGATCTAGTTGCTGCTATTAATGCAGTGCGCATCGAACGCGGACTGGCGGCATTACCTTATGAACAATTACGACCGCTCGCCTCAGCAGGTGCTAGGGGTTTAATTGGTGGGGCTTTTAACTATGGTCCCGATCATCCCGAGTTTGAAGAATTAAGAAGTCAGTTTTTAGGCTTTTATGAACAGGCGTTGTGTGTCAACACACGTTTATTTGAGGGCATGCCTGAAGTGCTTGAGGCTTTAGAAACTCAAGAACTCGCCTGGGGAATTGTGACCAATAAAGCAGCGCGTCTGACCGATCCCCTCGTGCAAGCCTTGGGCTTAAGCGAACGCAGCGCTGCCACTGTGAGTGGAGACACCACACCACACGCCAAACCCCACCCTGCCCCGATACTCCAAGCAGCACAGTGGGCTAAAGTCTCTGCCCAACATTGCATTTATGTCGGTGACGATTTGCGTGATATTCAAGCGGGGCAAGCCGCAGGCATGATCACGGTCGCTGCAGCCTATGGCTACTGTGGTTGCGAAGAACCCATTGATACATGGGGGGCTGATCACATCATTCATAGTCCGCTTGAGTTACTAAAACTTCTTTAATTGATGAGTCAGCCAAGCCTCTCTACGACCCTACGCTTTTGGTTCAAACTCGGCTTGATAAGCTTTGGCGGTCCAGCAGGACAAATTGCCATGATGCATGATGAAATCGTTGTGCGTAAAAAATGGTTGAGCGAGGAATCCTTTAAGCATGCTCTGAACTATTGCATGGTCTTACCCGGACCAGAAGCACAACAATTAGCCACTTATCTAGGCTGGCTACTGCATGGCACTAAGGGGGGCGTGATCGCTGGCATTTTATTTTTATTGCCGTCTTTCTTTTTACTCACCGCCTTGAGTTACATCTACTTAAGCTATGGTGATCAGATCTGGTTAAGCTCAATCTTTGAAGCAATCAAACCCGCAGTTTTAGCGATTATTTTGATAACTGCCTATCGCATGGGTAAAAAGACCATACATAGCAAGTTACTCGCGCTCGTCATGGTGCTATCTCTATTGGCTCATATGGTTTTTGCTATTCCTTTTCCCTTGATTATTTTCATAAGCGCTTTAGTGGGATATGTGTACAGCAGAAAATCTAGCGCTTTGATAGTTCCGGAAAATACTAGCGCGCAGGGCCATGGGATGCCTGACTCTGCCTGGCATATTCTTTTAGTGATCGGCTTACTCTGGCTCATCCCCGTGATTGCATTAATTACTCTTGGCGGTTGGCAAAATCCTCTGACGCAAATGTCGTGGTTCTTTACCAAAATGGCTTTTGTCACTTTTGGTGGCGCTTATGCAGTACTGCCTTACATCTATCAGGCCGCTGTAGAACATTTTCAATGGCTCACACCCACCCAGATGCTCGATGCCCTAGCCCTTGGGGAAAGCACCCCAGGGCCACTGATCATGATTGTGGCTTTTGTCGGCTACTTGGGCGCGAGTGCGCAAGACTATTGGTTAGGCGATAGCCATTTATTGATGGGCAGCCTAGGGGCACTCGTTGCGACCTGGTTTACTTTTTTACCTTCATTCTTATTTATTCTGCTGGGTGCGCCTTGGGTAGAAAAAACAAAGGGGCAACTCAAAGTACAAATCCCCTTGCAATTTATCTCCGCAGCGGTGATTGGTATGATTTTGCAATTAGCGGTTTTCTTTGGCTTTCATGTATTAGTGACTGAATCATTCACCTTGAATATCTCCGGCCTTGTGATTGCGCTGGCAAGTGCCGTTGCACTCGGTAAAGCGGGCTGGTCAATTTTGCAGGTCATCGGCGCCGCTGCAACTGTGGGTCTAGTGACCGCCTGGATCGCATAATGACTGCGCGACTTCAATTATCTGAACTCGGTCAATTCGATAGCATCATTGACGTGCGCTCACCCGCTGAGTTTGCGCTCGACCATATCCCTGGAGCCATTAACTGCCCGGTACTCAATGATGAAGAACGAGTTGAAGTCGGTACTATTTACCATCAAGAATCCCCCTTCGCGGCAAAAAAAATTGGCGCCCGCCTCATCGCAAAAAACATTGCCCACCATTTAGAACATCAATTTGCCGCGCAAGATAAAGGCTGGCGACCACTCGTTTATTGTTGGCGAGGCGGTAAGCGCAGTCAATCGATGACTCATATCCTGCGCCAAATTGGCTGGTCTGCGGAACTATTAAATGGGGGCTATAAGCAATATCGCAAATGGGTGGTGGAGTATCTACATACAGAAGTTGTCGCGTATTCTTTTCGCGTCATCAGTGGCAGCACAGGAAGTGCCAAGAGTTCCATCCTCAAGAAATTAGCTCAAATGGGCGAGCAAGTACTTGACCTGGAGTCCCTCGCTAATCACAAAGGCTCGGTACTCGGTAGCTTAGGCACACAACCCTCTCAAAAGATGTTTGAGTCACTGATCTTCTCTCAGTTACAAGGATTTTCCTCCGAGCGAGTCGTATACGTCGAAGCAGAAAGTAAAAAAATTGGTCTGCTACAAGTGCCTGACACCCTGATACACCGTATGCGCCAAAGCCCCTGTGTGCAAATTAATGCGAGCCTAGATGCCCGTATTGACTATCTCATGTCCGACTACCCATACATGATGAATGATCCACAACGCCTCATCGAAAAGATTTCTTGCTTAAAAGAAATTCAGGGGCAAGAGAAAATTCAATACTGGATCGAGCTCATTGAAAACAAAGATTGGCATACATTAATACATGCTTTACTCGAGCAACACTACGATGTGTTGTATAAGAAATCTCAATCAGGAAACTACCGGGGCTATCAAACTGCAACAGTGATTGATACCAACTCCTTAGAACCAAGCGCCATAGAGTTGATTGCTAAACAAATTCTGGCGAGCGCCTAAGAGAATATAAATATGCCTTCGATTGATACCCAATTTTTATATTTATTGCTTGGCATCCTTTTTATTCTTATTCCAATTTCGGTTTATCTAGCGACGATTGAGTTTCATGATCAACAGGTCTACCTATGGTGCATCGGTGGATTAGGAGCTGGCATAGGAATGTCCTTGATTAGTCTAAGGGGGAATATTCCTGATTTCTTCAGCTATTACATCGCTCAAGCCGCAGTCATTGTGGGTTACATCTGTAGAGCTCTAGCTATTCGCTACGAACTGAATAAGAATTTCTCTAAGTTTGTGAAGATTTATGTCGTCATAGGCTTCCTCTATTCAACGAGCTTTAGCTACCTTGTTGCTAGCCAACAACCAGAAGCTTTACGACTCATACTAGTGATGCTTGCTCAACTAGCTCTATCTATTGATCTCTTAGTGATTAGCCTAAGAAATTACCGTATTACCCACAATAAAGGTAATCAATTAATTGCTGTCATGGCTTTATTGATCATGCTAAGTATGGCTGTAAGCATCATCATTCCTGCGCTCACCAAAGATAGTTATAGCGTTTTTTCTAGTGGTTTAGATAAGCTCATCCCCTTTACGCTCATGCTCAGCGCCTATGTGCTAGGTAACTTTGGCTTTGTACAAATGCGCTTAGATAAGTTATGGAAAAAACAATTGGCGATTAAGGATGAATTAGTCGTCACACAATTAAAACAAAAATCACTAGAAGAAATCATTCAAGAAAAAAATCACTTATTAAAAGCTTTATCTTTATCCAGTAAAGCCAATAATATGGGTGCCATGCTTGGTGCTATTGCTCATGAAGTAAACCAACCTCTAACCGCTATGCGCTTGAGTACTGAATTACTCATCAATAAACCCACGACCAGCCCCCAAGAAACCCAAGAAATCTTGGGTAGCATCTTACGCGACAATATTCGCGCCTCAGATTTAGTAAAAAATCTGCGCCAATTTTTTAGCTCGAAGAATGCTCAATTCGAAAAGATTTCTTTGAATGGCATCATTTTTGATGTTCAAAAAATGCTTGATTCTGAACTTCATCTTCATCAAATCGAATTCAGGACTCATCTCAAAGAAGATGTATCTCTGCTAGGGGATAAAAACCAACTACAAATGGTCATCCTGAATTTACTGACCAATGCTATCGATGCAGTCAGACATATCTCAGGTAATAAAAAGATTGAGATTCAAACTCAGCGCACTGAAAAAGGTCTAGAAATCCTTGTTGAGGATAATGGCTCTGGCATACCAGAAGAGCAGTGCAAACGATTATTCAATATCTTTGAAACCAGTAAAGACGAAGGCATGGGCATTGGTCTTTGGTTGAGCAAAATTATTATCGACAACCATCAGGGTACTTTAGACTTGGTCCACACAAGCCCCAGTGGAACTTGCTTTCGCATTCAATTTTCTAATCAAAGACTTTTCTCCCTCTAGGTATTCAGAGTTAAACACTGCAATACGGTCCTGAGCGTTCTAGAGGAATACATTCTCTTAGCATGCGATGGGTAAGTGACTCACTGCTTAAATATTGATTGCACAATCATCCAAAAGATTGCCGCCCAGTACTCTTTAACAAAAACCATCTCTGACTTAAATGGGTTTTGCAAAGGTATTGAATCAGCGAGGCAATCACACCTCACTGAGTAAATGGTGGAGCCGGCGGGGATCGAACCCGCGTCCGCAAATCCTCCACATAGAGTTCTACATACTTAGTTGTGTCTTTTAATTTAACCTAACTCACACGGACCAACACGTTTGAATCAAGCGGTTCGCTTAGTTTTCGAGCTGCACATCGCGACTCTATGCAACCTTATCTCATGTATATGACCCTGATGTAGCTTGCGCTACCTGACCCAAGAGCAAATCAGTTCAGGGGCAGCAGCAATTAAGCTGCTAGTGCGTAACGTTCGTCGTTAGCAGTTATTACATTCCCAATGTTTTACGAGATGTCGGGTCCTCGGTATGCCCTCAATGCTTTGCAATCCACGTCGAAACCATGTCGGCCCCAATATGCATATCGGTAGAGCTATTCTAAACCCTTTTGCTGATTTAGACTTGAAGTAATGAGTTCAACAACAACTAGAAAATCGAGCTACTGCCATACAAAATGGGGAGCCGCCATACTCGAGTGGTCGGATCAGACTATTTTTCGCTTGGAATTCGTAGGTCTTGGTCCATATCCTTACCCTGCGAGCTTCAAGTCCGACCCTCAAGGACAAAAGGTCTGTAACGCTTTACTAAAAGGTCAGCCTGGGTATTTTTTGGCCCCACAAGGCACCGCCTTTCAAAAAGCGGTTTGGCAAGCCCTGCTTTCTATCCCACACGGTGAACTACGTAGCTACCAGGAAATTGCTCAGGCGATCGGTAGACCACAAAGTGTACGCGCCGTAGCCAATGCTATCGGCGCAAACCCAATTTGTGTCTTGATTCCCTGCCATCGCGTTATTCGTAGCGACGGCTCAATCGGGGGCTATAGTAGTGGCCTTGCGATCAAGCGCCAATTACTCGTTCGCGAAGGACATACGCAATTTGCCGAGCCGGTCTAATCAACCCAATGCGGGTCTTTCATATGAATAGCCATCAAAGTTCTAAAGAAGAGCCCCATAATCAGGACGGTGCTAAAGACCATAGCCATATAGGCTACATAAATGAAATGAGGAGAAAAATAACTGTAATTAAATAAGGCAATGGTGAACGAAGCACTTGGGAAAGAATAAGCCCACCAAGACATAAAAAAGGGCAACTTAGCAAAACGCTTGAATTGCAACAATAAAAATAGGGCAAAAAATAAGCCAATAGCAATCAAGATATGCCCGAAACCATCAAGAGGCGCTGAGCCATCTTGCCCTGTCAGTGCTATCCAAGATGAGAACGCGACTGTAGGCGGCGCTAAGAAAATAGCCATCGTAGGTTTTAAGCGATCAGGTAGCTCGGGTTGCACAAACATCAAGCGATACATGACCAGTGATAACAGGACCACCCAGAAGATCAAACCGATGCCGTAGAAAAACCACGATAATTCGATGTATCCCAAGCGCACCCCACCCAGAGGGATCACTACGTTACCAACCGCTGGAATAAACCAGACAGGGCAGGCATGAGCTGCCTGCAGATTCTCGCGATGGACCCAAGCATTTAAGACAGCCAGCATGGCCACCAAATGCAGCGCTGCCCCAGACAACCAGACATATTCAGCCAGCGTGACTGAGTAGTGATAAATCACCGCAGCCAGCAGACAAACACCGACCGATATAGCTCCGAAAAATGCTGATTTAACGGGGTGATTCCATTCCTCAATCAGCTTCTCAGGACTCACCCACTGCTTACGCAACAAACCCAAAGATAAGATTAAAAATACAAGTGTCGCAAGGAGTCCAAAAATATTTGCAACCATGATTGCCTCCGGATAGGCTACGATCGCTGCAAACTTAAACCAGATGAGTGATAGACCGGATAAGCCCATGACCATCGCAAAAGCAGATACCGGGGGCGATGCTAGAAAGGTTCTCATTATTTATTTTTAGTAAATGGGATATGACATCATAATCAAAGAATGCCAAAAACTATAGTTAGACACCTTGCCTACCTGTTTTATCTAGGGGTTTTGATCCTACCCATACTGGTCCTTGATCATGAAGCGGCATTGATTCGACCATTCAGAGACCAACTCTCCTCATATATAGCCCTCATTGCTCTCAATATTCTTTTACTAGAATTTTTCCTCTCAGGCCGTATCCGTTTTTTATCGAGGCACCTCGGACTCGATTGGATATTGCAAACGCATCAGCTATTTGCTCGTGTTGCACTCGCTTTTTTAGTCATCCACCCATTTATTTACTCACTACCTAACCACCCCAATCATTCCCCGGGTCCAGCCACTTCAGAATATTTGGGCATGAATGGTGCAGGTCTGATCAGCGGTATTGCGGCACTGATCGCCTTGATAGCAATCGTGGCGCTTGCTTTAGGGCGCGAAGAAGCAAAAATGCGCTATGAAACATGGCGCTTCACACACATGCTACTCGCCGTGATCGTCAGTGCTCTAGGGCTTTACCATGTCTTAGCCGTTGGCTTTTACATACAACAACAGACTCTACAGATCTATTACCTAGGCCTGGGGGTCTTAGCAACCCTGTCTTTGGCATGGACCTATATTCTGAAACCCCTCACCCAGAGCAGAGAAGCCTATGCCATTACCAAAATTGAAAATATCACTTCACAGCAATTTCTCTTAACGATCAAAAAATTATCTGGCTCTCTGCCACAGATCCAACCTGGCCAATATCTTTGGCTGAAATATGGCTCAAGCAAACCTTATCCTGAAAATCCTTTTTCGATTGCTCTCGTTAATCACGAGCAAAAGGAAATGAGTCTTCTGATCAAAGTAGTCGGTGACTTCACTGCCCAATTACAACAAGCCCGCATCGGGGAGCGTATCTATATTGATGCAGCCTATGGTGACTTTGCGCAACAGGCTCTGAACTCTGAAAAACCGATTGTGATGATTGCCGGTGGCATTGGACTCGCGCCATTTTTAAGTGTCTTATCCAAAGCCAAAGAAATCGCTTTCAAAAACAAAATCCACTTCATCTATGGCAATCGCCTTGAAGATCAAATCATCGATATCACCAAACTGATACAACTGGCCGATTTGAAATCATTCACTATCGAGACGATAGTAAATGAGCCTACTGCCGCGTATACAGGGCTTTGTGGAATGATTGATTTAAATAACATCCAGACATCATTACAAAAAGCCCAATTAAATCCCAAAGAGTGCTTGTTTTTTATTTGCGGACCTAGCGCCATGATTGATGCCACCGAAGCAGCTCTTGAACAATTAGCGGTGCCACTGGCGCAAATTGATGCAGAGAAGTTTCAATATAACTTAGCTGCCCATACGCCAAGAACCCAAGCAACCCTAGCTCGCTGCCTCATAGGTACTCTATTGATTATCGCCGTGAGTGTGTGGCGCTCACTGAGTTGAGCGCTGATCTAACACTTCCCAACGCAACATGAGCTTCTCAATTTCTTGCTCAATCATCTGCAATTGATGCTTTAACTGAGGCACTTGCTCTGCACCTGCCTTATATAACTCGGGCTTAGCTAACTCTTCCCCAATTCTGGCCTGCTGCGCTTCTAATAACTCAATTTGTTCTGGTATTTTTTCCAGTTCAGCACGCTCTTTACTATTGAGTTTCTGAACTGCATTCTTTTTCACTTCTGACTTAAAAGTGCCGGGCTTCTCGGCTTTTTCATTTTTACCGCTTTTATCATGTGCTACAGAATTAGCTATAGCCTGAGGGGTTGAGCGAGCTTTTTGAATTTTCCAATCCTCATACCCACCCTCATATTCTCGCCAATATCCATGACCTTCATAAGCAATCACACTCGTGACTACGTTATCCAAAAAGGAGCGATCATGGCTGACTAAGAAAACAGTTCCCTTGTAGTCCTGTAATAGCTGCTCTAAGAGATCAAGGGTGTCAATATCCAAATCATTCGTTGGCTCATCTAATACCAAGACATTGGCTGGCTTCGCAAAGAGTCTAGCGAGCATCAATCGATTTCTTTCGCCACCCGATAAAGATGCAATGGGAGATGCGCTACGTTCTGGCGCAAATAAAAAATCTCCTAAATAACTCTTTACGTGCTTGCGCGTGCCGTTAATTTCGACCCATTCACTACCGGGACTAATATAGTCCTCAAGACTTAATGCTAAGTTGAGCCCATCACGCATTTGATCAAAATAAGCAATCTCTAACTGTGTGCCCTGCTTCACATGACCACTCTGCGGCTCAATCAGACCCAAAATAATCTTGAGCAAGGTTGTTTTTCCTGCTCCATTAGGCCCAATCAAACCGACCTTATCGCCACGCAAGATAGTGGCCGAGAAATCAAGCACGATTGGTTTATCGTACGCCAGACTCACTTTGTCTAGCTCAGCCACAATCTTGCCACTTCGAGCACCCTGTGCAATATCGAGCTTCACCTGCCCTAAAGCTTCACGTCTTTGGGCACGCTCAGCTCGTAAACGCTCTAGTCTGGCAATTCGGGCGACACTACGTGTGCGCCTGGCCTCTACACCCTTACGAATCCAGACCTCTTCTTGAGCCAATAATTTATCTGCACGTGCTTGCGCCAAATTTTCTGCGTTTAATTCTTGCTCTTTTTGTGCTTGATAAGCCGTAAAGTTCCCTGGGTAACTACGCAAAATACCGCGATCTAATTCCACAATACGGGTACTAATTCGGTCTAAAAATGATCGATCATGTGTCACAAATACAATGGCGCCCTGATAGGCCAAGAGCGTTTCTTCTAGCCATGCAATTGAGTCTAGATCCAAATGATTCGTGGGCTCATCTAGGAATAAGACATCGGGAGCGGCGACTAAAGCTTGCGCTAAAGCGACCCGCTTACGATTACCACCGGATAGATCTTGAATTTTGGCTTCGGAATCGAGCTTAAGACGTTGCAGTGTCTCTGTGATTCTTTGCTCCCAATTCCACGCCCCCAAACTGTCAATTTTTGTTTGAAGTTGATCGAGTTCTTCTTGAGTCGCCTCACTCCATGCCTGATGTGACAGTTCTTCATAACGCTCGCGCGCATCCTTAGCGGCTTGCAGGCCCCGTGAAACTGCTGCAAAGATAGTTTCTTGTGATTCCAAAACAGGCTCTTGCGCGACATAGGCCATGCGCAAACCTTGCTGATATTGCAACAAACCATCATCTGGCTTCTCTAGGCCCGCGAGAATTTTAAGTAGGGAAGATTTGCCAGTGCCATTTCGGCCAATGAGCCCCACTCTCTCTGCGCCCTCAAGAGAAAAATCTGTATCCGCTAAAAGATCGACGTGGCCAAATGCTAATTTGGCGTGTGTAAAAACAATGAATGCCATCCCTACATTATCCTGCTAAAGCACTGAAGGCCTGTGGAATCGTTGATAATGTCACTGTGGAAAAAGTAAGAATCTCTAAATTAATGTCAGAACGAGGGCTATGCTCACGTCGCGAAGCTGATCAATACATAGAGCAAGGTTTAGTGCTGCTCGATGGCGAAGTAGTCACCGAACTGGGCACACGCGCCTACCCACATCAGACCATTGAACTCAAAAAAGCAGCTCTGGTTCAACAAGCTAAACGCTATACGATTTTGCTCAACAAACCCGTGGGGTACATTTCTCATTTTGATGAAGAGCGTCAGTATCAGCCTGCCGCATCCCTCATTACACCCGAAAATCACTTTATCCCTGCCCAGCAACATCATCTTGCACAACAATTACCTGCCAAGTTCAACACAAAAGGTCTAGCGCCTGCAGGACGCCTAGATATCGACTCAACAGGCTTACTCGTCTTAACGCAAGATGGTCGTATTGCTAAATTACTCATTGGCGAAGATAGTCCAATCGAAAAAGAATATCTAGTCAGAGTCTCCGGTCAACTGAGCGATTCAGGCTTACAACTACTCAATCATGGCCTCAAGCTCGATGGCGTACCTCTCAAACGCGCAAAAGTCAGCTGGCAAAATCAAGATCAATTACGTTTTGTCCTACGCGAAGGTAAAAAAAGACAAATTCGTCGCATGTGTGAATTGGTGGGCCTCAAGGTGATTGGCCTTAAAAGAATCCGTATTGGACAAGTTACCTTAGGGCAACTCCCGGCGGGAAAATGGCGTCATTTATTGCCCTCTGAGCGCTTCTAAACCCGCATTCGAGTCTTATAAGCCTTAATTTCGGTGGTATTTCCTTGATTCAGCAAGGTTTTGCCGACACTTTTTAGGGAAAAAGCCTAAAATATGGGCTATGAAGAAACCTGAACTCCTTGCCCCTGCCGGTAGTCTTGAAATGCTCAATACTGCTTTCGCCTTTGGTGCGGATGCGATCTATGCTGGCCAACCACGTTACTCATTGCGTGTTCGCAATAACGAGTTTGGCAATCTCGATATTTTGCGCCAAGGTATTGATCGTGCTCACGAGCTCGGCAAGCACTTTTATTTGGTTTCTAATATTTTTCCGCATGGCTCCAAGACCAGAACTTATGTTGAGGACATGAAGCCTGTGATTGCCCTCAAACCCGATGCGCTGATCATGTCTGATCCTGGTTTGATCCTATTGGTACGCGAAAACTTTCCTGAGATGCCGATTCATTTATCAGTGCAAGCCAATACAGTGAATGGTCAAGCCGCACGATTTTGGCGTTCAGTAGGTATTTCACGCGTCATCTTATCCCGTGAACTCTCATTAGATGAAATTGAAGCGGTGCGCCAAGATTGTCCTGAGATGGAGTTAGAAGTATTTATCCATGGGGCTCTATGTATCGCTTACTCTGGACGCTGCTTGTTATCGGGCTACTTCAATCGTCGCGACCCTAACCAAGGTACTTGCACAAATTCATGCCGCTGGGACTATAAAGTGGCTCAGGCTCAAGAAGATGCAACCGGGGATATTTATTTACTCGAAGAAGGTAATCGCCCTGGCGAATGGATGCCCATTGAAGAGGATATGCATGGCACCTATATCCTCAACTCAAAAGATTTACGTGCGATTGAACACGTACAACGTTTAACCGAAATGGGTATCGACTCATTAAAGATCGAAGGCCGCACCAAGTCGCCCTACTATGTGGCACGTACCTGTCAGTCTTATCGTGCAGCCATTGAAGATGCAGCTGCAGGTCGTCCACTCAACCCTGAATTACTGGGTCACCTAGAAGGCCTAGCAAATCGCGGCTATACCGACGGCTTCTATCAACGTCATCATGATGAAGATTATCAAAACTACTTACGTGGCTATTCTTTATCAGGTCGCAGCTTATATGTTGGCCAAGTCACTCACTATGATGAGGCCCGTGGCATGGTGCAAATTGAGGCCAAGAATCGTTTCGCCATGGGTGATCGATTAGAAATCATTGAGCCACAGGGAAATACTGATATTGTTTTAGAGGAGATCTATAACGATAAGGGTGAGTTGATGCGCGTAGTTCCTGGAGCAGGCTATAAAGTTTGGGCAAAGTGGCCTAAGACGACCGTGGGCGCATTTGTGGCTCGCTATGTTGCTCAAGACAACGCATCCAAATTAGAGCAAATTCAAATTATTGAAGCCTAAGGGTGTGTTCTAATGCATTCAATCGTTTTAGATTGAAAACTGCATGACGACTAGCAAACATCTCTATCACCTCACGCATTATGAATATGATCGTGCGGTTCAACTCAGCCCTCATGTGGTTCGCCTCAAGCCTAGCAAAGATTGCCGCACCCCGATTACAAACTACCATTTAAATATTCAGCCGATACCTCAATCACTGCACTGGCTCACAGATTTTTATGGCAATGATGTAGCACAATTTGATTTGGGTTCCAAAACAGAATCCCTAATCGTGGAAGTTCACTTTAGTGCTGCTATTGATCAATATCAGGCCCATGAAAACTGGCCCAACCCTGATTTAGATATCGCCTCATGGCATCATTGGCATGCCAGCGCATTTAATCTGAGCCCCTATCTTGGCGTTGAAAATGTCACTCCTCGATTAGGAGAATTTCTCAACCAGTGGCAAAGTCAGCGTGCAGTCTATTTAGAAGACCTTCAAGAAATAAACCAAGGTGTTTACAAAGCAATCCGCTACGTAGTGCGTGAAGAAGCTGGGGTTCAAACTCCAGAACAAACGCTTACTGAGGGCTCAGGCTCATGCCGTGATTCTGCTTGGTTATTAATTCATGTTCTCCGACACCAAGGTATAGCAGCCCGTTTTGTCTCAGGCTACTTACTCGAAGACACCCAAGCCAACGAGCACCAAGAGATGCCCAGAACTAATGATTTGCATGCTTGGTGCGAAGTACATATTCCAGAAATGGGCTGGGTGGGTCTAGACCCCACCTCAGGGCAATTTACAGGCGCTCACCATATCCCCGTGGCCTATGCTCCAGAACCGATGGGAGCAGCGCCGATTTTTGGTTATCTAGATGAGTGCCAAGCCACACTCCAACACACCATCAAGCTGACTTAGATGAGAGCGTGAAATGCTCTACTTGAGGCGGGTTCAAAAAGTAAGGACCGACATGAGAACGCCAGAGAGCAAACGCATCAGAACCACGAAAATCGACCGTGTGATTTTCTAAAGTATCCCAATAAATCATGAGAAGAAAACGGCCGGGTTGCTCGATACCCGCATTCAACTTATAGCCCCGAAAACCTTTGGCAGGAACAATCGCAGCCGCAACCCCCTGGGCAACGGCTTGTTCGAATTCAGCACGTTTTGCGGGATCAATTTGAATATCGACAACTTCTAAAATCATGAGGGTCTCCTTTTTTATGATTGGGCTGCACGCATGACGGCAATGCCGAGAATAGTGCAAATAATACTACCCGTTACATGCAATGCGATTGTGAATAAAGCACGGCCATAATGGGCTATCTGCAACATATTGACCACCTCTATACTAAATGCAGAGAAGGTAGTTAAGCCGCCTAAAAAGCCAGTCATGATCAATAGCTTGATATTTTCAGAGGCGCCATCGTGTAGCGCAAACCAAGTAAAGGCTAAACCAATTAAAAAGCCACCCACGCAGTTGACTAAAAGGGTTCCCAAAGGAAATAGACTGAGCCAGGGGTTCAACCAAAGGCTGACTAGCCAACGACAAATAGCCCCTAATGAGGCACCTGCACTAATGGACAAGATAGCTGCAATCATTTTCTAATTTTTTCCTACAAAGAGCAGGGATAGTGCTCTTGAATAATCTGGATTATGCTCTACTCATGAGAAAAAATATATGTGTCTTTTGCGGCTCTAAGTCGGGTGAAAATCTAGAGATTATCGAACGTGCCGCGAGTTTGGGTCGACGTATTGCACAAGAAAATTATGGCATTGTCTTTGGTGGTGGTCGCTACGGTCTCATGGGTGCAGTTGCACAAGCAGCTTTAGAAGCTGGCGGTCATGTCACCGGCATTATTCCTACAGGTTTATCTGAGCGAGAGCCGGTACAACAGCAATTGACAGAATTATTTGTAGTCGATGACATCATCGCGCGCAAACGTTTAATGATCGATAAATCCGACATCTTTGTTGTCCTGCCTGGTGGTTTAGGTACCCTGGATGAGCTGTTTGAGGTTTGGACAGGTATTCAAATCAAAGCTCATGAAAAGAAATTGGTGATTGCTAATTGGTACGGCTACTACGATACGCTCTTGAAGTTCATGAAGGAAATTGATGCTCAAGGCTTCCTCAATGGTGATCATTTAAATGCTGTAGCAGTCACTCAAGATTTGGATGATCTGATGGCAATCATTCAACAATCTATCAAGCCATGAAAACCCAATTAAATATTGATTTCTTTGGCGCCGCAGGTGAGGTGACGGGCTCCAAACACGGCCTGTCAGGTCAGTGCTTAGGCCAGCCATTCAAGATACTCATTGACTATGGGATGCACCAAGGGGGACGTGATGCTGATGAGAAGAACTTACGTCACTTGCCATGGGATCCCACTGCAATAGACGCCATCACACTAACGCATGCACACATCGATCACAGCGGTCTTTTGCCACGTCTATGCGCTCAAGGCTTTAAAGGTCATATTTACTGTACAGCAGCCACCTTTGCTTTATTAAAAATCCTACTACTGGACTCAGCCCATATCCAAAAGAACGACTATGATCGCGCCGTAAAGAAAAAAGAGCGCGGTCGCTATCGTGGCGAGTTACCGGCTGTTTTGTATAGCACGCATGATGTCGAAGCCTGCCTTAAAAAGGTTAAAGTCATTGATTACAACAACCCGACTGAGATCTTGCCTGGTATTACTCTAGAGTTCCATAACGCGGGACACATTCTAGGCTCAGCGATTGCAACTCTAGACTTCCGCTTAGATTCAGATAACAGTGAAACCTATCGCGTGACCGCTTCTGGAGACTTGGGGATGTTTAATAAACCCTTACTCCCCAACCCGGAATATATCCATCGAACAGATGCTCTATTGATCGAGGCAACCTATGGCGATCGTGACCACAAATCCTTAGATGAAACTCGCGCAGAACTCACAGAAGTCATTAATAAAACATTAGCTCACGGCGGCAATATCATCATGCCAGCATTTGCTGTAGGACGTGCTCAAGAAATTTTATTGATGCTGATGGCTTTAGTAAAAGCCCAAAAAGTTCCCGAACTCCATGTATGGCTCGACTCCCCCATGGCAGTGGCGGCAACGCATTTAACTGAACAATATTTTTCGGAATTAGATGAAGACGCTCAAGCCCTGATTACTTGGTACAAACGCAATCCTCATGCACTTCATTTGCGCTTTGTCGCTGATGTTGAAGAATCTAAAGCGTTGAATCGCATTCGCAGTGGCGCTGTCATTATTTCTGCTAGTGGCATGTGCGAAGCCGGTCGTATATTGCATCACCTGAAACACAATTTACCTGATGCTCGAAACGCCATCATCATGACTGGTTTTCAGGCATACGGCACACTCGGTCGGCGCATCGTAGATGGTCAAACCATGGTACGGATCATGGGAGAGGAAATTAATGTCAAAGCCAGTGTGCATACGATTGGCGGCTTATCGGCTCATGCTGGACAAGCTGATTTACTGAATTGGTTAAAGGGTTTTCAGCGAGCCCCACAAAAGACTTATATCGTCCATGGCGAGACAGAGCCCACCCAGATCTTCCAGAAAAAAATAATGAGTGAGCTTGGCTGGCTAGGAGTCCAAGTGGCGAAAGCCTTGCAACATGAGCGACTACTTGATCAATAAATCAGAATGCTGATTCAAGGGCTCTTCATCTGGGACTGGGTAAGAGTCAGCTGAGTAACGTGGTCCCTTCATGATGATGACTAAAACGCAGCCCACAGTGAGCGCAATCATCATTGAAATATAGAAAAAGAAGAAGCCCCACAAAAAGAAATCCATTTGCATGATCCACTCTTGACTTCTGGGCATCTCAACCCAACCTGCATAGGCACGACCCATGAGCCCTAAGCCAGGCAGAAGGACAAAACCGGCAAACCAGAACCAGTGTATTTTCTTAAAAATACGCCATTCCCAGCCAGCGGCAGAGCGCACGACGGGTTGATGTTTTTTGAGCCAATCCATGAAAGCATTTAATCACCAAAGCAAAACCTGCGTGATGACCTAGCTCAATGTTTGAGTTAATTTTGGGGCTTATTGAGAGCAGAATGAGGGCTGGGCAATGCGTTAGCACATGCATAAGCACTAGACCATGCCCACTGGAAGTTATGCCCACCTAGATGCCCTGTGACATCGACGCATTCGCCAATGAAATATAAACCTGGATATTGTTTAGACATGAGCGTACGGCTATTTAAGGCATGTGTATCTACACCTCCGACCATGACTTCAGCCTTTTTCCATCCCAAGGTGCCAGCGGGCTTAACATGATAAGTGCACAAGAGTTTCGATAAGCGCTGTCGATCTTTTTTCCCAACCTCAGCCCACTTACGCCCTGCTAAACCAGCCTGCTGTGCAAAATACTTGGCTAGCCTAGTTGGCAATACCGTCGCCAATAATGTTTCCGTTTGCTTTAAACGCAGGCTCTCATCATTGAATAAAGCGTCACACGCTGGACTGCTGATAAATTCAATCTCTAAGGTCTCACCCTCTAACCAATAACTACTCGCTTGTAAAACCGCAGGTCCCGAAACACCCTTGTGCGTCAGTAACAAATCTTCATCAAAGTGACAAACACCATAATGCGACTGGCTTCCCGCACGAATCACGACTGGCAAACTCAGGCCGGCGAGTTCTAAAAGGTCTGCCTGTGCCTCATCAGTAAAAGACAATGGCACTAGAGCCGGCCTCACAGGCACGATTGGTATTTGCAATGCCTGAGCAAAACGCAAAGCAAAGTCAGTAGCGCCAATAGCCGGCACCGGTAAACCTCCAGTAGCCATCACGACCGCGGGTGCATGACAAACAATCTCTTGATCATTTTTGAAAATCGTGACTGACCATGTGCCATCCTGCGGCGCGATATTTTGTACCTTAACAGGATGCCAAAGATCGACTTGGCCAAGTTGACACTCTTTGAATAACATCGCAATGATGTCTTTAGCTGAATGGTCACAAAATAACTGGCCACGATGTTTTTCGTGATACGGGATTTGATAGCGCTCCATCAATGCAATAAAGTCACGTGGCGTGTACTGCGATAAAGCACTTTTTACAAAATGTGGATTTTTAGACAAGAAGTGATTGGGGCTAGAGTGAAGGTTGGTAAAGTTACAGCGCCCTCCACCACTAATCCTGATTTTCTCTCCTAAGACCTCGGCATGATCCAGTAGCAGGACACGCTGACCCAACTGACCCGCCTGTCCGGCACAAAATAAGCCCGCCGCTCCAGCACCGATGATAATCACATCAAAATCATGGGGCTGAGCAGACATCATGCCCTTTTCTCTTGCTTGGGTTTTTTCTTACGCACATAGAGCGTTTTTGTGATTCGGGCAACGACATCGCCCTCTTGATCAATAACATCGACCACAAAATCTTTTAGGACTTTTGCACCCTCTTGGGCTGCAACAATAATTGCTTGTAGATCTTCTTCATTTAACTGAAAGCTAGCCTTGACTGTGCCACGGCCCGGTTTGAGAAATTCTATTTTGGCGGCTTGGTCCCAAACCACGTAGGCTTTTCCTAAATTAGCTTGCACCATCATCATAAAAAATGGGTCCGTCATGGCAAACAGGCTACCCCCGAAATGAACCCCAACGATATTACGGTTAAGTAAACCCATGCGCAATCGCACTTTGGCGCTTCGATAATCCCGACCAATATCTAAGACCTTAATCCCCGCACCAATAAAGGGTGGCCAGCAGTTCATGCCAAACTTGAGGAGAGTAGGATTAAGTTTCATAGGCTGCAGTTGACGGTTTTGTGATTATTTTGCAAAAAGTAGGACAATACGGTTTTTAGTCATTAATAACTAGAATCCGGAGATTATTTCATGTCAGAGCAAAATAAGCCAAAACGCCTCAACGAGCGTTCTAGAATGATTACTGAGGGCGTGGCTCGAGCACCTAATCGTTCTATGTATTACGCCATGGGTTATGAGGAAGAGGATTTCCAGAAACCGATGATTGGTGTTGCCAACGGGCATTCGACGATCACACCGTGTAATAGCGGTTTGCAAAAACTCGCGGATGCGGTGGTTGACGCCATTGAAAATGGGGGTGGCAACTCTCAATTGTTCGGCACACCAACAGTGTCTGATGGTATCGGTATGGGTACCGAAGGCATGAAATATTCTCTCGTCTCCCGTGAAGTGATTGCTGACTCGATTGAGACTTGCGTCAATGGCCTCTGGCAAGACGGTGTAGTAGTGATTGGTGGCTGCGACAAAAATATGCCCGGCGGCATGATTGCCCTAGCGCGTACCAATGTCCCTGGTATTTATGTCTATGGTGGCACGATCAAAGCGGGTCATTACAAGGGTAAAGAACTCAATATCGTGTCTGCATTCGAAGCCGTTGGCGAATTCACATCAGGCCGCTTATCAGAAGAGGATCTCAAGGGCGTTGAACAACACGCTTGCCCAGGTAGCGGTTCATGTGGTGGTATGTATACCGCCAACACCATGAGCTCTTCATTTGAAGCTTTGGGTATGAGCCTGCCTTACTCATCGACCATGGCTAACGAAGATCAAGAAAAAGTAGAGAGCGCCGCCGAGTCTGCACGCGTTCTGATTGAGGCGGTTAAACAAGGCATTCGTCCGCGCGACATCATCACTAAAAAATCTATCGAAAATGCTGTGAGCGTGATCATGGCTGTAGGTGGCTCAACGAATGCCGTTCTGCACTTCCTTGCGATTGCTAGTGCTGCTGAGGTGGATTGGACGATTGACGACTTTGAAAGAATCCGTCGACGCGTACCTGTGATTGCCGACATGAAACCCTCAGGCAAATATTTAGCTACTGACTTGCATGAAGCAGGTGGTATCCCACAAATCATGAAAATATTGCTAGATGGCGGCTTGTTGCATGGCGACTGTATGACTATCACCGGTAAGACAGTTGCAGAACTTCTCAAAGATATTCCCTCTAAGCCCCGTGCTGATCAAGACGTGATTCGTACTTTGGATAATCCAATTTATGCTCAGGGTCACCTAGCGATTTTGAAAGGCAATCTATCACCCGAAGGTTGCGTAGCTAAGATCACAGGCTTGAAGAACCCTAGCATTACCGGTCCTGCACGCGTGTTTGATTCTGAGGACGACGCTATGACTGCCATTATGGCGAACAAGATCAAAGCCGGTGATGTGGTTGTGATTCGCTATGAAGGTCCTAAAGGTGGCCCTGGTATGCGCGAAATGCTCGCCCCCACCTCTGCTTTAGTAGGTCAAGGTTTAGGTGAGAGCGTTGGACTCATCACGGATGGTCGTTTCTCTGGGGGCACTTGGGGTATGGTCGTGGGTCACGTGGCACCAGAGGCCTATGTGGGCGGCACGATTGCGCTCGTTCAAGAAGGTGACTCAATCACGATTGATGCGCACCAACAGTTGATTCAGTTGAATGTGGATGAGGCAGAAATTGCCAAACGCCGCGCCGCATGGAAGCAACCTAAGCCACGCTATACACGCGGCCTCTTGGCTAAATATGCCAAGTTAGCCAGCACAGCGAGTAAAGGTGCGGTGACAGATCTGAATTTAGATCTCTAGGCACTCGTGCTGAGCTCGATCATCAGCTCAGAAAGATAAAAGGCCACTACATAGTGGCCTTTTATTATTGTGGTGAGGATAAAACGATCAGTGCTTATGGCTACCGTGGCCACCATGACCAGAATGTCCACCCTTCATATCGATGACTTTGACCTTGATCTCAACTTCGCCTGCTTTTTCAAAGCGTAATTTGACAGGCACAACCTCTCCAGCCTTGAGCGGGCCATTCAGATCAATGAACATGAGGTGTAAGCCACCTGGCTTTAATTCAACCTTACCCTTCGCAGGTACATCGATTGCTTTTACTTCACGCATTTTCATGACATTGTCTTCCATACTCATCGTATGTAATTCCATGGTCTTAGAAGCAGGCGAAGACGCAGATAAAAGACGATCTGCCGCACCCTTATTTTCGATAGTCAAGAATCCACCACCCGCTTTTTGAGCAGGAACCGTGGCTCGCGCGAAGGGTTTTTCAATCTTGATATCGCCCACTCTAAATTCATCAGAGGCAAAAGCGATACCTGAGAGACTCAAGAGAGTCGTCAATAAAGCAATACGTAGTGATTTCATTTTTTCTCCTCGAATGGCTAATTTGACTTCATTGTAGCTTTGCAGAATTGGCAAAACTTGCGTTATCTCAAATTATGTGGATTTTGTCAGGAATTTGACCCCCTCATGCCCTATGATTGAAAGATGAGTTTTTCTAGAAAAATTGCCCTATTTGCTGATCTCCATAGCAATTTAGAAGCTTTTGAAGCCTGCTATGAACACGCCCTTGAAAACGGCGTGGGTGAGTTCGTTTTTTTAGGTGACTTGGTGGGCTATAACGCCGACCCAGTAGCAGTCCTGAATCGCATCATGGATTTAGTTGCCAGAGGCAGTGCCCATGCCATTCTTGGTAATCATGATGAAGCTATCTTTACAGATCACTCCACTCAAATGAATGCCAATGCCTGGCAAGCAATACAGTGGACGCGTGCTCAATTGAGTAATGAGCATGTGGAGTTCCTGAAAAGTCTACCCTTAGTACATCAAGCTGAAGATGTAAGCTATGTCCATGCGAGTGCAGCCAAACCAGAAAAATGGCCTTATCTAGACTCAGGTCTTGCGGCTTGGCATTGTGCTGAAGCAGCCCAAACGACCTATACCTTTGTCGGTCATGTGCATGAAGCCACGGTTTACTATCAAAGCACAGTTGGTAAATTAATGCGCTTTCAGCCACATGCCGGCGAGCCTGTACCGATGTCGCGTCACCGTCGCTGGGTGAGCGTGGCAGGATCGCTCGGTCAACCTCGAGATGGAATACCCCAGGCAGCCTACGCCATTTTTGAGCCCGAAGAAGAACAGACAACTTTCTTTAGGATTTCTTATGATCATTACCGCGCAGCCGATAAGGTCATACGAGCAGGTCTACCCCAAGATTTAGCGAATCGCTTACTCACGGGTCAATAAATGAATCAAGAACTTCAATCAGTCGCTGAACTCTTTCAGGCAGGGAAAGAAATTGATGGCTTTCGCCTCGGTGAAGAAGTTCACCGTGGTGGTATGGCAGTTTTATTTGAAGCCTTTAAAGAAGGGGTTGATTACCCCCTACTCATGAAGGTACCGCGCATTGGTCGCGATCAGCCAGTAGAAAGTCTGATTGGATTTGAGACTGAATTGATTTTGATGAAGACAATCAAAAGCCCCTTCGTACCCAGAGTCGCTGGCACGGGCAACATGGCGCGTAAGCCTTATATCGCAATGGAAAAAATCACGGGTCAGTCTTTACAAGATTTACTCGAGAATCAAGGGGGTCGCCTTGAATCCATCGATGATGTGATTCAGATTGCTGCTAACTTAGCCTTAGCGATTGCGAGTTTGCACGCCCAGGATGTGATTCATCTTGATCTCAAGCCAGAAAATATTCTTTTAGGCCCCAATCATCAGGTTTACTTAATTGATTTTGGCTTGGCTCACCACACACGCTACCCCGATTTACTCGCAGAAGAAATGCGTAAAGGCGTGGGCTCCGCTCCCTATATATCTCCCGAACAAGTGATGGGCATCCGTAACGATTGGCGGAGTGATATCTATGCTTTAGGCGCAATCATGTATGAAATGCTCACCGGTGAATTTCCCTTTGGAAATCCATCCAGCCTGTCTGGGCTGCGCAAACGGATGTGGTCACCAGCGATTCCACCGCGGGTACTTCGCAAAGAAATTCCTGCATGGTTACAAGAAGTGGTTCTGCGCTGCCTAGAACCTTATGCAGCAGAGCGCTACCAAAGCGCCACACGTATACGCCAATTACTCAAATCACCAGAGAGTGTCAGCATCACGGCACGCGGCGAGAATCTATTACCGCCGAGCCTTTGGCAAAATATCAAACTCTGGTTTAAAGCAGCTGGGTACGAACCTTCTAGCTGCCCCAAACCGAGTAGCGCACAAGATAATGCGCCACTCATCGTCGTGGCTATTGATACACGCTCTCACGATGAAGTCTTACGTGAACGCATGCAACAAACGGCTAAAGATCTTTTATATGCTTATCCAGAAAGTCGCTTGATCTGCTTAAGTAGTATTACAGGAACCCCCGCCTTTGAGGGTGATCAAGAAGCAGAAACCGCCACCGGTATTGTGCGCGGGCATTTAGTGCAACTCATGGATTGGGCTAAACCATTGAAACTCTCTTCTGAACGAGTGTCATACCATGTTCTTGAAGCACTCGATCCCGCCGCTCGTATTGTTGAATTCGCCAACGATAATCATGCTGCCATGATCCTGATTGGTGCCTCTCATAAGATACCGACTAAAGTGGCGCCTTGGCGCACCTCTATGACGAAGATTGTTGAAGAAGCGCACTGTAGCGTGCATATTGTTCGGGCTTAGAGGTCTAGGCTTAATTCTTTTTACTACCGCCTAGCAATCCGGTAGTGAGCGCCGTACCTAGAACAATCACTGCGCCACCCAACAGCATGAGGGGAGTGAATGCTTCAGCCAAAAAGATCTCGCCCCAAACGACCCCAAACAATGGAATTAAAAAAGTCACCGCAATCGCTCGCGCCGGACCGAGTTCATCGATCAGCTTGAAATACATGATGTAGGCGTATGCGGTAGAGATAGTACCCAAACCCAACATCGCCCAATAGACCTTGACTGGGAGCGCCTGCGCAGGCCAAAGATAAATTGCTAGCGGTAGGAGATAAAGTGCCCCTAAGAACATACTGCCAAATGTGAGCTTTAAGGGGGGAATATCAGCACAGGTGCGCTTAATGTAGTTGGCAGCCGCACCATAAGACAAGGTGCCTAATAAGGCGCTCGCCACAGGAATTATGGCAGCCTCAACGCCTTCCAATAATCGTTCAGCAACTAAGATGAGGACACCACAAAAACCTAGAAAGAGACCTAGAGCACGTGCTGCCGACAAAGACTCTTTAAGAAACAGGTAAGCCACCAATGCGCCCCACAGAGGTGCTGTGGAATTAAGAATCGCCCCCACCCCAGCACTGAGTGTTTGCATGGCAAAAGCGATCAAGCAAAAAGGAATAGCCGAGTTAAAAAGTGCAACTACAGATAAACGTCTGAACTCTGGCGCTGCTATTTTTAAATGTATGCGCCAGCCGGTCATCAGCAAAAAGATGGGGATGAGTGTCAAGGCCGCTGTAGCGAGCCTTAATTGAGCTAACACAATGGGGCCTAAATCATGAATCGCTAAGCGAATGAACAAATATGAAGCACCCCAAACAGCGCCTAGCAGAACAAAATGAATAGCCTGATTCAATGACATTCTGTGATTATCCTACTAAAGACCTGTACAACAAGTTGATCAAGACTCTAACGGGCTAGCTCATAGGCAACCCGATACAATCATAGGAGTCACTCTTTGCAAAGAATAAATACATATGGACTTCAATACTTTCGCCCTCGCTACAGGCGTTGTTGCCTTAGCTGAAATCGGCGACAAGACTCAACTACTCTCACTGATGTTGGCTGGTCGCTACCCCAAACAGCACTGGGCCATCATCGCTGGTATTTTTCTAGCGACTATTTTGAATCATGCTCTGGCTGCGTGGTTAGGTCACTGGCTCACCCAATGGTTCGACCCCCAATGGCTGCAATGGATCTTAGGGGGTAGCTTTATCGCCATCGGTCTATGGTTACTCATTCCAGACAAACTCGACGAAAATCAAGCAACACCCCCTGTCAAAGGCTTTATCCAGGTCTTAGGCATTACTACAGCCTTGTTTTTTATTGCCGAAATGGGCGATAAAACCCAACTCGCCACGGTGGCATTGGGGGCAAGGTATGATGACTTATTCGCAACCGTCATTGGCACGACACTGGGCATGATGCTAGCCAATGCCCCAGCGGTTTGGCTTGGGCAGCGCTTTACAAAGTGGCTCCCTGAGCGCTGGGTACATGCCATGGCTGCCATTATTTTTATTGCTATTGGAATAAGTAGTTTTATTTTCTTGAATTAGGTCATTGATATGCCAGTTAGAACAGATACCCCTATTACTTTTCATCGCCAAGATTACCAGGCGCCTAGCCATTGGATTGATCAGATTGAACTCGATATCGCATTAATTCCAGCCAAGACGATTGTGGTCAATCGGATGCAGGTCAAGCGTAATCCTGTGCACAAAGAAAATATCTTGTTTCTCAACGGTGTCGAACAAGAGTTAATCAGTATCAAGGTCAACAATCACGCCTATGAGCACTACGAGCAAACTGCGGAAGGACTGAAGCTTTTTGACTTACCCGAACAATTTGAATTAGCCATCACAAGCTCATGCTGCCCAGAAAAAAATACTTCTTTGATGGGTTTATATGTCTCGAATGGCAACTTCTTTACACAATGCGAAGCTGAGGGTTTTAGAAAAATCACTTACTTCCTAGATCGCCCCGATGTCATGTCTAAATATAAAGTGACATTAAGGGCAATTAAACAGCAACTGCCGGTGCTCCTATCTAACGGCAATCTGGTCAAAGAAGAAGATCTCGGCAACGGTTGGCATGCGGTTACATGGGAAGATCCATTCTATAAACCTTGCTATCTTTTTGCTCTAGTCGCTGGTAAGTTGGCCTGTATTGAAAGACGTATTCAGACTGAATCAGGTCGCAGTAAATTACTACAAGTATGGGTCGAAGCTAAAGATTTAGATAAGACTAAACATGCCATGGACTCACTGATTGCTTCGATCCGCTGGGACGAAAAGCGCTTTGGTCTCGAGCTAGATCTCGATCGCTTCATGATTGTGGCTGTCAGTGATTTCAATATGGGCGCGATGGAAAATAAAGGTTTAAACATCTTTAACACCAAATTTGTTCTCGCCCACCCTGAAACAGCCACTGATATTGACTACGCCAATATTGAAAGCGTCGTTGCGCACGAGTATTTCCATAACTGGACTGGTAATCGTGTCACCTGTCGTGATTGGTTCCAACTATCTCTTAAAGAAGGCTTAACAGTCTTCAGAGATCAAGAATTTTCAGCCGATCAAATGGGTAGTACTTCAGGTCGCGCAGTCAAACGCATCGAGGATGTACGTCTCTTGCGTCAAATTCAGTTTCCCGAAGATGCAGGACCGATGGCACATCCCATTCGACCCGATAGCTATCAAGAAATTAATAATTTCTATACGGTTACCGTCTATGAAAAAGGTGCCGAAATTATTCGGATGCAGCAAACACTCCTCGGTCAAGAAGGCTTTCGCAAGGGTATGGACTTGTACTTTGCACGCCATGATGGTCAAGCCGTGACTTGTGACGATTTCGTGGCGGCAATGAGCGACGCCAATCAAAAAGATTTAGAGCAATTTAAACGCTGGTACAGTCAAGCTGGCACGCCCAGAGTGCATGTGACTGAATCGTATGAGGCAGGTCGCTATCGCGTCCAACTCAGTCAAACTTGCCCACCAACCCCCGGTCAAGCCAACAAACAGCCATTTCATATTCCATTGCTATACAAGCTGATTGGCGTAGCAGATCAAAATGAGGAACTTTTTGAGCTCAAAGATCGTGAAGCCACTATCGAATGGACGGGCCTGTCACAAAAACCCATTCTGTCAATCAATCGTCACTTTTCAGCGCCGATTATTCTGGAATTTGAGCAAAGCAATGCAGAGTTACTCACTCTCTTTGCCAACGATGATGATGCCTTCAATCGCTGGGAAGCGATTCAGAAAATCTATGTTCGCCATATTCTAGATAAGAAACTACTAGATTCAGACACACTCAAAGCACTCGAAGATTTGTTGCTAGATTCCCATATTGATCCAGCATTCAAAGAATTAGTCTTCACTCTACCTGCTGAGAGTTATCTTTATGAGCAAGTGGCGGTCATAGAACCCCAAGAATTGCATTACGCGCGACGCTCGATTCGTGCCCAACTGGCTAATAGCCTGCAAAATCATTGGTTGCATATTTATCAAACCCTGAATAGCGATGCTGCTTATAGCCCTGATCCGAAATCTATGGGACAGCGCAGCCTCAAAAACTTAGCTTTGCAACTACTCGCCGAAAGCGCACATGCTAGTAGCGCCACTTTATTGCAGGAGCAATATACACAAGCGAACAATATGACCGATCGCTATGGGGCTCTGAGTGCGATGGTGCAGTTTAACCACCCTCAAACCGATCATTACCTGGCGGACTTCCATCAACGCTTTAGCAATGATGCTTTAGTGATCGATAAATGGTTTATGTTGCAAGCCACACGCCAACCCATGCTAGATGGCAGCCGACCTTTACTCGATGACATTCAATATTTAAGACGTCATCCTGATTTTCAGATAAAGAACCCCAATCGGGTACGCAGCTTAATTCATGCTTTTTGTATGAATAATCATGCAGGCTTTCATATGACTTCCGGCGCCAGCTACTCATTTTGGGCTGAGCAAGTGATTGAGCTTGACAGTATTAATCCTCAAGTAGCGGCTCGTTTAGCTCGCGCGCTCGATCGTTGGCAACAATTTGCAAGTCCTTATCGGGAAAAAATGGAAAGCGCATTAAAATCAGTTGCAGCACACCAGCAGCTCTCTGCGGATGTGAGTGAAATCATTCAAAAAGCATTACAAAAGAACTAATACTGAAGAGGGAATCATGAGTCAGACCACCTTGCATCAATTTCTGCAACAGCGCGGTTCAAAAGAACCCGGGCTGAATGCATTGTTACTGCAAATCACGGTGGCCTGCCAGGCCATTGCCAAACAGGTTGAACAGGGTGCACTGGCTGGCATCATTGGCTCAGCAGGTAGCGGCAATGTGCAAGGTGAAACACAACAAAAATTAGATATTCTATCCAATGACATTCTTTTACAAGAATGTGTGAAAGAAGCTAGTTTGGCAGCCATGGCTTCAGAAGAAATGGAAACCATTCACCCCGCCAATGCCAATGGTGAATATCTACTCTTATTTGATCCTCTAGATGGCTCGTCCAATATTGATGTGAATGTATCGATTGGCACGATCTTTTCAGTGCTGCGCAAAAAACATCAAGGTGCGGCGCATGAAAATGATTTTCTGCAGGTCGGTCGCGAGCAATTATTGGCCGGCTATGTGGTGTATGGACCGCAAACCACTCTAGTCTTCACCTTAGGTCAAGGTGTTCATATGTTTACCTTTGATCATCAGACCCAACAATTTGTACTGATCAAAGAAAATATTCAAGTTCAAGCAGATACCAAAGAATTTGCGATCAATATGTCGAACATGCGTCATTGGGCTGCCCCCGTTAAACGCTATGTCGATGAATGCCTTTTAGGTGTAGAAGGTGCTCGTCAGAAAGACTTTAATATGCGCTGGATCGCATCCATGGTAGCCGATGTACATCGCATTTTGTGTCGCGGGGGTGTATTTATGTACCCCTGGGATAAGCGCGACCCCACGAAACCAGGTAAGTTGCGTCTCATGTATGAGGCCAACCCTATGAGCTGGCTCATAGAGCAAGCCGGTGGCGCTTCAATCAACGGCACTCAGTCCATTCTAGACATCCCACCCGAAAAACTTCATCAACGCGTCTCGGTGATTCTGGGCTCCAAGAATGAAGTTAGCAGAATCCAAAACTATCATCAGAATGGGTAGCCACCTCCCAATCACTACCATCCTCTATTAGGCGGCTACCCGAGGATGGTCAGTGCAATAGTTGACCAGGGCTCACATACTCACACCCTTGAGCTTCGGCAACGGCCTTACAAGTCACAAAACCCTGGTACACATTCAGACCATTCATTAAGTGGCGGTTCACCTGTAAAGCATGGTCGATACCTAAATTTGCCAATTGATGAATGAAAGGTGCTGTCGCATGATTTAAGGCGAGCGTTGATGTCCGTGCAACGGCACCTGGCATATTGGCCACACAATAATGAATCACATCATGCATCCGATAAGCAGGTTCCGAATGAGTTGTTGGGCGAGAGGTTTCAAAACAACCCCCTTGATCAATGGCCACATCAACCAAGACCGAACCCGCTTTCATTTCTTTGACAAGCTGCTCGCTCACTAACTTAGGCGCCTTCGCCCCAGGAATTAACACTCCGCCAATCACTACATCAGCCATGAGAACGGCTCGCTGCAAATTAGCTTGACTAGAATACAAAGTCTGAATGCGATTGCCATAAAGAGCATCCAAATAGCGCAGGCGCTCTAAACTAGTATCCAAAATAGTGACTTGAGCTCCCAAGCCGACTGCCATTTGTAGGGCGTTCGTACCAACAACACCCGCACCAATGATCACTAACTTGGCTGATGGAACCCCACTCACGCCACCCAATAAGACACCGCGACCCCCTTGAGATTTTTCAAGTTGATGAGCGGCTGCTTGAACAGCCATTCGCCCTGCCACCTCACTCATAGGAGCCAGTAATGGCAGACGCCCTGCATCATCACTGACGGTCTCATAGGCGATACATTTAGCTTTAGAAGCCAGCAGTGCGCGAGTTTGTTCGAAGTCCGGAGCGAGATGTAAATAGGTAAATAAAGTTTGATGGCTTTTTAAGCGGGCACACTCCTCGACCTGGGGCTCTTTGACTTTTACAATCAATTGCGCCTCGTCAAAAATGGCTCGTGCATGATCCACGATATGAGCGCCAGCTAATGCATAGTGTTCATCAGTAAATCCAATCGCCGCTCCCGCATCTCTTTCAACAAATACTGGATGCCCCGCTTGCACAAGCTCATAAACGATATCCGGCACCAGTCCTACGCGATATTCGTGATTTTTAATTTCTTTAGGTACTCCAATAATCATGCAGACTCCTTTGTTTGATCATGTTGACGATGTAAACCAAATATGAAATACAGCAGCGCTAAAACAATCAGAATGGGTGGGCCGACATAAAAACCCATACGCGTGTTTTCTGAATAGGCCATCAGGGCGATCACAAAAAATACGCCAAATAAAGCAAACCAAGAGGCATAAGGCCAAAAGATCGCTCGATAACTTAACTTTTCAACTTGCTCTTGTGTCAAACTTTTTCTAAAGGCAATTTGCGTGCTTAAGATGGCAACCCAAACAAATAGGCCAATCAGCGTGACAGCTGCGGTAATCCACTGAAACGCTTTCTCAGGCACAAAGTAATTAATGATGACGCCACATGTAGGAAGTAAGACCGTCATCACGATCGCATTCACTGGCACGCCTTGAGGTGAAAGACGTTTAAATAGTTTCGGAGCTTGCCCCTGTGAAGAGAGACCGAGTAAGAGGCGACCACCACTAAAAATGCCGGCGTTACATGAAGATAAAGCAGCAGTAATGACTACGAAATTGATAATTCCAGCGGCCTCACGCAAACCCATACTCTCAAACATAGCGACAAATGGACTGCCATGGAGCCCCACTTCATTCCATGGGAATAAGCAAAGAATGACAAACAAAGCACCTACGTAGAAGATCAAAATACGCCAAGCTAATGAATCAATTGCCATCGGGATAGTACGTGTAGGATCTTGAGCCTCTCCGGCAGACAAACCAATCATCTCAATACCTACATAGGCAAATAAGACCATTTGCATGGAGAGTAAGAAGCCAGAGATGCCATTGGGAAAGAATCCGCCGTGTTGCCATAAATTGGCAATACCGACAGGCTCACCGCCCCTACCCCAACCCACCACAATCATGCCCATACCTATGGCAATCATCGTGACAATCGCGACTACCTTGATTAAGGAAAACCAAAACTCAAACTCACCAAAAACTTTGACGGCTAGAAAATTAATACAGCCCATCGCCAAAATGGATGCAAGAGCCCATATCCACTGAGGTACATCAGGAAACCACAGCCCCATATAAACACCCACTGCAGTCACCTCAGCGAGCCCCACCACCACCCAATACGTCCAATAGCCCCAACCGACCATATAACCGGCCAAGGGGCTCAGGTATTGGCGTGCATAGTGTGCAAATGAACCCGATACAGGATCATGGACAGCCATTTCACCGAGAGCGCGTAACACAATAAATGCAATCGCCCCCGCTAAGATGTAAGCCAGGATGATGGAAGGACCCGCCAACTGAATAGCTGTGGCAGAACCCAAAAATAGACCCACTCCAATGGTTGAGCCCAAAGCCATGAGGCGAATGTGGCGCGACTGCAAACTACGTTGCAAGCCGTGATTATCAGAAACCATTTTTTCTCCTTATTTGCTAACAATAGACAAGTAAGGGTCAGAGCATAGGTAGATGAATCCGGAATGTATAGCCGTAAGAAAATACAAAAATACTAAAAGTGATAAAAGTATCAGTACCTAGTTTTTGTGAGTGAATAGCAATAAGGCTCTAGAATTTTCAGCCGGCAATTACTTACAAAGAAATAAGTAATTTCCTACAGAAAAATCAGTAACTAGAAGCTGAGTTTTGAAATAATGCCCGTGCGATTAAGTCGGGATTTTGATATCAGTCGTCTCTGGTCTGACCCAGCGAGGTGACTCGCGTGACGTATCGATACATCCACCTGCGCCGTAGACTCCTTTAGGGTCACGGTAGCGCATCATACGATGAAGGACGGTTTGGTATTGTTGGGGGTCTTGTAAAGTGGCTTTGACGCATGACTCGACCAGGCTCTCATTCATGACAGGCTCATCTTTGGTATTGCGCTGTACGCCATCTTTCCAGTGATAAACCTCAACGCATTTAGTCTCCAGGGTAAATGGGTAGTCCCGTTTCCAAAAATTGGTAAATAAATTACGGCCTAGGTAAATAACCCAAGAACCTTCATAGCCAGGGATGTCAGAAGAAATACCATCGGGGTTCCTGAACCAAACTCGATCGCCCGGAACGTAATACTTCATAGGAAAAGGTTCTTCCATAGAACCATACTCGCGCAAAAATACTTCGTGAAATTCCCCTGAGCGAATGGCACGTTTAGCTGAGCGCTCTTCCAATAGCTTTAATAGGCCAGGATTGGTGCTCTGAATTTCTCGCGCAATACTCAGTAAGATGACGTACTCGGTGGCCCGGTAACAAGAGAAAGAGTAGGCATGCTCAGCATCTTGTGGTTGAGTCGCTTTGACCAAAGCATCAATGATGGGCACACCATCATTCAGGAGAAAACCTGCCTCTTCATCGTAATGCCAACAATCTTCCGGCCGTTCAATAGCGTCAGTATCAAAGTTCAGTGCCGCCCGATAACCCGCATCCACCACATACAGACGAATACGAATTGCAGACTGCAACTCAGCCAAACTGGGGAAAGCAAATGGAATCGTCGCCAATAGCATGGCGATTAATATTTCACGCTCAAGATCACGTGCGGTTTTTTGTAAATGGAGTTTTTCGTATAAACGCGTGGTATCCCATGCGGGGGCATAGCGTTCTTGGAATGCATCTGATAGATAAAAGCCTAGATAATCAGGGCCATGCTCAACGCATAAGTCATCCTGCAAACCATAACTTTGTACGTAAGCCTTGAATTCCTCTTCTAGCCCTTGACCTTGGCTAGCTAGCTGAATGAAATGTATGCCACATGTCTTAAATCGACGCTGTGGAGCATTAGCACTCATAAATACCCTCTTATTACAAGAATCGATCGAGCAAACGTCGACTCTGCTTATCTAAACGGCCGATATCATCAATGAGGTATTGCACGCCGTTGGTATCCGAAATCAAACAAGTTGTTTTCGAAATGCGGCGGATATCATCCTCACCTTTTAATATCAGAACCGTATCTCCTCGATTCGTTTTTATCTGCCAACTACTCGGTGTAGCAAAAGTAGATACCGAGACGATTTTTTCAATCAGTGGCACAAACTCTCTTGAGGCTAATTCTTCTTGGATGAGGGCCTGGTTGTCAATAGTGGTTTCAGCTAGGTGATTGAGCCACACCAACTCATGACCCTCACGATCCATGATTGATATACCGTCTTGGGCCGCACTAATGGGGAAAGCTCGCACCGGAACCACCTGCTCAAAAACCTGGCCTTGTTCATCCCTTAAACGTAAGTGCCCAAAAGCATCCCGACTTAACTGAAAACTCATGATTGCACCTCGTTACCTACATCATCTTGCGATTGACGGGCTTGGGTTTCATACATACGCCGATAGGTACCATCCAAGGCCATCAACTCATCATGGTTGCCGATTTCAATGACCTGACCTTTATTGAGAACCACCAAGCGATCTGCTTTTCTGAGAGTCGAGAGACGATGTGCAATCGCAATCGTAGTTCGACCTCGCACCAGATTATCTAGCGCCTTTTGAATTTCTTTTTCAGTAGTACTGTCTACCGATGAAGTGGCCTCATCCAAGATCAGAATTTGCGGATCGATCAGTAGCGCACGGGCAATTGAAATACGCTGACGCTCACCACCGGAGAGTGACTGACCACGCTCACCGACGAGGGAATCATAGCCATGCGGCAGGCGTAAGATGAATTCATGGGCATGGGCAGCACGTGCAGCCTCAATAATTTCTGCGCGAGTAGCACCCGGCTTGCCATAAGCAATATTTTCTGCAATCGTGCCAAAGAATAAGAAAGGTTCTTGCAGTACCAAACCGATATTTTTACGGTAGTCTGCAATGGCAATCGAGCGAATATCAACACCATCTAAGGTAATCGTTCCTTCTGCTGCATCATAGAAACGACAAATCAAGTTGACCAAGGTACTCTTGCCCGAACCGCTGTGACCTACCAAACCAATCATCTCACCGGGCTGAATATCCAGACTGATTCCCTTAGTAACAGCGCGATTGCCATAACGAAAACCAACGTTTTGTAGTTGAATATGACCGCGTACTTTATCGATGCGGACCGGGTTTTGTGGTTCAGGAACGCTCGAGACGTGATCCAAGATATCAAAAATTCGTTTGGCGCCTGTCGCCGCTTTTTGTGTAAAAGAAACGATGCGACTCATAGAGTCTAAACGCGTATAAAAACGGCCAATATAGGCTAAGCAAGCAGTGAGCATACCTACTGTAATCGCATCATTAGCGATCTGCCAAATACCAAAAGCCCAAACGACTAAGAGGCCAATTTCTGTGAGTAAGGTAATGGTGGGTGAGAACAAGGCCCATACACGATTGACACGGTCATTGACTGCTAAGTTATGTTGGTTCGATGCATGAAAACGCTCAGCTTCACGATTTTCTTGGGCAAACGCTTTCACCACTCGAATACCCGGAATAGTGTCTGCTAAAACACTCGTGACTTCAGACCAAATACGATCGATCTTCTCAAAGCCAAAGCGCAATTTATCGCGCACGATATGAATCATCCACGCAATAAATGGTAGCGGCAATAAGGTCACCAATGCCAACCACGGATCGATCGAAATCAAGATCGCAGCGGTCATGAGAATCATGAGCACATCGGTGGCAAAGTCGAGTAAATGCAAAGATAAAAACAAACAAATACGATCAGACTCAGAACCAATACGGGCAATTAAATCACCCGTTCTCTTCGCGCCAAAATACTCCAAAGATAATTTCATGAGATGGCTATAGGTCGTGGTTCGCAGATCTGCACCAATACGCTCACTCACCAAAGCCAGAATATAAGTTTTAGCCCATCCCAATACCCAGGCCACAATCGCAGCGAGCAATAAGCCACCCATGTATAAGCCAGCCAAGGTGTAATTCATTGGTTGACCATTTTGATAAGGCAAGAGCACATCGTCCATCAATGGCATCGTCAAATAGGGTGGCACCAAGGTCGCAGCCGTTGAAGCTAGGGTGAGAACGAAGCCCCAAAAGAGTTGGGTTTTATAGGGCTTTGCAAAACGCCACAAACGAAACAGGGTCCAGGTCGATGGCGGAGTCGTGTTTTCAGCAGTACATGCCGGACATTCATCCTGATCGGGTGGCAAAGGCACCCAACAAGTGGGGCATAAAGATTGCGCATCGGCCTCATCATCCTCATCAGCAACACCCTGTGCACGCTTTTGCTCTAACTTCAATTGCTGCACCAATCGATTGGCTGCAGGGTTTTGTGCCAAAGTAAAACGCCAAATACCTAAACGTTCTTGAGTATTGACGAGCTCTAGGCTACCCACCCCCGCATGATCGTGAAGATGTAATTTAAGCGCAGGGTCAACCGACCAAGTTTGCGCCAGCACACCTTGATCATCAAACGCCAGTAAGCGTTGTGTCGTCAAACATAAGAGGCTTTGGCTATATTGCAACTTTAAATTGAGATCCAATTCCACACAAACCAACACCTGCTCCTCAAGCGCCAAAACGGGTTGAAGAGCCTCTTGCCAAAAAGGGGCAAGACGCGTAATGGGCAGGCGATTTTGTGAGTTCAAGCGAGGATGATTTTGGTTGATAATGAGGGCACATTATCGCAAATTTAGGCTCTATCCCCATGCAGTTTTTTGTCAACCCAAATCCAAGTTATGCGTTTAGAGCCAACGTATAAGAATAACTGCCAGCTGCCACCCCTAAATGACTAAAAAATATATAGAAATCAAAGACTTAAAGATGATCAAGGGGCCCAGCATGTGGACCTATACGCCGATCATCGAAGCACTTGTTGATATTCATGATTTAGAAGACTACCCCTCCAACCTCTTACCTGGCTTTACCGACCGTCTAGTTGCCTGGCTACCGAGTCTAGAGGAACACCATTGCAGCTACGAAGAACACGGTGGTTTTGTGCGTCGCTTACACGAAGGAACCTGGCCGGCTCATATCCTGGAACACGTCACCTTGGAATTACAAAATTTGGCCGGCATGCCCGGTGGTTTTGGTAAGGCTCGCGAAACCAGTCAGCGCGGTGTGTATAAGGTGGTCGTCAGAGCCTGGCATGAAGAGATTACCAAAAAAGCGCTCTTTCATGCTCGCGATCTCTTGATGGCAGCGATTGAAGATCGCCCCTTTGACGTACCTCAGGCAGTCAGTGAAATTGAGGAGTTAGTCGATAGCCTCTATCTAGGCCCGAGTACAGCGTGTATTGTGAATGCCGCGCGTGATCGCGATATTCCCACACATCGTCTGACTGAAGGCAATTTAGTGCAGTTGGGCTATGGCTGCAAACAGCGTCGTATTTGGACCGCAGAAACCGATCAAACCAGTGCGATTGCTGAAGGCATTTCTCGAGACAAAGACTTAACTAAATCTCTCTTAGCATCCTGTGGAGTACAAGTACCTGAGGGTCGCATGGTGGATAGCCCCAGTGATGCTTGGGCAGCCGCACAAGACATTGGTGTGCCTGTGGTGGTTAAACCATATGACGGTAATCATGCACGTGGCGTGTTTACCAATCTCACCTCCCAAGATGAAATCGAAAAAGCCTACGTGAATGCTCTGCGTCAAGGTAGCGGCGTGATGGTGGAACGTTATATCGATGGTGATGAGCACCGCCTCTTGGTCGTGGGTCGCAAAGTTGTGGCGGCCTCAAAAGGTGAATCCGCTTGGGTGACCGGTGATGGTCGTCGCACTGTACGTCAACTGATTGATGAAGAACTCAATACCGATCCACGCCGTGGCGATGCCGAACTACAACCACTCAGCCCTGTCTACTTCGACCACCTCCTCGATATTACTCTAGCCAAACAACAATTAGAGCTCGATGCAGTTCCTACTGCAGGTCAAGAAGTATTAGTACAGCGCTCGGGCAATATGGCTTTTGAAGTGACACATTTGATACATCCTGAAGTCGCCCACCAAGCCACCTTAGCCGCGCGCGTCGTTGGTTTAGACATTGCTGGCATTGACTTGGTCACCACAGATATTTCTAAACCACTTGAAGAAACGGGTGGCGCGATTGTGGAGGTGAACGCGGGCCCAGGCTTAATCATGCATCTTAAACCCGCCATAGGTACGCCACAGCCCGTTGGCCAGGCGATTGTCGAACATCTTTTCCCCAATGGCGATCAAGGACGCATTCCGATTGTGGGAGTCGCCGGTTCACGCGGTAAAACTTTAGTTGCCCAGTTATGCGCCCACCTATTACAACTGACCGGTCTCAAAGTCGGTCTCGCTTGTAGTAAAGGGGCGTACTTTAGCCAACGCTTGCAAGTCAGCGGCGATTGTGCCAATTGGGCAAGCTCAAATCGAATCCTCATGAATCGTCAAATCGAAGCGGCTGTTTTTGAAAACAGTAATCGCATGATTCTGAACGAGGGCTTAGCCTATGATCGCTGCCAGGTCGGCATCGTTACCCATTTAGACCCTAACGACACCGTGCCTGAGTGCGATATTTTGGAAGAGCGTCAAATCTACAATGTCTTACGTACTCAGGTGGATGTGGTGCTACCTCAAGGTTTTGCGGTGCTCAATGGTGACGATCCACTCGTTGCTGAAATGGCTGAACTCTGTGATGGTGAAGTCATTTTCTTCAGTCGCTATGGCATGAATGAAACCGTACAAAAACATCTTGAGGCAGGCGGTAAAGCGATTTTTACGGACGACACCCAAATTGTTCTGGCAGAAGGTGCTGAGCGTCATGTCCTCATGCCGATTAAAAACATCCCCGTACTTCAGGCTAGCACTAAGCAACATACTTTAGAGTATGTCTTAGCGGCTATCGGTGCGGGTTGGTCAATGAATTTATCAAAAGAAGTGATGGCCGCTGGCCTACAAACTTATCAATAATATGGAACTGACTCGCATCCGCGCACTTCGAGGCCCTAATATCTGGGGCAAACATACAGCCATTGAAGCTTTGGTTTATTGCGAACCGAATGAGCGAGCTTTGGATAATCTTCAAGGTTTCGAAACACGCTTACGTAGTCGCTTCCCACAATTAGGCCCCATATCCAATACCCAAAATGAGCCCGTCTCATTAGCACACGTACTCGAGGTTTGTACTCGCGACCTACAAGCGCAGGCAGGTTGCCCTGTGGCCTTTAGTCGCACCATGAGCACACCAGATGATGGTGTCTATATCGTTGTTGTTGAGTACACCGAAGAAAAAGTGGGAAGACTCGCCTTAGATCTAGCCATCAAACTTTGTCAGTCTGCCTTAATTGATAATGGCTCACACCTTGAGGAATACATCTCCCAGCTTCAGGAACTTGATGAAGATATTCGCTTAGGCCCTAGCACCGCATCGATCGTAGATGCGGCCATTGCGCGAGGCATCCCCTATCAACGCTTAACAGAAGGCAGCCTCGTACAACTGGGCTGGGGCAGCAAACAAAGGCGGATTCAGGCAGCTGAAACGAGTGAAACGTCTGCCATTGCTGAATCGATTGCACAAGACAAGGATTTAACTAAGCGTCTCTTAAATGCTGCTGGTGTACCAGTTCCCATGGGTAAGATTGTCACAACAGCGGATGAGGCATGGGAAACCTATTTAGAGCTGAAAGTGCCTGTGGCCATCAAACCCCGTGATGGTAATCAAGGCAAAGGTGTAGCTGTCAACATCAGCACACGTGAACAAATTGATATCGCTTTTGCTGCTGCCTCTAAGATTTCTTCAGAAGTGATTGTGGAGAGGTATTTACCGGGACAAGATCACCGCTTTTTAGTGATTGGCAATCAATTGGTTGCTGCTGCCAGACGTGAACCTCCCTATGTCACGGGTGACGGCGTGCATACGGTGCGCGAACTCGTTGAAGAAGTGAATAAAGATCCACTGCGTGGCGATGGTCACGCCACATCACTGAGCAAAATCAGGATTGATGAAATCGCTATTTCCACGCTCAAAAATCAAGACTTAAGCCCTGAGTCAGTACCCGCGAAAGGTTTGCGCGTGACTCTCAGAAATAATGCCAATCTCAGCACCGGGGGTACGGCTACCGATGTGACTGAAGATGTTCACCCTGATTTAGCTGCTTCTGCGATTGCTGCTGCACAGATGGTGGGCTTAGATATTTGTGGTGTCGACGTAGTCTGCGAAAACGTTTTCAAACCGCTTGAAGAACAAGGTGGCGGTATCGTTGAAGTGAATGCGGCCCCTGGCTTACGTATGCATCTACATCCTTCATACGGCAAAGGCCGACCTGTCGGTGAAGCCATTATTTCCACGATGTTTGGTCCCGGAGAGGACGGTCGTATCCCTACCGTCGCCGTGACGGGCACGAATGGTAAAACCACGACAGTGAGAATGATTGCTCACATTTTTAAGGAGCAAGGCCTGCGCGTAGGTTTTACCGGCACCGATGGTGTTTATGTGAACGGTCGACGTATTGACACGGGTGACTGCAGTGGTCCGAAAAGTGCCCGTAATGTTTTAATGCATCCTGATGTGGATGCTGCTGTCTTAGAAACTGCGCGTGGCGGTATTTTGCGTGAAGGCCTTGGCTTTGATCGCTGTCATGTGGCTGTTGTGACCAATATTGGTGAAGGTGATCACCTAGGCATGAACTACATCAACACGGCCGCAGAAATTGCGAATGTGAAACGCGTGATTGTGCAAAATGTGGCTCCGTCGGGGATGGCTGTTCTCAATGCCGCAGACCCCTTGGTTGCCAAAATGGCTAAAGTTTGCCCCGGTCAAGTCACCTACTTTGCTAGAGATGTACAGCATCCGATCATGGCCAAACATCGCGCCCAAGGTCAGCGTGTGATTTTTGTACAAGACCAACACATCATAGCTGCTGAAGGTAAGAAAGAGTTTCATATTCCTCTTAGCTCGATTCCCATCACTGCCAATGGCATGATTAGCTTTCAGGTAGAAAACACCATGGCTGTAATTGGTGCTGCATGGGCACTCAATATCTCTTGGGATGTGATTTCTCAGGCGCTATCAAGCTTTGTTAGCGATGCCAACAACGTGCCTGGGCGCTTTAATTTATTTACTTATCGTCAAGCCACTATCATTGCTGACTATGGCCATAATCCTGATGCGATTGCCGCTTTGTCTGAAACAATCAGCCAAATGCCAGCCAAGAAACGTATGGTTGTTATCAGTGGCGCAGGTGATCGTCGCGATCAAGATATTCGTAAACAAACAGAAATCTTAGGACAGCACTTTGACCATGTGATTCTTTATGAAGATCAGTGCCAAAGAGGTCGAGCTGATGGCGAAGTGGTTGCCATCTTACGTCAAGGCCTAAGCGACTCTAAAATTGTGAAGAAAATTGAAGAGATCCAAGGTGAGTTCAAAGCGATTGACTCCGCCTTTAGTCAAATAGAAGCGGGCGATGTTTGCTTAGTACTCGTTGATCAAGTAGAAGAGGCTTTGGCTCATATCCAAAGCAAGATAAGTAGCTAAAGGCTGCCAGAGCTAGCTCTTCTTTATAGTTGCAGTCGCTTTTTTCTGCATTTGTGCCAAGATTTCAGAGGCGGCTGCTAAACCCATGGTGGCAGTCACAGTCATCGCCGAGCCATAGCTTGAGCATGCCAAACCCTGCCCCCCTTGACCTTTGACAGGTTCATCAGAATAAATAACTCGGACACCCATTTTTTTATGGGTCTCTTTAGGATAGCCAAATTGTCTTCTTAAGGTGTAGCGGATCTTGGATAAGATTGGATCTTGTGAGGACTCCGACAGGTCAGCTCTACATATACGGGTTGGATCGATCTTACCCCCGGCAGCGCCACACACGACTAGCGGTATTTTTTTCTGAGCATAAACAATGAGGGCTGTTTTCATGCGCACATCATCGCTTGCATCCAATATATAAGTCGGATGATGGATGTCTTTAAGTAAGTGAGTTTCAAAGTTTTCAGGCTTTAAAAAATCGTCCACTAGCCCTAGCTGTATAGCCGGATTAATCTTGAGAAGACGTTCTTGCATCGCTATCGTCTTAGCTTGACCACAGGTATTGGTCAAAGCATGTAACTGACGATTGATATTACTCGGTGCAATATGATCAAAATCAATCAGGGTCATATGCCCAACGCCAGTCCTGGCTAAAGCCTCAGCCGCCCAAGAACCGACTCCACCCAAACCTACGACGATGACATGCGCCTGCCTAAAGTATTGCAGGGCATCACTGCCATAAATACGCGCGACGCCACCGAAGGCGCGTTCTTGAAATTGTTGATCTTCTAAAGTCATAAGCATGACTATATAAGAAATTGAAAAGAAAAAACCCGCTCCGAAGAGCGGGTTGAAATGTGAGGCCCCTGCAGCGAGGCCATCACTCTTGGCTAAACTTTATTAAGCTTTGTCGCCACGTAACGTTGGGTAACGTACATGGTCAACGAGCTCTTGAATGTCCTTACGTGGAGCTGGTGTTAATAAGCTCACGATGACAATCAATGCGATACCAACAGGTACACCAAAGATACCAGCTGAAATCGGAGCAATACCCCACCAGAGTTCAACTGGAGAAGTCACACCGAAGACGCTACGTAACCATGGATGTGTTGTGATCATGTAGTAGAAGGTGATACCGAAACCACCGATCATACCCACACAAGCACCCCACTTGTTAGCACGCTTCCAGAAGATACCGAGAGCCAATGCTGGGAAGAAGGCAGCCGCAGCAAATGAGAACGCAGCAGAAACGAGGAACAAGATGTCCGCAGGTTTCTGAGCAGCCACATAAGCAGCAGCAAGAGCCACTACCAACAAGAGGATCTTAGAGATCATCACGCGCTTACCAGTTGAAGCGTTAGGATCAATCATCTTGTAGTACAAGTCGTGTGACAAAGCGTTAGCGATTGTCAAGAGCAAGCCGTCAGCTGTTGACAAAGCAGCAGCCAAACCACCCGCAGCGACCATACCAGAGATTACGTATGGCAGACCACCGATTTCTGGGGTAGCCAACACGATGATGTCACCACCGATACGCATTTCACCTAACTGGAAAATACCGTCTTTGTTAACGTCAGCGATAGAGAGCAACGCTGGGTCAACCTTAGCCCATTGATTAATCCAGGCCGGCAGTTGATCAAACGGTGTTCCCACCAAGACGTTAAACACCTCGTATTTCACCAAAACTGCCAAGGCAGGTGCAGTGAAGTAGAGCAAGAAGATGAAGAACAATGACCATGTCACTGACTCACGAGCTTCTTTCACAGATGGTGTGGTGTAGTAACGCATCAAGATGTGTGGCAAAGCAGCTGTACCGACCATCAAACAGAAAATCAAAGCTAGGAAGTTACGACGTGATGTGTCGTAAGCAGTACGTGCTTTTTCATCTCCATTTGGATCACCAGCAAACTGTTGTGAGTGACGTGGCATACCAGCGAGTGGTCGTGCACGTGCCTCATTAGCAGCTTTAGCTTTCGTCCAAGCATCTTTAGCAGCAGCTTCATCCTTAGGTACAGCAGCTAAAGCTTTCTCAGCAGCAGCAATATCAGCAGCTGGCGCATTAGCAGCCTTCAGATCAGCCAGTTTCTTCTCAGCAGCAGCTTTATCAGCAGCCAAAGCAGCAGGAATATCCTTCAACTTGGCACCGAGGTCATCAGCACGCTGTTTGAATACTGCGATCACTTCGAGTTCCTTAGGATCTTTAATCAATTCAGCTTCACGGGCTGTCACTTTTTCAAGTTGGAAGCCGTAAACCAATTGAGGAATTGGGAAACTTGTCTGCTTCACAGACAACCAAATCACAGGAATCAAGTAAGCGATGATCAAGATGATGTACTGGGCAACTTGTGTCCAAGTCACCGCACGCATACCACCCAAGAATGAACAGACCAAGATACCACCAAGACCCAAGAAAATACCGAGTTCAAATGGCACACCTGTCAAACGTGTTGTGATCAAACCTACACCGTAGATCTGAGCGACCACATAAACGAATGAACAGATAATGGCTGCCAAGATACCCAATAAACGTGGCAAATTACCATCGTAACGAGCACCGAGGAAGTCAGGGATCGTGAACTGACCAAACTTACGCAAGTATGGAGCGAGGAACAACGCTACCAAACAGTAGCCACCAGTCCAACCCATGATGAACGCGAGTCCACCGTAGCCTGTTAGGTAGAGAGTACCAGCCATACCGATGAAGGACGCAGCCGACATCCAGTCTGAGCCTGTTGCCATACCGTTGTACACCGCTGGCACACGACGACCAGCCACATAGTATTCTGAAGCGTCATTTGTACGGCTCATCACACCGATACCGGCGTAGAGCAATACTGTGGCGCCCAAGAAGATGTAACCAATCCAGTTACGTGGCAAGCCCATTTGCTCCATGATCGCCAAAACAATCACGAAAGCAATAAAGCCCCCCGTATACCAAGCGTAGATCTTGTTAAGTTGTTTCTTAAATGCAGCGTTGCTTGACGCAGAAAATGCGCCGCCGCCGCTTTCAGGAGCTAATCCAGCCATATTAAGCCTCCTCTTCTTCTGCACATCCGTGCTCTTGATCTAAATTGTTCATATATCGCGCATAGAAGGCGATGATCAGAACATAGATCACCAATGAACCCTGCGCACCCATCCAGAAGCTAAATGGCCAGCCAAAGAATGAGAAGCTTAGGTCGCGGGCGTTATACCCAACCACAAACGTGACAATGAACCAGATAGCCAACAGCACAGCTGTGATTCTGAGGTTCTTTTGCCAGTATTGGCGATGCGATTCCGTTAATTGCATAACAGTTTCTCCTCGTTGTTACAAAACCAGGTTGCCCTGGACCATATGCGATTCATTGGTTAACACCAACTTGCAACCGAACCGCTCCTCCCTCACGAAACTTTGAGTCCAGTTTCCCGCTCCAATTGGGCGGCCACTTTGGGCTCAAAACCCTTCAGATGCTTAATGATTTTCATAGCCTCTTCAGGTTCATGACGATCGACATGAACCCGCGCCAACTGATACCAGGCGTAAGGGCTCATGGGTTGCAATTTGGTATTGTGTTTGAGAGCTTTAATCGCCTCATCAAACTTATTGAGCTGAATAAGAACGAGACCAAGACCATACCAAGCACGGTCGATTTTGTCGTCAAGCTCAATCGCTTTGCGGAAACTAAATTCTGCGTCTTCGATTTGTTTTTCTTCTTCTTGCATAAAACCTAGATTGAACCAAGCGTAGGCTGGCGCATCCGGTTTGGCTACTAATCGCTTATACAGGGCAATCGCCTCTTGCTTCTCACCAAGTTCTGCGTGTAGATGGGCCTTGCTTGCCAAGGCATAAGAATCATTCGGGTACTCATCGAGCATTTCAGAAAAAATATCAATTGCAGCTTGTTTCTGGCCAAAAACAATGCAAGCCACTGCGCGCCACTTGTAGGATTGCCATTTCATATCAAAGTTCATCATTTACACCCCACCATGCCCATCGCAATACAGTGCTCTACCTTAGCAATCGTGATTGCGATGTAGAAAACAGAAACCACACAAAAAGCCACAAATGGAATATGACGCTCAGCAACCATTTTTGGAGAAATCAACTTCGCAATGAAAGTCCAGGGCCTGTTAATAATCTGGAACAGCTGATAAAAGAGATTGGTATCTCGCTTATTGCCTGCAAAAATGAAAAGAATGCCTTGCCCGATCAGGGACAGCGCACCGATGTACAAAACAAGTTGCAGAGTATTCAAAAATTGAATCAAACCAAGTCTCCAGCCAAGTTCTTATGGCGCAACTATGACTTTGTAAGCTACAAGAAAATATTGGTGCTTACCCTAGGAAAAATAATCAATTAAAACAATTACTTAGTACTTGTTTTCCATTTAATACCCTTAAATAAATTAAGTTTTATTAATAATTGAGAGTCAGCAAACCAAACTTATAAAGCAGGCTTAAGTACGTGGAATCCAGCGGGATTGTTTGGCTAAATGGCTCAAAGCCCGGCAATTAGAGGCGAGCGGGCGTAATTGGGGCCAGATTTGCATCAATAGCTCTGCGGTGGCGAAGGTATCTGCTGCAGCTTGATGCCTAACCGCACACTGAATGCCAAAATGCGCCATCCATTGATCTAGAGTACGGGCTTTAATTTGTGGGTAACTGGCTGCCGCCAAGGGCTCAATATCAATCCAAAGGTTCTTGATTTTTTTACCAATAAAATACTGATACGCCCGCTGAATCATGGCTTCATCAAAGGCTGCATGAAATGCAAAGAGCGGAGAGTTACCCACCCAATCTCGAAATTGCGACAAAACCAGGACTGGATCTTGACCCGAGCGTTGGGCATGAGCACCAATCCCGTGTAACAAGATATTGTCCTTATCCGAGACCTCATCTTGCCGAAGTACTGCCTCAAAACTATCACTGAGATCGAGCGTGATTTTCTGTTTGGCATGATCGACCTGTATCGCTAAAGCTGCGATGGCCAATAAACGATCTCGATAAGGATCTAGACCACTCGTCTCGACATCCAAGACGATCCAACGATTTTCATCGGCGCCCGTTGAAGAAAAGAATCTATCAAACCAAGACATCTTAACGACCATAGTCCAGTTCCAGACGCTGCTGGAGGGTTCTGATGGTTTTAATCGACTCCTTAAGAATCCGTCGATCAATATCATTCAAGGATGCGTACTCCATCATATTGGGATTGTCTGCTATTGAAGCTCCTTCAATCTGTATCGACAGGCGTAGCATTTGTAAAAACTCAAAGGCGCTCACCCATGCCTCATACTCACGCTCAGGGACTTCTAGAGCCCGACCCACTTGCAATAAGCGCTCACGCGTACTGGTGACAGTAATACCTTTAGCAAGAGAATAAATACGTGCGGCATCGACCACAATGGCCGTGCCCTGCATTTTTAAATCAATACATTCTTTGCCAGCTACTTTTTGCGTATCAATACCACCATGCCAACTGATAGGCACTCGCATACGTAATGAATTATCAGCCAGTAGCTTAATGAAACGTGGAATCGCTTGAGCTTGACGTGTAACTAAATCACGCATAGGCGTGACTAGATCAGCGTTACCTGCGACCACACGGAAGTCAAAATAAATACTAGCGTTCAACAAATCTTCAGGACTACCATGCTCAATCCAATGGGAAAAGCGTTCGAGCCACTCAGTATCTGATAAACAAATTTTGGGATTGCTCGCCATGACTTGCCCTTTACACAAGGGGTAGCCACATGCATCGAGGGCAAGATTCACTTCTTTTGCAAAACTCAAATACTTGTTGCGTTCAGCATCGGGGTCAGAGCTTACAAAAACTAAAGCATTGTCTTGATCCGTCGCAATCGTTTGCTCACCCCGCCCTTCCGAACCTAGAGCCAACCAAGCAAAGGTCTTCAAATCCAACTGATGTTGATTGGCATGAATGAGTACCAAACGCTCACAAATTAAATCATTAAGATGGCTAATCAGAGCCGTGAGTTGCCGAGCCTGAACTCCTTGCCCCAATAAATTCTTGGCGAAATTCCTAATATCTTTTGCACAGGTGATGAGTGTCGCGACATCCTCGGCAGTCCGAATCGCGCTACTAATATTTTTAAGAGACAAACGCTGCGCAGCAAATAAATCACGCTCAGATACGATATTGACAATCTCCTGGCCATCCATGACAGGTACATGACGAATACCATACTTAGACATCATCAAGGCAGCATCCTGCGCGGTATCCATGACCGTTAAAGCCTTAACCCCCCGAGTCATGACGTCTGAAATGGGTCGTTCAAGACTGACTGCAGGCATGGTGACACGACCTAAAATGTCATAGCGCGTCAAAATACCGACTAAGTCTTTTTGGCTATTCGTCACCAGAATCGACCCTACCCGACGCTCATGCATTTGCTTTAAAGCTTCTTGAATCGATGTGTGCTCCTGTACAAAGAGTGGTTTTTTTCTAGGCAAGGCCCCCAAAGGCGTCTCTAACGACTGTTCGGCAAAAACCTGCGAGGCGTAATGGCGTTGCAGAATTTTTCTCGACTGCTCCAAAAACTTGAGAATTCTTTGATTCAGAAAATCAGCAAATGGTCCAGACTGCTCAGCCAATTGCAACATCGCATCACGACTGATGGTCAAACAAAAACAATCCCCCTGGGCAGAATAAGTGGCTGTCACAGCACGCCCAGCCATCGCTGCACTCACGGGGAAAAATTCACCGGTTTCAATGGCATGAGCAGCACCGGCTTCTTGTGCAATTCCTTTACGGGCTACGACCGTACCTTGACGTACAAAATATAAACGGTTAATCGGTCCATGATTGGGATCCAGAATGACTTCATCAGGCTCGAAATAGGATTCTTTGGCAGCTTTAATAAATTGATCGATGTGTTCTGCCTGCATTTCTGAAAATGGCAAGACCTGCATCAATTGTTGGCGCAAGTTCACCACCAAACTTTTTGACGGACTTAAATCTTTAGGCATTTCATGAATTTCCGACATCAATAGCCTCCCTATAATGAGGTCTAGCTTATCAAAGAAAGAAAAACCTTATACTTCCTTTATGACTCGATTATCTGATTTACGTCAAACTTATATGAAAGGCAGCCTTTCTGAGGAGGATGTCGCGAAAGACCCTACTGAGCAGTTTCATATTTGGTTTGAACAGGCACGCCAATCTGAGATTGCTGAACCCAATGCCATGACGGTCGCTAGCATAGATGCATCAGGCAAGCCCAGTGCACGAGTAGTCTTAATTAAAGAAGTGGATCAGCGTGGCTTTGTCTTTTTTACGAACTACGAGAGTCGTAAAGGCCAAGCACTGATTGCCAATCCCCATGCCGCTCTCTTGTTCTTCTGGCCAGAACTAGAAAGACAAATCCGTATCGAAGGACGCGTCGAGAAAATTGATGCTAGCGAGAGTGATGCTTATTACCACTCACGCCCACTCGACTCCCGTATTGGGGCGTGGGCATCACCGCAAAGCCAAGTGATTTCCGGGCGTAGTTATTTAGTCGCTAAAGCCGCTGAGTATGGTCTCAAATTTGCCTTAAATCCCCCACGCCCACCTCACTGGGGAGGCTTTCGAGTTATTCCTGAGCAATTTGAGTTTTGGCAAGGACGTCCTTCGCGTCTGCATGACCGTATTCAATATATCCAAGAAAACGGTCAGTGGCGCACACAACGCTTAGCGCCCTAAAGACACTTTTGTATGACTGCTAATCTTTTAGATATTGGCTAAATTGTTGGCGAAACTTCTGTACTTTAGGCCCCACCACAAAAGCACAATATCCCTGAAAAGGATGATTTACAAAATAATTTTGGTGATAGGCTTCCGCTGGGTAATACACGCCTAATGGACTGAGCTCAGTGACGATAGGGTCACTATAAATACCCCGCTCTTCGAGTTGCTCGATGGTCTGCCTGGCAACTCTCTCTTGCTCAGCACCCTGGTAATAAATCACTGAACGGTATTGAGTACCCACATCGTTACCCTGGCGATTTAAAGTCGTTGGATCATGAATCGCAAAAAAGACTTCGAGGATCTGCGCATAAGAAATGATTGTCGTATCAAACTCGACCTTCACCACTTCAGCATGTCCTGTGCTTCCTGTACAAATAGACTCATAATCAGGGTTGAGGGTATGACCACCGGTATAACCTGACTCGACATGACGCACGCCTTGCAGCTGCTGATACACCGCTTCTAAGCACCAGAAACAACCCCCACCTAACACCGCATAGTCCATAAACAGTGACTTTCTATTGTTTTCATGAAGAAGGCTTGATGCTAATGCTTTCCAGGTTTTCCTGCTGACCAAACACCCAAGCCCCCCTCTTCTAAATTGAGATCTGGAATGTGGTTAAAAGCAATACGGGGCGGCCCTTTCTCAATCGCATGATGAGCTCCCCCAAAGTACAAAGTATTTTTACCGTAACGCAAATTAATGGCATCTAAAGCCTCATCTAAAGGATGCTGATCATCTTCAAACATACTCAGCGTGATTCCTGCAGCATTCTCTAATTCACTCAAAATAACACCCACAGCAACAGGTTGTACATGGGATTCACGAGGATAGTGTTGCCACATAGTTTCTAAAGCCTTCAAAAAAGTGGTGGTTTGTTGTGTGGCCCCAAACTGAACTTCATCTGCCCAACGTAAATAACTATGCTCAGCCTTCCTAGAACCTCGAATCACTAACTTCACTTTGACCGTCAATCTCTTAGAGGCAAAGCCATAATGTCTTAAACGTGCTGCAGCACGCTGCAAGAGGCGATGCGCCACCGCAAATGCACCGGTCGCATTGCGGTATTCTGGAGGCAACACATGCGAGTGTGAAACCGATGACTTTTCTGTCGCAGGGTCTGGCACCCACTCCCCACGCAGACGCGCCCACATACGCTCGCCTTCAACCCCACCCCAAACACGTCGCAATTCAGCTTGGCTGGCAGCACATAATTTGGCAACCGTATCAATCCCATAACGGTGTAAACGTTCTTCCATGGCCACACTGATGCCATTGAGATCTCGTAGAGCCAAACGATGCAAAATATTCGGCAAATCAGCCTGCTCAATCACCACTAAACCATTGGGCTTTTGCATATTACTCGCCGTTTTTGCCAAATAACGATTAGGCGCAATGCCAATTGAACAGCGCAAATATTCCCCAACGCGGGTATAAATAGCTTCTTTAATTTGTATAGCGAGACGCTCAGCATTAGCACGCTCACGATCACGCCCGCTTAACTCACACCACATCTCATCAATCGAACGCACTGCGGTCACAGGCAAACACGACTCTACGGCAGCAATCAAACGATGGTGCAAACGAATGTATTCAGGGGGCCTGGCTTCGACAATTTCAATGCCGGGGCATAAGCGTTTTGCCTCACGCACACCCGTTCCTGTTTTGACGCCAAACCGCTTGGCCTCCACGCTAGCAGCAATACAACAAGTGCTATCCGTCACTACTGCAACAATACCCACAGGCTTACCTCGTAAATCAGGTCGCATTTGTTGCTCAGCCGAGGCAAAATACGAGTTGAAATCAACGTATAAAGCTCGTAAAGCTGTTGGCGTTGTTTGTGTAACAGATTTCATAATACTGTATAAATATACAGTATAAAAATAAATTGGCCTATAGTGAGATAAAAATAATGAATGCCCTACACCTACAACTCGAAGATCTAAAAAAGGCTTATCAACACGATGCCAATCCCAGTTACGAAGTGCGTAAAGAAAGAATCTTGCGCGTCGTGCAAATGATTGATCGTTATGAAGATAATTTGTGCAAGGTGGTCCAAGCAGACTTCGGCTATCGCCACCCTGTGGAAACTCGTTTGGCTGAATTGAATATGGTCAGACAAGCAGCTAAACATACGATTAAACATTTACGCGAATGGATGCGCCCACAACTAGCGGAAGTCCCTTGGCATTTACGACCCTCTCGCGCCTGGACTCAAGCCCAAGCTAAAGGGGTCGTGGGTATCGTCAGCCCGTGGAATTACCCAATCCAGTTAGCCCTGGTGCCAGCGATTGCCGCCTTAGCCGCAGGCAATCGAGTTTGGCTCAAGCCTTCTGAACGCAGCCCGAGAACATCTGGCTATTTAGCCACACTGATTAATGAATTTTTTCACCCTCTAGAGTTTTCTGTCACCACAGGCGATGCTCAAGTCGCTCGTGATTTTGTGAGCCTACCTTTTGACCATTTATTTTTTACGGGCTCTACCGCTGTTGGAAAAATGGTCATGCGCGCTGCAGCTGACCACCTAACACCTGTGACTCTCGAATTAGGCGGCAAAAGTCCTGCCATGATTGCCAGCGATGCCGACATTGAAGATGCAGCACGACGTATTGCCTACGGCAAATTACTCAATAACGGTCAAACCTGTATTGCTCCAGATTACGTCTTATTACAAAGTGCCCAGAAAGAACATTTCTTAAAAGCCTTGCATACCGCTGTGAGAGAACTGTATGGCAAGACAGAGCTCACTCAAGCGATCGATGCACGCCAACAAGAACGCTGGGAACAATTAACGCAAGAGGCAGTCAGTAAAGGGGCACAACGTCATGAGCTATTAGATCCTCTAGCGACTGGTTTTACACCCTGCGCTTTAACTCAAGTACCCCACAATAGCCTCATCATGCAAGAAGAAATCTTTGGTCCTATCTTGCCCATCATTGAAGTTGCAGACAGCGCTGCCGCCATCGAGTATGTACAAAATCATGAACGCCCTCTTGCACTTTATTGGTTTGGAAAAAACAAAAAGCAATTGCAAACAGTGCTCGAGCAAACCCACTCAGGAGGCGTGGCTATCAACGACACCCTATTGCACATCACCGTTGAGAATTTACCTTTTGGAGGTATTGGCCCTAGTGGCATGGGTGCTTATCACGGTAAAAGTGGTTTTGATACCTTCAGTCATCAAAAATCTGTACTTCATGTGAAAGGCTATCTAGGTATTAAGGCTTGGATGGGTACGCGCTTAGCGCACCCGCCTTATGGCAAAACTGTCGAACGCTTGATCCGCTGGCTATCTTGATTCAGGAAGATTTATAAAGTGGCGTAAACGCTAGCAGCTTGTTTATAGTGTAGCGCCGCTTCTTCTGCCTCAGCCAAAGCCTCATGTAATTGTGCAAGATATAAATGCGCACTCGCTTTAACCATCGGTTTACTGCGCACATCTTTTAAAACACCTTGCAAACTCACTTTGGCTTTACCCCAAAGCTTTTGCTGATAACACAGTCGCCCGAGCGCAAGGGACACTTGAGGTTCTGTAGGATATTTCAACATCCAGGTGTCTAATTTTTGGATTTGTTGCAGGGCAGACTCACCTGCTTCCCAACATTCAGGATAAAGATCCATCAAAGCAGCATCCCACTCAGCATCCAAGGACTCTTCAATCAGTTCACGAGCTGTTTTTAACTGCCCAGTCGCCAATAAGCCCTTGGCCATCACCAAAGCCACGCGTGATAGACGGCGATCTTCTTTAGGTAAGGTTTTCCAAATCTTTAAGAGAGCTTCATGATCCGTCGATTTTTCTTGAACTAATTTAGAAACTGCTTCCTGAATATTTTTTTGTACCAAGACAGGATGTAGGGCCCCATGCTTACTCAAACTATGCGTTAAACGTAAGACCTCTGTCCAACGTTTGAGTTGCTGATTAGCGCGTAAGGCAATTCTTTGTACAAAGATTTGTCGTCCGCCACCTTTTTGTAACTGCTCAATGGTTGCCAAAGCTGCTTGCGCATCATTGGCATCCATTTGCATATCCGCTAACGCCACTAAACGAGCATGCTGTTTATCGCTAGCCGTAATCTTCTCTAACCATTGATCACGTAAATCAAATTGATTTAAGCGATGTGCAGCACGTGCGGCCAATAAAGCGGCAGTATCGGCTAGAGCATCGTTAGCACTCGCTGCTTGTGCCGCCTTCAAAGCTTTTGAAAATCGTCCGGCAAAAATTTCTGCAATCGCCTCAGCAATATGACTCATGGCTTGTGCTTCGCGACGCTTTTTACGATAAGCCGCAGCCTGACGTGGCACATCCAAAACGGCAGCAAAAGTTCTCCAGGCCACTACAGTCACCACAAAGAGTCCTAGCAATAGGCCAATCAATAAATTAAAACTGAGGTCCACACGATAGGGTGGGAAATAAATCGTGACGTGACCCTCATTTGCACTTGCAAATAAGGCAATCAGAACTGCTGCTGCAAATAAGAACGCTAACCACAAAGCATGGCGCATACTTACTGCCCCTTCTGCTGCGGTTGAGCAATTTCTTTTTGCAGATCACCTAAGAGCTTTTGCATGGTCACTACAGCAGGCGCCTGAACTTGGTAATGTTTCGCGAGTAACTTTTCTGCTTCTTGTAAATCAACCCGTGTGGCTGCTGGCATCTTCGATAACCAAGCCAAACGTGCACTGAGTAAATGCATACGTAATTGCTGATGAATCAGGCTTTGAGCTGCAGGCGTCATCGCCACATCTTGCACATCACCCACAACTTGAATACGAATGAGCTGCTCACCGATTTTTTTAATTTCTCTGACAACACGCTCAGATAGTGCTGGTCCACCAGAGGAGTCTGGGCTTTGAGTAATATTTGCCTTTTGTGGCAAAGCCATCATCGGTAGATGTGTCGATAACTGAATCAATTCTTGAATCCGTTGGGCTACAGGCGCGAGATTTTTTTCGCTCTCTAAAGTTGCCTTGAGCATCTCTGTCAACTCGGTTTCACTGGCTTCCAAAATGGCCAACTTCGTTTCAAGTTCAGCGACTCTCGCATCTAATTTGGCGGGACGCTGATACAGATGAAAACCGGCCTCAATAGCGAACCACAAGACACAGACGGCCACTGCAACCCACAAGGCCTTCCACAGACCGGCAGATAAAGCATCAGCCTTGGCTTTTTTAGTATCCACGTCTAGGCTTGTTTGAATTTTTTCTGTCATAACTCTATCTTAACTGAGCGAGTCATTTTTATACCATGCAGATGTGGCAGCCAATATAGCTTCATCCCCTGAGCCGGCCAAAGAAACTTTGCGAAATCCCAAATCCTCAATAGCCGCCATAATCCGAGGATGACTAGCAATCATCTGCACATGCTCAAACCAAGGCGCTCCCCATGGCTTTTTTTGTAGGACCTGCGCCCAATGACGCGCCGCCTCAGAAGAAGTCATTAAACAACAAGTTTGGCTGGGTTCTAAAGTGGCGAGCTTATCCCATAGGCTCGCTTCACTAGAGAGGGTGACGCGCTGATACGCATTAATCGGATAAACATGCGCACCATGCATGACAAATTGCTCTCCTAACCAAACTCGTCCACCGACTCCTTTTAAGAAAAGTACTTGTTGATCTTGCATAGGCCACTTCAGGGCTTGTAAAGCAGCCCATAAACCTTCTGAATCTTCTTGACCTTGGGGGGCAATAATTTGATAACCAGAAGCCTGATCAATACCATGATGCAATAACGCTCTTTGACTCCCCATCCCCACAATTGCAATCGGTACCTCTTTAGGCCAAGAGCCCGCCAACATGCGCATGCCGCATTCCACAGCATTAGGGCTGACAATCACAGCTAAATCAGTCTTTTTTAATTGTTCACGTAAACGCTCAGCCTCACGCGGATCCTCATTGGGCAAAATAGTGAGTAAGGGTATTTGCAAAACATGAGCAGCCGGTAAAGCAACACGAATCAACTCAGCCAACTGGGCAGCTTGCCCCGGGGGCCGAGTGATTAAGACTGTTTTCATGAGTGTTTATTCAGGTCTAGTAGGTATGAGCTTTAAAGCTCCCTGTGCAATTAAATCCTGAGCGACTTGTAAACCCAATGCATTAGCCTGCTCCTCGGTCTGAATCTGAGCTTGGGTTTCGGCACGGCAAAACTCTTGACCATTGGGGCTTGCGACAAAAGCACGCAAATACATCTGCCCATCCCCTTGCCAAAGTGCATAAGCGGCCAAAGGAATATCGCAAGATCCTCCTAAAGCACGCGATACCGCTCGCTCAGCAGTCACCGCTAAACTCGATGCCGCATGTCTTAGCGGACTTAAATATTGGGCAACATCAGTACGATCTGAGCAGATTTCAATACCCAAAGCACCTTGACCCGCTGCCGGCAAGCTATCCTCAGGCTGAATCAAAGAACGAATCCGAGTCGCTAAACCCAAACGTTTCAAACCAGCCGCAGCCAAGATAATCGCCGCATACTCACCACGATCTAGTTTAGCTAAGCGAGTGTCCAAATTACCGCGCAGGGGCTGAATCTCTAAATGGGGATAACGCGCGCGCAAGGAAGCTTCTCTGCGCAAACTCGCAGTCCCAACGATCGCCCCGGCTGGCAACTCAGACAGCGCCTGATACTGATTCGACACAAAAGCATCGCGTGGGTCTTCACGATCCATCACGCAAGCCAAACTAAAACCTTCGGCCAATTGCATGGGCACATCTTTTAAGGAATGGACGGCCAGATCTGCTCGACCTTCGGCCAAAGCGACTTCTAGCTCTTTCACAAACAAACCCTTACCCCCCACTTTGGAGAGCGTACGATCCAAAATTTGATCCCCACGGGTAGTCATCCCCAGAATCGAGACATCACATTGTGGGTAGAGCTTACGTAGACAATCACGGACATATTCGGCTTGCCACATAGCCAAACGACTCTCACGGGAGGCAATGACGAGTTTTTGAGGTAATAAATTTTCTTGCATAAGCATAAGGATAAGCCCTTTCAGGCAATATACTTATATTTATGAGCGACAAAAACAGTAAAAACAACTCTTTAGACAATAAAGATCAAGCATGGTCAGCCCGTTTTGCTGAGCCGGTGGCTGAACTTGTTCAACGCTACACCGCCTCAGTCGGTTTTGACCAAAGAATGGCCATGGTCGATATCCAAGGCTCTCTTGCCCATGCCCAAATGTTGGCTCAACAAAAAATTATCAGTAATGATGATTTGACGGCTATTCAAAAAGGTATGGCCCAGATCCAAGCAGAAATTGAATCAGGTCAGTTCCACTGGCAACTGGCTCTAGAAGATGTGCACCTGAATATTGAGGCTCGCTTAACGCAACTCGTGGGCGATGCCGGTAAACGTCTACACACTGGTCGCTCGCGCAATGATCAGGTAGCTACGGATATTCGTTTATGGCTACGCGGTGCAATTGACCAAATTGATAGTCAACTGACACAGCTCAGAAAAGGCTTATGTGATGTGGCTGAAAAACATGCAGCCACGATCATGCCTGGCTTTACCCATTTACAGGTCGCCCAACCCATTAGCTTTGGCCATCACTTGATGGCTTATGCAGAGATGTTTGCGCGTGACGCGAGCCGTTTGCGGGACTGCAGAGCTCGTGTGAATCGTTTACCCTTAGGCGCTGCCGCTTTAGCCGGTACCAGCTATCCGATCGATCGTGCGCTCGTAGCAAAGCTCTTAGGCTTTGATGGAGTTTGCGCTAATTCATTAGACGCCGTCTCTGACCGTGATTTTGCAATTGAGTTTTGTAGTGTGTCATCTTTAATCATGACGCATATTTCACGCCTATCTGAAGAGCTCATACTCTGGATGAGCCCCAGAATTGGCTTTATCGATTTACCCGATCGCTTTTGCACTGGTAGCTCGATCATGCCGCAGAAAAAGAATCCGGATGTCCCTGAATTAGCCCGCGGCAAAACAGGGCGAGTCAACGGTAATCTCATCGCCATGCTGACCTTAATGAAAGGCCAACCTTTAGCGTATAACAAAGATAATCAAGAAGACAAAGAACCTCTCTTTGATTCTGCCGATACAGTCTTAGATACGCTCACAATCTTTGCCGATATGGTGCCCCATATTCAAGTGAAGGCAGAAGCAATGCGTGCTGCTGCATTACAAGGTTTTGCAACCGCCACTGATTTGGCTGACTATCTTGTGAAAAAGGGTCTACCCTTCCGCGATGCCCATGAGGCAGTCGCTCACGCCGTAAAAACGTGCGCAGCTCGCCAGTGTGACCTAGCTGATCTCAATCTCGATGAATTACGCGCCGCATGCAATCTTGGACAACAAGCTCAACTGATTGATGCTGACGTGAAAGATTGCCTAACACTAGAAGGCTCGATCGCAGGTCGCCAACATGTCGGCGGCACAGCCCCACAACAAGTGCTTCGTGCAATTGCGGAGTACCGCAAGTCCTTGTAAAGCAGTTATCGAGAAATATTGAATCAGTATCAATAATAAAGGCCAACATCGTTGGCCTTTATTGTTAGTGGTGACTGATCAGTTAACTCTTCACACAATCAACGTAGTACTCTTTACGTCCATTGACCTCACCTTTGACCAAGCCATGGACATCCGTCTCAAAACCTGGGAATTGCTCATTGAACTCACGGGTAAAGCGTAAATAATCAACAATACGACGATTAAAGCGCTCGCCAGGGATTAAAAGAGGAATACCGGGTGGATAAGGCGTGACTAACATAGCAGTGACCCGCCCTTCAAGATCATCAATCATGACGCGCTCAATATCTCGATGCGCCATCTTGGCCCAAGCTTCCGCTGGAGGCATCGCTGGGACCATATCTGACAAATACATTTCTGTTGTCATGCGGGCCACATCATATTTTTTATAGACTTGGTGAATCTGTTGACACAGATCCTTAAGACCCATACGTTCATAGCGTGGATGTTTATTGACAAACTCAGGCAAGACGCGCCACAAAGGCTGATTCTTATCAAAGTCATCTTTGAACTGTTGCAAAGCAGTGACCAAGGTATTCCAACGCCCCTTGGTAATACCGATCGTAAACATAATAAAGAATGAATACAGGCCTGTTTTTTCAACAATCACACCGTGCTCGGATAAATATTTGGTGACGATGCTAGCCGGAATACCCGTCTCCGCAAAACTTCCATCCACTTCTAAGCCCGGTGTAATGACTGTGGCTTTGATGGGGTCGAGCATATTGAAGCCCTCAGCCAGAAGGCCAAAGTCATGCCAACGCTCACCGGCTTTGAGCATCCAATCTTCACGTTCGCCCACACCCTCTTCAGCTAAATAGTCAGGGCCCCAAACCTTGAACCACCAATCGGCACCCCATTCTTCATCGACCTTACGCATGGCACGTCTAAAGTCCAATGCTTCAGAGATCGATTCGTCGACCAAAGCTGTGCCACCGGGGGCTTCCATCATAGCTGCCGCCACATCACAAGAGGCGATGATGGCGTACTGTGGGCTGGTTGAGGTATGCATCAAATAAGACTCATTAAAGCAGTCGTAATCTAATTTATTGTTATCTGCATCCTGAACCAAAATTTGTGATGCTTGTGACAATCCCGCTAATAATTTATGGGTCGACTGCGTTGAGAAGACCATGCTATTTTTAGGCTTCGGACGTCCCTGACCAATCGCATGCATATTCTTATAGAAGTCATGGAAGGTCGCATGCGGTAACCAGGCCTCGTCAAAGTGCAAAGTATCCACTTGGCCATCGAGCATTTCTTTGATCATTTCCACGTTATATAAGACACCGTCATAGGTACTTTGCGTGATCGTTAAAACACGTGGCTTGGCAGTTTTATCCTTAATGAATGGATTGGCCGCGATTTTCTTTTGAATGGTTTCCCATTTAAATTCTTCTTTTGGAATCGGTCCAATAATGCCGTAATGATTACGCGTTGGCATCAAAAAGACAGGGATAGCACCCGTCATCATGATGGCATGCAAGATTGATTTATGGCAGTTCCTATCGACAATCACAATATCGCCAGGAGCGACTGTCGAGTGCCAAACAATCTTATTAGAGGTCGACGTACCATTAGTGACAAAGAACAAATGATCACAATTAAAGATACGCGCAGCATTACGCTCACTCGCAGCAACAGGCCCCGTGTGATCAAGTAATTGCCCTAACTCATCGACCGCATTACAGACGTCGGCACGCAACATATTTTCACCAAAGAATTGGTGAAACATTTGACCGACCGGGCTTTTTAAGAAGGCTACTCCACCGGAGTGCCCAGGACAGTGCCAAGAGTAAGAGCCATCTGAAGCATAGTGCGTAAGAGCTCTAAAAAATGGGGGCGCTAGTGAATCAAGATATACCTTGGCTTCACGAATGATATGGCGCGCCACAAACTCTGGGGTATCTTCATTCATGTGAATGAAACCATGTAGTTCACGCAAGACATCATTAGGGATGTGGCGTGAAGTTCTAGTTTCGCCGTACAAGAAAATAGGAATTTCTTCATTGCGTTTGCGCACTTCCATCACAAAGGCACGCAAACTACCCAAGGCGACATCAATCTCCTCGGCGCTACCCTCGCCAAACTCTTCGTCATCAATCGACAAAATGAAACAAGAGGCACGCGAAGCTTGTTGCGCAAATGAAGTTAAGTCGCCATAGCTCGTCAGGCCCAATACTTCCATACCTTCAGATTCAATCGCTTCAGCGAGCGCACGCACCCCTGAACCAGAAATATTTTCTGAGCGAAAGTCTTCGTCAATGATGACAATAGGAAAACGGAACTTCATCGTACCTCCTAGGCGCAATTGCTCGCGTCAAAGATCAAAAAATTGGTAAAACGAGACTATAAAGACAAATTCAGTAGTTTTGTTGAATTTTTGGGTAGATTTTGACCTCTTTTTATGACAGAGGTCGTATTTAGTGTTTTTGCTCCCAGTAGAGGCCCTCTTTTAGTCACCAGAAGGCCTCAGGAGAGAGGTTTGCTTAGGTTTTCGGTAAGGTGACACCCACCTGACCTTGGTATTTGCCACCACGGTCTTTATAGGAAGTTTCACAAATCTCGTCGCTCTCAAAAAAGAGTACCTGTGCGCAACCCTCACCCGCATATATCTTGGCAGGCAATGGCGTGGTATTGGAGAACTCGAGGGTCACATAACCTTCCCACTCTGGCTCAAAAGGTGTCACGTTCACAATAATGCCGCAACGTGCGTAAGTACTTTTACCCAAACAAACTGTCAGCACACTGCGAGGAATCTTAAAGTACTCCACCGTTCTAGCTAAGGCAAATGAATTAGGAGGAATGATGCAAACATCCCCCTTAAAATCCACAAAAGACTTTTCATCAAAGTTCTTCGGGTCAACAATGGTGCTATTGATATTGGTGAAGATCTTGAACTCATCAGCACAACGAATGTCGTAGCCGTAGCTTGATGTGCCATAGCTGACAATCTTGTGTCCGTCTTGAGCATAACGAACTTGCCCCGGTTCAAATGGGGAAATCATGCCGTGCTCTTCGGCCATTTTGCGTATCCAGCGATCAGATTTAATACTCATAGCGTTATTTTGACATACCTTATTTAGCTTCTTGTTTTTGCAGCCGCTTCGTAGCGCGCGAACTCTTCTGGTGTATTGGCATTGGCAAATGACAAGGCATCATCCACATCGATGGTTGCATGCTCAATTTGGGTGTACCAATCCAAGACTTTACGCTGCCCACTATCCAAAAACTGACTCAAACGAGTCGCCATGGAACTTCTGATGAGAGCAAAGAGCGGTTCAGCATGCCACCGCCCATCGGGATCTTGACTTTGCGCATAAACCACATTAGCTTGCGTGGCTTCCATGCGCTCGTACAAGCGAGTCATCAATGAACCGTCTAAGAAAGGTGCATCACAAGGCACCACAAAGACATAGGGAGTGGGTGCCGCCTTCAAGCCCGCCTCAATGCCCGATAAAGGCCCTTGATAATCAGGCAAACGATCTCTCACCACCGGTAACCCCATAGCCTCATAGTCTTCAATATGGCGGTTAGCACTGACAAGCACTAATTCTGTTTGAACCCTTAAGACATCTCGTACACGCAAGGCCAAACTTTGGCCTGCAAACTGTAAGAGTCCTTTATCCTGACCCCCCATGCGTGAGCCGCGCCCGCCAGCAAGAATCAATCCCATAATGAGTGGGCTAGGCAAACTCAGCATGCTTTGACGCTTAGATGAACACGGCCATCACTGGGGCCAGTGATTTGCCCAACAATACTGGCTCGAGAAAAACCTTCTTGCGCAAAGATCTCCAACACCTGTGAAGCCACATCAGCTTGGCAAGCCACCAAGAGACCGCCACTGGTTTGTGGATCAGTCAGTAAGGCGCGCTCCACATCTCCTAAGGAGGGATCTAACTCTATAGCGTCGCCATAACTTTGCCAGTTACGGCGTGAAGCGCCCGTAATAAAACCTTGCTGAGCCAACTCTTGCACCTGGGGTAAAAACTGCAGCTGGGCATAATCAATACGAGCATGTAAACCAGAGCCTTTAGCGATTTCTAAGGCATGTCCTAGAAGGCCAAAACCAGTCACATCGGTTAAGGCATGCACCCCTGCCAATGTGGCTAAGCGCGTACCTGGTGTATTGAGTTGGGTTGTGTTCTTTAGCATCTCCTCATAGTGCAGCGTTGAAAGCTGTTCCTTTTTCAAAGCGGCTGAGTAGATACCCACACCCAAGGGCTTACCTAAGATGAGCACATCTCCACGCTGCGCCGTGGCATTACGCTTGAGGTGTTTAGGATCAATGATGCCAATCACCGCTAAGCCATAAATGGGCTCGACCGAATCAATCGAATGTCCACCAGCGATAGGAATACCTGCTTTAGCACAGACCTCACGACCCCCATTAAGAATCTCAGCAATATCTTCTGGCGGTAAAACATGGATAGGCATACCCAAAATAGCCAAGGCCATCAGGGGCGTGCCGCCCATGGCATAAATATCAGAGATGGCATTAGTTGCCGCAATCTGACCAAAATGACGTGGCTCATCAACAATCGGCATAAAGAAATCGGTGGTGGCAATCAAGGCTTGATGCCCATTGATCTGGTAGACAGCTGCGTCATCAGCAGTTTCAGTACCGACTAGCAACTCTTTAGGCAAAGGAAATTGCACCGAAGTTTTGAGTAACTCGGACAAAACTCCTGGTGCAATTTTGCAACCACAACCACCACCATGCGATAAAGAAGTGAGGCGTACTTTTTGTTCAGGCACTATCAATCCTTTAAATATCTTGAGTTCATTTAAAACGTCATGACTGTTACGCCATCACCAGTCGCGCGATCGAGCATCGTCACCATACCTATAATTTCTCCAAACTCAGCAATCATGTCCTCTTTGACTAATTGCCGATCACGCATGGCAGTACTACAAGCATGAATCTTGGCTCCCGCACGAATCGCATCATCAATAAAGTCAGACAGGCGACGATTCATTGGGGGAATTGTTTGATGTCTAGCGGGATTGTCTTGAATAAATAATTCAACACTCGCACCCAAGGCATGGATTTCCACATCCATATCCATCGCTGCTGCTGCGGCTGCAAAGAAAAATGGCGTGGCCGCTAACTGCGGCGCCTGAGTGCTCGCTTGCCATAACTGAATGATGACGGCCTTTTTCAAGAGTTACCCTTGGTCTTTTGAAATTCTTCCAAACTTGTAAAACGGTTCAAATCCATGAGCTCAAGCGCGCGAGCTTCAATGGAATGTCCTGGCAATAAACTCTGGCGGGCCTCATCAGGATGAATGGCTCTTAACTGAACTAACCAGCTTTCTAGGGGAACGCGGTTGATCTTGATGGGGCGCTCCTGCACAGGCTCATTAGCCGCCGTCACAATCGATGCAAAAGGGGTACGAACTGTAATGATGGTTTTAGCGACTTCAATCAAAGCAAATGGCTCGTTCTTCTCTAATTCTCTTTGCAAGGGTTTGGGGTTGAACATATACAGGTCCCCGACCAAGGCCGCTCCAAAAGGAGTAATCCCCACACGATACTCATCATCACTCAATGGCTCAAACCAAAGATTGAGATCAGCGTCATACAGCAAGTGCTCAGGAAAGGCACATCCACGTATCTCAGACATGTTTTCTATCCCTACTATAGTGATATGGCGGAAGAGTATGGGAGTCGAACCCACCAAGGACTGTACGACAGCCCTTCCCGGATTTGAAGTCCGGACGTCCCGCCGGGGAGCGAACCTCTTCCATGTGAAACGTCATGACACTGTCTCCTCTAAAGAAAACAGCTCAGGATTTCTTATGATTCTATGATCTTTTTCTAATTCTTTCTTGCCTTTGCGATAACTGACTAAACGACGGGTGAACCCCAAGCGATCATAGGCCTCTAAAATCTGAATCGCCCGTTTACGCCCCAAGCCCACACGCTCTTTAAAGCTAATCACAGTCACGTAGCCATCTTGCTCGATGATATCCCGAATCATATCTGCCATGATTTGCATGGTCGGTATGGGGTAGAACAAGTCGGGTACCAATTGAACCAAAGCTGAAGTCCGCGATACTTTGCGTAAGAGCAAACGAATATTGGCCTCAGGCTCTGATAGCTGACTCGCCAAATCACGCACCCAAGGTGGGTCATAGCGACCATCGATTAAGCGTGGGTAAATACGCTCCCAAAGCACCTTTTCTTTCTCGGTAAGTTCAACCTTATGATCAGGCAAATGGACAAAGCTGCCTGTGATACTGACTTGCTTATCGAAAATCCAGCGCTGTAAAAGAACATGAAATAAGCCTGCTTTCACACCAGGCAAAGACATACGACGCAAGCGTTCTTCGGCCACCCCCGGCTCATCAGGCTCTTCTTGATGAAAATGGGCTAAAGCACTCAATACGGCATCTTGATACTGCTGATAAATTGCATCACTGCAATAGTAAAAGTCATCTCCTAAAGCCAGTTCACGCGGCGCATAGTTCTGCAAGGTCGCTTGCGCTGCTTCTGGCCTTTGATTGAACAGCATGCTGCCGTTTTTTAGAGATAAAGCCTCTTCATGGCGCTCTAAAAGAATCTGCCAAGCTTGAGTCACCGTACTATCAGCCAATACTTTCAATAATGCAATACGCTCGGGTTTTTTACGCCCCCTCAAAGGCGGATCAGTATCCAGTACAAGTCCACCAGCTAAGGTATAGCGAGCACTGCTATCGCGCATAATGATTCGATCATGCCAACATACCGAGACTGGTTTCTCGAAGGCACATTGTGCATAAGCAGTTTGCCCAGCACTGACTTCTGCACAATCAAGCAAAATGATCCGACTCGTGAAAAACTCAGTGCCATGATGCAATAAGAGCACTTGACCATCTTTAATCGAGCGTTGCGCATCATGAGGCACTTCAATACGGCAATCAAAGCGCTGTACTAGACGGTTCAATGCAGTACTGGTCAGCCAATCACCGCGCTCTACTTCGCTGTACTCCACACCAGATAAAACTAAACCACAACGCATCCCCACCGAAGCACTCTCTGCAGGTGTGTTTTGCGCATGTATGGAACGTACCTTGACTGGTTTTTGTTTCGGCCCCAAATACAAACTATCACCTACTCGAACCTGACCAGAGGTCACAGCGCCAGTGATAGCCACACCCACACCCTTGACGACAAAGACCCGATCGATAGCCAAACGGAAATAATCTCCCTGACGTGGCTTTAGAGCTTCTGCTTGCTCAAACAAATGAGCCTTAAGAGCATCAATACCGATGAGATTTTTAGCAGAGACTGGAAAAATATCTGCCTCAGTAAAGCGAGTACTCTTGAGATACTCCGTGATTTCTTGTGTCACTGCTTGGAGTCTGGCAGGCTCTACAGCATCTATTTTGCTTAAGGCAACGGTCAGACGAGGAATAGCCAATAAATCCAAAATACGTAAATGTTCTAGGGTCTGAGGCATTAAGCCATCATCAGCAGCAACCACTAATAAACCATGATCCATACCCGCAGCGCCGGCTGCCATGGTGTGCACAAACTTTTCATGTCCTGGGACATCGACAAAGCCAATGACTTGACCGTCTTTAGTCGGAATATAAGCAAAACCTAAATCAATGGTGATGCCCCGTGCCTTTTCTTCAGGCAGGCGATCAGCATCAACTCCTGTAAGCGCTTTGACTAGAGAAGTTTTACCGTGGTCAATATGACCGGCTGTACCAATAATCATTTAAGACTTGGCTTTCTTTAAACGACTAGCAACGGCTTCTAGCATCGCTAACCAAGTCACTTGATGTTCATCTTGCAGGCAGCGTAAATCAAACAACAAAGCTTTTTCTTGAAAGCGCCCAATCACAGGGACCTGACCGGCTCTTAAGAGACGCTCCATACGGGTCACTAGTTTTTCACCCGTCTTATCTTGCCCCTCAATCGCAATAGCTACAGAAGGTAAACGTTCAATCGGTAAAGAACCAGAGCCAATCTGGGATAGGACAGCACGGGTCGAAATCTGTAACGGTAAACCAGCAAAGATTTTTTGAATCTGCGGTAAGACTTGTTCTGTCTGAAGCTGTATCGCTGCTTGCGTACGCGTCAATAACTGCAAAACCGTCAATCGTTGTGGCAGACGCGCAGGGTCTCGATATAACTGCAAGACAGCCTCTAGACCTGCGAGGGTGATTTTGCCCACACGCAAGACTCGTTTGAGAGGGTTTTTCTTAATCTTCTGGATCAAATCTTTGCGCCCGACCAATATACCCGCTTGAGGCCCACCTAATAATTTGTCACCACTGAAGGTCACTAAATCTGCGCCAGCCTGTAAGGCTTCTTGCGGGGTGGGTTCGGCGGGTAAATTGAACTGAGCCATATCGACCAAAGTCCCCGAGCCTAAATCGACTACAAAAGGTAACTGATGCTGATGAGCAATTTCAGCTAATTCAGCTTCAGGCACTGAGTGAGTAAAGCCTGCAATCGCGTAATTACTCGTATGAATCTTCATGATCATCGAGGTCTTCGGACCAATGGCCTCGACAAAATCTTTGGCGTGGGTACGATTCGTAGTGCCCACCTCTTTGAGCTTGGCTCCTGCACGCATCATGATGTCGGGGATACGGAAGGAGCCACCAATTTCAACGAGTTCGCCTCGAGAAACAATCACTTCCTTACGTAAACCTAAAGCGTGCAGCAATAAGAAAACAGCCGCAGCATTATTGTTCACAATCGTGGCAGCTTCAGCACCTGTGATCTCACACAGAAGCTCTTCAACAATCTCGTCCCGGTCGCCCCTCTTGCCTTCCCCTAAATCGTATTCCAGGGCACAAGGCTGGGCCGCAGCAGCAGCAATGGCTTCGACGACCACCGGCGGCATCACAGCACGACCTAAATTGGTATGCAGGACCGTACCGGTCAAGTTAATCACTTGCTTGAGTTTTGGGGCGGCACGTCTAGATAGTTCACTCGCCACCTCTTCGTAGAACTGCTCTGGCACAGGCAGATCAAGGAGGGTTTGCGCTTGTATAGCCTCACGCTTTGCTTGCAGAGCGTGACGTATGGCACGCAAGACCTCTTCTCGACCATATTGATCGATCGCATTTTGATAAGGTGCGGTTTGAATGAGTTTGTCTACAGAAGGCAGCTGGGCCAACAAATCTTTCACGGACGCACGCGCCACGTTTTTTGAATCCATAGTGAATTATGTATCAGTTTTCTCAGATTGTGCAATCGCCATCAAAAAGAGGTTGCGGCCGGTGCGTTGAAAACCTTCTTTTTCCAAAGCCATATCGAGTTGAATCGTCGCCAAATCATCGGCGACAGGATCCATCATCGGATCACGTGATTGGAACATCAATTTGAGGTAGCCCCCACAATCATCACAACACTCGCCTTGAACCAAGCTCTCACGGGTCTCACCGAGCATCGTCACCTCTTTGGGGGTGTCGCAGTTCGTGCAACGGGCACGCGGACCATACCATTCTGATGAACACAAGGAGCAAATGAGATAGCGATGACTGTCACGATCGCCAACGCGCACCACACTCGTGACAGGGTGTGAGCCACATACTGGGCAGAGTGAATTTTCACCGCTGTAAATTTTTGCGTGAGTCATGGCCGCAGCGCGCTTAGACCATATCAATTGCAAGACTGCGCTAATAAATGGAGCCCATTCCGGCTTCACTTCTGCCTCATCGAGGGTTAAATAAGCCTGAGCTTGCTTAGCGAGTTCAGCGGCATCTGCCTTTTTGAATTCAGCAAACACCTTTTTAACAGGCTCTTGTACCTCTTGCTTCTCATAAGCAGTGATAAAAGCTTGTAGCGCTTTTTGCCAATCTTCACCGGCTTTCCAGGTAGAGACAGATAATGGGGGTACACCGTGCTTCAATGACTCACGCACAAAGTTTTCTTCGAGAACTTCACCGGCATCTATCTCAGAGATCGCCGTGGCTTGGGCTGCCGTTAGTTGTGCACAAAATTGCAACCAATCTGCCAAATCATGATCTTTTGCCAATTGCGCAAAACGTGTGGAGCGGTCTTTGTATAAATCAGCCACATTGGGGTACACCAAGAGCGGCGTGTCATCCGCTGGCATGCTTTGAATTTCACCAGGCTGTATTAATTTGACGGCTGATACGGTTGTCATAATTTGTCTCTTCTGTTGTCTTTATTAGTAGTTCAATATTGTTTTATTTATGTTACCCAAGTCTGTAAAACTGCGGGCTCATAGATAAAACAATACTCAAGATCTTTTACACATCATGTACTGATGTCTTACTGCTAAAACATAAGGGGAAGAATACCATTCTTCCCCTTAATCTGCTCTTATGTATTAGAGCTTAGCGGCTTATTTGCCACCCATCTCTTCACGGTACCAACCAGGATGATGTTTACGTGCCCAGGCTTTTGAAACCAGGCCAGTCCACATACCCTTGATCGTACCTTTAACCCACATTGCAGCATAGATATGCACGATGATGCCGAGAATCAAGACCCATGCGGCAACCGCATGAATCAAAGCAGCCATACGTACAGTATCAATGTGGAAGTTACCAGCAAAGTAAGGTCTCCAGAAGAGGATACCGGTAACTACCAAGAGCAACATCGTGATGGTCATGACCCAGAACAATAACTTCTGGCCACCGTTGTAACGACCCACCTCAGGCAAACGATCTTCGCGATCAGCTAAAACGTCGCCAATTTGCTTTAACCATTGACGGTCGTTTTTGCTGAGTAGGTTGTGATGCCAGAACTTGAAGTACAGGATCACAAACAACACGAACATCGCTACACCAACGAATGGGTGGAGAATTCTGGCCAATTGGCCACCACCCAATACATTGGAGAGGAAGTACAACGATGGATGAAAGTACGCCAAACCTGTAAGTGCAGCCAACATAAACAAGAGGGCCACAATCCAGTGATTGATACGATCAGACGCCTTATAACGGACTAACATGTTTTGATCTGACATTGCTGTCTCCTTATTTGACGTCATGTTCATCTTCAACGGTCTTTGGTCCCTTGATAGCGTAATGGATTACGCCTGAGAGAACCGCAGCTGCCATTGTGATCAACGCGATCGGTTTCATGACACCCTTCCACGCACCCACAGTTGGGGAGATAGATGGGTTAGCTGGCAAGCCATTGTATTGCTCGACTTTGTCGCCATGTGGCAATACATACATCACGTGTGTACCACCCACACCTTCTGGGTTATACAACTTCGCATGCTTGTAACCACGGGAGTTCAAATCTTTGATGCGCTCTTCTGCAGCTTTGATCTGATCTTCTTTTGGACCGAAAGTCAAACACTTGGTTGGACATGTTGCCACGCAAGCAGGATCTTGACCCTTCTGGACGCGGTCAGAGCACAATGTGCACTTAGTCGCCTTATTGGTCGTTGCTGAAATACGTGGAATGTCAAATGGACAACCCTGTACGCAGTAGCCGCAGCCGATACAGTTATCGCTGTTGAAGTCAACGATACCGTTGCTCAACTTGATAATTGCGCCCGGACTTGGGCAAGCCTTCATACAGCCTGGCTCTTCGCAGTGCATACAACCATCTTTACGAATCAACCAGTCAATGCTGCCTTGATCATTTTCCATTTCGTTAAAGCGCATGACAGTCCATGCGCCCGCGCCCAAGTCGCGTGGGTTGTCATAAACACCGTCCGTGTTACCAATTTCTGGACGGGTTTCATTCCATTCCATACATGCGACCTGGCAGGCCTTACAACCGATACATTTAGATATATCGATTAGCTTGGCAACTTTCGTTGCTTTGGCGGCCTCAGGCGGAGGCGACATCGTGCCTGCCGACTTCGCTACTACGTGAAGAACTTGTGCTGGTGCAGTCATGTTCCTCCTCCTTATGCCTTCTCAATGTTAACCAAGAACGCTTTAAACTCAGGTGTCTGAGAGTTAGCGTCACCCACAAATGGTGTCAAGGAGTTAGCCAATTGGCTTGGCTTAGCAACACCCTTGAAGCCGTAGTGAATCGGAATACCGACGTGGTGAATCTTCTTACCATCCACATCGAGTCCCTTCATACGCTTTGTTACCACGGCTTTCGCTTTCACGAAGCCACGCGCAGAAGTGACTTTGACCTTATCACCCGACTTAATACCACGTGCTTTAGCGAGTTCTTCATCAATCTCGACGAACATCTCAGGCTGAACGATCGCGTTCAACTTAGAGTGCTTTGTCCAGTAGTGGAAGTGCTCAACCAAGCGGTATGTGGTAGCCACATAGGGGTAGTCTTTATTGGAACCGAAGGCTTCCAAATCACCTTTGTAAACACGAGCCGCTGGGTTCGCTTTAGCTTTCGGATTATTTGGATGCAATGGGTTAGCAGCCAATGGTGACTCAAATGGCTCATAGTGCTCAGGGAATGGACCCTCGGCCATTTGTGGCGCCCACAAACGGGCTACACCTTCTTGAGTCATGATGAATGGCATCACATTCTCTTCAGGTTTAGCGTTTGGACGCATATCAGGGATGTCATTACCACCCCACTTGTCACCCAACCACTTCAAGACTGCACGCTTCTCATCCCATGGCTTACCGTTCATATCGGTAGACGCACGGTTGTAGAGAATACGGCGATTGGCTGGCCATGCAAAGCCCCACTTCAAGCTCTGACCGAGGTTCTGATCAGATGTCTCAGTTGGGTCACGGCGTGCTGTCAAGTTACCTTCTTTACTCCATGAACCAGAGTAGATCCAGTTACCGCAAGCTGTGCCACCGTCATCACGCAATTGAGCAAAACCTGTCAATTGATCACCTGGCTCAAGCAATACTTTGCCAGTTGGATCCTTGATTTGAACAAAGGTCTTACCACTGATCTCGCGAAGCAGTTCATCTGCTTGAGGGAACATAGGGTTCTTGTAGTTCCAAGTCAAGTTCAAGATTGGATCAGGGAATGCTCCACCTTGAGTCTTGTACATATTGCGTAGCTTGGAGAACAATGCCGCAATGATCTCTTGGTCAGACTTCGATTCGCCAGGACCGTCAGCACCTTTCCAGTGCCACTGAATCACACGACCTGAGTTCGTGAAGGTACCGTCTTGTTCTGCAAAGCAGGTTGCAGGTAAGCGGAATACTTCTGTTTGAATCTTAGAAGAATCTACATCGTTGAACTCACCGTAGTTTTTCCAGAACTCAGAAGTTTCAGTTGCGAGAGGATCGATAACAACTAAATACTTCAGTTTGGCCAGAGCAGCGCCAATCTTGTTCTTGTTCGCTACAGCAGCGAGTGGGTTAAAGCCTGAACAGCAGAAGCCATTCATTTGACCTTGGTGCATACGCTCAAAGATCGCCATGATGTCATAGGCTTGGTCACGCTTAGGCAGCCAATCAAACGCAAAGTCTGTTTCTTTGGTTGCTTTATCACCGTACCAGGCCTTCATCAAGCTGTTAAACCACTTGGGGAAGTTCTGCGGGAAGTTCATCTGGTTTGGACGCAATGCTTTTGGCGTGCGCTTCTCCAAATAAACCTTGTGGTTTGGATCTGAATCCATCGGTGCTGAGAGATAACCAGGCAATACTTCGCTATACAAACACTGGTCAGTAATACCTTGTACGTTAGCGTGGCCACGCAAGGCGTTCACACCACCACCGGCCATACCCATATTACCCAAGAGTAACTGGATCATTGCCATCGTACGAATGTTTTCAGAACCGATAGAGTGCTGAGTCCAACCAAGGGCATACAAGATTGTCATGGTCTTGTTTGCAGCAGCTGTTTCAGCAATCATTTCGCAAATCTTCAAGAAACGGTCTTGAGGTGTACCCGTAATCTTGCTCACCATTTCTGGTGTGTAGCGAGCGAAGTGACGCTTCATGTGCTGGAATACGCAATTTGGATCCTGTAGTGTTGGATCTACTTTCGCGAATTGACCATCCATCTGATATGTCCATGTAGCTTTGCTATATGAACGTTTTGCTTCATCGTAACCGGTGAACAAACCATCCTTAAAGCCAAACTCAGGATTAATTAAGAATGCTGCGTTGGTGTAGTTTCTGACATACTCAGTATGAATCTTGTTGTTTCTCAACAAGTAGTTCACAACACCACCTAAGAAGGCGATATCGGCACCCACACGAATCGGTGCATAGTAGTCAGAGACTGCAGCTGAACGTGTAAAACGTGGGTCAACCACAACGAGCTTAGCGCCACGCTTAGCCTTCGCTTCTGTCACCCACTTGAAACCGCAAGGGTGAGCTTCGGCAGCGTTACCGCCCATGATCAGAACCAAGTCTGCATTTTTGATGTCAACCCAATGGTTGGTCATCGCGCCGCGTCCAAATGTCGGGCCCAAACTGGCCACGGTTGGAGCGTGTCAAATACGCGCTTGTGTATCTAGTGCAACAACACCGAGTGATCGTAAAACTTTGTGTGAGAGGTAACCAGCTTCGTTGTTCGAAGCAGAGCTCACCAACATACCGAAGGTATTCCAACGGTTGACGGTCACGCCTTCTGCGTTCTTCGCAACAAAGTTCTTATCGCGGTCAGCCTTCATATGCTTAGCGATACGGTTTAAAGCCTCATCCCAAGAGATACGCTTCCACTCTTTAGAGCCTGGCTCGCGAACTTCTGGGAACTGTAGACGGTTCGGGCTTTCAACCATTTCCAAAATACCAGCACCTTTAGGACACAAAGTACCCTTGTTCACTGGATTATCTGGATCACCTTCTACGTGAATCAACTTCATCTTGCCGTTACTGTCTTTACGGCTATACATCAACACACCACAGCTCACTGAGCAATATGGACAAGTGCTTCGGGTTTCGACGGTTTTTTCTAACTTGTATGGCTTAGCAAATACAGGATCAATAGCTTGCGCCAATCCCATAGCAGTCATACTCGTCACGCCAACACCCGACCCGGCCACCTTAAAAAACTGGCGACGTGTCAGATTGATTTGTGACATACGATCTCCTCTCGATGTTAATAAAACAAGTAGCCAAAAAGTCCTCACACTTTCTAGCACTTAGCTCAAGTTTATAACTAATTGCATACAAAACACAGTTAGACAAATGCCCAAGACATCAGGGGTAACCCTCGTTTAATAAGGTTTTTCACAATGTGGTAAGTCTATAATTTTTATGGCTATTTTTAACAAATTAGACCTAATTAACTGTTTTTTCTAAGTATTTTTTGTCTAATGTGACAACCCTATGTGTGAGCGTTTACTAACAAAGCTTGTTGACCCCAAAAAATGAGGCTTTTTAGGGTCTAAAAATGCCAAAAGCCCCCTTAGGGGCTTTCGCTTTTTGAAAATCGACTAAGACTTCCGTTTAGCCGTTTTTGATCACAATCGACGGGAACTTGCTCGTCATATCTTTATTCAAACCAGCAACTTTGACGGCCACTTTACGTGCGATCTCTTTATAAATCTTGGTAATTTCAGAATCAGGTTGAGCAACCACGGTTGGATTACCAGAATCCGCTTGTTCACGAATCGATAAATTCAGTGGCAGATTGCCCAAGAAGTCAACGCCGTATTCTTGACACATGCGCTCACCACCGCCATGACCAAAGATATGTTCGGTGTGATGACAGTTAGGGCAAACATAAGTACTCATGTTCTCAACAATACCTAAGATAGGTACGCTGACCTTCTCAAACATGCGCAAACCTTTTTTAGCATCGAGAAGCGCAATGTCTTGGGGTGTTGTTACGACCACAGCACCGGTGACCGGTACCTTTTGAGACATCGTTAATTGAATATCACCCGTTCCCGGCGGCATATCCACAATCAGATAATCCAAATCCTTCCAGTTAGTTTGCGTGAGCAACTGCTCCAGAGCTGAGGTAGCCATAGGGCCACGCCAAATCATGGGGTCGTCCTGACGTACTAAAAAGCCGATCGACATGACTTGCAAGCCATGACCCATCAATGGCTCTAAGGTGTTTTCTACAATGGTTTCTGGACGCCCAGAAACTCCCAACATCATCGGCTGACTGGGTCCATAAATATCCGCATCCAAAACACCAACCTTGGCACCTTCAGCTGCTAAGGCTAAAGCCAAGTTAACTGTAGTCGTTGACTTACCGACGCCACCCTTGCCACTGGAAATCGCAATAATATTTTTCACATTAGGCAATAACTTGACGCCACGCTGCACTGCATGAGCGACGATCTCAACAGACATATTGACGCTGACATTACCCGCGCCTGGAATGGCACGCACGGCATCTATAACCGCTTTACGGATGAGGTCAATTTGACTCTTAGCGGGATAACCCAAGACCACATCGAGGGTGGCATCGGCCCCGTCGACCTTAATATTTTTCGCAGATTTAGTAGCCATTAAATCTTTGCCCGTGTTCGGGTCAACCACGCCCTGCAAGGCTTTCTGCACGATTTCAACGCTTAGCGTCACAACTGTCTCCTTGGTACCGATGATTGGTTATTGATGTAATTTTAGGTATTAACTATAGTGGCAGACTAAAATTGTTGCTTATGCGTCGAATTTTAGTTACTTCTGCCCTTCCCTACGCCAATGGTCAAATACATATCGGTCACTTGGTGGAATACATACAAACCGATATCTGGGTGCGCTTTCAGCGTATGCGCGGACATGAAATTCATTATGTGGGCGCTGACGATACGCATGGCACGCCCATCATGTTGCGGGCCGAAAAAGAAGGTTTAACTCCACAAGAACTCATTGCGCGCGTCTGGCAAGAACACAAACGTGACTTCGATGACTTCTTAGTCTCCTTTGATAACTATTACTCGACAGATAGCGCAGAAAACCGTGAACTATCACAAGCGATTTATCTGAAGTTGCGCGATGCAGGATTGATTGAGAAGCGCGCGATTGAACAAGCTTACGACCCTGTGAAAGAAATGTTCCTACCGGATCGTTTCATCAAAGGGGAATGCCCGAAGTGCGGCGCCAAAGATCAATACGGCGACTCTTGTGAGAAATGTGGTGCCACCTACTCACCGACTGATTTGAAAAATCCTTTTTCAGTAGTGAGTGGCGCAACCCCCATTAAGAAAGTATCCGATCACTACTTCTTCAAACTCTCAGACCCTCGTTGCGAAAACTTTTTACGTGAATGGACGCAAGTCAAAACCCCATTGCAGGCTGAAGCTCGTAATAAGATGAAAGAATGGGTGGGAGAGCCTGGCGATAGCAAACTGGGTGATTGGGATATCTCACGCGATGCGCCTTATTTTGGTTTTGAGATTCCGGATGCACCGGGCAAGTATTTCTATGTATGGCTAGATGCACCGATTGGTTATTACGCTAGCTTTAAAAATCTTTGCGATAAAAAAGGTCTAGATTTTGATGAGTGGACCCGTGCAGATTCTGAGACGGAGATGTACCACTTCATCGGTAAAGATATTTTGTACTTCCATACACTCTTTTGGCCTGCCACTCTAGAGTTCTCTGGCTACCGCACCCCTAGCAACGTTTTTGCCCACGGCTTTTTGACGGTTGATGGCGAAAAAATGAGTAAGTCACGTGGTACTTTTATTACAGCCCATAGCGTGATTACTGAAGGTCTCAATCCAGAGTGGTTCCGCTATTACTTTGCCGCCAAGCTCAATGCCTCGATGGAAGATATTGATTTGAACTTGCAAGACTTCACGGCACGAGTCAATAGTGATTTGGTGGGCAAGTACATCAATATTGCGAGCCGCAGCGCCGGTTTCTTGGTCAAACGCTTTAACGGTTTAGTTGATGAGACGGCTCTACAAGATGAGTTGCTAGTTCATCTACGTCACGCCAATACAGAAATCGCGAATTACTATGAAGATCGTGAGTTTGCTAAAGCCCTGCGTCGTATTATGGAACTCGCCGACCAAGTCAATGCATATGTAGACGCTAACAAACCCTGGGAAATCGCCAAACAAGAGGGGCAAGACGCACAGTTACAAAAGGTTTGTACGATTACTTTAGAAGCTTTCCGTATTTTGTCTTTGTATCTCAAACCCGTCATTCCTAGAGTAGCGACTGGGGTAGAAGAGTTTCTCAATATTGCCCCGATGCAATGGGCTGATGTCGACCAAACCCTGTCAACCACCCGCGCCATTCGAGCTTATAGTCACCTGATGCAACGCGTCGACCCCAAGCTGATTGATGCTCTACTCGCAGCCAACCAAGCATGATTTCATTAGCGCGCTTTCATCCAAAACTGATTGACGCGCTCAAAAACTACGATCGCGCAAGCTTCATCAAAGATCTAAGCAGTGGTCTAACTGTGGGCGTGATTGCTCTGCCACTCGCCATTGCCTTTGCGATTGCAAGCGGTATGAAACCTGAAGCCGGTCTAATAGCCGCAGTCATTGGCGGCTTTCTGATTTCTGCATTAGGCGGTAGTCGCGTACAAATTGGCGGCCCTGCTGGAGCATTTGTAGTGATTGTGTATGGCATTGTGGAGCGCTACGGGGTTGCTAATTTAATCCTCTCAACCTTCTTGGCCGGTTGGCTATTGCTCGCCATGGGTTTACTTCGGGTAGGCAATTTAATTCGCTTTATCCCGGTGGCCATCATCATTGGTTTTACGAGCGGTATTGCTGTCTTAATTGGAGTATCTCAATTACGCGATGCTTTAGGACTCGCGATTGATAAGATGCCTGCTGATTTTTTTGCTCAATGGCACACCTTGTGGTTACACAAAGATAGCTTCAATCCCAGTGCGCTTCTGGTTTGTTTAGCGACAGTCGCTCTCATTGCTGTCTGGCCCACAATCAATCGGCGCCTCTCACGTCTGGTGCCAGCACTCACCCATGTGCCGGGCATCTTGATTGCTTTAGTGATCATGACCTTAGTCTCAGAATTCTTCAAACTACCTGTTGAGACGATTGCTGATCGTTTTGGTGAAATTCCGGCCAATATTCCTAGCCCCAGTATTCCGAGCTTCAATTGGGAAACTGCTAAACAACTTTTTGCACCGACATTAACGATTGCTCTTTTAGGCGCGATTGAGTCTCTTTTGTGTGCCCGTATAGGCGATCAACTGTGTCACGATCGGCATGATCCGAATCAAGAACTCATGGGACAAGGTATTGCCAATATTGTGGTGCCTTTTTTTGGTGGCCTACCAGTCACCGGCACGATTGCACGCACTGCGACCAATGCGAAAGCTGGGGCGAAGAGCCCTCTAGCCGGCATGATTCATGCGGGCGTGATTTTATTCATCATGCTGCTTGCCGCACCATGGGCAAGCCATATCCCCATGGCAGTACTTGCCGGCATCTTGATTTTTATTGCTTGGAATATGTTCGAAGCGCATGAATTCAAGCGCCTAAAACACTTTAACCTCACTTATCGCGCCATCTTATTAGGCACATTTTTCTTAACGATTATTTTTGATTTAACAGTGGCAGTTGAAGTGGGTTTAATTTTGGCCTGCGTATTCTTCATTTACCGCATCTCTTCACTGACACGTATTGAACGATTGCATTTACCTGCTGAATTCGAACGTGCTGATGATCTAGGTCTGGAACAGACCCCTGAATCAGAGATCCGCGTTGAAGCGTATGCCTTATATGGCTCATTATTTTTCGGCGCTATCGATCGCGTCGAGAATTTAGAGGATGCTCCTAGTGTGCCGCTCAATAGCCCCAAGGTCATTCTTTTGGAACTCCATCAGTTAATTAATATCGACACCAGTGGTATCGAAAGTTTGAAGAGCTTGTGTCAAAACCTGCATCTGCGAGGTGGCAGTCTGATCATTTGCGGTGCCAATCAACAGCCCCTGTCTTTAATGTCTAGAAGTGGCTTTACGCAAATCATCGGAGCCGAGAATATTCTGCCGAATATGACGGCTGCTCAGGCACGCCTGCGACAAATCTTGGCACAAATGCAAGAAGTCCAAATCAAGCTAGGTGCGTAAGCTAAATTTAGGGTTTCAAATACCAAAATCGCTACAATAGTGACACTATGGCTCATTACAAATCTGACATTACCCGTTTTCTTGAAGAATTAAAGGCAACTAAGCCTGAATTAGAGGCTTCTCAGCAAGAAGGGCGTGCCCTTTTGTGGGATAAAGCACCGATTTCATTAGACGAGCAACGTCGCGCTCAAATGGCCCGCGTTAAACAAAAGGCTTACGTCTACTCGAATGAATGAAATCGAGCCAGGCTCAGCAGCCCCTCTGATTCCTGAAGTCACGGACGGCATGTCCGAGTCTTTTGCTCGTCTTTATGGCGAGCCTTTGTTTCAGCTGCCGACCGATCTTTACATTCCACCCGATGCTCTTGAGATCTTCTTAGAAGCCTTTGAAGGTCCTCTTGATCTTTTGTTGTATTTGATTCGTAAGCAAAACTTCAACGTTTTAGATATCCCGATGGCCGAAGTGACTCAGCAGTATTTGGGCTATATCGAACAAATTCGTCATCGCAACTTAGAACTTGCTGCGGAATATCTTTTGATGGCAGCCATGTTGATTGAAATTAAATCACGCATGCTCTTGCCGATGAAGAAAGCCGATAGCGATGAAGAGGTCGAAGATCCACGCGCAGAATTGGTCCGCCGCCTACTCGAGTATGAGCGTATGAAACTGGCTGCCCAAGAACTCGACAAGATGCCAGTTTTAGGGCGTGACTTTTATAAAGCCAATGGCCATGTGGATACGACTGCAGTGGTCACCTGGCCAGAAATTAATACCCTGGATTTACAAGCTGCCTGGATGGATGTCTTGCATCGCGCCAAGCTCAATCAACACCACACAATTACCCGTGAGCAATTGTCTGTACGTGACTTTATGACACGTATTTTGCGACGTTTACAAGGTGAGCGTTTTGTGGAGTTCACCGACTTATTTGCTGATGCGATTGCCTCAGGTAAAGGTGCACCTGTGGTGGTGGTGAACTTCATTGCCATGCTAGAGCTGTCCCGTGAATCTCTGATTGAGATCACCCAAGCAGAGCCCTATGCACCGATTTATGTGCGTCTGTCTTACACGCCTAATTAATTTCTTTTTTCTAAATTACTTTTTAAGCCATGAAAATCATCAGCAATATTCAAGATTTGCGCGATCAATTACGTGGCCAAAACCGTGTGGCCTTTGTACCAACCATGGGTAATCTGCATGAAGGCCATCTCTCGCTGATGCGTCTAGCGCGCCAACATGGTGACCCTGTTGTAGCAAGTATTTTCGTGAATCGCCTGCAATTTGGCCCCAATGAGGATTTTGATAAGTACCCGCGTACTTTTGAAGCTGATGTTGCCAAGCTAGAAAAAGAAGGGGTTTATATCTTGTTTGCCCCTGAGGAAAAGGATCTCTATCCAGAACCTCAAGAATACCGGATTGAACCTCCACATAATTTAGGTGACATCCTCGAAGGCGAATTCCGTCCAGGTTTCTTCAAAGGGGTTTGCACGGTCGTACTGAAGTTATTTTCTTGTGTACAACCTCAAGCGGCTGTATTTGGTAAAAAAGATTATCAACAGTTGATGGTGATTCGTCGTATGTGCCAACAACTCGCCTTACCGGTTGATATTGTGCCGGCTGAAACAGTGCGCGCCGATGATGGTCTCGCTCTATCTTCACGCAATGGTTATCTTTCAAGCAGTGAACGAGCCGAAGCTATACAACTCATCCAAACACTCAAACAGGTACAAAGCGAAGTATTGGATCAATGGCAAAAAGCGGGTTTTGGCGCTAAAGATATTGCTGCGATTGAAGCGCAAGCACAAGAGTATCTGCGTGGGCGTGGCTGGAAGCCCGATTATGTGGCAATTCGTAAACGTCGGGACCTCTTATCCGCCTCGGATAGCGAACTGGCTCAACAAGAGGCCTTGGTAGTTCTGGCAGCCGCCAAATTAGGCAATACACGCCTGATCGACAATCTAGAAATCTAAATGCGTTCAATCAAAGCCGTAGCGTTCTCAGTAATGCTATTGGCTAGTGCCAATAGTCTGCTCGCGTCAGCCACTACTGGTGGCAAATCAGAGAATGTGCAGACATCACTCAGAGTTGTGACCTTATCACCTCATCTTGCTGAAATGGTTGAACGCGTAGGTGGCGTAAGCTCACTGGTAGGTGTGAGTGCACATAGTGATTATTCTAAAAACACTCAAAGCAAGACCGTAGTGAGCGATGCAAGAAGTATTGATTTTGAGAGGCTACGTCAACTCAACCCTCATATCGTTTTAGTGTGGTCTGGAGGTACACCAGCACAACTTATCAGCAAGATAAGAACTACATTACCGCAAGCGCGTATCTTCGAGTTTGCACCTAAAAAATTAGACGATATTGAGAAAGATCTCATCAAGATCGGTGAAGTCCTGAATCTTCAACAATCTGGCTTGACTGCAGCTCGCAGCTATACACAGGAACTTCAAGACATATTGGGTACATCTAGCAAGCATTCCAAAACGACCGTCAAAGTCTTTTATCAAGTTTGGCCACAACCTCTCATGACCATCAATCACGAGCAGATGATTCATGATGTGATTGAGCGCTGTGGAGGTACAAATATTTTTTCCAAAGAAAAGTTGCTCGTACCCCAAGTCACCCGCGAGGCAGTACTGGCCGCCAATCCTGATTTAATGATCGGCACTCAGCAAGCAGGTAAAGATATGGATTGGTCGATGTGGCGCAGTTTTGAGAATCTCTCAGCCAATCGGTACCAAGCTTTTTTAAGTATTCCAGGACCATCGATTAGTCAACCAACCCCCAGCATTTTGCAAGGGACTCGTCATATTTGTGAGGCAATTGCGCGTGTTCGAGAACTCAAGTCTCAAGCACCTAAGGCGGGGACTAGATAGCTAGAACCATCGGGCAATTGAGCTTCAAGCATTTTTTGCCCCAGCGCGGCCTCGAGATACTCTGGCATTAAAACATCTTCGATAGGTCCTGCCAAGTAAGTTTGCTCCGGCATAAAAATCAGTGCATGTGTAAAAGCGCGTCTAATCAAACTCACTTCATGTACAGCTGCAATCCAAGCCTTTTGCTGAGACTGACTCTGCTTGGCAAGCAAGCTCAATATTTGCACCTGATAATGCAAATCCAAGTGAGCTAAAGGTTCATCCATAAGCCAACATGAAGCATCCTGAGCCAAGGCAGCGGCTAATGCAAAGCGTTGTTTTTCACCGCCCGACAAATGTCGCCACCATGCCTGCCTCAGATCCTGTAACTCAAAGAGATTGAGATATTCCTCAACTTTTTCAGTTTCATGCGGACAAACAGCCTCCAGCAAATCAATCGCACGCATACCAAATGCACCCTGCACAAATTGTTCACTATAAGAACGAATTTTTGCAAAGTCATCAGGCTCGATCGTGGCTAAGTCTTGCCCACGCCACTGAATGATGCCGTGCATATTAATAGGCTCAGTAATACCGCCTATGAGTTTGATTAGGCTGGATTTACCCGCGCCATTTTTACCAATCAAGCACCAGCGCTGACCGGGCTCAACTGACCAGTTGAGATCACGCACAAGGGTTTTATCACCAGCTGTGAGCGTGAGGTCAATCACTTGCAGTAAAGGTTTTGCGTCACTCATGAGCGTGCCTCACCCCAAGTCGACATTTTGGCTAAAAGCCATAAGAAGGTAGGCACACCCAGTAAAACGGTAATAACACCCATGGGTAATTGCGCAGGGGCCAATACTGTTCTAGCAATAGCATCGGCAATCACTAAAACAATACCGCCCAAGAGTGCGCTCATGTGCAAAATCATGATTTGATTTACGCCATGCTTTGGAGTAATCAGCAAACGAATTAAATGGGGCACCAATAGCCCAATAAAGCCAATAGCTCCTGCAATCGATACAGCACCAGCACTGGCTAGGGCTACCATAAGAACCATGAGCCATTGCAAACGCTGCACATCAACACCGAGACTCTTAGCCTTATCAAAGCCAAATTGCATCAGATGAATTTGCGGTGCATATTTAGCAACAACAATCCATGTCGCCAACCAAAGACCTAATATAGAACCTACAGCTTCTGAACTTTGTACCGAATCTAAATCCCCCATCAACCAATGAATCATGCCTGGCATGGCCACATCATCGGCAAATACGATCAGTAGACTACTGATTGCGCCACAAGCTGTTGCCAACATCACGCCAGCCAAAATAAGGCGTGTGGGTTGATAAGACAAACTGCCTAATAAGAGATAAAGAATAATTAGAATACTGAGTGCGCCTACCCAAGCTGCTAGAGGAACATAAATACTTCCGGCGGCTCCCATGAATATGGCGATAAGGGCTCCAACGGAAGCGCCACCAGAGACCCCTAAGATTGATGGCTCTGCCAAAGGATTACGCGTAATCACTTGCAAGAGAGCTCCTGACATAGCCAAGAGCCCACCAATAGCAAAGGCAGCTAAAACACGGGGTAAACGTAATTGATAAATGATGGCAGCATCTGCATTAGAGACACTGCCCATCATGAGACCAAGCAATATCACCAGGAAACTTAAGAACACCAGAAAAAAAATATTTTTTAATATTTTCATAGACTGAAATATACAGGTTTACGTAAGTTTGCTAGATATAATATTTATGTTGTCTAATAAATATAGATAGCCTTTTGTGTGGTGCTCTTTTTACTAAAAAGAGTTAAATGGGAAATCAGTCAATAAATAAGCTGATGCTGCCCCCGCAACGGTAAGTAAATTATTAGAGCCATATAACCACTGGACTTTAGTCTGGGAAGGCGGTTCTAAATTCGCTAAAGCGTGATTTACAAGCCCGGAAACCAGCCCACAATCGAGGTCGCACTGCTACGGGGATGTGGCTGAGCATATTTCTGCTTATTTCCTCCTTTTGCATTGCATTTGATTACTCTAGTTCGGGGTGTGACTAGACAAATACCAGCATTGCTGGCGGAGTAAATAATGTCTCATAAAAAGTACTTTTTTATTGCCATCCCACTGGCATTTTCTTCAATTGCATCTTCACAAATCACATCGGAGCTAGAACCAGTAACGATTTATGGATCAAGATTTAAAGAAGAAATAAACAAAGCTTTACCTCAAACCACAATTATCACGGACCGTGAGATTCAGAAGAGTGGTCTTAGTAATGTATCAGAAGTACTTCAAAAAATCGGTGGATTAACCGTTAAACAAAATCTTGATGGCAGTAGTAACGGGGCTATTGATATGCGAGGCTTTGGCGATGCAGCCTCGAACAATGTTGTAGTTCTTTTGGATGGAGTTCGGTTATCTGAAAATGAACAAACTGCAGCAAGAACGTCTTTTATCCCTTTAGAGGCAATTAGTCACATAGAAATCACTAGAGGTGGAAACAGCGTTCTATATGGTGATGGCGCAACTGGCGGAACAATTAACATCGTCACAAAAAAAGATTTAGATAAGCTCACCGTCGTGTCAGCTGGCATTGGAAGTTACCCATCATATCAATCAAGCCTATTTCATTCTCGTAAAATTGGGGATACCAACCTAACTCTTTTTGGCAGACAATTAGATTCAAAGGGGTACAGAACCAACTCAGACAATAGCGAACAATCTGGTGGTTTTTCTGCCACAAAACATCTCTCAGGATCTGACTCCATAGGAATTAGGATTATTGGCACCCAAGAAAGAAACAAGTTACCTGGTGCATTACCCATTGGTTGGCTCAACTCAAACCCAAAAAATAGTCAGGTGGCTGGCTATCAATCTGACTCCAATATAAAAACGAGTCATATTAATTTAAATGGCGTCAAAAAGATCAATGAAGATGCTGAATTTAGAGTCGATTTAAATCAATTTACAAAATCTAATTTTTGGGGATATAGCTATGATGGATCCAGTGTATTTAGCGGTTATAACCCAAATCATGCCAACAATAATCCAAATAAAAATCCAATTGCATCAGGCATCACAAACTCACTCGCACGTACTCAAACATTTTCCCCACGATTTAAAATCAACAATCTTGGCGTCAGGAATAATACAACTGTACTAGGTTATGACTGGTTACAATACAAACAAACCCTTGATGGCATAGTAAGTAATAGTTCGGGCACATACATTAGCCCACTCTTTTATGGCAACTCAGGAAGCAAGTCATACCAATCAGATGCTTGGTACACAAGAAGTGACTGGATTGCAAACCAATATCACCGTCTAATCTTCGGCTATCGAGAGCAAGCATATCGCCAACAATCTGATATTAACTACATCAGCATTTCACCTAACAGCAATGATGGCTCAGGCAGCTTTTCGAATAGGGGCCGTGTAAAGGCGACTGAATTACAGTACATTTTTAGCCCGTCAGACCAATTAAAATATCATTTAAGAGTGAGTCAAAATTTTCGTATAGCAAACCTAGATGACAATAGTCAGGCCTATGTTGTATTGCCTTATAACAATCTAAATCCTCAAACATCTCATGATTATGAGTTTGGTGTTAACTATAGGACTGGTATTTTCCGATCACAGTCAAGAGTCTATGTTAGCGAGCTTAAGAATGAAATTGGATTTAATGGATCCAGTAATCTCAATTACCCTTCCAGCAGCAGAAGAGGTTTTGAATCGAACAATCAAGTAATACTTAACCCCAAATGGACATTGATTGCTAACATCAATTTCATTGATGCCGAGTTCGATGCTGGAACCTATTCTGGGAAAAAAGTACCAGGTGTATCGGAGTATTCCGGATCTCTTGGAGTCACACATCAAATTAACACTAAAGAAAGGGTTTCTTTTTTCTCACGATTTAGTTCTGAGGCATTTGCTTCAAACGATCTAGCTAATAGTCAAACAAAAAAGCCCGGATATGGTGTTACTGATCTTCGCTATTCATATAGCGAAAAATCATGGGAAATAATTTCCTCGATCAACAACATATTTGACAAAAAATATACTGATACAGCGGTATACAAGAACTCTTATTACTCCTTCTATCAAACTACGGTATATCCCAATCCCGGACGTAACTTTAGTATTTTGGGGCGCTATATCTTCTAAATTAGCAATATTTAACTGTTAACTTGATAGTTTTTCGGACATAGATACAATGTATCTATGTCCGAACTTACAAATCAGTCTCTAAATCGCCTCCAAGAGAGTTTGGCTCGTTTGGAGAGCAAAACCCGGTCCTTACAGGACGCCGTCTCGGCTGCGCACCAGCAACGTTTGGCTCTAGAGGCCAAAATTGAAGATGCCCAGACGCGCATTCAGAATATATTGAGTAAATTACCACCTCAGGACGACGGCAGACAGATGGATCTACTGTCTAATGGTGGCGCAAAGGATGATCATGAGCCAACATCGCATTGAACTGACATTGGCTGGGCAAAAGTTTGCTTTTGCCACCTCCCCCGAACATGAAACAAGTTTACGTGCAGCTGCAGCCTTAGTAGATGAACAATTAGAGTCTTTGCTCACCGGTGGCAATCGCAGTATTGAGCGTGCCGCCATCATGACTGCCATCAAACTAGCGGGCGATCTACAAGCTGCCAAAATGAATCTCAGCGTGACTGAAAACCCTGGGGCTAGCTTAGATCAAGTATCAGCTCTTCAGGCGCAAGTAGATGCTATTGAAGCATCCGTTGATGCCGCGCTGAAAACCCTATCCCTGCCTGGCGCGCCAAGGCCAATAGTTCCTTGAACCGATGCGCAAGCATCTGGCGTGATCCATACAGTGTGGGCGTTGAGCGTCTCGAATGTGATAGAGCTTAACTTCGGGTTAAGTTCTCCCTCGCAAACTTGATGCACCCGAAACACTGTTGCCATGCCCCCTTGAACCTTTGGGTTCAGGATGACGGCCTAACGGTCAAGGCGGGGACCTTATTTGAGCTTTCGCTCATCATGCATTAGTGTCATCACGAAGGGAGGACCAATAATGAAAAAAATATTGCACACATTCCTTATCAGCTCCACACTGGGTCTATCTAGCCTGCCCGTATTGGCTGCCGATATCAATAATGGTAAAAAAATTGATATGCAAAAGTGTTACCAGTGTCATGCTCAAAAGTCTGGCTTGGGCAATGGCGATATGATTTATCTACGAAGCGACCGCAAAGTAAAAAATCTCGAACGACTCAAAGTGATGGTGAGTATGTGTAATACGACTCTGAGCCTAGACATGTTCCCCGAAGAAGAAGCCGACGTAGTCGCCTATCTGAATCAACAATTTTATAAATTCAAATAATTCATCTCTTTCATGACTCTTGTTCAAATTGGCGCATTGGCGCTCTTGGGTAGCTTTACAGGTTTTGCAGCCGGCCTACTCGGTATTGGTGGTGGCATGATTCTGGTGCCTTTTTTAACCTTTTTATTCAGTATTTACGGCTTCCCAACAGAGGTGATTGTGCATGTCGCGATTGCTACTTCTATGGCAACGATTCTATTTACCTCTCTCTCTTCCGTGCGTGCGCACCACAAGCGTGGCGCCGTTCGCTGGGATATTGTCCTAGCCTTTGCCCCAGGCATTGTTCTTGGCGGCCTCTTGGGTGGCGGTAAGTTGTTTGCGATTTTGAAAACCTCATGGCTGTCATTTATCTTTGCTGGCTTTGTTGGTTTTTCTGCGTATCAAATGCTCATGAACAAAAAACCAAAACCGAGTCGTACGCTACCAGGCAAATGGGGTATGTTGGGTGCTGGTGGTTTCATTGGGTTTTTATCAAGCTTGGTCGGAGCGGGTGGTGGCTTTGTCTCTGTACCCTTTATGACTTGGTGTAATGTGGCCATGCATAACGCTGTGGCTACTTCAGCAGCCTTGGGCTTTCCTATCGCGCTAGCGAGTGCCATTGGTTATGTGATTGCCGGTTATGGCAACCCCAATCTTCCCGCTGGTTCAGTAGGCTATGTTTATCTGCCTGCCCTGGTCTGCGTGGCAGCTGCCAGTGTTTTAACTGCTCCCTTAGGGGCCAAGGTGGCACACCAACTGAATGTGGCTCAACTCAAAAAAGTCTTTGCTTTAGTGCTTTTCTGCCTAGCGGCCTACATGCTCAATAAAGGCTTGAGCACTCTCGGCGTCTATTGATCAGTCACCGATTGGGGAGGATTTAAAAAGGCCGCGCTTGCGGCCTTTTTATTTGAGTGGCACGAATCATTATGCATAGGTCTGGCGCAAGATATTCTTTTGCACCTTACCCATGGCATTACGTGGCAGTTCATTAACGACAACCAAACGTTTAGGCACCTTGAAGTTAGCAATCTTGCCCTTTAACTCAGCAATCATGCTCTCAGCATTAAGCTTGACGCCTGGTTTTGCAACCACGACAGCGACCACAGCCTCACCAAAGTCAGGATGTGGAACACCGATGACAGCACTCTCATCGACACCCGGCATATCATCAATAAAGCTCTCAATTTCTTTCGGGTAAACGTTGTACCCCCCAGAAATAATCAGATCCTTACTGCGCCCAACAATACAGAGATAGTGATTGGGCACCTTACCCGCACTGGTCTCACCACCCCAACGACCCACATCACCAGTCTTGAACCAACCATCGGTAGTGAATTCTTCTTTAGTTTTTTCTGGCATACGCCAGTAACCTTTAAAGACGTTGGGACCCTTGACCTCGACATTGCCAATCTCACCGACCTTACAAACTTGACCGTCATCTTTGATAACGCGTACCTGAGTTTGTGGCAAAGGTACACCGACAGAACCACCGATACGCTCACCTTGGTATGGATTGGAAACCAACATCACAGTCTCACTCATACCGTAACGTTCTAAGATCGTATGCCCTGTGCGCTCACGGAAACTATTAAAAGTTTCCGTCAGAAGTGGCGCTGACCCTGAAACAAAGAGCCTCATATTGCGGGTCACGGCTTTATTGAAATTAGGATCTAACAATAAACGTACGTAGAAGGTAGGCACCCCCATCATGACCGTTGAGCGCGGCATGTGCTTAATCAATTCTTTGGTATCTAATCTAGGTAACCAAATCATTTTGCTGCCATTGATGAGCGCCCCATGAGAAGCCACAAACAAGCCATGCACATGGAAAATAGGTAAGGCATGTAAAAGCACATCGCCTTTTTTCCAACCCCAAAACTTTTGTAACACTTGAGCATTACTCGCTAAGTTTTTATGAGTCAACATGGCGCCTTTACTGCGGCCTGTGGTACCTGAGGTATACAGAATAGCAGCTAGATCATCATCAGCACGAGCAACCGTCTTGCCCTGATCTTTTTGACCTGCAGCGCGGTCAAGCAACGTACCCGTGCGATCTTCAGCTAATGTAAAGACATGCTGAGTTCCCGCTTTAAAGGCAATTTTTGACACCCAAGAAAAATTCTTGGGTGAACAAACAACTACGGCTGGTTCTGCGTTACCAATAAAGTATTCGATTTCTGATTCTTGGTAGGCAGTGTTCAAAGGTAGATACACTAAACCTGCTTTTAGGGTAGCCAAGTATAAAAAGAGCGCCTCAGGAGATTTCTCTACCTGAACAGCCACCCGAGATCCCTCGGGTAGCTTCAAGCTCGTTAGTAAATTAGCGATCTTTGCTGTCGCTTTTTCGAGATCAGACCAGCTGTAGTACAAACCATCATGCGTCTCTAATGCGCATGATGATTTGTCTTTAGCAAAGCCTTTCTCGAGGACACTATATAAATTCATGCAATCCTCAATACGATTTCAAATTAGTCGAGTTTTGCGCCCGATGATTTTGCAACTTCAGCCCAACGCTTAATCTCGGCACTCACAAATCGGCCAAAAGCTTCACCCGTTAAATTAGGAACTTCTGAACCATTGTTCTGCCAGATAGTCTTCAGCTCAGGTGTAGCCATGGCACGAGTCACCTCTGCGGTCATCTTGTCGATAATGGGTTGAGGTGTGCCACGTGGCGCCCACAAGGCATACCAGGTACTGACTTCATAGCCTGGCAAACCTGCTTCTGCAGCCGTTGGCACATTAGGGAATGCAGCAGCACGCTTAGGAGCGGCGACTGCAATCGGCTTAATGCTACCGGCTTTGATATGCTGTGATGATGAACCTAAGCCATCAAACATGAGATCAACTTGACCCGCCATCAAATCTGTCAAAGCAGGACCTGCACCACGATAAGGGATATGGGTAATAAAGGTTTTGGTCATCATCTTGAACTGCTCACCTGCTAAGTGGTGAGATGTACCATTGCCCGCACTACTGAAATTCAATTTACCGGGGTTCTTCTTGGCAAACTCAATCAAGCCCTTCAAATCATTCACAGGCAACTTAGGGCTTGCCACAATGATTTGTGGTGGCTGCGCTACCAAAGCCACTGGGACAAAGTTCTTTTGTAGATCGTAATCTAACTTAGGATACATGGATGGCGCAATGGCATGATGCACGGCGCCCATCAAGAAGGTATAGCCATCTGGGGCTGCTTTAGCTGCAGCAGATGCGCCAACGGTACCACCAGCACCGCCTCTGTAGTCCAAAATAAACTGCTTACCCGTGAGCTTATTCATAGTTGTAGTTAATGGTCTAGCAAATGCATCAGTACCACCACCCGCTGGGAATGGCACGATGATGACCACTGGTTTATTAGGCCAATTTGGATCAGCCATCGCTGTGCCAGCTGTCGCTGTCACACCCAAGGCCGTCACTAGGCCAATTACTAAAGAGGTCAAACGACCTTTCTTACTCACTGGTTGTTTCATTTTAGTCTCCTCATACTCCAGTTAATTAGTTCACAACGCTCTCAAATTAATTGAGAGACTGCTCTTGCATAAATCACTTCACCGCCAACAAACTTTTCGTGATTCTCCTCAACGGCATCCAAATCGTATAAATAGTTGACCATTAATCCAGCCGACTGACGAATGCCTTTTTTGGATAAATCTCCAGCCCAGTTGATACGGTATAACTTGGCACCATTGCCCAAGTGGAACTTAGCCACAGGATTTCCGCCTCGTCTAGTAGTGCAATACATGAGATACATGGCACATAAGGCTAATAAAGCATCTTTTTCCTTGAGCGGACAACGATCTGGGTGCCAACCCCCGGCAATTTTTTCAGGCCAAGATTTCTTATCCAACCCTAAAACTTGTAGGGACTCTTCGCGTTTTTCTGTGACGGCTGTTTTGACATCCTGCTGAGGCAATTGCGCACCTGCAATGACCCAATCCATAAAACCCGGGATGGGCGATAAGGTGCAGAAAGTTTTTAATGAGGGGAATTCTTTTTTTAGACTCTCAGAAACGCGCTTAATTAAGAAGTTGCCCATAGAAACGCCACGTAAGCCTGGCTGGCAGTTACTAATGGAGTAAAAGATCGCGCATTTGAATTGATTCTCAGGCACAGGCTCCGATTTTTTATCAACCAATGGGGCAATCGTTTCAGGAATCTCAGGCAAGAGCGCCACTTCCACAAAGATCAATGGCTCATCAGGCAATTGCGGATGAAAGAAGGCAAAACAACGTCGATCAGGCTGCAAGCGACGTCTTAAATCATCCCAACCATCAATTTCATGGACTGCCTCGTGCTGAATGATCTTCTCTAGAATGTGCGCTGGCGAGCGCCAATCAACCTGATGCATCTTTAAAAAACCTGGATTAAACCAAGAGTTCAAGAGATGCTGCATATCTGCATCCACAGCACGCAAATTGGCTTTCTTATCCAAAGACTTAATCAATTGCTTACGCATATCGATAATCATCTTGGTACCACCTGAGGCACGATTGAGGCGTCTAAATAATTCTTGGCGAGGCGCTTCAGTGACTTTCATCAACCAAATTAAATTGTCAGCACTCGCTTCATTTGCGTAACTTTGGGCAGCACTCAAAACATCTGCTGGACTGGGATTCATTTTCTCAGCGAGATACTGAAAGTACTGATCCCTTTGCTCATCATCCAATTCGTTATAGAGCTCTACCAACTCATTAGCCATACTGGCGGCGTTAGATTCGCCCCGCTCAGACAATAAGCGGCGCGTGGCATTGATGGTCTTCACCATATGTCTAGATTTAAGCAACTTATCAAGAATCATGCTGATTTCCTCGATTGCACGATCAACTCTTTAAGCGCTTCGCGTTGTCGCAAGATATGTGTTTTCATGGCTGATTCAGCACTGACCGGATCTCGAGATTTCAGCGCTGAAAAGATAGCCAAGTGTTCATTACAAGACTCTGTAATTCTGCCAGGCAAGTGCAAACTACGATGGCGCGATAGATTCAAGATTTTGCGTAAATCCTTCACCATATTACTAAGCCACTGATTAGCAGCCATATTCTGTATCGCTACATGAATCTCGCGATTGGTGGTGTAGTACTCATCAATCTTTTTAGCTTTGGCATAGGCGACTAACTTGACGTGCAGGTCATCGAGATTTTTAATCTGCTTTTCTGTTACTCGTTGTGCGGCCTCATAGGCGCAACGACCCTCGAGCATAGCCATCAAAGGAAAAATATCGTCTAGATCTTTTTCAGTGAGCTCATTGACGTAACAGCCGCGGCGCGGCTCTATCCGTAAAAGACCTTCTGAGGCCAAAATCCTAATGGCTTCACGAAATGGAGTTCGCGAAACACCGAGTTGCTCGGCCAGCTTTTGCTCATCAATCCAAGCACCCGGTTTTAAATGACCGCTAGCAATCATCGAACGTAGACGTTCGGTGACCTCGACATACAAAGCGGTTTTAACGATTTTGGGCGGCATATACAAAAATGTATTTTGTATACATTTTTTAGCCTATTGGGTTAAACCCTGTACCTCAGGTTATTCAGGCTTTATCCAGTGTTTTATGTCTTGATAAGTAGAGTATCAGTCCCAACACAATCATCGGCAAAGAGAGCCATTGCCCCATGGACAATCCCAGACTGAGAAGCCCCAAGAAATCATCGGGTTCACGCGCAAACTCGGATATAAACCGGAAGAAACCATAACCCATGAGAAAGACGGCTGAAACTGCACCGGTTGCTCTCGGTTTAGCAGCGTACCACCAGAGAAATAATCCCAGGCAGATGCCCTCACCTGCCATTTGATAGAGCTGAGAGGGGTGTCGGATTAAAAGATCGCCCGCTTGCGGGAAAATCATGCCCCAAGATAAATCCGTGGGTCGTCCCCATAATTCCCCGTTTATGAAATTACCTAAACGTCCTAAAGCCAAACCAAAAGGTACTAGAGGAGCAATTAAATCGGTCATTTTGAAAAAACCTTGACCATTTTTCTTACCCACCCACCACAAAGCAACTAAGACCCCTAAAAAACCACCATGAAAAGACATACCGCCTTCCCATACTTTGAGAATATCCAGCGGGTGACTGAGATAGTGCCCTGGCATGTAAAAAAGGACATAACCCAGACGTCCACCGACAATTACGCCGAGCACCCCCTTAAAGAGTAGATCTTCAAGCGCTTGGTAATTCATGCCTAAACTTTGCCAGTGCGCTTGCTTAACTCGTAGGCGTCCTAGCAAAAGAAACTGTGCAAACGCCGCCAAGTACATCAAGCCATACCAATGGATGGCCACAGGCCCAAGGCTGAGTGCCACAGGATCAAATTGAGGATGCATCAACGCCATCTTTAGGCCTGTTTAGATTGATCAAAATTATGCAACTCATGACCTAGGCCGCGATAGACTTTGTAGCGTTCACGGCCAGCTTCCAGCTCTTTTGTTTGTGTTGAAACAATATCAATGATGCGTGGGAAACGTTCTGCTAAGGCTTGCATATCTTCAGCCAACTCCGGGCCGGCATTGAGAATCACATCGGCATGAGGTAATTCCTGCAAGGCGGGATCTTTAAAACTGGGGCTGAGAATAATCGGTGTTTCAGCTGCGAAGTCATCATGACTCCAAGCGTGAGGTACGAAATCAGTAGCAGAGAAAGACCACAACTCTTTGTCTAATTGCTTTAAGAAATCCACCTCACCAATCACAATCACATTGCGCGCCGGGATCTCAGCCGTCGGGCTTTGCAAAATTTTGCGTAAGAGTCGACAGCAATAGGACAGCTTGTTGGCTACCCCACTATGAAAATCAATTCTGGCCATACTTAATGTGCCAAGAGATAGTTCACCAATAAGGGCACTGGTCGACCCGTAGCCCCTTTAGCCGCCCCACTCTTCCAAGCGGTGCCGGCAATATCTAAATGAGCCCATGGATAAGCTTCCGTGTAGCGGGCCAAAAAGCAGGCTGCTGTCACGCTACCCGCAGGTCGACCACCAATATTAGCCATATCGGCAAAATTAGATTTGAGCTGCTCTTGATACGCGGCATCTAAAGGCATACGCCAGGCCGTATCTTGTGCTTGACGACCTGCTGACAATAAATTTTCTGCTAGATCATCATCGCGACTAAACAGTCCCGAGTGTACAGCACCCAGGGCAATCACACAGGCTCCCGTTAAAGTAGCAATATCAATGACAGCCGCGGGCTTAAAACGCTCCACATAAGTTAAGGCATCACATAAGATCAAACGACCTTCTGCGTCTGTGTTCAGAATCTCAATCGTTTGACCTGACATGCTAGTCACGATATCGCCTGGACGAGTCGCATGACCTGAAGGCATGTTCTCGCAAGTCGGTATAACGCCAATCACATTTCGCTTCAACTTAAGTTCTGCAATCGCTCGCATGGTGCCCAGTACTGACGCAGCGCCACACATATCGTATTTCATCTCATCCATACCTTCACCCGGTTTGAGAGAAATACCTCCAGTATCAAATGTAATTCCTTTACCCACTAAGACCACTGGCGCTTCTTTGCTACTAGCCCCCTGATGACGAATCACAATAAATTGCGGTGGCGTAACCGAGCCTTGAGTGACCGCCAAAAATGCCCCCATCTTGAGAGCTTCAATTTCTTTACGACCCAAGACCTCTACTTTTAGAGCAAAGTCTTTGGCTAATTGTTTAGCCGTTTGCGCTAGATAGGTGGGTGTACAAATATTCGGTGGCAAATTGCCTAGATCTTTAGTGAGATCCATACCATTAGCAATCGCTAGACCTTCCTTCATGGCCTGCGCGTATGCTTTTTGAGTTTTGCTCGAACTAGCTAATACTAGATGTGTCATGCCAAGCTGTGCATCTTGCGCTTTAGTCTTCAATTTTGGATAACGCGCTCCAAAGCGGTAGGTATGCTCGCGAGACAACTGCACCAACTGACGAATCTTAAAGAGCGCATCTTTGGCTGGTAACTGATCAAAATGCCAAGTGATCTGCTTGGCTGAAGTTTGTGCCAGAGTTTTGATGGCTGCACTTAAGGTCTTTACATGACCTTCATTCTTGACCTCTTTAGCTAAGCCCATAGAAAGAAGTAAGAGACGCTGCGCTTTAAGACCTTGAGCTAACCAAGAATCATTGCCCAAAATCAAAGCATGACTGCCCGCTTTAGCTTCCAAGTCTTTCGCTTGCAAGGCACGCACTACTGAACCCTGAGTAATACGATCAATCTCAGCAAGAATTCCGGCAGGTTTCTTACTATTTTTGATTAATTGGGCATCAAAAGCGATCACCAAACAATCACTCACATGAGCGAATAAGGCTTGCTGCCCTTTTTGACCCTCAGGAAATACTTTGCTCACAAACTCCATAACTCAACCTTCTTTGCTGAAAACTTTAAAAATGTCGCACTTTTAAGAAAATCTTCGATAATCCCTATTATCGCCTAGCTTCTATATTTATGATTTTCAAAAAAGCCCTTCGCCAAGAACTGACCATCACGACCAGCGTGGTCTTTATGGTCTTAGTCACTTTGATTGTGACGAATCTGGTGATTCGCTTATTAGGTAGCGCTGCGAATGGCAATATCAATCCCAAAGACGTCTTGGTTCTGATTGGTCTTGGCATGATTGGCTACCTTGCCATTCTCTTAACCGCCTCACTATTTATTGCCATTTTGATTGTATTAACTCGCTGGTACAAAGACTCAGAGATGGTTATTTGGCAAAGTGCCGGCGTGAGCTTGTTTCAGATCCTAAGACCCGTGATTAGTTTTGCCATCCCCATCATGGTCATTGTGGCTGGTCTAGCCGTCTTCGTCTCACCTTGGGCTAGCGACCAATCTAGCATCATCAAGCAACGCTTTTCTCAACGCGATGATATTTCAATGCTAGCTCCGGGACAGTTCAAAGAGTCCTCTAGCAATAATCGAGTGCTCTTTACGGAATCCATCGATCCAAAAACCAATGTGATTAAAAATGTCTTTGTGACTGATTTTGGTAAAGACCGTCAGTTGATTGTGGTGGCCAACACAGGCTATGTAGAGAACACCGCGGAACAAAAACAACTTGTCTTAGAAGCAGGTCGTCGCTACGAAGGCACCCCAGGCACGAGTGATTTTCGTATTACTGAATTTGATAAATACACAGTCGTACTCAGCAGCAAAACGATTGAGGAAGGTGTCAAAACAAGTAGCATGCTGCCGATCTGGGCTCTTGTACAAACCTGGGAACAAAAGGCATCACAAGGAGAAATCCTCTGGCGCTTGGGATTACCTTTGATGGCGCTCAGTTTTGCAGTGATTGCCATCCCCTTGTCTTATATGGATCCTCGTCGGGGACGTTATACCGCGCTGATCATGGCAGTATTGATCTACTTTACCTACTCCAATCTATTGAAGTTAATGCAAGCTTGGGTAGCCAATGGCAAGCTCAGTTTTGCGATTGGTGTATGGTTAATTCATGCCATCGTTGCAGGCTTAGGCATTGCGTTTTTGATTTATCGCCAAAATCGCTCAATCACTTTATGGGGTCGCATCAAGAGAGTGTTCGCTAGGGAGACTCGCGATGTGGCATAAATTATTCCCCTATGTCTATGAGCGCTACCTAGCGCGACAAATCTATTGGTCATTCTTATTTATTCTGTTTGCTCTGATCGCTCTGTTTGTCTTTTTTGACTTCATTGGCGAGATGGGCGATACCAATGAGTCCTACTCGAGTCTAGTCGCCTTTATTACCGTCTTGCTCCGAGTACCGAGTCGTATGGTGGAAATCATGCCAATTGCAGTTTTGATTGCCGGCATTTATACCTTTGCCAGCATGGCCTCGCAATCAGAGTTCACTGTCTTGCGCGTGGGTGGTTTACATACAGAAAAAGCAGCATGGTCTTTATTAAAGATGGCATTGCCCCTCGCGGTATTGATTTTGGTGATGAGCGAACTGGTCGGCCCATTCACAGAAAATTTATCTAAAAATGTACGCCTCAGTGCGCTCAATAGCGGTCGCGAAGCATTACAACTGAAGTCGGGTGCTTGGATCAAAGATAAATTACGCAACTCACAAGGAGAAGTGATCGATGGCTCACGTTATATCAATGTGGGCGCTATTGAAACCAATGGTTCAATCAGAGGCTTGCGTATGTATGAGTTCGATAAAAATCACCGCTTACTCTCTAGCCGAACTGCCGAACTCGTGGAGTTCAAAGGCGAAGGTGTTTGGGATTTACGTAAAGTCACTGAAACTCAATTTAAAGAGTTACCTGCATCACATCCACTCGACCCAAGCTTTAGCACTCGCATTACCAAAGTAGACCAGCTAACCATACGTACAGAAGTCAACCCACAACTTCTCGGTGCACTACTGATTAAACCAGACCGTCTTTCGATTCTGGATTTGTTTTCTTATATCAACCATCTCCAAGAAAACAAACAAGACTATCAACGTTATGCGATTTCCTTTTGGAAAAAGATTATTTACCCCTTCACAGTGATTGTGATGTTGATGCTCGCTTTGCCCTTTGCTTATCTGCAAACTCGCTCAGGAGGCATCGGCTATCGCGTCTTTGGCGGCATCATGCTGGGTATTAGTTTCCAGCTCTTTAATAGCCTCTTCTCGCACTTAGGTCTCTTGGGCGAATGGCCCGCATGGTTGAGTTCGATCATCCCTGCGAGCATCTATCTCATACTGGCCTTGATTGGCATTCGTTGGGTATCCAAAGTTTAAACAGGCTCTGCATCATTCTATATAGCTAAAAATAGTACTTCATGTTATTTTTATAACCTGATTACATATAGCTTTTGGGATCCCCATGAATTTGCACCAGTTTCGATTTGTCCGCGAGGCCGTTCGCCAAAACTTTAACCTGACCGAAGCGGCGAAGACCCTATTTACATCCCAACCGGGAGTATCCAAGGCCATCTTGGAATTAGAAGATGAATTAGGGGTCGATATTTTTCGCCGTCACGGCAAACGCATTCGTAGCCTGACCGAGCCGGGTAAGCGTATCCTTGCCTCGATTGAAAAAATTTTGATTGAAGTTGAAACCCTCAAACGAGTGGGTAAAGACTTTAGTGCTCAAGACCAAGGTAATTTGGTGATTGCTACCACGCATACGCAAGCGCGCTACGCCCTACCGAAAGTACTCAGCGAATTCACGAAACGCTTCCCCAAAGTACGTGTGAGTATTCAGCAGGGTAATCCGCAACAAATTGTGGATCTACTCATCCATGATCGTGCTGATCTTGCGATTGCCACTGAAGGTATCGCCGGAGCAGAAGGTGTGCTTTCACTTCCTGGCTATCAATGGCAGCACGTCATCGCCGTGCCTAATGATCACCCACTGCTGCAAAAGAAAAATATTGCCCTAGAAGACTTGGTGGAATATCCCATCATTACTTATGACCCTGCATTTGCAGGGCGCGCCAAAATCGATCGCGCCTTTAGTAGTAAGCAGCTCAACCCAGACGTGGTACTTGAAGCCATCGATGCAGATGTCATCAAAACTTATGTTGAAGCGGGCATGGGTATCGGCATTGTGGCCGGTGTAGCATTTGATCCTGAGCGTGATCGCAACCTCAAGGTCATTCCAGCCGGGCATTTATTTGGTAACAACATCACCAAAATTGCTATCAAACAAAATGCTTATTTGCGCTCGTATGTGTATACCTTTATTGAATTATTCTCACCCACACTTACCCGTAAACTGGTAGATCAAGCCATGAGTGGTGAAACAGTGGATTATCAGATTTAGTTTTACAAAATTAAATTGCTCAGGCATTACGCTAGAGCGGCGCCCTGCTCTAGCGAATAACTCGCATCGGGCGTTTGCGCTAATTTTTCTAATAGACGCGGCAAAGTATGTGTCATGGTGGCTGTCATGGTCCAAGGTGGATTGATCATGAATACACCTGAACCCAAAAGACCAAAACCATCTGCATTCGGTGCTTGCACTTGCATGCTGACATTCAATGTTTTATCGCTTAATTTTTTTAAGCCATCCAGCATTCTGCGATAGTCAGCACGAGGCAAGATGGGATACCAAATTAAATAAACCCCTTCAGCAAAACGCTGCATGCCCTCGCGAACCGCTTGCACGACTTTGTCGTAGTCGGTTTTGATTTCATAAGGGGGGTCCATCAAGATGACTGCGCGTTTGGTCGGGGGAGGCAATAAGGCTTTGAGAGCGTGAAAACCATCTTCAGCAAAGACTTTGACTTGTTTGTGTTTGTGAAATAAATCTTCTAATAGAGGGGCATCACTCGGATGCAATTCAAAAGCCCTCAAACGATCATCTGCGCGCAGTAAATACTCAGCAATCAAAGGTGAACCAGGATACATCGGGTATTGGCCATCAAGACAGGCATAGCCATGATCTTTATTGATTCTGGTGAGTAGCTCTAAATAGGCCACAATCGCAGGATCCGTTTCGTCTTGAAGAGATAAACGGGCAATCCCTTGCAGATATTCCCCTTTGGTTTGCGCTTCTTTGGAGGCCAAAGAATAAATCCCGGCACCAGCATGCGTATCAATCACCCAATAAGGCTTATCTTTTTGCATCATGTATTGCATGACCTGTTGCAAAACAATATGTTTTAGAACGTCAGCATGGTTGCCTGCATGAAAAGCGTGTCGATAAGCGAACATGATCGGAGTCTACTCAACTCTTAGGGATTGGGAAAGTGATTGATGAGAAGTGTGGTGCCGCGGGTCAGACTCGAACTGACACACCTTGCGGCGGGAGATTTTGAGTCTCCTGTGTCTACCAATTTCACCACCGCGGCATTTTTATCAAGTGCGGCCTCAATCTATTGAGGCCCACTCTAGACCTGTAAATTCAGGCAAGACCGCTATTATGCCTCAAGTACCTTTAAAAGGGAAGAAGTGTCATCGTAGCCCCACCCAGCATCCAAGAGGGCTTGAAGCTGCTCTGCCACGGTTTGCAAGGCTGGCAGATCGATCCCCTGCTTTTCTGCGACTGCCTTCACGAGGAAAAAATCCTTGGCATGTAAGCGCGCCTCAATCCCTGCTTTAAAGTCTCGTTGAACCATTTTGGGGCCCATCAAATCCATCATTTTGCTGCCAGCCATACCGCCTGAAATCGCCTCTAGTACTTTTTGAGTGTTCGCACCATTGGCCGCTGCAAAACGTAAAGACTCAGCAATCCCTTGAATATTGATGACTTGCGCAATCTGATTACACAGTTTAGCCACCTGACCATCCCCCACACCACCGATATGAGTCACTGTTTTTGTGTAATGCTTGACGAGCTGCTGCGCTTCTTGGACGTCAGCATCAGCACCCCCCATCATCATCACCAAGCTACCCGCTTGGGCAGCCCAAACTCCACCACTAACGGGTGCGTCTACATAACGAATTTTCTTTTGCGCAAGGGTGTTGGCAATCTCTCGGGTAGTTTGCGGATCAATGGTGCTGTGATCCATACATAGTGCGCCAGGCTTGGCTGTATGAATAACGGCTTGTGCATGATTTAATAAAACCTCACGTACATCTGCCGGACCCATCACATTGGTAATGATGACATCAGCACCCTCTGCCGCATGCGCTGGTGAATGGCAAGCCACTGCACCTTGCGCAATTAGATCAGCTGCTTCACTCTGATACACCTCAGGGCGGCGAGCATACAGTCTTAAAACATGACCCGCCTTGATGAGATGGCCAACCATCGGTCGACCCATATTCCCTAAACCAATAAACGCAATCGTACTCATATAAGTATTCCTGCGGCTTAAGGTAACAAAATCGTTGAACCTGTGGTGCGACGCGCCTCTAAATCTTGATGGGCTTGCACAACATTGGCCAAGTCATAACGCTGATTAATTTCTACTTTGATTTTGCCATCAATCACTTGTTTGAATAAATCAGCAGCCATCGGCTCTAAGAGGCTGCGATCATGCACATAGGTCATCAATGTGGGGCGTGTCAGGCGTAATGAACCCTTACCGGCTAATAGGCCGACATCAACAGGATCCACAGGGCCTGAGGAATTACCGTAAACCACCATCGTGCCGCGTGGACGCAAACAATCTAACGACTTCAAGAAGGTATCCTTACCTACTGAGTCATAAACCACCGCGCAACCCTTACCATCAGTGATCTCTTGTACGCGTTTTACGAAGTCTTCTTGGCGATACAAAATCGTGTGCTGGCAACCATAGGATTTGGCTAATTCAGCTTTTTCTGGGGAACCGACCGTGCCAATGATATTGGCGCCCATAGCCTTGAGCCATTGACAGGCAAAAGTGCCCACCCCACCGGCGGCGGCATGGAAAAGAACGTAATCACCGGGCTTTACAGCATAACTATCGTGTAATAGATATTGCACAGTGAGGCCCTGTAACATCATCGCCGCACCCTGCTCAAAACTAATCGCATCAGGCAACTTCACCAAAGTATCTTGAGGCATCACACGCACCTGTGCATAGGCACCAGGAGGCTTACCTGCATAAGCGACGCGATCCCCAGGTTTGACATAAGTCACCTGCTCGCCTACAGCTTCAACGACCCCAGCCCCTTCCATACCCAAAACACCAGGCATGGGTTGCTGATAAAGACCTGTTCTGAAGTACACATCAATATAGTTAAGACCCACCGCATGGTGCTTGACCCGAACATCTTTAGGGCCCAGCGCTGGTAAATCTACCTCGACCCACTCCATTACTTCTGGGCCCCCAGTACGGGCAATACGGATAGCCTTGGTTTTTTCTGCTGCCATGTCTGTCTCCTGTCGGAATAATTCTTTTTATGTTTTTCGAATTTAAGCGCTTATTTTGCCTAAAATTGAGGTTTTCGCTCAATGTACCGTAAAAATAGACGGTCAGCGAACTAGGACAATCACTCAGGGCTAGGAAAGGGTTTTATGGCGGGTCATTCCAAATGGGCCAATATTCAGCATCGCAAAGGTCGCCAAGATGAAAAACGCGGCAAGATTTGGACAAAGTTAATTCGCGAGATCACAGTCGCCGCCAAATTAGGGGGTGGTGATTTAGCGGCCAATCCACGTTTGCGTCTTGCCATTGATAAAGCCAAAGATGCCAATATGCCCAGTGATAACGTGCAACGTGCGATTGCACGTGGCACCGGCTCACTCGAAGGCGTGAACTATGAAGAGATTCGCTATGAAGGGTATGGCATTGGGGGTGCAGCAGTGATTGTGGATACGCTCACTGACAACCGTACCCGTACAGTTGCCGAAGTGCGTCATGCTTTTTCTAAGCATGGGGGTAATTTAGGCACGGATGGCTCAGTCGCCTTTATGTTCAAACATTGCGGTCGCATGTTTTTTGCACCGGGCACCGCCGAAGACGCCCTCATGGAAGCAGCCTTGGAAGCGGGCGCTGATGATGTAGTGACTCAAGACGATGGTTCTATTGAGGTCATCACACCCGCTTATGAGTTTGCCGGCATCCGTGAAACATTGATTGCGAAAGGTTTTGCTCCTGAGTTAGGTGAAGTCACCATGCGTCCTGACAATGAAACCGAACTAGCGGGTGAGGATGCCCAAAAGATGCAAAAACTACTCGATGCTCTAGAAGCCCTAGACGATGTGCAAGAAGTATTTACCAATGCCTCATTAGACGAGTAAGTCATAAAAATTATTATTGATATTGAGAATGTTATGAAGATTTTAGTTATTGGTTCTGGTGGTCGTGAGCATGCCCTCGCTTGGCGGATTGCCCAATCACCCAAAGTACAAAAAGTATTCGTTGCACCCGGTAATGGTGGTACTGCCAGTGCTGCGGCCGAGAAGATGGGTATTGAGAACTTAAATCTATCGGACCTGAATGCTTTAGCTGACTTTGCCCAGAATGAGAATATTCATTTAACGGTGGTAGGTCCTGAAGCGCCACTAGCTGCAGGTATTGTGGACGTGTTTCGCAGTCGTGGTTTACGTATTTTTGGCCCCACACAAAAAGCGGCTCAACTCGAATCTTCTAAAGATTTTGCTAAAGCGTTTATGCAACGCCATGGCATCCCAACCGCCCAATATCAGACCTTCTCAGATATCACGGCTGCTCATGCATATATTGATGCGCAGGGTGCGCCGATTGTGATCAAAGCCGATGGCTTAGCCGCAGGCAAAGGTGTAGTGGTGGCTATGACACTGGCAGAAGCTCACGCAGCGGTTGACATGATGCTCTCTGACAACAAATTAGGCGATGCCGGTGCACGCGTTGTCATTGAAGAATTTTTAGTGGGTGAAGAAGCAAGTTTCATTGTGATGGTCGACGGTAAGAATGTTCTTGCTCTCGCTACTAGCCAAGATCACAAACGTTTACTCGATGCGGATCAAGGACCCAATACCGGTGGCATGGGCGCCTACTCACCAGCTCCTGTGGTAACCCCAGAAATCCACGCACGGGCTTTACGAGAAATTATTCTGCCTACTGTAAAAGGAATGGCCGCCGATGGCATTCCTTATACCGGCTTCTTATACGCAGGTCTGATGATTGATAGCTCTGGCAAGGCCAAGACCCTGGAATTTAATTGCCGTATGGGTGACCCAGAGACACAACCGATCATGGCCCGCTTACGCAGCGACTTCGTGAGCGTCCTAGAGGCAGCGATTGATGGGCATCTTGATCAAGTTGAACTCGATTGGGATCCACGCACAGCCCTCGGAGTTGTTATGGCTGCTCACAACTATCCTGAGACACCCCGCAAAGGAGATGTCATAACAGGTATCCCAGCAGACGGTCCTGATCACGTGACCTTCCACGCAGGCACCCAATTAGATGGTGCTGTCTTGAAGACCTCAGGTGGACGTGTCTTGTGTGTAGTTGGTCTAGATCACACTGTCAAAGGTGCACAACAAAAAGCCTATGAGGCCGTTCGCCAAATTCGCTTTGATGGCGCACAATTCCGTAACGATATTGGCTATCGCGCACTCTAATTAAAGGCTCACGAAGACGCATGAGTACGACAATCAATACAGCGGCTATCCGAGACTATCTTCTTGGACTACAAGATCGCATTACGACTGCGATGGGTGAGCTCGATGGCAAAGCATTTATCGAAGATCAATGGACTAAGCCTGAAGATGCGCCACTCAAAGGCGATGGTCGCTCTCGCATCCTCGAAGAAGGCAACATTCTCGAGCGCGGTGGCGTAGGATTTTCTCATGTACGCGGCGCTGCCATGCCGCCATCAGCTACAGCACATCGTCCAGAACTAGCAGGTCGTAGCTTTGAAGCAATGGGTGTGTCATTGGTCTTTCATCCGCGCAATCCCTATATCCCGACCGTGCACCTCAATGTGCGCTGCTTTGTAGCCATCGCTGCCAATCAAGAGCCTGTTTGGTGGTTTGGTGGCGGCATGGATCTCACCCCCTACTACGGCGATGTCGCTGACTGTCGTCACTTTCATCAAACTTGTCAAAATGCACTTCAGCCCTATGGCTCTGATTTACACCCGCGTTTTAAAAAATGGTGTGACGAATACTTTTTCTTAAAGCATCGCGGTGAAGCTCGCGGTATTGGTGGCATCTTCTATGATGACTTCAGTGAATTAGGTTTTGAAAAGAGTTTTGCTATGACCCGCTCTGTGGGCGATGCCTTCATCGAAGCCTATTTACCGATTGTGAAAAAACATAAAGACGATCCCTATGGGGAACGTGAACGTGAATTTCAAGCTTTCCGTCGCGGTCGCTATGTCGAGTTCAATCTGGTTTTTGACCGTGGCACCCTCTTTGGTTTGCAATCGGGCGGCCGAACTGAATCTATTTTGATGTCCATGCCACCAATCGTACGCTGGGGCTATGACTGGAAACCTGAACCAGGCTCAAAAGAGGCGCAACTCTATACCGACTTCTTGCCAGTACGCGATTGGATTACGTCTTGAATAAGCGTCGCTGCGTCGGTATTTTAGGAGGCACCTTTGATCCTCCGCATTGGGGTCACCTGCGTTTGGCCGAGCATTTTTCGCGTTTATTGCAACTCGATCAAATCATCTGGTTACCCACCGGTCAATCATGGCAAAAAGAAGGGGTCACTTCAGCGCAAGCACGCCTAGCCATGAGTGAATACGCAGTCGAGACTTTGCATGATTTATTTTTAGATCATCACATCTATACCAAAATCGAAATTAGCACCCTTGAAATGGATCGCCAGGGTCCAAGCTACACCATTGATACAGTCAAAGAGTTAAGAGCACTCTATGGCCCTGAGACTTCACTCTCATTTTTAATGGGTGAAGACAGCTGGGCACATCTACATACTTGGAATGACTGGCACCAATTAACCGATTACGTCCATTTAGCAATTGCGAGCCGTCCAGGCAAACATCCCGAGGCACCAGCCACTGGACTACTGGCCAATAAGATGGCTAGCGACCCCACATTGTTACAATCTGCCCCATCAGGCTCAGTTTGGCTCGATCGTGAACTCCAAATTGATTTAGCCTCCAGTGATTTACGCCCCGCATTAGCAAAGACGACTTGGAATGATGCGGTCTATGACGGCATACCGCCACAAGTGCTCGAATATATCGAGCAACACGATTTATATAGAAATGGTTAAGCATGGACTTACGCAAACTACAACGTACGATTATTGATGCCTTAGAAGATGTAAAGGCAAAAGATATCCGTGTCTTTGATACCACTAAATTAAGTGATTTATTTGATCGTGTGATTATTGCCACAGGCAATAGCAATCGCCAGACCAAAGCCTTAGCGATGTCAGTCAAAGAGGCTGTCAAAGAAAAAGGTGGCGAGGTGATCTCTGTCGAAGGCATGGAAACCGGTGAATGGGTCCTGGTCGACTGTGGCGACATCATCGTGCATATCTTGCAACCCATGTTGCGTTCCTACTATCAACTCGAAGGTATGTGGGGTGATAAGCCTGTCCGCGTCAAACTTGGTGGCGGCAAACCATCGAAACGCTTTGCTAGCGATGATGCTGACGAAGACGAATAAGCACACACCTGCGTAGTGATGAACGCCCCTCTTTCATCTGCAATACGCTCATGAAACTTCATATCATTAGCGTTCATCACAAACTCCCCTCTTGGGCCAGCGATGCGATCGCAGACTATGTCAAACGCATGCCCGCTGATTGCGCCATGGTTCTTAAAGAACTCAAGCCAGAGATTAATCCAGCTAAAGAAGCGCAAAAGATCAGAGAAGCCATCCCTAAGAGTTCATACATCGTAGCGCTTGATGAGCGCGGCAAAGATGTATCGACTCAAGCACTTTCTGAGCAATTAGCCCACTGGCGAACCCTCGGCCAAGATGTCACGCTCTTAATTGGTGGCGCTGATGGTCTAGATCCTGAACTCAAGAAAGAAGCGCAACTGACCTTACGCTTATCGAGCCTGACGCTGCCACATGCCATGGCGAAGCTACTCCTTATCGAGCAACTGTATCGTGCTTGGACGATCTTACAAGGCCACCCCTACCACCGTGTATAAACAGATTTATCTCGCCTCGCAAAGTCCTCGCCGCCAAGAATTATTAAAGCAACTGGGGGTGAGTTATGAGTTATTACTGCCTGACCCTAGCGAGGATGCTGAAAGCTTAGAGAGCCTCATACCCGGTGAGCGTGCCCAAGACTATGTCATGAGGGTCACACAGCTCAAATTAGACGCGGCCATACAACGACAAGCCCAGCACAAGCTGCCAGATTTACCCATTTTGTGTGCAGATACAACCGTTGCCCTCTTGGCCGAGGATATGGCTGCACCCCATGATTTGATTCTCGGTAAGGCCGATGATGCAGCTCATGCTCAGCAGATACTCGGGCTGCTCTCAGGTCGAACACATTGGGTTTATACCGCTATGGCGCTTGGCACGTCTTCGCAAAGAGCTCTACAAGTATCTGCCTCACAAGTGGCCTTCATGGACTTGAGTCATGCACATATCAAGGCCTATTTGGCTAGTGGAGAATATGTGGGCAAAGCAGGTGCCTATGGCATCCAAGGGCTCGCCGGCTCGTTTGTCACTGAAATCAAGGGCAGCTACTCAGGCATCATGGGTTTATGCGTGCATCAATGTGCGCAACTACTCGATCACTTTAAAGTATCTTATGCACTACGACAGTACGGATAAGCATACGTATCACTGATAGATACAAGCATAATAGACGCATGACCGAAGAAATCCTCATCAATATCACCCCGCAAGAGACTCGTGTTGCGATTATTCAATATGGAGTCGTGCAAGAACTTCATGTTGAACGTGCGCAAAATCGCGGGATTGTCGGTAATGTCTACCTTGGCAAAGTCACTCGTGTGTTACCGGGTATGCAGTCAGCGTTTATAGATATTGGTCTTGAGCGTGCTGCTTTTTTACATGTCGCCGACTTATGGATCCCAAAAAGTTCTCAAAGCGAGAACCTGCCGATTGAGAAACTTGTTTTTGAAGGGCAGACTTTATTAGTACAGGCCCTCAAAGATCCATTAGGCACCAAAGGGGCAAGACTAACAACACACATCAGTATTGCTGGACGTAACTTGGTATACCTCCCCCAAGAAAGCCAAGAGGGTCAAATTGCAATCTCTCAGAAAATTGAATCTGCAGAACAACGTGAGCGACTCAAAACAGTGATGCATGGTCTCATGGCTGAACACTGCCCCAAGGTCTCCGGGAGTTTCATTATTCGCACCAGCGCTGAAGATGCGCCCCATGATGAGCTCATCAACGATTTACGTTATTTACAAGCGACTTGGGCAACGATACAAGCAGGCACTCAGCAAAAGCCTGCCCCTAGCCTACTTCATCAAGATTTAAGCTTGGCAGAGCGGGTGTTGCGCGACCTTGCTGGCGAGGCCACAACACAAATCAGAATTGACTCAGCTGAGAATTTTGAAAAACTCAGTGAATTTTCTAAACGTTACACCCCCGATCAAACTCATAAGTTGGTCTTGTATCGAGGGGAGCGTCCTTTATTTGATTTGTACGATACCGAATCTGAAATCAATCGCGCCCTAGGTCGCCGTGTAGACCTGAAGTCCGGGGGTTATTTGATGATTGATCAAACAGAATCAATGACCACGATTGATGTCAATACAGGCAGCTTTGTAGGTGCCAAGACCTTTGATGACACCATCTACAAAACCAATCTCGAAGCCGCTCAGACTATTGCAAGACAATTACGTCTGCGTAATCTTGGCGGCATCATCATCATTGACTTTATTGATATGCACACTAAGGAGCACCAAGATATGGTGCTTGAAGAGCTGCGTAAACATTTAGCGCGTGATCGCATACGCACCACTATTAATCCTTTTTCAAGCTTAGGCTTGGTCGAAATGACGCGTAAGCGCACTCGTGAATCTTTAGCGCACTTACTGTGCGAACCTTGTCACGTCTGTGCAGGTAAGGGACAAACGAAAACCGCACAAAGCGTGTGTTATGACATTTTGCGTGAAGTGATTCGGGAGCATCGCCAGTTCAATCCGCGAGAATTCCGCATTGTGGCGAGCCCCGATGTGATTGATCGCTTCTTGGAAGAAGATAGTGTTCACCTAGCGCAGTTAATCGACTTCATTGGCAAACCCGTGCGGCTTCAAGCCGAAGCCAGCTTTAATCAAGAGCAATACGATATCGTTCTTAATTAACTCGCTTGCGAAAATTGCAAGCGATGTAGGCTGGCATACAAGCCGTTGCTACTGATGAGCTCTTGATGGCTACCTTGCTCAACCACGCGACCATGATCTAAAACGACAATGCGATTGGCATTTTCAATAGTCGATAAGCGATGTGCGATGACTAGCGTAGTTCTGCCCTTCATGAGAGTCTCTAGAGCTTCTTGTACTTGACGCTCAGACTCAGAATCCAAGGCTGAAGTCGCTTCATCCAAGATCAAGATGGGAGCGTCTTTATAGATGGCACGTGCAATCGCTAGTCGTTGGCGCTGACCGCCTGAGAGACGGTTACCGTTATCGCCAATCTCACTATCAATACCTTGTGGCAGTTCTTGTATCAAAGAGCCTAGATTGGCCGCTTGTAAAGCCTGCAAGACTTTCTGACGGTCAATCTCTGCAGCACTTGTGGCACCATAGGCGACGTTAGCTGCAATCGTGTCATTAAAGAGAACCACGTCCTGGCTGACAAAAGCCATTTGGCGACGCAGATCTTTGAGTTCAATGGTCTGGATATCGATCCCATCGAGCAAAATTTGTCCGGCACTCGGATTAAAAAAGCGTGGTAATAAATTGACTAAGGTCGATTTACCGCTACCCGAAGGGCCCACAAAAGCCACGACTTCTCCTGCGCGAATGGTGAGTGAGACCTCTTTTAATGCTTCACGACTTTGAGCTTGCGCCGGATCTTCTTCATAAGCCTGGTTGAGATAGGTAAAACCGACTCCTGAGAACTGAATTTCACCTTGGGCCCGCGCAAGCTTGATCGCGTCTTGACGACGTGCCTGATCTTCTTCAATCGGTTGATCCATGAGCTTAAAAATCATCTCTGCAGCAGCCACCCCTCTTTGCAGAGGCTGATTAATATCAGCGAGATGTTTGAGCGGGGAAATAATCAAAATTAGCGCTGTCACAAAAGCCACGAAGCCACCGACCGTTGTCTCAGCCATCGATGACTGGAATAAAGCCACTAGGAGAACTCCAGAGAGTGCAATCGAGGCTACAAATTGCGTGATTGGCTGATTGAGGCCACCAGCAACTGCGATTTTCATGGAATAGCGACGCAATTTATTGGCAATCTCCTGAAAACGATTTTTCTCATAAGTCTGGCCACCGTGCAATTTGACGACCTTATAGCCCCCTACTGTCTCTTCTACAACGTAGGACAACTCATTGGTCATATCTTGGTGAACTTTATGCAAGCGTCTTAAGCGCTTATTAATAATAGTGACCATTAAGCCCAAAATCGGGAAGATGATCATGATCAGCAAGGTAAGGCGCCAGTTCAAATAAAAGAGATAAAGCATCAAGCCCAAGACCGTGAGACTGTCTCTGACGAGATTCATGGCAATACTGGTAATGACTTGCAAAACAGCATTGACTTCAAAAACTACAGCGTTAATTAAAGAAGCGGCCGAGCGACTTTGATAAATGTCAGCCGGCGCCTGCAAAAGACGGTTGAACATTTGCTCACGCAACTTCAATAAGACTGAATTAGTAATATGGCTCAAAGCGTAGTTAGAGCCAAACTGGGCAATCCCACGAATAAATGCCAAACCCACTAAAAAGGCGGGAACACGCCAGAGGGCATGGTCTAAATTACCGGTGAAACCTTTATCTAAGAGGGGCTTGAGCAGGGCTGGAATGGCAGTTTCGCTGGCCGCTACAATAGCGAGGCCGATCAATGCGCAAACAGCCGCCACTTTGTGGGGGATCGCGTATTTGAGAATACGGACTAAAGCCGTTTGTGTTTTTAAATTGATACTTTTTTGATCCATACCCGCAATCGTACCCTACACGGTGCTAACATCGCCCCATGAGCATATCCGTTATCTTAATTACCAAGAATGAAGCCGCTAATATCCAAGCTTGCTTACAGAGCGTCTCATTCGCTAACGAGATTATCGTCGTAGATAGCCAAAGTAGCGACAAAACTGTGGAAATCGCGCAACAAATGGGGGCGAAAGTCACGATTACAAGCGATTGGCCCGGGTTTGGCCCTCAAAAAAACCGTGCTTTAGATTTAGCTACCGGTGATTGGGTGTTATCGATTGATGCGGACGAACGTGTCACCCCAGAATTACAAGCTGAGATTTTGGCAATCACTGCCAACTCAGAAGCCTCTGCTGCTTATATGATTCCTAGACTATCTTGGTACTGTGGACGTTTTATGCGCCACTCAGGCTGGTATCCCGATTATGTCTTACGTCTGTTTCGTCGTGGGCAGGCTAGATTTACGGAACATATCGTTCATGAAACAGTGCAACTCATACAGGCGGGCACTGCTGGCCACTTAAAAAATCATTTCTTGCACTATAGCTTCATGAATACCGAGCAAGTATTAGAAAAAATCAACAAATACTCTAGTGCTGCAGCAGAACAAGCGTTTGCACAAGGACGTCGCTCGACTGTCAGTGGCGCCTTTCTGCGAGGCTGCTGGGCATTTATCAGAACCTACCTCTTACGCCTGGGCTTCTTAGATGGTCCACAAGGTTTTGCACTCGCCTTATCCAACGCACATGGCACTTATTACCGCTACTTGAAAATTTGGCAGCTAGGTCAAAATCCAGCGAATAAAATAACGTCAAGTAAAGATTCTTGATTCAGATGCCTGCTCAAACACCCCGTTTAATTAGTGTTTTACTAGCCACCTATAACTGGCCTGAAGCTCTACAACTTTGCCTTAACTCCTTACGAGAACAAACCGATCTAGATTTTGAAATCATCATTACAGATGATGGTTCAGGTGAAAGTACCCGCGCATTGATTGAGAAAGAGCAACTTGATTTTCCAGTTCCCATCAAACATCTTTGGCAAGAAGATATCGGTTTTAGAAAATCCCTCATACTCAATCAAGGGATAGCTGCTGCACAAGGCGATTATTTAGTCTTTTTAGATGGCGACTGCATCGTGCAAAATGACTTTATAGCCCAACACCGCCGCTTAGCTGAGCCTCACTGTTTAGTGACCGGTAGCCGCATTTTGACAAGTGAAGGCTTAAAAAATGAGTTGGTACAAACCAAGCTGATCAAGCAACCGATCAGTGATGTATTGAGATCCGTTTGGCAATGGCGCTTACAAAACAAGATTAATAAATTACTTCCACTACTTCTTAAGTTACCCAATCACCCATGGCGTTACTATAAAAAGTTTGAGTGGCGACGAATCAAGGGGTGCAATATGGCGTGCTGGACATCTGATGCACGCGCAATGGGTGGCTTTGATGAGAGCCTCACAGGTTGGGGCCATGAGGATGCTGATTTTGTCTTTCGCCTACAAGACGCTGGGGTGATTCGTAAATCAGGGGCTTTTGCTACAGAAGTGTTTCATTTGTGGCACAAAATGCAAGATCGGGCTACCGCTGAAAAGAACGCAGCGATTGTGCGCGCCAAAATTTTGGCTAAGAAACAGGTATGAAACGCATATTGATTATCGCCACCCGGCAAATTGGTGACACCCTCATCACTACCCCGCTCATTGAGGCCACTCATCGTCTTTGGCCTCAAGCCAAAATAGATTTTTTCGGCTACTCGGCGAGTTTGCCGATGCTCTTTGGCAATCCCCATCTAGACCGTTTAATAGGCTCTTCGACTAGACCTCGTTGGGGTGAGTATCTAAAACAGTTTTTTCAATTGTTTCGTCGCTATGACTTAGCCATCATTACGCAACCCAGTGATCGCGCCTATATCTATGGTCTGTTAGCAGCTAAGCAAATTGTGGGGGTAGTGCCTTCTGAAGAAAAACATAATTGGTGGAAGAAAAAATGTGCACTTCATACCGTTGAAGTGGATTACTTTGGCCAACATGTGATCGCTGAAAAACTGCGCTTACTTCTACCTTTTACATCTGAAAAGAATTTATTTGAGAGCTCCTCTGGTGTGCGCGTACTGCCCCCGGCTATCGTTCCTTTACCTGAGTGGTTAGGCTCTCAACTGAAGCAAGATTTTGTCGTGATACATCCGAGCCCACTGACTGCCTATAAACGTTGGCCACTTTTTCATTGGGTTCAATTAATTGAACACCTGAGCAGCAAATATCAAGTGATTTTGAGTGGCGCACCGATTGCCCAAGACTTAGAACTCAATGCTGAAATCATGAGTCAACTCTCTGAAGGCGCGCGATCTCAAGTCCTTAATCTAGAGGGTCGCCTAGCTCTTAATCAGCTGGGCACACTCTTGCGCTCTGCTCGCCTTTACATCGGGGTCGATACCTCAGTCACCCATTTGGCTGCGGCTTGCGATATTCCTATGATCACTTTATTCGGGGCAACACCACCCACTAACTTTGGTCCATGGCCGAATGGTTTCAAAGGAGATCAACCCTATCAATTACGAGGCACTCAAAAAGTGGGGCTAGTTACCATCGTGCAAGGCCCGGGTGACTGTGTGCCTTGCCGCAAAGCAGGTTGCGAAGATCGGCCTGATAGCAAAAGTGAATGCTTAATGAATCTGAGCGTGGCCCAAGTGATTGAGGCTATCGAGGCCTATAGACTAAATTAAATACTAGGCGTATTTAATCTCGATGGGGCTCACGGAACCCACATTGGCTAAGGCAATATTAAGGCCACGAATATTTGCGTCATCCGGATATATCTTCCACTCATCCGGGAATTGCATTTGACAAACACTACCATTGGCCAAGACATCCGCAGTCATGGTCAAACCTTGGTTCTGCTTACTCAGGTACTGACCCAGTTGTTGCTTAAAGCCTTTGATATCGATGCCAGGCTGAAGCTGCATATGCAAGCTTCTGGCGAATTTGAGTCGTGCCGTCGCGATATCCATGACCGCATCAGCGACGACACGCATCCCACCAGAGAATTTATCGGGTGAAACCGAAACTTTCGCAATGACCAACTCATCTTCTTTAAGCCAATGGCGATTGGGCTCAAAGACTTCACTGTACACCGTCATCTCTAACTGAGCACTACCATCATCAATGGTAGCAATCATGAGCTTGCCTCGAGGCCCCATCATACTGCGAGTCGAAGTCATGATCCCAGCGATCAAACGATCCTTACCTTCTGAAAGCTGGTTCAGTGGCGTTCTGACAAAGTGTTGCAACTCAGGGCGATACATATCAAAAAGATGCCCCGTCAGATATAAGCCGAGAGCCATTTTCTCTTCTTGCAAGCGTTGTTTTTCATGCCAAACCTCAGCCTTAATGAGTTCTGGCTGATGCTGTGCTGTCGCATCAGCATCAAATAAACTCACCTGCATAGCCGATGCCTGCGCCTGATCGGCAGCCTCAATGGCCATGCTCAGAGAATGGAGGAGGGTACTACGTGAGTCGTAGCCTTTGTATAAGCTATCAAAGGCCCCCGCACGTATCAAGGCTTCCATCGTGCGACGATTAACAACACGACGATCGACTCTGGTACAGAAATCAAATAAATCAGTAAATGGGGCTTCCTGGCGTGCCGCCATGATCATTTCAATAGCGGCTTGCCCCGTGCCACGAATGGCGCCTAAACCATAACGAATAGAGCGGGCGGCTTGCTCTTGATTATTGGGATCTTCTCGCAGCGGCTTGAACTCATAATCACTCTGATTAATATCTGGAGGCAAGATACTTAATTGGTTAGCAAGAGCATCTTCATAAAGTACTTTGACCTTATCAGTGTCGTCCATCGCCAAAGACATGTTGGCTGCCATGAACTCAGCAGGGTAATGCGCTTTTAGCCATGCAGTGTGATAAGCGAGCAAGGCATATGCCGCGGCATGAGACTTATTAAAGCCATAGCCCGCAAACTTTTCCATCAAGTCAAAGATTTCATCGGCTTTTTCTGTCTTGAGTCCGCTCTTAGCTGCACCGTCTCTAAATAACTGGCGGTGCTCAGCCATCTCTTCTGGCTTTTTCTTACCCATGGCACGACGTAATAAGTCTGCGCCACCGAGTGAATAGCCACCGATGATCTGAGCCATCTGCATCACCTGCTCCTGATACACCATGATGCCGTAGGTTTCGCGTAAAACAGGCTCGACGCGCGGATCAGGGTAGTGGACTTGCTGCTTGCCATGCTTACGCGCAATGTAGTCTGGAATGAGGTCCATCGGACCGGGTCGATAAAGCGCCACCAAGGCAATGATGTCCTCAAAACGATCGGGCTTAGCCTCTCTTAGCATGCCTTGCATGCCGCGGCTTTCTAGCTGGAACACAGCGACCGTGTTGGCGTTTTTAAGAATCTCAAATGCGGCGGGATCGTCTAGAGGTACCTGCCCTACACGCCAATCTTTTTTCTCAGGGTAGAGATTTTTAATATAGCGCTCTGCCCAATCTAAGATGGTGAGAGTGGTTAGACCCAAGAAGTCAAACTTCACCAAGCCAACGGCTTCCACATCATCTTTGTCATACTGACTCACCACACCTGCATCGGCCGCATCTTTACCACTTTGGGTATATAAGGGGCAGAAATCCGTGAGCTTACCGGGGGCGATCAAGACGCCCCCTGCGTGCATACCGACGTTACGAGTCATTCCTTCGAGCTGTTGGGCCAAACCTAAGAGTTGCTTAACCTCTTCCTCTTTAGATTCGCGTTCGGCCAGGAGTTTTTCTTCTTTTTTAGCTTGTTCGATCGTGACTTGCTGTCCTGGTTTGTTTGGGATGAGTTTAGAAATACCATCGACAAAACCGTAAGGTTGTTCGAGTACACGGCCTACATCACGAATCGCAGCACGCGCTGCCATCGTACCGAAGGTAGCAATTTGGCTCACCGCATCTTTGCCATACTTTTCTTTAACGTAGGCAATCACACGGTCGCGCCCATGCTGACAAAAGTCGATATCGAAGTCAGGCATAGAGACACGTTCAGGGTTCAAGAAACGCTCAAAGAGTAAGTTGTAGCGTAAAGGATCTAGATCTGTAATCCCTAATGAATAAGCGACTAGAGAGCCTGCGCCAGAACCACGCCCCGGGCCTACGGGCACACCGTTATTTTTTGCCCAGTTAATAAAGTCAGCAACAATCAAGAAGTAACCTGGGAAACCCATTTGTGAAATCGTGCGGGCCTCAAACTTCAGGCGTACCTCATAGGTGGGTTTTTGTTTTTCTCGCTCGACAGGATCTGGATACAGATGTTCTAGGTGACGATGCAAACCCGCCATGGCTTGCTCCATCAGATAATCATCCAAAGTCATACCAGCAGGTACGGGGAAATCTGGAAGCTTCGGCTTACCTAAGGTGAGCGATAAATTACAACGCTTAGCAATTTCGACAGAGTTCTCTAGAGCTGCTGGTAAATCAGCAAAGAGCTCTTGCATCTGCTCTTGAGTCTTGAAATATTGTTGGGGTGTGAATTTTTTAACACGTTTGGCATTAGCCAGGATTTCACCTTCAGCAATACAGACGCGGGCTTCATGGGCAGTGTAATCTTCAGGAGCCATGAACTGTATCGGATGAGTAGCCACCACCGGCACATCCAACTCCAGCGAAAGATGAACTGCTGCAAAAAGATGAGCTTCATCCTGAGGATGACCCGCACGTTGTACTTCAATATAAAAATCATCCCCAAAACAAGATTGCCAAAATTGACAACATTGCTTAGCCTCAGCGCTCTGCTGGGCCAGTAGTGCCACACCGATATCTCCCTGTCTGGCACCCGATAAGGCAATCAAGCCTGCTGAGAGTTCTTTGAACCAGGTACGATTAACTTCAGCGCGCCCTTTGTATTGATTAAGCAAGCTGGCACGGGAAAGCAACTCACATAAGTTCAGGTAACCCTGATGGTCTTTGACCAATAACTGTAGACGATACGGTTTATCCCGATCTTCAGGATTACTCACCCAAACATCGGCTCCCAAGATCGGTTTAATACCTTCTTTACGTGCAGCTTGGTAAAACTTCACCAAACCAAAGACGTTGGCTAAATCGGTCAGAGCCAAGGCCCCCATGCCGTCTTGGGCTGCTTTTTTCACGGCATCATCGATGCGCACAGCCCCATCCACCACGGAATATTCCGAGTGCAATCTGAGGTGAACAAAACGGGTTTTCAAAGTCATGAGATGATTTTAGCTATGTTGACTTGCAAATACCGAGGTCGCTTCGCACCCTCACCAACAGGCGCTCTCCACGCCGGATCCCTCGCAACTGCCCTAGCTAGTTGGCTGCACGCGCGTGCCCATGATGGAATTTGGCTCATTCGGATGGAAGATCTTGATAGTCCCCGCTGCATCAAAGGCGCTGATCTGAAGATTCTGAGCCAATTAGCGGCTTGTGGGATGCAGTCAGACGAAGCAGTGATTTATCAGTCTCAACGCAGTGATGCTTATCAACTGGCATTAGATCAATTAAAGAGTCAGCAGCAAGTCTATGCCTGCCGCTGTACACGTAAACGCATTGAATCCTATTGGCTAGAATTGGGGATACACAAAGGACGTCATGAGGAACTTGTCTACCCCGGCTTGTGTCGCCATAAAACAGATGTGGTAGAACCTTGTGCCTGGCGCTTAAGAGTCGATCATGCAGACTTAGAGAAAGCAGTCGGTGATTTTGTTCTCAAGCGTGCTGATGGTTTTTTTACCTATCAATTGGCTGTCGTCGTTGATGATGCTGCACAAGGCATTACCCATATCGTGCGAGGTGCTGATTTACTCGATAACACTGCCCGCCAAAATTATTTACAGGAGCAGCTAGGGGTCTCGATTCCTCAATACCACCATGTGCCTTTAGTACTGAATGAGGCCAACGAAAAATTGAGTAAACAGTCTGGTGCACTTGAGCTGGATTTGAGTAGCTCAGCCAGTAGCTTAAGAGCGCTACAACAAGCTGCTTTACATCTTGGTCTCGCTGAGCCTGAGCTACACGAGGAGTTTGTCTCTAGACAAATAGTCTTAGATAGAAATGCAATCCAAACCTGGTTGCAATTAGCTACGAAGATTTTTTCATACCGCCTAGCAAAGCACCCACCGTCTTGGTTGGCTTAGTCGGTAGATCTTGTTTTTGTGCCTCAGGCTTGACTTCTGGCACATTGGCTTGACCGGGGCGATACGGCATGTAAAAAAATGGGTCTGACTCAGGACCAGAACCAGAACCTGGGACTGGTAAGCGCAAGAGCTGGCGGTTCATGAGCTTTTCAATGTCAGCCAAGAGCTTTTCTTCAGAGCTATCCACGAGTGCAATCGCATCCCCTTGAGCACCCGCACGGCCCGTTCTGCCAATGCGGTGCACATAATCTTCGGCATTGAAGGGTAACTCATGATTGATCACACAAGGCATATCAGCAATATCTAAACCGCGCGCAGCAACATCGGTTGCCACCAAGACATCAATCTGACCTTGCTTGAATGCTTCTAAGATTTGCATACGCTCAATCTGGCTTTTATCTCCATGTATGGCGCCCGCTTTGATCTGGCTACGTTCTAAGCTGCTAGCCAATTTGCTGCAACCGAGACGGCTATTGGTAAAGACTATGCATTGCTTAGATAAACCTCGGGCAGCTCTGGCACGCAGAATATTGACTAAGGCCTCACGTTTTTTTTCAGAAGGTACTTTATGGACGACTTGCGTCACGGTATCGGCTGCTGCATTTTGGCGTGCGACTTCAACCGTCACAGGACTACGTAAATAACTTTGCGCCAACTTTTTAATTTCTGGCGAGAAAGTCGCAGAGAACAATAAGGTTTGACGCTCTTTCGGGATGAGCGCAATGATGCGTTGTAAATCTGGCAAGAAACCCATATCCAGCATCCGATCGGCCTCATCGAGCACCAAAATTTGCACTTGAGACAAGCTCACCGTCTTTTGACCAATGTGATCCAGTAGACGTCCAGGGGTAGCAATCAAGAGCTCAACACCGCTTCTGAGTTGCATAGTTTGTGGTTGCATATCTACACCACCGAAGACAACTGCTGTGCGTAAATCGGTGTACTTGGCATATCGTTGTGCGTTATCCGCTACTTGATCGGCTAGCTCACGCGTAGGGGCTAAAACTAGGGCACGAATCGGATGACGTGCTGGTGATGCACTACTGTTTGCGTGCGGCAAAATGTTTTGCAAAATCGGCAATACAAAGGCAGCTGTTTTACCAGTACCTGTTTGGGCAGCACCCATCACGTCTTGACCTTGCAAGACATGCGGTATCGCTTGCGCTTGAATAGGGGTGGGTTGCGTGTAGCCTTGTTCGCTAATGGCACGCAGGATGACTTCGGCTATGCCGAAGTCTTGAAAGGTCACTTCTTTTGAATTTTCTATACTCACAGGGCTACATTATGCCCTGTGAGCTTGGGCCTATGGCAATTAAAGACCGATGGCAGCAATACCTGCTTTGGCGATTTCAGCATCTTCATTGGATTTAACCCCGGAGACACCCACCGCACCAATCGTTTGACCATCCATCACAATATTAACGCCACCCTCTAAAGTACCGTGCAACATCGCTGTGGCGTTAATAAAGGAAAAGCGCCCGTTATTGATCACGTCTTCATAGACTTTGCTCTCACGCTTACCTAAAGCTGCCGCTTTGGCTTTTTCTTGAGAGATATAAGTCGAGATAGGAGGCGCATTGTCACGTCTAACAAAGCCCAATAAATGACCGCCATCATCCACCACAGAAATACTGACTTCCCAGTTATTTTTCTGCGCATGAGCATCAGCTGCAGCCAAAATCTTAGCGACATCTGACTGATTTAAATAGGATTTTTTACTTGGCATAGTGTCTCCAGATGATTGATTTAGTTTTAATGATTACAGAACAATAAACGATTTAGAGCTTTTTAGCAGAATGCTTGGGACTGAATGTCCCTATTATTTAAAGGTTTTATATTTTAAATAAATATATAATGTATTCTTATACATCATTAAATTATTTTATTCATTCAACAGGACTTCAGATGGATGCCGTTACTAAGCCCGCAAAAGATGCCATGGACATTAGCTTAATGCGTCAGAACGCAGATCATGCGTGTCGCATGATGAAGACTTTAGCCAATCGCGATCGCTTGATGTTGCTCTGCCAACTCAGCCAAGGTGAAAAACGTGTGGGTGAATTAGAAACTGTGACCGGTATTCAGCAACCGACGCTTTCTCAGCAATTAGCGGTTTTACGCGAAGAACAAGTGGTGAGTACGCGTCGAGATGGCAAACACATTTACTACTCCATCTCTAGCCCTATTGCGATGTCAGTGATGGAGTTGCTCTACAACACATATTGCAATCAATCATAGGAGAGAACTATGCAATGTAATGTCGGGGGCGTCGATCGCCTTTTAAGAATGGTCGTTGGCGTAGCATTAATCGTTCTAGCGATTTTTGGTTTAATCGGCTCTTGGGGCTATATTGGTATCGTGCCATTAGCAACAGGGATTTTTAGATTCTGCCCAGCCTACTCACTCATAGGCTTTAAGAGCTCTAAATAAACTGCTCAGCACCCAAAGCCCACGACGATGATCGTGGGCTTTTTTATTGTCCTACGCGATTGTTATTGGAATAAAAGTCCGTAGGCCACTAAAAGTAGCGTGCCTGTTAATAGTGCAGGCACCATTCTGGCGGGCTTAGAGATCATGACAAGAATCGCTACCACACTCACACCAATACGTATATATATAGGGACTGTGGCCAATAAGCCAACGGGCAAGAGGATGATGCGCAATGTCAGCGCTGCGACCATGGCGTAGGTCACAGCAGCCAACCATTTAAAAAGCTCACTGTCCTGACTGATCTTGCCCGACAGATAAACGCCTAAGCCCCGCCATAAATAAGTACCCAGACACGCAGCAATCAGTGCCGCCCAGATACCCGCATCATTAAACAGAAGCTCTAAATCTTGCGGGGTATTCATGAGGAGCTCTCTTGAGTTTTGCGTTGACGCAAGTAGCGATCAACACCATAAGCCACAGTACCGCCGATCAGACCGGTATAAAGCAATGAGTAATCGGGTGAATATAAATAAATCAGAGGGCCAGCAATCGCACCTAAGACAATGGCGATTTGATTGGCGCGCACCTTCACCTCTGTGAAAGTGAGTAAGAAAAATAGTGGATTAATGAAGACCAAACCTAAATTGATGTAACGCGGCACTTCACCGGCCAACATAAAACCTAAGGCCGTTGCCGGCGTTGAGACGGCCCAGCAAACAAAGGCAAACCCTGTGAAATACGCTAGGCGCTCATCGGGCTTCATCTTGGGAAAATCACGCATAGAGATCGCCCAGGCCGTCATGGCGACCAAATGAACCAAAGCGTAATACCAAGGCGAGCGCTGCTTCTCAGGAAACTGTGGGAAAAGTGTCAAACACATGGTGAGAAAACGAGCCGCTGTGAGCGTCACTGCAATCGCAATCGTGAGCGCTGATGCTTGCAAGACCAACATCTCAATCAGCACCACCTGCCCCGGTAAAGCAAACATGAAAAAGCTCGTAGCGCTGGTGACCCAAATATCTAAACCATTGGTCTTACCCATCGCACCAAAGCCCAACATGCCAGCAAATAAGACAGCAGCTGGGGCACCAAAGGCGTCTTTTGCGCCTTTTAAAACTATTGTTCTCTCCAAACCCATGAATGGAGTTTATCTGAAATAGCTATTTTGTTCAGGCTTGCGCCAGCGCCCACTGAATATGCTCATCGACCATATCACTGTGCTGATGCAGGCGCTGCCGCAGTGCTTGCTGAAGCAAATCACGCTGCTTGGAATCAGAGCTCTGTCGTAGAGCATTCCCTAGAGCAATCGCAATGTTTCTCAGCCAGCGCTGATAACCAATACGACGAATGGCACTACCAGAATGACGCGCGAGGAATTCAGCTTCTGTCCACGCCCATAATTGCAAAAGCGAACTGTGATCCAGTTGATGACGCGGCATGAAGTCTTCACGCTGTACATCGGCGGCTACTTGAGCAAACTTATTCCAAGGGCAAGTCAGCTGACAATCGTCACAACCATAGATACGATTACCCATTAATGGTCTGAACTCCTCAGGAATTGCATCAGGATGCTCGATGGTCAAATAAGAAATACAGCGCCTAGCATCTAATTGATAAGGGGCAACAATGGCTTGCGTGGGGCAAACATCCATGCAGGCAGTACAGGCGCCACAATGTTCGGACGTGGGCGGGTCTACAGGTAAAGGTAAATCAATCAAGATTTCACCTAAGAAAAACATAGAACCTGCCTCACGGTTAAGCAATAGAGTGTGCTTACCGCGCCAACCTAAACCTGCCTTTTGGGCAAACTCGACTTCCATAACTGGAGCAGAATCCACGCAGACACGATAGTCAAAGGGCCCAATCTGGGCTTTGAGCTCACTGGCGAGTTGTTGCAATTGATTACGTAAGATCTTGTGATAATCCCGACCTCTGGCATATAAAGAAACGACGGCTTGATGAGGCTCTTCTAGTTTTTTAAATTCCTTTTTTCGCCAAGTCTCGTCTGCAAAATCGGGGGTATGGGGTAGATAATTCATACGTAGCGTTAAGACACGCAGGGCTTTAGGCAAAATTGCTCTGGGGTCTGAGCGCAAACTGGCATGCCGAGTCATATAGTCCATTTGGCCATGACGCCCCTCTGCCAACCAATCTCGCAGATGTTGAGGAGCTTGGCCTAAATCAAGATCACTGACCTTCAAATCTGAAAAGCCTAAAGCCTGCGCGCGGCCATTGAGCCAGCGGCGCACACTCTCCAAATCCTCTTTAGAAATACCAGGGGCTTCTCTCATCATCCTAATGTCACAATGACTTATCGACTTTCACAATATAGGTGCAGTTTAAGCAATGTATCGATAATAGGGGTTGTATGATGAAACTGTAATAAAAATAGCCCCCTATGAGTGCGTACCAAGAAGTCTTAAATCAAGAAAATCAAACAGCCGAGCTTGCGGCTCGTTTAGCTCGGACTCTACTTCCCCATTTAATCAATCAGAAAACGATCTATATTGAATTATTAGGTGATTTAGGCGCGGGCAAGACTACCTTTACACGCTATCTACTCAAAACATTAGGAGTCGCAGGAAAAATCAAGAGTCCCACTTACACTCTGTGTGAACCTTATTCAGTGACTGTCGATCACGCGACTCTGAACATCCACCACTTTGACCTGTATCGTATGAAATACCCCACAGAGTGGATTGATGCAGGCTTCCGAGAGGCGTTTACTGAAGCGGGACTCTGTCTTGTCGAATGGCCCAGTCAAGCCGGTGATACGCTTCCCACCCCTAGTCTATCGATTGAACTGACGATGCAAGATGATGAATCTCGCACATGTGCCATCACTGCCCATGATGCAATCGGTCAAGGTCTAGTCAAAAACCTCCAGAGCTCATAATGCGCGCTTATCAATTTCTAAGCTCTCGACTCAGAACGATGTCTAAAAAGAAGACACAGAACTCTGAGCGTCGCAAGGTGTTGCGAAGCGCTGCGAAGTTAGGCGGGGGCATTTTGTTACTGAGCTTAGGGCCCGCCCAAATTGCCTGGGGTGCAAAAATTTTGGCCGTGCGTGTTTGGCCTGCTGAAGACTACACCCGTGTCACTCTTGAAACCGATGAAGCTCTCAAAATTACACATCAGCTACTCCATCAACCCGAACGCTTAGTGGTTGATATTGAGGGCCTTGAACTCACTCAACCTCTCAAAGAACTCGTCGCTAAAGTGAAACCCAATGACCCCTATATCTCTCAAGTGAGAGTCGGGCAGTTTCAAGCGAAGGTTGTACGTCTCGTTTTTGATCTTAAAGAAAGTATTCAGCCACAACTATTTACTCTGGATCCCATTGCAAACTACCAACATCGCTTAGTCTTTGATTTATATCCTACAGTCGCTAACGATCCACTCATGGCGCTGGTTCGTAACAGCGCCAAGAAAGCTGCAGCCCTGGAAGCGGAAGATCCTATTGGCGAGATTGCGCGACGCGAGGCGCTCAAGAAAGATCCAGAGCTGGCTCAAAAAGCACCCCCTAAACATCGACGCCTACTCACGATTGCAATTGATCCAGGTCATGGTGGCGAAGATCCAGGAGCGATTGGACGACGGGGTTCTAAAGAAAAAGATATCGTTTTATCGATTGCTCGACGCCTGCGCGACAAAATTGAGCAAGAACCTGATATGCGTTCATTTATGACGCGCGATGGTGACTACTTTGTACCACTCCATGTGCGCGTGAACAAAGCACGTCGCATACAAGCTGACTTATTCGTATCTGTTCACGCAGATGCGTTTGTGCAGCCCCATGCGCGAGGCGCATCGGTTTATGCTCTGTCGCAGCAAGGTGCCACTAGCACTGCAGCGCGCTGGATTGCGAATAAAGAAAATTCAGCTGACTTAATTGGCGGCCTCAATATCAAGACGAAGGATCGTCAAGTGGCAGAAATGCTGCTAGATATGTCAACGACTGCTCAAATTAAAGATAGCTTAACAGCAGGTCATGCCGTTTTGCGTGAGATTGGTGGTTTTGCTCGCTTACATAAACGCCAAGTGGAGCAAGCTAGCTTTGCGGTATTAAAAGCTCCTGACGTGCCCTCTATCCTAATTGAAACCGCTTTCATTAGTAACCCCGAAGAAGAATCACGCCTGAATGATGAACGCTATCAAGATCAGATTGCAACCGCGATTGTGCGGGGTATCCGTCAATACTTTGCCAAGAATCCCCCAGTCGCAAAATCACGGCAAATCTGAAATCTAGCTTAGGAATAAAAAATTAGCTATAATCTTTGTTTTCGTGCAATAGCATGAAGAAATAACGGTCTGGGTCGGTAGCTCAGTCGGTAGAGCAGCGGACTTTTAATCCGTTGGTCGCGAGTTCGAGTCTCGCCCGACCCACCAAGCATTACTAAGCCTCGCTTATTGCGGGGCTTTTTTATATCTGTTGAAGGCCTACCGTTCACTAGCAAACCAGATCAAATCCCCTCTCACTTAAGTGATTCAAGGAATGTGACCGCCCTTTGTGCCGCCTCATCGTAAGCTGGTCTGTAATTGAGCACATCGATTACAGCGAACTGGGCTTTTAGCACTGCCGCTCTGCTAGCAATCTGACTTATAAATTGCTCAGCGTTCTTTCGCAAGAACTTAGCGGCTTTTGCCAAGGCCTCAGGTTCACGCTCAATAACTAAAGACAGATCAAATAAATCACGAGCAGTCGCCCTATCACCTCGATGCCATAATTTCTTTGCCACAATCTCTACAGCAGTTTCTACTCGAATATGCTGCCCACCAATATTCCATATCTCAAATGGCGCTTCAGTTAGATTTGGGGATGCCACAAAATCAATCTCCCCTTCTGGACGAATTAACTTAACGTAAGAACTCTGATCTTCAACATAGTCAGCGCTCACGGCAGCAGCTACATCGCTCAAGCGTGGAGTAACAAACCCTAGATACTGAGGATCTGGGACAAAAATATCAATGTCTTTACTATGACGATGCTGATAACGAAACATCAACACCGTGCCTCCGCCAAAAGTCCAGAATGGGTCGGGCGTTCCGTGAATCTTAATATCTTCAATAATCGAAAGTGCATGGGGCAGTAAATCTTTCCATGCGCCTTCAGGAAGATCACGCTCGACAATATTACCCATAAATTACGCCCAAGCCGATCTTGGTGAATGCATCTCATGTGCCCAGCGCTGAATATTTTTCCAAATAACTTTGGGTGCCACGTGATTACTCTTCGCCGCTTCCTCAACTGCAGACACGATAATCTCTAATGGTGCTTCATCCAATAAAGATGCTATATGAGGATAAATATTCTCAGGCAACTCTCCGCACGCCAATGAATGTGATAAGTCACTACTTTTAAGCTTTGTCCTGTAACTGACGCTTGCCGTCTTACTTGCCATATCAAGGCCATGGTGCTTTTTATGATGTTCTTGTGTAATCACATCCAAACCCAGCAAAGATAGTAAAGATAGTAACTTAGCGGCACCTAAATCATTCAAACTACCTTTCTCCAAATGATGGATGGTCGATCTTGAAAGGCCACAAAGCTTTGCCAACCGATCTTGAGATAAACCCAGATCAGTACGACGTTGCAAAACTTTCAGACCGATTTCGCGTAAGTTCATAGGCGTACTGTAGCATAAATTGTGTAATATATTACACATTATTTAAATAGAGATAATTTAGCATTTCCCAGGCTTGAAATCAGCCTAAGGCTTTAAACTACTTAGTGAGCAGCAATCGCACACTCAATCTCACGGTCTTTTTTGGCTTTTAGGTCATTGATTTATATAAGGTTTTAAAAAGCTACGACTTCTTTTTATCTGTTGGTTGCGAGTTCGAATCTCGCCCGGCCCACCAACTGTCATCAATTCCACCTTCGCGGTGGATTTTTCTTTTCTACACACATCTCTTGTTCTATCACTTTTAATCTAGATCAATAATTAGCTACTTAAATCTCCACCCATGAGGATCATCGGGGTAGGATGAATCTGAAGATTGCTCACCAAGGAGATGTTATGAAAGTACTACTATCCATTGATGGTTCCAAATACAGCGCTAAAGCCGTAGATTATCTAATCAAGCATCAAAACCTATTTGATGTCAAAAACTCAGAATTGATAGTGATGCATGTTCAACCTGATGTGATCCCGCCAGATGTGACCCAATATATCTCCAGAAAAGATATTACGGCTTGGTATAAGGATCAAAGCAAGCAAGCGACTAAAGCAGCTTTAGCAAAGCTTGATAAGGCCGGAATGAAGTACAAACTCATTGAAAAAATAGGGCATGTTTCCGACTCTTTGTTGGCCGAAGCTCAAAAGAGCAAGGTTGACATGATTGTGATGGGCTCCCACGGCCGTAGCTCACTCATGAGTCTGATTATGGGCTCTGTCACAAGCCAAGTACTCTCTCAAGCTAAACAACCCGTTCTGATTATTAAGTAATCAAGAATTGAAACCGCCTGAAGATGTTCGGGCGGTTTTTTCTTTTCTGTTTTTATTCTTCTTTTTTAGACTTGGAACCCAAACGAGTCTCTGTACCATTAAGCAGATTAACGATATTCGATTGATGACGCCAAATGAGTAAGGCGCTCATGATGGCAATAGCCAGCGCCATAGGCTGTATACCGAATAAAAAGATGAAGTACAGCGGCGCGAATAAAGCGGCAATTAAAGCAGCGAGCGACGAATAGCGCATAAATACAGCAACGATGAGCCAAGTGCTTAAAGTCATGACTCCTAAAACCCAATTGATGGCGAGCAAAATACCCAATGCAGTAGCGACGCCTTTGCCACCCTTAAACCGATGAAAGATCGGGTAAAGATGACCCACAAAGGCGGCAACAGCCACCATAGGCAATACCCAGCTCCCTAAATCAACAGGGATAAAAGCTCGAGCCAATGTGACAGCAACATACCCCTTCAGAGCATCACCGATGAGCGTGAGTAATGCAGCTAATTTATTACCAGTTCTGAGAACATTCGTAGCACCTGGGTTACCTGAACCATAGCTGTGCGGATCAGGTAATGACATGACCTTACTCACGACCACCGCGAATGACACAGAACTGATGAAATAAGCGATAGGTATAAATAGCCATTGAATACTGTCTGACATGCTAAGCCCTAGGATGATGTTGTTGATGAATTGTTTTTAAACGCTCACGCGCCACATGAGTATAAATTTGCGTGGTCGAGATGTCTGCATGCCCTAATAATAACTGCACCACTCTTAGATCTGCGCCATGATTGAGTAAGTGGGTTGCAAAAGCGTGTCTGAGGGTATGTGGAGAGAGAGCCACCTGTATACCCGCCTGCATTGCATAGCGTTTAATCATATGCCAGAAGGTTTGACGCGCCATCGGCTCAGTACCGGCTCTGGCAATAAACAAATATTGATTTTGATAATCCCCCAGTAGCTGAGGTCTCGCTTCTTCAATATAGCGCTTTAACCAATCTGCAGCGGTTGCGCCAAAAGGTACAAGCCGGTCTTTACCCCCTTTACCACTCACCACTCTCACAACACCTTCATTCATGCCAAGCTCAACCGTTTTAAGGCTCACAATCTCCGAGACGCGCAAACCACTAGCATACATCAGCTCTAACATCGTGCGATCCCGTAAACCCATGGTTGTTTCTGTATTCGGTGCTGCTAAGAGGGCCTCAACTTGAGCCTCCGATAAGGTCTTAGGAAATCGTGGTGCTTGTTTCGCAGCGCGAATATGCAGGCAAGGATCATCAGCGATGACTTGAGTCCGAATTGCGTAACGGTAAAAACGTTTTAAGACCGTGAGCCGACGATTACTGGTTGTTGCTTTATCCGATCGTCGTATAGCCATATAACCCAGAATATCGGCCTCTTGCACTTGATGTAAATCTTTTTGCTTACTAGCTAACCACTGGGCAAATAATTTGAGATCTTGGCGATAAGCCGCTAAGGTATTTTTTGACAATCCGTCTTCTAACCAACAGATATCGGTAAATCGTTCGATTTGGATCAGACTTTTTTGATAAGCAGGTCCTAGAGCTTCATGCTCTAATATCTCAGATGGTGAATTGTGACTGCTTTTTTTGACCATAGTTGGATTCTATAAGAGCCTATTTTGAACTCTGCTTTTTTATTACTGCCTGACTTCTTACTGATTTTGCTCGGTTTTATCTTGATGCGCTATACGCATCTCAAGCGTGATCTATGGGACGGTGTTGAAAAGCTCACGTATTTCGTTTTATTCCCCGCCCTACTTTTTCATGCGATTAATCAAACACGTTTTGATTGGGGCGGCACTTCGAATATGCTTTTGGTCGCCTTCCTCACTTTTGGATCAGGTATTTTTCTGAGCTTTCTATCACATTGGTATGCCAAAGATCGCCTCTCGTGGGCAAGTGGCTTTCAAACAGCATTCCGCTTTAACTCCTATATCGCCTTTGCTGCTGCTGGTCGCCTAGCAGGTGAAGAAGGTGTGGCTTTAATGGCACTGACTACGGGCTGTATGGTGCCCGTGGCCAATGCAGTCGCCGTCTATGCACTAGCGCGACATTCAGAACAACACCTCTTTAAAGAGCTCATCAAAAATCCTCTGTTGGTCGCAACTTGCCTAGGACTCATCAGTAATATTTTTGAATGGCGCCTGCCCGATTACATTGCCTTGGGTGTCTCACGCCTCGGTTCAGCATCGATTGCCCTAGGACTCATGACAGTGGGCGCAGGGCTCATGTGGTTGCAAAATAAACGCGATGGGGTATTAATTGCCTACTGGACAAGTGTCAAGCTACTGGCCATGCCAGCCATTGCTCTGGGCTTAGGATTATTTTTTGGCTTACCGAGTGCACAACTGAATAACGTGGTTCTTTTTGCCGCGATGCCTACAGCAACCAGTGCATTTGTCTTGGCTAACCGCATGGGTGGCGATGGCACGATTGTCGCTATTGCTATATCTGTGATGACAGTCTTGGCTGCTGTGACAATCCCTATTTGGCTCACGGTATTACAAAGCGTTTAAGTGTCCTTAGCTATTACTTTAAGCTTTCAGTTGCCCTGATCCTAGGGCAAGATCGATGGCTCAATGCTGAGAGTGACGCCAAATTTTTCTTGGACAGCTGCTTGTATTTCTTGGGCTAATTGAATGAGCTCCTGCCCAGTGCCCTCGCCATAGTGAACCAGGACTAACGCTTGTTTTTCATAAACACCAACTTGCCCACGACGATAGTCTTTGTAAGCACATTGATCAATCAGCCAACCCGCTGCTAATTTCCACCCCTTTGGATTGGCATAGGCCACCAATTGCGGAAAGCGTTCTTTCAATTGCAGATAGGTTTTTTCATCCACCACCGGATTATGAAAAAAACTTCCTGCATTACCTAGCACCTGAGGATCAGGCAATTTGCTACGCCGAATCTCACAAATAGCATCAAATATCATTCTGGGTTTAATGTCTTGTGCTGGTAGATCTTTAAAACGTTGTAGAACATCCGCGTAAGCGAGATTCACTTGCCATGGTTTTTGAAGCGCGAAGGTCACACTGGCAACGAGATAACGCTGCGGTTCTTCTTTGAAAATACTGTGGCGATAAGCAAAATGACAATCTTTTGCAAAAAGTGTTCGCCATGACTGAGTATGTCGATCATAGGCTTTGAGTGAATGGAAAACATCTTTGATTTCCAAACCATAGGCGCCAATGTTCTGTATAGGCGCCGCGCCCACCGTGCCAGGGATCAATGCAAGATTTTCTAGGCCGGGGCAATTTTGCTCCAGCGTCCAGCTTACAAAGTCATGCCAGCTCTCACCAGCCGCCGCCTCAATCAAGACAGTACTATCAGTGGCTTCCAGGATTTTTTTACCCTGCAAGGCCATGATGGCCGTTTTACCTGGCAAATCATCCCTTAAAACAATATTGCTACCACCGCCCAAAACTCGCCAGGGGGTGTCTGGATCTAATTGACTGGCAAAGATTTCAATATCATTTTCAGTTTCTAGATGGCAAAGTTCAGCCGCCTTCACGGCAAAGCCAAACGTGTTGTAATGCTGTAAATTCGCAGAAAATTCTGTCCTCATGACACAATCTTAACTGTGATTATTGTTCAACCCATTTTTTAGACGATGAGTAGGTGTTAAATGCCATCTTTTGACGTTGTATGTGAACCTGATATGGTCGAAGTGAAAAATGCACTCGATCAAGCCAATAAAGAAATCTCGACCCGTTTTGACTTTAAGGGCTCGGATGCGCGCATTGAGCACAAAGAGGAAGAACTTACCCTCTTTGGCGATGATGACTTCAAAATCAAACAAGTCAAAGACGTTTTGCTCTCGAAACTCGCCAAACGCCAAGTCGATGTGCGCTTTTTAAAAGATGGCAAACTCGAAACCATCTCTGGTGATAAGCGTAAGCAAACTATCACCATCCAAAAAGGTATTAATCAAGAGTTGGCCAAGAAGATTGTGCGCATCATCAAAGATAGCAAGATGAAAGTACAAGCCAGTATTCAAGGCGATGCGGTGCGCATCACAGGCGGTAAACGTGATGATCTGCAAGCTGCTATTGCACTCTTGCGCAAGGATGTTGAAGACGCGCCGCTAGGCTTTAACAACTTTAGAGACTGAGAAACTGATTGAGCTGATTTAAAAAGTTCATTCGAGTCTTAAAAGCGAATCCAAGCTGTATCAATAAAAAACCCCGCTTTAATCAGCGGGGTTCTTTTTTCTTCTTGTTACTTTTTGATACTGGAAAATCTTAGGCAAAGTTTTTCGCAACGAAATCCCAGTTCACTAAGTTCCAGAATGCCTCAACATACTTAGGACGGGCATTGCGGTAATCCACATAGTAAGCATGCTCCCACACGTCACATGTCAACAAGGCTTTAGCATCTGTTGTGAGTGGTGTAGCAGCGTTGGATGTGGATACGAGATCTAAGCTTCCATCAGCTTTTTTAACTAACCAAGCCCAACCTGAACCAAAGGTACCGATTGCGCACTTCGTGAATTCTTCTTTGAATTTATCAAATGAACCCCACTTGGCATTGATTGCATCAGCCAATGCGCCGGTTGGTGCACCACCACCGTTAGGCTTTAAACCCATCCAGTAAAAAGTGTGGTTCCAGACTTGTGCGGCATTGTTAAAAACGCCACCTGAAGATTTTTTAACAATCTCTTCCAAGCCCATGTTTTCAAACTCAGTGCCCTTGATGAGGTTATTGAGGTTAGTCACATAGGTTTGATGGTGTTTGCCATAGTGAAACTCGAGAGTTTCTTTAGAAATATGGGGGGCCAATGCATCTAAGGCATAAGGCAATTGGGGTAATGCGTGCTCCATACGAGTCTCCTTAAATTACTTCAATCATGACTACAACTTCATTCACTTCGATAAAAATGGGTGATAGCCCAAGATTGTCTATTTTAATCTTGCTACCTTTTTTCTGTCTTTCTAGCGACTATCTCTTGTAATTGGACCTCGGCCAAGCCATCAGCTAAGCGCAGTTCATAAGGGGTCTGCGTCCTCAAGTCTTGTGGGTTTCTTTGCGCATGGCCTTGCTCATCGAGTAATACTGCATAACCACGATCTAAGGTTCTTTGAGGATTCAGAATCTCTAGATGTTTCCCTAAATGATCTAGGGTTGTTGTATGACGCTTGGTTAGTACACGCCACGCTTGATGCAAGCGTGCCTCGAGAGCATCCTTACGCTCACGCATCTGTTGTGGATTAGGGATGGCATGCTGCAAACGCATTTGCATTTGATCAAGACGCTGCACCTCCCGATCGAGTACTTGACGAATCCGTCTGGCGATACGCTCTTGATAGTAATTTAAGTCTTGCAAAAGCGCCTCACGATCAGGGGTCGCTAATTCAGCAGCACCTGTTGGTGTTGGCGCCCGCAAATCGGCCACAAAATCACTGATAGTGAAATCTGTTTCATGACCCACCCCAGAAATGATGGGTACCGGTGAACTCGCGATGACCCGTGCGAGTGCCTCGTCATTAAATGCCCATAAATCTTCAATACTGCCGCCGCCACGCACCAATAGAATGGTTTCAATACCCAAGGCATCTGCTTGTTCATAAACGCTCTGGAGGGCTCCTATGATTGCGGCTGGGGCATCCGCCCCTTGCACCAACGTTGGGAATATAGTGACCGGAATATGCGGAGCACGTCGCGCCAAAGTACTCAACACATCTTTTAAAGCGGCAGCCTGGGTTGAAGTCACCACCGCAATACCTTTGGGGTGCGCAGCAATGTCTCGTTTGCGCTCTTCAGCAAACAAACCTTCTTTAGCTAACTTTTCTTTCAGCTTCAAAAAGGCTTCATATAAACCCCCTTGTCCAGCTCTGCGCAAAAGCTGTACATTGATCTGTAAATCACCACGGGGTATGTAAACACTGACTTGGGCTGATACCTCGACTAAGTCGCCCTCTTTAGGCATAAAGCCGACTTGAGTATTGCGACCGCGAAACATCACTGCCCGTATTTGGCTCTCACTGTCCTTTAATGAGAAATACCAATGGCCACTGTCATAAGCCTTGAAATTAGAAATCTCACCTCTGAGCCACACAGAACCAATTTGGCCATCCAAAAGCTCAACAATGGCGCGGTTGAGATCGCCAACAGAGATAATTTCTCTCGATATTTCTGTCATTTTTTTACAGTCATCTTGTATTTATAAGGACTTGCAGTCCAAAACTATCCACAGACCTATTCAGTTTCTTTGTTTGACGCTCAGAATACCCCTCTGAGCCAATTAAATCGATATAAACTATTGATTTATATAATTAAATTAAAACTACTTATGAATACTTGAGTGTTTCTAAAACCAAAATCAAGGACTTATACGCACCGCAGATATAAGTTTTACACATAGTTATCCACAGCCTTTTCAATCACTTTGACCCAGATAGCTCATCAATTAAAGACTCCTTCGAAAATAAGCCAGCCAAGTGCTTGATTTTGCATTCAGACAACACGCATCGTTTAAAGTATAGGTCTATGTACGAGATGATACTTGCTGCGGGTTGGCCCGCCTGGCCACTTTTATTGACCTCTATTTTGGCGCTAGCCATATTGCTGGAACGTTTTTGGTTCTTACAACAAAAAAAGGTATCCCCACCTCATTTAATTAAAGCAGCCAGCCAAGTCTATGACTCTGGATTGTTGAATCAGAGTCAAAGTGCTGCAGCACTACAAAGCCTCTCAGATGCCGCACTCTTAGGTCGTATCCTAGCGAGCGGTTTAGAGGCTTATCAAAAAAAGCCAAGTGCTGATTTTGTCACCACGGCCATGCAAGAGACTGCTCAAGATGTGGCCTACTATTTAGAGCGCTATATGGGTGCTTTAGCAACGATTGCGACAATCGCTCCATTGATGGGCTTATTTGGTACGGTGGTTGGCATGATTGAGATTTTTGGTAGTCAACAATCTGGTGTAGCTAACCCACAACAGTTAGCCCATGGTATTTCGATTGCGCTATACAACACCGCTTTTGGGCTCTTGATTGCGATTCCTGCCTATGCAGGTTGGCGCATCTTGCGCAGCATGATTGATGCTCGCCAACGAGAATGTGAACAAGCCGCCAAAGCGCTATTGGAAGAATTGTTTCCAGCGAGTCTATGAAATTATTCAGTGACTCTTCTCAAACATTATTCACGCGCCAAGCGGAATCTCGACTAGCGCCTGAAATTAATCTGATCGCCTTTATTGATGTCTTGTTGGTGATTTTGATTTTTTTAATGATTTCCACGACATTCACGAAGTATCAAGAACTCTCCATCACATTGCCTGAGGCCAATGGTGTCTCAGCTAGTTCCAAGAGCAAGGAACTCAATGTCGCAATCACAGCCGATGGAAGAATCGCGATGAATGGTAAGCGCGTGGCTTACAGTCAACTCGATACGCAAATGAATGAGTGGGCTCAGCAACTTGGCACTCAAGCCATGGTGATCATTGCGGCTGATGGCAAAGCACCCCATCAAGCGGTGATGCAAGTGATGGAAGCAGCACGCAATGCCAATCTTCATCAAATTGTGTTCGCGACCCAAGGTAAAAACGATAAGGCGCCATAAGCGCCTTAAGCCAAGCCATGAAATCTGCGAATCATTCACAGCTCACCTTAAACGCACCAGCTTATTGGGAAAAGCGTGGCTTAAAAGCCTGCTTGATGTGTCCTCTCAGCCTGGTCTTTGGCTGGTTAGCCGCTCTACGTCGTTGCCTTTATGAAATCGGTATTCTGAAAAGTGTTGCCTTACCTGTACCCGTCATCATTGTCGGCAATCTGCGCGTTGGAGGTACTGGTAAAACTCCAACGGTGATTGCTCTAGCTCGCGCATTACGAGATAAAGGCTATCGTGTTGGCGTGATCTCTAGAGGCTATCAAGGCCAGGTGACTGATCCCACAGAAGTCACTCTAACTAGCGATGCGCGCATCGTAGGCGATGAACCTGCACTGATGGCTCAACAGCTCTACCATCATGATGCTGCTTGGCATATACCGGTCTTTGTTCATCCGAAAAGAGTGTTAGCAGGCCTTGCCCTGCTTAAACAATATCCTGATGTGAATGTCATTGTGTGTGATGACGGCCTCCAACATTACGGTCTCAAACGCTGGCCGGCACGCGAAGGAGGTCGCGATATTGAAATCATCGTGCGTGATCCACGGGGTGAAGGCAATCGCTACTTAATGCCAGCGGGACCCTTGCGTGAACATGCGAACCGTGAGCGTGACTTCACTTTGCATCTTGGTCAAAGTATTAAAACGAATAAACCCTACTTATGTGGCGCCCCGCTCTACGGTGTTTTGGCGCGCGCCGGAACGGCCTATCAACTCAATCATCCACCTCATCAACTATCAGTAGATGAATTAGTGACCATCAGCCATCAAGAAAAAATCTTATGCGCTGCAGGTATGGGGCATCCTGAAAAGTTTTTCCAGTTACTTGAGTCGCAAGGTATTGAAATTAAGCGCCTCCCCTTACCAGATCACTACAACTATCTAGAAAACCCCTTTTCAGAATCTGGCGCGCAGCGCATTTTGATCACCGAAAAGGATGCCGTAAAATGCCAAGAAATGCAGATGTATCGTGATGATGCTCGTATTTGGGTCATGCCAGTCACCATTGAATTACCACCTGACTTGCTAGAACAAATTGATGTCATCCTGCAACGCCCCGTCAACTAAATTGGGAATCGATGATGGAAAAACGCTTACTCGACATCTTGGTTTGTCCATTATGTAAATCCAGCTTGCAACATGATCAGAAAAATAATGAACTGATTTGTAAAGCCGATAAGCTGGCTTATCCGATCAAAGACGGTATACCAGTGATGCTCGCCAACGACGCTCGCAGTCTGAGCCCTGAAGAAATTCAGGCACTTTAATTATTTTTTTAGTCGGCATGAGCAAACCATTTATTGCGATTATCCCAGCGCGCCTGGCGTCCACTCGTTTACCGAATAAGCCATTGGCTGATATTGGCGGCAAACCCATGGTGGTGAGAGTTGCAGAGCGTGCGCTCGCTTCTGGGGCAGCACGTGTGGTGGTAGCAGTCGATGATGAAAGCATTCTCAAAGCCTGTCAAAACACAGGCTTAGATGCAATCATGACCAGTCGTGACCATCCCACAGGCACAGATCGTTTAAGTGAAGTAGTGCGTCATTTAGGTTTAGCTGATGATGCAATTGTGGTGAATGTCCAAGGCGATGAGCCTCTCATCCCGCCTCAATTGATTCAAGATGTGGCTCACTGTTTAGCCAATCATCCAGATGCCGATATCGCAACAGCGGCAGTCTTGATCGATGATGAGAGCGAAGTGAATAATCCCAATGCCGTCAAAGTGGTGATGGATCATCAACAAAAAGCTTTGTACTTTTCACGTTCGGCCATTCCATTTGCACGCAATCCCGAGAAAGACAAGGGCCAACACTATCGCCATATTGGTATGTATGCCTATACCGCGAAGTTTTTAAAGGCCTTTGCTCAATTAAGACCGGCACCACTCGAAAACACTGAATCTCTCGAGCAATTACGCGCGCTTTGGTACGGCTATCAAATACAAGTGCTTATTACCGATGCTGCACCCCCTGCCGGGGTTGATACGGCTGAAGACTTAGAGCGCGTCCGCGCATTAGTCCGAACATCTTCATAAGCCCTCCATTGGGGGAAATCCCCATACGAAAAATAGCCCTTTAGAGCCAATCTGAGGTTTTTTCGTGGGAAAATGAAAGCCAAAGGCATACTGCGTCAGTTTCTTGTCAAGCAGAGTACCTAAGCTCTTGTTTTTTCCTTCAAGCGCTTAATTGACACTAGGCGCTCGCAGGCAAACAAAGATTTTTGATATCTGGAGGGAAGTACACATGCGATTAATCCTATTGGGCGCACCAGGCGCTGGCAAAGGAACGCAGGCCAAGTTTATTTGTGAGAAGTTTGGTATTCCGCAAATTTCTACAGGGGATATGTTGCGCGCAGCCGTCAAAGCGGGCACACCCTTAGGCATTGAAGCCAAAAAAGTGATGGACTCTGGTGGCTTGGTGTCTGATGAAATAATTATTGGTCTTGTTAAAGATCGCTTAACTCAAGCGGATTGCGCCAAGGGCTATCTCTTTGATGGTTTTCCACGCACGATTCCACAAGCACAGGCTATGAAAGATGCTGGTGTGCCGATTGATTATGTTTTAGAGATCGACGTGCCGTTTGATGCCATCATCGAACGCATGAGTGGTCGCCGCGTACACGTTGCTTCAGGCCGTACTTATCATGTGAAATACAACCCACCCAAAGTTGCTGGTAAGGACGATGAAACCGGTGAAGACTTGATTCAGCGTGACGATGACAAAGAAGAAACCGTTCGCAAACGTTTAGATGTCTATAACGCCCAGACACGTCCTTTAGTCGATTACTACTCAGATTGGGCTAATAAGGGAGATAGTGCCGCTAAAGTGGCAGCACCTGCTTACCGTCAAGTTCTCGGCATGGGTAGCGTAGAAGAAATCACTACACGAGTATTTGCAGCACTTAAGTAATTTTCTTACTCGATAGCCAAAAAACCTCTGACTCGTCAGAGGTTTTTTATTTTCCGATTTGTGTAAAGTCTGATAGCGAGTTGATTTACTATACCACCAAGTGGTATAGTTATCTATGGGTAAAAAAAGAATTTTTAAAACACGTAAATTTTCACAATGGCTTAAAAAATCAAACCTTAAAGATGAAGATTTATTAAGAGCTACTCTAGAAATTGAAGTTGGTCTTTATGACGCAGAACTTGGAGGAAATCTATACAAAAAAAGAGTAAGTTCTGGAAATAGAGGTAAGAGTAGCGGCTCTAGACTAATCCTCGCAACTAAACTAGGTAAATATTGGTTCTTTTTATTTGGATTTGATAAAAATGAAAGGCAAAACATCAATAACGTGGAATTAGCCTACCTTCAAAAAATATCTGAAATGTTATTAGATTTGAAACCCATAGAAATTGAAAAAATGAAAGAAAGTAAGTCCCTAATGGAGATTTATTATGACAATAAATAAGAAAAGTCGGATTATTGAAGAGATGCGAGACACTTTCGCCGACCTTCAAAAAACAGGTGTTGTTAGTAAAAAACAAATCGCTGATTTTGCCGCCCTAAAACAGCTTCAAGTAAAAGATCTGACGCCTAATGCAATAAAACAGATTAGGCTTCGCGAAAATTTAAGTCAGGCTGTATTAGCCCTAGTTCTCAACACGAGTACTTCAACCGTTCAAAAATGGGAGACCGGCGAGAAAAAACCAAGCGGCCCCTCTCTGAAGCTTTTATCTATTCTTAAGAATAAAGGGGTTGAGGCCCTGATTTAGTCTTACTTTTTAAGCATAAATAGTAGGATCAAGAACGCCTGCATCCTTAAATCCCTGAGCTCTCAGACGGCAAGACTCACAAACACCGCAGGCTTGACCTTTGCTGTTGGCTTGATAACAAGAGACCGTTTGCGAGAAATCCACCCCCAGTTGTAAACCGGTTTGAATAATCTGCGCTTTACTCATCTTAATAATCGGCGCATGAATACGCATCATTGTCTCTGGGGTATGCGCTTCCACACCGGCTTTGGTGGCTAAGTTGGCCGTTTTTTCAAAGGCTGCAACATATTCAGGGCGACAATCAGGATAGCCCGAATAATCCACAGCATTCGCACCAAAGAAAATATCACGACCCCCCAAAGCCTCAATCCAACCCAAAGCGACCGAGAGCATGATCGTATTTCTGGCGGGCACATAAGTGATTGGGATCTCATCTTTTTGACTCGGACTAGTCGGTACCGCATATTGATCATCGGTGAGCGCTGAGCCACCGACAAAGCGCCTCAAATCTAAATCAATAATCTCATGTCGATCAGCACCCAGGGTTGCCGCAACCCTGCTGGCCGCATCTAACTCAGAAGAATGTCTTTGCCCATACCGAAATGACAAAGCATAGACTTGATATCCCAACTGTTTAGCTAAAGCCAAGACAGTCGCTGAATCTAAACCACCCGAGAGGAGCACGACAGCCTTATCACCCGCCTGTCGCGCTCGCATCTTCGAGAACTGCTCAATTGCTGCCACTATTTTTTCTCAATCTTGATGGTTTTCACAATCGATTTAGCTAAATTAGCTGCCTCAGACTCTGGGTATTTACTGATTAAGGTGTCTAGCGTTTTCTTAGCCGCTGCTTTTTGTCCAGCTTCTAATTGGCTGTTACCCAAAGTCAGCATGGCATCTGGGATGCGTCCATGCAGCGGGTATTTCTTAATCAGTGCTTGAAGGTTCGCGATAGCTTCTTTGTAGTTTTTCAAACCATACTGGGCATTACCTAACCAAAACTGTGCCAATGGCCAATAGGGGCTGTTGCTGTATTTTTTGGTAAAGGTCTCAAAAAGATTTTCTGCGCGCTTCAGTTGACTATCCTGAAAAGCTTTAAGAGCTACCTCATAGGCCTCTTTCTCACCAGGCTGCACGGTGCCTTGCACACCTTCAACTTCCATCGTTTGCGGCTCAAAACGCTTCAAACGATTATTAATGTCTTGATAGAAAGTTTTCTGTTGCGCAATCAGTTCTTCAACTTGGCGCTCCAAAACTTCTATTTGGCCCCTTTGCTGCGCACTAGTGCGCTTTTCTTCTTCGAGTTGATTCATTAAATCAACTTGCGCTCTTTGCGAGGTCGCTAGCTGTTCGCGTAAATTAATGATCGCCAGGCGCGCTTCTTTATCTTCTAAGAGCGCATGAGCTGGAGAACTAAATAAACCGGCCCCAAGAACAACAACAGCGGCCAAGGCCGCTGCTACTGTTGTGGGGATCAATCTTTGTATAAAGGTTTGCACCATCGGATTGATCCTTTATGTATTACTGATACTGAATATCAGCGCGACGATTTTCTTTCCAAGCTTCTTCATTGCTGCCTTGTGCTTTTGGCTTTTCTTTACCAAAGCTCACGGCTTCCATTTGTGAGTCAGGTACACCCATCAAAGACAATGATTTACGCACAGCTTCAGAACGACGCTGACCTAACGCCAAGTTGTACTCTGTGGTACCGCGCTCATCTGTATTACCTTCAATCTTAATCTTGCGATCTTTGTTAGCCTTGAGGTAGTTGGCGTGGTTTTGCAACATCGCTTGATATTCTGCTTTCACAGCATAACTATCAAAGTCAAAGTAAACACTACGCTTAAACAATGGGCTCTTAGGATCGTTCCATGGCTGAGCACTGTAATCAGTACCCTTACCTTTAGCACCATCTGCGTCATCTAACTTAACACCTGATGCACATGCACCTAAAAAAACAACTGAACTAATGAGCAGGGCTCTACGAATCAATGACATATGCTGCATATTTCCTCCAAGAAGTGTGAATTTTGTAGTTAATTTTTTCATAATTGCCGTCATATCGTACCAAACTCAGATGAGCCGTAACGAAATCAGGCTTAATCCATAAATGGTCCCCAGGCTGGCTCACGAATATCTGCACCAGGCAAACTGAGTATCTGACGATTTTTACCATCCACCGAGACGGCTGCTAAGACTGGCTTGCCACCGGAACGCGTAGCAAATAAGACAAAACGACCATTAGCTGCAAAGGTCGGTGTCTCATCACGGGGTCCATCCGATAATTGGGTCACCTCACCTGAACTGAGTTCCTGAATTTGTAATTTAAATGCCCCGCCCGTTCTTGCGACATAGACTAAGTTTTTGCCATCAGGTGAAAGTCTTGGGCTGGTGACAAATCCATGCTTGAAAGTGACGCGCTGCGCACCACCCTCTGCCTCACCTTCGGTAGACATACGATAGATTTGTGGATTACCGCCTCGATCACTCGTGAAATAAATATGTTTACCATCCGGCGACCACTGGGGCTCAGTATCGATCGAACTACCACGCGTTAAACGCTTTAAACCACTGCCGTCAGCATTAACACGGTAGACCTGAGTATTACCGTCAATCGATAAAGCAATCGCTAAACGACGTCCATCGGGTGACCAAGCAGGGGCGCTGTTATTGCCCTTTTGATTGGACAAGATCACTCTGCGACCCGTAGCCAACTCGTGAACATAAATGACAGGCTTGCGCGACTCAAAAGAAACATAAGCGACTTTTTTGCCATCGGGTGACCAAACTGGCGAAATGATGGGCTCTTTACTGGCTAGCGCAGGACGTGGGTTCTCACCATCTGAATCAGAAATCACCAAACGGTAATTATTACCAGCACGAATCACATAAGACAGGCGGGTTGAGAAAATGCCTCGTTCACCCAAAAGCTTTTGAATGATGTCATCAGAGATACGATGCGCGGCCATGCGCAAATCATCAGGGCCGGCAGCAATAACTAAACCACCCAGACTTTCTTGTTTACGAATATCAAATAGGCGATAGCGAATCTCAAAGCGACCATCACTCATTTTTGTGACACTACCTACCGCCAGTGCTGCTGCACCTCGCGAGTTCCATGAACCATAGTCAGGATTAATATCCCATGCCAACTCACCATTACCCGCTTCAGTATTACGCAAGGCCCCACTGCGCGCAATATTAGAACGAATCACATCTGTTGGGCGCATTGGCAACTGAGTTTCACCAGCAAAACGCATGATTGCCACAGGTAATTGCGATTGGCCGACACCGGCAATCTCAATATTCATTTGCGCCATAGCAGGCGCAGTGCTAATCCAACTCAAGCCCCCGAAAAGGGCGAAGAAAAAAATCTTGGTTCTCAAAACAGCCGTGCGCATAGGTCTCCTCTAAGACGCAATATTGGAATAGCTGTAAGTTTAGTCCTTTGGCTTAATCCTTTGGTTTAAAAGTGAGGCGTATTTGCTTGGGCACTTTGCCATCATCATCCTTAGGCAAAGTTTTTGCATCATCCAAAGCCCTTAAGACCGCCCGATCCCAGCCTGCATCACCGCTACTTTTAATAATTTGACGATTGATAATCGTGCCATCAGGCGCCAATTCGACACCCACATCTACGGCAGGGTTACCGACGACCATCGATGGATTAAACACAATCAAAGGAAGGATTTTTTTTCTGACCTTATCAGCGTAACCCGGTTTGGCATTACCACCGCCACCCACACCGTCGCCGACCACGCCACCTCGCCCACCACTGGCACCCTCTTTACCAGCTGCAGCTCTTAGGCGGGCCATCTGTTCGGCGCGAGCCTTATCTTGGGCTAACTGTGCTTTACGCTCAGCCTCTTTCTCTTTGTCTTGCTTCGCTTTAGCTTTTTCTTCCTGAGCGCGCTTTTCTTTACGCTCCTCTTCTTCTTTTTTCTTCTTGAGTTCTTTGGGATCCTGTTTCTTTTGCGCAGTCACCGTTTCTTTTTTCGGCTCCGGCTGATTCTGTTTTTTCTTCTTCAGCGCTATATCGGCATTTTCATCAGCGCTGACTTTCGGCTCACTGCTAGGTGCTGAGCTCTTAATCACAGGGACGTTATCCCAAATCTCCGCCTCGATACCGGCTGGCGTTTGACTCTTCCAACTTAGACCGACAGTTAAGAAAAGAAATAACAAAATATGCATACCCATGGCATAGGCAAATGCACGTCCTGTTCCAGGCTCTGCCTGAAAACGATCTTGTAAACGAGGGATCTGAAAACTAGCGCTCAAGCGATCTTGATTTTTTAATTACTCTTGACTGCCAAACCGACTCGCTTAATACCGTTTTCTTTGAGTCGGGCCATGACGTCCATGACGATTTCGTATTTGATGGATTTATCCGCTGCAATCACCATGGGTTGATCAGGGCTCAACTCAGCACGTTCACGTGCGAAGCCGCCGAGTTCATTTCTGGAGAGGGTGCGATCGGCTTTACCTTCGCTCTTCACAATGATGACCTCTTCTGCAGAGATATTAATCAGCACAGGGGGCAAAGGTTGCACTTGCGCGCCACCCACGGTGGGTAAATTAACCAAGCCAGGGTTGACCATCGGAGTGGTGACCATAAAGATCACCAAGAGCACGAGCATCACATCAATATAAGGCACCACATTGATGTCAGACATGGAGCGGCGACCTCGACCCGATTTACGACTAATTGATGCCATACGGCCTCCGCTTATTTATTAGCTTGACGTTGCAAGATGTTCGAGAACTCTTCAATGAAGGTCTCAAAGCGAATCGAAATACGATCAATATCGGTGGCGTTGCGGTTATATGCCACTACCGCGGGGATCGCAGCGAACAAACCAATCGCAGTTGCAATCAAAGCCTCAGCAATGCCTGGGGCAACGCTGGCTAAAGTCGCTTGCTGAACGTTTGCTAAACCACGGAAGGAGTTCATGATGCCCCATACCGTACCAAATAGACCAATATAGGGAGATACAGAACCGACTGAGGCCAAGAAAGGTAAATTCGCTTCTAAGATATCCATCTCGCGTTGGTAAGCTGCCTTCATGGCACGGCGCGCTGCATCAATCTCTTTGCCTTTTAAGAACTCTTGCATACCGCTTTCAAAAATACGCTCCAAACATGCAGCTTGATCTTTATTGCGCATCGCGCCTTGCAAGAGCGTATTGAGATCACCACCTGACCAAAAATCACGCTCAAAACGTTCGGTATCGCGTCGTACGGCTTTTAGTGCTAGCCCTTTTCTGAAAATAATCGTCCAGGAAGCAATTGATAAACCCAGTAGCAATAACATCACCAGCTGTACTAGAACACTGGCATTCATGACTAGCGAAAGAACCGACATGTCTTGTGTGGCGTGCATAAATATTCTCTTTAATTTCTATTAGAAAGTGACTGAATAAAACTACGCCTATTGTAAAAGGCAATAAGAGAAACGGGCCCCAAAAGAATCTTGAGAGCCCGTTTTCAAGTGCTTTTTTGCTTATTTGAGTCGCTTAGCTGCTCTTGCGATGCACGGCTAAAGGACCCGAGGCCTGACAGGTCGGCATCATTTCAATCACGTTGATATTGACGTGAGCAGGCAATGTGGCCGCCCAATAGATGGCTTCAGCAATATCCGTGGCTGTTAAGGCTTGTACACCTTCATAGACCTTCGCTGCTTTAGCATCATCGCCTTTAAAACGCACGTTCGAGAACTCTGTCCCTGAGCAAAGACCTGGGGCCACGTCTGTGACGCGCACAGGGGTGCCTAAGAGGTCAGATTTGAGATTGAGGGTAAATTGGCGCACAAAAGCTTTGGTGCCACCGTAGACATTACCGCCCGGGTAGGGATAACGGCCTGCGATTGAGCCCAAATTGAAAACATGGCCCTGACCACGCTCAACCATGCCCGGCAAAAAGGCGCGTGTCATGTACATCAGACCCCTGATATTGGTTTCCACCATTTTTTCCCAGTCATCCAAGGCTACTTGGTGAGCTGGCTCAAGACCCAAAGCTAAACCGGCGTTATTGACTAAAACGCTCACATTCGCGAAATCTGCAGGTAACTGGGCTGGGAGGGCAAAAACCTGGTCTTTGACCGTGACATCGAGCACAGTCGTGTGTAGACGAGCTTGCTGATCAGCAGGCAAACTCTTCTTAAATGCGTCCAAACGCTCCTGGCGGCGGCCAGCAGCAATGACTTTATGGCCTTCGGCTAAGAAACGGGCTGCAGTTGCTTGACCAAAACCAGCCGTAGCTCCGGTCACCAAGACAGTGAGTTGCTTCATTTTTAAGTCTCCTTCGACGTTTTTTTGTATCATTTAGTGCTTTAAGAGTTTAGCGTAAGCCAAGCCTTTGTTGTTTTCACCCAAAGAAAGTCCAAATCATGTTTTCACGTAGTCAAAACCTCGCCAAAACCGACCCCGCTCTGTGGGATGCCATCTGCGCAGAAAATAAGCGCCAGGAGGACCATATCGAGCTGATTGCCTCAGAAAATTACACCTCTCCGGCCGTTTTGGAAGCCCAAGGCTCACAACTGACAAATAAGTATGCCGAAGGCTATCCTGGCAAGCGCTATTACGGCGGCTGTGAATACGTCGATATTGCCGAGCAACTCGCGATCGACCGTTTAAAGCAATTATTTGGCGCTGATGCGGCTAACGTACAACCCCACTGCGGCGCCTCTGCTAATGAAGCAGTTTTCCTAGCCTTTTTGAAGCCTGGCGACACGATCATGGGTATGAGCTTGGCTGAAGGCGGCCACCTAACGCACGGTATGGCTTTGAACATGAGCGGTAAATGGTTCAATGTGGTGCCTTATGGCCTGAACGCCAAAGAAGAAATCGATTACGAGCAAATGGAGCGTTTAGCGCGTGAGCACAAGCCTAAGTTAATTATTGCGGGTGCCTCTGCTTACTCATTGCATATCGACTTTGCTCGTTTTGCCAAGATCGCTAAAGAAGTGGGTGCTCTCTTTATGGTGGATATGGCTCACTATGCTGGCTTGATTGCTGCTGGTGTGTATCCAAATCCAGTGCCTCACGCAGATATCGTGACATCGACCACACACAAGAGTTTGCGTGGTCCACGTGGCGGCATCATTTTGATGAAAGCCGAGCATGAAAAAGCCATTAACTCTGCGATTTTCCCAGGTCTACAAGGTGGTCCTTTAATGCATGTGATTGCTGCTAAGGCAGTGGCTTTTAAAGAAGCGCTTGAGCCTTCGTTCAAAGCTTATCAACAGCAAGTGATTGCCAATGCCAAGGCAATGGCAGACACCCTGGTAAAACGTGGTTTGCGCATCGTCTCAGGCACCACTCAATCCCACGTGATGTTGGTTGACCTACGTGCTAAGAAAATCACAGGTAAAGATGCTGAGCGCGTTTTGGGTGAGGCGCACATTACTTGTAATAAGAATGCTATTCCGAACGATCCAGAAAAGCCATTTGTAACGAGCGGTATTCGTTTGGGTTCACCAGCGATGACCACCCGTGGTTTTAAGGAAGAGCAAGCGATTGCGGTTGCAAATTTAGTGGCTGATGTTTTGGATAATCCAAACGATGCTGCAACGATTGCTCGCGTACGCTCCGAAGTGGAAGCCCTGACAAAGCGCTTCCCTGTGTATGGTGCTTAAGATTGTGCATCATTCGATAGCGCATCATTAAAGCGAGCAGCGAAAGCCTCTATGCATTGTCCTTTTTGCAAACACCCAGATACCCAAGTACTCGATACTCGGGTATCTGAAGAAGGCGACGTAATCAAACGTCGTCGCCGTTGCGAAAAGTGTGACAAACGTTTTACGACTTACGAAAGACCAGAACTCGCCCTGCCTGCGATTGTTAAAAAGAATGGCAGCCGCGTGGAATACAACCGTGCCAAACTGCAAGGCTCAATGGGTATTGCACTGCGTAAGCGTCCGGTCTCAGCAGAAGCAGTAGAAGAAGCGATACGTAATATTGAAGAGCGCTTACAGGCCACCGGTGAAAAAGAGATACCTAGCGATCGCGTTGGCGAACTGGTGATGCGCGAGCTCAAACGCTTAGATAAAGTCGCCTACATCCGCTTTGCTTCAGTCTATAAGAGCTTTGCTGATATTGAATCTTTTGAGAGTGCCCTCAAAGAGTTGAAGTAAGTAAAACTTCTGGGGCGACTACGCCTGACAGATTGTCAAAACCAAGTTTAAAAATCTGTCATTTCCCATAGGCTTTGTCCATCTTTTTACCTTCCTGATTTTTTCTGGGGCTGAGATGATGGCTCCATGTCAAAAAATATTGCTTCAGGCTTTTCTTTATTAGAGCTCGTTGTCGCACTCACTCTTTTTAATATCGGCTTAGCCCTGATAGATTGGCATTTCACGCACTTATATCTGAAGCTAGGTCAACAAGAGGCTGCGATTCAAAAAGTCTTAGCTAAAGATCGCCAGTATGTTTTAGATCATCTGCTACTTTTACGTCAGAGGATGGCGCCCTCTCCGTGACATTGATTGAAATTTCTATGGCCAGTGGTATTGGCGTTTTATTGTGCGCACTGAGCGTGCACCAAACCACACAAGTGCTTGATTCGGTATCTCGTTATCGAGAACGTGCTGAGCTCATGGTTCATGTTCTTGAAGGCCTACACCTCATGAACGATACAGTCTCTAGCGCCAAACGCAGAGATCAGCAGTTCGGACTCTATCGCGTTGCCAATAGTTCAGCGATTGACCTCAAACAAAAAGGTCAGTTTGTGATTCGTAAAGGGGTGGCGAGCATTCATGGCTCAGATGCTTTTTATGTTTACACCTCATTGGCTAAGGATAAATCTTCAAACTCTGGTGGGTTGGTAGGTTTTTTTGTACAACAACAAGGTTATGGTCGCGCTCGTGAACATCTACTCTATATGGTCAGAGAGTCCCAAAAGAATAAGCTCTATCACCATGCGGTTGCTAGTGGTGTACACGGCATACAAATACAACTCGGCGTTTGGCAAGACGCACAACTCATCTGGCTAGAACCTCATGAAATTCATGAAAAAGCAGGCCCAGGTCATTGGGGGTGGTCTGATGTGATTGCCCTGCAAACCAGGATCGAGTGGCGCCGGGGTCGCGCACAGATTGATACACATACTATCTGGGCAAGTTTTCAGCAATGAAGTCGGCAGCAGTGAACTCGGCAGGCTTTACCCTCTTATGGATGCTCATTTGGATGAGCTTGGTCACTGGCATCACTCAAACAGTTCTGATGCATAGCGTGAATCATCTTGTGATTGTGAATGCTCATCTCAAAGCATGGGAAATACGCCATGCAAAAGTGATGGAAATTCATCCTCTCCCTCTTGCGTCTACACCAGCCCCCATGAAGACAGATCCTTCAGACAATGCTCCTATCAAAACGAGTAGGCCTCGCTCGCGCTCTAATAAGAAAGCTCGACCATGAAGCGTTCTTTAATGAGTAACAGCGGCTTGACCCTAGTGGAATTGATGGTCGTGATGGGTTTATTGGCTGCAGCTTTTTTAAGTTCAACTCCATTATTCAATCAGCTTGTAGCAGCTTGGCAGGTCGAGGCTGTCAGTCAAGCCTTCATGCACAGTGCTCAGCGCGCTCGGGCACTGTCCTTAAATGAGGAGAAGCCGGTGTTCATGCGCTCACGTGAGTCCAATGATTGGTCTGCCGGTTGGAATATTTGGATAGGCCAAGAGATTGTGTTCACGCAGATACCTGACCCTCAGGTGGTGGTTGCGTGGGAATTACTCAAGCCTCAACAAGGTTTTCGGGAGAAGGCGTTGCACTCATCTCAATCTGTGTCTCAATTAAGCTTTGAACGCGGTTATTTTGGGCAACTCAGTTCTGGTGGTTTTTTAGCGAATCGCTTAATTTGGCGCTCTCAACTGTATCCTGCAATACAAAGACATGTGATTCTCGGTCCTGGGGGTCGCTGGCGTCTCTGCAATCCCAAGCATATGACTTGTAGTGATTCATAAAGGGGTTTTCAGCGTAAACTTTAGGCATGTATTCCGCTGCCGATCACCAGTTCATGAGTCAAGCATTGAGCTTGGCGCATGAGGCTTTATTTACATCCAATCCGAACCCACGCGTGGGTTGCGTATTGGTCAAAGACGGTCGCGTGATTGGCCAAGGCCATACCCAAGCCGTTGGTTTTGCCCATGCTGAAATCATGGCCCTGATGGATGCGAAATCGCAAGGTCATTCAGTGGCAGGAGCGACAGCCTACGTCACACTTGAACCATGTTGTCATCATGGTCGCACTCCTCCCTGTACAGAGAGCTTGATTGCTGCTGGTATTAGCACGGTCATTGCCGCCATGGAAGATCCCAACCCATTGGTCGCCGGTCAGGGTTTGCAAGCCTTACGTGCGGCAGGCATGACAGTACGCTGTGGTCTATTAGAAAAAGAGGCCGCAGAACTCAATATCGGCTTTATTCAACGGATGCGTACCGGTATGCCTTTTGTGCGCATGAAAATAGCTGCGAGTTTAGATGGACGAACGGCTTTAGATAATGGTGTGAGCCAATGGATTACCTCTAGCGCTGCACGCGCTGATGGTCATCGCTGGCGCGCTCGTGCCTGCTGCATCCTGACAGGTATTGGCACCGTCAAAGAAGATGATCCACAACTGACCGTTCGTGATGTTGCAAGTACTCGCCAACCCTTACGAGTCTTGATTGATTCTTTTTTAGACGTGGACCCTACTGCCAAAATCTTAGATACACAAATCGCACCGACTATGATTTTTTATGGTGCTGCCTCTAAAGATCGCGTTGATCATTTAAATCATGAACTGGCTGACAGCAATATCCAGCTCGTGAGCTTACCAGGCGCTCATGGCAAAGTAGATTTACAGGAAACTTTGCGTTATCTAGCCGAAAAACGTCATATCAACGAAGTTCACGTTGAAGCCGGCTTCAAACTCAATGGCTCACTGATTCAGAGTCATTGTGTGGATGAACTACTGATTTATCTGGCTCCCAAATTATTAGGTTCAGGGATAGGCTTGGCTCGTTTACCTGAACTGACACAACTCGAGTCATTAGCAGATGGTCTTGAGTGGCAGTATCATGAACAGCAAATCATTGGCTCCGACTTAAGAATCCGCCTAAGACCTAAGAGCTAGTCTTTTTTTATATCTAATTTAATTCACTTGTTAAGATCGATTTATGTTCACAGGGATTATTCAGGCAGTAGGTCAAATTGAGGAGATCAGTCCTTTAGGAGACGGTCATCGCCTAAAAATACAGGCGGGCTCACTCGATTTGTCTGATGTGCAACTGGGTGACAGCATTGCTATTCAGGGGGCGTGCATGACAGTGGTACAACTGAGTGCCCCTCATTTTTGGATTGATATTTCTGCTGAATCACTCGATAAAACAGCAGGCCTTGATCACACGGGGCCCGTCAATTTAGAAAAAGCCCTACGCGTCAATGATCGCCTAGGCGGTCATTTGGTATCGGGCCATGTGGATGGTATCGGTCATGTACAGAGTTTTAACGAGGTCAAAGCCGAGGGTTCCTGGCATTTAGCCATTTTGGCACCACACTTTTTAGCCAAGTATCTGGCTTATAAAGGCTCGGTAGTGGTCAATGGCACATCCTTGACCGTTAATCGAGTCGAAGATACTCCTGATGGTTGCATCATGCACATCAATTTAATTCCGCACACCTTAGAGCATACGACGCTGCGCTTTTTAAAATCAGGCTCTAGCGTTAACTTAGAAGTGGATTTGATTGCGCGTTACGTCGAGCGTATGCTCAGCCTGGAAAAATAAGGCTTCATTTCTTGATACTTCATGGCGTTGGGGTGAGAAATTCGCCTCAAAGGCATAAAAAGCCGTAAAATCACGGGTCTATGACCCAAAGCAACTACTCACTCGCTCCCGTTGAAGAGATCATTGCCGACATGCGTGCCGGCAAGATGGTGATTTTGGTCGACGAAGAAGATCGCGAAAACGAGGGTGACCTGGTTTTAGCCGCTGATCATGTGAGCGCAGAAGCAATTAATTTCATGGCCAAGTATGGGCGTGGTTTGATTTGCTTGACCTTAAGACGCGAGCGCTGTGAACAGCTCAACCTACCGTTGATGGTCCGTGACAACACTGCCGCTTTGGGCACGAACTTTACAGTCTCGATTGAAGCTGCAGAAGGTGTAACCACGGGCATTTCTGCGGCTGATCGTGCTCACACTATTCGCGTCGCCGTTGCACCGGATGCAAAACCACGCGATATCGTGATGCCTGGTCATATTTTTCCGCTCATGGCTCAAGCCGGTGGGGTGTTGGTGCGCTCAGGCCATACCGAGGCGGGTTGCGACTTAGCAGAGTTAGCCGGTTGTAGCCCAACGTCTGTGATTTGTGAAATCATGAAAGACGATGGCACGATGGCGCGCCTACCAGATTTGATTGAGTTCGCTAAAGAACATGGCCTCAAGATTGGCACCATTGTTGATTTGATTCATTACCGTAGCCGCAATGAGAGCATCATCACTCGTCAAGGTGAGCGCGTATTTCACACTCCGTGGGGTGAGTTGCGCGGTGTAGCGTATAAAGACAGTCCGACAGGGTGTGCCCATTTAGCCCTTGTGAAAGGGCAACCTGCAGCTGAGAAAGAAACTCTGGTCCGCGTGCATGAGCCCGCCACGATTTTGGATGTTTTAGAGACTCAATCGGCGAGTCATTCATGGCCGGTGACTGCGGCTTTACAAAAAATTGCTGAAAGTGAAGCAGGTGTTTTAGTACTTCTCAATTGCGCAGGCAGCGCTGCTGTGAATACCGATGCTTGGTTCAATCAACTCGGCAAATTAGATGGTCATGCCCCTGTCAATCCGCAGCGTAAAACTGACTTTAGAACCTACGGTATCGGCGCACAGATTTTGCGCGACTTAGGGATACAGAAAATGAAGCTGCTCGCTAAACCCGGTAAGTTGCCCACGATGTCGGGCTACGATTTAGAAGTGACCGGTCATTTACCGTATAGTGCTTCATAGCTCTGATTATTAATCTCTGTAGTCTTGTTTTTGTTTTGATATTTTTGTTATTTAACTTTTTCTTGAAGGCCTGCCATGACTAATTCTCTTGAATCGATTGATCGTATCGAAGCTGACCTCAACGGTCAGGAGCTATCGATTGCGATTGTGCAGGCCCGCTTTAACGAAGATATCTGTACAGGTCTGACAAAAGCTTGTGTTACTGAATTACTCGCCTTAGGCGTTGCTCAAGAAGATATCGTAATCACTACAGTACCGGGTGCTTTGGAAATTCCTCTCGCCTTACAAAAATTGGCCGATACTGGTGAATTCGATGCCTTGATTGCTTTAGGGGCAGTGATTCGTGGTGAGACTTACCATTTTGAATTAGTCTCGAATGAATCTGGTGCAGGTATTACACGTGTAGGCTTAGATTACGGGATCCCGATTGCAAATGGCGTACTGACTTGTGACACCGATGCACAAGCATTGGCACGCGTTACTGAAAAAGGCCGTGACTGTGCCCGTACCGCCGTTGAGATGGCTAATCTCTCGATTGGTCTAACCCCTGACGAAGAAGCTTTTGACGAGGAATAATCCTGTCATGAATTTTGATTACCAACAATTACAAAAGCCGATCTCTTCAACGACGGTCAAGCGCTCATTAACACCGCGCCGTCGCGCTCGTGAATACGCTTTACAAGGGATTTATCAATGGTTAGTGGTGAAAGCCTCCGGTGGCTTTGCTGACCACGCCACGATTACCAAACAGCTAGCAGAAGATCCTGGCTTTAAAAAATGCCAAGAAGACCTCTTTAACCATTTGTTTAGTGGTGTCGTGAACCACTTTGATACCCTTGAAGCCTCGATCAAAAAGCATTTAGATCGCCCTCTCGAGGAGTTATCTCCTGTTGAGCTAGCTGCCCTATTGATTGCCACTTATGAGCTCGCTCACGATATCAGCGTGCCATTTAAGGTCGCCATCAATGAAGCGGTCGAGCTAGCCAAGGTCTTTGGGGGCACAGACGGTCATAAGTATGTCAATGGCGTGCTGGATAAACTCGCCCAAGAATGGCGCCCGCATGAGACGGCACAGCGCTAGATCAAGTCTTTTTTCTTTTTATAAAGCTTGAATAAAAAACCGCCGATGTAAAGAGCCCGATATAAAAAGCCCACCATATAAAAAGCCCGCAGATCGCGGGCTTTTTTGTTGAAGGCTGCTTGAACTATTAGAGCTGAATCGGTGGAATCAGTTTGACGCGCTCAGCATATTTTTGTCCAGCCGCCTGACGCAAACGCTGACGTTCTGCCAGAACTTTATCGCCATAGCCACCATCATTGATCCAGCTCGATGAAGCACCTACATAAAGGCGTAAACCTGCTTCTAAAGAGCCCCCCTTAGCGATGTACTCACGCAAAATCCAAGCACCGACACGTAAGTTCGCATCCGGATCTAAAGCGGCCTCATGGCCACCAAAGAGCTGATATTTATCCAAATGCATGCGTGTCATGACTTGCATCAGGCCCTGAGCACCTTTTTTGCTCTCTGCCAGGGGGTTAAAGCTAGATTCCACAGCAGCGACCGCTAAGATCAAGGTGGGGTCTAAGCCCACCTCTTGGCTGACTGCAGCTGCTTTAGCGACAAACTCACGGCTGGCGCTCATGGCGATCTTGTATTTATTCGATAAATACTTGGCTACCGCCTCACGCTCAGACTCGGTTTTTAAGACCTGTGAGTCGATGGCTTGCTGATCCACGAGATTCGCGGGGATCTTAGAGGCATGGTAGGCCACTGAAGGTACTGCGTCTGTATTAAATGTATTGGTGAAGATCTCATAGGCGGGACCTGGAATCAGCCAGCTCGCGAATTCGATCCTTTTGGGTTCATTCAACCAGAGGCTAATCGCTAGAAAGCCCGCCAATACTCCCATCCCACTGGTAAAACGTTGCAGGGTCTTGATTAATCTTGTGCCCGCTTTGAATGTCTGAGCGAATGTCTTCGGCTCAGAGCTAGCTCTGTGCTTTGTCATCATGTCGTTCATCCTCAAAGTTGTGTTCATCCTGACCTTTAAGTCGCTTTACAAAAATTGTTTGCTCTTGACTGGCTTTATATTGCAGCGCAGCAAGCGCAAGTTCTGACGAATCTTAGGTAGCCGTATATATCATGTCAAGTATAAAGAATGACTTTTATATACATTCTGCTTATAGAAAAGCCTGTATAAACCCACATATTATCTAGGGTTAACGCTAGTTCAGCCTTGATATCAAAGTCCTTTTTTTAAGTTAGTGGGCACTAATTTTGTATCATGAAAAAACTACATTTAGTGCCCAAAAGGGCGCTTTCCCCATAGGTTGTGGATTTTTTGTACTGAGCTACCGAAATCTTTGCCATACGCTCAGCCAAGAACCTTGCTTGAATGAGCTCGAGTCCCGCTGAGGATTTTTCAATGATGAGCTCTGAGGCGAAGTTCAATCTCGTATGTGAACGTCTCAACAAGGCGCTTTGACACAGATTTGTCCTGAACATGCTAATCTTTCGGGTATGACAAATCTAAGAGACAACCCACACTTATCTAGCTTTCCGGTCATTAATCCAGCGACTGGTGAAGTGATTGAACATGTAGCTAATATGGGCCCCCAAGAGGCTCAATTGGCTATTGATCGTGCCCAAGCGGCTCTACCTGCTTGGCGCTCTAAAACAGGTAAAGAACGTTCGATTATCTTGCGTCGCTGGCATGAGTTAGTACTTGCTCACTCAGAGCGTTTGGCACTGCTCATGACCCAAGAGCAAGGTAAAGCATTGGCTGAAGCCCGCGGTGAAGTCGTTTATGGTGCCTCTTTCTTAGAATGGTTTGCTGAAGAAGCCAAGCGTGTAATGGGTGCTATTCCCGGCACCACCTGGTCAGACAAACGCATGATGGTTCTTAAACAACCGATTGGTGTTTGTGTGTCGATCACGCCATGGAACTTTCCAATGGCGATGATTACGCGCAAGGTAGCCCCCGCGATTGCGGCTGGCTGCACGATTGTGATTAAACCCGCTGAGCAAACCCCCCTATCTGCCCTCGCTCTGGCAGAATTAGCCCGCGAAGCAGGTATTCCCGAGGGAGTTGTGAATATCGTGACTGCAGACGCCAGTAACTCGGTGGAGGTTGGTAAAGTTTTATGTGCCTCACCTGTGGTGCGTCATCTCTCATTTACAGGTTCGACCCCTGTGGGTCGTATCCTGATGGCCCAATGCGCGCCGACCGTGAAGAAGGTAGCGCTGGAGCTCGGTGGTCATGCACCCTTTATCGTGTTCGAAGATGCAGACTTAGATGCGGCTGTGCGTGGCGCAGTGCAATCCAAGTATCGCAATGCAGGTCAAACCTGTGTCTGTACGAACCGCTTTTACGTTCATGAAAGCCTACACGACACCTTTGTTGAAAAACTGGCCGCAGAGTCGAAAAAGATTCGCGTGGGCAAAGGCACCGATGAGGGCGTACAACAAGGTCCATTGATTGATGAACAAGCTGTTGCTAAAGTTGAAGCCCATATTGCCGACGCAGTGGCTCAAGGTGCGAAGGTGGTGGCCGGCGGCCAGCGCCATGCGCTCGGCGGCACATTCTTTGAGCCTACGGTTTTATCAGGTGTCAAAAAAGGGATGCTGATCACCCGTGAAGAAACATTTGGCCCTGTCGCTGCCGTGATGCCATTTAAAACCGAGGCTGAAGTCATTGAAATGGCCAACGATAGTGAGTTTGGTCTAGCGTCTTATTTCTTTAGCAGAGATATCGGTCGTATCTGGCGTGTGGCTGAAGCTTTAGAGTTCGGTATGGTTGGCGTGAACACCGGTTTGATCTCGAACGAGATCGCGCCTTTTGGCGGTGTCAAACAATCAGGTCTAGGTCGCGAGGGTAGCGTCTGGGGTATCGAAGAATACCTAGAGATGAAGTATGTTTGCTTAGGCTTATAGTCTTAGGTCTTGAGTGGTAGCAAGCGCTATCACTCAAAGCTTTTACTAGAGTTTTTGATACATCAAATCCCAGACCCCATGACCTAAACGTAGACCACGGTTTTCAAACTTGGTGGTGGGTCGATAGTCTGGTTTTAAGGCGTAGCCGTTTTCAGTGCCGATGTTCTGGAGTTGAGATTCTTGATTCAGGACTTCCAGCATCTGTATCGCGTAATCTTCCCAATCCGTCGCCAGATGCCAATAGCCTCCTCTTTTTAATTTACTTGCCAGCAGTTTGGCAAAAGGGGCTTGGATCAAGCGTCGCTTGTGGTGACGCTTTTTATGCCACGGGTCTGGGAAATAAATATGAATACCATCAAGAAACTGATCAGGAATCATTTGCTCAATCACTTCTACAGCATCATGGCGCATCAAGCGTAAATTGCTCAGTTGGTTTTCGCCAATCAGTTTTAATAAAGCACCCACGCCCGGTTCATGAACCTCTAGCGCAAGAAAATCATCTTGCGGTCGAATCGAAGCAATCTTGGCGCTGGTTTCCCCCATACCAAAACCAATTTCTAAGATCTTGGGGCGGTCAGTGTGACCGAAGGCTAATTGCCAATCAATGGCTTTGCCCGTGAATGGCAACAGGTACTTCGGTCCCAAAGTTTCGATGGCTTTAGCTTGACCCTCAGTGAGGCGTCCCGCCCTTAATACAAAAGATTTGATCCTACGTAAATAAGGGGTCGTGTTCACCTCATTGGCTGCAGATGTTGGGGTAGAAGGATCTGGACTTGACATAGGCATGATTGTAGCGAATCGAGCTCACATAAAAATCAATCACTTAGAGATTCTATTTTTTAGTATGTGGCAATCACCTACAAACTTCTTCACTAATTTGCCCTACGGTGAATTTTTAGGGTGCGCTGCGATATACTGCTACTTATTAGAAGTTTCTGTCATTTTTGATATTTCAAGACACAAAATTATGCAGACAGAAACATAAAAAGGGTGAGTAAGCAGTGTTTAACAAGAACAAAAAAATGAATGCCATGACGGGCTTGGAAAGTTTTGACACTTTGGTGGGCAAAACAACTGAGATCCAAGGTCGCATGACGGTACACGATAGTGTGCGTATCGATGGCAGAGTTTTTGGTAATTTAGAACCTGCTGATAAATACCCTTGTACGATCGCCATCGGTCCTGATGGTGAAATCCACGGCAATATCATTTGCAATCGCGCCTATGTAGCTGGCATTGTGCATGGCACGATTTACGCTAAAGACAGCGTCACCTTATCGGCTTCTGCGGTGGTCAAAGGCGATATTCATTCTGAATCGTTTCATATTGAAACAGGCGCTCAAATCGATGGCTCGATGCTGCAAGCGAATCGTCAGCTGAGAAGTAGCGTTGACGATAAGTCCGCAGTTCATAACAAGAACTCACGTTCTTGATCTTCATGCTGACTGATTCAGTCAGCAACTATTGAGTCCTTCTTCGCTTGGTTGTTTTATTGGGATCTATTCGTGATCTTCTGGGATTTATTAGGATCTACTAGGATCTATTGGGACCAATTCACCCAACCAGTGGCCGCGGTGACTAAAACAATCACACCAAAGATAATGCGGTACCAGGCAAAGATTCTGAAGTCATGAGTAGCCACATAACGAATCAGCCAACGAATACAAATAAATGCAGAAATAAAAGAAACAACAAAACCAACTGCTAGAGTGGGTCCAAATGTAGACCAAGAGGTTTCACCTAAAACATGTCTGAGTTTGAGTAACTCATAGAGAGTGGCTCCACCAATGACTGGGATGGCTAAGTAGAAAGAAAATTCTGTAGCCACTTTTCTGGGCAAGCCAAAGAGCATGCCGCCGATAATGGTTGCTCCTGAGCGGGATGTTCCTGGAATTAAGGCAGCACACTGCGCTAAGCCAATTTTGAGAGCATCTTGCCAACGTAAATCATCGACAGACTCTATACGAACTTCCTCACCAACTGCAGTGCTTTGTGATTTTTGAGGATTTTCAAGAAGACGCTTTTGTCTGGCTTCTGCCCAAAAGATGATTAAGGCACCCACGATAAAGGCTGTCGCCACAGGGATGGGGGAGAACAAGACACTCTTGATATATTTACCCAAGAGTAAGGCCAAAACAATCGCAGGCACAGTCGCGATGATGATGTTGATGGCAAAGCGCTGAGCATCGGCTTGTGATGTGAGATGACGCACTACACCCCAGAGTCTTTGACGATATTCCCAACAAACGGCCAAGATGGCGCCAAACTGAATAATGACTTCAAAGGCTTTGCCTTTGTCATCATTGAAGTCTAGTAAGTGCCCCACAAGAATCAGATGACCCGTTGATGAAATCGGCAGAAACTCCGTGAGACCTTCAACGACGCCCAAAATGGCGGCTTTAATAAGCAAATAGATATCCATGGGGCTCCATCATAAAGCCAGATGGCTCAGAATATTCATTTAACGAGTTGACTATGCAGCTAATTCGTTTAACCAATCTGATGCTTTTTTTAGCCAAACACCTTCTCTGTTTTCAGTTTGATCCAGGGTTCTGGTTAGCTGAATAGCTTCTGCCTGACTGAATTGCGCAGCTTTTGTACGTAATGTTTTTGAAATTGACGATTTTGAGAGCTTGCACTCAATAAGATGTGTGATTTGTTCTTGCTGAGTCAGAACAAAGTCTATCTCACCACCCTCTTTATTACGAATGTAATGCAAACCATGCGCTTGACCCAAAGAGTCTTCCAGATAATTGCTATGTTTTAAGAGCATATTAGCAACTGCATTCTCAAAACGTATGCCTTCGTCTCCTCTTACATAGGCCGTATCGTAAAAATAAACTTTAGGTGCTTGCAGTAATGAACGAGCAATATTCTGGTGCCATGGGTGTACAACAAAAACGATATACAAGGCCTCTAGTATCTCAAGATATTTCTTCAAAGTCGGCGATGAAATTTGTAAATCACGCGCCATGGATGCCAGTGACAAGGGTGAACCCACTCGGTCACGTAACATTTCAACAAATGTACGCATCGCCGAAATCTCATGAATACGCGAAAACTCTAAAACATCCTCTCTCACCAAATCTGTGAAATATTGTTGCCGCCAACGATTCGCCTCAAGCTCAGTCGATGCTAAGCAAGGTTCTGGAAAGCCACCGCGCAGCATTAAATGATCTAATGCTGCTTCTGCGGACATTCCTTGGTAACTGACTAACTCTTTTACTGATATGGGATGTAGGCGCCATGCAAAATATCGCCCGGCAAGAGACTCACCTGTTTGTCTATAAGTATCCATACGAGCACTCCCAGTGACTAAAATTTTCTGGAAGCTTTCACCCTGAGCCTGGCGACTGATACGGGCATCTGCAACCCCTTTTAGCCAGGTTTTCCAGTTAGGCATTTTGTGAATCTCATCAAAAATTAATAGGGGTACTTTTGTATCCCAGCTACCCGCCTGGAGAATTTGACGATCATTCGGAATATCCCAATTGAGATATTGATAGCCATCTTGAGTTGCCAAATGACGAGATAAAGTAGTCTTACCGACTTGACGTGGGCCAGTCAGAATCACTAACTTGCTGTCTAAATCTTTTTGAATTACAAAATCCAAATATCTCTTCATCTGACTATTTTAAATCACTTTTTAATTTAGTCGCGACTTTTTTAAAAAGTATTTTAATTTAGTCAGAATCAATATTTTATTGAATGAAATCAAGTAACTAGTACCCGACTAATTTTTTGATTAGGCAAGAAGGATTACTTATTCGTAGCGTAAAGCCTGGATAGGTTGCATCGCCGCAGCCTTTTTAGCTGGGTAGTAACCAAAGAAGATGCCAATGATGGCTGAGAATCCGACCGCTAGGATGATCGAGAAAACAGAGAGGTTCACACGCCATTCGGCTAACTCAGCCACCAGCCAAGTTCCCAAAGCCCCCAAGAGAATGCCCAATACACCGCCAATGGTCGATAATGTAATGGCTTCAACTAAGAACTGTTGCAAGATATCTTTAGAGCGTGCGCCTACGGCCATGCGTAAACCAATCTCTCGGGTTCTTTCAGTGACAGAGACCAACATGATATTCATGATCCCAATCCCGCCAACCAAAAGAGATACCGAGGCGACAGCTGCCAAGAGAATCGCCATGACTCGGCTTGCAGCTTCCTGAGCTTGCAAAATCTCCGTGAGGTTGCGCAATGAAAAGTCATCAGGGGTATTGGGCCCCAAGCGATGGCGTTGCCTTAAGAGTTCCCTGACTTTGTCTTCCGCGTCTTTCATATTCGCTTCAGCACGTGCTTTAACAAAGATAGAACTGACTCGCCCGATTCTGCCTTGTAGTGCACCGAATATTTTGTTGCGGGCGGTGGAGAGCGGAATGATGACGATGTCATCTTGATCCTGGCCCATGAGGCTTTGGCCTTTTTTCTCTAAAAGACCAATGACGGTAAATGGCACACCTCTGACACGAATGATTTGATCGACCGGGTCTGATTCACCAAAGAGTTCGCGCGCCACGGTTTGACCAATGATGGCGACCTTACCGGCACTCGAGATTTCACCGACCTCAAAAATACGGCCAGAGACTAAATTCCAGTCACGGGCTTCAAAGTATTCAGGGGTGGCACCGACAATCGCTGCTAACCAGTTGGTATTGCCCCAAACGATTTGACCACTACCCCTTTGCGTAGGGGCTGCCACCTGAATCTCCGGAATCTCACTCATGATGGCCCAGGCATCTTCTTCGACCAAAGTCTGGGCCGTACCACTACCACCTCGTACACCGGCAGTGGTAGCCGAACCAGGCCACAGAATCATAAGGTTAGAACCTAAGCCCGCGATTTGTTCTTTGACTCTGAGTTGCGCACCACTACCCACAGCAATCATGACAATCACAGCAGCTACACCAATGATGATGCCTAGCATCGTAAGTGCCGAGCGTAATTTATTGACCTTGAGCGCTTGCAAAGCAATGATGAAATTAATCATGCTGCACTCCTGGCTGTGCTTCTGACTTCGCTCCTGACTTCGCTCCTGACTGCGCTTCTGAATGTATAGGCTCTTTTGCAGAACGATCATTCAAAGGTGGGTTGATTTGATCACTAATGACCTGTCCATCTTTGAAAGTGATCGTGCGTCTGGCATAAGCGGCTACATCGGCCTCATGGGTGACCACAATCACGGTCATACCTTGGTGATTGAGTTCTGTGAGTAAGGCCATGACTTCGGCACTGGTTTTTGAATCCAATGCCCCTGTGGGCTCATCAGCCAGAATTAAATCAGGGTCATTAACTAAGGCTCTCGCAATCGCAACGCGTTGTTGTTGCCCACCGGAGAGCTGGGCAGGTGTGTTGCACAAACGCTCCCCAAGACCGACTTGCTCTAGGCGCATTTTGGCGTGCGCCAAACGCTCTTCTTTGGTGGCGTAGCGTTTTTTGGTTTTGAGACTCTTAGTCTGGGTAGAGACCTGGGTAGGGGTCTGGGCAGAGGCTTGAGTATCTTTTGCAAGCTCGAGCTCTCGGGCATAGAGCAAAGGCATCGCAACGTTTTCTAGTGCCGAGGTTCTCGCTAAGAGATTGAATTGCTGAAAGACAAAACCGATACGGCGATTGCGCAAATCAGCGAGCTCATCAGCTGTGAGCTCTGCCACATTTTCACCAGCCAGATGGTAAGTGCCACTCGTCGGCAAATCTAAACACCCAATCATGTTCATGAAGGTCGATTTGCCAGAACCTGAAGCCCCGACAATCGCAACAAACTCACCATCATCGATCTTGATGCTCACACCATTCAGAGCATTGACGACTTGCTCACCCACACCATAGGTCTTGATGAGCTCACGGGTATCAATCAAAGCCATGATGTATTTAGCTTTTGATTAGAAGAGTCTAGGACCGGTTGGGCGAGTCGCAGGGGCTGGTGTTAAACCTACAATACCCACAATGACTTCTGTACCTGGTTTTAAGGTATCGATCTGGGTGGCTGAGTTATTGGTCGCATTATCCGCATCTACTGGGAGGATTTCTGTCATGCCACCATCGGTTAAACCCACACGAATCGTTTTTTGTGCGGGCTTTTTACCAAGACCTTTTTCTTCTAAGACCCAGACTTTACGAGTCATCACACGCTGTGCGCCAGCACCATAAGGTTTTCTGGGGCCAGTTTGAGATCCAGCTGCACGACCCGCGTTGGAGCCAGCGGCAGCACCAGGAGCATTCGCTTGTACACTGGGTGAGCTGGTAGCAACGCCCATTTGCTTAGCGATGTCATCGGGCATCTTAAAACGCAAGGCGGCATTGGCGACTTTGACGACCTGATCTTTTTTCTCGGTAATGATGTTGGTATTGGCAGTCATGCCAGGCAAAAGTTTGAGATCTTGGTTTTCCGCGGTGAGCAATACGGTATAGGTAATGACGTTTTGCACATTAATCGGTGCTTTACGAATTTGTTTGACCTTGCTTTGAAATACTCTGCCTGGGAAAGCATCGACCGTGAAAGTCGCGTTCATGCCTTCAGTAATTCGCCCGACATCAGATTCATCAATGGCGGTCTCAACCTGCATATCTGCCAAATTTTGCGCAATGATGAATAACTCAGGGGCTTGTAAGCTCGCGGCGACAGTTTGACCCCGCTCGACACTGCGCTTAACCACCACGCCATCGACCGGTGCCCGAATGACCGTGTCATCCAATGCTTTTTTTGCCATATCCATGGCCGCCTTAGCACTCTTATAAGCACTCAAAGTTTGATCAAAAGCCGCTGGCGAAACAAAGTTCTTTTCTATGAGTTTTTTATTGTTCTCATGATTGCGTCTTGCCAAGATGTAATTGGCCTCCGCTTGTTCAAAACGGGCCTGCCACTCACGAGGGTCGATGCGAGCAATGACTTGGCCTTTTTTAACGACATCATTAAAGTCGACATAGATGTCAGAGACCATGCCTGAGACTTGTGTACCGACTTGTACTGACTTCACCGGGTTCAGAGTACCACTAGCACTAATAGTGACTGTGAGAGGCCCTTCTTCTATTTTGACGGTTCTGAATTCTGGATCATCGAGCCCTAAGAGTTGGCTCGTGAATTTCCAGATGAAAAAAATGGTCATTAGTGCCACTAGGGCTATTAAGCTGCGCTTGAACCATTTCTTTTGCCAATAACTCACTATGGCGCTGAAAATTGCCGTATTTTTATAAAAGCTCAAGCCTGTCTCCAAAACTGTTTGTGATTCTATGAGTAGATTACACCAGTCATTTAAAATGTGCTTATTGCACAGCGCTTGTGTAAAGGTTTTTTGGCTAACTTCAATCAAATAGATTATTAAGAACAATCATGAGTCAATCTATGAATACCCCTCAATCTTCAGCTCACACCTCAGTCCACCCCACAGCTCATTCTTCCATCGATTTTGAAGCATTACGCTATAAGCTCATTGAGCAGCAAATTCGTCCTTGGAACGTGTCTGATGCAGAGGTGTTGCAAACCCTGCGGGATGTCCCTCGGGAAAATTACGTATCAGACTCCATGAAGACCTTGGCCTTTACTGATACCCAATTACCCCTGCCAGGCGCCAGCCAAGCGAGTCAGGTGATGTTCGAGCCGAAGATGGAGGCCAGAATCCTGCAAACGATTAAGCCACGCTACAAAGATCGGGTTTTAGAGATTGGCACGGGTTCAGGCTATATGGCGGCTCTTTTGGCGGCTTTTGCCGATCAGGTCGAGAGTGTTGAAATCGACCCCAAGATGGTGTCTTTGGCCGAAGGGAACTTGGCTAAAAATCTAATCAAGAATGTCAGAGTCTGCCAAGGAGATGGCTATACCGGTTGGGGCACACAAACCTATGATGTGATTTGTATCTCTGGCAGTATGCCAAGCTTGCCTGATGGCCTCAAACTGCAATTAGCAGTCGGTGGCAAGCTCTTTGTGATTTTGGGTCAAGCACCTGTGATGCGTGCCACCCTGATTGAGCGTATTGAGCCGAGTTATTTCAAGGAGACGGCTCTGTTTGAAACATTAACCCCTAGCTTGCAATCACCGAAGGTCAAAATCGAGAGTTTTGCTTTTTAAGGTCCAGATACCCACTACTTTAGGCATCTGAATCCCTACCGAGTTGACAGCAAGTCAAAGTTCTTTGCCTGCTTGATCCTCGGGTGAAATAAAGCAAAGTCATGCACTTTGGTGCAAAATGGGCTTTTGGCCAATTGAATAAGATCGATACGAGCATGCAGACTGGTAAACCTTTCAAAAAACAACCCTTGGTTTTGGCTATTGGGGTAGCTATTGCATTGATGAGTGGCGCTCATGCTCAAGCACCAGCGTCTGCGACGGTTTCTGATGTACCCCCACCTGTTTCTGCCGCCAGCATTGCAGCGAGCGTTGCTGCAGATAAGGCCAAAAAGTCTGAGATAGTCGCTTCAAATAATGATCTCTTGAGTCTCTATCAAGAGGCGGCCAACAATGATCCTGTGTTTTTATCAGCCCGTTATGCCTATGACGCCGGTCGTGAAAAGCGTTGGCAGGGTTTTGCTGGCTTGTTACCACAAGTTGTAGCCACAGGTAATGAAACCCAAAATGACTTCACAAGACGCGGCAATACTGAAACTCGCTTTATGTCTCGTGGTTGGGCAGTCCGTCTGACTCAACCACTCTTTAGTTGGGATAAGTGGGAAACTGCGCGCCAAGGATTTATCAGCTCTGACATTGCTGCTGCTCAATACGCGGCCGCTGAACAAGATTTAGTGATTCGGGTGACCGAAGCTTATTTCAATGTCTTGAATGCGCAAGACACTCTGAATCTGGCTCGCAATAAGAAGGCTTTGATTGCCGAGCAATTAGAACAGGCCAAGCGTAATTTTGAAGTAGGTACAGCCACCATTACCGATACCCATGAAGCGCAGTCACGTTTTGATTTAGTCGTTGCTCAAGAAATTGCCGCACAAGCGGATCTAACAATCAAGCGTGGCGCTCTCGAACAAATTGTGGGCAAACCCATTGGTGAACTCAAGAGTTTGGCTCCAGAGGCGAAGATTAGTCTCGTGGTCAATGAAGATCCTAAGACAGCCCGTAGCAAATTAGCGAATAAGAGCAAGAAAAAAACGACAGTTACTCAAGAAGCCTCAAAGAATATTGATGTCAATGCAGTGATAGGCGTAGCTCCTACTCAGTCGATGAATGATTGGGTTTCTCAAGCTGAAGATGTGAGCTACAGTGTTGTGGCGAGCAAACTGAGCTATGAAGTTGCTAAACGTGAAACCTCTAAGTCCGTGGGCGGTCATTTACCGAGCGTTGAACTTGTCGGTCAACGCAGTTATACCGATAGCGAAAGCTTTAATGCGCTTACGAGCGGCACACTACCCATACAGTCGTTCTCTACACAAGGTATTGTTCAATTAACGGTACCTATTTTTTCAAGTGGCTATACCCAATCCGTGGTTCGTGAAAAAGCTGCCCTAGAAAAGAAAGCTCTATCTGACTATCAAAATACCCGTCGCTCCATCGCTCAAGCAACTCGTCAAGCGTTCTTGGGCTTTAATCAGGGCTTAGCCCAAGTGAAAGCTTACGAAGCCGCTGAGATTTCAGCAATGAGTGCTTTGGAATCCAATAAGCTAGGTTATGAAGTGGGTGTGCGTATCAATATTGATGTCTTGAATGCGCAAGACACTTTATTTACAACCCGTCGTGATTTAGCCAAAGCACGCTATGACACCATCTTGAATGGTCTTCGCTTAAAAGCTCAAGCGGCTGTTTTAAGTAGTGAAGATCTTCAGGCGGTGAACGCGCTATTGAAGTAGCTCTAACGAACCACGGCTTTGTAGTGAGTAAGTGATCTTTGATTATTTGAATAGAAGTTATAGCTTTTTTGATAGACCTATCAGCTTATTCTTAGTCGATTAGCTTATTGATAGCCTGACGAACTTCTTCGATACTGGGTGGTGCCTGGGTATCGCCCAAATTAATGACTTGCTCTGACCAATATCCTTCGGTTTTCCAGCGCGGTGAATCACAATAGAGTTCAATGGTTGGGCAATTGAGTATGGCCGCTAGATGAGTGAGTCCTGTATCTACGCCAATCGTGAGTTTTGCGTTCGCCACCAAATAAAAAGCGGTGCTGATACTAAAGCTACCCGGAACAATCGCTTGAGGTATTTGCTTAGCTAATTGAGCGCTGATGATTTTTTCCTCTGGATTACCCCAGGGCAACACTACCTGCATACCTCTATCAGATAACTCTTTACCAATCACAGCCCAGCTCTCATTACTCCAACGCTTAGCTTTTCTTGCGGTTGAATGAAAACATAAGACATAAGGTTTATGAATATCAAAGCCTAGCTGATCGATCGATAAATCTTTATTGGCACCAATCTGAGATTGAAGACTGGCTTGATAAGTATTTGGATAGAACTGTGGCGGTGCTTGAGTTCTATCAGGGTGTGGTGTGTCAGAAGCGGCGGCCGCTAAGTAGCGAGAGCGATCTACGGCATGGCAACGAAAAGGCACTTGTATTGATTCGGTATAGAACTTACGTGCCAATGGCTCATAGCCCGAATACTCAGTTTGATTAGCTAGTCCAATGATACGAGCATTGGTTGATTTATTAGCTAAGTAAGTCACATAGGCTGACTTGATCAAACCTTGGGTTTCAATAATGAGATCGTATTGAACTTCTTGAAGTTCTTTTTTGAAGGTCAGAAATTCTTGGATGGAATGAACAAACTCACCTCTTTTAAGAGATTTTTTCCAGCGTCTGAAAGCTATGGGTATAACACGATCGATCCCTGTGAATGAGCCAGTGGTTTTTAAAGGATCGAGCAATGAGGCATAACCCTCCTCCACCACCCAATCAATTTGGCCATTGGGGTATTGCTTACGTAGATCCCAAACGATGGGAAGGTTATGTAAGACGTCGCCTAAGGATGAGAGTTTGACAAGGAGAATTTTCAATTAAGACTCGTACCCATTAGGATTTTTAGACTGCCAACGCCAAGCGTCGAGACACATTTGATCAATAGAGCGTTTGGTTTTCCAGTTCAATAATTGATGAGTCAGAGTAACATCAGCGTAACATTCTGCAATATCACCCGCTCTGCGATCGACCACCCTATATGGAATCTTTCTACCAGAAGCTATCTCAAAAGCGGATAGGAGTTGCAATACAGAAGTACCTTGCCCCACACCTAAGTTAACGGTGATTGACTGTTGTTTTTCAGCCAGATACTGGAGAGCTACCACATGACCCTCTGCCAGATCCATCACATGAATATAGTCTCTAACACCTGTCCCATCAATGGTTGGCCAATCTCCGCCATATACAGATAAATAGTCACGCTTACCTACTGCTACCTGGCTTATATAAGGCATCAGGTTATTAGGAATTCCTCTAGGGTCTTCACCAATCATGCCCGATTCGTGAGCCCCAACAGGATTGAAGTATCTTAGGTAAGCCACCTTAAGTGCTGGATAAGCCATCTCAAAATCTCTTAAGATTTGCTCCGACATTACCTTCGACCAGCCATAAGGACTGCCTGATCCTAAGCGCATATTTTCCTGATAGGGAACGGGATTTTCAGGATGATAGACCGTAGCTGAGGAGCTAAATACAAATTGATGAACCCCGTGACTCCGACAGAGCTTAAGCAAGTTTAGTAACCCCAGTAGATTATTTTGGTAATACTCCACAGGCTTTTGCACTGACTCACCTACGGCTTTGAGTGCTGCAAAATGAATCACTGCAGTAATGGGATACTTTTCAAATACATCAAGCAAATTTGGATTACCCACATCAAGCTCATGAAAAATGGGTTCCATTTGAGTCAATGACTTGATGCGTTTTAGTACGAGCGGGTTAGAGTTAGAGAAGTTATCAACGCCTACCACTTTGTAGCCGCGCGCGAGTAGCTCAACCCATGTATGTGAGCCAATATAGCCTGTAGCACCAGTGAGTAATATCATTCTGCAATAATACAGAATTATGAGTCAAAATCCCCAACTAAGCGTAGATGCCGTCTATGTCCTTTCAGTTAAGAAATTTAAGGACAGAATTGAACATATTGCAAATGAAACTAGAAGAGTCGGTATTAATTTTGAGTTCATCTTTACACATGATGCCGATGAAATTGATCCAGATGTTGATAAACATTTTTTCGGCGATTGCCCAATACTGGCTAAACCACAGCGATCACTTGTACTAAAACACATTGAGGCATGGAAATACTGTGTGGACAGAGGCCACAAGAGAATCTTAGTCCTCGAAGATGATGTTATTTTTCATGATTCGTTCATAAGTAAAATGGGAAAACTCTGTGTGGATCTAGATCCCATATCAAGCTATCTCGTGTATCTAGGTGGAGCTGATACGAAAGTACCTCCCGAATATTTTCTTGCTACTGGACTCATTATTAAAAATCCGATAGCTACTACGGATGGATACATCACTGATTACTCAGCATGTAAAAAAAAGATTAAACTGGATTCATGAAAATAAGATCAACCTACCATCGGATCACTTACTCAAAAAAATTGATCCGATGCTCGACATAGATCAATATTGGTCCACTGAGCCACTTGTGGAACAAGGTAGTGTTTTTGGATTATTTAGCACCACTTTAGATAGCAATCGTAAAAGAAAATCTAGTTTTCATAATTTACTTAGATATAAATTCAAAATATTGACTAGAAGAGTGCTACCAAAAATCTACTATAAATCTATCGTCATACTTGGGCTCTACAAAAAATGAATATCAATACATTTAAACTTGGTCAATGGTCCATTACAGCCTGTCTCGTCAGCATTGCAGTCTCCCCACCACTAGCTAACCTATTCTTTTTCATCGCTTTATTACCTGTATTGGTATTAGGCCAAGCAAGATCTAATCTAGTTAGTTTTTTTAAATCTCAAATTGGTAAGGTATTTCTGATTTTTATAGCAGTTCTTATTTCAGGCTTAATCTATGGCATTGAAGAGAAAAAGATGATTCTGAGTGAATTATGGGGCTGGAGAAAGATACTTTGCATACCCTTAGCAGCTTCATTTTTCATGAATCAAATTGAGGCGCAAAGGAAACTCTTACTTACTTACCTGTTGTCAATGGGATTTTTTTCAGCATACTCATTCCTCACCTACTTTTATCCTGATTTAGCAATCAGCAAACTCTATGGACCAGGAATTATTGCTAGAAATCATGTGACTCAGGGCATGATGTTTGCCTTTGGCACGCTGATTGGACTATATCTAGCCTTAGAAAAATTTAAAGTCGATACAAAAAAATCCATTTTATTTTTTTTGGTAACAATCGCCTTATGTCTTAACGTTATATTCATTGCAACAGGAAGAAGTGGTTATATTGCACTATTCATCTCACTTCTGTTGTTAATGTATTTGATGGGTTGGTTTGGCTTTAAAAATAAAAGCTGGGGCAAAGGCACACTAGTAATCTCGATACTCAGTTTAATAATGCTCATATCCCCTGCTGCTAATGAAAGATTGAAGTTGATACATACTGAGCTTCAATCAGGTATCTCTAAAGATGAATCTACATCTATCGGCTTAAGACTGACCTTTTGGCGTAATACTATTGAGATGCTTCCGGACCAGGTAATTTTTGGCACGGGAACCGGGGGCTTTAGTAAAGCCTACAAAACACATCTACTTCAGAAATACGGTAACCTGACACAGGATCAAACTCTTACTGTAGATCCACATAACCAGTATCTAAAGTTGCTGATTGAGCACGGCATTATAGGTTTGATTGTATTTTTGTTACTACTCACAAAACTAATACAAAATGGAACAAAATTTCAGCTAGCAAAATTAGTAGGCATTCCAATACTCACTTCTGTTGCAGTAACAAGTTTATTTAACTCACACTTCTCCACTTTCAACGAAGGAATGCTGGTTTATTTATTCTGCGGTATATTACTCGTCAGTCAAAATTTTGGTGTATCTAGCCAAGTTAAACCATGCTGATCTTTTACCGCAATGATGTATTCAAGATCTAATTTCGGCCAATCTATTGCAAGGCGACTATCAGACCAGTGTAATGACTGTTCTGAAGGAGGATGATAATAATTAGTCGTCTTATAGAGAAATTCTGCTTGATCACTCATCACTAAAAAGCCATGGGCAAAACCTTTAGGTATCCATAACTGTCTTTTATTCTCAGCTGAGAGCTCTACACCCACCCATTGACCAAAGGTTGTTGATGATTGACGTAAATCGACTGCCACATCATAGACAACCCCTTGAGTGACTCTGACTAGTTTTGCTTGGGTATATTCAGCTTGATAGTGTAAGCCTCTTAACACTCCCTTTTTTGACTTGGAGTGATTATCTTGCACAAAGGTGATTTCTTGCCTTACTACCTCATTAAATTCTTTCTGATTAAAAGATTCAAAGAAAAAACCACGCTCATCCGCAAAAATCTTGGGCTCAATAATTAGTACATTAGGTATTAATCTTGGCGTCGCTTGTATGGGCATATCTTATATTTATATTATCTTGGCAATATCAATAATGACTAATTCTTTTCTTGAACAATTTTTTCAAGGTACTGGCCATACATATTTTCTTGAGCAGCTTCGCCAAACGCATCACATCTTCAGCAATAATGCACCCTTATCGATATGCAATCTCTTCAGGACAAGCCACCATAAGACCTTGTCTTTTTTGTAATGTAGCAATAAAGCCTACAGCATCCAATAGGGAATCGTGAGTCCCTTTATCTAGTCAAGCATACCCACGCCCCATGACATCAACTTGCAGTTGATTAAGCAGATCATGGCCATAAAAAATGTTATCACCCAAAACAAGCGCGGATGGCTGATTCCCAATAAAGTCTTTACCAATAATGAAGGCTTGTGCCAAGCTATCGGGGGATGGCTGGACTGCATATTGAATATTCAAACCCCACTGCGAGCCATCACCTAATAACTCAGAAACCGAAGCGTATCTTGAGGAGTTGAAATCAATAAGATATCGATACCCGAGAGCATCAAGGTAGTCAGTGGGTAGTACACCATCGGTTTATCATAGACTGGCATGAGCTACTTAGAAACGGCCTGAGTCACTGGATACAAACGAGCACCAGATCCTCCTGCCAAAATAATTCCTTTACGTTGTTGAGTCATAAGCGCTATTTCTGTTGTTTTACTGATGATACCAAGTGCTCGACATACTGTAGAACTTCTTCATCCCAATGGGGGATGATTTGAGGATAAGGCAAGCTAGCCATGAAGCGCTCCAACTTGTTATTATTGAGTAATGAGTTATAGGGTCTTGGTGCTGTCAGTGGATATTCTGTTGCAGGAATTGCCACAATATTTTTTGTTTCCAGCTGAAAAGATTGACCGAATCTTTTTGCTGCCTCAATGGCAAACACAGCCAACTCATACCAATTGGTTCTGCCATGAGGGACTGCATGATAAATACCTGAGGTGGCTGGGTTTCTGAAAAATAGTAAAGCTAGATGCGCCAACCAATGAGCTGATGTCGGTACACCCCATTGGTCACAGACGACTTTCAGTTGTTCACGCTCTGTTGCCAAACGCAACATCGTTTTAATGAAGTTATTCCCATCTCCGTAAACCCAGGAAGTTCGCAGAATATAAAAATTAGCACTCGGGTTTTTCTGACAGATTTTTTGTATGGCTTCTTCACCTGCCAACTTACTTTGTCCATAAATTCCAAGACTCTCAATCGGTCCTGCTGGATCAGTTTCTAGATAAGACTCTGGTACGGATTTGGTATCATCAAAGACGTAGTCAGTCGAGTAATGGATGAGAGTGCCAGACACTTGAGCAATATGCTCAGCCATGATCCGTGGAACTTTTTCGTTGATCTTAAAAGCAAGCTCTTTCTCAGTCTGCGCTTTGTCTACTGCGGTATAGGCACTGGCGTTGATGATGATATGTGGATTGTGGTGTTCGATAGTTTTTTTGAGGTTTTGAGTGTTTGCTAAATCACACTCTTCTCGCCCTAAAAAAATAACATCATTTTGCCCTGCCAATTGAATCTGCAGAGCTTTACCGACCTGACCATCTTTACCAAAAACAAGGATAGACATGAATTACTTGAGCGCTTTTAATTTGTAATATTTGAGTTTATTTATTGGTATTGTTGATCAAGCCAATCGCGATAGGCACCCGTTTGCACCCCTTGTACCCACTCTTGATTCTCCAAATACCATTGCACTGTTTTCTGAATCCCTGTCTCAAATGTTTCTGCAGGCTTCCAGCCGAGCTCTCGCTCAAGCTTAGTCGCATCAATCGCGTAACGTCGATCATGCCCTGGACGGTCTGTAACGTAAGTAATTTGATCGGCATACGAACCTGAGACTTTAGGTCGTAGAGTATCTAGAATGCCACAAATTCGTTGAACAACCTCAATATTGGGTTTTTCGTTACAACCACCAATGTTATAGGTTTCGCCTAAACGTCCTGCCTCAAGAACTCGACGAATCGCTGAGCAGTGATCTTTGACATACAGCCAATCTCTGATTTGCTGTCCATCTCCATAAATCGGTAGTGGCTTACCGGCGAGCGCATTGAGAATGACCAGCGGTATCAATTTTTCAGGGAAATGATAGGGGCCGTAGTTATTCGAGCAATTGGTTGTGATTACTGGCAAACCATAGGTATGATGCCAAGCTCGTACTAAATGATCCGACGCCGCTTTTGATGCCGAGTAAGGGCTATTGGGCTCGTAGCGATTGATTTCTGAAAAGGCAGGATCAGTTGGGCTCAGTGTTCCATAGACCTCATCGGTAGAGACATGCAGAAAACGAAACTCTTGCTTTTGAGTTTGGGGTAAATCTACCCAATAGGTTCTCACGGCCTCAAGTAAATTAAAGGTTCCTACCACATTGGTTTGAATGAAGTCTCCTGGGCCATGAATCGATCGATCAACATGTGATTCAGCGGCAAAGTTAATGACAGCTCGAATTTGGTGTTTTTTTAGTAGAGAGAGAACTAAACCGTAATCACCAATATCCCCTTGCACAAAGATATGGCGATCGTCTTTTTCCAAAGATTGCAGCGTTTGTAGGTTACCCGCGTAGGTCAACTTATCAAGGTTGACAATACCTTCAGCCAAAGGGTTGGCTAGCCAATACAGAACAAAATTACCACCAATAAAGCCTGCACCGCCTGTAACTAGAATCATAGTAACTATATCCTTTAGTACCCGTATTTTCTCACAAGAAAATGTAGGGAAAATATACTTCCCCAGTCACCTGGGGAAACATAAAAAATCGAACAAATCTTTAAAGAACAGTATCAATTGCTATCGAAAATTTAATCTTATGGATCCAGCTATATATATTTGATTTAATTAAAGTTTTCACTATTTCGTTTCGCTCGATTTAGATACTGATGAGTCGATGCTCTTCTGAGGACTGTCCTGATCTAATCGCGCACATCGCCTTCAACAAACATAGGCTTTCGTCCAGCAATTTTGGCAACTCGCTTGAGGGATTCGGTAGAACTGTTGCACAAGTTGTCTAGAACAACAACATCATAGCCAGCAAGTAGCAAGGTCAGCGTAGTATAAGAGCCGATGTAGCCTGCGCCACGAGTAATTAAAACTTTCGTTGATTTTATTGAATAAGCCAAATCAAGCCGACCGAGTATTCGGTCAAAGCGCCATTACCTTTCTTAAGCGGGATCTTAACATCAACCGCCAGAAATATATTTTGAGGCTAGTCGATGTTGGTAGTTAATATAACTCGATAGCTTTTCGATACATTTTGATCAACTGATTTGATACTGCCTCTAGCGAGTACATTTCCCTGCAATACTTCCAACCAGCCAACCCCGCTTTAAGGAAGACTTCATCATTTTCCTCTAGTAAAGATCGAAAAATCTCTACAAGTCCATCGACAGTATCCTTTACTTCCCATCCGCCGCCACAATTTTCCAATTCGGTAAAATTACATTTATTTGTGAAAACTGCAGGTCGCTTAGCCGCTACAGCTTCGAGTAACGCCATACTAAAACCCTCACCATGAGAGGGAAGAACATACGCAGTAGATGCTGCCATGAGAGAGTCTTTAATATCTCCATATACAGGACCAGTAAGAAGAATGGAGCCATTTAAATCATGATCCATAATTTTTCTCTCCAATACCTGCTTATAACCACCATAGTCTGGTCCCGCTATCACCAGGAGCCAATCATGCTTTTCCGCTATATGTCGAACTTTGAACCAAGCTTCCGGAAGAATATCTAGACCTTTGCCGTGCCACAAGCGACCTAGGTAAAGCATGATTCGCCTCCCGGATAACTGGGGCCATTTTTCAATGGCTAAAGAATGTGATTTGGTTGAATCAAATACCTCAATAGGCAGGCCATTCGGGATTATTTGAATTGGACATTTGATTCCGTAGTTACGGCACGCAATTTCCTCTTCTCTATTCAAAACTTGAATGCACGCGGTTTCATCCAGAACACGATCCAAAAGTAACTTACGGTATGCCGTCTTAAGCGCGCCCCTGTAACGCCAAGCATTGTTCAGCGAACCATGTGGTGTGATAATTAGCGGCACTTTGTGTGTCATTGCTGATTTCCATGATGCATAAACCGGGTAATCCCAAAGCATATGGGCGTGAATGACATCAACATTTTTGGATGCACTAATCAATGCATCTTGGAGACCCTTGCCATAAAACCATCGATGCGGGAACCCAAGTTCAAATAGTCTTAGATTCTGATATTTTTCATTTAGCAGTTGATGTTCTTCAGAATTGGAAATCCCATACACAGTTACATTAGAAACTCTATTTAGTCCCAATGCATGTAACCTCAAGACCTCAGATGGACCTCCGTACTTTGGGTGCAACAATGCAGAAACAAGTGATATGTTTAGCTTATTGTGGCTCATTTGCAGATGTGTGCTCAAGAAGCTGATATGTCATACTCACGCCGCCATAACTCAAACATAACAAGCGCGAACAGTCGCTCTCCATTTTTCCGGCCTTTATCAATACCCATCAATAGACTGGCTGCGACTCTGGAATTGAAAATTGATTTAGGGTCAAGCAAAACATCATTAAACAACTCCCGAAATGTACCCGATTTCAGCCATTCATTCAGAGGAATTGAGAACCCTTGCTTACGCTGACGATCAAAGTCTGCAGGTAATACCCTTGCAGTTAATCGCTTAAGCAATATTTTCTTATCGTTAGTGTTTGCTTTTAGTCTTGAAGGAACCTTGCCAAATGCAAATTCAACCAAACGGTAATCTAAGAATGGCGCACGCATTTCCAATGAGTTCAACATGCTTGCGCGGTCCACTTTCACCAAGATATCTTCGGCAAGATAATTTTGAAAATCCATACGGGTAGCTCGTTGCAAAAGATCTGCTTGATTTGGGCAAAGTCTTTTAAAGATCGAAGCAGCCTTTGGTTCCCAATTTGCGTCCTTTGAAAATAAATTCCTGCGCGTGATCTCATCAAAACATAATGATTGTAGTGGTAAGCCCTTACGTAAGTCGTATCCCAAGCCTTGCAGCCAATTTCGACCTTTCAAACCTACCGGAAGAATTTTTTCGGCCGCATTGGCGATACTAGTGCGAAGAGAAAGCGGTATGCCGCTTAATCTTTCTCGCATGCCCAGTATTTGACTGTAATGACTGTATCCGCCAAATAGTTCATCACCACCATCACCTCCAAGAGCAATTGTACAGTGCTCACGCACCATTTGACTAACTAGAAAAGTTGGGATCATCGATGAGTCTACGATAGGCTCATCAAATTGGCGCGCTAACCGAGGAAGCAGATCAGCTGTCGCAGCTTCTGCCATTAGCACTGTATGCTGTGTACCAAAATACTGCGCTATTAACTCAGCGTGCTTAGTTTCGTCAAGCTTGTCGTGGCCAGGAAACCCGATTGTAAATGTTCGAATCCGACTAGAGCTGCGAACCGCCATCGCAGTGATTAAGCTGGAGTCCACACCTCCGCTCAATAACACTCCCAAGGGCACATCAGCAACCATCTGCCGGCGAACAGCATCTTCGATCAAGGCTTCCAGTTCATCCAGCAAGGCATCCTCATCCAAGGAATGATCAGCGACAAGAAATTCTGGCAGTTGCCAGTACCGCCAAACCTTGGAGTGACCTGTTTGCAGGTCAAACAGCAACCCGTGTGCAGGCGGCAATTTATTGAAACCCTGCAACATACAGCGCTCGCCTGGCACATATCCCATGGCCAGATAGCAATCCAGTGCCTCAGACGCAATGCGACGTGGGACGGTGTGGTCAGCTAGCAGGGCCTTTAATTCGGAAGCAAACCGTAGCTCACCACTTTTCAGATAATAAAAAAGTGGCTTCTCACCGGCACGGTCGCGCGCCAATAAAAGCTCACTCTTCCGAGCGTCGTAGATTGCAAATGCAAACATGCCATTAAGTCGCCCGAGACATTCCGTACCCCATGCACGATACGCCTCCAGAATTACTTCAGTATCAGAATTGGTGCGAAAGCCATGCCCTCTGGCAATCAACTCATCGCGAAGCTCTCTAAAGTTGTAAATCTCACCGTTAAACACAATGCTTATCATGCCCGAGGCATCATGCATAGGTTGATGCCCGGCAGGCGAGAGGTCGACAATAGACAAGCGCCTCTGCGCCAAGCCTACACGGCCATCGTCGGACCACCATTCCCCCGCATCATCTGGCCCACGATGAGTCATTAAATCTCTGCCAACAGCTAGCCAGCTACGATTTTGAAGCGGCGCTGCCCCGCCAGCGCCGACTATTCCGCACATATATTCGGATTCCGATGGCCGGGGTCTGTCAGGATTTCCTGTAGATAGCGGTTGTAACTGGATTGCCCTTGTCGAGCTATGTTCAACTGTAAGTCGCTTGAATTGATCCAGCCCTTCCGCAAGGCTATTTCTTCCAAATTTGCAATCTGATAGCCCTGAATAGACTGTATAGATTCAACGTAAACAGCAGCACGGTGTAGAGACTCATGGGTACCCATGTCCAACCATGCACAACCACGCCCCAGTAATTCCATGTACAGATCACCACGTTGTAAATACAGCCGGTTCAGGTCGGTAATTTCCAGTTCTCCACGCGGAGAGGGTGTTAATGATCTCGCCAACTCGCAAACGCATTCATCGTAAAAATACAATCCGGGTACAGCATAGTGCGACTTTGGTTGTGATGGCTTTTCTTCAATGGAAAGGACGCGTCCACTGTCGTTAAATTCGACCACACCAAAAGCAGAAGGATTTTTGACACGGTAGCCGAAAACAGTGGCGCCTGACTTGCGTGCGTCAGCCTGGGCTAAGAGTTGGGTCAGATCCTGGCCGAAGAGCAGATTATCACCCAGCACCAATGCGGATGGCGCACCAGCCAAAAAGTCTTCGCCAATCAAGAATGCTTGAGCTAGCCCATCCGGGCTCGGTTGAATGGCGTATGCCAAATTGAGGCCAAACTCCGAGCCGTCTCCCAGAATTTTTTCGAGAATTGGCACATCATGGGGCGTTGAAATAATTAAAACATCTCTAATGCCTGTCAGCATTAGCACGGATAACGGGTAGTAGATCATCGGTTTATCATAAACAGGCAAAAGCTGTTTACTAATGCCGCGCGTTAATGGAAAAAGCCTTGACCCGCTCCCTCCAGCCAGGATGATACCCTTACGTTGCTTCATAAATTAATGACTCTATTTTAGATAGTTCTCTGAGAGATTCCATTCCATCTCCGAACAATAAGGCAAAGCAAGAAAAGCATTTCATTCTTTCCAAGCTTTAATGTCGAAATAATAATCACGCCAATGAGTTAGATAAACCCACTTAATATGAGAAGAATCGTCGGATACTTGTAATTACCATTGTAACATCGTCATCACTCATACGCGGATGAATCGGTATACTCAGTGCATCTTCATTTAATTGTTCGCAATTAGGCAGACGAACATCCATCTGTCCGTAGAGCGGATTTAAATGCAAGGGGTGATAGCGCAGGGTGGTGTAGATTTGGTTGTCCAATAGATAATGCGCAAGTTCATCGCGGCGCGGCACACGAATGCAATAGGTGAAGTAGGAATGACGATCACCCTCCGGTGCATCAGGCGGGGTGATGAGTTCAGGCACTTGTGCAAGCTCGCGTTGGTAGGTTTCCCAGATTTCCCTGCGCCGCGCCTGTAAGGCATCAATGCGATCCAGTTGTGCCAATCCGATGTTTGCCGCCAGATTAGTGGGCAGCATTTTGATGAATGGCTCTTGAATGTTGTACTCCCACCAGCGCGCTTTGCCGCCTGCAGAACTAACCGCTGCATCAAAGCCAGACTTGCCTATCCCGCAATAACGCATAACCTTTGCACGTGCGATTCGTACGGGGTCGCGGGCGGTAATTCCGCCGCCTTCGCCCACAGTTAAGTTCTTGACCGCGTCGTAACTGAAAATACCAACATCACCAATTGCACCACAAGATTGCCCACGGTAAGTGCTATCAACGGCATGGGCGGCATCTTCAATAACCGGAAAACCGAGTGCCAGAATCGGTTCCATATCAACGGCAAGTCCCGCGTAATGTACGACCATCACCGCTGCCGTTTTGTCGGTCACACGGGCCTTGATGTCTTCAGCGCGCACATTCATGGTTCGAAGATCGACGTCGCAGAACACAGGCTTATGCCCCGCCAAGATCACCGCCTGGGCACAGGATACCCACGTGTAACTAGGAACGATGACTTCGGAGGCTGGCGGCAGATCCAGCAAGGTGACCGCCATGAACAGGGCATTGGAGCCACTATCCACCATGGCAAACGAAGGCAGACGGTATTTAGCCTGATATTTCTGTTCAAATTGATCAACCTGCTTGCCAAAGCCCATCCATTGGCTTTTCATACAAGCGACAACATTAGCGATTTCTTCATCGCCGACTAAGGAACCGAATACGGAGATCATGGGCATGCCCTTTTCGTTGGTTGGGGTTGAAAGATCATGAAAAAGAATGAATCATGGGTTTCGGTGATTTCAAAACCCTGTTTCAGATACCACTTTACTGCTGGGTTGTGCTTCAGTACCTGCAAGCTTATTGGCCCTGCTTTGAGCGAACCTGCAAAATCCAGCATTGCCGCAAAAGCGTGCCCCATCAGACCACGGCCACCGAATTCTTGCAGCCCAAGAATGACGTTATAAATATCCCAGTGATTCTCTTGCCAGCGAATTCCCATACAGCCGAATAACCGGTGTTCAAATTCAACCATGAGCATGAGATCGTAAGGTCGTTCTATAAAAGACTCATACCAATTCAACTGCTGCTCTTGCGTAATTTCTTCTTGGTGGAAAAAAAACTGCTTTTGCTCGTTTTTCCATTGTCGTAAGAATTCTAAATCGGACTGGCCAGCCGACCTTAACACTAGCGCAGGAACCGCCGGGATAACAATGTGGATTGTCGATTTATCAAAAGCATTCATAGTGAGTCTCTAATTTATTTAAATACGGAACTGGCGAAGATAATCAAGCCAAACCTTCATTCGATTGGTGACATCATGACCTGCAAAATAAACTTTCGCATAACCTGCTTCAGCCACAGATTTTCGCCAAGTATCATCGTTTAACAATTTGGCCAACTTAGCAATGAGTTCCTGCTTGTCGCGAAAAAATACAGCCTCTTTATCCGGGGCATATAAAGTTGTCAAATCATCAGTGCATTGGCTGAGCATGGCGACTTTCATGGCAGGAATCTGAAAATTACGTCGGGTATAAGTGTCATGGTTCAGCGTCGAAAGAAAACACAAGGCCACTTTTGCCCCACAAATGGCGTATCGGTAATCAGCTTTAGTCACAGGACTTATCGGATACAAGGCACGTAACGGACTGTCTGCTTGCAGCTTAGGCAAGGCTGCGCTCCAGCCCCCTCCGAAAAGGTTTAGCCGATACCCCTCCTGGCAGATCGCCTCCAGCATTTCGACCCGCCCATCGTCTTCATAATGGCCAGCGAAGACAACATCACACTTGAAACGATCAGGGATTTCGCTTTCAGGAACATGAAAGTCCTCCTCAGGTATGAAGTAGGAGCGTAGCAAATAAGTCGACTGAGCTCCGGCGAGTTGATAGTTAGCAATATTATTCAAGCGATACGAAAAGTGGACATCGAATAGCGGAATGCTATTGAGGTAGTTTCGCCAAAGCCAAGGCTTGGCGGCTGAACTGAAGGGATTATCGTTGGCGTACTGTACAAATGTGGCGGTCGGCAATGTCTGTTTCAACTCCTTCACGACATTGGGCGCAATCAGTTGGACATTATAAAACCAGATAATGTCCGGCTGAACAGACACTGCGACGCGCTTGAGGCGACGATAGACCCGCCAAACTGCGGGACCGGTGTGCAATCTATATTGAATGCGATGCCAGAGGGAATGATAGAACGGCTCGCTATAACCCTCCCGCCAATGTCGAAAATCATCAAACCAGCCAAAACGCACAACCTCACAGCCGAGTTTCTCCAGCGCGCCTGCACAGACATCTTGATACCATGGCCACATATAATCCCCAACAAGGAGAATACGTAGCTTTGGTGTCCCCCCCCCCTCTGCAATTGACGATACGGGGTGAGGGTCACGTGAGCTAAACATCAGATCACCGAAAAATCGAAATCACTAAAATCGGCGCTATGCTCATCATTCATGTCTGGCGTCCAAGCAGGCTGTGGCATATTAAGGACATAAGCATCCTCTTTGCCCAAATTTTGCAATGCAGCTGGCACACCCGTTGGCACAATCACACTGCGATATTCATGATCCTCTCCGCTCATAACAACTTGATAACCTTCGTCGATTTTCAACACGAAACGAGCATTACCCTTGATACAGGTAAAACAACCGGTTCGAATGAAATGAAGATGTGGCCCCTTGATCTCACCCGGTGCAATTACTGTTAGATAAACCTGCTGCGGTTCCTTGCCAGACGGGAAAAACCCATCATGAATGTTGTAAAGTGGAACCAAAAAACCATTAACTTTACCTTGACTATTTTTGGTTTGGAACTTTGGATTAGATTTTGAATTTAATAGCATATTATTGCTCATTGCGAAGACTTTCAGAAGTTAAACAAAATAATCAGAGTGCCGAAACGGTATCCCAAATCTATCCTTCTCGGAAATGACTAGTTTCTCGACATCTACTGGCCATGGAATAGCGAGCTCCGAATCATTCCATAATAAAGTTCTCTCATATTCGGGGTACCGATAATCAGTTACTTTATAAAGCACAGTAGCTTGCGTACTGGTCACAATAAAGCCGTGCGCATAACCTTGCGGAATGAATAAAATCAAACCATTACTGCCAGATAACTCGATTATTGAATACTTCCCAAAATTTGGAGACGATCTTCGCATATCGACAACAACATCAGTTATAGATCCATCCGAAACATGCACCAACTTTGCTTGTGGATGTTGAATCTGGTAATGCAATCCACGAATAACACCATGATTTGACAAGGATTGGTTGTCCTGAACAAATTCGGCGGTTATGCCTAAGGCTGCAAGTTGATTTACAGAAAAGACACAGGTGGAACCATTCCCCCCACCATTATCATCAGGTGAGATGACCAACACGTCGCCCAGCATTTTTTCCACAATTCTCATATACGAGTCCCAGACTAAATCAATTCATTGTTCAAAGTTTCAACTCCCCGTTGCGGGTGCCACATTAAAGCTGTCTGGTGCGCCGCAACGGCCATTCGAGAACGCAGATCAGTGTCTTCAAAGATCTGTAAAATTAATGTTGCCAAGTGTTGAAAATCTTCAGCTTCATATAGAAATCCATTTACACCGTCATCAATCCGATCATAAGCGGCTCCAGCAGTCTTGGATCCGATAACAGGAACGCCAAGAGACATAGCCAATGTTGTTCCCCCGTACGAATCAAAGCGGGCGGGATGCAAAAAAAGATTGCTATTGGCAATAAGCAACTTAAATTCTTCTATAGACAACCAATCAACAAAAACAATTTGATTGGATAAATGAAGATCATCAGCCAACACTTTTAATAGCTCAAGTTGATCACCTTTACCAACAAGCACAACCTTCATGGATGAGCGAACATGCGCCGGTATGGTGGCTAATGCACGCAGTAATAAATCGTAACCTTTTTCATGAACAATTCGACTGCCTGCTGATATCAAAAACTCATCTGACTGTATGCCGTAACGTGTCCGTACGGCCTGCTTCTGCATGTGATACCGGCTTAAATCGTTCTCCACATCAACAAATATTGGGAAGTTTACTAATTTGGACTGAGTAAACCCCCACTTCTTGAATACTTCAACAGTTGTTTTTCCCACACCAAAAACTTTGCATTTAGATCTCTTCAAGAGGCTGTAAGCTAGATAGCGAACTAATTTCTTTTTAACAGTGATTAATGACGAATTCTGGTCTGGTAAGTCAGTCCAGTGATTGAATGGCCGCCTCATAATAAAAAATAGAAGGTGCAGTATTTTAGTATTTATATTGGCCCAGCCAACGATTAGATATCTTTCGTTACGATGTGTGATGCAGTGCCACAGGAAATTCAGATTTAACCGTGTTCCATAAATTGTAGCCGGAAGGTATTGGTGAGTTAGATTTTCTTTCCAGGAGTAAAGAGATACATCTTCCTCCTTTGCATACCACAATCTGACGCCTTCCCCCGAGCATCTAACGATCTCACGGATCAAGACATTGTTATGAGGTGTTGCCACATCTTGAATAAGATTAATTATATTGTGCATAAGTTACGTTTCTCAAATACTGTTCGCGACTATACTAGAAAATTAAACTAATGCATTCTGTTGATCGATGTTCCTCTGTCTTTGCCCCAGGAGCCATCTCCCAAAAAAATACAATGCAATAAAAATAATAAGCAGTACAGTAAATTGCCTAAAATAACTAAAATTCTGGTACCAGACAGCCCTAAATGCCATGAAACCAGGAACTAGGTAACACATAAAGAAAAATGCTGAATTTCTTAATATTGCTGTTTTCAATAAAGAACCATGGATGAAGCTGATCATTAGTGGGACAAAAAAACAACCAATGAGACCGAAATTCCAGTAAGCCTCCGCGAGCTCAAATATTCCGCCCTGCGCCATAATTTGACCGCTAATTAAGGTTAGGGTGTCAAGCCCTGCAGGTCTATCCAAACCCAAGAAAGCAGGAGGCGATCTCAGCACATAATCAATGTAACTTCCACCCAACAAGAAACCATCGTTATTAGCATTGACGATGGCAGCATAAAAACCTCCAATCATCATGTTACCCGTCTCAAAAAAAAGCACTGGGTGTCCATATATTTCATTAATTAACCCTCTCCCCGTGTTCAAGGTGTGTTGGACAAATTCAACTACAGGGAAACCTTGACGCTTGTAGGCAATGAGTGTAGCCAAGAGGAAAAAAATGATTGAGCCAATTAGACCAAAAACAATGAACTTGGTGGCCGATATTTTTTCTGATGATATATATACATTAATCTTTTTGTTCGCTAGAAATAACATCAATATTAGAAGCTGAGGAAGATAGTCCGCGCGACTTCCAGCCAACATTCCAAATACAAGTGAAACCATAGCTATTAGTAAAGCCTGTTTTGAAAATTTACCTTCCCCTGCAGCAGCCAATAAGATCAAAGAAATCCCAACAAAGTGGAATATATTCAAAACATTAAATTCGAAGCCTAGCCCATCGCCACTTTCAGACCCATAGACTTTATTTTCGCTAACAACACCACCGGCCCCCCATAGGTAAACCAAACCTGCTCCCAACGCAAGAGAATAACCGTACGCTAAAAGTAAGCGATTTTGATGTTTTGAAAAGTATAGAGAATTGTTATCAAAAATTTGGCGGAATCTGCTTGATAAGGAACGATTCCAACCGATTAAACTCCCACTAATCCCAAGAAGCCCGGCCGTCAATATAATTACAAGGTTACTGTCTGTCTGGTACTCTACTCCAAAAGGCCCGAGAAACACTTCACCTTGCCATACTGCACGAGTTAACGCCGCAATTGCACCCAGGCCCCACAACAGTACATACCTGAATACGGCAAATATATTACAATTTAAACATCTCATTGCAATATGGATATGTACCGCATACAGCGCAGAATAAACCCACGACAGCAAGTCTAGGGACAGCCCAATTTTCCAGGTTAATAAACACAATATCGCTGATGCGGAGACAAATATAGAGCCAAGAAAGGCCGATTTATGGTATTTAGGCAGACCGAACAGCAATAAATAGCGATGCGCTTCCACTTTGGCTTATCGGCGGCAATTAGATTTATTGTTTTCGTTATTGATCAATTCTGTATTTCTAATAAGGAACGAATTGATATATTTATGGAAATTCCTCTTGATATCTATTTCATCCGACACAAATCTTGATGCTGCACTTGCTAGTGAAAATGCCTTGTCGGGATTATTTATTAGTTCAATGAGTTCCTTTGCAAAAACACTTGGCGATCTCTCTTTCACTATAATGCCGCGCTCATTGTCACCGATGAGGTACTTTGGCCCTGCATTAAAGTCTAAAGAGACGACTGGCGTCCCTAGGACCATAGCTTCGATTATTGTTAAACCTTGACCCTCCCAAATTGATGTCATCGGGAATAAAGCAGCCTCTTTCATATACCAGTAGTTAGAGTCTGAGTTTTCTAAGAAGTGTATTCTGTTTGAGGCAGCTGTTAGTTTAGCTTGCTCTACTAACTTACTCTTTAGCGGACCGTAGCCAACAATAATCAAATCGTGTGGAATATACTCCGAAGCTTCGTTGAATGCGGTAATTAAAAATTGGACATCTTTTTGTCTTACCAATCTTCCGACATAGAATATAAATGGTTTGACAGGTTGATATTTTGGTACGTTTAGGGATGCGTTTTTAATTCGCACAAGATCCATCATGTTCGGTTGAACGATGATATGCACATTAGGGTGACGTGACTTGTAGTACGTTTCAGACTCATCAGACAGGACCCTCATGGTATCCGCAGAACGGTAAAATATCTCTGAAAGCTCATACCATTTACGCTTTAAACCTTTACCAAATTCGTCATCGTAAGAATCTGGAGGGCATGCATGATCCTCGATTACAAGACGAGAAGGCATGATCTTCAACAATTTAAAGAGACCAAGCAGCCGATTATAATTAGGGGTAACAGAGATCACACAATCAAATTTTCTTGCTCTTAATATTCGGAGTAGTTTTATAGCAGACTCGATATATCTTACGAATTTTATTTTACAAAATATCGTACTATCAAAGACGACTGCTTCCTGAAACACCGGTAGGGAAAGGTCCGAAAGTTTTTCTTTGATCAAAAAAGTCACCTTGTAGCCCCGCTGAGCTAATTCAGATCCGTAATCAATGGCGACTCTTTGGGCACCAATAATTGACAAATTCGGCAAAACAATTGCTATCTTTGTTGGCATTTTGAATAATTAATAACTAAGATCTTCGCGGCACATCACAAGTTTATAGTATGACAGTACAGCGTAGAAGGTGCAAAATATCATTTGCGCATACACCACGCCAATCAGCCCAAATAGAAATGCGCATATTACATTAGCCAGCAGGCCCAATAGTGACGAAATTATTTTAATATGCAAAACCATTTCAGATTTCATCTGACCTAGTAGTGTGATTATTAAGACATCCCCGGCTGCCCATAGACCACCAGCAATGATCATTAGCGGAATAAACTGTGCGATGGGATAAAATTCTTTTGACACTATCAATGGCAAAAACAACTTAACAAGAAATAAATCAGCGAGATAAGCTGCCAAAGCTGTTAATCCAAGTAAATACCAGAAAATAGATTTGTATCGTCTCGCTAGATCACTATTCTGGTTGTATAGATAAGGGACTAATATTGCGCCGATCGTCCCACCGACCAGCACCATCGGAGCATAACTTATTTGATACAGTGCTGCGTACAGACCGACCTCATTGCTGCCTGAAAAATGTTGCAAGGACCAACGATCTGATGATTGCTGAAGCCAGACTACTGGACCCCATAATGCAGCCTTACGGGCAAAAGATAGAATTTCAAAGTTCCAGTCTGTCTTGTTTGTTCCTTCATTGGTACTATTTTTATTTAGCTTGCTTATATTCAAACTCTGATGAGCAAGTGCTAATAGCGAGCTTAAAATAAGCGCTAAAAGTACAATTTCCGGGCTTTGATCAAAGTATGATAAAAGAAATAGCACCAATATTAGTTTTAATGAAGTCTCAATTGCTACGTTCGCAAACCACTCCTTTCTATTTCTAGCCAAGTTCTGCATTCCATTTATCAGATCGTTGACGCCAAAGATATAAGAGTAAACGCATATTAAGACAACCTTTTTTACATTACTTTCTTCACCTATCCAATTTAACAGCACAATCGATACCATACAAAAGACCATCAAAACATAAGCTGCCTTTTTTACGTACCTGATCGCCGCGTAAGAAAAGTCGAAGAGCCCCCCAGTATGGATTGAATGAGAATAGTAGCGTCCAATCGCTTGTCCGAGTGGTCCCATCAACATTTGAGTTAAGAATCCAAATCCAGTGAGTGCAAGGGCGAGGTGCCCATATTGGATTGGCGAAAGAAACTCTGTTAGTAACCTAATCAGCGCTAAAGCGCCGATGATGTTGATGATTTTAGTCGCTATCACCCAAGTGGTATCTGTTATGTATTTTCGAGCCATCGTGGGTTTTTAATCAGTTAGCGGCATGTTTATGTTTTCAAATTAATTGCTATTGACGGCCATTTAATTTTTGTTCGTTTGAATAGTCTTTGTACCATTCTATCCATTTCTCAATTCCCATATCTAGTGGGGTTTTCGGCTCGAAATTGCAGTCCTGCTTCAAGTCGGAAACATCCGCATAGGTCGCAATTACATCGCCGTTTTGCATAGGGAGAAAGTTTTTTTGTGCCACTTTACCTAGTTTCTTTTCGATGCTATTTATAAATTCCATCAGATTAACTGGTTCGCTATTTCCTATATTGTAGACCATGAACGGGCAATAACTTCTGCTTGGATCCGGCTTGTTACTGTCGAAATTTTGGTCAGCAACTGAAATTTTGTCGAGCACCTTAACCGTACCCTCGGCAATGTCCTCTACATATGTAAAGTCACGTTGCATTTTTCCATGATTGAATACATCGATTGGACGTCCTTCGATAATCGCGCTAGTAAAGAGCCAAGGTGACATATCCGGGCGGCCCCATGGCCCATAGACGGTGAAATAGCGGAGACCCGTTGTAGGCAAGCCGTAGAGGTGGCTGTAAGAGTGCGCCATCAATTCGTTGGCCTTCTTGCTTGCGGCGTATAGCGAAACCGGATGATCAACATTGTCATGCACTGAAAACGGCATGTGGGTGTTTGCACCGTAAACGCTCGACGAACTGGCGTATACCAGATGCTCAACCCCGTGATGCCGACAGCCTTCAAGAATGTTCCCGAAACCGACCAAGTTTGTCTGGATGTAGGCATGCGGGTTTATTAACGAATAGCGTACTCCTGCCTGTGCCGCTAGGTTGATTACGCGGTTCGGCCTTTCTGTCGCAAACATATCTTCCACGGACACCCGGTCAGCAATATCGCCTTGCACGAACTTGAACTTGAGATACGGCTTAAGCTGTTCCAGCCGGGCGAGTTTCAACTTGGGGTCGTAGTAGTCGTTTAGATTGTCGATACCAACCACCTCATCGCCGCGATTGAGCAGCATCCGGGCTACATGCATACCAATAAACCCGGCACAGCCGGTAATCAACACTTTCATTTAATCGCTCCCAAACAGGTCACGCGTGTAGATCTTGCTGGCCACGTCGGCCAAGGCTTCTGTATTGCGGTTGGCGATGATGACATCGGCCATCTGCTTGAATTCGGCTAGGTCATTTACGACTCTGGAGTTGTAGAAGTTGTCGTCTTTCAATACAGGTTCATAGACAATCACCGGAATACCCTTCGCCTTGATGCGCTTCATGATTCCCTGGATGCTGGACGCTCGGAAGTTGTCGGAGCCGGCTTTCATAATGAGGCGATAAATGCCGACGATCTTGGGTTTCCGCTTGAGAATTTCATCAGCGATGAAGTCTTTGCGAGTGGTGTTAGCTTCAACGATGGCGTGAATGAGGTTTTGCGGAACTTCTTGATAGTTGGCGAGAAGCTGTTTGGTGTCTTTGGGCAGGCAATAGCCGCCATACCCGAAGCTAGGGTTGTTGTAGTGCGCCCCGATACGGGGATCTAGGCTCACGCCGTCGATAATCTGACGTGTATCTAGTCCATGGCGGGCAGCATAGGTGTCGAGTTCGTTGAAGTAGGCCACCCGCATAGCGAGATAGGTGTTGGCGAAAAGTTTGACCGCTTCGGCCTCCGTGCTGCCGGTGAAAAGCGTCGGGATGTCTTTCTTGATGGCCCCTTGTTTCAATAGGTTGGAAAAGGTCTCTGCACGGGCGGATTGCTCGCCGACGACAATGCGCGAGGGGTGCAAGTTGTCATAGAGCGCCCGTCCTTCTCGCAGGAATTCCGGCGAAAAGATCAGGTTTTGTGTTCCAAGAGCTTCGCGAGTACGGACGGTATAACCAACCGGGATGGTGGATTTGATGACCATCACGGCCTGGGGATTGATCGACATCACGTCACGGATTACAGCCTCGATCGACTTGGTGTTGAAGTAGTTGGTCTCAGGGTCGTAATCGGTCGGGGTGGCGATGATGATGTAGTCGGCGCCAACATAGGCATCCTGCTTGTCGAGCGTGGCGCGGAAGTTGAGAGGCCTATTCTTGAGGAAATCCTCGATCTCGGCGTCCTCGATCGGCGATTCCTTACGGTTAAGCATCGCCACCTTTTCAGGAACGATGTCGAGGCAAACGACTTCATTGTGCTGGGCTAGTAGCACGCCGTTGGAGAGGCCGACGTACCCGGTTCCGACAACTGTTATTTTCATTCGACACTCACATTCACTTGATAATCATTGGCTTTAAGTAGCGCATGTTGTTTGGCTTCTTGCAAATCCGCAACCACCATTTCATGACACATCTGCTGTATAGCAATTTCAGACATTCAACCTAGCTTTTCTTTAGCATTGCTTGGATCGCCCAATAAGGTTTCCACTTCAGTTGACTGGAAGTAACGAGGATCAATGCGAACGATAGTTTGCCCAACCTGAAGAGCAGCTGTCTTGTCGCCTTCGATCTTTTCAATAATCGCAACTTCATTCGCACCTTGGTTTTCAAAACGTAGCGTGATACCCAATTCTTACGCACTCCACTGAATGAACTGACGCACGCTATATTGCACGCAAGTTGCAATCACAAAATCTTCTGGCTATTCCTGTTGTAAGATCATCCATTGCATATGAACATATCTTTTGCATGCCCCCAGTCGCGAAGAGCATCCAAATAACCCATATATAAAGTCAATTAGCGACCTTAAATTGGTTCAACTTTCTAAAATTTTTCATAACTAAAGTAAGCAAAGGAAATATTAAAAAAATCATATTTTTTTTAATAATTGAATAATCTTCCAATGATTTTTTAATAATAAATCTTAGTGACCCATTACTCGCGCCCCCAACTCGCATCTTCATAATTTTTTTAGGAAGATAACAAACCTTAATATTTCTTTTTTTTAAGCAACGTAGCATGTAATCGTAGTCGGCAGCAATCCGATAATTTAGATCAAATAAGCCAATATCTTTAACTAATTCTCGTCGCACAAAAACGGTTGGGTGTGGCGGCATCCAACCATACTTTAGTTTCTTGAACTCAAACCCCCCAGAAATCCAATTTCTAATAATTTTGGATGTATCAGCCTCAGAAACATAATCTAAATCACCGTAAACCAAATCACACCCAGAGGTCTGGAAGGCTCTCACAACCTCACTCAAAATTTCTTCATCAGAATAAAAATCGTCTGAGTGCAAAAAACCAATAATATCCCCAGTTGACCTCAGAAGACCTTTATTAAAGGCATCATAAATTCCTCTATCTTCTTCACTTTTAATCAATGTTCTTAGATCAGACCTGTATTTAATTATTTCAACAGTTCGATCTTTAGATAACCCATCCACAATAATCTGCTCAAAGTTCTGGTAAGTTTGTTTATATAGACTATCAATTGCATCACCGATTGTTTTCTCTCTGTTATAAACAGCGGTAATAACTGAAACCTTCATACTTTTTGTTTTTCCATGTTAATCTGTCCTGAAATCCATGGATAAGTTCTTTCTAATCCCCATTTTAATGAATTAGTAGGAGCCCAATTCAACTGCTTTTTGATGAGATTATTGTCGGAATTTCTACCCCTAACACCAATTGGGCCATCAATATGTTTCTTGATTATTTTCTTGCCAGAAATCTCAGCAACATAATCTACTAGTTGGTTAATAGTAACCATCTCATCAGAACCAATATTTACTGGCCCCATAAAATTGGATCTCATTAATTTTAAAGTACCCTCAATACATTCATCCACAATTAAAAAAGATCTAGTTTGTTTACCGTCACCCCAAATTTCGATAGTGCCACCATCATTGGCTAATGCAATCTTTCTACATATTGCTGCTGGAGCCTTTTCACGACCACCATTCCAAGTGCCCTCAGGACCAAAAATATTATGGTAACGAGCGACCCTAGACTCAAAACCATAGTTCCGAGCAAATGCTAAAAACAATCTTTCACTAAATAATTTTTCCCAACCATACTCACTATCCGGATTAGCTGGATAAGCACTATCCTCCGAACAATTGGGATTATCTGGATCAAGCTGATTATGCTCTGGATACATACATGCAGACGAAGAATAAAAAATTCTTTTTGAATTTCTTCTCAAACATGCTTCTAAAACATTTAAGTTTATTAATGCTGAATTATGCATAATATCAGCATCATTTTCACCAGTAAAAACAAAACCTGCACCCCCCATATCCGCCGCAAATTGATATATCTCATCAAATTTTTGATCTATTGCTGCGCGACATATGAGTGGATCCCGCAAATCACCCTGCAGAAAATCATCTGCTTGCGTAGGAGAAAATTCAGGGAACTTTAAATCAACAGCACGAACCCAAAAACCCTCTTTTTTAAGGCGATTCACCATGTGTGAACCAATAAATCCTCCACCACCCAAAACCAAAGCTTTTTTCATAACCCCTCCTGACTAATTTTATCTTCCGTACACATCTTCAAAACGAACAATATCATCTTCGCTCAAATACCCACCTGACTGAACTTCAATAATCTCCAAAGGAACAACCCCGGGGTTTCTTAAGCGATGAGTTTGGCCTTTCGGTATATACGTTGATTGATTCTCCGCCAATAAAATTATTTGTTCACCATTGGTAATCTCAGCCGTACCTCTCACCACAACCCAATGCTCAGCACGATGATGATGCATCTGCAGACTCAATGAAGCTCCAGGCTTAACCATGATGCGCTTCACTTTAAATCGCTCTCCGTCATCAAGACTGTCATACCAACCCCAAGGCCTAGATACTTTTCGATGGAGATCTTTTTCTTCACGTTTTTTTTGCTCTAATTGTGTAACAATTTTTTTAACATGTTGGCTTTGATTTTTATCAGCAACCAAGACTGCATCAGCAGTCTCAACAATGACTAAATTATCTAAGCCCACTGCACTTACTAAACGAGTACTCGCATGAATATAAGTATTAGTAGTGTCTGCTAACAACGTATCGCCAATAGTCACATTACCATCACCATCAGCGATACCTACTTGCCAGACCGCATCCCAAGCACCCAAATCATTCCAACCTGCATTCAGCGGCATCATCTTAATCAAGATATCAGAACCAGGACATTTTTCCATTACGGCACAGTCGATGGATTCAGATGAAATGGATGTAAATAATTCTTTGTGAGGCCGCACAAAAGGCGCATCCGCTTTTTTATCAGCCCAAGCCTTTTCGGAAGCCTGTGCAATATCAGGTCTAAATTGTTTTAAGGCTTTTAACCAAACACTCGCCTTCAAAACAAACATACCACCATTCCAAGAATAGTCACCACTCGCCAAATAGCGTTGAGCAGTTTCTGAATCAGGTTTCTCGGCAAACTGAGCAACGGTATATTCACCAAAGTGCCCAATAGTTCCTGTGCGTTGTATATAGCCATAACCAGTTTCAGGCTTGGTAGGTGTAATACCTAAAATAACAATCGCACCAGCATCAGCCACTCGGATACTTTTTTGTAAAGCTTCTGTAAATGCAGCACCATCCACCACTGTTTGATCCGCAGGCGTCACCACCAACACTGGATCGTGACCATCTTCCCTTGCTTGCAAGGCTGCAATCGTTAATGCAGGAGCCGTATTGCGACCAACGGGTTCTAACAATAAAGTAGCAGCCACATCATTCATTTCTCGCAACTGATCGAGTGCCAAGAAACGATGCTCTTCATTGGTCACGACTAAAGTGTCACCCAATACAATATCAGAAGCAGCTAAACCATGCACCCGCTCAATAGCTTGCTGAAACAAACTAGTTGTTCCAGATAAAACTAAAAACTGTTTTGGAAAGCCAGCACGAGACAAGGGCCACAAACGTGTACCAGAACCACCACACAAAATAACAGGGGATACTTGGATTGTTGGGCTCATAAGTTTGATAAAAATTGATTGTTTTTCAAAAAAGTCTTCTAAATGAATCTACTTTAGAAAGTTAGGGATGCTAATTCCCGATCCCGATACGCTAGAACCTATCTTCACTCAAATCATTGCCATCATCACAATACTCAGGCATTTTGACTAAAGCTTGATAAGTCACGTGGTACCAGATTGCAAATATTATAAAGAGTGTCACGAGAAGCAAGACGTTCGTGGCAAATTGCAGGGCTGCCATCCCCACCAACACAGAGGCTAACCAAATCCAAGGAGCTACCAAAGCATTTTTAGACCATTTAGGGAAATGCTTGGCATAGCGTCTCACCATGCGTGTCTTAATGAGGGAATGCAAATGCAAACTGTCTGGTTGCCCTGAGTTGAGCCTGGCTTTCATGCGGCGCATCATGCTGTAGAGCACTTCAATGACAGGATAAGCGCAAATGAGAAGTGAGGCCCAAGGTGAAATCTCATCATTGCGCATCGGCAATAAAAGCGCAACCCAAGCGACTAAAAATCCCACAAAGTAAGCGCCCGCATCACCCAGAAAAATTTTGCCAAAGGGATAGTTCAATAATACGAAGCCTAAAACAATACTCGCCAGAAGTAATGACAAAACCATCAAGGCATGATCATCCGCTTGATAGGCTAACAAGGCCATAAAACTGAAGATAACAATCACAGTGCCACTGGCTAAACCGTTAAAGCCATCCAGAATATTGATTGCATTGGTCACCCCCGATATAGCAATGATGGTAACCAAACAACCGATGGGCCACCATCTTAATGCTGTGTCGATATAAGGAATATCAATATGATTGAGATAAACCTGTGTCATAGATATGGCTACAGCACCACCCACCATCGTGGCTAATAAGCGGTCTCTGACAGAGACTCTTTTGGTGACATCCTCACGAAAGCCAAAAAAGAAAGGAATGAGTCCGGCAATAAACAAGGGTTTAATGAGCTGGCTGATTTCTGGGTCATCGACGATGAGTAAAGAAATCAGTGTGCCAATCACAATTGCCAGACCGCCGATACGTGGTGTGGGTTGATGATGAAACTTTTGCACCCCTTCAGTATGATCGTGGGTCCAGCGACCATGCCAATCTTGGGTGTAAATGATCAAAGTTCCAATTAAGAAGGTGACAGCGCACCCCGTGACAAGTGGAATCCAGTGGTTCAGTAACATTTTTGAATATGCGCTCTGGGGTCAGAGCTATTTTTTTACTTCAGGCAAAGTACTTATGCTTGATGATGCCTAATGTGTACTTTGCCTGAATCGAGCTGAAGGGCTTTCAGCATTTGTTCTACAAAACTATCTATGACTTTGACTTGAATGGTAATTGTTGACGCAATACTCTTTGGATACTCAGCAGTTTCTCAGAGCTTTCCGGGTCTTGTTGAGCATTACGCCATGCACTACGAATAAAGACAAAGAGCAATAGTAAAAATCCAACGGCCAAGGTTGTCACGACTGCTATCAGAGCTTTTTTAGGTTTAGCCTTGAGCTCTGGTATTTCCGCAACGTCAACCTGGGCTAAGAATGGGTTTTCTTTTTTTTCATCTAAGCGGGCTGTCTCATACTCGCGAATGAGTGACTGAATAATCGCTTCACGAATAATCGGACTTTGATAAGATTTCTGAGTCGCTTCTGTAATTTGCTTCTCTAATAACTCTCGCTTGCTTCTCGCTTCTTTGAGGGTCATCTCACCAATCATATGACTCAGTGCCGCCACATAGGCATTGGCTAGATTGGCCGCAAACTCAGGATCCTTATCGCTCACTTCAATCGCAATCAAACCACTCTTTTTATCGGCTGTGATTTTCACGTTTTCTTTTAGGACTTTACGAGTTGTATCTTGATACTTCTGTTTATACCGCTCACGTAACTTAAACTTCTCAATCAATTCATCTCTAAGCGTATTGCTTTCTAAATAAGCAATGTATTGATCGGTCGGGGTTTTAATCCCTGCTGCTCCACCGGCAATCCCTGCCAAACCACCCAATTGCCCCAATAGCGCCGCCGCTCCACCACCTTGGGATTGACTTGGGGGAATCACTGTAGTCTTTGCCGTAAATGTGGGCGTAATGACAAAAGAAATACCAAGAGCTACCAGTCCAGCTGCTAATGGCCCCAGAATTAAGAGCTTGAGATTTTCAACAATGACCTGCAAGAGGTCTAGGAGAGAAATCTCATCTTCTTCTATAAGTGTCGGGTTTTCGTTTTGCATCATTAATCCCGTAATACTTTGATTGCAGCAGCGCCTAAGCCCAACTGATAAATAATAGCCGTCCAGTCTCTGAGCTCTTTGGTGAAGGTGGTTTTTTGTAGATTTTCAGGTACAAAAATCGCATCCCCTGGCATCACTTCAATACTGCCTGTGCCACTGAACCAACCACTGGCTGAGACAAACTCCCCTGATGCGCGCATCACGTAGACGTTTCTTTGATCAGCCCCACGTGAGTACCCCCCCGCCAACTGAATATAGTCTCTGACTGATTTATTGTTGTTATAGGCAATACCTACCTGGCCACCATTGATACTTCCCAAAACAGTAACGCTGTTGGGTTTCATTGGAATGGTGAGCACATCACCTGACTCAACCAGAATGTCAGGTAATTTTTTAGCCTGAGGCTTCATCGATAAAGCCATACGACCATCGGGTTTGAGTTCTTGCAAACTTCTCAGCAATGTTTGACCTTGCTCTTGTCTAGCTTTACCCAAAGCCGCATCTTCTGCAGTTGTGGTTTTTACCGATGCGGCACCTTCCACATCACGCTTGAACTCACGAATAAAACGCTTCAGATTTTCCTCTTGGGTTGTTCTGACAGTTACGCGCTCGAGTCTTGAGCCATACAAATAAGCACTATCACTCAAGCCACCTGCTGCTTGAATAGCATCTTGTAATGTAGAACCTGCTTTAAGAACGTATACGCCAGGTTTATTCACTTGACCATCCACCTTGATCATACGCATCTGCTTATCAGCAGGTTGCTTCATGGCCACCCCACTGGTTGCCATATAGATATCGCCATCTTCTAGTAATTTCGAGGCAAAGGCAGCTTGCGGTAGTGTTTTAAAACCATCACGGCGACCATTTAAACCCATGAAGTTAATTGCATCCGTTTGTGCGCCCGATAAAAAGCCACCGGAATACTTCAAGGCATCTTGCAGGGTTTCGCCTTTTTTGATTTCAAAAATGGAAGGCTTGTTGACGGCGCCCACGACAGCCACTTGCGCTCCAGCAGGGCCCACATGAATAACATCCTCAGCAGTCACTGCACGATCTTGTGATTTATCACCTTTGAGTAACAAGTCATACAAATCGAACTGACTAATGACTTTGCCATTGCGCTTGAGTTGTATATCTCTATAACTACCTGCTGCGGATGGCCCACCTGCTGCCATCACTACGTTCACCAAAGAAGAAAGGTTATTCACTGTATAAGCACCAGGGACCAATGCATAACCTGTCACATAAACCCGAATACCACGCATTTGACCAATCGATGCTGCCACGTTGGCGCCTGAGTAAGTTTTGCCAATCGCAGCTTGTATCGTGCCACTGAGTTTTCCATGAGGCACACCTGCAACAACAATAGCGCCGACTTTTGGTATGGTGATTTGACCTTGACGATCAACAATCAAGCGTAGATCGGCATCGACACTGCCCCAGACTCTGACAAAGATTTCATCACCGATGGCAATCACATAATCATTCGGTACTGCAGCCGTCGAGGATGGGCTAAATGTATGCTCACCGTCTTTCATGAGCTCAGAGCCGTAACGAGTTAACTGCTCACCCACCATATTTGACACATAGATTTCAAATTCTGTAGGTCTTGGAGGCTGGGCAGGAAAAATCGGTTTTTGTTGAACATAGGCCCCAGGCATGGTGGGCTGATTCGGGTTACCACCGCGGGCCTGAATCGCCGCTATTTGCTCTGGCGTTAACTGTTGGGCATTGGCTAAATTAGGATTAGAACCTGCGGGCGGGGACTGAGTTTGTAACTGGCTCAAGAACGTGGTTTGCGCGACACCCATAGTACTGCTCATCAATAAAGAGCCCGCTGTGATGCTAGCGATGAGTTGGCGAAGGCTGAATCGAACAAGTCTACTCATAGTTTTGGTATCCGTTTTTTGCAGTTTTTGCTAAATATGGGCAATCATAACAGTAGCTTATGTCTTGATTGGCTTTGGTAATCGTGTTCAACATAGCCGATCTACTGACCGATCGGCATAAGGAAGGTCACACCACCACGTACATCGTTTTTCTTATTAGCGCCTATGGTTTGCCCGTCTGAAAGATGGGTGTACATCAACTCCGGCGTAATCTGAATCTTTTTCCACTGAAAGCTTTGGGCAATTGAGGCGGCTTTTAAATCTGCATGGGGGGCATTCAGATCAGGATCATAGGCCCCGATGGAGCGACCTACATGTCCTTTATGCAACTTGATAACTCGCTTGGCCTCTAAATCCATCCAACCGATCGATAAGACTCTGGAACTGCCTCCAAAGCTCGAACCAATCCAACGCCCACCATTGGTGTAACCTTGATTATAAAAACCACCTCCTGATGTATAACCTGGCCCTTTAAAAAACTGGGGATTGCCGTTACGATTCCAAGGTAAGCTGTGGGTAAAAGTCTGGGTGTATTCCATGAAAAGACGATGCCGTCCTTCAGCTAACCAATGCTCAGCACCTCCCAGGGTCATGAATTGGTTGGGTAAACCACTTTGCCCAGAGCTGTCTTCACCAATCCACTGATAATAGCCGGCACAACGCCAACGACTGGGGCAACTCAAACGAATGTCATAACCCGCAATTTGATTACCAGGATCTGTAGCGTTCTGATTGGTGTGAGAACCTTGGCTTGTAAAGGCTCTCATAAAATTATTCCAACCCCCTGGTCTGCCAGTACCCGATGTTTGGACACCTCTTGAGAGTCCGACTTCAAGATATTTTGCAGGCTTTAAGGTCAGGCGCGAGCCAATGAAGAGAAAACCATCCGGTTGATTGGCTACCACAATCGGGTCTTGCGCTTGGGCTACAAAGAATTCTAAGTTCCAGGGCCCCATCCAAGAGAGCCACTTAGACTCTGAGGGTTTGACAGCACTACGTTGTACTCCAAAGCCGTGCCATGGCGGCACGTTATTACTGCTAATAAGGCTAGATTGCCATCCAGGTCCCCACCAATTATTGTGGGCAAATGCTTGGAGGTTAAAACTCCAAGCTTGAGCGACTAAAGCCGTTCCATCGAGCTTAACCTGGGTGCGACCTTCTTTACCAATGCCGTCAAATCGGGTTTGTAGTGAGTTGGGGCTTTCCTCTACCCGAATACCCAGCTTTGCAGCCACCGGGAAATCATTGGGACCAAATTCTGTGGCATTGGTTGTGAGCTTGAGTGAACTGCCGGGAGTGTAGTTTTCGCCAAATCCTACCGGAGCATCCGCACGCTCACGCAATTGCAATTGCGCCTCACCCTGCCAACGATGACGTCTTAGTTCTTGTTGAACTACATCTTTGGAGTTTTCTAAATAAGGAGGCAAGTTCTTGGGTAAATCATCCAACGCCTCTTGAACTGCCGCTAGTGGCAATGGCCAGTGTGTAGTTGTAATAGCCATTTGGGCATGGTCAGCGAGTAACTGGATGTGATGGCGCGCTTGCCAGGTGGGCATATAAGGCACTGATGGACCCAGCGCCTGCGCTGAGGCGACCGGTAGAAAACACAGCCATGGCAATAAGTATCTCAGCAATAGATTTTGACGAAGCGCCGTCCGAGTGATTGAGCTCTGCTGACTTTTTATTTTCTGAGTATAGGGTGATGTGTTGAGTTGCATCATTGATTGAGTGATCGTTTCTTTATGCTTAAATTTAAGTATTACTTAGTGATATCGAGTTTGCGCAAAGCACGCTACCGCCCTTCGATTATGCGTTATCTCGAAAAACGCACCCAGCGTTGCGGGTTACCCCATCAAAGCAATCACTGATAATCGTCGATGATCGCTATACCAGGACCTTCAGCTGTTCGGGCTCTAACTCTAATAGCTGTTGTTTACCCAATAATTCAATCAAAACCATGGCTCTAGCTTCACCATTGGGCAAGCTTCTTAATTTCTGAAATACCCCAGACAAGCCCTGAAAAGGACCTTGCTGCACCAAGACAGCATCTCCAGTATGAAATGGGTTTTTCACCGGCAATGTGCGCATAAACTCGCGCAGTTGGGCAATCAATGCCTCTGTCAATTTGACCGGCTCGCCAGCAAAGCGCACGATTTGGCTAACGCCCTTGGTGGAACGAATGGGACTCCAGTTATGCGTTGTCTGGTTTAAATGAATGAATAAATAACGACTGAATAAAGGCTCAATGACCATTTCGGTGCGGTTGGCTTTGATTTTTTGCGCTTCAATCACGGGCAAAAATACTTCATAGCCCTGATTTTCTAATTCTTGCGCAGCTTTGAATTCTGATCTTGGTTTACTTTGTAAGAGATACCATGAAGCGTCGCATGCACCCAATTGTGATTGTTTTACTTCCATGACCTGTAATAAAAATAAACACAGAATATATATTAAAACTATAAGAATATATCATGACACCATCATGACATACAAGATTTTTTCCTCAATAAATCAATAAGTTATTGATTTATTGAGGGAATAGATAGATAGATAGATAGATAGATAGATAGATAGATAGATAGATAGATAGATAGAAAAATTATATTTTATCTATAGGCATATTTAAATATTTAATTAAAAACAATAACTTATCGCTTCGTTTTATTTTTTTCTTGGACTACCAGACGCGTTGATAGGAGAGCATGACGGACTTTTGCGCCGGGATAAGGGCCAAGCGTGACTGCTTAGACTCCGTGAAATAGTACGTTGAACCAATCCCTAATGCGGCTCCACCAATCACATCGCGCCAACGATGTTCATTGGCGTGGACCCGGCTATAAGCTGTGACCGATGCCAGTACATAAGCTGGAATACCGTAATCCGAACCATAACGTTGTTGCAAGAACTGAGCCGCTGAAAAGGTCACACTGGCGTGCCCCGATGGAAAAGAATCATCACCCCTTTGATTAGGTCTTTGTGAATGAATACCGGCTTTGAGACCTTCAGTAAGCAGCGCCGTGCTTACTTCAGATTTTGCAAGTTGCCAAAAACCTTCCCGATCATTTTCTACATAAGTGATTCCCGCGGCTGTGACTGGCATTAAAACTTGCATAGCACTACCGAATTTTTCAAGGCCACTGGCATTAGCGATATTCGAATAGACAATAAGAGCGAAGCTTGTCAGCACAATTTTGTTATGTAGTTTTATTAGGAACATGCTTACTTTCAGTTAATAGTGATTGGATTGAGTGTTAATAACGAATGTAGTACCAAAACTGACCCAAGATCTCATGCCAAATTTGTCGGGTCTTTTCAATACTGCCTGGATAAAAGTCTAGTGGTGTGTAATGTTTCACAGGATTAAATCCGTGAGGCGCTGCCAAGACTTGCAGGCCGTATTGTTCAAAGATTTTTTTGGCGCGGGGCATGTGCCAAAAGTGTGTGACGAGCAAAATCTTTTGCATCTGATCTTGCTGTAAGAGTTTGGCAGAATAGGCTGCATTTTCTTGCGTCGTTGCCGATTGTCCTTCGACCCAACGGGCTTCTAGGCCATATTCTTTTTGTAGTATTTTTGCCATGACCACAGCTTCTGCCAAATCAGTAGGCTCAGTGCGATCTGGTGCGCCACCTGTGACCAGTATGGGTAATTTAGTTTTTTTCGCAAGCGTTGCAGCGTAGCGCAAGCGCTCCATCGACTCTTTGCTTAAATCCTGCTGGTCATAGTCATAAGACTCTAAGGCAGCCTTACGGCGTCCGCCACCCAAAACCACAATGGCTTGCGCATCACTTGCCAGAATATCTTGCTCGCTCAATGCCTGGGGCCACTGCATAAGTGGCTGACTGATGCGAACCAGTGTTTGTGCAAAGTAATTCGTGCTTACCAACCATAAGGCGAGACAAGCAAGAATGATGAGGCTATTTTTTAGCTTCGTTCTTCGAGTCAAGAAGAGTACAACCAAGATGGCCGCCAGCAAAATGCCTGGTGGCATGAATAATTCTGCGATGAAGTTTCTAAACGCCCACGTAAAAGTCCAATCAGTCATATGCTGATTGTATCGAGATACGCGAGGTGAAAAACTTAATAGCCCAAAGAGGAAATGTAGCTACCGACAACGACGAGAGCAATAATGGCCCAACCCATAATATCTTTCTGTTTTTTATAAACAGATTCAAGACTAACATTATTTTTAGAATTTATTATTAAATTTTATTAATATTTACAATAATGAATATCGGTGGCTCTGGGCTCCTCTAGGCTCAGTTCCACCTGTTTTGATGGACTATCCTGCTTGTGCGAACTTGAGTCTAGCTAGCGACTAGAGACATGACTGCCATTCTGATGGCAATCCCAAAGGTCACTTGCTGAAGGATGACAGCCTGTTTACCATCTGCAACCTCGCTAGCAATCTCGACTTCACGATTCATGGGGCCGGGATGCATGACGATAGCATCGGGCTTGGCCAGTTGGAGTCTTTCTTGGGTCAGACCCCAGTGTTTGAAGAATTCATCTCCCTGAGGGATTTGATGAGCTTCCATTCTTTCTTTTTGGATTCTGAGGGTCATGACTACATCAACATCTCTTAGACCTTCTTCGATATTGTTGTAGATCTTCACACCCATGACATTCAAATCTTGGGGTAACAGACTTTCTGGACCAATCGCTCTGATCTCTTGGCAGCCGAGAGTTTTGAGTGCTGCAATATTGGATTTAGCCACACGGCTATGCACAATGTCGCCAATAATGGCGACTTTGATTTTCGTGAAATCCTGTTTGTAGTGCCGCATGGTGTACATATCCAAAAGCCCCTGCGTGGGGTGCTGATTCGTGCCGTCTCCGGCATTGATGATGTGTACATGCTTAGGAACGTGAGCTGCAATTTCTGCAGGTGCGCCTGATTGGCTGTGTCTAACTGTAAAGATATCTGCTTGCATCGCAACCAGGTTATCAATCGTATCTAAGACGGTTTCGCCCTTGGCCGTCGATGAAGTCTGAATATCTAAATTGATGACATCGGCCGAAAGACGCTTAGCAGCAATCTCAAAGGTAGTTCTAGTTCGGGTAGAGTTTTCAAAAAAGAGGTTAAAGACGTTCTTACCTCTGAGGAGTGGCACTTTTTTGATTTCTCGGTCAGAGTCACTCACAGCCACGAACTGGCCTGCTGTATCTAAGATTTTGAGAATATGCTCTTTAGGTAATCCATCTAGCGTCAACAAATGAATCAACTCACCGTGATCGTTGAGTTGCAGTTGGCTAGCAGTTTTAGTCATCTTAGAAACGTATTGTAAATCTTTTTATGCGCCCATCAATTGATTAATGGGATTCTTTTATTTCTGTACTGAAGGCAAATGTAGTATCTGGGTTTTGTTCAAGAACTAGGATTTGATTGGCAGGGATATCTACTTTAGCCCCTTTAAAGGTTGCATCCACAGGCAACTGTCTTCTGTGGCGATCGGCCAAGACTGCCAAGTCGACTTTTGCAGGTCTACCATAATCAAATAACTCATTGAGCGCTGCTCTCACGGTTCTGCCAGTATCTAAGACGTCATCCACCATCACAATGTTGGCACCATTGACGTCAAAGGGGATCTTTGTGGCCATGCCTTCGGCACTTTTAAATGCCCTCACACCTTTGTCTTGATAGTCGTCGCGATGAAAAGATACGTTGATTACACCAAAATCTTTATGCCCCATGTCTTTGGCTAGTCGCTCAGCAATCCATGCACCGCCACTGGCTAATCCTGCTAACTGAAAAGCTTCTTTTGAGTAGTGTTCTTTGAGTTTCTTGAGTAACTCTTGATAGAGGTTTTCAGCATTGGGTAGGGACATGAGTCTGTTCTCAGTAATGATCTATTCAATAGTCTAACGTAGTTACTTGTAACACTTACTTCTCTTTATTTGAACTCTTAAAGTATGTAGAGATTTCAGTTTCGTTTCATCCTACATCTCCTGAAAAAACTGTTCTAGTATGAGTTGTGCCGCCAGTGCATCATCTCCTTCTTCCACACTGACTGAGGTATAGCGCTCATCAACTAAGTGAACGCTTAATTGATAGCGTCCCTGTAATTGATTGGCAAAGCGCTTTGCTTTAGCTGTCATTGCGTGAGGCTGCCCATCAGGATGGGTGGGTAAGCCCACAACCAAAGCTTCGGGTTGCCATTCCGTGAGAAGCTTTTCAATCTTTTCAAATAACTGGTCTTTATTGTTATAAGTCAGTATGGTGAGTGCTTGGGCTGTTTTAGTGAGAGTATTGCCTGTAGCCACACCCACACGTTTTTCGCCAAAATCAAACGCCAATAAGGTGTGCATAAATTGCGCTTTAGGCATGCCCGGCTTCGCCGGACAGAAAATGAGGGTCGATGCCTAGCAAACCCATGACTTTGTCATACTTATCTACATCAGGGGTCTCAAAAATAATGTCAGCAATCTTCTCGCTACTGGCGGGTACATTGAGCCAACCATTCAGAGACAACTCTTCTTCAAGCTGCCCGGCACTCCAGCCGGCATAGCCCAAAGTCATAATAAAACGCTTTGGTCCCTGCCCATGCGCGACTTGCTCCAAAACATCTTTGGAGGTCGTCATCGCTAAACCATTGGGTATCTTGAGGCTTGAGCTGTAATGGGATGCTTCCGTTTGTTCATGCAGCACAAAACCTCGATCAGTTTGCACGGGCCCACCAAAATAAACCGGCTCCTCTTGGAGGGTCTGAATCTCCAACTTCAGATCAATTTTTTCAAATAGACTGGCTAAATCGATATCAGTCGGGCGATTAATGACTAGACCCATAGCCCCCTGTTCGCCATGCTCACAAAGATAGATGACGCTACCCGCAAAATTAGGGTCGGCCATCCCTGGCATAGCAATCAAAAACTGATTAGTGAGCCTCGTGGTGTCTTCCAATAAAGACTGTTCATTCTCTTGGCTTTTGATTTTTGGAGATTGTGAATCTGTCATAACTTGATTCTACTCCGAGAGCATGAGGCTGGCTTTAGCAAAAAAATGGCGTCTAGCTTATAGTGAGACATTAAACCAATAATCGGAGACCGCCATGTATCCCATGGCCACATTACAAAACAAAGGCTTAGTCTGGCTGCGCCGTGATTTAAGGGTGCATGATCACCATGCATTACGCATGGCGATCAAACACTGCAAAGCGGTATTTGTATGTTTTGTGTTTGATACGGATATCTTGTCAGCTCTTTTGGAGCGAGGCTTATCGCATGACCGACGCATTGATTTTATTTGGCAGTCTTTAGTAGAAATTGATACAGAGCTTCGCTCTCATGGCGGAGGCTTAATCGTGCGTCATGGTCGTGCCGTTGATCTAATTCCAAAACTGGCTCAAGAACTCGGTGTTGATCATGTCTACTGTAACAAGGACTATGAGCCAGCGGCTATTGAGCGAGATCTAGCGGTCAAGAAACAAATCGCCAGTCACAAAATTGAATTTTCATCTCTCAAAGATCAAGTCATTTTTGAAGAACGCGAAGTATTGACCGGTAGTGGTGGTGTTTTTTCAGTATTTACTCCCTATAAAAACGCTTGGCTTAAAAAACTGACGCCAGGTGATTTAGATGCTCATGCAGTAGATTTAGATAGCGGACGCCTAGAAAAGATTCCTTCTCAATTAGATACAGGAATCCCATCTTTAGAGTCGATGGGTTTTCAGAAAACGGGGATTGAATCTTATTTACCCACTGGCATGTCTGGCGCTTCTCATTTTTTTGAAGAGTTTTTACATCGTATCGATCAGTATCACGCCACGCGTGATTTTCCGGCTGTCAAAGGCCCCAGCTATTTATCAATGCACTCACGCTTTGGCACGATTTCTATTCGAGCTTTGGTACGCGAAGCCCATACACGAATGCTAGCTGGCAGTATGGGGGCTACGATTTGGCTCTCAGAACTGATTTGGCGTGATTTTTATTTCATGATCCTAGCGAATCACCCTCGCTTAGCACCTGCTAGATCTTCATCACACCCCACCTCAGGGCATGAGTCCTTTAAAGCAGATTACGACAATATTCGTTGGGAAAGTGGCCCCAATGCCGAAAAGTTATTTAAAGCTTGGCGTGAGGGTAAAACCGGTTACCCATTAGTGGATGCAGCCATGCATCAACTGAACTCGTCAGGCTATATGCACAATCGTTTGAGAATGGTGGTCGCTTCATTTTTAGTGAAAGATTTAGGCATTGATTGGCGCTGGGGTGAACAGTATTTTGCTGACCATCTCAATGACTTTGACTTTGCAGCCAACAATGGGGGTTGGCAATGGGCCTCTTCCTCAGGTTGCGATGCACAACCTTACTTCCGTATTTTTAACCCCATCACTCAATCAGAGAAATTCGACCCTGAAGGTAAGTTCATACGTAAGTATTGCCCAGAATTAGCCAAGTTATCAAATAAGGTAATTCATGCGCCCTGGTTAGCAGGTAGTATTGAGTTAGAGATAGCTGGCATCGTTTTAGGAAAGAACTACCCTCACCCCATTATTGATCACGGTGAGGCACGCAAAAATACTTTGATTCGCTATGCGGTGGTGAAAAAAGCCGATAGCTCAGCGAGTCAATAGCATTTTTGGATTTCAAAGCCTAACTGGGCTAGTAATACCAGGGGCTTGAATCATTTTTCCGGTCCCCAATGAATAGGCTGTGAGTTGACCGCCCCAAACACATCCCGTGTCCAAGCCAATCACATTCTTCTCTTTGACGAGCCCCAAGGTAGACCAGTGGCCAAAAATGATACGGGTGTCTTTGGTTTTTCTTTGCGGGACTTTGAACCAGGGCATATAGCCTTTGGGGGCACTCGCTAAACCTTCCTTAGTCTCAAAATCCATTACTCCTTGGGCAGTGCAAAAACGCAAGCGCGTGAGTGTATTGATGATGGCTCGCAGGCGCTCAGACCCCTTCAATTTGTCATGCCAAGTATTGGGTTGATTACCGTACATTTCTACAAGATGAGTCTTGTAGTTTTTACTTCTGAGCGCCTGCTCTACTTCATGCGCCAGCTCTAATGTTTTTCCAACACTCCACTGGGGTAAAACACCAGCGTGTACTATAAGTGTGTTGCCATTCTCCTTACCACTGAATAAGGCTAAGGGTCGATGGCGTAACCAATGAATCAGTTCTTTTCTATCTCTGGCCTGCAAGATGTCATCGATTGTGTCGAGTGATTTGGGACCTCGAATATTAGCGTCTCTTGCAAGCAGATGTAAATCATGATTACCTAAGATACATTCAGCACGACCGGCCTCTTGCAGCTTTTTGAGTAGTCTTAATGTTTTTAGTGAATCCGGTCCACGGTTAACTAGATCACCGACACAAATAATCTTTGCTTTATTGGGTAATTTAGCTATGAGTTGCTGCAAGGGTGCATAGCACCCTTGTACATCACCGATCGCATAGATGTGATTATTCATGAGCACTAAACCCTAAAATTTTCCAAGATTGGATAGCTCATTAACATTTTGGCCAATCCTTTTTTTAATCGACCACTCCAACCCGGCCCTCTGACAATAGCATCTTCCCAAGCTTGATATAACTGATCTTCTTTATTCGATTGTAGGTAATACATAAAAAGTGCTGCTGCCTGCGCTATATCTTTATTTGATTTAACTACCTCATTGACTGGGCGCTCTCCAGCAACAATCAGCTTATGAATAGCATATCTCTCAGGAAGAGGAATATTTACCAGGCATGCTCCCTCATTGGAAATCAAAGCAAGCTCTAAAGAACTCTCTAGGGAGTACTCCATAAACTTCATAGGTTGTAGACTCAAGCCTAAATCTGGCATTGTGACTACTTCACCAGATCTATTTAAGCTAGTTAAAAAGTCTAGACGTAACTCTGGGTCACTGGGGTTTCTGTATTGAGCACCTGTCTTGCCCGAGAATTCAGTGATGGGTAATAGTCCCATTTCTAAAGATGTCAGAGCATCATGAACGGATAGTTTCATATTAGCGCCTAGAGCCAATGAAACATTTTTACCTGCATGTGCAAAATCAATGTCGTTAGTTCTATGAGCGGATGACCAAGCCACACCCAAAGCATTACCCATGCCTAAAAATGCATGGGTTCCAATTAATGTTGCACCCGCCATAAAAAAACCATACTGATTCAGGCGGTTAACCACACGGAAATGCTTCGATAGTGTTGATAAACATCCAAGTGCTATACAGGCTTTTGCTTGCGATCTGATGATATCTAAAGCAGGATTATTTTTCTCTTTTTGGACTTTTTGAATCAAGCGCTCTACTCGATCGCTCTCAGGCCCCACATAAGCCATTCTTTGGCTACCATCCATATCCCTGTAGTTGTAATACACATAGCGTCTACCTCTTTTGGTCATTCGCTGAAATGACCCCGGTAAATGACCGAGTAAATTAATTTTTTGTGCCGATAACTGATCGCACAACTCTGCATATGCAGTTTGTGCTGACAACGATAAGGAATTAAATAATCTGGGTGAATTCACCCAAGGAATGTTACTAGACAAAAAATATTTTGTCTAGTAACAGTATTACCGGTTTCAAGAACCCATAACTTGGAAGGACTGCTCGGCTGCCAACAGCATTTCATTCACCACCTGATCATCATGTGCGATCGATATAAAGCCAGCCTCATAGGCTGAAGGTGCGAGATAGACACCGCGATCTAACATCAGATGGAAGAATTTCTTAAAAGCTTCAATATCACTGGCTGTGACATCGGCGTATGTATGAGGAACTTCTTTAGAGAAATAAAAACCAAACATACCCCCAACACTATCTACAGAGAATGCAATGCCTGCTTGATCGGCTTTCTGTTTAAGCCCTGCCATGAGTTTTTGTGTTTGAGTACTTAAGCACTCATAAAAACCATTTTGCGTAATGATGTCGAGATTCGCCATACCGGCAGCCACTGCCAGCGGGTTCCCTGAGAGAGTGCCCGCTTGGTAAACATTACCGAGTGGGGCTAATTTAGCCATCACATCTTTTCTGCCACCAAAAGCAGCGATGGGCATACCGCCACCTAAGACTTTACCCAAGCAAGTCAGGTCAGGCTGAATCTGATGAATACTTTGTGCACCCCCTAAAGCAACTCTAAAACCTGTCATCACTTCGTCGTAGATCAAGAGTGCACCATCGGCTTGCGTGAGTTCACGCATGGCTCTAACAAACTCTTGGCTAGGCTGAATCAAGTTCATATTGCCAGCAATCGGTTCTACAATCACACAGGCAATCTTGTCTGCATGCTGTTCAAAGGCAACTTTCAGTGCTTCAGGATCGTTATAGGGTAAAACTAAGGTGTGCTTCACCAAGTCTTGAGGTACACCCCCTGACGAAGGTGCATTTTGGGTATTATCAGCAAAGGTCAACATGCCTGAACCCGCCTTCACTAAGAGGCTATCGGCGTGCCCATGGTAACAACCTTCGAATTTAATAATCATGTCACGACCCGTAAAACCTCGGGCGAGTCTTAAGGCACTCATCGTCGCTTCTGTACCGCTGGAGACTAAGCGTACTTGTTCAATGCTCGGTACTAGTTGGCAGATACGCTCTGCCATCTGAATTTCACCTTCGGTAGGTGCACCGTAACTGAAACTGTTTTCCGCAGCCTTCTGAATCGCTTGAACGACTTGTGGATGGGCATGCCCCACAATCATAGGACCCCAAGAACCGATGCAGTCGATGTAACGCTTATCATCGGCATCCCAGAAATAAGCACCCTTGGCTCTTTTAACAAAACGTGGAATGCCACCAACTTGGCGAAAGGCTCTCACCGGCGAATTCACGCCACCAGGGGTGGTGATTTGAGCGCGTTCAAATAGTTCTTGGTTTTTACTCATAGCGATCTTTAGATAGAAAAAGCCACCCTGCGGTGGCTTTAGTTATTTGGGGTGACTTAGATCACAGTTAATTCAAAGTCTTCTTTACGTGCACCGCACTCAGGGCATGTCCAGTTCATGGGCACATCAGCCCATAAAGTACCCGGTGCAATACCTTCATCGGGCAGGCCTGCCTCCTCATCGTAGACCCAACCACAAATTAGACACATATAAGTTTTGTATTCCATGATTTTTTCCTCGTTTTTGTCTATTTTACTGTGCGAAAGCTTTAAAAGTATTGAAGTGGGTCAAATACCATCATGGAGCCTCATAAGCCGCACCCAAGTGTAAAAATAACAAATGTTCAATGCATAAATTACTCAGGCAATATGAAAAATGCATTTTTTAGAATAGACTTAGTCCCATGACCGAATTTCAAAAAAATTTTGATGAAAATAAAGTTACTAATGAGACTTTTTTCACTCTTACTGAAAAAGAATTGACTGAATTTATCGAGGTAAAGCTCCCGGAAATTAAGCACGTACTTGACTACCTACGTGATCAATAAGTCTGAAGCTTATACCTTGTCTTGCTCTGCCCGTATTTCAAATCGAAACAAACGACACTCTAAGGGGCCGTTGAAGAGTGGCGTACGCTTAGACTCTTTCATACGTAACTGCCCTGGTAAACCCATATCGGCTGTGAGCACATCGATTTGCCAACCGGGGTAGTTATCTTTGAGGTGCTTACCAAATTGGTTTAAGAACTCAATAAATTCTGGTGCATTGTTGTTTTTGGGTAAGGCATCTCGAGCACCACGTTTATTGCCACCCTTGATATCAATACGCTCACCATAGGGCGGGTTAAAGAGCATAACCCCCGCTTGATTAAATAGGTTCTTGGCTTCTAAGGCATCGATTTGGCGCACATTGGAGAGCACCCCTGATTGGGCAGGCAGTCCTGCACGCTTCCAATTATTTTTTGTCGCTTGCACCATTTTTTCATTGATGTCACAGGCTGCAATTTTGAGCTCTTTGTGGCGCGCAAGACCCGATTTAATATCTTGCTTCGCTTGTTCTTTGAGATCCTGCCATTGCTTTTGTACTTCCGTCTTCTGAAACGGCTTTAAGCGCTCAAACCCAAAACCTTGGTCATCACGCACCATATCGACGCGTGTGGGTCTGTAACGAATAAACCTAGGCTTCTCTTCTGAAGGATTGTTTGAGATTTGCTCTTGACTTGCATTATTGGATTCATCAGTTGATGTAGCCTCAGGCTTTAACAACCCCGCTCTTATGGCGCCACTAGGGATATTGAGAGCTTTATAAGCCGCCTCAATCACAAAGGTGCCACTACCGCACATGGGGTCCATGAGAGGTTGCTCTATGCTCCATTGAGTTAATGCCAAGATGCCGGCAGCTAAGTTTTCTTTAAGAGGTGCAGCCCCCTTTTCATCACGCCAACCTCGCTTAAAGAGAGATTGGCCACTGGTATCTAGATAGATCGTGACATGGGTCGCTGTGAGATGAGCGTAGACGCGCACATCTGGCACGTCGGTATCAATGCTGGGGCGCTCGCCTTTGACTTCTCGAAGTCGATCGCATACTGCGTCTTTGATTCTGAGGGTGACAAAATTAAGGCTTGTGAGCGGTGAGCGGTGCGCAGTGACATCAACTCTTAATGTTTGCTTAGGCTCAAACCATTCCTCCCATGCGAGTGCGCGAGCGGCTTTATAGACATCGTCTTCTTTACGATATGTCGTATGTGTCAATTGCAAAATACAACGACTTGCAATTCTGGAATGTAGATTAATCGCCAGTGCCACTGCGAGCGGTCCTGCGACGGCTATACCGCCACTCGCATGATTAGGCACAGGATCAATCACCCAATCACCCTGGCTTTTGACTTCAGGCCTTGCTGCGATGGCTTGCAACTCAGCGACCAAAGGGGCTTCTAAGCCCCTTGGACAAATAACAAAAAATTTCATTCAGTACTTTGAAAATTAGAAGAACTTACCCACCACCAAGATGGCAATGATGGCGAAAACCACCACAGGGATTTCATTAAACCAGCGGTACCAAACATGAGAGCGTTGGTTTCTGCCTTCTTTGAACTTCGTCAAGATGATGGCTAGTGAATGGTGATAACCAATCAAGAAAACGATGAGCGCTAACTTCGCGTGCATCCAGCCGGAACCTGGCCCACGACCAATACCGTAGTAGATCCAAAGAATCATGCCCAACACAATCGCTGGAATCATCAAAATGCCAGAGAAACGATATAAACGCTGCGCCATACCAATGAGACGTTCGGTGGCTGCAGGATTCGTTTCTTCAGCGAGGTTCACGAAGATGCGAGGGATATAAAACAAACCCGCAAACCATGAGGCGACAAACAAAATATGAAAGGCCTTGATATAAGGAAACAAGGTAGACATCAATGGGCTAATTTCGTGTTGCATTTCTCAACCATCCTTTTCGGTTTAAAACAGTTCTTAGATCCTAATTTGACCAGAACCGAGCACAATGTACTTTTGTGAGGTTAATCCCTCGAGGCCAACAGGGCCTCTAGCGTGTAGTTTGTCATTCGAGATACCAATTTCGGCACCTAGACCATATTCAAAGCCATCGGCAAAGCGGGTACTCGCGTTAATCATGACACTGGCACTATCAACTTCTCTTAAAAAACGCATACCGGCTGAATAGTCTTCAGTGATGATGGCATCCGTGTGATGACTGCCATATTCATTGATATGAGTAATTGCTTCAGTCATATCTTGCACAGTCTTGATCGACAAAATAGGGGCCAGATATTCTGTAAGCCAATCTTCTTCCGTGGCATCGACAAGATTTTGAATACCCTGCTTTTCTAGCGCCGCTTTCGTGGTTTTACAAACACGCAGCTCGACCCCTTTGTCTTGGTAGATCTTCACCAAAGGCATCAGGCATGTGTCAATCACACTCTGGTGAACCAGGAGCGTTTCCATAGTGTTGCATGGCGCATAGCGCTGCGTCTTAGCGTTATCACAGACCTTGATGGCCTTCGCTGGATCGGCCTGCACATCAATATAGGTATGGCAAATACCATCTAGGTGTTTAATCATGGGCACACGAGCTTCGGCCATCAAGCGCTCGATTAGGCTCTTTCCACCCCTGGGCACAATCACATCAATATATTGGTTCATCGTGATCATAGCGCCCACTGCGGCGCGATCGGTCGTCTGTACAACCTGAACGGCATCAGACGGTAAACAGGCTGCTTGTAAACTTTCTTGAATGAGTTTAGCGAGCGCCGTATTGGAATCAATAGCTTCTGAGCCACCACGCAAGATGGTGGCATTACCCGATTTCAGGCAAAGGGCTGCGGCATCAATGGTCACATTAGGGCGTGACTCATAGATGATGCCAATCACACCTAAAGGCACTCTCATTTGCCCCACCTGAATGCCGCTTGGCATCGTTCTGATATTGGTCATCTCGCCAATCGGATCTGCTAATTTAGCAATTTGCTCTAAACCCTCTGCCATGGTGGCAATGGTTTTATCAGTCAGCGTTAAACGATCGATAAAGGCTGCATCTTGGCCATTAGTCTTGGCTCTGGCCACATCTTGTTGATTAATCTTTTTGAGAGATTCAGCGTTTTTACGGATCAGATCAGCCAAATGTAATAAAGCTTGATTTTTGAGAGCAGTACTAGCGCGAGCCATCTCACGAGAGGCTACCCTGGCTTTTTGACCAATCTGGGTCATTTGTTCGATAGGAGACATATTCTGTTGTGCTGTCATAAACAGTACTTTAACTGATTCGAACTCAATCTATCTAAATAAAAGTAGCTAGTATTTGAATCATTTAGGCAAATAAGCGGCCGAGCATCCGCAAGCTCTCCCATACATCGTGAGGTAGCTTCTCGGCAACCGGACCATCACTTTTTCTGGGGTGAAGCCCTTTGGATTGCTTATCCAATGCCGCAGTCACTTGAGTTGCTTTCTCAAGTCGATCTTGATTGAGTCGTTGCAGAGCTTGAGGAATGAGTTTTTCGCGATTACCCCAAATCCGATTCATCTTCATGAGCATGCCTAGGTTTTGACCTTGATTCATCTCATGCCTTAAGCGATTGAGTAATCTAACCTCTTCTGTGACGGTCCAGGCAATGAGAACAATCGGCTCACCCTCACCTTTGAGACCATCAATCATGCGGTTGTATCTTGCTAAATCACCAGCAAGCAGTGCTTCAGTGAGCTGAAAAACATCATATCGCGCTACATTCAGGACTGACTCTCGAATATTGTCTTCGGTGAGCGTGCCCGCTGGGTACAGTAGGGCTAGTTTTTGGATCTCTTGGTGGGCAGCAATCAAGTTACCTTCAACTTGATTGGCCATGAACTGCAAAGCCCTTTGCCCCGCTTCACCAGCTTCCACTTGTTGTTGGTTCTTCTTTAATCTTGCTGCTATCCATTGAGGCAGTAAAGATCGATCAATACTATCTACCTTGACCGCAACTCCTGTCTGATCGAGCGCTGTAAACCAAGCTGATTTTTGTGTTGCACCATCCAGTCTTGGCAAAAGAATACAAGTGACTGTGTCGACAGGGTCTTGATTCTTTTTTTGTTCAACGATTTGGTTACAAAATTGCTTGATCGCATCTGCCCCATCTCGACCTGGCTTACCCGTGGGAATCTTGAGTTCGACATAACGCTTATCACCAAACAAAGACATAGTTTGCCCAGCATTCATGAGCGCTGACCAGTCAAAGCCCTTCTCATGCATCATGATTTCTCGCTCAGTGTGGCCGTGAGCCATGACCATGGCTCTGAGCTGATCTTGTAACTCAATGACTAAAAGGGGTTCATCTCCGGTGATGATGTATAGCGGTTCAGGCCCATTTTTTTGAGCTTGCGCCAATTGCGCAGCAAAGGCATCCGCTTTGAGCATAGCTTATTTTGATGGACTAGTCGTGCCGTTATTCGGGCTGGTACTGGGTTTAATTGTGCGCGAATAACCCTGAGTATTCGTATTTGTGGGTTTTTCAATCGTTTTAATAGAAGACATGCGCCGCAACATTTGCACCACAATATCAGCGCGCATATTCTTCACCACCTCATTGACCATGTAGTCAAAGGATTGAATGTTGGCCGGGTTAAAGTCCAGATCACGAGTCAGGAAAATATCGGACTCAGGGAAAATTTCAATACCATTGGTGTTGAAAACTTTAAATGCAACTCTAGAGATAATTCGATAGGCTGTGATTTGCCCCGAAGCGTTATAAGAAAGTACTTGCTTGGCATTTTGCTCCGTGATGATCTCCAGCACTACTTCAGCATCTTTGACTTGATTGACGATCTGAACATCATTCGCCTTCAAAACCAATTGCAGATCATTCTTAAACTCTGGCGTCATCACGCCACTAATTAAAAGTTTGGAGTATGGCAAATCGACCTTACCACGCATACGCCAACCACAAGCCGATAGAAGACTTATGACTGTGAGGCCGGCAGTAGCCTGAATAAGTCTTCTTCTCTTGGTGTTAGCAATGGTCATGTGCGGATTCTACGCTAGGATCTAAGCAACAATATTAACTAAGCGACCAGGTACAACAACGATCTTTTTAGGCGTCGCACCTGCCAGTGCTTTTTGTGCTGCATCACTGTCTTTAGCCAATTGCTCAATCTGCTCTTTGCTAGCATCACTGGGCACCTGAATTTGACCTCTTAATTTGCCATTGACTTGCAACATGAGGGTGATCTCATTTTGCACCAAGGCTGTTTCATCAACTTCTGGCCAGTCTGTATCGAGTATAGGTCCTTGTGCTTTGCTGTAGCCCAACTCTTCCCATAACTGGTAAGTGATGTGAGGCACTACTGGATAAAGCACTCTTACAAGAATGCCAAAACATTCTTGCTTAGCTTTAGGGCTCGCCGTTTTGGCTTGCTCGATGGCGTTGAGCATTTTCATGGCGGCTGAGACCACCGTGTTGAATTGCTTTCTTTGATAGTCAAAGTTAGCTTGCTTCAAAATGGTATGAATTTCTCTTCTGATCTCAGCATCTTGCTCTTGTACCGTTGCTTGATGCCCCGCTTGAATAGCTTCAGCCTGCTGAGCGCCATAAGCCCATAGACGCCTTAAGAAGCGTGCTGCCCCCTCAACGCCTGAACCCGACCACTCTAGCTGCTGCTCAGGAGGAGCAGCAAACATCGTAAAGAGTCGGGCAGTATCTGCGCCATATTGATCAATCAAGGATTGTGGGTCGATACCATTGTTTTTACTCTTGGCCATCTTTTCCACACCACCAATTTGCACTTCTTGACCGGTAGCTTTGAGTTTGGCTTTGAGAGGTCTTCCTTTATCGTCTGTTTCTACCTCAACGTCTGCCGGATTGACCCAAGTTTTTCTGCCATTGGGCTCATCGATGTAGTAGGTGTCATTCAGCACCATACCCTGCGTGAGCAAGTTCTTAAAGGGCTCATCAAACTTAACTAAACCTAAGTCACGCATAACTTTAGTCCAGAATCGGGCATAGAGTAAATGCAAGATGGCATGCTCGATACCGCCAATGTACTGATCCATGGGCATCCAGTAGTCATTGCGGCTATCGACCATTTGACTACCATCTGCACAGGTATAGCGCATGAAATACCAACTCGAATCGACAAAGGTATCCATGGTATCGGTTTCGCGTTTGGCGGGTTTGCCACAAGTCGGGCAGGTGCACTTTAAAAAGTCTTCGCGCTTATTGAGCGGGTTGCCTGAACCATCCGGTACACAATCTTCAGGCAGCACCACCGGCAGATCTTTTTCTGGCACCGGTACTTCACCACAGCTCTCACAATGGATAATCGGTATCGGGGTTCCCCAATAACGCTGCCTTGAAATACCCCAATCTCTTAAGCGATAGGTGGTTTTCTTCTCACCCACACCCAGGTCTTGTAATTGCTGAGCTACCGCATCAACCGCTTGACTATGTGTCATACCATTGAAGGCTTGGCTATTGATCACCGTGACTTTTTCTTTATCGGCATACCAATCTTGCCACTGGGTGGGATCAAAGGTTTCACCATCGATATGCATCACAGGCTTAATCGGTAGTTGGTATTTGAGTGCAAAGGCAAAGTCACGCTCATCATGCGCCGGCACACCCATCACAGCTCCGTCACCATAGCTCATTAAGACATAGTTACCGACCCAGACCGGCACTGCTTCACCAGTGAGTGGGTGCTTGACCGTCAGACCCGTTGGCATACCCTCTTTTTCTTGGGTAGCTAAATCCGCTTCAATGACGCTACCTTGCTTACATTTTTCAATGAAGGCTTGTAGCTCAGGATTGTTTTGGGCAGCCGCTTGCGCTAAGGGATGCTCAGCAGCCACTGCACAGTAGGTCACCCCCATGATGGTATCAGCACGGGTCGTGAAGACATACAACTTGCCATCACCGATCAGAGTGTTTGTCTCATCTTTGATCGTGTGGCTAAATGCAAAACGTACCCCAAAGCTCTTACCAATCCAGTTTTGTTGCATGAGCTTGACGCGCTCAGGCCAACCCAAACCTTCTAAACCTGAAAGTAACTCATCTGCATAGGCAGTGATGTTGAGGTAGTAGCCAGGAATCTCGCGCTTTTCAACCAAGGCGCCCGAGCGCCAACCTCGACCATCGATGACCTGCTCATTAGCTAGAACCGTTTGATCAATCGGGTCCCAGTTGACCACTTGAGTTTTACGGTAGGCAATGCCCTTTTCCAGCATCTTGAGAAATAACCACTGGTTCCAGCGGTAGTAGTCCGGCTTACAGGTGGTAACTTCTCTAGACCAATCAATGGCCAGCCCCATCGCTTCCATCTGTTTTTTCATGTAAGCGATGTTGTCGTAAGTCCACTGCGCGGGTGGCACTTTGTTGTTCAGTGCAGCGTTCTCTGCAGGCATACCAAACGCATCCCAACCCATGGGCATGAGCACGTTATAGCCTTGCATACGCAATTGGCGCGTCATCACGTCATTGATAGTGTAGTTACGCACATGGCCCATGTGCAACTTACCTGAAGGGTAAGGCAACATCGAGCAAGCATAAAACTTGGGCTTAACTTGCCCGGCTTTATTTTTTGCGTTTTCAGTGACACGATAAACGTCTTGTGCTTGCCATGCACTTTGCGCACGTGCTTCGACCTGTTTTGGATCGTATTCTTTTGAAATAGAACTACCTGCTGAACTCAAAGCAAACCCTTTGTTATTTTTATTGAATCAATTAAATTTTGAGAGTCTTTAAACCTAAGACGTCTTGCATATCAAAGAGGCCCCTGCTTTGAGCCTCCAAAAAGCGTGCTGCTCTCACAGAGCCTTGGGCGTATGACATGCGACTGGCTGATTTGTGACTGATCTCAATGCGCTCACCATCCCCACAGAACATGACAGTGTGGTCTCCCACAATATCACCACCACGAATGGTGGCAAAGCCAATCGTGCCAGGCTTACGCTCACCGGTATGACCTTCTCTGGCATACACGGCGACATCTTGCAGGTTTTGACCTAAAGCTTTGGTAATGGCTTCGCCCATACCTAAGGCGGTGCCTGATGGTGCATCGACTTTATGTTTGTGGTGCGCTTCGACAATCTCAATGTCATAACCGCTATTGAGAATTTTGGCAGCCACTTCCAAAAGCTTGAAAGTAGCGTTCACACCGACGCTCATATTGGGCGCAAAAACGATGGCAATCTTCTCGCTGGCTTTTTTCAGTTCTTGCTTTTGCGCTTCAGTAAAGCCAGTAGTACCAATAATCATTTTGACACCCAACTCTTGAGCCATCTTCAAATGCTCTAAGGTTCCTTCAGGGCGTGTGAAATCAATCAAATAGTCCGCGTCTTGCATACCCGCTTTGAGATCGGCTGTAATCTTGATACCGGTTTGCTGACCTAAAAAAGCACCAGGGTCTTGGCCTATTTGGCTGCTGCTTGGCAGATCGAGTGCGCCAACGAGCTTGGCATCGGGTGTGGCCAATACCGTTTCTATCAACATGCGACCCATGCGACCGGAGGCTCCAGCAATCGCGAATTTCAATGTCATACGCTTCTTTCTTTTTATCTATTTCTGTTCTATCTTTTTAATTCCGTTGATCACCGGGTGGTATGCCAACACCTGAAGTCGGATTGGGAATCGTCTGTACAGTCGGTGCTCTATGATCACTTTCTAACTCTTTAGTCACAGCTTTGACATTCACCTGACGTTTTTGTGCACGAATACCATCGATCTCAGCGATTAACTCGTATTCGCTCGGTAGGTTATCGGCCTGAATCTTAGTGACCTTATCGTTTTCAAAGTAAATGGTCACCTGACGTTGCTCAATGGCTTGAGTAGCCCCACGTTTAAAAGCAAAGACATAATCCCAACGATTACTATGCATCGCACTGGTTAGCAATGGAGTTCCCAGTAAGACTCTCACTTCATCGCGATCCATGCCTGCTTGTATACGAGCGGCTTGTTCTCTAGAAATGAAGTTACCTTGCACCATATCAGGACGATAGGGTTTAAAGACAACGGGCAGTTTCGCCTTGACGGGATCAACGACGCTTGAGCAAGCAACTAAGCTCAGTGGCAAGCACAGCCCCAGGGTGATGCGCCCAAGAATCTGGGGCCATTGAATTTTTGTGGTTTTTGAGCAATTTTGCATAGTTAGCCGTATCATGTCGGAAATAGGATTTTAGCGCTATGCCAAACACTATATCGCCAAATAATTTAAGAGACATGGGTTTGAAGGTGACAGGCCCCAGAATGAAGATTCTGGAGTTCTTCCACCAGAACCGCCACAAGCACTTCAGCGCTGAGGATGTCTATTTGGCCATGGTCGCAGAGGGCATGGATGTGGGTCTGGCCACGGTTTACCGGGTTTTGACCCAATTTGAGCAAGCTGGCCTCTTATTACGTAATCATTTTGAGTCTGGCAAGGCTGAAGGTAAAGCGATTTTTGAGCTCAATGAAGGCGATCATCATGACCATTTGGTCTGTGTGGATTGCGGCCACGTTGAAGAATTTGTCGATACAGCCATTGAAAAACGCCAAACCGAGATTGCTAAAAACCTCGGTTTTGAGATTGCTGACCACTCTTTAGCGATTTACGGGACCTGCAGCAAGAAAAACTGCTCTCGCAAGAAAAAAGCTTCAAAATAAAGTCCTGGCTACGGCTGTTTTAGTTTGTTTTTGCAGTTAAATAAGCCTGACGCGATAGACGAATAATGTAAAGATGAATAAAAAAGCTCAGCCTAGGCTGAGCTTTTTGACTTCTGAGTAGCTCTTGATTACTTGGCAGCCATCAATGCTTTGGTTGCGTTCAACATCTGGCAGCTGTAACCCCATTCGTTGTCATACCAGGCCAAAATCTTGACGAGTTTGCCGTCTTTCGAGACACGAGTCTGGGTGCTATCAAAGATACTCGGTAATGGGTTGTGGTTAAAGTCGATCGAAACCAATGGCAGAGTGTTGTAGCCCAAGATTCCTTTGAGTGGACCTTCACTGGCTTTTTTAACGATCTCATTAACTTCTTCGAGGCTAGTGGCTTTGGTCGGTGTGAATGTCAAATCGACAACCGAGACGTTAATGGTAGGCACGCGCATCGCAAAACCATCAAACTTACCCTGTAACTCTGGCAAGACGAGGCCCACGGCCTTCGCTGCACCCGTTTTGGTTGGGATCATACTCATGGTCGCTGATCTCGCACGACGCATATCTTTGTGATAAACATCGGTCAGCACCTGATCGTTGGTGTAAGCGTGAATGGTAGTCATAAGACCTGATTCAATACCAATGCTCTCCAGAATCGGTTTGACTGCAGGCGCTAAGCAGTTCGTTGTGCAACTAGCGTTAGATACGACGAGGTCAGTCGCTTTAAGAATCTGGTGATTGACGCCATAAACAATGGTGGCATCTACATCTTTTTCACCGGGGGCAGAAATCAATACTTTTTTGGCGCCCTGCTGAATATGCACCATGGCTTTTTCTTTGGAAGTAAAAGCACCAGAACATTCGAGCACGACATCGACACCCAAATCACCCCACTTAGTCTCTAAAGGGTTACGGGTGGAGAACATTTTGATACGGTCACCGTTGATGACCATATAGTCACCATCTACCGTCACAGTACCTGGAAAACGACCATGGGCTGAATCATATTGAGTGAGGTGTGCATTGATATCAATACCTCCCAAACCGTTGATAGCGACGACTTGAATATCGTCACGCTTCTCTTCGTAAATCGCACGTACGACCATACGACCAATACGACCATAACCGTTGATTGCTACTTTAATTGCCATGATGCTTTCCCTTTAATTCAATAAGTATTCTTAATCTATTTCTTTATGTCTTAGATGCACTGACGCACGGTCTTGGCAATCTGATCCGCCGTTAAACCAAAGTGTTTGTAGAGCACACCGGCAGGGGCAGATTCCCCAAAAGTGTCTACGCCATGTACCGCTGCACAACCATACTTCCACCAGTAATCGGTGACACCCGCTTCAATCGCAATGCGTGGCAAGCCCGTAGGTAGAACGCTCGCTTTATATGCAGGACTTTGCTGATCAAAGGTGGTGGTTGATGGCATAGAGACAATACGAACTGCAATGCCTTGCTCTTTGAGTTGTTGTGCTGCATCAAGTGCCAGCGCCACTTCAGAGCCGGTGGCGATCAAAACCGCCTGAGCTGTAGGATCATCGCGCAAGACATAGCCACCCTTTTGAATATCAGCGACTTGCTTATCCGTTCTGGATACGAAAGGACAGTTCTGACGGCTAAAAATCAAACTACTTGGCCCATTTTTTCTCTGAATCGCTGCACCCCAAGCCACCGCAGATTCTGTGGTGTCACAGGGACGCCAGACTTGCATATTTGGTATCAAGCGTAAGCTCGCTACGTGTTCTACAGATTGGTGTGTGGGCCCATCTTCACCCAAACCAATTGAGTCATGGGTAAAGACAAAGATACTACGAATTCTCATGAGAGCGGCCATACGCAAGGCATTGCGGCTGTAATCTGAGAAAGTTAAGAAGGTGGCACCAAAGGGAATATAGCCCCCATGTAGTGCAATACCATTCATGATGGCGCTCATACCAAACTCGCGCACACCATAATTGATATGGTTACCCCATTGGTTGGCTCTAACTGCTTGGCAAGCTTTCCAATTAGTGAGGTTCGAACCAGTTAAGTCTGCTGAACCTCCCAAGAACTCAGGCAAAGCAGGTGCCAAGGCTTCAATAGCGTTTTGACTAGCTTTACGAGTCGCAATCGTTTCTGCTTTGTCGCTGCAGGTTTTTAAATAAGCTTTGAGCGTTGTCTCAAACTGGGGGGATAGCTCACCAGCCATACGACGCTCGAGTTCTTGGGCTTCCTGGGGATAGACAGCACGATAGGCGCCAAATTTCGAGTTCCAATCTGCTTCTTGTTGACTGCCGACTTTATGAGCATTCCAAGCCTTATAAACGTCTTGGGGAATCTCAAAGGGTGCGTGAGTCCAACCGAGTGCTGCGCGAGTCTTAGCAATTTCCTCAGCACCCAATGGTGCGCCGTGGACTTTATCGGTACCGGCTAGATTGGGCGAGCCTTGACCGATTGAGGTCTTGCAACAAATGAGTGTGGGCTTATCGGATTGTTTAGCTTTTGCAATCGCTTGTGAGACCGCTTCGACATTGTGCCCATCGACTTTACGAATCACATTCCAGCCATAAGCTTCAAAACGCTTGGCAGTATCTTCACTGAACCAAGGATCGACTTTGCCGTCAATGGAAATACCGTTGTCATCCCACAGTGCAATCAATTTGTTCAGTTTGAGTGTGCCCGCCAATGAGCAGGCTTCATGACTCACGCCCTCCATCAAACAGCCATCACCCATGAAGACGTAGGTATAGTGGTCAATGATGTCAAATTGAGGTTTATTGAATTCTTGTGCGAGTAATTTTTCTGCCAAGGCCATACCAACGGCATTGGTGATGCCTTGACCTAAGGGGCCGGTGGTAGTTTCAACACCGGGTGTAATCGCGTACTCAGGGTGGCCTGGGGTTTTGCTATGGAGTTGTCTAAAGTTTTTCAACTCAGACATGGGTAAGTCGTAACCAGTCAAATGCAAGAGCGCGTAGAGCAACATCGAGCCATGACCGTTTGATAAAACAAAACGGTCACGATCAAGCCATTGAGGATTTTGTGGGTTGTGCTTGAGATGCTGGCTCCAAAGCGCTACTGCGATTTCTGCCATACCCATCGGCATGCCCGGATGACCAGAATTGGCTTGTTGAACTGCGTCCATTGCCAAAGCGCGGATCGCATTGGCCATTGTGGTGTGCATTGACGACATTGATAGTTTTCCTGCGGCAAATTTGAACAAGCCCTGCGCCACTTGAGGCCTGTTTATCAAAAACGCTATTTTATCACCCGCCATTTGCTTGGCTTATGATTGTGCTATGTCACACTTTTACCTCCCCGGACCCTGGCCTGATGGCAACTCTTCTTTGTCTGATGAGTTCGTGATTGACACTAAAGTGGCCCATCATTTGAGAGTGCGCCGCATTGCGATTGGGGAGACTTTTAAAGTCTTTGACGGGCAAGGTTTAAGCGCGAATGCCACCCTCCTGGCACTGGATAAAAAACAGGCTGTGGTGCGTTTGGGAGATATTCAGCATTTTGTGCGTACCGAAACAAAATCACCCATTGTTCTCGCCCAAGGTATTGCTGGTGGCGACAAGATGGATTGGTTGATTGAAAAATGTGTTGAGTTAGGCGTAGCGCAGATACAGCCTTTACAAAGTGAACGCTCAGTAGTGCGCCTAGATGGTGAGCGCGCTCTCAAAAAGCGGGAGCATTGGCAAAATATAGCGATTGCAGCCTGTGAGCAGTCCGGTCGTACCGTCATTCCAGAAGTTTCTGGCACCCTGAACTTACCCCTCTGGTTAGCAAGTATTGATCCTAAGGCTGAGGCCCTCAAACTCATGCTGTCTCCACGCGCTGACTTAAGTCTTTTAAGTATTGCCAAGCGCAGCACGCCACAAAAGACAGTTCTTTTAATTGGCCCTGAAGGGGGCTTGAGCGATACAGAGGAAGAGCAGGCTATGCGGGCAGGCTTTGTATCAGTGTCAATGGGTCAACGCATTTTAAGAACAGAAACTGCCGGTATCGTTGCTTTGAGTGTGATTCATACGGCTTGGAATCAACTCTAGGGTTCTAGATAGCAAAACAGCCACTAAGTGGCTGTTGTTTAGATCAATAGAGATTTGTTCAATCTCTGAGCGACTGTTTATGCAAATGAATAGAACACGCGGCATGGCACGCGACGATCTGCCCAGAACTCTACTGCGTCGCGGAATACGTCGAGGAATGTCTCACGCACTTCTTTGTCAAATTTGTGTGTGCAAGGTAAACCTTCCAACACAATCACAAAGCCAGGTTGTGGACCTGCGCGATCGACTAAGGTTGTGAGCGAATCGAGCAAGTAATCAAAATTCTTTGCCTGTTGTCTTGGGAAGTGAAAACCATGAGCAATCGATTCCAAAACTTCAGACTTCGTTTGTGCATGCGCACAATTGGCGTAAATAAAGTGCTGACCAAGTTCAGTGGCCGCTTGTAGCAAATCATCCGTACGGAAAGCACGAATCGATTGCACGATATTGGAACGTACCGCGCGCAATGCAGCCGTAGGGCCTGCTTCGCGGGCCGCCAAGGCATCGCGCCAAGTGGATGTTGCTTTGGCGCTAACAGCTGTATTAGCGGCGAGTGATGCAGACGATGCGCCCAGAACTGACTGACCGTAGAGGTTGTTTTCTGAAATATTTATCGTCATGATGGGGTGTAGAGTACCTTTTTTACCCTAACGTGACAAGTATTCTCAGAGTACTTTATTGATAAGTTATTGTTTTTAAATGAAATAAAAATATGTGAGCACACGCTCACTAACTTATTTTATGGTCATTCAGGAGGTCTTTTGCACCATCATGGGGCCAAAATGAGCCTTCAGTTACGCTCAGTCATCTCTCAATGTCATCTCAACCTTGCATCCCTCAGCATCTCTGGCGATGAGCTGATTGTGCACTTGCAATAAAAAATCCCGACCTTTTTGAGAGATCGGGATTATTTTTGATGGGTAGCTGATACTAATCTTTGATCCTCGCTACCTTACTTTTGCTGACCCGCTTCTACCACTGCCAAGGTGGTCATGTTCACAATACGACGTGGGGTGGCTGATGGGGTCAGGATGTGCACAGGTTTAGCTGCGCCTAAAAGAATCGGTCCAATCGCAATACCATTACCCGCTGCTGTCTTGAGTAGGTTATAGGCAATATTTGCTGCATCGATATTAGGCATGACTAAGAGGTTGGCATCCCCAGTGAGTGTTGAATCAGGCATGATGCTCTTTCTGAGAGACTCATCCAAAGCACAATCTCCGTGCATCTCACCATCAACTTTCAATTCTGGTGCGCACTCGCGCAGTATCGCTAAGGTGTCGCGCATTTTTTGTGCCGAAGGAGCTTGGCTTGAACCAAAGTTAGAGTGCGAGAGCAAAGCCACTTTGGGTTCGATACCTAGAGCTCTGAGTTCTTTAGCGGCCAAGATCGTAATCTCAGCGAGCTCTTGGGCGCTTGGATCAATATTGATATGCGTATCGACAATAAAGACCTGACGACCAGGTAGTACGAGAGCATTCATAGCGCCATAAGTTTTGGCACCTGGCTCATGACCAATCACTTGATTGAGATAGTGTAAGTGCGCGCCTGTTTGTCCGATGGTGCCGCAAATCAAGCCATCTGCTTGACCTTTATGTACCATCAAAGCACCAATCAAGGTGTTACGACGTCTGACTTCTAGACGGGCGTAGGACTCAGTGACGCCTTTACGCTCGGTGAGCTTGTGATAAGTGGACCAATAGTCACGATAGCGCTCATCAAACTCTGGGTTACAGATCTCAATATCAACACCAGGGTTCATACGCAGACCAAAACGCTCAATGCGTCGTGCAATGACAGCGGGGCGACCAATCAAAATGGGATTGGCTAACTTCTCATCCATGATGACTTGTACCGCACGCAGTACGCGCTCGTCTTCACCTTCGCAGAAGACAATGCGTTTTTTAGCCATGGGCACTTTTTTAGCCACAGCAAAGAGCGGCTTCATCAATGTACCTGAGTGGTACACGAACTGCTGTAACTGATCCTTGTAGGCCACAAAGTCTTTAATCGGGCGCGTTGCCACCCCTGAATCCATCGCTGCTTTAGCCACAGCTGGCGCAATGATGGCAATCAAGCGCGGGTCAAAGGGTTTTGGAATGAGGTACTCTGGGCCAAAGGATAGATTGCTTGCACCATAGGCAGACGCCACCACATCACTTTGCTCAACCCGTGCAAGTTCTGCAACGGCATTAACCGCAGCGATTTCCATCTCACGAGTGATAGTCGTTGCCCCGACATCCAAAGCACCGCGGAAGATAAATGGGAAGCACAGTACGTTATTGACCTGATTGGGGTAGTCTGTGCGACCGGTTGCGATGATGGCATCATCACGCACGGCTTTAACTTCTTCTGGCAGAATTTCTGGGGTGGGGTTAGCTAGCGCAAAAACCAATGGCTTAGCGCTCATCTTCACAACCATCTCAGGCTTGAGCACACCACCGGCTGATAATCCTAAGAAGATATCTGCACCTTCAATCACCTCTGCCAGAGTACGCATTGGCGTATCTTTAGCAAAGGGCTCTTTATCTGGATCCATCAACTCTTTACGACCCTTGTAGACCACACCTGCAAGATCTGTGACCCAGATATTTTCAATAGGCATCCCCAAATCAACGAGGAGGTCTAAGCAAGCTAGGGCCGCAGCACCCGCGCCTGAGGTCACCAGCTTTACTTTTTTCAGATCCTTACCAACCACCTTCAGACCATTCATGATCGCTGCACCCACCACGATGGCAGTTCCATGCTGATCATCGTGGAAGACTGGAATCTTCATGCGCTCACGAAGTTTGCGCTCAATATAAAAACAGTCTGGTGCTTTAATGTCCTCGAGGTTAATGCCCCCAAAGGTAGGCTCCATGGAAGCAATGATCTCGATGAGCTTATCTGGGTCTTTTTCATTGATCTCAATGTCAAAGACATCAATACCCGCGAATTTCTTAAATAGGACTCCCTTACCTTCCATAACAGGCTTACTGGCCAAGGGACCGATATCGCCTAAGCCTAGTACAGCAGTACCGTTAGTGACAACACCCACCAGATTGCCGCGCGATGTATATCGCACTGCATTGGCTGGGTCTTTAACGATCTCTTCACAAGCCGCAGCCACACCTGGTGAATAGGCTAAAGCCAAGTCACGCTGATTGGTGAGTTGCTTAGTCGGTGTAACTGCAATCTTGCCCGGGGTGGGAAACTCGTGATACTCCAGGGCGGCTTTACGTAGGGCTTCTTTTTGTTTTTCTTGTTGGGTTTTTTGATCTGCACTCATTGAATAGGTCTCTAATTGTTCTTTTCAGATGAAATTGATTTGTCTCGTTATTCGTTATTAATTAATAGCTTTATTGTTAGTACCCCCGAAAATAGAATCTATTTATTGAGGGGTTTTGATAATTCTATTCCTCTTAGGGCTTAAGGGTGCAAATTTAGAAAAATCAGCAATAGCCCTACCCACCTCGCATATAAACGCATAGAATCTTCTTACTACGACACAGCTTAAGCTTTTATGAACAAATCTGAGCCTTTAGGCGAATTTGATTTAATTCGGAAATTCTTCGATCGCCCTAATCTACATAGGCAAACAGGTTCAGTCCTAAGTCCTATCAGCCCTAAGCATCAAGATCTTTTGCAACTCGGTATTGGTGATGATTGCGCCTTGCTAGATGCTGGTGATGGCTCGTCGTGGGCAATCAGTTCAGATATGTTGGTGGAAGGACGGCATTTTCTACGGAATGTTCATCCGGCTGATTTGGGTCACAAATCATTAGCAGTCAATCTTTCTGATTTAGCAGCCATGGGAGCCACCCCCGTAGGGTTTACCTTGTCACTGGCCCTCCCATCAGCCCAGGATGAATGGTTAGCAGAATTCTCAACAGGTCTTTTTACCCTAGCGGATGCACATCATTGTCAATTGATTGGTGGTGATACAACGGCTGGGCCACTGACGATTTCAATTACGATCTTTGGCAAAATCAATCCACAATTGGCACTCAAGCGCTCGAATGCGCAAGTCGGTGACGATATTTGGGTTTCGCATGTGGTGGGTGATGCACGCCTAGCCTTGGGCGGCTATCGTCATGAATGGCCGATGAGTTCCGCTGAGATGCAAATGGTTGCACCCCGTATGCATACACCCACGCCACGCGTCGCTTTAGGTGAAAAATTACTGGACATTGCGCACGCAGCGATTGATGTATCAGACGGCCTATTAGGTGATTTAAGACATATTCTGCAGCGCTCTCATGTCAATGCAGAAATCTGGATTGATGCAGTGCCTGCTTCAGCCACCCTTAGAGAAAAGTCATTAGAGTTACGTCGCTTATGTACCCTTTGCGGTGGCGATGATTATGAGCTGTGTTTTACTGCTCCTGTATCAAAGCGCGAAACAATACTGGCTATCGGTGCTAATCTTGGCTTACAAGTCACGCGTATTGGGCGCACGCTAGAGCGAAGTGCAGAACTAGAGATTCAACTACTCGATGCAGATTCGAGGCGCCTACCAGAGAATCTGGAGCAGCAATACCTGAAATCTTTTGACCACTTTAAGTAATCAAAAGATTTATTTCATATAGCCTTTTTTGCGGAAATACACGAGCGGTATCAAGGCGGATATCAACATAGCAGCAATGGCAATGGGGTAACCAATTTCTGAACGTAACTCCGGCATAAACTCAAAGTTCATACCCCAAATGCTCGCTAAGAGGGTGGGTGGCATTAAAGCCACAGAAACCACAGAGAAGATCTTGATGATCTTGTTCTGGTTAATGTTAATGAAACCCACCGTCGCATCCATTAAGAAGTTGATCTTATCGAATAAGAAAGCGGTATGGTTTTCTAATGAGTCGATATCACGCAGAATCTGGCGCGCTTCTTCTTGTTGCTCGTCAGATAGTAATTTGCTGCGCATCAAAAATGAAAGTGCTCTGCGAGTATCCATCACGTTACGACGAATACGACCATTCAAGTCTTCTTCTCGCGCTATGGTTTCCAAGACATCTGCCGCATCAGAATCTGAGACGTTGTCCGACAAGACGCGCTTACCGGCTTGTTCTAGGTTTTCATAAACCTCTTCTAGGGCATCAGCAGAGTACTCAGCATCCGTGGCGTAGAGATCCAATAGAACATCTTTAGCATTTCTGACAGATCCAGGGCGCAGGCGAGCTCTGAGTCTCACTAAGCGGAAAACTGGTAAATCTTGTTCGTGGATGGAAAAGAGAATGTTGTCAGTCAGCACGAACGCTACCCTGACGTTACGAGTATTCTCATCGTCATCCAAAATAAAATCAGTACGAATATGTAAATGACCATCATCGGCCTCGAAATAACGGGCAGATGCTTCTAAGTCACCTAAATCTTCTAGCTCGGGCAGCGAGACACCAAAAGCCTCTTTAATCCACTGAAGTTCTTCTTCCTCAGGGTCAACAACATCAATCCAAATGGGGTTGTGGTGTTCTAAAAGTTCTTTGCGGTCATCCACCTGCTCCTGGGCTAGGCGACCTTTTTGTAATACGAATAGGTTGATCATGCCAAGCCTCCAATCTTTATTTCAACATTTTCAGTTGAGGAGTTAGCCACAGGGGGTGGCGAGAGTTTATCCTATGGTCTGAAAAAACTAAAGCTTTAGATGCAATTTTGTCTTGAAAACATGAAAGTTCAGTGAAACGGATATGAAAAAACGCCCTTCTTTTACCGATCAGTTGGCTTACGCCTGGAAAACTCAAGACAGTATGCTGTGTGTGGGGCTTGATCCAGACCCGCAAAAGTTTCCTGCTTCCTTAAAGGCCAAGGGCGGCGCTATCCTGGCTTTTTGCCGAGAAATTGTGGATGCGACTGCTGATGTTGTATGTAGCTATAAGCCTCAGATCGCTTACTTCGCAGCCCATGGTGCTGAAGATCAATTGGAACAATTGATTGACTATATCCATAGCCAGTATCCCAATATTCCAGTGATTCTAGATGCCAAGCGAGGGGATATTGGCAGCACCGCTGAGCAATATGCCAAGGAAGCCTTTGAGCGTTATCAAGCGGATGCTATCACCGTCAATCCTTATATGGGCTTTGACTCGATAGAGCCTTATCTGAAGTACTCAGGACGAGGGGTGATTGTTTTGTGTCGCACCTCCAACCCTGGCGGCTCAGATTTACAGTTCTTACCTGTAAATGCCAGCTCCGAGAAATTATTTGAACATGTCGCCCGTATGGCTGCTACTTCTTGGAATCAGTCAGGTCAGATTGGTTTAGTGGTTGGCGCCACCTTCCCTGCTGAAATCGCTAAGGTGAGAGAACTCGTGGGTGATATGCCTCTACTCATCCCTGGGATTGGTGCCCAAGGCGGAGATATCGAAGCAACAGTGGCAGCAGGTCAAATCAAAGGCGCACCGGGTACGGGCATGATCATTAACTCATCACGCGCAATTTTGTATGCCAGCAAAGAAGGTGACTTTCAGCAAGCTGCGCGCCAAGCGGCGCTTCAGACGCGCGATGCGATTCGTGAAGCTGTGAAAAAGGCGCGGGCATGATCATACCCACCAAAGCTTGGGTGTGGTCACATCCTGCAAGGATTTTGGCTTTCGGTTTTGGCTCAGGCCTCTCACCTCGCGCTCCCGGCACAGTAGGCACTCTGTATGCTTGGGCAATCTATTTGGTGATGGATCTATTTCTAGATAGCACAGGTATTGCGTTAGTGGTCTCTCTGGGGGCTGTACTGGGTTGCTGGATTTGTGGCAAGGTCGGTGAAGAATTAGGAGTGCCGGATCATGGCGGCATTGTCTGGGATGAGTTCATCGCTTTTTGGCTCATTCTCTTGTTATGTATGCCGATGAGTGTTTGGGGGCAGCTTGGTACCTTTGCTCTGTTTCGTTTTTTTGATGCCGTAAAACCGGGCCCCATCAAAATGATTGATCAATACTTCAAGAACTACAACTTAGTCGATCGCATGGATCAACCCACACGCCTGCCACTGTGGTTCATCAAAGGTTTTGGCGTGATGATTGATGACTTAGCAGCAGCATTTGCCACACTGTTGGTAATTACGATCTTGGTAAGAATTTGGTAATTTCTATTGATCATGTCGTTGCTCGAAGATCTCGCTCAAATTTGTCTTCATCAACACTACAAGTTAGTGACCGTAGAGTCGTGCACTGGTGGGCTGGTAGCAGCAGCCATCACCAGCCTGGCAGGCAGTAGCCAGTGGTTTGAACGTGGTTATGTGACATACAGCAATGAAGCTAAGCATCAAGACCTAGGAGTCCCTCTGGAGCTGATTGAGCAATATGGAGCTGTGAGTCGTGAAGTTGCCTATGCCATGGCTAGCGGTGCTAAAGAAAAAGCACCGGCTCAGTTATCTTTAGCCATTACTGGTATTGCGGGCCCTGAGGGTGGCAGCACTGATAAACCTGTGGGTACAGTGTGGTTTGCCTGGGGTTTGGCTGATGGCTCGATACAGACTGAAAAAGCACTCTTTACTGGTGATCGTCAGAGTGTACGTACACAGGCAGTAAATTTTTCTCTCAGTCGACTTTTAAATCATCTTAATTAATTCTCAGACTCTTCTTCAATCAGAATCCTCTCATCTAACTCCACTGGTGCAGAGTTCTTTTGATTCTGACGGGCGAGCCATTCGAGAATGAATTCAATACGATTGGGGAAGTTAATTCTTGCTTTTGCGCAATACCGTTGTTGATCAAAACATTTTGGTGCCGGTAATGCAGCCGCTAGAGCGGCTGATTCTTGAACACCCAATTGATTCGGTTTGACGGCATAGTAGTATTGGCTTGCAGCGCCAATCCCAAAAATACCTTCACCCCACTCTACATGATTAAGATAAATTTCAAAGATACGGTCTTTACTCAGTAGTAATTCAAGCATGCCGGTGATGATGAACTCTTGACCCTTACGAATATAGTTTTTTTCGCCCGATAAAAAGAGATTTTTAGCAAGCTGTTGGGTAATGGTTGAACCACCTCTCAAGTGTTTACCCTTCTGTTGATTTCTTTGCCATGCCTCTTTCATGGCTTTGAGCTCAAAGCCATGGTGTCGATAAAAGTCACTATCTTCACTAATCATGACAGCTCTTCTTAGAGTCGGTGATATTTGCTTGAGCGGCACCCATTCTTTTTTAAGCTTGCAAACTTTAGAGGTGGTGCATAAGCGTTGTAGTTCAGCTCTCTGAAAAGCGGTGTTATCAGGATTGATCCAGCGCCAAGCCAAAATTTGTAGAAAGAAATACCCCTGCAAAATCAGAACGCTAGCCAGCAGCGTCCATAAGAGGTACTTCAGATATTTCATGACTGCAGGAGAGCTTGGCGCACGAGTTGTATGGCGCCTTGTTTTTGGTGACTCGTCAAATGAATACCACGCCATATCGCAAAAGCAGCTGCCGCTTGCTCAACCAACATCCCCAAACCATCTGCCACCTTGAGTCCTAACTCTTGACCATCTTGCATGAATTGCGTGTCTTTGCCGTAGACCATGTCATAAATGAGGGTCTGTGGGTGAGTGATTTTTTCTAATGTTTTCTTTTGCAGCGGCGAATTATTTTGTAGACCTGCGGCAGTGGCATTGACAATCAAATCATAAGACTCAGACTTCGCGAGATCATCAATGGCATGCACCTGTAAGCTTGGGAAAATCCGCTTTAGATCCAGTGCTTTTTGTAGGGTGCGATTGACTAGCGATAGTTGTGCACCGGCAGCTTGCAAAGGTTGAATGACACCTTGCGCAGCACCGCCTGCGCCGATGATCAATATTTTCTTTTGTTGGAGCAATGAACCCAGAATACGTTCCAGATCATTTTTAAGACCTAGCCCATCCGTATTATCAGCATGCAATCGACCGTCCTGCATCCAAAGGGTGTTCACCGCTTGCGCTTCTTGGGCCGCTACAGAATGTACTTCTGCCATCTCATAAGCTAAAAGCTTATGAGGCACAGTAACATTAAGGCCCTTACCTCCGGCCGCAAAGAAATCACTCACCACTTTTTTAAAGGTTTCAGGTGGTGTATCAATACGGCCATAAAACATGGCTTGGCCCGTTTCTTTGGCAAAGTACTCATGAATCATAGGTGAGCGGCTATGCGCGATCGGATGTCCAACAACTGCGTAGACATCAATATCTGGATGATCTTGGGGGCAAATAATATCGCTCATGATTTATCTTACTGCTTCATCACTGTTTGAGGTCAAGTCTTTGCTCGCCATCAGTGCGAGTGAAGTCAAAAGTAGAGACCCAATCTAAGACATCAATATTTTGTTTCATGGCCTCATTAAATCGCCCAAAGGGTGCTGCCGCACGAATAATGGCTTGAGCCTGTCGGTCTAACTCAGAGTTACCCGACGACTTGAGTAAGGTAATGCCATCTTTGATGACTTTTCCTTGCGCGTCCACACTGACCATCAAGACCAAACTACCATACAAGGGACGACCATTGGCACGGGGGAAATGGGTCGTGCCATAGGCCTCAATTTGTTTGCGCATGGCATCGTAGTATTGCGCAAATACGACCGCTTTAGCGCTAGTGGCAGTGAGTGCCATACGCCTTGGCTGCATACCCATCTCCTGAATTCTTTTGGCTAATTCGGCTTCGAGCGAATCTTTTTTACTTTGAGTTTGTGTTTGTTGTCCACGGGAAGTGGTCGATGCATTTTTTTTGCCATCTTGTAATTGCGACAGAAGACGTTGTTGCTCGACTTGCATTTTTTCAAGTTGCTCAGCCAACTGTGGATCGGCTCTACGAATCGCACTGGCATAAGTATTGGTAGACTGGCCACCGCCATTGAGGTCAGCTTGCGCAAGGCGCTTTGGATCGGCGGGGGCCTCCTGAGTTCTGGCATTGACTAATACAACACTCAAAGGGGTTTTGAGTCGTCGTTGCTCTTCAGTTTCATCATGCCAGCGAATCGCTAGAAAAATGATATGGCCAATGATAGATAGCACCAAGGTATAAAAAAGCGGTCTACGCCATGCGTGGGGCAAACGCTTTTCTATGCTCCGGGCAATCGGTTCATTGATACGCACAAAGCCATCCATCAGGTAAGTAAAGAGTTGGCGATTCCAATCGCTGACTCGATCCAAGATGCTGATGGGCTGTAAAGTCATAGGAGTCTATTTAAGGATTCGTGGTCTGAGAAGTTTTTACTGGCTCTTCGCTTACCGCTTCCTGATCTAAGGTAACTGTCAAATTGACTTCTACCTCATCTTCAATACCCACATCTTCGGTCGCAGCCTCACTCTCAATCAAGCCAAGATAACGGACGCTAGCTGTGAGCATAAGACCATCAATAGCCAAAATTTCGATTTCAGCACGTGCGCCACGCGCTTGGGTTAGCAACTCTGGTATCTGCAAATAAAGAGGAATCGATTCCACTCTGGCTCTGCCATCTTTTAAGTGACGCACATTTGTCTTCCAAGGCAAGCCCTGTTGCTGTGCATATTGCAAACACCAGTATTGCTCCAATCGCGCTTGATACTCGTTATAGGCTCCGTAAGTGGCATCAAAGTCAGCAGCAATTGCCATGAGTTGCGCATCTTTAGGTTTAAAGGGTGCCACTAATTTAGCCGTAACCCCATTTTTCACCATGGCAATCAATTGCCATTGATTCACTAAATCTGCGTAACGTCGCAAAGGTGAAGTACACCAGGTGTAGTCGTTAATCCCCAAACCCTCATGCGGTCCAGGCTGGGTCTGCATACGAGTTCGCTGCGGACCCCAGCCTTTTTGCACACGATAGATTGCGGGCACATCATGCACGGCCAACCATGCGCCCCAAGTGCTATTGGTATGAATCATCCACTCAGCCACAATCGTATCCAAAATAGAGCCGCGTTGTCGTGCACCAATGGTCACTACACCATCTTCGACTTTAAAACTAAAGTCACGCAAGAGTGCTTTTGCATCTTGTATACCCAGTACTTCACGCTTCAGACCATTTTGCTCACGAGCATCTTGGCGCCGTGCATGTAATGCCTGAGCACTTAGCCATAGCAAACGCAACTCATCCCGATAGGGTAAGTCGTCAGAGGTATCGAGTGACTCTTGTGTCACGCGTTCTTCAAGATCATCTAACCTTAAGTTATGTGCCATTGGCACTAACTCTATGACTGTTTTAGACGGTAGATCGAGTAACTGCCCTGCAGGATCGACTGTGACATATAAAGAGAGTGCCGGTCTGGGCGATGCAGTCTCTTTCTGCCCCTCATCTAGCGAGAAAATACTCACTAACTCATGTGGCAGCATAGTGATCTTGCCACCCGGGTAATACACGGTAGATAGTCGCTCGCGAGCAATCTGATCACACGCATCCTGCGGCTGAATCAATAGCCCAGGAGCAGCGATGTGCACGCCAACCTGGTAATTACCATCATCTTGTAAGGTGACCGAGAAAGCATCATCAATTTCTGTAGTGCTCGCATCATCAATCGAAAAAGCTTTGACCTGTGCAGTGGGTAAGCCCTCAAGAATCTGTTGGGCTTGCCGAGTCAAAATCTCATAATCGAGTGCGTAGTGCGCAAAATCAATGCCTTTTGGAAAATGCTCTTTATAAAAACGTCCCTCATGAAAATCTAGCGAACTCTCAATAGCCTGGCAACGAATAAATAGTTCTGGGATACCACCGGGTAAACCGTGAGCGGCTGCATGTACCGCTTTATAGGCCGCTGAGTTTTTATCTGGATGAAAGAGCAATGCCTTCACTTGTGGCTTCAGAGCTTCTGGGCAACGACCCTCTTTGAGTTCAGCAATCCACTGTTCCTGCAAAATAAGTTCTTGCTTTTTTCGCTCAACCGCTAGGAGTGCAGCTTTAAGTTGTTCAGCCGGCGCTCTTAAGAATTGCCCACGACCTTTGCGTCTAAAGTAAATAGGGGCTGCTTGTATACCGATGGCAAGCGCCATTTTTTGTAGATCGCTCGCAGCATCACCGTAATACTCTTTGGCTAAATCTAAAAAATGAAACTCCACCTCACCAGCGCACTCCCAAAGAAAATCTAGATCAAGGGTTTGAGCTTCGTCTTGTGCGCCTTTCAACAACTCTGGCAGTGCTTGAGTCACGTGAGCGAGCTGCAACCAAACATCTTTACTTTTAAGTTTGGCGCGCTTACCACTCATGGTCTCAATCGGCATAGGGTCTGCAGGCGCAGCCCCTGAAGCCGACATCAGAGTGGCTAACTTCAGATCACCTGACTCTTCATATAGAAAATGCATTAAAGCGACATCCCGCCACTCGCCTCTAGGGCAATACCATTGATGTAACTCGACTCATCACTGGCAAGAAATGCATAAATATTAGCCATCTCTTCTGGCTGCCCTAAACGTCTTAACCAAGAACGTTCACGCATGCCTTTGAGAACCTCTTCTGGGATGGTCGACAAAATACTCGTCTCCACAAAACCAGGGCATACAGCATTCACCCGAATACCTTTAGGACCCAACTCCCTAGCCCACGTTTTTGTAAAGCCAATCACCCCAAATTTAGTCGCTGCATAATTGGTTTGACCAAAGTTACCGTAGAGTCCCACCACACTCGAGGCCGTCACGATCGAACCTTTACCGGCTTTGAGCATATGCGGCACGACCGCTTGCGTGCAATTGAAAACCCCTTTGAGGTTGACATCAATCACGGCATCAAACTGCTCTTCAGTCATATTGACCAAACGTGCATCTTTAGTAATACCTGCATTATTGATGAGCACATCAATACGTCCGTATTGCGCAATCACTTGCTCAACGACTTGATCAATCGATGCTCGGTCGGTGACATTGAGTGCGTACCCTTCGGCTTGGCCGCTATTTTTTTTAATATCCGCCACCGCTTGGTTGACCGCATCGATTTTCATATCTGTGACGATAGCAATACCACCTTCTTTGGCAAATTTATGCGCTGTCGCTAAACCGATGCCATTAGCGGCGCCCGTAATGATGCAAACCTTATCTTTGAGTCGCTGGCTCATACATACCCCCTCATATTTTTTATGTTCTGCATGATGACTACTGCTTCGATTGAAGACGTTCGAGTAGTTTGCGATGCACACCACCAAAACCACCATTACTCATTACCAAGATGTGATCATGGGGTTGAGCTTCTTGAATAATCGCATCCATCAATTGCTCCAAATCATCAAATGCCTGTGCTTTAGATCCCATTGGACTGAGAGCCTCTTGTAAATCCCAACCCAAAGCATCCTTACCCGCGCGAGCACCATAAGCAAACACTCGATCAGCTTGTACTAAGCTGGCGGGTAACTGGGCTTTCATGACCCCTAACTTCATGGTGTTCGAACGTGGCTCGAGCACTGCCAATATGCGGCCGGCTTGATTCGCTAAACGTCTTTTTAAACCATCGACGGTTGTCGTGATCGCTGTTGGATGATGCGCAAAATCATCATAGATCGTAATATCGTTCACACGTCCCACAATCTCTAAACGGCGCTTCACGTTTTTAAAACGTCCCAGCGCTGCAGCAGCGTCTTTCGGATCGATGCCAATATGATGAGCTGCGGCAATGGCTGCTAATGCATTTTGCTGATTATGGCGCCCAGCCACTGATGCATCTGGATGCCAACTCACCTCTGCGACAGTTTGACCTTGATAGATGACCTCAAAACCATCATCTTGCGTATCTTTTAAATCCCAAATCTGTTGTGGCCCAAATTTTTCTACACTTGACCAAGCACCTCTTTGTAAGACGCGTTCCAAACTATCTTCCATACCATTAACAATCAGGCGCCCTGATTGCGGCACGGTTCTCACTAAGTGATGAAACTGGGTCTCAATCGCCTTGAGATCTGCAAAAATATCAGCGTGATCAAACTCGAGATTATTCAAAATCGCGGTCTTTGGGCGGTAGTGCACAAACTTACTACGCTTATCAAAAAAGGCTGTGTCGTATTCATCGGCTTCAATCACAAAATAATGAGCCGATTTTTCTTTTTGCGGATCTTGATAGGGTGAGCCTAAGCGTGCTGATACATCAAAGTTATTTGGCACCCCACCAATCAAATAACCGGGCTCTCTGTGGTTGTCTTGCAAGATCCAGGTGAGCATCGCGGTGGTCGTGGTCTTACCATGGGTGCCGGCAATCGCGAGTATATGCTTACCTTGCAAGACTTGCTCGCCCAACCATTGCGGACCTGACTGGTAAGGCAGACCAGCATCCAAAATAGCTTCCATCAGCGGGTTTCCACGAGAAACCACATTACCGATGATGAATAAATCCGGTTGAAGAGCGAGCTGCTCAGGACCAAAACCTTCAATCAGATCAATGCCCTGGGCTTCTAATTGAGTACTCATGGGAGGATAGACATTAGCGTCACAGCCCGTGACGCGGTGGCCCGCTTGCCTTGCGATGGCGGCAATACCGCCCATAAAGGTACCGCAAATACCTAGGATATGAAGATGCATGCCAAGATTTTATCCAAACATCAGTGCACAATAAGCTGAATTTCTAACTCTTCATGAAACTTCTATGCAAAAGAACCGCTCGTCTTGGATATTGATTTTGGCTGCCGCCGTGATTGCCACCGGTCTCGGGGCTGCATTGTCCTTATACACATTTAGGACCACCCCAGCGGCCGATGGAGCAGTGGAAGCTTTATGGACCAGCGAGTTACGCAGCCCCAGCGGTGAAATACACGCAACGGATGCCTGGCGGGGCAAAATCGTGGTAATTAACTTCTGGGCCTCTTGGTGCCCCCCTTGCGTAGAAGAAATGCCCGATTTGAACCGATCCTACGAGAAATATCGCTCTAAAAATGTGGTATTTGTTGGCATCGGCGTTGATTCCCCATCGAATATACGTGAATTTCTGTCAAAAACACCCGTTAGCTACCCCATCGCCCTAGGTGGTCTAGAGGGTGGAAATTGGGCAAAAAGTTTAGGAAATCCTAGTGGCGGACTACCTTTTACCGTCTTGATCGATGAAAAAGGCAGCATAAAAAAGACAAAATTAGGAAAAATAGACGAAGTTGAGCTCAATAGCTGGATAGATAGCGCTATACTCCCTGCTAAATAGAAAAAAGTACTTTTGAAAGGGAAATATGGATCTTCGCAAGCTAAAAACACTCATTGACCTCGTTGCTGAATCTGGCGTATCTGAACTAGAAGTCACTGAAGGCGAAGACAAAGTCCGAATTGTTAAGAATCCTGCTCCCGTCGCTGCCCAAACCCAAACCGTTTACGCACCCGCTCCTGTAGCTGCTGCCCCAGTTGCTCCCGCACCAGCGGCAGCACCCGCCCCTGCGGCAGAAGAAGTGCCGGCCGGTCATATTGTGAAATCCCCGATGGTGGGTACTTTCTACCGCTCACCGACGCCTGGCGCCGAATCTTTTGTGAAGATTGGCGACACCGTCAAAGAAGGTCAAACCCTGTGCATTATCGAAGCGATGAAGTTATTGAACGAAATCGAGTCTGATAAGTCAGGCGTTGTTAAAGAAATCCTCTGCGAAAACGGCCAAGGCGTTGAATTTGGTCAGCCTTTGTTTGTTATCGCTTAATTCCTCACCGATAAGAGTTCAATCATGTTTGAAAAAGTACTGATCGCGAACCGCGGTGAAATCGCCCTGCGTATTCAGCGAGCCTGTCGTGAAATGGGTATTAAAACTGTGGTGGTTTTCTCAGAAGCCGATCGCGAAGCGAAATATGTGAAGTTAGCCGACGAAGCGGTCTGTATTGGCCCTGCACCTTCGGCGCAAAGTTATTTGAATATGCCCGCCATTATTTCTGCGGCTGAAGTAACCGATGCCCAAGCGATTCATCCGGGTTATGGCTTCTTGTCAGAAAATGCCGATTTTGCAGAACGCGTTGAAAAATCTGGTTTTGCTTTTATTGGCCCCACCGCAGAATCTATTCGCTTAATGGGTGATAAGGTATCGGCCAAGCAAGCGATGATTCGCTCAGGGGTGCCTTGTGTTCCCGGTTCCGAAGGGGCTTTGCCAGACAATCCCAAAGAAATTATTGCGATTGCCAAGAAGATTGGCTATCCGGTGATTATCAAAGCCGCAGGTGGCGGTGGTGGTCGCGGCATGCGTGTTGTGCATACTGAAGCGCACCTTATCAATGCGGTGAATATGACGCGCGAAGAAGCGGGCCGTGCTTTTGGTAATCCTGAAGTCTATATGGAGAAGTTCTTGGAGAACCCACGCCACGTAGAAATTCAGGTACTGGCGGATACTTTTAAGAATGCAGTGTATTTAGGTGAGCGTGACTGCTCTATGCAGCGTCGCCACCAAAAAGTGATTGAAGAAGCCCCTGCACCAGGTATTGATCGGCGCCTGATCGCCAAGATTGGTGAGCGTTGTGCAGAAGCCTGTCGCAAGATTGGCTATCGTGGTGCGGGTACTTTTGAGTTCTTATACGAAGACGGTGAGTTCTACTTCATCGAGATGAATACGCGCGTTCAGGTCGAACACCCCGTAACAGAAATGATCACAGGCATTGATATCGTGCAGCAACAAATCCGTATTGCTGCCGGTGAAAAATTACCGTTTAAGCAAAAAGATATTGAATTCCGCGGTCATGCCATTGAATGCCGTATCAATGCAGAAGATCCCGTGAAGTTTATTCCTAGCCCAGGACGTATTCAGTCATGGCATGTACCAGGCGGTCCAGGCGTACGGGTTGATTCACATGCCTATGCCGGTTATTTAGTACCACCGACTTACGACTCGATGATTGGTAAATTGATTACCTACGGCACCACCCGTGAACAAGCGATGCGCAGAATGCGTATTGCACTCTCAGAGATGGTGGTCGACGGCATCCAAACCAATATTCCCCTGCATCGTGAACTGATGATTGACCCCAAGTTTGCTCAAGGTGGCACTAGTATTCATTACCTCGAACACCGCTTAGAAGAGCAGGCAGCGTCTCGGGGTGACTCACGTAAAGCTAAGTAAGTCTTTATCCGATGACTTATCGCGAGCTGGTTTTTCTAGTCAGTGAAGCAGAAGCGGATGCTGTCGGTGATGCTCTCATGGATATGGGGGCTTTATCGATCACTGTCAATGATGCAGCCGCTGATACCGAAGATGAAAAACCTCTTTATGGTGAGCCTGGCTTGGTTCCAGAAAAAAATGCCTGGGAAGAGTCTGAGCTGATAGCTTTATTCAATGAGCAAGGTCTGAGTACCGAGTACATCACTCAAAGTTTGCAAGATAGTGGCTTTAAGGTTCAAGCACCGCTTGAGCGCTATGTCGCTGAGCAAGATTGGGTACGCCTAACCCAGTCCCAATTTGATCCGATTCAAGTCGGTCAACGTTTATGGGTCGTACCCTCATGGCATGAAAGCCCACCTCAAGCCGATGCAGTCTGCTTAGCTGTCGATCCTGGTTTGGCTTTTGGTACTGGCAGCCACCCAACCACGAAGTTATGCATGCAATGGCTCGAGTCTTTTGCAGATGCGGGTCAATTACGCGACAAAACACTGCTTGATTACGGTTGTGGCTCGGGTATTTTGGCGATTGCCGCAAAAAAATTAGGCTGTGGCCCAGCCTTAGGCGTTGATATTGATGAGCAGGCTGTGATTTCGGCCAAAGACAACGCTCTGCGTAACGAAGTCGTGATTGACTTTCACTTACCTGAATCCGATCCGATTCATGAGCGCTATGACATTGTGGTTGCCAATATCTTGGCCAACCCCCTACAAGTCTTAGCCCCGGCTTTAGTCCAAAGAATGGTGATTGGCGGTCATATTGTTTTATCTGGCATCTTGGCTCGCCAAGCGGATGATGTGATCAAAACCTATAGCCCCTGGTTAGAACTATCGATTTGGGGTGAGGAAGATGGTTGGGTGTGTCTCACTGGGCAACTCAAACAAGCCGTCGCCGAGTCTCAAAAAAAAACACCTGAATCTTCAGCCGGGGACATTCAAGCTCAAGATCTGAGAAGTGAGCGAGGATGGCTAGCTTGCCCACCTTGGCTAGCGATTGTGCTGATTAGTACTTTGAGCCTAGTCTTTGTTGTACAAGTCCTATTTTTAGCTCGCAATACGATCTATCACCAACTTGCCAAACTACCAGAACCTTCACAAAAGACTTTTTTATCGACTTTTGCTCAAGTAGATAGCTGGATTTGCCAAGTTTTGCCCTGCCAGAATATTCCTTTAGCAGATTTCAGTGCCTGGGCCATTGAATATGCCCAGTTAGACATGGCACGTGGTCAGGGTCAACTCAAATTACAAATTCGCAATAAGCTTGCGGTGCCTGTGCAATGGCCAGACTTGGAATTAGTTTTAAGCAATGCAGAAAATCAAGATTTAGAAACGATTTACTTAAAACCGAGCCAATGGCTACCCCCGGGCTACCCTCTCTTAGAGAGCGGTCGCTTTGCTTCTCCCCGCGAAGAAGTGGCAAGTGACTTATCATTGCCAGTGCCGCGTGAAGCAGCCGGTTATCGGATTCGGGTTCTTTATCTAGAGAATCCTGCATCTCAACCATAATTTTTTACTTTTACTTTTTTAGGAATACTCATGGCCAGCCTGATTTGCGGTTCAATTGCTTATGACACCATCATGTCTTTTGAAGGACGTTTTCAGGATCAAATCCTGGCTGACCAGATTCATATTCTGAATGTAGCTTTCTTAGTTCCCAGTATGCGTCGCGAGTTTGGCGGCTGTGCCGGCAATATTGCCTACAATTTGCGCCTCTTAGGCGGTGAGCCTGTGATTATGGCTACTGTCGGTGGCGATGCGGGTCCTTACTATGACCAGTTGGCTAAATACCAAATTAGTGCAGATCATGTGCGCGAGATCCCGAATGCCTTCACAGCGCAAGCCATGATCACCACAGACCGTGACAATAATCAGATTACTGCCTTCCATCCTGGTGCGATGGGTGAATCCCACCTCAATCGTGTGGCTGATGTTTTAGAAAGTCGCGCTCAAAAGAAATTCAATCAACCTCAATTAGCGATCGTCGCTCCTGATGGTCGCCAAGGCATGGTTGAGCATTGCCAACAGTTAGCAGAAGCAGGTATCCCCTTTATCTTCGATCCAGGCCAAGGCTTACCGATGTTTAACGGTGAGGAACTGTTACGTTTTGTAGAGCAAGCTACTTATCTGGCCGTCAATGACTATGAAGGCGAAATGCTTAGCCAGAGAACTGGGCTGAGTTTGGAAAAAATCAGTGAGTCTGTAAAAGCACTGATTATGACGAAAGGGGCGCAAGGCGCCGAAATCCACACTGCCGGTAAAAAAATTGAGATACCTGTTGTTCCTACGCAACAGGCGATTGACCCCACCGGTTGCGGCGATGCCTTCCGTGGCGGTTTGCTGTTTGGTTTAGAGCAAGGTTTTGATTGGGAAACTACAGGACGTCTTGCGAGCTTGATGGGCTCCATCAAAATTGCCAGCCAAGGTCCACAAAATCACGAACCCTCTGCCGCTGAAATCGCTGAACGCTTCAAATCTGCGTTTGGCTATAGCTACTAACAAGCGCTACTAACAAGCTGTTCTGAGCTAGTTTAAAAATTCAGATCTCAAAAAGAAAAAACCCGCGAAGACCGAAGTCTTGGCGGGTTTGATTCCTTCTCAGGAACCAGTCCCGAATCTAAGATTAAGGACGAGATCCTGTTGGGAAAGGCCAAGCAGCTGCTGGATTCAAAGCTGTCTTTGCTGATGCAGCAGGGGCAGCTTTAGCGGCTGGCTTTTTTGCAGCTGGTTTCTTAGCTGCAGCCTTTTTAACTACTTTTTTTTTTGCAGCTGGCTTTTTGGCCGCTGCTTTTTTAGCTGGCTTCTTAGCCGCTGCTTTTTTAGCAGCAGGCTTTTTAGCAGCTGGTTTCTTCTTCGCTACTTTCTTAGCAGCTGGCTTTTTAGCAGCAGCTTTTTTAGCGGCTGGCTTCTTAGCAGCTGGCTTTTTCTTAGCAGCAGGCTTCTTAGCTGCAGCTTTCTTAGCAGCTGGTTTCTTAGCAGCTACTTTTTTAGCAGCTGGTTTCTTAGCGGCCGGTTTTTTGGCAGCTGGCTTCTTTGCAGCAGGTTTCTTCTTGGCTGTTGCCATATTAATCTCCTTCACGTGAGAATGATTTACTAAAACTACTGATTAAAGAGACCCGACCACCCCAACTACTGGCGAGCGAGCCATTCATCGGCGCACTACTCACTTCACGTCGCGCGCTAATGAATCCTGGAAAAAAAGCCGTGGCCCCTAGAGGCGACGGCTTTTTAAATAGAGACACGGAGTTCGTTGAATCATTTCGTAAGAGAGAAAATCGCTCTCTCTGACTACTCAGAATTTCGGTGTGCAACTGATATTGTTCGCAACTACCTATCAAACGTTTTTACTCCTATGTTTTGTAACTTTTCGTGATACTACAACTTCGGAGTTGAGTTGTCATCAAAAATTTGCAAAAAATGTCACTCCCAATTCAATGCTCCACCAGTTTGATATTCGATGACGCGTGTTTCGAAGAAGTTTCTCTCCTTCTTCAAGTCGATCATCTCACTCATCCAAGGGAACGGATTCTCTTCATTCGGGAATAGTTGTTCTAAACCAATCTGCATACAACGGCGGTTACAGATGTAACGCAAATAGCTCTTGAACATCGGCGCATTCAAGCCCAGCACGCCTCGCGGCATGGTGTCTTCAGCATAGCGATACTCCAACTCCACCGCTTTTTCAAACAAAGAACGAATCTCTTGCTTGAACTCTGGTGTCCACAAATGTGGATTCTCGAGCTTGATTTGGTTAATCATGTCGATACCAAAGTTGCAATGCAAGGATTCATCACGCAAGATGTACTGATACTGCTCAGCAGCACCGGTCATCTTGTTTTGGCGACCCATCGCCAAAATTTGGGTAAACCCTACGTAGAAGAACAAACCTTCCATGATGCAGGCAAACACAATCAAAGAACGCAAGAGCTTCTGATCATTCTCCATCGTGCCTGTTTCGAAAGAAGGATCTGTCAAAACGTCGATGAAAGGAATCAGGAACTCGTCTTTGTCACGAATCGATGGCACTTCGTGATAGGCATTGAAGATTTCTGCCTGGTCTAAGCCCAAAGATTCGACGATGTACTGGTAAGCGTGGGTATGAATCGCCTCTTCGAAGGCCTGACGCAATAAATATTGGCGGCATTCTGGGGCGGTAATCTGACGATAAGTACCCAAAACGATATTATTGGCCGCCAATGAGTCGGCCGTTACAAAGAAACCCAAGTTACGCTTAATGATGCGACGCTCATCTTCCGTAAGACCATTAGGGTCTTTCCAAAGCGCGATGTCGCGGTTCATATTGATCTCTTGTGGCATCCAGTGGTTAGCACAACCAGCGAGATACTTTTCCCAAGCCCACTTGTACTTAAAAGGCACGAGCTGGTTCACATCGGTCTGACCATTGATGATGCGCTTATCAGCGACGTTCACACGTCGCGCAGTCGCATCTTCTGGAATCTCAGCCGATGGGGCTGAAGCAGACGAGGTTGGCATGGGCATTGGGCGGTTAGGCAACAAACTGTTTTCCATGCTGTTCGCTGGGTTCATGGCAGGCACCGGTTTACTTTGTGGGGCTGCCGCTGCTTCTTCTTCCCAATTCAACATAATGATCTCCGTTTTTATCTGTAATACAACTTATCTTTAACAATCCAACTATACGACTTATTGGCAAGCTTCGCACTCATCAAAACCTGGATCACCGGGTCTCATGGTGCACACGGGGCCATCCGCTGCCGGAGCTGCGCTCACCGCTGGGGCATCACTCGATACAGCATTGAGTGAACCACTCTTCACTGTGGATTTCTCCACATGGGTCGCAGAAATCGTGCGCAGATAGTAAGTGGTCTTCAAACCACGCAACCAGGCCAACTTGTAGGTGTCGTCCAACTTCTTACCTGAAGCGCCAGCCATATAGATATTCAATGACTGGGCTTGGTCAATCCACTTTTGACGACGTGAAGCAGCTTCGACCAACCACTTAGGCTCAACTTCGAAGGCGGTGGCGTACAAATCTCTCAAATCTTGTGGAATACGATCGATTTTTGACAAAGAGCCATCGAAATACTTCAAATCGGCAATCATGACTTCATCCCACAGACCGCGAGCCTTCAAATCACGTACCAAGTAGTCATTCACGACAGTGAACTCGCCAGAGAGGTTCGATTTAACAAACAAGTTCTGGTAAGTCGGCTCAATACAGGCTGAAACACCAATGATGTTTGAAATCGTGGCTGTTGGCGCAATAGCGATACAGTTGGAATTACGCATACCAAACTGCTTAATACGCTCACGTAATGGCGTCCAATCCAACTTGGCTGATAAATCGACTTCCACATAGCCGCCACGTTGCTCAGCCAACATCTTGATAGTGTCTTGTGGCAGGATGCCACGATCCCACAGAGAACCTTTGTATGAGCTGTAGGTACCACGCTCTTCAGCCAACTCTGTAGAAGCCAAGTATGCGTAGTAGCAAACCGCTTCCATAGACTCATCTGCAAACTGCACTGCAGCATCACTTGCGTATGGAATACGCAACATGTGCAAGCAATCCTGGAAGCCCATGATGCCCATACCGACTGGACGATGCTTCAAGTTAGAGTTACGTGCCTTAGCAACTGCGTAATAGTTGATGTCAATCACGTTATCCAACATACGCATCGCTGTGCGAACAGTTCTTTGGAGTTTTTCATGATCCAAGACCAATTGACCATTGGCATCGGTCTTCATATGCGCTGCCATATTCACAGAACCGAGGTTACATACCGCGATTTCTGAATCGTTGGTATTCAAAGTAATCTCAGTACAGAGATTCGATGAGTGCACTACGCCAACGTGTTGCTGTGGGCTACGAATATTGCAAGGATCCTTGAATGTGATCCATGGATGGCCTGTTTCAAACAACATACCTAGCATCTTGCGCCAGAGTTGGAGTGCATTGACCTTCTTGAATGGCTTGATTTCGCCATTGGCTGCTTTTTGTTCGTAGGCCAAATAGGCTTTTTCAAACTCGCTACCAAACTTGTCATGCAAATCAGGGCATGTGGATGGTGTAAAGAGTGTCCACTCTGCGTTTTCCATGACACGCTTCATGAATAAGTCTGGAATCCAGTTCGCGGTGTTCATATCGTGCGTACGGCGACGATCGTCACCCGTGTTCTTGCGCAACTCCAAGAACTCTTCGACGTCTAAGTGCCATGTTTCCAAGTAAGCACATACGGCGCCCTTACGCTTACCACCTTGGTTAACGGCGACAGCGGTATCGTTGACGACTTTTAAGAATGGCACAACACCTTGTGATTTACCGTTGGTACCTTTGATATGGCTACCCAAGGCACGCACATTGGTCCAGTCATTGCCCAAACCACCGGCAAACTTAGATAAGAGAGCGTTTTCTTTTAAACCTTCGTAAATACCATCTAAGTCATCTGGAATCGTCGTCAAGTAGCAGCTAGAGAGCTGTGAACGAATCGTGCCAGAGTTAAAGAGTGTGGGCGTGCTGGACATGAAATCAAACGTAGAGAGGATTTCATAGAACTGGATCGCGCGCTCTTCACGATTAACTTCATTCAAAGCCAAGCCCATCGCCACGCGCATGAAGAATGCCTGCGGCATCTCAATGCGGTGATCTTCAATGTGCAAGAAATAACGGTCATACAAAGTCTGCAAACCGAGGTAATTGAACTGCAAGTCACGCTCAGCCTTGAGTGCTTTGGCCAATTTAGCCAAGTCAAAACCTAAGAGTTTCTGGTCTAGCAAATCCGCCTCAACACCTTGCTTGATGAACTGTGGGAAGTAGTTCACGTATTCAGCAGGCATCGCTGCTTGTGGTACTTCACGACCCAAGATCTCTTTACGAATCACGTGCATCAAAATACGAGCAGTCACTTGGCTGTACGCAGGATCTTTTTCGATCAAGGTACGTGAGGCCAAAATGGCAGAGTCGTATACCTGAGCCAAAGGCACACCTTCGTACAGGTTCTTGATGGTTTCTTTAATGATAGGCTCGGCATTGACTGCATTACCCAATCCTTCACAAGCAGACTGAATCACAGTTTGCAATGCAGCCATATCCAAAGGCTTCGTTACACCGTTATCAGTGACATTCAGACCAGGATGATCAATGGCCACTACAGGAGCGACTGCTTGAGTCGCTGCTTGTGCAGCACGCTCTTGATTACGCTTTTCACGATAAAGCACATAAGCACGAGCCACATTGTGCTCACCACTGCGCATCAAAGCCAATTCAACTTGGTCTTGCACATCTTCAATATGGAACGTGCCACCATTAGGGCGGCTACGCAAAAGTGCGCGCACCACGGTTTGTGTCAATTGCTCAACTTGTTCGCGCACGCGTGCTGATGCTGCGCCTTGTCCACCATTGACCGCCAAGAATGCCTTTGTCACCGCGATCGCAATTTTGGATGGCTCAAATGCCACCACTGAACCATTACGACGAATAATTTTGTAATCCGATAACTGAACCGCTTGCGCTGAACCAACACCGCCCGCTGTAAATGTTTGCGATGGACTTTGGCTCACTTGGCCAAGACTTTGGCCAGCAAAGGGTTGAGAAGCTTGGCCAGTAGCTTGTGGGTCGGCAAAGGTCATTGATTCTCCTAACTAATATATATGTTGTGACTTGTTGTTAATCTAAAAATGCTTAATTTTCTTGTAGTTATTGCTCTTTATTAAACCCCTCCCTAAACACTAGATATAGGACAAATCAAGAGCGATGGAACTAAGTATAGGGTATTGAAGTTACTTTTGATACATTTTTTTGCAGAAAAATGCTTATCGAAATCCCTAACTTTTACCTATTGTTTGCCCAGAATTGGGGCATATGAGATCGGGGCTAAAATACCCTATAAGTTAGTAAGCACCAACAAACCCTAAGGTCTTTTGACTAACAAGAATATGTGATTTTTGGCTTTTTGACGTTGAGCGTTATGGGTTTAGCGTTTCGTTAAACCATAGGGCAGTTGGCGTTCAGGAATACCGGCCATACGGGCAAACAATTCCCAATCGAAGTGAATTCCGGGATCTGTTTTTCTACCTGGTGCCACATCACTATGCCCCGCGTAAGCCGCAATTGGATATTTTGCTGACAGTGCACTCACTAAATCTTTGAGGCTAGCGTATTGCGCAGGCTGAAAAGGTAAATCATCAGTTCCTTCTAGCTCGATACCAATCGAAAAATCATTGCAACGTTCACGCCCAAAGAAATCAGAAACGCCCGCGTGCCAAGCTCTGTGCTCTGTAGAAACAAATTGCTGCACGCGGCCATCACGATAAATTAAAAAATGACTAGAAACCTCTCGATTGGCGATCTCTTTAAAGTAAGGGTGAGCATTAGGATCTAGGCGATTTTGGAAAAAATCAGCAATGTAGCCATGACCGAACTGGCCAGGAGGCAAGCTAATGTGATGAATCAAGACTAGCTCAACGGGCATATGCTCAGGACGCGCATCGAAGTTCGGAGATGAAACATGCTCTGCCATGCCCCACCAGCCCTTGGGGTCAATGGCTTGACGATGAGCTTTTGAGCAATAGGCCCCATCCCCTGAACCTTCTTCAAAACGAACTTGGCAATAAGGACATTGGATCATCGCCTTAGGTGATTGGGCTGCCTGTGTGGTTGAAGGATGGTTATTTGTCCCTGTGCTAGGACGATGACCCTGCTGGGTAGGATTCTTTTTCGGCTGAACTTGTTTTTTTATTTGGGTATGACGCCACCAAATGATGAGCCCAATCATGATGAGGGCAAACAGTAACCATTTCATCGTGCGATCAAGACCTCGAGAACAAAACGGCTACCTACATAAGCTAATAAGAGCACTCCAAATGAACCTAAGACCCAACGAATGGCACTCAAACCCCGTAGACCAATACGCCAACGGGCAATCAATAGACCGGCAAACATCAACCAAGACAAAATGCCAAAGACAGTTTTATGGTCCCAACGCAATGGCTGTCCGAATAAGGTCTGGCTAAAGAACACCCCAGAAAATACGGTGAGTGTGAGTAAGACAAAGCCGGCTATCAAGATACGGAACAAGATATGTTCCATACTGAGTAAGGGTGGCAAGCGGTCTACCCAACGTGTAAAGAAATTCGCTTGTCCTTGCATACGTAAATGCAAACGACGATCTTGCCAATGCATCAAGATCGCGTGTAGCGCCGCAAGGCTGAGTAGACCATAAGCAATATTCGCGACAATGAAATGCGCCCTAAACCAAGGATCGTGTACAGCACGCTCTGACAATAAATGCCCCTCAAAAAGACCGGGCAGCAGGCTACAGACAGCGGCAGCCAAAAGAATCAGAACACGCAGACCTTTCATTGGCAGATACCAACTCTCAAACCAGAAGAAAGTCACACCAATCCAAGCCATGGCCGATAAAGCTTGGGCAAAACCAAATATAAATCCTGCGGAAGTGAAAATAGATTCATGCAGAATGTAGCCATGCAAGAGAATCAGAGGCAATAAAACCCATTGTGAGAAACCTGCCGTAGCAGTCGTTGCGCCCACTGGCCCCTCGGTCTGACTTGCATAGATACGGGTTTCTTTCCAGAAAAACAGGAAATAAAGTAAAGCAGGTAACCAAGCGGCTCCGGAGTGGCCTAAAATATTCATATTCACAGTTTAATACCCCTATGTTCCAAAATCTAACAGATCGTTTAGGCCGCGTCATAAAAACCATGCGGGGTCAGGCCAGATTGACCGAAAGCAACACCGCAGAAATGTTGCGTGAGGTCCGCCTCGCTTTGCTCGAAGCCGATGTGGCCCTACCCGTTATCAAAGAACTGATTGGCCGTATTAAAGATAAAGCCCTCGGTGAGGAAGTGGTTGGCAGCCTCACACCAGGTCAAGCCTTGGTCGGTGTCGTACAAAAAGAACTGTGCGCCATCATGGGCGAAGGGGTGCAAGGACAGCTGAATCTCGCTGCGCAACCGCCTGCAGTGATTTTGATGGCTGGTCTTCAGGGTGCGGGTAAAACCACATCGGTCGCCAAACTGGCGAAGTGGTTAAAAGATACGCAAAAGAAAAAAGTGCTCACAGTGTCCTGTGACGTCTATCGTCCAGCGGCGATCGCTCAGCTCAAAACCGTTTCCGAACAAGTCGGGGTTGATTTTTTCCCCAGCTCAGAAAATGATCAGCCAACAGCCATTGCTCAAGGCGCTCTTGATTGGGCCAAACGCCACTACCACGATGTCCTGATCGTCGATACCGCGGGTCGTCTCGGTATAGACGAGGCGATGATGCAAGAAATTGCTCAACTGCATAAAACTCTCACACCGATTGAAACACTATTTGTAGTCGATGCCATGTTGGGTCAAGATGCCGTGAATACGGCAAAGGCTTTCCATGAAACCTTGCCATTGACCGGTGTGATTCTGACCAAGCTGGATGGCGATGCGCGTGGTGGTGCTGCTCTATCCGTGAAACACATCACGGGTGTACCGATTAAATTTGCTGGTGTTGCCGAAAAGCTCGATGGCCTAGAACCCTTTGATCCAGAACGGATGGCCAATCGCATCTTGGGCATGGGCGATATTCTGGCCTTGGTTGAGCAAGCACAAAAAACAGTAGATATCGAACAAGCTCAAAAGCTTGCCGAAAAAGTTAAAAAAGGTGGTTTTGATCTCAATGACTACCGCATGCAGATCAGTCAAATGCGCCAGATGGGTGGTTTAAGTAACCTCATTGATAAGCTACCCGCGCAAATGGCACAAGCCGCACAAAAAGCCGATATGGGTCTTGCTGAAAAACAAGTCCGTCGCACCCAAGGCATCATCGATAGCATGACACCAGAAGAGCGTCGTAAACCTGAACTCCTCAAAGCAAGCCGCAAGCGTCGCATCGCAGCGGGTGCCGGTGTACAAGTTCAAGAAGTCAATCGCATGTTGGCGCAATTTGAACAAATGCAAGGCATGATGAAACAGTTTAAAGGTGGCAAGATGGCTCGTATGATGAGTGGTTTTGCTGCCAAAGGCATGGGCGGGATGTTCAAGAAATAATCCCTGCAACTTATGCAGGGATTATTGAGTTTTTACTTCTGCGCTGAAGTAATCGTTGCTGTAATGATTTTGATTGCATCTGCAAGTGCAATACTTTGGGCCTCACTCGCCGTGCGTGCTTGGAATTCAATTTGCCCGTCTTTCAAGCCACGCTCACCCACCACGACTCGGTAAGGTACGCCAATCAGTTCCCAATCAGCAAACATCGCACCGGGTCGTAAATTACGATCATCCACAATCACTTCAATACCAGCCGCTGTTAGCTGATCATGTAATTGATCGACGGTTTTCTTGACTTCTTCGGAACGGTCGTAGGCCATGGGGCAGATAACCACTTGGAATGGCGCAATCGAGAGTGGCCAAATAATGCCCTTCTCATCAAAACATTGCTCAATCGCAGCACCCAATAAACGCGTCACACCAATTCCGTAACAACCCATCACCATCGGCTGGGTTTGGCCTTTTTCATCCAAGAAGACGCAGTTCATCGCCTCCGAATAACGTGTGCCCAACTGGAACACGTGACCGACTTCGATACCGCGACAGATTTCTAAAGTCCCTTGACCATCCGGCGAAGCATCCCCTGAAATCACATTACGAATATCCGCGACCAGTGGTTCTGGTAAATCACGTCCCCAGTTCACTCCCGTTATGTGATGGCCTTCTTGATTCGCACCACAGACAAAATCATGCATATTAGCCACAGTTCGATCAGCCACTACCGTGACTGGTTTTTTCAGATGAATCGGTCCAAGATAGCCAGGGGGCGTGCCAAAATGCTCAATGATTTCGGCTTCGGTCGCAAATCTGAATTCTGTAAGGCCGGGTACTTTTGAAGCTTTCACTTCATTGAGATCATGATCGCCTCTGACTAAGAGCAAGAAAATTTTCACACCAGCTTCTGACTCAACAGCCAAAACAATCGATTTAACTGTTTGTGTGAGCGACAGGCCCAATAACTTGGCCACATCTTCACACTTACTCGCATTAGGTGTTGGCACGACCTGCATCGTTTGAGTCGCTGGCGCACGTGTGGCAATCAAAGATAAAGCTTCAGCAGTTTCAATATTGGCGGCATAGTCCGATGTGGGGCAATAAGCAATCGCATCTTCACCCGTATCAGCAATCACATGGAATTCTTGACTACCCGTGCCACCAATCGCGCCATTATCTGCAGCTACCGCACGGTACTTCAAACCCAAACGAGTAAAGATGCGGTTATAGGCATCAAACATCTTGGCATAAGAAGCCTGCATACCCGCTACATCTTTATCAAAGGAGTAAGCATCCTTCATTGAGAACTCACGGCCACGCATGACACCAAAACGTGGGCGACGCTCATCTCTGAACTTCGTCTGAATCTGATAAAAGTTCACTGGTAACTGCTTATAGCTCTTGATCTCGTGACGAGCGATATCGGTAACGACCTCTTCTGAAGTCGGCTGAATCAAAAAGTCACGATCATGACGGTCTTTAATACGCAAAAGCTCAGGCCCCATCTTTTCCCAACGCCCCGTCTCTTGCCAAAGTTCGGCAGGTTGAATCACAGGCATGAGTAATTCAATAGCGCCTGCGCGATCCATCTCTTCACGAATAATATTTTCGACTTTACGGATGACTCTCAAGCCCATGGGCATGTAGTTATAGATACCCGCACCGAGTTTACGGATCATGCCCGCGCGCATCATCAACTGATGCGACACAATTTCAGCGTCTGCTGGGGCATCTTTTAAGGTACTGATAAAAAATTGCGAAGCTTTCATGAGAAATTCGTTTCTTTAAATGGTTAGGGTATCGCTATAATCAAGATATTGATTTTAAAGGATTAAGGGATTAAGGCAGGAATATGCTCGACAGAGAAGGGTATCGACCCAACGTCGGCATCGTTCTTCTCAATCAACGCAATGAAGTGTTCTGGGGCAAACGAGTTGGACAGCATTCTTGGCAATTTCCTCAAGGCGGCATCCAACATGGTGAAAATCCTGAACAAGCGATGTATCGTGAGTTGCATGAGGAGATCGGTCTAGCGCCGCAGCACGTTCAAATTATTGGACGTACACGTGAATGGCTACGTTATGACGTGCCAGAGGAATTCCTGCGTCGTAGCCAAAATCTGCGTTCTGCCACTGGTAAACCTAGAGCGAGCTATCGTGGCCAAAAACAGATCTGGTTCTTACTCAGAATGGTCGGCAGAGATAGTGACATCAGTTTAAGAGCTACGGATCACCCTGAGTTTGATGCCTGGCGTTGGAGCCCCTATTGGGTACCACTGGATGTGGTGATTGATTTCAAACGCGAAGTCTATCAACTTGCACTCTCAGAGTTAGCCCGCTATTTATCACGCAACAGAAAAATGAGTATGTTGCCTTGGGGTAGTGATCTCGAATTACCTCGCTTTGGCATCAAAGCCCCACGTAAAAATTCCTCAGAAGGACATGAGTCATGAAAAAAATACTATTTGGCTTGTGCTTCATGCAATGTCTCAGCTCTTTAGCATTGGCACAATACAAAACTCTGGATCCTAACGACGCCAATGATCCCGATGCGCCACGCGTTTGGTCAGAAGTCGACATAGAGCTACCTAAAGAAGGGCCTTCGAATGATTTACGCCCTTTTTATGTTTCCAATACAACAACTCTAAGCTTTGCGATTGATGCTAAAAGCTTAAGTATTGGTCAAGATGATGTGATTCGCTATATTGTTGTCATTACTAGCCCGAGTGGTGCTCAGCAAGCTACCTATGAAGGTATTCGCTGCGAAAAATATGAGTCTCGTCACTACGCGACCTATCAAATCTCAGAAAAAAAATGGGTCAGAAATCCCTACAGCAAATGGGAAATTATTCACGGCGGTAGCCGCAACCGTTACCACGCAGCTTTGGTGCAAGATGCTTTTTGTGATTTTAAAAATCCAAGAAGAAATCGCGAAGAAATCCTACGTTTACTCAAACCTTAACAAGGTTTTAGTGGTTCGCTAGCAACTGCGTGCCAATCAGCTCGCCTTCTGCAAGGCGTACCAATACTTGATTTTCAGTGCCATCGGCAATCACGGTATTGGCACCAGATTGCTTGGCTAATTTAGCAGCCAACACTTTGGTCAACATGCCACCCGTACCAATCGCACTGCCTGAACCGCCCGCCATCACTTCTAACTGGGCATCCCCGGCTTTCGCAGTCTGTATCAGAGTAGCATTCGGATTTTTACGTGGATCTTCGCTGTAAAGACCCCCTTGATCAGTCAGAATGATGAGTGCATCAGCTTCAATCAAGTTGGTAACCAAAGCACCTAAAGTATCGTTGTCACCAAACTTAATTTCATCGGTGACGACTGTGTCATTCTCATTAATGATAGGTACCACACCCATCTTGAGGAGCGTCAAGAGAGTCATGCGGGCATTTTGATAACGCTGCTCGTCGGCCAAGTCAGCATTCGTCAAAAGAACTTGTGCGGTTTTGATGCCATGTTTAGCAAAACAAGTTTCATAAACTTGCACCAAGCCCATTTGGCCAACAGCTGCTGCAGCTTGTAACTCATGTATATCTGTGGGGCGTTTTTGCCAACCCAGGCGCTGCATGCCTTCCGCAATAGCGCCAGAACTCACCATCACGACTTGCTTACCCATTTGTCGCAGTTTTGCCATTTGCTCAGCCCAACGACCAATCGCGGCATGGTCCAGTCCCTGACCATGATTAGTCACTAAAGTGGAACCTACTTTGACAACGACACAATTTGCTTCTTGAATGGCTTTACGCACAATAACCTCTATGCTGTTTTTGATCTTTTTATTGATTAACTATTAGACTCATCATCGCTAGGCAAAAAACGTACATCTGCTTCTTGTTCTTCTTCAAGATCCCGTGCGGCACGCTTGGCATCTAGGTCTTTCTGAATCGCATAACAAAGTTCTTTACAGCCCTCACCGGTCAAGGCAGAAATCTCAAAGACAGGGCCCTTCCAAGCAAATGCTTTCACGAATTTTTTAATCCGCTCAGCACGCTCTTCAGCAGGAATCATGTCGACTTTATTCAGAACCAACCAGCGTGGTTTGGAATATAAATCTTCATCATATTTTTTGAGCTCATTCACAATCGCTTTAGCTTCAGCCACCGTATCGATGTTTTCATCAAAGGGGGCCATATCCACCAAATGCAAAAGTAAGTTCGTTCTCTGTAAATGCTTTAAGAAACGGTGACCTAAACCAGCACCTTCAGCCGCACCCTCAATCAAACCCGGAATATCAGCAATCACAAAACTTTTTTCATGGCTGACTCGGACTACACCTAAATTAGGATGCAAGGTAGTGAATGGATAGTCTGCAATCTTCGGTCTAGCATTCGAGACTGCGGTAATGAATGTGGACTTACCCGCATTAGGCATACCCAATAAACCCACATCCGCCAAAACTTTCAGTTCAAGTCTGAGCTTACGTTCTTCGCCCGGCAGACCATTGGTCTTTTGACGCGGTGCGCGATTCGTACTGCTCTTAAAGTGCAAATTACCCCAACCCCCTGCACCGCCCTTAGCGAGGCAAAGTCTTTGTCCGTGGTAAGTTAAATCAGCAATGACATCTTCTGTTTCACTGTCATAAATAATCGTGCCAACTGGCATGCGCAATTCAATATCTTCACCGGCTTTGCCATAACAGTCAGAACCACGACCAGGTTCACCGTTTTGCGCTAAATGTTTTTTTGCATAGCGATAGTCAACGAGGGTATTGATATTGCGATCAGCAATGGCATACACGCTGCCACCACGACCGCCGTCACCGCCGTCTGGACCACCGAACTCAATGAATTTTTCACGGCGCATAGAAGCGCTACCGGAACCACCGTGGCCGGCCACAACTTCAATACGGGCTTCGTCAATAAATTTCATGAGTGACTGACTTACTTTCTAGGTCTATACAATTTTCTAATCAATAAAAAAGGCCTCGCTTGGCGAGGCCTTATTCTGAGTTGAGTGTCTTAGTTCAATTCAGTTAAGGCGAATTAAGCACGCGGCAAAACAGATACGACTGCTTTTTTGCCAGCGCCTTTAACGCCAAATTGAACATGACCATCTACCAATGCAAACAATGTGTGGTCTTTGCCACAACCTACGTTTACACCAGGATGAACACGTGTACCGCGTTGACGCACGATAATGCCACCGGCATTAATTGCTTGACCGCCATACACTTTTACACCTAAACGTTTTGACTCGGAATCACGACCGTTGCGCGTGGAACCGCCACCTTTTTTCTGTGCCATTTTTTACTCCGTTCTACCTGCTTAGGCTTTAATGGTGTTAATCAAGATCTCAGTAAAGTTCTGACGATGACCTTGACGCTTTTGATAGTGCTTACGTCTGCGCATCTTAAAAATCTTTACTTTGTCATGACGACCTTGTGCGACAACAGTGGCTTTAACAGCAGCACCTGCAACCAGAGGTTCACCAATCTTGAGTGACTCGCCCTCGCCGACGGCAAGAACCTGGTCCAAAGTGATTTCGCTGCCAACGTCCGCCGGTATCTGTTCTATTTTCAATTTTTCGCCAGCAGCAACCTTATATTGTTTGCCACCGGTTTTTATGACCGCGTACATATAGAAATCTTTCTTTAGTTACCTCTAGCAACCCCATGTCGCTAGATAGCCTTAGATTATAGCCCTAGCCTTATTTCTAGTCAAAAAGTAGAATCGTGTTTTACTAGTGTCTAGTAAAAGCGTTGTTTTTCCATCTATTTATAAAAAATATGATTGAATTCAATGGCTTATATGATGAAAATACGATAAAGAGACCCGATAAGCAGTATCTCAAACAGATTAAAAAGTTAATGAGCACTAACTTACAAGCCATTTTAAGCCCGGTTGAGCAGGATATGAAGACCCTCGATGAGGTCATTCGTACCCGCTTACAGTCGGATGTGGTACTCATCAATCAGATTTCTCATTACATCATTGGCGCGGGTGGCAAACGCTTACGTCCCGCATTATTGATGATGACTGCGCAAGCTCTAGGGGGTACTCAAGTTGCCCACCGTCACGAAATGGCTGCCGTAGTCGAGTTCATACACACTGCCACCTTATTGCATGACGATGTGGTTGACGAATCTTCTTTACGTCGTGGTCGCGCTACCGCCAATGCTGCTTTTGGTAATGCCGCGAGTGTGCTCGTCGGTGACTTTTTATATTCGAGAGCATTTCAGATGATGGTGGCGCCTGGGCAGATGCGTATTATGGAAATCCTAGCCAATGCCACTAATACGATCGCTGAAGGCGAAGTCCTGCAACTACTGAATATGCATGACCCTGATGTCAATGAAGAACGTTATGTTCAGGTGATTAACTTTAAAACCGCGAAATTGTTTGAAGCCGCCGCCTCTTTAGGCGCTTTATTGGCGGGGGCCAGCGAAGCTCAATTTGCGGCAGCAGAGCGCTACGGTCGCCACATCGGTACCGCCTTCCAAATTGTGGATGATCTTTTAGATTACACCGCAGATGCATCACAGATGGGTAAAAATGCGGGCGATGATTTGCGTGAAGGCAAGCCTACCTTGCCTCTGATTTACCTCTTACAAAACGGTACTGCTGAGCAAAAAGCTTTGATTCGTTCGGCCATTGAACAAGCCGATGAGCTGCCTGACGATGTCTTTGAAAAGGTTTATCGTGCCATCGTCGAGTCTCAGGCTCTGAAGTACACGCAAAGCGTTGCAGAAAAAGAAGCTCATTTAGCCAAAGAAGCATTAAAAGCCTTCCCGCACAATGCGGTTACCCAAAGTTTGAGTGCTTTGTGTGACTATTCACTCGTGCGTACACACTAATTTTCTAATCTTGTCCTACACATCTTGTCCATCTTTGGACAAATACTTTTTCTTATGACTTTGCTATAGTGATAGCCATGTTCATTACTGATAAAGGTCTCAGTGGATTCTTGGCTTGATCATTGGCCCTGGTGGGTTCAAGTTGCCTTAGTTATTCTACTTTTGGTGATCTCGGCTTTTTTCTCCATCACAGAGACAAGCATGATGGCATCCAATCGCCATCGCTTACGACATCTTGCCAATCGCGGGAATAAGGGTGCGAAAAACACTCAGGATCTTTTAAGTCGTACTGAAGAACTCCTCTCAGTGATTCTGATTGGCAACAACGTGGTCAATACGATTGTGCCCGTCCTCTTGGGAGCCATTGCATTACATGCCTTTGGTAACAATGCCACAGTCTTGTCGATCAGTACGGGCGTATCGGCAGTCCTGATTATTATCTTCTGCGAAATCACGCCGAAAGTAATTGGTGCCACCTTCCCAGAACGAATTGCGATGTGGGTGAGCTGGATTATCAAACCATTGACGGTCCTTCTGAAACCCATCATGTGGCTGATCAATGTTTTTGTATCTGCCTTACTCAAACTATTGCGTATCAATACCAAAGACACAAAACATAGCCAGATGACCCGCGATGAATTACGTAGCGTTTTGTTGGAATCGCACTTTATTCCTCATAAGCATCGCAATATTTTGTTGAACTTCTTTAACTTAGAAGAGATTCAAGTCGACGATGTGATGACGCCGCGTGCACGGGTAGAAGTTTTAGATTTATCACGTCCTATTGATGAAGTGATTCATCAATTAGAAACTTGTTATCACAATAAATTACCAGTCTTTGATGAAGACTCAGACAAGATTATTGGCATTTTGGCGGTGCGCAAGGCTTTATCCCTATTAGGAGATGAAGAGCTCACCCATGAGCACTTCAGAGAAATCTTAAGTCCGTCTTATTTCATTCCAAGTGGCACACCGGTATTACAACAGTTGCAATACTTCCAAGAAAACCAAGAACGTATTGGCCTAGTTGTCGATGAGTATGGGGTCGTTCAAGGCATTGTGACGATTGAAGATATCTTAGAAGAACTCATTGGTGAATTCACGACTTCTTTACCGGATCTAGCCACTAAAACAAAATGGTTACCTGACAATACCTATATTGCTGATGGTACGGCCACCTTAAGAGATTTAAACCGTCTTCTAAGCTTGGATTTACCTTTAGATGGTCCTAAGACTCTCAACGGTCTATTGCTGGAATATCTTGAAGACATCCCTGATAACGACGTGAGTGTGCGTCTTGAGGGTGTTGTGATGGAAATCACACAAGTTGATGATCAAATTATCAAAACAGTGAAAATCTATCGACCGAATGGCAGCTGAGACGAGTCCACAAACGTGGAATACGATTCTTCAGCAAGCCATTCAGTTTAAAGCCAGCGACATACATATCGAACCAAGGGGTATCGATTGGCAAGTTCGTCTGCGCATTGATGGCCTACTGCGCGAATTACCTATCGCTCCTGATATATCCCGGGAGCGCTTATCCAACTTCATCAAAGTGATGGCTGATTTAGATATTTCTGAAAAGCGCTTACCCCAAGATGGCCAAATAAAAACTGAGATCAATCAGCAAAGTATTCAATTACGAGTCTCGACCATGCCCGTGCTGCATGGCGAAAAAATTGTGCTACGTCTGACAGGCCACTACACAGACTTTGATGACACCTTGAGTGCTCTAGGTATGAATGCAGCACAAGAGGATTTAATGATGGGTGCCTTACAACAAAGTTCTGGTTTGATTTTAGTGACAGGCCCTACCGGTAGCGGTAAATCAAGAACTCTGTATACCTGCCTCAACATATTGAATGACGGGCAAAGAAATATTTGTGCGATTGAAGATCCTATTGAAATTGAATACCCGGGTATTCAGCAAATTCCGATACACACTAAGGCAGGTTTTGATTATCCGCATGCCCTCAGAGCACTATTACGACAAGACCCAGATGTCATCATGATTGGTGAAATCCGCGATCGCACGACTGCTCAAATCGCACTCGAAGCGAGTCGCACGGGTCACTTAATCCTGGCCAGCCTTCATACGACTAGTGCTTTAGGTAGTATTGCTCGACTTCATGGTCTAGGGATTGATCAAGCAGATCTTTTAGAAGAACTAAGGCTAGCCTCTGCACAACGTTTACTACGTCAACGATGCCCCTCTTGCCATGGCTCGGGCGTTCTTTGCGACACATGCCATCAGAAGTCCTATCTAGGACGTATAGCCGTTCATGAAGTGCTGCCCATGACCGCAAAATTACGCGAGGCTTTTTATATAGGCCATTCACTGGGGACAATCAAAAAGCAACTGTCTCAGATGGGCTTTAAATCCATTGATGAAGAAGCCCAATCCCTGATTGCCCAAGGTATTACCGATGAGGCAGAGGTTCAACGCGTTCTAGGATTGAACGATATCCGCAAGCACCATGAGTGAGCACTATGAAGATTGAAGATGAAATGCGCTTTTATCAAAGCTTGGGCTTTTTATTACAAGCAGGCCTACCTTTAATGAATGCTCTAGAGAAAACAGGGGTACAGTCCATGCTAAGGGGCATCCAAGAAGGTCGATCTTTGGCGGAGGTACTCAATCAACATGCATGTCATCTGTCATGTGTACAGATGATTCGCATCGGTGAACAAAGTGGTCAACTGACGTCTGCGCTGATAGAAGCATCTGAAGAACTGCAAGAACTCATTAAAAATCAAACAGAAATGAAGCGAGCCTTGCAATATCCCTGCTTTGTACTGGCTTTGGCAATCTCTATTTTGGCGGGGATGTTGTATTGGGTGGTACCCAGTTTTGCCAGTATGTTCACGCAATTCAATGCTGAATTACCCAAACCAACACAAGTTTTACTGACTGTATCAGAAAATATACAGAGCTATGGTCTATGGGTTTTACTGAGCTTTACTGTGATTTTTTTATCTGCAAGAACTTTGCTCGTGCGCCATCGTGGCTGCCAACAATTCTGGGATTATTTACTCGTGAGACTCCCCGTGATCGGCCCCTTACTCGGACATTATCTTTGTCAAACATGGGCACAACAATTGGCTCGTTTATTGCGCTCAGGAATGTCTTTGCCTTTAGCCTTACTGGAAATCGCTCAATATTCGAACCATTGGGTTGTTCATGATGCCTGCCTAGGTATTCATTCTCAATTAAGCCTAGGTCATTCTTTAGCTCATGCAGTACAAAGAACACATTTAGGTAGGCTACTTCGACCTAGCCTAGTTCAATTAATCGAAGTGGCCGAGGCATCGTCACAACTAGATTCTGTTTTATTAATGATTGGGCAAGAAGAAAAACGACAATGGAGTCATTCAATCACCCAGCTCAATAAAAACTTAGAGCCGGCCCTCATCTTATTCCTCGGTATGATCTTGGTCATGATGATTAGCGCCTTATATTTACCTATTTTTGAGATGGGTCACTTATTTTGATGAGCCTGACTTTTTCGATTTTGATTGCCTGCTTATTACTGGTACTTAGCCTCATCGATTGGCGTACTTTTTTACTGCCTGATTGGGGTACCTTTAGTCTGATGGGCGTAGGCTTCTTGCTCAATTTTTTTCACATTTACCCCTATGGTTGGCAAGAGTCTGTACTCGGTTTATTGTGCGGCTACGGTTTGATCTGGCTGGCTAACTTCATCTATCGTTACATCAAAGGACAAGATGGTATGGGTATGGGAGATGCCAAATTATTAGCGGGCTTGGGTGCTTGCTACGGCATATCACTCTTACCGATCATTTTGCTCGGTGCTTGTCTCATTGGCTTAGCAGGTGGAATCTTGTGGTTACAGATTAAAGGTCAATCACTGCGTTCACCCTTCCCATTTGGACCCTATTTAGCCCTATCCGGTGTTTTGATTGGCAATTACTCGCTCTACTTTTAATATGTCATCATGACAGCCATGAATACCCCTTATTATCCATTGCTACGCGTGGGCCTGACCGGCGGGATAGGCAGTGGTAAAAGTGCAGTTGCCCGGTATTTATCAGAGCATGGTGCCCATATTATCGATACCGACGCACTCGCTCATCAAATTACAGCTCCTGGTGGTTTAGCTATGCCGGCTATTCGAGAGAGCTTCGGCGATGATTTTATAGATAGCTCGGGGGCTTTAAATCGCACAAAAATGCGGGAGTTGGTTTTTTCAAACCCGGCTGCTTTAGCACGTCTAGAAGCGATCACTCATCCCCTCATTCGCCGCTTAACAGAAGAGGCGGCTATGCAAGCAATTGCTTTCAATCCTAGCTATGTGGTTTTTATGATTCCGCTACTCTTCGAATCCGGGGACTGGCACGGGCATGAACCCAAAAAGCTAGACGTGATTGTGGTGGTCGATTGCCCCGAAGAGCAACAAATCGCCAGAGTCATGGCGCGTAGTGGTCTTGATCGCTTAGCCGTTGAGCAAATCATGGCCCAACAGGTGAATCGTCAAGAACGTCTTGCCCATGCCGACTGGGTGATTCCCAATGATGGCGATCTGGAACATCTCAAAAGGCAGTGCAATCTCGCCCACGAAAGACTATTGGCTTTGAAAAATACTAAAAATCGTTAATAAATCGACAAAAACTCACGATTTTGGGTCTAGAATAGTGAGCTGTGATTATTTACGAATACCCCTTCAATGAGCTGGTTCGCAGTCTTTTAAGACTCGAATACCTCTTTGACCGTTTTGAGTATTTCGTTAATCACGAAGATGCGCGTGACCAACATGCTGCCATTGCTATTTTGTTTGATTTAGCGGAAATCACTGCTCGAGCTGATTTGAAGTCGAGCTTGATGAAAGAATTAGATCGCCAAAAGAGCTCTTTGATGAGCCTCAAAAATTCAGCACAAATTAATCAAGATGCTCTGAATCGCACACTCGGCGAAATGGATGCAATCTGGCAACAAATTAATCAAACGGGTAAAAGTAATACAGGCATCCTTGAGAGTGAATGGCTGAATCTGATTCGTTCACGTTTAAGTATTCCGGGCGGCACGAGCCCCGTCGATTTGCCAGCGTATTACGCCTGGCAATTTACCCCAGCAGAAAATCGTATTCAGTTACTGAAGTCTTATGTGCAACCTTTGCAAGCATGGAATGTGGCAAGCCAAATGTTCTTACGTTTATTACGTGAGTCAGGCAAACCACAAGCAATGAATGCACCAAGCGGCTCATACCAACAGATGCTATCTGGCAAGACCTATCAGTTAATGCGTGTTTTTGTCGAAGACCCACAATTGATTCCTGAAATCAGCGCCAATAAATATATGTTGTGGACGCGCTTTATGATTTCTGATGGTTTGGCCAAACCCAAACCGGTGGGTACCGATGTGAGCTTTCAGCTCTCATTATGTAACTTCTAAAGACTCATTCCTCTTAGCTTTTCCATAATCGGAATCGTCGCTGGCAATAGCGGCTCTAATGATGACTGAGAGTCGTCTAATGAAAGCCAAGCAAGCTGTTGTTCTTCCATGCCTTGAGGATTACCCTGCCATTGCCTCACTAAACAGATATGCAATCTGACATAAGCATGCGGATAGTCATGCTCTAGCACCATGAACTCGTTGGCATCTTCAATCACAATATTGATTTCTTCTTGTAATTCACGACGTAAGGCTAAAAAGATTGTTTCACCCGGCTCCACCTTGCCACCCGGGAATTCCCAATAACCCGCGTAGGGCTTGCCATGAGGCCTTTGCCCTAAAAGTACGGTGTGATTTTGAATAAGGACGCCGACTGCCACTTCAACAATGGGGCGAGTTGTCGATTGATTCACAAGCTTTACTGTTGGCCAGCCCAGTGGCGCGCAAATTGCCAAGCCACACGACCCGAACGAGAGCCACGCTCTAATGCCCAAATCAGAGCTTCAGGATGAGCGGCCTTGATTTTCTCAGGACTCAAATCAAAGTGCTTTAACCAATGATCGACCATATCCAAATACTCATCTTGCTTCGGTGGATAGAAGGAAATCCATAAACCAAAGCGCTCAGAAAGCGATATTTTTTCTTCTACTACTTCACCAGGATGAATCTCACCATCCTTGGTGTGCACATAAGATTGGTTATCACTCATGTACTCGGGTAATAAATGACGGCGATTAGAAGTGGCATAAATCAAAATATTGTCAGACTGGGCAGCTACAGAACCATCCAAGGCTGACTTCAATGATTTATAACCAGACTCGCCATCTTCAAACGATAAATCGTCGCAAAAGATAATGAAACGCTCAGGGCGTTTTGCCAACTGATCGGTAATATCACCCAAATCAGTGAGATGCTCTTTATCAACTTCAACCAAACGTAAGCCCTGCTTGGCAAACTCATTTAAACAGGCCTTGATTAAAGAAGATTTACCGGTGCCTCGCGCACCCGTCAAAAGAACATTATTCGCAGGCTTACCTGCCACAAAGTGGGCGGTGTTGTCGTAAATAAGATTTTTTTGACGCTCAATATGCTGTAAATCAGCAAAGGAAATCTTGGAGGTGTGCGTAACCGCTTGCAAGTACCCCAACTTACCAAACAAAGTGTCTTTACGACGCCAGCGATAAGCATGCGCCTGCCAATCGGCTTCTGTCATGGCAGGCGGCAACCACTCTTCTAGGCGAGTGAGTAATTGAACCAGTTGTTGACTGTAATCTGCGGCCATAATTAAGAACGATAGTCAGCATTGATCGTGACATAGTCATGCGATAGGTCACAGGTCCAAACAGTATGACTTGCTTGGCCTCGACCTAAATCAGCTTTGACTTTGATCTCAGCTTTTTTCATGACTCTTTGACCATCGGCTTCCTGATAATCAGGGTGACGGCCACCATTTTTTGCAACCCACACATCATCTAGCCATAATTGCACACCATTGACATCGAGATCAGCAATGCCTGCATAACCAATCGCAGCCAAGATACGACCTAGATTAGGATCGCTCGCAAAGAAGGCTGTTTTCACTAGTGGAGAATGAGCAATTGCTTTTGCTACTTGCTGACACTCAGCGGTAGTTTTTCCACCGACGATTTCAATCGTGATGAATTTAGTGGCACCCTCGCCATCACGCACAATCATTTGCGCAAGAGCTTGGCTCATTTCAATCAATACTTTTTTAAACTCTTCATAAACAGGGCCCGTTTCCGGAATCTCAAGACCACTCGTACCACTTGCCATAATGATGAAAGAATCATTGGTCGAGGTATCCCCATCAATCGTGATCGCATTAAATGAGGCATCCGCTGCTTCTACAGTAAGCTTTTTGAGTAAAGCACTAGATACTTTGGCATCGGTAGCTAAATACCCCAACATGGTGGCCATATTGGGTTGAATCATGCCAGCGCCTTTACTAATACCGGTGAAAGTGATTGTTTTTCCTGCAATCGTGACCTGACGTGAACAAGCCTTAGGCTGAGTGTCGGTGGTCATAATCGCTTCAGCAGCGTTGTACCAATTATCTTCTTGTAGATTAGCAATCGCTTGCGGTAGTGCGGCGACTAATTTATCTACAGGCAAAGGCTCCAAAATCACGCCCGTAGAAAAAGGCAGAATTTGCTGGGCATTGACTGAGAGCAACTTGGCGAGCTCACTACAAGTTGTTTGTGCGTTTCGGTAACCGGGCTCGCCTGTACCTGCATTTGCATTGCCAGTATTGACAACCAGAGCGGCAATACCCTCTTGATGAGTCGCTAAATGTTCACGACAAATTTGCACAGGTGCCGCGCAAAAACGATTTTTAGTAAAAACACCAGCCACCGTTGTGCCTGCTTGCAAAGCAATCACAAGCACATCTTTACGTCCTGATTTACGAATCCCCGCTTGCGCATGACCTAAGCGAATGCCAGCTACAGGCTTAAGTTCACTGGCAACAGGTAAAGGTAAGTTCACGGCCATGGTATGTCCTTCTAAAACATTCGCTTTAAAAAATTATGTCAACTGGCCGTGGCAATGTTTGTATTTTTTGCCACTGCCGCATGGGCAAGGATCATTACGCCCCACCTTAGGGCCTGCTTGGGCCGGCTGAGGCTTGGCCGCAGTCGATGCATCAGATTCTTCTTCTACACCAGCATGCTGATATTGAACACCTTTGACATCCAAATCTTCTTGCATAGACTCAGCAGCCTGATCGAGTTCATCCGCTGTACGAATACGTACATTGGCAATGGTGCGGGTGACATCCAATTTAACCGTATCTAAAAGACGGCTAAAGAGTTCAAAAGCTTCACGACGGTATTCTTGCTTAGGATCTTTTTGTGCATAACCGCGCAAATGAATCCCTTGACGTAAGTGGTCTAAGGCTGCCAAATGCTCGCGCCAATGCGTATCAATACTATAGAGAATGACCGAACGTTCAAAATTAGCAAAGGACTCTTGGCCCACCATCTCGACTTTTTCTTGATAGATCTTGGCAACCAAATCCAACACTTGCTGCAAAATCATTTTTGCATCGATCTCATCTTGACTTTCGATCAAGGCCGCGAGATCAATGGCTAGACCCCAGTCATTGGTGAGGACTTGCTGAAGACCATCCACGTCCCACTGTTCAACGACTGAATCTTCAGGAATATAGTCAGCAATCAGTTCAGAGAAATAAGCTTCACGCAGATTAGCAATGAGTGCGGAAACATTATCAGACTCTAAAACTTCATTACGCAAACGGTAAATCTCTTTACGCTGATCATTGGCCACATCATCGTATTGCAAGAGTTGTTTACGAATATCAAAGTTACGCGCTTCTACTTTACGCTGGGCACTTTCGATAGAACGAGTCACCATGCCCGCTTCAATCGGCTCACCTTCTGGCATACGCAAACGATCCATGATGCTACGTAAGCGCTCACCAGCAAAGATGCGCAACAATGCATCATCCAGAGCCAAGTAAAAACGTGAGGAGCCTGGGTCACCCTGACGACCAGAACGACCTCTTAACTGATTATCAATACGGCGGCTTTCATGACGCTCGGTACCGATAATGTGTAAACCACCGGCACTGACCACATGGTCATGCAAACCTTGCCACTCATCTTTGAGCTTTTGGATACGGCTTGCTTTATCAGCCTCTGATAAAGCTGCATCTTGGCGAATAATGGCTGCTTGTTTCTCAACATTACCGCCCAAGACAATATCAGTACCACGACCCGCCATATTGGTAGCAATCGTGATCATTTGCGGACGACCCGCTTGAGCGACGATCTCAGCTTCACGGGCATGCTGCTTCGCATTCAATACTTGATGAGGCAATTTAGCCTTATCGAGCAAACCTGAAATTAATTCTGAGTTCTCGATTGAAGTGGTACCTACCAAAACAGGTTGGCCACGTTCATAGCATCCCTGAATATCCTTAATGACGGCGTTATAACGCTCTGTGGATGTTTTATAAATCTGATCCTGGAAATCGATACGCGCATTAGGGCGATTCGGTGGAATGATGACTGTTTCAAGACCATAAATTTCTTGGAACTCGTAAGCCTCTGTATCAGCAGTACCTGTCATACCGGCTAACTTGCCATACATACGGAAATAGTTTTGGAAGGTAATCGTCGCTAAAGTTTGGTTCTCATGCTGGATAGCCACACCTTCTTTAGCTTCAACCGCCTGATGTAAACCATCTGACCAACGACGACCCTGCATCAAACGACCCGTGAACTCATCAACAATAATGACTTCACCGTTTTGGACGACATAGTGTTGATCACGATTAAAAAGAGTATGCGCACGCAAAGCCGCGTATACATGGTGCATCAAGGTGATATTTTGGGCAGCGTATAAAGAATCGCCTTCCTTGATTAAACCGAGTTGAGTCAAAACGGCTTCTGCTTTTTCATGACCAGACTCAGTCAAGATGACTTGATGCGCTTTTTCATCGAGGATGTAATCACCAGGCTCAATAACGCCCGTACCATCAGCTTTTTGCTCACCGATTTGGCGAGTTAAATACTGAGGCAAAGCGTTCATCTTGAGATAAATCTCTGTGTGATCTTCGGCCTGACCAGAAATAATCAAAGGCGTACGTGCCTCATCAATCAAAATCGAGTCGACCTCGTCGACAATGGCATAAGCTAAACCACGCTGCACGCGTTGTTTAGACTCTTGAACCATGTTGTCACGCAGATAGTCAAACCCGAATTCATTATTGGTCCCGTAGGTAATGTCGGATTGATAGGCTTTTTGCTTGGCCTCATGCTCCATCTGTGACAAGTTGATGCCGACCGTTAAACCTAAAAACTGATAGAGCTTACCCATCCACTCCGCATCTCGCTGAGCAAGGTAGTCGTTGACAGTCACCACATGAACGCCACGACCTGTGAGGGCATTTAAGTAGACAGGCAAAGTTGCTGTCAGCGTTTTACCTTCACCCGTGCGCATTTCAGCAATCTTGCCTGCGTGCAAAGCCATGCCACCGATCAGCTGCACATCAAAGTGGCGCATGCCCATCACACGCTTGCTGGCCTCACGAACGACCGCAAAAGCTTCAGGCAAAATTTGATCTAGGGTTTGGCCTTGAGCCAAACGATCTTTGAACTCTGCCGTCTTGGCTTGTAAGCCTGCATCATCCAAACTAGCGATAGACGATTCCAAATCGTTGATCTGGGCAACGATTCGTTTATATTGTTTGAGTAGGCGATCGTTGCGACTGCCAAAAATCTGCTTTAAAAGACCGGTAACCATGAATTTTTCTAATGAATTTAAGCCTCAAAGTTTAGCATCTACGCATGTCCCTGCGTATGCTAAGGAGGCCTTAGATTGCATTGATGAACACTCGCCATTGGGTAAAACCTTGCAAAAAGCCAAGGAACAATTGCGTCTGCAAAGCATTTTAGAGGAATCCTTGGCTCAAATCGGGCTAGAAAGCCTGATAAATCAAGTACATGCATCCGAATATAAGGCTTCTTCGACAGACTGGCTGCTATTGGCTTTAAGTCCTGCAATTAGCCATCGTTTGCAGCAAAAATTGCCTAGCTTGATTGGGGCGTTGAAAAAACACTTGCCTGACTTGCAAATCGTACAAGTGAAACTTGCGCCACAGCTCAAAGCTAACTCTGCATCCAGGGTAAAGACTGAATCAGTTGCTACTCCCGCAGAATTACCAGTAAGCGCAATGACGGCTTGGCAAAAACTTTACGAAGAGATTAAAGATGATCCTGAGCAAGATGCCTTACGTCTTGCCATAGAACGTCTTTTAGCTCATCAAAGCACTAAGAAATAGTGTACTAAGCAAATAAGGGGCGATCGCCCTGGAGATAAGCTTTAGGCGCTGTATCTTCTGTGAATGTCTTGATCTCAAAGCTCTCAGGCTTAGCAAACATCGCACGTAAAAGAGCATTGTTTAAAGCATGCCCCGATTTTTCTGCAATATAGGCGCCTACAATCGGATGACCCGATAAATAGAGATCTCCAATGGCATCCAAAATCTTGTGACGCACAAACTCATCGTCATAACGTAATTCTTCATTATTCAGAATACGGTGCTCATCAAGAACAATAGCGTTGTCTAAACTGCCACCGCGCGCCAAACCCATCTCACGCAAGGCTTCCACCTCGTGCGCAAAACCAAAAGTTCTAGCTCGACCAATCTCTCTAGCATAGGTACTATCTGCGAAGTCGATGATATGACGTTGTCCAGTTTTATCGACAGCCGGATGCTTGAAGTCGATTGTGAAATCAAGCTTAAAACCATCAAAAGGTTCTAATCGGGCTAACTTATCACCTTCGCGTATTTCAACAGGCTCTTTAATCACAATAAAGCGGCGTAGCGCGTCTTGCTCTTCAATGCCTGCTGACTCGATTAAAAATAAGAATGAAGCCGCGCTACCATCCATGATGGGCACTTCTTCACAATCGAGCTCAATAATGAGGTTATCAATTCCTAAACCCGCACAACCCGATAAGAGATGTTCTACGGTAGATACTCTAGACTCACCTTTTTGCAAAACAGTGGCTAGACGCGTGTCGGTCACCAAATGAGCATCTGCTGGAATATCTTCCGCCTTGGGAAGATCAACACGACGAAAAATAATGCCCGTATCAACCGGGGCGGGAACCAAACGCAAAGTGACTTTGCGGCCGGTATGTAAACCGATACCGACCGTTTTAACCGGAGCCGCAATAGTCCTTTGTTTGAGCATGTATTACCTGATACTTTTAAAGCGCTTTTAAAACAGAAGCGGCATCACTGACTTCAAATTTACCCGGTGCCTCAACTGCTAAGTGTTTAACCACACCATTATCAACCACCATCACATGGCGTTGACAACGAATACCTAAACCACGGGCTGTCAAATCGAGTTCTAAGCCAAGCTTCTTCGTGAAATCTGCATTACCGTCAGCCATCATGCGAATCTTGCCAGCCACTTGCTGTTGCTTGCCCCAAGCACCCATCACAAACGCATCATTGACAGCTAAACACCAGATCTCATCCACACCCTTAGCTTTAAGAGCATCGTAATTAGCCAAGTAACCCGGCACATGTTGCGCAGAACAGGTAGGCGTAAAGGCGCCAGGCAAACCAAAAATCACAATTTTTTTACCCGCAACCAATTTGCTCACTTCGAAAGCATTCGGGCCTACTGAACAACCTGCAGTCTCTTCTTCATAGAACTCATGCAATGTGCCATCTGGTAATTTTTGTCCTACAGCAATCATGTTCGGTCTCCATTTTTTTGACGATTAAATTTTGCACTACTAGCTTTCAAACACAGTTTCCTAAAAAAAGATCTTTCAGGAAACTATCTTTGACTGCCAGAGTACCGATGGTAGCGCATGCGTCGTCGTTTCGCAGGAGGAGCGTTACCACCGGCACCTGTATGCCATTGTTTTTTATAGGATTTACTATTTCGATTGTTTTATAAAAAACTCAATTTCAGTCCGCTTGCTTGCGCAAGAAGGCTGGAATATCGTAATAGTCAGTCCCTTTATCCATCATCGCCTGAGCTTCTGGCGAACTATTGGCACCCAAACGTGGCTCCGCAGCATTCTCACGATTGCTACGAAATACCTTAGGCACATCGTACTGGCTGTAATCAGTCGCTACAGGAGCAGGGGCAAGCTGTGGAGCTGCTGCAGCTTGTGCCATGACCATCGATGCGGTTGGGCTTTGTGGCGCAAATGCTTTGAGATCCGCCATCGGTGCTACTGCATCATAAGTACCTGTGGCTTGAGTATTACGCCAAATCACTTCTGGCTGCTTGTCACGGCGACGACCATTATTCAAACCAGTCGCAACCACAGTCACACGCAAGGCATCACCCAAGGCATCGTCATACACAGTACCGAAGATGACAGTTGCGTCTTCTGCCGCATAACCACGAATTGCAGCCATGACTTCACGAGTTTCTGACAACTTCAGTGAACGGCTAGCAGTGATATTCACCAAGACGCCACGTGCACCGGAGAGATCTACACCCTCTAAGAGTGGTGATGCAACAGCCGCTTCAGCTGCTAAACGAGCACGATCCATACCAGAGACGGTTGCAGTACCCATCATGGCTTTACCCTGTTCGCTCATCACTGTCTTGACGTCTTCAAAGTCAACGTTAATCAAACCTTGCTCATTGATGATTTCTGCAATACCTGCCACAGCGTTATGTAAAACATCATCCGCGCAAGCAAAGGCTTTATCCATCTCTGCATCTTCACCCATCACTTCGAAGAGTTTCTCATTGAGAACCACAATCAGTGAATCGACATAAGACTCTAGTTCATGAGCACCCGCTTCAGCGACCTTAGCACGCTTAGAGCCTTCAAAATCAAATGGCTTACTAATCACGCCCACGGTCAAGATACCCATTTCTTTGGCGACTTGCGCCACAATCGGGCCTGCGCCAGTACCGGTACCACCACCCATACCGGCTGTGATGAAAACCATATGCGCACCTTGCAAGGCATCGGCAATACGTGCTTTGGCTTCAATGGCAGATGAAGCGCCCACTTCTGGTTTCGCGCCTGCACCTAAACCTGTTGCACCCAGTTGGATGTTTTGACTCGCTTTTGAACGTTGCAAAGCACCTGCGTCGGTGTTCATGCAAATAAACTCCACGCCTTGCACGCCTTTACGAATCATGTGCTGTACGGCATTGCCGCCTGCACCACCAACACCAACCACCTTAATGATGGTTTTACCTGCCGGTTCGTTATCTAACATTTCAAATTCCATACTTCCTCCTTATTAACTACGGTTGACGACGACGAAAAAAACAAACATTAAAAATTACCCATGAACCATTCACGCATCCGCGCAACGATTCCTTGGAAAGTGCCTGATTGAGCGACACGCTGACCTCTTAATAGTTGTGCACGCCCTTCCATTAACAAACCAATCCCCGTTGAATAACGTGGACTTCTTAAGACTTCGTGTAAATGACCGCGGTACTCAGGGATACCCACGCGTGCAGGCTTACCAAACACTTCTTCAGCCAGCTCAACGACCCCTGGCATCAAGGCGGTGCCACCAGTCAGCACCACACCCGAAGAAACCATGTGCTCCATACCAGAATCCATGATCACTTGTCTAACCAAGCTCAAGAGCTCTTCGACTCGGGGCTCAATCACAGCCGATAAGGCCTGACGTGAAATACTCCGAGCTTCACGATCACCGACACCAGGCACTTCGATCATCTCTGCAGGGTCGGCCATTGCTTGCTTAGCAATACCAAAACGAATCTTCAAATCTTCAGCATCCACGGTAGGCGTACGCAAGGCCATCGCAATATCGTTGGTGATCTGATCTCCAGCAATTGGAATGATGGCGGTATGACGAATCGCACCTTGACTAAAGATAGCGATATCGGTGGTACCTCCACCAATATCAATTAATACAGTCCCGAGTTCTTTTTCATCTTCAGTCAGCACTGAGACACTTGATGCCAAGGGTTGCAAGATCAGGTCATTGACTTCTAAACCACAGCGACGCACACACTTCATGATGTTTTGCGCCGCACTCACAGCACCGGTCACAATATGAACCTTGACCTCTAAGCGAATACCGCTCATACCAATCGGTTCACGCACATCTTCCTGACCGTCAATGATGAATTCTTGAGTGAGAATGTGCAGAATCTGTTGATCGGTTGGAATATTGATAGCTTTTGCTGTTTCAATCACACGTTCTACATCGGCAGGAGATACTTCTTTATCGCGAATAGCCACCATACCCGTCGAGTTAAAGCTATGGATATGGTTACCTGCAATACCTGTGAAGACTTGTGCAATGCGGCGATCTGACATCACTTCTGCTTCTTCAAGCGCTTTCTGAATCGACTGGACCGTTGCTTCAATATTGACGACCACGCCTTTTTTCAGACCCTTGGATTGAACTTGACCTAAACCAATCACATTGAATTGGCCATCACTACCCAACTCTGCCACCAAGGCCAAGACCTTGGATGTGCCAATATCTAAACCGACTAAGAGCTCTTTGGTATCTTTACTAATGACGCTCACAATTTTTTCCCCACTTGAATCGCATAACCATTGGCATAACGTAAATCGACTGAATCCACACGCTGACCCCACTTTTGTTCTACTTGTGGCCAGGTCTGTAAAAGGCGCTCAACACTTAACTGAATTTGTTTGCTATCGCGCTCATCTAATTCGCGACCTAAATCAATCGTGATGCCATTACTCAACTTGACTCGCCAGGCATAGCGTGACGACAGATCAAGAGCCAATACATGGGCATCCCAGGGTTTGAACCAGTCATTGACCTTATTGATCTTGCGATACACATCAAGATTGCTGCCTTCTGGGCCGCTTAATTTGAGTAAGGCACTTGGGTTCTCAACTTCAGCCAAATTGGCGGTGAATACTTCACCATAGGTATTCATGAGGCGCGGATTATCACTACCACCCCAAATGCCCATAGCTTGATGTTCTTCAATAGCCACCACAATGCCGTTCGGCCACTCGCGACGTACAGAAGCTTTTCTAACCCAAGGCATGGTCTCAAAGGTTTGACGAATATGATCTAGGCGAATCGTGAAGAAGTTGCCTTGTACAGATTGCAAACCTTTAGCTTTGATCACCGGTAGATGAATATGCTTAAGCTCTTGACCCGTCATCGATTCAACAGTGAGATGGTTGAGTGTGAAGACTGGTTTTTGACCCAACCAGAAGAGCACCCAGAATAAAGTGACTAATAGAGCAATCAAGAACAAGAAATTAGCGATCGTTCTCAAAATCAAAGGGTGATTCCACACAGGCCCTAAAGCTGTGACGAACACTCCTTGAATCATTGAGAAGAAGGCTTTGATGAATTTCATAGCTTCAAACTCGCCTGACTCAACAACCACATGACTAGTGTTGGGTAATCAACCCCCGCTGCTTTGGCAGCCATCGGCACGAGTGAATGACTCGTCATACCCGGTGCGGTATTCATTTCTAGTAGATATGGCTTTTGGGTTTGACCATCGATCATGACATCAGCACGACCCCAACCCTGACAACCCAATGCTTGATATGCCTTAAGAGCTAAGTCTTGTACTTCTCTTTCCAAATCCAAAGAGAGTCCTGTCGGGCAGAGATAACGGGTGTCATCCGAGAAATATTTATTGTGATAGTCGTAGTTGGCTGATGGCGCCACAATACGAATTACTGGCAATGCTTGAGCATTGTCACCTGCACCTACAATTGGACATGTGAGCTCTTCACCAACGATGCACTGCTCAGCCATGACGGCGCGATCTAACTTGGCCGCTAAAGCATAGGCCGCTGGCAATTCTTCAGCACGATTAACCTTTGATAAACCTAGGGAAGATCCCTCTCGAGCAGGCTTCACAATCAGTGGCAAACCTAATTCATCAATGACTGTTTGCCAATCAGTTTTTGCATCCAACATCACAAAGCGTGGGCTGGGTAAGTGATAGCTAGTCCACACACGCTTTGTGGCTTGTTTATCAATTGCTAAAGCCGAGGCCAACACACCACTACCGGTATACGGAATACCAATTTGCTCTAAAGCACCTTGCATCGTGCCATCTTCACCATAGCGTCCATGTAAAGCGATGAAGACTCGATCAAATTTTTCCTGAACCAAATCTGCCAATGATTGCTCGGCAGGATCAAATGCATGAGCATCGACACCACGACTTTTGAGCGCTTCTAGAACGCCTTGGCCTGACATCAGTGAAATGTCACGCTCACCCGAGCGACCTCCCAAGAGAACACCAACTCGACCCAAGTCTTTCGCTGCGACTTTTTCAAGATCACGCTGCACTTGGTCTGCCCAAGACGATGATGCTGACTTATGCATGTGAAGACTCCATCAATTTGCCAGCCACTGCAGAGATTGAACCTGCACCCATGGTGACAATCACATCACCATCACGCGCAACGCTCAAAATACCTTCGGGTAACTGAGTAATATCTTTAATAAAAACACTTGCTTCAGAGGCCAAGAGACGATCTGCAGCTTTTGCTTTTTGCAAAGCTTTCATCAAGCTCTGTCCATCTGCTCCGGGAATACGTGGCTCACCCGCTGGATAGACATCGGTCAATGCCAATGCATCCACGCTTTGTAAGACTTGTACGAAGTCACCAAAACAATCGCGTGTACGTGTATAGCGGTGGGGCTGGAAAGCGAGTAATAAGCGACGCCCTGGGAATGCGCCACGCGTTGCCGCAATCGTGGCGGCCATCTCAACTGGATGATGACCATAATCATCGATCACAGTACATGTGCCACCACTGGCTAACTTGAGCTCACCATAACGCTGAAAACGACGTCCCACACCTTTGAATTCCTTAAGTGCTTTGACAATCGCTTGATCAGATACACCTAACTCGGTGGCAATCGCAATCGTCGCTAGCGCATTACGCACATTATGTAAGCCGGGTAAGTTCAAAGTGACTTCAAGTGGCCCAGGTTTCGCACCATGGCGTCTGACGGTATGGCGCAATGCCACGAATTTCATTTGCGCCTGACTGGCTTCGATTTCTACTGCTCTGACTTCAGCTTCTTCAGATAAGCCATAACGCAATGTGGGTCTCGAAATGAATGGCAGGATATCTCTGACATTGGGGTCATCCATACAAACAACGGCGATGCCATAGAAAGGCATTCTTTGTGTAAATTGCACAAAAGCTTGCTTCAGACGGCTCATATCATGCTGATAGGTATCCATATGATCAGCATCAATATTGGTAATGACTTCAATCACAGGTAGCAAGTTCAAGAATGAAGCATCTGATTCATCGGCTTCAGCTACGATAAAGTCGCCTGTACCTAAACGAGCGTTCGCACCTGCAGAATTGAGCTTGCCGCCGATCACAAAAGTAGGATCTAGACCGCCCTCTGCCAATACAGAAGCCAGCAAACTAGTCGTGGTTGTTTTGCCATGCGTACCAGCAATAGCAATGCCTTGTTTAAGGCGCATGAGCTCACCCAACATCACAGCTCTGGGCACAATCGGAATCTTCTGAGCTCTTGCATGGAGAACTTCTGGGTTATCTCCTGTGACCGCTGTTGAAATCACAACAGCCTCTGCATCTCCCACATGCTTGGCATCATGACCTAAGAAAATCTCAGCACCCGCCTGACGCAGGCGTGTAGTGGTGGCACTCTCGACCATATCAGAGCCACTGACCCGATAACCTAAGTTCAAGAGAACTTCAGCAATACCACTCATGCCGGCACCACCGATGCCTACAAAATGAATATGTTCAACGATATGTTTCATAGGCTCACTTCCTCGCAGACCGCTGCGACATCATGGGTTGCTTGAGGCTTTGCTAATGTATGCGCAAGACTTGCCATTGCTAAGAGATCGGTGCGCTCAACGGTTTGTAAATAATGAGCCAAATCTGGCGCACTTAAATATTTCTGACTACACATCTTGGCTGCACCAGCATCGACCAAGAATTTAGCGTTGGTCGTCTGATGGTCATCTACTGCATGAGGGAAAGGTACAAAGTAAGCAGCCACCCCCACGGCGGCGATCTCTGCAACGGTCATAGCCCCCGCACGACAAATCACGAGATCGGCCTCTGCATAAGCTTTGGCCATATCGTTAATAAAAGGTCTTAAATCAGCTGTAACCCCCAAGGCTTGATAGCGCGCTTGTAAATCAGCAATATTTTTTTCACCCGCCTGATGAATGACTTGCGGTCTTTGATCTTCGGCAATTAAAGCCAAGGCTTCAGGAAGCAATTGATTGAGTGCTTGCGCTCCCAAGCTGCCACCGACCACTAAGATCTTTAACGGGCCAGTACGAGTCTTGTAACGTTGTTCTGGATTGGGGGATGCCGTCATCTCTGAACGCAAAGGATTACCTAGCCATTGCGCATTCGGTAAGGCTTTTGGAAAGGCGCACAAAACTCGATCCGCCACCTTGGCAAGCACTTTGTTAGCTAAACCAGCGATTGAGTTCTGCTCATGCAAGACCAGAGGCCTACCTAATAAAACACTCATCATGCCCGCAGGGAATGTGACATAGCCTCCCATACCCAAAACGACGTGCGGTTTTACGCGACGCAGCACTGCCATACTTTGCATGAATGCTCTGAGAAGATTGAGCGGCAATAAGAGCATAGTTTTCATGCCTTTGCCTCTTAAGCCACCAAATTGAATCGCCTCAAATGGAATGTTCTCCGCTGTCACTAAGCGATATTCCATGCCCCCACGATTACCCAACCAAGTGACATGCCAGCCTTTTTGGCGCAAATGGTTAGCGACTGCTAAACCGGGGAAGATATGACCGCCCGTGCCACCTGCCATCACTAAGATTGTTTTGTGACTGATAGAGTTCATAACTTACCCCCTCGCATCAGCACTCGGTTTTCATAATCGACTTTGAGCAAGATGGCAATGGCAACCGCATTCATGAGCATGCCCGAACCGCCAAAACTCACGAAAGGTAGAGTCAGTCCTTTGGTCGGCAAAATACCGAGGTTCACACCCATATTGATAAAGGCTTGCCAGCCAATCCAAATCGCAATACCTTTCGCGACTAAGCCTGCAAAACTACGATCCAATTGCAATGCCGTGCGGCCAATTAAGAAGGCGCGACGAATAATCCAGTAGAAAATAGCAATCACCACTGTGACACCGACAAAGCCTAGTTCTTCACCAATGACGGCCAAGATGAAGTCGGTGTGTGCCTCTGGTAAGTAATGCAACTTTTCAACACTGCCACCTAAGCCCACACCAAACCATTCACCACGACCAAAAGCCATGAGTGAATGAACCAGTTGATAGGCTTTACCCGCAGCATACTCTTCTTGCCATGGGTCAAGGTAAGCAAAAATACGATCGCGTCTAAATGGCGACAAGATAATGATGGTGATAAATGCAGTTAAAGCAATACCTGCTAAAGCACCAAATAACTTACCGCTAATACCACCTAAAAATAAGATACCCATAGCAATCATGGCTATGACCATGAAAGCTCCCATATCGGGCTGCCAAAGCAATAAGACACCGACCATCATCACAGCGGCGCCCATCGGGATTAAACCCTTCACAAATGAATGCAAATACTCTTGGCGTTGTACGGTGTAATACGCACCAAAGAGAACCACGGCGAGCTTCATCATTTCTGAAGGCTGGAAGTTCATAAAGCCTAGGGAAATCCAACGACGTGCGCCATTGACCCCCTTACCAATACCTGGAATAAGCACAATGATGAGCAGCACGAACGCAACTCCAAACATCAGCGGTGCCAAACGATCCCATACTTTGATAGGTACTCTAAAGGCCATGATGCCGACCACAAATGCCAAGCCAATAGAAATCGCATGGCGCACTAGGAAGTGACTGCTGCTATAGCGTGCGTATTTAGGTCCATCCGGTAATGCAATCGATGCTGAATAAACCATGACTAAACCCAAAGTCACAAGAACCATCACCGCCCACAAGAGGGGTTGGTCATAGCTCATCATTTTTGAACGAGTCGGTTTTACTGCAGTCGTCGCATCACGCAAACCTGATTTGAAATCAGCAAAACCATCGCGGATGCCGCCTTTAACGGAACCAAAACTATTTAGACTTAATTTTTTGAAGAAAGTGATCATCAGTTCACCTGCCCTTGCTCGTGAGCGAGCTCATTGACGGCTTCTACAAATACCTGAGCGCGGTGTGCGTAGTCCTTGAACATATCAAAGCTGGCACACGCTGGCGAGAGTAAAACCATATCTCCAGAAACTGCGAGTTGCGTAGCCTTTTGCACTGCCTCAGGTAAAGATTGCGCAGCCTGAATGGCAATACCACTCTGACTCATCGCTTCTGCAATCAAGGGGCCATCTTTACCAAAAACAATCACAGCCTTGGCATACGCTGCTACGGCAGCTTGCAAGGGTGCAAAGTCTTGTCCCTTACCTTCACCACCAGCTAGGAGAATGATTTTTGAACGCGTCTGACCTTGACCTAAACCTTGTAAAGCAGCCAAGGTGGCACCTACATTGGTACCTTTGCTATCGTCGATGTATTCCACATCATTGACGACCGCAACACTTTGTACACGGTGTGGCTCACCCGCATACTCGCGCAGCGCATGCAACATAGGGCCAATATGAAGACCTAAGGCACTAGCGAGTGCAAGTGCTGCTAATGCATTGGCTGCATTGTGACGTCCTTTGATACGTAAAGCATCACTAGGCATTAAGCGTTTGATACGTAAAGGCTCATCTCTTTCTGATTTGCGGCGACGTCTACCTGGGTTTTCTAATGCTTCCCAGTCGGGCTCCGCCCAGACTAGCCAATCGATGCCACCGGCAGAGGTGTCATGATGAATACCGAATGAATCTTCTTCGGTCGGTGTATCAAAGCCGAAAGTAATTTGACGTTGCTGCTTAGTCAAGCCTTTAGCCATGGCACTCACTAATGGATCATCACGATTAAGCACAGCCGCTTTAGCATTTTGGTAGATACGCTCTTTTGCTTTCGCATACGAAGCCATATCACCATGCCAATCTAGATGATCTTGACTGAGGTTCAAAACCGTTGCTGCATCAGCAGCTAGCGAGTAGGTGTGCTCTAGCTGGAAGCTCGATAACTCCAAAACCCAAATCTGCGGCAACTCTGCCACTAACTCATCTCGCTCTTCTAAAACCTGGCCGAGTTTATCGAGCGCAGCAGGGCTGATATTGCCGGCAACCGCTACACGTTGACCTGATTTTTCACATAACAGTCCGGTCAAACTCGTTGTTGTGGTTTTGCCATTGGTACCTGTAATGGCAATCACACGACTCTGATGTTGGTACTCTCGCTCGATCGCTTGCAAGGCTTTGGCAAAGAATTCGATTTCTCCCCAAACAGCAATATTCAGCTTTTTTGCAGCAGCTAAGAAAGATTGCACAGGCTCCTGAATCGGAGATAGTCCAGGACTAATCGCAATTATCTGTTTTGCTTCTAAATGGCTGGCGCTCAATTGACCATACTCAATTTTGATACCAAGGTCCTTTAGTTCTGTAGCACTCTTGCGTGCTGCATCTGAAAGCTGACTCTCTTGACGGGTATCCGCAACGCTGACTCTCGCTCCTTGAGCATGACACCAACGTGCCATCGCTAAGCCAGACTCCCCCAAACCCAAAACCAATACACCAACATCGTTGGTATAGGATTCACCGAAGGCTTGTTGAAGTTTTAGGATGGTCATGTTCTATGTTTTCCTAACGCAGCTTTAAGGTAGATAGACCAATTAAGACCAATAGGATGGTGATAATCCAAAAGCGCACCACGACCTGAGTTTCTTTCCAACCACTCAACTCAAAGTGATGATGCAGCGGTGCCATCTTGAAAATACGGCGGCCCTCACCATAAAGCTTCTTCGTAATCTTGAACCAAGCAACCTGCAACATCACAGAGATAGTCTCAGCGACAAAGATACCGCCCATGATGAAGAGCACGATCTCTTGGCGCACAATGACCGCTACCGTTCCCAGTGCTGCACCTAAAGCGAGAGCACCGACATCCCCCATAAATACTTGCGCAGGATGCGTGTTAAACCATAAGAAAGCCAGACCAGCACCTCCCATCGCCCCGCAGAAAATCATCAGCTCACCAGCGCCCGGTATAAAGGGGAAGAAAAGATATTTGGCGTAGATGGCATTACCCATCACATAGGCAAAAGCACCTAATGCGGCACCGACTAATATGACCGGCATTATCACTAGACCATCTAAGCCATCGGTTAAGTTGACTGCATTTGAGCTACCCACAATCACCAAGTAAGTCAGTACGATAAAACCCAAGACACCTAAGGGATAGCTAATTTCTTTAAAGAAGGGCACGTATAAATTGGAGTTGGCTGGCAAATCAATGGAGAAGCCACTTTGAACCCAACTAATAAAGAGCGCTAATACTTTTTGATTATTCGCCTCCGCTACCGAAAAAGCCAAATAAATGGCAGCAAAAATACCAATAACTGATTGCCAAAAGTATTTTTCTTTGGAAGACATCCCTTTAGGATCACGGTAAACGACTTTACGATAGTCATCGACCCAGCCAATCGCACCAAAGCCCAAGGTCACAATGAGCACAATCCAAACAAAACGATTACTCAAATCAGCCCAGAGCAAGGTAGAGATCGCAATACCCAAGAGAATGAGAACACCTCCCATGGTGGGTGTGCCACTCTTAATTAAATGAGTTTGCGGTCCATCAGTACGTACTGCTTGACCCACTTTGAGAGCTGTTAAGCGCCGAATGACCCAAGGACCCCAGAACAACCCAATCAATCCAGCTGTCAAAGTAGCCATCACTGCTCTGAATGTGATGTAGTTCACCACCCGCAAAGCACTAATATCGTCTTGTAGCCACTGCGCTAGCCATAAAAGCATTAATGGGTCTCCTCTGTTAAAGCTTTCACCACACGCTCCATCTTCATAAAACGTGAGCCCTTAACTAATACGGTTGTTTTTTCATGGGCAGCGCGCTGACCGAGTGACTCACGCAAGGCAGCACATAAAGCATCGACCTCTGGGTAATGTTCTGCAGAGGTATTTTGTGCACTGCTTTTTTTAAATGCCATCACGCTATGCTTGGTTTGTTCACCCAAAGCAAATAGTTTTTGCACACCCTCTTGCGCGGCATAAGCGCCCACCTCCTCATGAAAGGCGGGGCCTTGATCACCGACTTCGCCCATATCTCCTAAGACCAACCAAGCTGGCATAGAAAGTTTGGCTAGAACATCGATGGCTGCCTTCACAGAATCTGGGTTCGCGTTATACGTATCATCAATCAAAGTCGTTTGTGGATTGATCTGCTGAACCTGCATCCGACCCTGAACAGGCGTAAAGGTCTCTAGACCCTTTTGAATAGCATCCCAAGTAATACCAGCTGCCAATGCGGCTGCTGTTGCAGCTAAAGCATTTTTTGCATTATGTTCACCCAGAACCTGTAAGTGCACTCGGTGAGTTTGTGTTACTTGAGAAGTATCTCGATAAGTAATATCTAAGGTTTGACTTGTCTGGTCTGAACTAATTACATCACCTCGCACTATTGCATCGTGATGCAATGCAAAGCTCATGATGGTTTTGCCAGCCGCTCGTTGAGCCCACATCTCAGAGTATTCCGAATCCGCAGGAAAAATAGCGACGCCCTTATTAGGCAAAGCATCCAAAATGAGAGCATGTTCTTTCGCGACCGCATCAATCGTTTGCATGAACTCCTGATGCTCACGTTGAGCATTATTGATAAGTGCAATATTGGCCTGAGCCATAGCCGCGAGCTGTTGGGTTTCGCCGGGATGGTTCATACCTAATTCAAGTACTGCATGAGTATGTTCACGATTCAAACGCAAGAGCGTCAGAGGTAAACCAATGTCATTGTTGAGATTACCTACAGTCGCCAAGCTCTTCTCACCGACCGCGGTAGCAAAAATATGAGCAATCATGCCCTTGACTGTCGTTTTGCCATTGCTACCCACGACTGCAACCGTTTGCTTGAGTTGATTTTGTTGGCAAGCCTGCACCCAAGCTTTTGCAAGTTGCTGTATGGCTTGCAAAGTGTTATCCACCTGGATGACAGGAAAACCATCGGGGCGTTGAGCCAAATCACTGATGAGTGCACACAAGGCACCCTGTTGCATGACCTCGTGGAGGAATGCATGTGCATCATGGCGTTCGCCCTGTAAAGCAATAAAGCAGTCACCCGCTCGAACTTGGCGACTATCACTTATAAAACGCTCAATGAAAGTGCTATCAGACAAGCCCAAGAGCTTGGCATGAGGTAAGCCACGCTTGACGTCTGCGACTGTCATGAAGCGACTCATCGCACACCCCCTAAAGCTAACTGAGCATGAAGGTAATCTGAAAATGGTATTTTTTGGCCAGCAATCTCTTGGGTCTCTTCGTGACCTTTACCAGCAATCAAAATAATATCTTCTGGTTTTGCCTCACGAATCATTTGCAAAATAGCAGTCGCACGATCAGGATTCATCTTGACCCGCTCCGCTTGCTGAATGCCACTCTGAATTTGCGCAATGATGCTGTTAGGATCTTCACTGCGAGGGTTGTCGCTAGTGAGCATGACTAAATCTGCATATTGCTCAGCAATCGCACCCATAAGAGGGCGCTTCAGTGGATCACGATCACCACCACAACCAAAAACAACACACAAGCGACCTTGACGTTCTTGAGCAACGCCTTGAAGCGTTTCTAAAACTTTTTGCAAGGCATCTGGCGTGTGCGCGAAATCAATCAATACCATCGGCTGTTGAGCTGCAGTATTAGGTACACGCTGTAAGCGGCCTGGCACTGCTTCAATATTTGCTAAAGCAGCAATCACTTGCGCAGCCGAATAGTCTCTTGCAAATAATGCGGCAGCGACTGCCAAAAGATTACTGATGTTGAATTGGCCCCATAAGCTGGTTTCAACACGACCTAGAGTTTTGCCATCTAAGATCAATGCAAATGACATCCCTTGAGCATGCAGTTGAATGTTTTGCGCTAAGAGATAGCGTGCTGCTAAATCCTTATTAGAGGCTATGCGCTCTAGCGCTTTTGCATCAGTTGCGTAGGACCATACTTGGCAAGCTTTTTGAGATTGACGCTCTCCGATGTACTGTAGGCAGTTCTGGCCAAACTCATCATCGGCATTGATGATGGCAGTCTTGATAGTTGGAATATCTAAGATCTTACGCTTTGCCAAAGCATATTCAGCCATTGTGCCGTGGTAATCCAGATGATCTTGAGACAAATTAGTGATGATGGCTGTTTTGACATGCAAGCCTAGGGCACGACCTTGATCCAAAGCATGAGATGACAACTCCATCGCTAATGCTTTTGCACCTTGCTGATGCAATGTTTGGCAAATGCGATGATTCGAGGCAGCATCTGGCGTTGTAAAACCAGTGGTCTTTAATTGCCCTAAAAATCCAACCCCTAGAGTACCAATCACAGCCGTTTTTTGTTCTAGGTGATTGAGTGCCTGAGCGAGGTACTGAGTCACACTGGTCTTACCATTGGTACCTGTGACACCCAAAACATCCATGAACTCTGTTGGGCGACCATACCACTCGTGCGCTAAGGGTCCCGCAAAGTGAGCCAAGTTCGGTATAGCCCAACATTGTTGATTGAGCATCACCTGGACTTCATGATCGAGTGCATCAGGCTCATAAAGAACAAAGCTCGCGCCTTGGGATAAAGCTTGTGCAATATAGCGCCGATTATCTGTTCTTTGACGCTCATTACCTACTGGATAGGCTAAGAAGACATCGCCTTGTTTCAACTGTCTGGTATCCATAGTCAAATGAGCAGTCTCACCCAACTGCGCACGTAATTGCGCAGCAAGCTGGGTAGGTGTCATCGTGACCATAGCGTTCATTGAGTCGTGGCTACCTTGTTATTTCCACCGGTCAATGCGGCGGGCTTGATATTTTGTGACTTGAATTCTTGATCGACCATTTGCTTAATTGCTGCATCAGGCAAGACGTTCATATTGCGCAAAGTACCTGCGACAATGTTCGAGAATGCAGGGGCTGCAACGATACCGCCGTAATAGCCGCCAGAACGTGGCTCATCTACCATCACAGCCACAACAATTCTTGGGGCACTCATGGGGGCCATACCAACAAAGAAGCCGCGATATTTATTTCCGGCGTATCCCTTGCCTTCTACTTTGTGAGCGGTTCCTGTCTTACCACCAACGCGATAGCCCATGGTCTGAGCACCTGTAGCAGTACCACCGGTTTGCGTCACCATCTCTAGCATTTCACGCATCTGAATCGCTGTTTTTGCAGAGATCACACGCACACCTTTGGGTGATTGATCTGTCTTATAGATGGTGGTGGATACGAGCTCACCATCGCGTGCAAAGATGCTGTAGGCGCGCGCCACCTGAAAGAGTGAAGCAGACAAGCCATAACCGTATGACATGGTGGCTTGATCAATCGGTACCCAATTTTTATAAGGGCGTAAGCGACCGGCAACAGCACCTGGGAAACCAATTTCTGGGGCTTGACCAAAACCCAAGGCCTGGAATAACTCCCACATCTCTTGAGCTTCTAGTTGCATGGCCATCTTGACAGTGCCAATGTTGCTTGATTTTTGCACTACTTCAGCCACTGTTAGAGAACCATAGGGATGCGTATCTGTAATCGCTTTCTTACCGACGACGAGAGACTTACCAATCGCCATCTGCGTATTGGGTTGAACCAAACCTTTTTCTAAAGCCAATGAAATCGGGAAAGGCTTCATCGTTGAGCCTGGCTCAAAAGTATCTGTTAAGACTCGATTACGTAACTGCTCACCCGATAGATTCTGTCTAGAGTTGGGGTTGTAGCTCGGGTAATTGGCCAAAGCCAAAATTTCACCGGTATGCACATCGAGCACCACTGCACCAGCACCTTTTGCATTATGTTTTTCTGCAACGGCTTTGATCTCGTTATAAGCTAAGAACTGAACTTTGCTATCAATAGATAACTGCAAGTCAGCACCATCACGTGGGGGACTGATGATGCCTAAATTTTCTACGTAGCGGCCTAAACGATCTTGAATCACACGGCGTCGTCCAGGTTGACCGACGAGATCTTTTTCGCGGGCCAACTCCATACCTTCTTGGCCTTTATCCTCTACGTTGGTAAAACCAACGATATGAGCCATCGCCTCTCCCTCAGGATAAAGACGACGATATTCATTATTTTGCGCAATGCCCGGTATGCCTAATTGTCGAATTTGTTTAGCCACTTCCAAATCGACTTGGCGTTTTAAAAAGACTTGATTACGCTCAGAACGCATCCGCTTTCTGACTTCGGCCTCAGGCATTTCTAATAATTTTGCGAGCTCTGATACTTTTTCTTTTGGCAGATCATCAGGGATTGCATCAGGGAATGCGATGATGGCTTTAGCTAGCAAACTAGTTGCTAGTACTTCACCATTGCGATCTAAGATCTTGCCACGACTCGCTGGCATTTCAATAGAACGTAATGTGGCTTTATTTCCCTTTTCTTCATAGAAGGAATTACCAAAACCTTGCACCCACATTGCTCTGATCACGAGAGCCACAAAACCGACGAACATCAAAAACAAAACGAGGCGTGAACGCCACATCGGTAGTCGCAAGACTAAATTCGGGGTAGAAGAAAAAGAGATTTGCGCCATCAGTCCACCGTCACATATTGAGTACGCGCAGGATTGATGGCCTGCATCTGTAATTGTTTACGCGCAATCTCATTAATGCGCGCTGATTTCGATAAATTTCGCTGTTCAAACTCAAGACGCAACCACTCTTGATTTAAACGACGCTCTTCAGTCTGGGCACGCTCGAGTGCCACATACAAGGTTCTTGTTTTTTGTTGTGCGGCTACTAAAGACAGAGCGCACAACATGAGGACCACCATCAAGATCACAATCGAACGATTCATGATGGAGCTCCTGGCAGAGGTGTAGAACTGGTCAACTTTTGCATGACACGCAAAATTGCTGAACGTGCTCTTGGGTTTTCTGCAACTTCAGTGCTTGAGGGTTTGATACGACCCAATAATTTTGCTTGCGGTTTGGGCATTTGTGCTTCGGTGAGCGGGATCCCACGTGGCACATTCACAGTCGACAGACCTTGCATGAATTGCTTCACAATACGATCCTCTAGCGAGTGAAAACTAATCACCGCCAAAATACCGTTAGGCTTTAAGCAATTCATGGCTGCTTTCAATCCATTCTCCAAGTCAGTGAGCTCTTGGTTGACATGAATCCGTATAGCTTGAAAGGTGCGCGTGGCCGGGTCTTGCCCCGCCTCGCGGGTGCGGACGACACTAGCCACGAGCGTCGCGAGTTCTCGGGTGGTGCCAACTGGCTCCCCCTGCTCTCTGCGAGCAACAATCGCCTTTGCAATCTGTAGAGCAAACCGTTCTTCCCCATAGTCTTTAATGACCCTCGCTATTTCTGTCAGTTCTGCACTGGCTAACCAGTCTTTCGCGCTCATGCCTCGCGTGGTATCCATGCGCATATCCAATGGACCCTCGTGACGGAATGAAAAACCTCGCGCGGGATCGTCGATTTGTGGCGAACTGATTCCCAAATCGAGTAAGACACCGTCCACGCTCAGCGCTGGCAAGTGGGAGGCCATCTGAGCGAAACTGTCGTGAATGATTTGAAAGCGTGTGTCGCTGATTTTTTGGGCTTCGGCTATCGCTTCGAGATCCTTGTCGAAGGCAATCAAGCGATCTTTCGCTTCTAGCTTCTCCAAAAGAGCGCGACTGTGACCGCCTCTGCCAAAAGTACCATCGACTAGCGTGCAAGTGTGTGTGGGATCGAGAACCGGGATTAACGCGGAGACTGCCTCGGCCAGCAGGACTGGGCGATGGGTGTATGTCATAAACCGTCCGCATCAAAAGGTGAATTGTTTCAACGCATCAGGCATACCCTGTGCGATCGCTTGTTGTTCCTTCTGTGCATAAGTCGCTGCATCCCACAATTCAAAGTGACTACCCATTCCTAAGAGCATCACATCTTTTTCAATCGAAGCTGCAGCGCGTAATTCTGGACTCACGAGAATGCGACCAGAACCATCCATCTCAACATCAGAAGCATTACCTAAAAATATTCTGCGCCACCAATGAGCATCCATCGGCAACTGTGCGATACGACTTCTAAATGCTTCCCACTCAGAGCGTGGGAACAATAAGAGACAGCCATCGGGGTGTTTCGTGAGCGTCACGCGGCCCTCACCCTGCAACTGCAAGGCGTCACGATGCCGCGACGGAATTGACATCCGCCCCTTGGCATCAAGAGTTAAGGCTGAAGCACCCTGAAACACGTAATTTTCCCCACTTTTTCACACTTTCTCCCACTGTAGAGGATGGGAAAAACTAGGTCAAGTGTTTTGGGGCATTTTTTTGAAAATTCCTCAAATAGAACAAGGACTTATAACACTTTCTTGAGTCTATTTTGACACAAAAAACCCAATAAAAACAGTGTTATGGAATCTACTCTTAAGAAACAGCTTAAAGTTTGGAAGTGATTTCTAGAAAAAATCAGATTTTGTACGCCGTACGGGTCATGATTTTGGCCATGAACTGCATGGCCCCCTGAATGGGGGTCGGTAAATCAATACCCCCCTCTTTTTTAGCCATTTGGCCATGCTCGATTTCATCTAAACGCATCTGATCAACGATGGCTCTAGAGCGCAAATCTTTTTCTGGCAAGTCTTTGAGGTGACCATCCAAATGCTGCTCGACCTGTTTTTCTGTCTCTGCAACAAATCCTAGACTGACCTTATCACCTGCGAGGCCTGCGGCACTGCCTAAAACAAAGGCTCCTGCGTACCAAAGAGGATTGAGTAAGCTCGGTCTTGAATCCAATTCTTCAAGACGTTTAGCGCACCAAGCCAGATGATCTTCCTCTTCTCGGGCAGCATGCTCCAACTTCTCTTTGAGCTCTGGAGTTCGAGCATATAACTTTTGTGATTGATACAAGGCTTGTGCACAGACTTCACCCACGTGATTCACACGCATGAGTCCTGCCGCATGTTGTTTTTCTTCGGCACTTAAATCTAAATCATGCTGCGTCTGGCCCGGTATCGCTCTTTGCATAGGCGTAGAGCCTACTACGGCGCGTAGCGCACGATCAAATTCAATAATGAGTGAATCTAAGTTCATGTTTGTATTTTATTCTTTTCGCAATAAAAAAGTCGGCGAGACTTTTGAGATCTCACCGACTTATTTTGCAAAATGATTGCTTGTTCTATACCAAGACCTCAGCCTTACATGCCGTCTTAGTTTTTAAACCTAGTTCGGCTAACAATTGACGATCAGCATCAGCTTCTGGATTGTCTGTGGTGAGTAATTTATCGCCATAGAAAATTGAATTAGCGCCGGCCATAAAACACATCGCCTGTACTGCACGACCGAGCTCTTGACGCCCAGCAGACAAGCGTACGCGAGCTTTAGGCATGGTGATACGCGCAATCGCAATAGTGCGCACAAACTCGAGTGGGTCAACGCCTTTTTGATCTGCTAAAGGTGTACCTGCCACAGGGACTAGATGATTAATCGGTACTGATTCTGGGTAAGGATTGAGGTTCGCCAACTTGGCGATAAAAGCAGCACGTTGACGACGAGTCTCACCCATACCAATAATGCCGCCGCAACAAACAGACATACCTGCTGATCGTACATTTTGTAATGTGTCGATGCGATCTTGATAAGTTCTCGTCTGAATCACGGCACCGTAGAAGTCTTCGCTCGTATCGAGGTTGTGGTTGTAGTAATCCAAACCCGCCTCACCTAGAGCTTTGGCTTGCTCAGGCTCCAACATACCTAGAGTGGCGCATGTTTCTAAGCCTAACTCTTTAACGCCTTTGATCATCGCAACTACTTTTTCAATATCGCGATCTTTGGGTTCGCGCCAGGCCGCGCCCATACAAAAACGATTCGAACCCGCTTCTTTAGCCGCACGTGCCGCTTCTAGCACTTCCTCAACGTCCATGAGCTTGGTCGCTTTGACATCGGTATGGTAGCGAGCTGCTTGTGGGCAATAGCCGCAATCTTCAGGGCAGCCTCCGGTCTTGATCGATAGTAGCGTCGCTAATTCAATATCACCTTCCGGGAAATGCTCTTGATGAACAGCAGCTGCTTGAGCCATAAGTTCATTGAAAGGTAATTCGTATAGTTCGAGAACTTTTTCTACAGTAACTGACATAATTTTGTGGCTATTCAGATGAATAATTACTAATGATACAGGTCGAGATGTTCAAATAATGGGTATGAACAAGATTTTGCTTAGTTTGTCCCTCCTAGCTTGCGTGAGCCTTTCCTCTAGCCCGTCTTGGGCCTGGCCCCAGAAAAATAATGAACCTATACGGATTGTGGTGACCTTCCCGACCGGGGGTGCGCCAGACATCTTGGCCCGACTATTGGCTGAACAATGGCAAAAAGAGCTTCAAAATCAAGTGATTGTGGAAAATAAGCCAGGTGCGGGTGGCAATATCGGCACAGATTTTGTCACCAAAGCGGCCCCCGATGGTCACACACTGCTGATCGGCACCATCGGAACGCTCACCATTAACCCTTATCTGTATAAAAACTTAAGTTTTGATCCTCAGCGTGATTTGGAGGCGATTACTTTTTTGGCGAGCACACCCAATGTATTGGTCGTGCCCAAGCAATTGCCGGTGCAAGATACCAAAGGTCTGATTCAGTTAGCTAGGAGTAAACCGTATGCCTTGAGTTATTCATCCTCAGGCATTGGCACATCGATTCACTTATCGGGTGAATTATTTGCTCAATTAACCCAAAGCAAAATCAAACACATCCCCTATAAGGGCCGCGCGCAAGCGATGCCAGATTTGCTAGCAGGGCGAGTGGATATGAGCTTTGACAATTTAGCGTCTGCTATCCCACTGATTCGTTCTGGAGATTTACGAGCCATCGGCGTGACCAGCGCGCAACGCTCTAGCTTTGCTCCTGAAATACCCACGCTGGCCGAAACAGATCCTAGCCTGCGCATCTTTAATGTCACTTCTTGGTTTTCCTTAATGGGCCCCAAAGGAATGTCAAACCACGATGTAGCCAAGATCAGCGCTGACGTTAAGCGCTTTATGCAACTACCCGAAGTACGAGAAAAGCTCGCTCACTATGCCCTTGAGGCTAATCCCCAAGGCCCACAGGCTTTACAAAAGCAAATTCAGCAAGACGCCAAACGTTGGTCAAAACTGATTAAAGACAACGGGATTCAGGCAGAATAAGCACCATGAGCACGAATAATGCCGCGTGGGTTTCACGCAGCCTTGATGCTGTTTGGCATCCTTGTACGCAAATGAAGAGTCATGAACAATTTCCCATGATTCCGATTGCGCGTGCCCAAGGCGTTTGGTTATATGACTACGACGGCCAGCGTTATCTCGATGCGATTAGCTCTTGGTGGGTTAATTTATTCGGTCATGCCAACCCCAACATTAATGCTGCAATCAAAACACAGCTAGATCAAATTGAACATACGATGCTAGCCGGCTTTACACACGCTCCAGTAGTTGAACTGTCCGAGCGTTTACGAGCACTCAGCCACCACCAACTAGGGCATGTCTTCTATGCTTCTGATGGTGCCTCAGCAATTGAAATCGCCTTGAAGATGAGCTTTCATTACTGGCGCAATGCGGGTCAATCTGGAAAGCAACAATTCATTTGCTTGAAGAATAGTTATCACGGTGAAACCCTAGGTGCACTGGCAGTCACTGATGTAGCCATCTTTAAAAATACCTATAGCGCACTGACTCAAAATGCCGTGGTGGTTGCTGGCCCAGACAATCGCAGCCAAGAAAATACTCATAAAGTTACTGCAGAAGCGCTGCAAAAAATGCGAGACGCTCTTGAGAAACACCGTGGGCATATTGCGGCCGTGATTGTGGAACCCCTAGTGCAATGTGCAACGGGTATGGTGATGTATGAGGCCGATTACCTACACGGTTTGCGCGCCCTCTGTGACGAATATCAAGTTCATTTAATTGCTGATGAAATTGCAGTAGGCTGCGGACGCACAGGCACTTTTTTTGCCTGTGAACAAGCCGGTATTTGGCCTGATTTTTTAGCCTTATCCAAAGGGATCAGTGGAGGATATTTACCCCTCTCACTGGTCATGACAAAAGATAAGATTTATCAGGCGTTTTATGCCGACGAGATTGAACGTGGCTTCTTACACTCACACTCCTATACAGGCAATGCATTAGCTTGTACCGCAGCAAATGCAACTTTGCGCATCTATGAAGAGGATGCTTATTTACAAAAAAATCGTGTCTTAGCAAACAAGCTCACGCAAAGCATGTCCTGGGCACACGAACACCCTTCGCTGGAACACATTCGACAAAAAGGTACGATTTGGGCTTGTGATGTCAAACCATCCTGGGCTAGCGCCACTTTTGCCAAAGAATTTTTTATGGCTGGTCTCAAAGAAGAAATACTCGTTCGCCCCATTGGGCGCACCATTTACATCATGCCCCCTTATGTATTAAGTGATGATGAGTTAAATCATTTATCTAAGCGTCTAGAAAAAACATTAGCGCGTGTTTTAGATGGGCAATCAGAGAAAGATCTCAATCTCTCATCGTCTACCTCAGGCGCCGACCATACAAGGATGGCATGAAATATATCCAAGCCTACCTTCAGCGCTTACAAGAGTTAGATGATCAACAACTCTTAAGACACCTCAAGCTCGCAGAAAGCCCCTGTGATACTCGAATGCAAATCGATGGTCGCTCTATGCTGACCTTTTGCAGCAATGACTACTTGGGTCTAGCCAATCATCCCGATGTATGTGCTGCGCTTGAAAAAGGTTTACGCTTATATGGTGCCGGTAGCGGTGCCTCACACCTCATTAGCGGTCATAGTCACGCCCATGAAGCATTAGAAATTGCCTTAGCCAAAACTCAAGCAGCCCATATCCCGGAATGCACAGCCATGTATTTCAGTACAGGCTATATGGCTAACTTAGCAGCGATTACTGCTTTAACTATTCCATGGACTGTTGACGATAGCGTTGCAATTTTCTCAGAGGAGCTTAATCACGCTTCTTTAATTGATGGTGTGCGTTTAGCTAAACAACAAAATAAAGCCGACTCTTTTGTCTATGCCCACAATGATATAGATGGTCTGGAACAATTACTGAAAGCATCCTCACACTCTCAAAAACTCATTGTCACAGATGGTGTTTTTAGTATGGATGGAGATCTGGCACCTGTTAGAGATTTACTTGATTTAGCCAAGCGTTACGATGCTTTGTTATTCGTTGACGATGCGCATGGCTTTGGGGTTCTTGGTCAAAACGGTCACGGCATATTAGAACACTTGGCATTAAGTGAAGCTGATACTGCAGCCCATCTCATCTATATGGGCACACTCGGTAAAGCAGCAGGTGTGAGTGGTGCATTTGTGGCAGCTCACCACACCTTCACTGAATGGCTACTCCAAAAATCACGCTCTTATATTTACACGACCGCCAGCCCACCTCATTTGGCGCATGCCCTTTTAAGCAGTCTGCATCTCATCGAGCAAAGTCCATTAAGAGAACGTTTACAAGCCAATATCGCGCTCTTTAAAAAGAGCCTGCAACTTCAGCATTGGTCATTAATGGCTTCAGATACCGCAATACAGCCTGTAGTGATTGGTGAGAATGGCATGGCTTTACAAGTGGCACAACAATTACTCGAACTAGGCGTTTGGGTACCGGCTATACGACCTCCAACAGTGCCTAAAAATACTGCCCGTTTACGTATTACCTTATCGGCAGCGCACAGTACTGAAGATATTCAAAAACTAGTGCAGTATTTAATGCAGATTGAAAGTGATTTATACGCATGAGTGATCCCACTGGTTTTTTTGTCACAGGCACAGATACCGAAGTTGGTAAAACTTTAGTAGCCGGCGCATTGATTGAACTTCTGAAAAAAAAGTATGCGCGCGTAGCCGCTTTCAAACCCGTTGTGGCGGGCTTAGCTCTTTATGACGGCGTCCTGGCCAATGAAGATGTTCTAGCTTTATCGCAAGTCGCTAATGCCGGGCAAACCAGTAAAGAAATCTGCCCTTATGCTTTAAAGATGCCAGCAGCCCCTCATTTGGTCGCCGAGATTGAAAATATTCAAATCAATATTGACTCTATTCGCAAGAGCTTTGTGCACTGCCAAAAAAATGCTGATGCGGTCGTTGTCGAAGGTGCGGGTGGTTTTTATGTACCCCTGCAAGGACTCTATAGTTTTGCTGACTTTGCTAAAGAAATAAATTTACCTGTAGTCATGGTCGTTGCCATGCGTTTGGGTTGCATTAACCATGCACTACTGACTGCCAAAGCCATAGCAGCAGAAGGCTTAAAACTTAAGGGTTGGGTGGCCAATACGATGGGGCATGCCATGCCCCTCTTAGATGAAAACATCAAAACATTGCAAGAGCGCTTGCCCGGGCAATACTTAGGCAAACTACCTGCTTTCTCAGAATCCGAGGCGAGAACACCGTACTCGCTAGAAACTATAAAAAAAGCAGCCTCGCATTTGAGGCTGCCTCATGGATAGTTTTTGAATAGCTTTTAAAAAGTTATTCAGTTTAGGTTCTGAGTTCACGACGCAAAATTTTGCCCACATTGGTCTTGGGTAATTCTGTACGGAATTCAATAAATTTAGGACGCTTGTAGTTAGTGAGTTGCTCTTTGCAATGCTCAATGACTTGCTCTTCTGTGAGGGCGGGGTCTTTTTTAACAATAAAGACTTTTACAACCTCACCGGAATGCGCATCAGGTACCCCTACCGCGGCACACTCTAGAACACCTGGCAACATGGCAATTACATCTTCAACTTCATTCGGATAGACATTAAATCCAGAAACCAAAATCATGTCTTTTTTACGATCAATGATTTTGACGTAGCCACTCTCATCCATATAGCCAATATCACCTGACTTAAAGTAACCATCAGCCGTCATGACCTTAGCAGTCTCTTCAGTACGATTCCAATAACCTGCCATTACTTGAGGGCCCCTGATACAGATTTCACCGGGTTGCCCAAAAGGCTGATCGCGCCCCTCTTCGTCTCGTATCACAACATCCGTACCCGGTACTGGTAAGCCAATATGGCCCGTGTAGGCTTTAATCCATGGCGTATTACAGCAAGCCACAGGAGATGTTTCTGATAAGCCATAGCCCTCAGCGACTGGGCACCCCGTGAGGGACTGCCAACGATCAGCCACCGCCTTTTGTACCGCCATGCCACCGCCAATGGTGACCAAGATGCTTGAGAAATTAATCGTGCCAAATTGAGGATGATTCATCAAGGCATTGAATAAAGTATTCACGGCTGGGAAGATATGGAACTTCGGTAATTTAGCGAGCAACTTAATAAAACCAGGAATATCTTTTGGATTGGTCACTAAGATATTAAGACCACCAGCACGAATACCAAACATACAGCACGCTGTTAATGCAAAGATGTGATACAGCGGTAGAGCACATATGAACACCAATTGATCCACATCTTTGCCGCGTAACCCCGGCTCTAACCAAGCTTCGGTTTGCAAAAGATTAGCGAGGATATTGCGATGTAATAAGGTGGCGCCTTTTGAAACCCCTGTTGTTCCCCCTGTGTATTGCAAGAACGCCACATCATCGTGAGTGACATGCGGTGGGATTAAGGTATGTTTTTGGCCGTTGGCAAGAGCTGCTTTAAAGCTCATATGGCCGTCGACTTGCCATTGAGGCACCAATTTCTTTACTTTACGTACAACAAAGTTAACGATGTGGCCTTTGAGACCCATGAGTTCGCCCATGCTGGTCACAATCACATGTTCAACTCCTACCTTATGGCGCACTTGCTCATACACATGTGCAAAATTCTCTAAGATGACCAGCGCTTGGGCTCCTGAGTCATTCAACTGATGCTCTAACTCACGCGGGGTATACAAAGGATTGACATTGACAACGACATAACCGGCGCGCAAAACTGCTGCAATTGCAATCGGATATTGCAAAACATTGGGCATCATCAACGCAATACGTGCGCCCGGCTTGAGTCCCAATGACTGAAAATGTGCAGCAAGCTGATTGGAGTAGGTATCTAACTGTGCATACGTTAGGTATTTACCCATGCATTCAAAAGCTTGACGGTCAGCAAACTTTTTGAAGGATTCATCCATCATTTGGTTGATCGAACGATACTGATGGTAATCCACGCTATGGGGTACACCAGGAGGATAACTTGCTAGCCAAGGTTTTGTTGTCATAAATGCTCCTTTTTTTATGAACTATTGTGTCTTTGATAGGACTAATAGTTGATTTATGAGTAAGACTATATGACTTTGTTACAAAAAAGCCAAGCTTAAAAAAGTGTTATCGAATATGATTAAAGCTTCAATCAATGATTGCAGCAATAAAGAGTACGACCATGAAATTGATTCCAGAAATTTTGCAAGCTAAACCGCAGATTGAAAAAATTCGCAGGGATATCCACGCCCATCCTGAACTTTGTTTTCAGGAACAAAGAACGAGTGATGTCATTGCAAAGCAATTGGAATCCTGGGGCCTACCCGTTCACCGTGGTCTAGGTAAAACCGGTGTCGTGGCGATCATTGAAGGCCAAGGCCCAGGTAAAAAAATTGGCCTTCGTGCCGATATGGATGCCTTGCCTTTACAAGAACATAATCGTTTTGCTCACGCCTCCAAACATGAAGGCAAGATGCATGCTTGCGGGCATGATGGCCATGTTGCGATGCTACTTGGCGCCTGTGAATACTTAGCCAAGCATCGCGACTTCAAAGGCACAGTGTATGCGATTTTTCAGCCAGCAGAAGAAGGGGGTGGCGGCGCACGCGAAATGATCAAAGATGGCCTTTTTGATTTGTTCCCTTGCGATGCTGTATTTGGTATGCATAACTGGCCTGGCCTAGCCGTCGGAGAATTTGGCGTAACACCAGGCCCGATGATGGCCTCGAGCAATGAGTTTCGTATTACAGTCACCGGCAAAGGCGGGCATGCCGCCCTGCCACATAACAGTGCTGACCCTCTCTTTGCCGCTGCACAAATTATTCAAGGTCTACAAGGCATCATTACGCGCAATAAGCGTCCTGTGGATTCTGCGGTCTTATCAATTACTCAGTGCCACGCTGGAGATGCGAGCAACATCATTCCTGATAGCGCATGGATCGGCGGCACAGTGCGTACTTTTACGATTGAAGTCTTGGATTTAATTGAATCACGTTTACGCCATATTGCCGGAACCGTTGCGCAAGCTTATGACTGCAAAGCAGATGTCGAGTTTTTACGTAACTACCCACCGACTATCAATCACGAAAAAGAAACTGCTTTTGCGATTAGCGTAATGCAAGAATTAGTTGGCGAACATCGTGTCAATCCACGCATTGATCCGACCATGGGTGCCGAAGATTTTGCGTATATGTTGCAAGCCAAACCGGGTTGCTATGCCTTTATTGGTAACGGTGATGGCGATCACCGCAGCACCGGTCATGGCATGGGGCCCTGTCACCTCCACAACCCGACCTATGACTTTAATGATGAGATCCTGCCCTTAGGATCGAGCTACTGGGTCAAGCTCGCACAAAAGTATTTAGCTAGCGAGTCCTAATTTAAATTATTTGTTGGTAGTTGAATTAGTTTTCGTACTTGCTTGGCTAGCCGCTTTATTTTTCTTTTTATCAGCGAGCTCAATATCGCCATAGATAGCGCTCACTTGTGTACGCGTGTTATCACTATCTGTCATTAGCCCCAGACCAATGACCTTGCCTGGCGCTTCACCAAAAGCATTCTGATAATCATCTTTGAGATTGCGGCGATGTGTTTGCCATATACCCAAATCATTCGGCCCAGAATTCACCACAATCATTTTGATGCGTGAAGTTCTTGAGCTGGTATAGATTGTCTCCACCGGGCTTTGGGATGCCCAGACATACATCAATGTGGCATATGGCATATCGTGACCACTAATCACCTTTGCCATCTCAAAAACCATTTGTTCTTTAAAAGGTAATTTTGATTTATCCCCATCAAAGGCCACCATGATGCGTAGGGGCGCATCATCTCTTTGTGACTCACGAGGTTCAGCCTGTGGAATGTAGCTCAACGCTTTCCATTGCCACCTTAACTCTAACTCCTCGGTCAATCGAGGCTTGATGGCCAAGACTAAGCCAGAAGCAGCTACATCAGCCTGCGCATGTAAAACGGTTTTTCCCTCATAGCGCTTCAGTGAATACTTCGTTTTATTTTTTTGTGGTGTGATTCGCCAAGCTTGCCAAGCTTTGGGTAAAGTGGCACGCTCGGATTGCTCTGAAAATTTCTGGACTTCTGCCACAGGCTCTGGCGCTTTTTTTGACTCACCCCAAAACGCACATCCCGACAAAACCAAAGGGAACGCTACAAGCAAGCTTGTCATAGAGCGAGTTTTCAAAGGCGGGCTTTTAATCATTTCTGAGCTTAGCGATGTTTGAACTGAGCGGGACGTTTTTCAACAAAGGCAGCCATCCCTTCTTTTTGATCATCGGTGGCAAAGGTAGCATGAAATAAACGACGCTCGAAATGAACCCCTTCTGACAATGAGGTTTCATAGGCGGTATTGATACTTTCTTTCACCATCATCACGATCGGCAATGACATACTGGCAATTGTTTTTGCAGCATTTAGCGCTTCTGTTAAAAGTTGATCAGCGGGCACGATACGAGAAACCAAACCTGCACGCTCAGCCTCTTGTGCATCCATCATGCGGGCTGTTAAACACATATCCATTGCCTTGGCTTTAGACACAGCACGGGGTAAACGTTGTGTGCCACCTGCCCCTGGAATAATCCCCAGCTTGATCTCAGGCTGACCAAATTTAGCTGTGTCAGCTGCAATGATGAAGTCACACATCATCGCGAGCTCACAACCCCCTCCTAAAGCAAAGCCAGCAACTGCGGCAATCACCGGTTTACGTACCTTGCGTATGGTTTCCCAATTTTTGGTGATGTAGTCACCTTTATAGACATCCATGAAGTCGTACTTAGCCATCATGGTGATATCAGCACCGGCAGCAAATGCTTTTTCACTACCAGTGATCACCATACAAGCGATCTCATCATCTGCATCAAAACTCTGCAAAGCATGGCCTAACTCATCCATCAACTGATCATTGAGGGCATTGAGAGCCTTAGGACGATTAAGGGTAATGAGGGCTACGTGCTCATCACGACTGGTAATAATAGTTTCATAATTCATAAGAACTCCTTGGGGTCATTCTGTTATTACATTCAATGAGTCAGTTCACTCATTTTTATATATGATGATGACATCCATTTTGCATGAAACCAGGAGTTGATATGCCTTTTAGTCAAGATTTTGCGCAAGTCCATTACCAATCTGAAAACGGTGTGGTCACTTTGACATTAAATCGTCCTGAAAGAATTAATAGTCTGACAGCACAAATGCATGCTGACTTAAGAGCCTGCCTTGATTTAGCAGAGTCTCAAAGAGACACAAAAGTTATCCTACTCACAGGAGCAGGCAAAGGCTTTTGTGCAGGGCAAGATCTCACCGATCAAGAAACAAACACCCGTGATTTAGGTGAAGCCCTTGAAAAAAACTATAACGTGCTCGTGCGACGCTTGGTCTGTTTACCCTATCCCGTGATTGCCGCTGTGCATGGCGTAGCAGCCGGCGCTGGTGCGAATTTAGCCTTAGCAGCCGATTTAACCATCATGGGTCAAAACGCAGTATTTACTCAAGCCTTTATCAGAATTGGTCTCATGCCCGATGCGGGCGGAACCTGGTTCTTGCCCCATCGAGTGGGTTTACAGAAAGCTTTGGGATTGGCGATGACCGGTGAAAAAATTACAGGTCAAGAAGCTGATGCCATGGGTCTGATTTGGAAAGCGGTACCTGATGACCAAGTGCTTTTAGCTGCCCAAGCCCTAGCCACGCAATTAGCTCAAGCCCCCAGCCAGGCTTTGCATGAAACTAAACAAGCGATGTGGGCTGCTCTACAACAATCTTTAGACCAACAATTAGACTGGGAGCGAGATGCTCAGCGTCGCTTAGGGCGCACCGCTGATTTTTCTGAAGGCGTGAGCGCATTTTTAGAAAAACGCGCACCGCAATTTAAAGGCTCTTAAGAATGCGTTTGCTAGAGACTAACGGGGTACGAAGACCCACATACGCCCCGTTTGCTTCATACGGCCTGCTTGCTCACCAGCCGCTTCACCAGTACCCCAGTAAAAGTCTGCACGCACAGCACCAATGATGGCGCTGCCTGTGTCTTGCGCCATCATCAAACTATTAAGTGGTTTTTCAGAAAGCGGAAAAGTGGTGGATAGGTAAACCGGCGCCCCCAAAGGTAGCGCCTTGGTATCCACCGCAATACTGCGCTTAGGCGTTAGTGGCACGCCCAAAGATCCAATCGGGCCCACTTCTAAATCAGGGGTGACTGGCATCTCTCTAAAAAAGACATAGCGTGGATTGGCATTGAGCATCTCTTGAACACGCTGAGGATTCTTCTTCGCCCATGCCTGAATACCTTGCATCGTCGCTTGCGCGCGGGTGATTTCTTTACGGTCTAACAACCACTGGGCAAAGGACTTAAAGGGCTGATCATTCGTACCTGCAAAACCTAGGCGAACTACTTGCCCATTGTCCATGCGCACCCGGCCAGAACCTTGCACTTGCATAAAGGCGGCGGCAACCGGGTCGTCGACCCAAAGAATTTCTTGGCCATTGAGTTGGCCACTGCGCATTAACTCGGCACGGGTGGGCATGTCATCTGGTTTTTTACGACGCCATGCATCAGGATAACGATGAATCGGTGTTTGATAAATACCTTGGCGCTTGCGTGAACCATTGAGATAGGGTTCGTAATAACCAGTGACTAAGCCGGTATTTTTGCCAGCATTGCTGCCACTTTGATGACGTACTTCTAAGACCTTAAAGTGTCTCTCAAAGTATTGACGAATCTCTGTGTTACTAGAGGAATTAACGCGCTTAGCCGCATCACATACGGGTCGCCACTGAATACCACTGGGGTTGCGTCTTGCTAAACCTTGACAGCTTCTTAACCATGAAGGCCACGCTTCTTTGACGTCATCCTCTTGCCAACCCGGTAGCTGAGACCAGCCCACTTCGTAAAACTGAGCAATATTGTTTGATTTCAATAAAACCCCTGGATCCTGTCTAGGATCCGGTGCAGAACTAATGGGAACACGGGTGGGCGCACAGGCCTGTAATAAGGCCAATGTGGCGAGAATCAAGACGATTGTCCGTATATATGACATGTTTTTCATCAACTGCTATTCTTTGTCCGTATCGCTATACTTCTAGCGCAATAATTCCTACAGGAGACTTGAATGGCAGATTTGTTTGATGAATATCCTATGCTCTTATTTGCCATTGAAGCCGGTGTTGCCTTAGTTATTTTGCTCATCATTGTAGTTTGGACCATGATGGGTCGCAAAGATAAGTGAAGCTAGGCATTGAATTAGTGCAAAGTTCTAGGCATCACCAAAGCAAATTCTGGAATCGGGGTTTGAAAAAACTGGGCATCATCGGTGACACAGAAGAATTCACCCCGCATGGTCCCCATGGGAGTGGGTAATGTGGCCCAACTGGTGTACTCAAATTGCTCGCCGGGTCTTAACAGAGGCTGTTGCCCTACGACGCCCAAGCCTTTGACTTCTTGCACATCTCCTTCGCCATCAGTAATTAGCCAATGTCTAGCAATCAACTGGCTAGGCAGCTGACCGACATTACGGATGGTGATCGTATAAGCAAAGACAAATTGACGATTATCCGGATTGGACTCCTGCGCCAAATATTGGACTTTGACCGAAACTTGTAGCTGATGTTGTTCCATGACCGTGATTCTGCGCCAACAAACGCACTACTGCAACCGAACGCGTTATAGAATGACGTTATGGCAAATACAAATACCCCTAAGTACCTGATTGCTCCGTCAATTTTGTCGGCTGATTTCGCCCGTTTAGGCGAAGAAGTCAGCCAAGTACTCGCCTCTGGGGCCGACTGGATCCACTTTGATGTGATGGACAACCACTATGTGCCCAATCTGACGATTGGCCCTTTGGTATGTGAGGCTATCCGCTCTTACGCCGTCAAAGATGGCAAACCCGCCTGTATTGATGTGCATTTAATGGTTGAACCCGTTGATCGCATCGTTCCTGACTTTGCTAAAGCAGGGGCCAATGTCATTAGCTTTCACCCTGAAGCGAGTGCTCATATTGATCGCACCTTGAGTCTCATTCATGACCAAGGCTGCTTGGCGGGTCTGGTGTTTAACCCTGCCACGCCACTGAACTATCTGGAGCACGTCATGGATAAAGTGGACTTAATCCTGCTGATGTCAGTGAACCCTGGCTTTGGCGGTCAATCCTTTATTCCATCGACTTTGCCAAAGCTTGCGCAAGCTCGACAATTGATCGATGCCCATCGTGAAAAAACCGGGCGTCAAATCCGCTTAGAAGTCGATGGCGGAGTCAAAGCTGAGAATATTGCCGAGATTGCTAAAGCAGGGGCAGATACTTTTGTAGCCGGTTCAGCAATTTTTGGTAAACCTGACTACCGCGCGATTATTGAGCAGATGCGTGCAGCACTCAATGCCATTTAAGGCTCACAGATGGAAAGCCTTTAATGCAACGTCAAGAATTTGAACAATTAGCCAAGCAAGGATACAACCGCATTCCGCTGGTATCCGAGGCTTTGGCTGATTTAGAAACGCCACTCTCGCTGTATCTCAAACTCACACAAAGTGAAGGTGCGCGCAATACTTTTCTATTAGAGTCTGTCGTCGGTGGGGAACGTTTTGGGCGTTATTCCATTATTGGTCTACCCGCACAAACGCTACTGCGTGTCACTGGTGGCCCTAAAAATTGTTTAACTGAAGTCATTTGCAAAGATCAAGTCATCGAGACCGATCGTGGCAACCCACTCGACTTTATTGCGAACTATCACGCACGCTTTAAAGTCGCTCTGAGAAATGACTTGCCACGTTTTTGTGGTGGTCTCGCGGGTTACTTTGGGTATGACACGATCCGCTATATTGAATCTCGTTTAGCGGAGCATTCCCTACCAGATGAAACTCACTTACCGGATATTCAGTTAATACTCACTGAAGAGTTGGCGGTGATTGATAACCTCAAAGGACGTTTATATCTCATCGTGTACGCTGACCCTAGTCAAGCAGGTGCTTATGAAGCAGCGATGGCTAGGCTGGCACAACTGCGCGAGCGTTTACGTGCCCCCGTGCAAGTACCAAATACCGCGGCCTCTCAAAAAACCGAAGCCGTTCGTAAATTTGCTAAAGACAAGTTTTTAGATGCAGTCAAACGCACGAAGGAATATATCCTCGCAGGTGACTGTATGCAGGTCGTGATTGGTCAGCGGATCAGTCAACCCTATCAAGATTCGCCATTAGCGCTCTATCGTGCACTACGCTCCCTCAATCCGTCTCCTTATATGTATTTATATGATTTTGGAGATCATCAGATTGTGGGTTCATCTCCAGAAATTTTAGTACGCCAAGAAAAACGTTCCGTGGCTGGCGAAGAAAAACGCATCATTACTGTGCGCCCTATCGCTGGCACTCGCCCACGCGGCCAAACACCTGAGCAAGACGAAGCCCTAGCAACAGAATTACTCGCAGATCCCAAGGAAATTGCTGAGCATGTGATGCTGATTGATTTGGCACGAAATGATATTGGTCGCATTGCTAAAAATGGTAGCGTCAAAGTGACTGATCGCATGGTGATTGAGAAATACTCTCATGTACAACATATCGTGAGCTCAGTAGAAGGCGAGCTCGCTGATCAGGTTAACAATATGGATGTCTTGCGCGCGACATTCCCAGCAGGCACCCTGTCCGGCGCCCCCAAAATCAGAGCGATGGAAATCATCGATGAAATGGAAATTGTGAAGCGCGGCGTCTATGGTGGTGCTGCCGGTTATTTGTCTTTCTCGGGCGATATGGATGTCGCGATTGTGATTCGTACGGGGGTGATTTGTGATGGCATGGTGCACTCCCAAGCAGGTGCTGGCATCGTCGCTGACTCTGATCCTGAATCTGAATGGCGAGAAACTGAAGCGAAGGCACGCGCCGTATTACGTGCTGCAGAAATGGTACAAGGAGGTCTAGATGCTCGTCATGATTGATAACTATGACTCTTTTACCTATAACCTCGTGCAGTATTTCGGTGAATTAGGGGTAGAGGTCAAGGTCTTTCGCAATGACGAGGTGACCCTCTCTGAGATTGAGGCTTTATGCCCCAGCCATATTTGTATTTCACCAGGCCCTTGTAGTCCTAAAGAAGCTGGTATTTCGGTCGCGACCTTGCAACATTTTGCAGGCAAAGTACCACTACTTGGGGTTTGCTTAGGCCATCAAGCCATTGGCGAAGCTTTTGGTGGCAAAGTCATTCGTGCTCAGCGAGTCATGCATGGCAAGACAGATACAGTACACACGACGCAAGTGGGTGTCTTTCGTGATTTGCCAGAACACTTCACGGTCACTCGTTATCACTCACTCGCGATTGAACGCTCGAGCTTGCCTGATCATTTGGAAATCACGGCTTGGACCGACGATGGTGAGATCATGGGTGTACGTCATAAACAATTTGCGATTGAAGGTGTGCAATTTCATCCAGAATCGATTCTGTCTGAGTATGGTCACGAACTACTCAATAACTTTTTGAAAACAAAAATTTAAGTCGTCTACGAGGTCTGTATGTCCATCACTGCTCAAGAAGCATTACAACGCTGTTTGGATCATCGTGAAATTTTTCATGATGAAATGCTCTCCATCATGCGTGCCATCATGAGTGGCGAGCTTTCACCCGTGATGACTGCAGCGATTTTGACAGGCCTTCGTACCAAAAAAGAAACGATTGGTGAAATCACAGCAGCAGCTACTGTGATGCGCGAATTTGCCACGAAAGTGAATGTGGCTGATGATGCGCACTTCGTTGATATTGTGGGTACTGGCGGTGATGGTGCGCATACATTTAATATTTCCACAACTGCGATGTTTGTGGCTGCCGCCGCAGGGGCCAAGGTCGCCAAGCACGGCAATCGCAGTGTGAGTAGTAAATCAGGCGCTGCCGATGCCCTAGAAGCTTTGGGCGTCAATATCACTTTACAAGCACCTCAAGTGGCTCAATCGATTGAGCGTTGTGGCATTGGTTTTATGTTTGCCCCGAATCATCACCCAGCTATGAAAAACGTGGCGCCTGTTCGCAAAGAGATGGGCGTACGTACGATTTTTAATATTTTAGGACCACTGACTAACCCAGCAGGTGCCAAACATATGTTGATGGGGGTCTTTCATCCTGATTTAGTCGGTATCCAAGCACGCGCCTTGCAACGCCTTGGCATGAAACATGCTCTTGTGGTCTATGGCAAAGAAGGTTTAGACGAAATCTCTTTGCAAGGTCCGACCTTGATTGGTGAGTTAGTGAATGACCAAATCAAAGAATATGAAATCACGCCCGAGCAATTTGGTCTTCAAGCAGTTCCCACAAGCAGCTTCAAAGTAGCAACCCCAGAAGAATCACGTGCAGTGATGCTCTCCGTGCTCGGTGGTCAAAAAGGGGCGGCCATGGATATCGTCTGCCTCAATGCTGGTGCTGCCCTGTATGCGGCAGATCTAGCAAATAGTATTGGCGATGGTATCGTGATGGCTCAAGAAGCCGTTCTGAGTGGCAAAGCCAAGGCCAAATTAGATGAATTTGTAGCAGTGACTCAAGCTCTAGGACAATAAGCGATCTATGAGCGATATTCTAAAAAAAATCCTGGCCACCAAATTTGACGAAGTTACTAAAGCTTCACATCAAATCCCAAGTCATGTCATGCGCAGTGATGCAGAAGCTGCTTGCAACGACAGTGCTTTACAAACCCGTGGTTTTGCCCGCGCCATCGAAGCAAAAATTGCAGCAGGGCAAGCGGGTGTGATTGCAGAAATCAAAAAGGCAAGTCCGAGTAAAGGAGTTTTGCGCGAAGACTTCCACCCCAAAGAAATTGCCCAAAGCTATGCCAAGCATGGTGCGGCTTGTTTATCGGTACTCACAGATGTGCAGTACTTCCAGGGGTCAGCCCAATATCTTCGCGAAGCTCGCCATGCGGTTAGCATTCCGGTCATTCGTAAAGACTTTTTGGTTGATCCTTATCAGGTCTACGAAGCACGTGTGATGGGGGCTGATGCCATTTTGTTAATTGCGGCGGCTTTGGACGATCAACAGATGCAAGACTTTGAGTCCCTCGCTTTTGAATTAGGCATGGATATCTTGGTGGAAGTTCATGATGCTTATGAACTCGAGCGCGCCTTAAAACTAAAAACATCACTTCTTGGTATCAATAACCGTAATTTGCGTACTTTTGAAGTCAGCTTACAAACTACACTGGATCTCCTGCAAGAGATCCCCGCTAATAAGCGAGTGGTGACTGAAAGCGGCATTTTGAATAAAGCGGATGTAATACTCATGCGTGAGCATCAAGTAGATGCTTTCTTGGTAGGTGAAGCGTTTATGCGCCAGCCTGACCCCGGTCAAGCTCTCGCTGATTTATTTGAATAATATTTGTCTGATTAGACTGATTATTCAGTCTAATCTCACGAGATCCACTGAATCTCTCTTTGTCCATGCGCCTTTAGAAACTGATTAGTTTTTAAAAAGTGCTGGCAGGATTGCTGATCGCCTGGATATATAAAAGGCTCTTTGGTTTTATAGACACCTAAGCCCGAGGGGTGAGAGGCCGTCAAGATCAATTGGGTGCCTTGACCCGAGATATCCGTCTTTTGATTGTTTACCTGTGCCCTTGAGTCGCACCCCTTTTGTATTACGGCTTCAATCAGAGGCTTTTTTTGTTGCGCATGGGCTCCCCATAAAAGCCATACCAAAGTTTGCTGCTGCTTCATATGATGTTGCGCCAATCTCTCTAGCAAATGATCTGTCAAGGCTTGCCAACCCCAATGCGCATGAGATCCTGCTTGATTGAGCTGAACAGTCAAAGTAGCGTTTAAGAGTAAGACGCCCTGTTTCGCCCAAGCCGTGAGATCGCCATGCTGAAGAGCACCATAAGTATCAATTTGTAATGCTTTACTGATATTTCTTAAGGAACTCGGAAATGCTCGCCAGCCTGGCTGAATTTCTTTAGGAATCGAAAATGCTAAACCTTGGGCTAGGCCTGGGGTCTGATAAGGATCTTGACCCAAGATGACAACACGCGCTTCTTTGACAGAACACAGCTGTAATGCCCGAAAGATATTCTCGGGCGCTGGCGCAATCTCTTGCCCAGCCCGCTTGGCTGCTAGTAATTGCTGACTAATTTTTTCCAGTAGCCCCTTGCTGATCTGAGGGTCACAGATGGCTTGCCAATCAGAGGGTATTTGCTGCCATAGATCGATAGGATCTTGGGCAGCTGCATGATGAAATAGATCCTGCATACAAAGCTGATTTCAGCGTCTACTGCACCGTGATGCAATACTGCGCTGGCAAGCTTTCTTGAATGCTCAGACCATCCGCCTCTAAGACAAGTTCGAGCAGAGTTTCATGACGATAAGCCTGAATCTGCACATCTTCACCCGTGTTTAAAGCTTGGCTTGCTGCCACTAAGATTTGATTCAAACGATTAGGGGTCACGCGTTCACGATCGATACTGGCGATGTAGTCACCCGCAGCCAGCCCTGCCTGTTGAGCCAAGCCTCCATCTAAAACGTGCGTTAACTTGATCCAACCCTGCACTGCTGATGTGCGAATACCCCAGGCCTGTTTGATACGTTCTGCATCTTGGGTATGAGCATTGGCCAGGTATTGCGCTTGCACTTGTATCTGCTGATTAGCCCGAGGCAACCATCGATCAAGCGGTAAATCTTCACACCCATGAATATATTTGGCTTCAAATACTCGCCAATCTTCATATATTTTCGGCCCCAATAAAAAGCGTATCGCAGCAGCCACATCATCTTCAGCCAACCCTTCTTCAGTTAACTGATACATCTGCCAAAAATGTCGCATGAGTGTATCTAGAGAATGTGCGCCTCGAGTTTTATCGCGGATCAAGAGGTCTAGACCTAAAGCAATCAAAGATCCTTTAGCGTAATAGCTCACGACCGCATTGGGTGTGTTCTCATCCATCTGGTAATACTTGGTCCATGCATCCCATGAACTTTGCGCCACGGACTGTTTGTGACGACCCGGTCCGCGCAAGACCATATTCCACGTTTTTTCAATACGCTTTAGGTATTGCTTTAAGTCAATGCGCGCACTGCGTAAGAGGAAAAGATCATCGTAGTAACTGGTAAAGCCCTCAAAGAGCCAAAGCAATTGCGTGTGATTCGGTTTTTGTAAATCATAGGGTATGAATGCTTTGGGTCTAACTCGTTTAACCATCCACGCATGAAAGTATTCATGGCTACAGAGTCCTAAAAAATCTTCATAAGCACTGTGTTTTTTTAAGTCTTGGCCCGGATAGGGTAAATCTTCTCTTTTACACAAGAGAGCCGTGCTGTTGCGATGCTCCAAACCACCATAACCATCGCCTACAGTATTTACTAAGAAAAAGTATTTCTTAAAAGGGGCGCGTTTCGTTGTTGGTTCAAAGAATTCAATCTGGGCATTACAAATAGCCTGCAAATCTCGAGCCAGGGCTTTTTCATCAACACGTTTGACTGCGCCTTGTATGACCATCTGATGGGGCGTACCGTGCGAGGTCCATTTAATTCTCTGGAATTCACCGATGGCGACCGGATGATCAATCAGCTCGTCATAATCTTTCGCTTCGTAATCACCAAAACCATGGCTATCAATCTTTTTGGGGCTTAATCCTGTGACCACTTCCCACAACTCATACTGACTATCGTGTAGATAGTTAGCCAAATGGGGTTTTCTGATGGTAAGACCCTGCGCAATAGAGTTTGACTCTTGCTTACTGTTAAGCACTCTTAAGCAAAGGCTCGTGGGGTTAAAAAAGGCTCGAGTCTGATCTAAATAAGCGGTTCTGACTGAGGTATCAAACGCATATACCTGATAAGTCAGCTCTAAATCTGCGGCCATTGATAAATCATTAATTTGCCAGGTATGACTATCGATCGCTTTGAGTGAACTCTTGCTTTGCTCTGTACTTATTTTTAGATTTTCGAGGTGTTTAGAAAAATCTCGAATCATATAACTGCCCGGTATCCAAGCGGGTAGCTGCAAGATCAAGCCTGCTTGACCATTGCCTGTTAGTTTTTTGAGTACTGCTTTTTGAATCGTCAGGCTCACATCGAAACGATGGCCATGCATATCATCCAAACGAATCGTGTAATGAATAGGGCTCATCATGCTTCCTATTTAAGCTTTTTCTCAATCTGCGCCAAAGGAACCGCTCCGGCAACACGAGAGCCATCGACAAAGAACATGGCTGGCGTTCCTGTCACACCTAACTTCTTCGCTAAGGCGGCATTACGATCTAAAGGATTGGCGCAATCGGTCTTGCCAGATGGCGCTACACCACCCACCATCCAGTCAGTCCAGACTTTGGCACGGTCACTCGCACACCAAATTTGCTGTGATTTAGTGAGTGAGTCGGCAGATAGCATCGGCACTAAGAAGTTATAGATAGTGACGTTGTTTAAATCTTGAAATGATTTTTCTAAGCGCTTGCAAAAACCACAATTAGGGTCTGCAAAAACTGCCATTTGGCGAGCCCCATTGCCCCGCACAATCTTGATCGCATCATTGAGTGGCAAGTCACTCCACTTAATACGATTAATCTCATTACTTCTTTGCTCAGTGAGGTTGGTGCCACTCTTTAAATCGATGAGTTCACCCTGAATGAGATAGCGCCCACTCGCATCAGCGTAAACGATGTCACCACCAATTGCGATCTCATAGAGATCTTTAATGGGGGTTGATTTAACCCCAGTGACCTTGGCGCGATCACCTAACTGTTTCTGAATTTCATTTTTCACTTTTTGCTCTGCCAGCGTTTGGGCTTGTACCATGCTCCCTGTGATGATGAAGCTTGCTAAAGTAGCCAATACCAGCGAATATTTTTTAAATTGAATACCCATTTTCAGTCCTTATTAAGCCAGAGCTTTTTGAATTAACTGGCGTTTTGCAAAATCACTACGATTGAGTAGACGCAAACCCATATTACGTATTCCCTTGAGCACCTCAGAGTCGTGACTGAATAACTTTTGCAGTCGATCAGTCACTAATAAGAGCGCATCTGTATCCCCTTGTCTAGAGCGCTCGTAACGTCTTAAGAGTGTTCGATCATCAATACTTCTAAATGATTCTCTTGCTTCGAATAATTCACCTAAGCTTGCCACGTCTCTGAGACCGAGGTTTAAACCTTGTCCCGCTAATGGGTGCATAACGTGCGCCGCATCACCTAGCAATATGATGCGCGGCGTCATATTGCTCTCATCCTGTGAGGCATTTTTTTGAGAAGCGGTGCCTAAAATTTGCTTGGCGCGAATACGTCGTAGAGGGAAAGGTTGTGGGTCTGTCACTAGAGTGAGTGTTGGGTAATGCTTACGCACACTCTGCTCACCCGCCATCAGTAAATGCTGAGCTAAGGTCTTGGCATCCATCTTGAGGATCTCTTCTGCATGCTCTCTTTGCGCAGACCACACCATTGAGACATAAGAGCCAGCCAGTGGTAGTAATGCCAGAATCTCCCCGCCGGGCAAAAACCATTGATAAGCAGTACCGCGATGAGGCTGTTCAATCGCAAAATTGGCAACGACTGCGGTTTGCTCATAGTCATTCGTGAGCGTTTCAATATTCAGACGCTCACGGGTGGGTGAACGTGCGCCATCAGCGGCCAACATCAACTTCGCTTGATAAGTACTTTTCTCAGTATGGACCTCAATTGAGTCAGTATGCTGCATGAAATCTTTGACCGTGTCGGTAATACGTGTGATGCCTTTTTGAAATTGGGTCGCCAGATCTAGTGTTTTTTCGATATGGCTTGATTCCACAATCCAAGCTAATTGGGGCACGGTCGCGCTGTAGGCTGAAAAATGTAGCTCATCATCAAAACGAGTGCTATCCCCAAAAATACGCATATCCGAGACCACTTGAATACGGGAGTGATCCATAGCATCCCAAACCTGCAATTTAGCGAGTAAGGCTTGCGAACTAGCCGATAAAGCATAAATACGGCTATCCCAGCGGCCAGATTCATTACAATTGAAGCCGGGATCGAAACTGGGTGCAATGTGTAAAACCTGAAGTCCGAGCTGAGCCATGCGCAAAGCTGTGGCTTTGCCGGTAATACCTGCACCGACAACAATAAGATCGTAATTCACCATAACTGGAATAATAAACGCTATGTCTTTGAAATGCGGGATCGTCGGACTACCGAATGTGGGTAAATCCACTTTATTTAATGCCTTAACGAAGGCAGGCATTGCAGCCGAAAACTACCCTTTTTGCACCATTGAGCCCAATGTCGGGGTGGTCGAGGTACCAGATCCACGTTTAGAGAAGTTAGCGGCGATCGTTAAACCTGAAAGAATCCTGCCTGCTGTGGTCGAGTTTGTGGATATCGCTGGTTTGGTTGCCGGCGCCTCAAAGGGCGAGGGTTTGGGTAATCAGTTCTTAGCCAATATCCGTGAAACCGACGCGATTGCCCACGTGGTGCGCTGCTTTGAAGACGGCAATGTGATTCACGTGGCAGGCAAAGTCGATCCTTTAGCCGATATCGGGGTAATTGATACAGAGTTAGCACTTGCTGACTTAGGCACTGTTGAAAAAGCGCAACAGCGTTACAGCAAAGCCGCCAAATCAGGTAACGACAAAGAAGCAATCGCGATGGTGGCAGTGCTGCAAAAGGTTTCCGAGCAACTCAATCAAGCAAAACCAGTACGTGGCCTGAATTTATCTGAAGAAGAACAAAAACTACTCAAGCCTCTCTGTTTGATTACCGCCAAGCCAGTGATGTATGTGGCCAACGTCAAAGAAGATGGCTTTGAAAACAATCCTCATCTAGAAGCGGTCAAAGCTCATGCTGCCCATGAAAAATCTCCCGTGGTTGCGGTATGCGCCGCGATTGAAGCAGAGATTGCCGATATGGAAGATGCTGATAAAGCCGAGTTCTTAGCCGATATGGGTATGCAAGAGCCGGGGCTTAATCGTGTGATTCGAGCTGGTTTTAGCCTGCTCGGTTTACAAACCTACTTCACCGCAGGTGTTAAAGAAGTACGCGCTTGGACGATTCGGATTGGTGATACCGCCCCCCAGGCAGCGGGCGTGATTCATACAGACTTTGAACGTGGCTTTATTCGTGCGCAAACCATTGCTTATGAAGACTACATCACGTATCAAGGCGAAAGCGGTGCTAAAGAAGCGGGCAAGATGCGAGCTGAAGGTAAGGAATACATCGTCAAAGATGGCGATGTGATGAATTTCCTCTTTAACGTATAGCCTGACGGTACAACAGCCCAATGATGATGGCTGCTAGCCCTGCTAGCAGCCATTCTTGTATTTGGCCAGCACGGAACCATTGCAAAGCCTGGCCTAGAGTGCTGAGTGCATAACTAGTAAAAGTGCCTAAAAGTATGGGAATGAGGATTTTTCTGGCAAAACGCTGAAAACGACTGCCTTTGGCAGGTGTTTTACCGGGAAATAGGTAAAAACTAGCCAGACTTGAGCCACCACCAAAGATCAAAAATGCCAAAAAGCCCATAAAACCCCATGAAAAGCCTGAGAAAACTTATAATTTCGCCATGCAGATACTGACGCTAGGCATCAATCATCACACGGCTCCTGTCGAGGTCCGTGAACAGGTGGCATTTTCACCTGAGACGATTCAGCCTGCCTTGCATCATTTGCGTGACCACTTAAGCAGTGTATCGAAATCAACCCTTCCTGAAGCAACTATTTTATCGACCTGCAATCGCACTGAATTGTATTGCGCGGCCAATGATGAAAATCAAGTCGTGGCATCTGATGGTTTAAAAAATTTAACGATTGATTGGTTGGCACGCTCTAAAGGTTTAGATCACTCTGATTTAGCTCCCCATGTTTATGTCTTACCTCAGTCACAAGCTGTACGCCACGCGTTTCGCGTCGCGTGTGGCCTAGACTCGATGGTGGTCGGTGAAACTCAAATCTTGGGGCAAATGAAAGATGCAGTTCGTAGCGCTGATGAAGCTGGCTCACTAGGAACCTATCTGAATCAACTGTTTCAGAAAACATTTCAAGTGGCTAAAGAAGTTCGTGGCACCACTGAGATTGGGGCTCACTCGATTTCTATGGCGGCGGCGGCGGTTCGTTTAGCTGAACGTATTTTTGAAAGCGTTTCACAGCAAAAGGTTCTCTTTATTGGCGCTGGTGAAATGATTAGTCTGTGCGCGACTCATTTCGCAGCTCGCCATCCGCAACTCGTGGCAGTAGCTAACCGGACACTCGAGCGCGGTCAAGAATTAGCTGATGAATTAGCGGAACAAGGACTGAAAACGGAATCTTTTCGCTTAGCCGACTTGCCACAACGATTACATGAGTTTGATATTGTGGTCTCCTGTACTGCGAGCTCATTACCGATTATTGGCTTAGGCATGGTAGAAAGCGCAATCCGTGCCCGTCGTCATCGCCCCATGGTGATGGTCGATTTAGCAGTTCCTCGCGACATTGAACCTGAAATTGCGCGCCTCAATGATATTTATCTGTACACCGTTGATGATCTCGGTGAGATTGTGCAATCAGGCAGTGATTTGCGTAAAGCTGCGATTGGTCAAGCCGAAGCGATTATTGAAACGCGTGTGGCGCATTTTATGCACTGGCTAGAAACGCGCGGCACTGTACCGCTCATTCAAGATCTGCGTCAAAGAGGCGATCATCTAAAAGATTTTGAACTGGAAAGAGCCCGCCGTCTTCTAGCGCGCGGTGAAGATCCAGCCTTAGTCCTCGATCAACTCGCCCAAGGTTTAACTAATAAATTCCTGCACGGTTCTTTGCATGCTTTGCAGCATGCCCAAGGTGAAGAACGCGAAGCCCTCATGAAAATCTTGCCCCAATTATTCCGGGCAAACCCATCCGACAAATAGATGAAACAAAGTATGCGTACGAAGCTCGAGCAGCTTGATGCTCGACTCGAAGAACTCAATGCCCTGCTCGTTCAGGAAGAAATCACGAAGGATATGGACCAATATCGCAAGCTCAATCGTGAGCATGCGGAGATCGGCCCAGTGGTAGAGCATTTTCAGCAATATTTGCAAGCTGAGCGCGATGAAGCAGCCGCTTTAGAGATGCAAAACGATCCTGAAATGAAAGAGTTTGCTGCTGATGAGATTTCTGCAGCGCGTGAACGCATGGCCCAGTTGCAAATTGATTTACAAAAACTGCTACTGCCCAAAGATCCGAATGACGATAAAAATATCTTCCTAGAAATCCGTGCAGGGACAGGTGGCGACGAAAGCGCACTCTTTGCGGCAGATTTATTACGCATGTATACCCGCTATGCTGAGCGTCGGCGCTGGCAAGTTGAGATTGTGAGCACTTCAGAATCTGACTTAGGGGGCTATAAAGAAGTGATTGTGCGTATCGTGGGTCAAGGAGCCTACTCGCGCCTTAAATTTGAATCCGGTGGCCATCGTGTGCAACGTGTACCCCAAACCGAGACTCAAGGCCGTATACATACCTCTGCCTGTACGGTAGCAGTGATGCCTGAAGCCGATGAGATTGAAGATATTCAGATTAATCCAGCCGATTTAAGAATCGATACCTTCCGCGCTTCAGGCGCAGGTGGTCAGCATATTAATAAAACTGATTCAGCAGTCCGTATTACGCACTTGCCTACAGGCACTGTAGTGGAATGCCAAGATGACCGCAGTCAACATCGCAACAAAGAACAAGCGATGAAAGTGCTAGTGGCACGCATCATGGATGCTAAGCGTCGTGAAGCGCACAATAAAGAAGCGGAGACCCGTAAGAGCTTGGTGGGTTCTGGCGATCGTAGCGATCGCATTAGAACGTATAACTTTCCGCAAGGTCGTATTACCGATCACCGTATCAATCTGACACTCTATAAGATTGATGCGATGATGGATGGCGATATTGAAGAATTACTCAATGGCTTGGCCGCTGAACATCAAGCAGAACTGCTTGCCTCTTTGGGTGATAACTAAACATTCATGAGCTGCTTGCGCGAGCTTGTAAAAGAAAGTCCGCTAGGTAGTAGCGATACACGCGCACTACTGAAACATTTAGTAGAAGAGGTACTGCAGTGGCCCAGTAGTGCCCTCATCACACGTGATTTAGAAACTTTGCCTGAATCATTCATCAGCACTTGGCAGAGCTACTGTCAAAGACGCCTAAAGGGTGAGCCTGTAGCTTATATATTAGGTTATCGTGATTTTTACGATATTCGCTTAAAAGTAAGCCCTGCAGTTTTAATCCCCCGCCCCGATACTGAATTACTCGTTGATATAGCTTTGGACTTTTTACAAAAGAAACTGGCGCAGGGGCAAGATTCATTCAAAGTACTTGATCTAGGCACCGGTAGTGGCGCGATTGCTTTAGCGATTGCCTCAACGATTGCCAAAAATGCTCCTCACTCTCAAGTGTGGGCCTGTGACAAAAGTCTAGCCGCTCTGAAGATAGCCCAAGAGAATATGAAAGATCTGGGGCTAAAGAACGTCAAGCTCTTTGAGAGTGATTGGTACAGCGCCTGTGAATCAGAGGTTTTTGACCTGATTGTGAGTAACCCACCTTATATTCGGGCTCACGATGAGCACTTATCTTTGGGCGATTTGCGTTTTGAGCCCCAGAGCGCTCTCACCGATGATGGCGATGGTTTATCCGCCTATCGAGCCATCATCAGCCAAGCCCCCGATTATCTTGTCAATGAAGGCTATATCGTCTTAGAGCATGGCTATGATCAATCGGAGGCTGTCTGTGCTCTGCTGCAATCCCATGGCTTTAGGGATATTGAAGTCCATCATGATTTAGCGGGCATTGCCAGAGCAGCGAGTGGCAGGCTTCGCTAAAATAGAGCCTTATTAATTCATTGCATCATTGAAAGACACTTATGGATACTCAAGCTCAGATTAAATCGATTGTTGAAGGCCACCCTGTGGTGCTCTTTATGAAAGGCACAGCAAAGTTTCCGATGTGCGGTTTTTCTGGCCGCGCCATACAAATTTTGCAAGCTTGTGGCGTTGACCCACACACCGTGAACGTCTTAGAAGACGAGGCGATTCGTCAAGGCATTAAGACTTATGCCAACTGGCCGACAATTCCACAACTCTATGTCAAAGGTGAGTTCATTGGGGGCTCAGACATCATGACCGAGATGTATCAAAGTGGTGAATTACAGCAACTCTTAAAAGCCTAAACAAACGCTTTTACTTCTAAAACGGGCTTTCTTTAAAGCCCGTTTTTATTTGTAACATTTCTCATTCATTTTTTAGAACATCAGGGCTGTTCAACGGTATGATGATTCCATTCCTGGATTAATCATTCTTATTACTTATGATCGAAATATTATTAGCTGTGGCGATTCTGATAGCACTGGGAGCTGGCATTTATGCCCTCAAAGAAAGCCAATTACGTGCCCGTCTAGAAGCTGAATTAGAGGCAGAACGTCGTCAAGCTGCCGAAAAAATAGCCCTCTTGCAATCTTCCACCCAAGAAGCAAAAGACGCCCTATCGAATCAATTTAAGAATTTAGCCAATGAAATCTTAGAAGAGAAATCACGTCGCTTTGCTCTACAAAATCAAGAGAATCTCAATGTGCTCTTAAAACCTCTTTCAGAAAAGTTAAGTGAGTTCCGCCAACAGGTCAATGACACCTACCAAAATGAGGCCAGAGAACGTTTTGCCCTCAAGCAAGAAATCGAGCGTTTAGCAGGCCTGAATTTACAGATGAGCAATGACACCAAGGCGCTGACCAATGCCCTCAAAGGGGAATCTAAGACCCAAGGTGATTGGGGTGAACTGGTTCTTGAAACCATATTAGAAAACTCAGGTCTGCGTAAAGGTGAGGAGTATCTGGTTCAGGATACACAAACGATGGCAGATGGTTCACGTCTACAGCCCGACGTGGTGATTCGTTTACCGGAAGCTAAGCATTTGGTGATTGACTCCAAAGTATCAATCACTGCTTATACGCGTTATATGCAAGCCGATGATGAGTCGCAGAAGAATGCTGAGCTGAGCGCCCATGTGCAATCGATTCGACAGCATATCCAAGGCTTATCTGCGAAGAATTACCAAGATTTATATGCTCTAGGCTCGATTGATTTTGTTTTGATGTTCATCCCCGTTGAGCCCGCCTTCTTGGCAGCTATGCGACATGCCCCTGATATTTATCAAGAGGCTTTACGTAAAAATATTGTTTTAGTTTGCCCAAGCACTCTATTAGCCACCGTTAGAACAGTGGCTCATGTCTGGCGACAAGAGCATCAGAATCGCAATGCCCAAGAAATTGCCCGTCAGTGCGCCAATCTCTATGACAAGTTTGTAGGCTTTGTCGATGATCTTGAAAAAGTCGGGCAGCGCTTAGAGCAAGCTCAAGTTAGTTATGGTGACGCCGTAAATAAACTCAAAACGGGTAAAGGTAATCTCATACGCACGGCTGAGAACGTCAAAAAGTTGGGAGTGAAGCCCAATAAATCTTTACCGAACCAATTGCTCGATACTAGCGACGACGCTTAATCACAGCATTTTTCAGCACATTCATTTTTTGCAATAAAAAAACCCGCTATCGCTAGCGGGTTCTAGTTGGTCTTCTTTCGTTGACCAGGAGGAGATCTTACTTACGTGTACGACGTGCAGCAGGCTTAGCAGCGCGTGTAGCTGGCTTAACAGCAGCAGCTTTAGCTTGGTTAGCAAAACCTTGGAAAGCTTCAACTGCTTGCTCAGCATTTTGCTCAGCAACAGCAGCAGCTTCTTTAGCAGCAGCTTGGAATTGCTCAAAACCTTGCAATGCAGAACCCATTGATGTTTTCAATGCGTTTACAAATACGTCTGAACCTGCTGGAGCGTTTGCTACCAATGTGTCTACCCAGTTCTGTACGCCTACTTGGAATTGCTCGATACGAGCTTCAGCAACTTCTGCCAACTCTACGTTACCTTCGCGAACGATCTTCGCAACAGCACGCTGATGAGCAGCCAATTTTGTGCTCAAAGGAGCCAATACGTCGCTTTGTACTAATGATGCGAGATCAGCAGGATCTTTAGCTGACATTACTTGCTCGAGGTTGTCTTGAGCTTCTTCTAAAACTGCTTTAGTAGCAGCAAAGTTCAAGTCAACGAGCTTTTGTGTACGCTCTACAGCCTTTTGGCCGAGTGCAAATGCTGTGTTGAGGTTTTCACCTTGGATTTCAGCAATTTTTGCTGTGATTTGTTCTTGGTTCATCGTCTTCTCCAAATAGAGGTTGGTGTTAGTTAATTTTTTTGCAGTGCATATATTGCACTGCACAAACTCTATTTTAGGCAGCTTATGTGACTTTTCAAGGACTTTTTGTTGCATTGCATCAAAAAAGTTTATTTTCTTATTATGTGGAATATTTATATTGTTTTTATTGAATAAATTTCTATTTCAGAAAGTTTTTGTCCCCAATTAATAGTGCCGTTATATGGTACTTTTTTACTGAAAATGCACTTTGGGCCAATTTCATGTCGTTTTAAGACCGTTTTATCGACATGTTTTCATGACGTGTCGATAAATGACTCAAAAAACGACACGTTTTCTTGATATGTCGCTGATAGCGACATTAGCTTCTCACTTTTTGAAAATTTCATCCAAGATTGACAGAGGGGCTTCAAGAAAATATAAAAAGAAAAAAGACCTGAAAGTTCAGGTCTTTGAGTTTGGTGCCCCCTGACAGAATCGAACTGCCAATCCATGATTACAAGTCAAGTGTTATACCATTTAACTAAGGAGGCTTTTGAGTGTTTGTTCTTTATTACAGCCACTCGAAGAGCATTATTCTAACCTATTTCACAATCTTTAAGCTAGGCTTTCCTTTGGATGGAATAGCTGGCGTATCAGCTGTGCGGGTAGGCTCTGGGGTGTTTTGTCTTTCAACCGGGAAAGACATACCTTGGCCATTTTCTTTGGCATAAATAGCCATCACTTGGGTGATCGGTACCATGATGTCACGTGGCACCCCTGCAAACCTTGCCTTAAAAGTGATCCACTCATTGTCCATCTGCAATGCCTGACAGGCATCCGGGCCAATATTCAGAACAATTTCTTGATTGTTCACATAATCCATGGGCACCTGGACTTGTTCAGTGACAAATACCGCCAAATAAGGTGTGAAACCGTAGTCCACGCACCATTGATATAGTGCGCGAACTAGGTAAGGTTTATTACTGGGAACGGCAGTAGAGTTCATCGTGCTAACACTCTAGGCGTTAACGACGCATGACCTTCTCAGATGGCGTCAATGCTTCGATATAAGCAGGACGACTAAAAATACGCTCAGCGTATTTCATGAGAGGCGCAGCATTACGAGACAAATCGATTTCGTAATAATCTAAACGCCAGAGTAGTGGCGCAATCGCCACATCAAGCATGGAGAACTCATCACCCAACATATATTTGTTCTTCACAAAAATAGGGGCTAATTGAGTCAAACGATCACGAATCGCTGAACGTGCTTTCTCAAGTACTTTTTCGCTAGGCTTGCCAGAAGCCTTCTCTTGCTCAATGCTGCTGACATGCACGAAGAGTTCTTTTTCAAAGTTGAATAAGAACAAACGTGCACGGGCGCGCGCCACAGGATCAGGCGGCATGAGTTGTGGATGAGGGAAACGCTCATCAATATATTCATTGATGATGTTGGACTCATACAAAATCAAATCTCGTTCGACCAAGATAGGTACTTGGCCGTATGGGTTCATGACAGAGATGTCTTCTGGCTTGTTGAACAAGTCCACATCGCGGATTTCAAAATCCATACCTTTCTCAAACAATACCAAACGGCAGCGTTGAGAAAAAGGGCAGTTCGTGCCCGAATACAGCACCATCATAGGCTTGCTCTCCTAGTTGTAATTATTTGATGTCTTTCCAGTAAGCCTTATTCAGGCCCCAAGCCAAAACAGTAAAGATTGCCAAGAACATCAAAACCCAAACGCCTAAACGCTTACGCTCGAGTTGAGCTGGCTCACCCATCCATTGCAAGTACGCAACTAAATCTGCCATCGCCTCATCAAACTCTTGAGGCTTTAACTTACCCGGTGTGACTTGCTCAAAACCTTTGAATACATGAATGGTTTTGCTGGCATCGTGCGGATCTTTTTCATCGACATACTTAGCGGTACGCACACCTTGTAATTCCCACATCACGTGCGGCATACCGACGCTTGGGAAAGCCATATTGTTCCAACCTGTGGCTTTGGTGTCATCTTTATAGAAAGTACGCAAATAAGTGTAGAGATAATCAACACCCTTTGAACGTGCGATCACTGACAAATCAGGAGGCATTGCACCAAACCATGCTTTCGCATCTTTTGGAGAAATCGCAACCGTCATCAGGTCACCGACTTTGTCGCCTGTGAACAAAAGATTTTGCTTGATCTGCTCATCGGTTAAACCAATATCGCGCAAACGGTTGTAACGCATGCTCACTGCGCCATGACAGTTCAAGCAGTAGTTCACAAACAATTTAGCGCCATGCTGCAAGGCAGCTTGGCTATTAATACGGTCAGGTGCAGTGTCGAGTGGGAAGTTGCTACCACCCGCTTGTGCAGTTGACATCACAGCGACTAAAGCGAAGCCACCGAGGATCTTAGATACAAAGTTTTTCATATTCTTATTCCTTTTGGGTTATCGCATTAGTGCGCTACAAAATTAACACGTGTAGGCACAGGCTTGAACTCACCCATACGGCTCCACCATGGCATCGCTAAGAAGAAAGCAAAGTAAATGATGGTGCCGATTTGGGAGATACGCTCACCCACCGGTGATGGTGGCTGAATACCCAAGTAACCCAATACAACGAAAGCGACCACAAAGACACCATAGATGTATTTATGGAATTGTGGGCGATAACGAATAGATCTAACAGGTGAGTTATCTAACCATGGGAGGAAGAAGAAAATCACTACAGAGCCACCCATTACAACTACACCCCAGAACTTCGCATCAAACAAGAAGAAACCAGCAGCGAGCGCTACGAGTACACCAGCACAAATAGCTTTAGTTTTCTTGCAATCAGTTTCACGAATCACTTTACCCAACAAGATGGCTGCAAAGACCCACATGGGGATCAAGAACTCAGTGGTTGTGGCACGCAACATGGAATAGAACGGCGTGAAATACCAAACCGGTGCAATGTGCGGCGGTGTCTTCAATGGGTCCGCAGGAATGAAGTTGTTAAATTCTAAGAAGTAACCATTCATTTCTGGGGCGAAGAACACGATGAAAGCAAAGATCATCAAGAACACGCCCACACCCATGATGTCATGGACTGAGTAATAGGGGTGGAAAGGAATACCGTCGACTGGTACACCATTCGCATCGAGGTTCTCTTTGATATCAATACCATCTGGATTGTTTGAACCGACTTCGTGCAAAGCCACAATGTGGGCAGCAACTAAACCGATCAAGACGAGTGGTACAGCAATCACGTGGAATGAGAAGAAGCGATTCAATGTTGCATCACTCACCACATAGTCACCACGAATCCATAATGACAAATCAGGACCCACGAGTGGGATGGCAGCAAACAAGTTCACAATCACCTGAGCACCCCAGTATGACATCTGGCCCCATGGCAACAAGTAGCCCATGAAAGCTTCAGCCATTAAGCACAAGAAAATCGCGCAACCGAAGATCCAAACGAGTTCACGTGGTTTTCTGTATGAACCGTAGATCAAACCACGGAACATGTGTAGGTAAACCACAACGAAGAACATCGATGCGCCGGTAGAGTGCATATAGCGCACTAACCAGCCCCATGGAACTTCACGCATGATGTATTCAACAGACTGGAATGCTTTTTCAGCATCAGGCTTGTAATGCATCACTAGGAAAATACCGGTGATGATCTGAATCGCCAAAACCAAAATGGCTAATGAACCAAAGAAATACCAAAAGTTAAAGTTCTTTGGTGCGTAGTATTTCGTGAGGTGACCTTCAATCGTAGCGGTCAAGGGAAAGCGTGAATCAATCCACGCCATCATTTTTTGACCGCGCGTGGCGTTTGCTGGAACTTCTTTTTCTTTAAAAGCCATGTTTTACCCCTTACGCTTTCTTGTCTTCACCAACCAAAATCTTGGTGTCGCTCAAATACATATGTGGCGGAATCTCCAAGTTATCTGGCGCTGGTTTGTTCTTAAATACGCGACCTGCCATGTCGAATGTCGAACCGTGGCATGGGCATAAGAAACCACCTTCCCAGTTATCAGGCAAAGATGGCTGTGCGCCAACTTGGAATTTAGTAATTGGTGAACAACCCAAGTGTGAACAAATACCGACGGCAACCAAGTACTCAGGCTTGATGGAGCGATGTTGGTTACGGGCATACTCAGGTGTTAAATCTTTTGGATTACGCTCTGACTTCGGATCGGCGAGTTCGCCTTCAGTCTTTTTGAGTGATTCAATTTGCTCTGGTGTACGACGTACTACCCATACTGGTTTACCGCGCCACTCAACAGTGCGCATCTCACCAGGTTGCATACCTGTTAAATCTACTTCAACCGGTGCACCTGCTGCTTTTGCTTTTTCAGATGGAGCAAAGGTGCTTACAAGTGGAATGGCAACAGCTGCACCACCCACACCACCTGCAACGGATGTTGCAATCAGCCAATTGCGTCGGCTTTTATCCACAGTTTGATCACTCATGAACTCATTTCCCTTCAGGACCTCTGCTCAAATCAGTATTTGCCCTGATTTTTCTGCGTTGAGGTGTATTTTTATTGACGTCAGTCCAAAATTATAGCGAATCAGGGGTAGCGATTTAAAGCCCAAACTGCAAAAAGTTCTTGTTTTGGCACAAAAAAGTTTCAAATGGCAAAACCAGCTAAGCATTCAATCAATGCTCTTCTTGGCGCAAAGCAGACTATTCCTTGAGGGAAGATCGATTGAGTTGAAAACCCATAGCGATAGTGAAAATGGTGAAAAATGTGAAAAAGTTCAAAAAACCCATTTTTTAGTCTAAAAACAGCTTAAAAAATGCATTTTTCAGCCATTTTTTAGCTTTTTCTATTTTTTCTCTTGGCTAAACCGGATTGGGAATATCAATAAACTCGTGCTCTATATTTAAGGTTTTCTTTAAGTGTTCGCCCAATGCCTGCACCCCGTAACGCTCGGTCGCGTGATGACCTGCACTAATGTAGGCTAAGCCCATCTCTTTAGCAAAATGGAAGGTTTGCTCTGAGACTTCGCCACTGATGTAAGCGTCCACTCCCAATGACAGGGCCTCTTTAATGTAACCTTGTGCTCCACCCGTACACCAAGCAATCTTTTTAATCTTTTGGGCAGGTTCGCCAATGACCAGGGGATCGCGACCCAAACGGCTCGCCAAACTTTTACTCAACTGAATTAGGGTCGTGGGTTTTACCTTGGTAGACCAAATCAAACCATCCATCACCCCAGGCAAAGTATTCGGGCCAGCACCCTGCCAGCCCATCACTTTGGCCAGTTGTGCGTTATTGCCAAGCTGCGGGTGAATATCGAGCGGCAAATGATAGGCCAGTAGATTGATATTGTGATCCAGCAAAAGTTTCATACGAGCATGCAGTTGCCCCACGATACTCGGATCATCGTTTTTCCAAAACCAGCCATGGTGTACCAAAATGGCGTCTGCCTTAGATGCAATAGCGGCTTCAATCAATGCCTTGCTGGCCGTCACCCCTGAAACAATTTTTTGAATCTTCTCTCTACCCTGCACTTGCAGACCATTGGGGCAATAGTCTTTTATTTTGGCAGTTTGTAAAAACTGAGCAAGGTAAGTCACAAGCTCATCACGCTCAATGACTGAAGCAGTCTTCCTTTTCGCTCTTACTTGATTTTTAGTCTGATTACTTGTCTTTTTTGCTGGCATCGCTGGTATTCCCTGCATGGCCCATCTTATTCAATTAAATGGGTTAATCTACGGTTATGACTAAAAGATTATGGCTTCTGTTTGCACAAATTGTCACGCTCTTGTTGGCAGTATTGTTTATCGTGAGCACCTTAAAGCCAGAGTGGCTCTCTGGCATGGGTTATCAAGGCTTGGGTGGGCTTAGTAGTTCCCTGGGTACTGTCACCGTTCGAGAATCTTCAATTGACCCAAGTACTCCCAACCCTGGCTCGTATCACGAGGCCGTGAAACGCTCGATGCCGGCTGTTGTCAATATCTTTACTAGCAAAAATATCCCTAAGCGCCCGCGTGGTCGTGAACGCAACGATAATGCGGCGCCTTTCAATGACCCATGGTTTCGTTACTTTTTTGGCGACCCCAATCAAGCCCCACAGGAAGACTCCGGCAATAGCTTAGGTTCTGGTGTGATTGTGAGTGCTGAAGGTTTAATCTTGACCAATCACCATGTGATTGATGGTGCTGATCAAATTGAAGTCGCCTTGGCTGATGGCAGAAAAGTGAAAGCCACAGTGATTGGCCATGACCCAGATACCGATTTAGCTGTTCTTAAAATCAATATTCCCAATCTACCCACACCAATTACCTTTGGCAAAGTGGAATCTGTTCGTGTGGGCGATGTAGTGCTTGCAATTGGCAACCCCTTTGGTGTGGGGCAAACAGTGACCTCGGGCATTGTGTCTGCATTAGGTAGAGATCATCTAGGTATCAATACTTTTGAAAACTTCATACAAACCGATGCTGCAATTAATCCGGGTAATTCAGGGGGGGCATTGGTTGATACGCGTGGTCACTTAATTGGTATCAATACAGCCATCTACTCTAGAAGTGGTGGCTCAATGGGTATTGGCTTTGCGATACCTGTCAATACAGCTAAGCAAGTGATGGAAGCGATTGTGACCAATGGCTCAGTGACACGTGGCTGGATAGGTGTTGAACCTCAAAACATTACCAAAGAAGTTGCTGAAGCCTTAAAGATCAAAAATGAAGGTGTCTTGATTGTGGGCACATTACAAAATGGACCCGCAGATAAAGCGGGCATCAAGCCAGGTGATGTGCTTAAATCCATTGATGGCAAGGCAGTCAACGATATTACTCAATTACTCAATCGTATTGCTAGCCAAGAACCAGGCAAGAAGATCAAAACGATTGTGAACCGCAAAGGTAAAGATTTAGAGATCGAAGTTCAGGTGGGTAAGAGACCAGGGCCTAAGAGACAGAAGTAGATCCTTTAATGGCTTGGATTTCAAATTTGAAGTTCAAATCTCACAAATAAATGAAGCCACTTGTCGTGGCTTCATTTTTATTAAATTCTAATTAAATTAGAACTTATAAGTCACGCCCACAGATGTAGCGATTGGGCTTAACTTCAATGTACCAGCATTAGCACCTGCTGCTGTGAAAACATCTGTTTTGATATCAATATATTTGACATCCAGATTAATACCCCAGTTTTTGGTCAACATGTAATCAGCACCTGCTTGTAAAGCATAACCAATGCTTGATTTTTCGACATAGTATCCATTGCTGGTGTTATCCACGCCTAAATTACGGCTACCAAAACGTGTGTAATTAAGACCTGCACCCACATATGGCTTAAGTGGGCCAAAGTTAGTGAAATGATACTGAGCCAATAGCGTTGGAGGTAAGGCTGTCACTGTGCCCAAGGACGCAGAACCAGCAAATACTTCAACTCGTTGTGGATAAGATAAAACTAGCTCTGCTGCGATATTGTTAGTGAAGAAGTAGGTAATATCGATTTCAGGAATAATTTTATTATCTGCATTGACGCCAAGCGTTGTAACTGTATTGGTTGTTGAATTATCCCAATTTAGATGGGTAGCACGTGCACGAACCATCCATGGGTTTTCTTGTGCGATGGCATTAAATGACATAGCTGCAAGAGCTACTAAAGCCAATTTATTTAGTTTTTTCATTTTTCTTTCCCTCAAATTAATGTCATTGATTTGACATGTTTGAGGTTAAAGATTTGGCAGTTTTATGACTTGACTTAGGTCAAGTGGGTTTAAGCAGAATTACTAAGTAAATCAGGAATTTGATTCAGGTCAAATTAATGTGCGATCAACTTCTTTAGTGTTAACTGACTAGGATCTTAGATAAAAACTCTTTGGCTCTTGGTGATCGCTCCTCAACATCATCGAAAAATGATTTTGTCGGGCAATCTTCCACAATTTTTCCCTGATCCATAAAGACCACTCGATTGCTTACTTTTTTTGCGAAACCCATTTCATGGGTGACACACATCATGGTCATGCCCTCATTAGCCAGATCAACCATGACATCAAGCACTTCACCCACCATTTCTGGGTCTAAAGCTGATGTAGGTTCATCAAATAGCATGACAATCGGATCCATGCATAAAGCTCTAGCAATGGCTACTCGCTGTTGCTGACCACCTGATAGCTGCCCTGGGAATTTATCTTTTTGCTCAATCAAGCCAACTCTATCCAAGTATTCAACACCTCTTTTTTTTGCTTCATCTTCAGATTTATTGAGTACCTTGATTTGAGCGATGGTGAGGTTATCCATGACTGATAAGTGTGGAAATAACTCAAAATGCTGAAAGACCATACCCACCTGAGATCTAAGCTTGGGTAAATCTGTTTGTTTATTGGTGACCTCAACACCATTAACCGCTATATATCCTTTTTGAACTGGTTCAAGAGCATTGATGGTCTTTATTAGGGTTGATTTGCCAGAGCCTGACGGACCGCAAACAACTACTACTTCACCTTTTTTGACTGTTAATGAGCAATCAGTGAGTACCTGAAACTTGCCATACCATTTAGAGACATCTTTGAGTTCAATCATGTTTTACCTATCGAATGATGGCCACTTTTTGCTGTAAACGCCGCACTAATTGCGACAATGAAAAGCAAATTAAAAAGTAAATAAATGCGGCTGCCAGATAGGCCTCTATAGGTCTACCAAAGTTCTTACCTGCAATCTCGAAACCTTTAAGCATGTCATAAGCGCCAATTGCGTAGACCAAAGAGGTGTCTTGGAACAAGATAATAGTTTGCGTCAGCAGCACAGGAATCATATTTCTAAATGCCTGAGGCAACACTACTAAATACATGTTTTGTGAATAAGTCATACCCAAGGCTTGGCCTGCATATATTTGCCCCTTGGGTATCGACTGAATACCTGAACGCATGATCTCGCAAAAGAAGGCTGCCTCAAAAGCAATAAAAGTGATCTTTGCCGACAGCTCGGCACCAATCGGCTTACCTACAATAAACGGAACTAATAAGAAGAACCAGAGAATAACCATGACCAATGGAATCGATCTCATGGTATTTACATAAATAGAGGCCGGTATTTCTAGATAAGGTTTGCCAGATAAGCGCATCAAGGCCAAGACTGTTCCAAAGAAGATGCCGCCAATTGTGGCAATCACGGTCAGTTCAATACTGAATAAAAAACCATTCAGAATATATTTCTGAATAAGGTCCCAGCTATAGAATGACCAATCCAAGGACATTAATGACCTCCTTGAACAGTAGGTCCGATAAATCCCGGTACTCGCGTTCTTTTTTCAATCAAGCTCATGACACGATTGACTGTGAATGCAGAAATTGCATAAAGCAGAGTGACCCCAAGATAGATTTCAATACCACGAGATGTTTCTTCCTGTGCTTGAAGGGCAAAAAGTGTTAGGTCTGCCACTGATACTGCAAAAGCCACAGAGGAGTTCTTAACGATATTCATCGACTCTGAGGTGAGCGGTGGAATGACAATACGTAATGCCATGGGTAACAGTACAAAACGATAGCTTTGTATCTGTGTCATACCCATGGCCGTTGCCGCATGTCTTTGCCCTTTAGGCAAAGATTCGATACCTGCCCTGACCTGCTCCGCAATACGTGCAGAAGTAAAGAAACCCAAGGCAAAACTAACTAAGATAAAAGAAGGGAAACCTTTCAAAATCGGGAACAGTGCATGCAGCACGTGATACCAGATAAAGACTTGAACTAAGACGGGGATATTTCTGAAGAGCTCAACCCAGGCCGTGGCAAAAGCTCTCAGAATCTTATTTACTAACGAGGAATGATTGAGTGTACGAAGAGTACCTATTGTTACCCCAAAAAAAAGGGCAATAATTAGCCCCGTTGCAGAAACTGCAAGAGTCCACCCCCAGGCAGATAGTAGCCAATCTAAATAGGTAATTTCTCCACCGGTGCCAAAACACACCGGGGAGTAATCTTCTTCAATGGTACTTTTACAAAATACCTGCCAATCCCAAGTCATGTTGGGATTTTATTTCTTGGCGTATTCTTCTGCAGGTTTATCGTTAGGATTAGCCCATGCATCTTTAGTTGACTGAGATAAGGCTAGGCCAATCTTGTTACCTTTTGGTGGAATAGGTTGCAAGAACCATTTATCCCATAACTTGCTCAAGGTACCATCTTTCATCATTACTTTAATGCTGTCATCCACTGCCTTTTTGAAAGCAGGATCATCCTTACGCAGCATAATAGCAATCGGCTCGACAGCAATCACTTCACCAACAATTCTGTAATCGCCTGGATTTTTTGAGTTGGCAATATTTGCAGCCAAGATAGAGCCATCCATCACAAAGGCATCAGCTCGACCAGACTCTAGTAACAAAAAGCTATCAGCATGGTCTTTACCAAATATCTCTTCAAAGTTAACGCCAGTAGCACGCTCATGTTTTCTTAATAACTGAACTGAAGTAGTCCCTGTTGTAGTCGCTACTTTTCTACCATTCAATTGGTTTAAAGACGTAATACCAGAATTAGCCTTGGTTGCGATGCGCACCTCTTCTACGTAAGTGGTGACAGCAAAAGCAACATCTTTCTGGCGAGTTGCATTATTTGTTGTTGAACCACACTCTAGATCAACTGTGCCATTTTGTACTAACGGGATACGGTTTTGTGATGTTACAGGCTGATATTTAATCTCAAGACGATTGAGCTTCAACTGCTTCTGAATATCTGCCAATACTCTTTGACAAACATCCACATGAAAGCCGGCAAATTTACCGTCACCAATCGTAAAAGACAGACCAGAGGATTCACGAACACCCATGGTCACTGATCCGCTGGATTTAATCTTATCCAAGGTGTTGGCTTGGACTAAGCCAGAAAGTAGTAAAGCACCAAACAAAACTGATAATTTTTTATTCATATTGAGCTCCTCGTTGAAGAGTCAAAAACTATCAGATATGCCTAAAAAAAGATAGTAAGTATTTAAACCAATAAAAAACCACCCTATGACTAGGGTGGTTTTAGACACACAAATGACTAGTTAGAATGATTGGGAGTATTGAATACCCATCAACCATGCACTAGATTTATAGCTTCCGTTCACCAAACCTCTATTATCAGAAGCTTGGTTATTATTAACATTAGCGTTCTTGATAAAGACTTTAGCCAAACCGAAATCTACTGCCGAAGTTTTATTCAACTGGTACTGCGAACCAACTGATAGCCAAGTTCTGTCATTGTCAGGTAGAGAGACCAATCTTGTATCAGCGCCTTTCACAGGCGTTTTATCATAAGCCACGCCTGCTTTAAGTTTGATATTTGAGGTGTACTGATAATTGAGACCTAAGGCAAATCTCCAACTATCTTTAAAGTCTGTTGTTAATGTTTGACCTAGGCGAGAATTGGTAACGTTATACACATCTATCTTTGGAATTGAACTCCAACCTGTCCAGGAAATATCACCCAACATTTCAATCTTAGGCGTGTACTTGTGACTGATACTTAAAAACGCCATGTCCGGCAAAGTAACGCCAGCTGTACCCAATCCCGTTCCACCGGCATTAACTAAAGAACCACTATTTCCCGTAACTCCCACAGTGTTTAAGGAGCCATCTAGACCATGTTTAATTTTTGATCTATAAGAAATGCCAATCTTAGTTTTTTGATCTGGCTTGAATAACATTCCTGCGTTCCATCCAAAAGATCCAGAATCTGACAGATCCATTTCGGTCATACCGGTAGTATAGTTTACGGCGTTGCCATTAACAACAGATCCTGTTATTCGCTTATACTTCGCATCAATTTGTTGGTAGTTAATACCGAATCCGACAGATAGTCTGTCATCCAACTTATAAGCCAAAGAAGGATTGAAATTTATTGTTTTAATTTGGAATTCAAGTGCTTGGGCACCGCCAATCCAAGGATTATCATATTTTGAATGTGAGCCAAATGGGGCTCCAATACCAAAACCTAGAGTTAACTTTTGATCTATTTGGTGAGTAAAGTAAGCATTCGGAATAACGCCGATAGTCCCTGCATCACCACCGTTACCAGATAGTTGCGTAGAGCTTGAAGAACCATTACTAAACTTAATACTGGAACTAACAACATTGAGACCTGCTGATACGTTCGTACCTTTTAATTCTGTCATACCAGCTGGGTTGAAGAAAACAGTACTAGCATTATCTGCTACAGCTGCCGACCCAGCATACGCATTTCCAAGGCCGCTAGCATTTTGTTGAAAAATTTGAAAGCCTGCGGCAGATACTGATGCACTAATGAATGTTAACGCACTAGCAACTGCAATCCTGTTTAACTTATATTTCATTACATTCTCCTTTGACATTATTTTATGATTTAAACATAGAACTTCTTTATTTGATCTCGGTATTTGCCCTAAAAGAAAAACCCACTCCGAGGAGTGGGTTTCAATCAAGCTAAATCTAACTGGCTAGGCCAGCGAAGAATTAGAATGAGTGACGTACACCAACTGCCATACCAGTTGATTCAGTCTTGTTAGCACTATTTGATCCAGTACCTTTGATTTCTTGATTACCGTAAATACCATAAACAGTTGTACGCTTACTCATCGCATATGTAGCACCAACTTGGTAACCTGCTACGTCAGATGTTGCTGAGCCTGTGTCACGGTCACCATCAAATGCTGAAGCCCACAACATTGTTTTACCCATTGGTACACGAACACCAATTTCAGTAGCTTTTGTCTTGCCTGTACCAGTCAAAGCACCAGCTGTTGAAAGTTCTTTACGCTCTGTATTCAAAGCAAAAGCTTGAACTGGGCCAAAGTCGTAAGATGCGCTGATTGCACGTACTTTTGTGTCAGCTGTACTATTTGTGCTTGTTGAAGTATCAGATTCTGTTGTAGCAAAACCGTAAGCAGCAGCAAACTTACCTGCTGAATACTTCAAGCTACCACCAACTTCATTTGTAGATACCTCATCAACACCAGTTACGCCTGGCTTTGTTGTTGTGTTAGCCGTTTGTAATTCAGCACGAACACCGTTGAATGATGGTGAAATATAAGTAACTGCACGATCAACGAAAACTGCGTGAGGTCTCATTTTTGCTGAGTTTGTTGAAACACCACTTAAATCGCTAGAATAGATCTGACCAGTAATATTGTTAGCGTTACCAGCTGTACCAGCAACTACTACTGAGTGAATTGACTGTTCTTGACGACCTAAACGCAATGCACCTAACTTAGCATCTTCTAGACCAATCCAGCTATAACGAGCACCAAAACCTGAATTCACAGCTGTACTTGAGCTAGTTGCATCAACAGTTAGACCTGTACCACCAGTTCCAACGTTAACTAGGTCATACTCTAATTGGAAGTTAGCTTTTAAGCCACCGCCAAGATCTTCAACGCCACGGAAACCTAAACGTGATGTTGACAATGCGCCGTCACCGTTACCAGTGTCTTTGATCTTAGCTGTTGTTGTGCCTGATGAAGTTGTTGCTTTGTTCTCAACTTCTGTGTAGCTCATATCCAATACACCGTAAACAGTCACTGAAGACTGAGCTTGTGCTGCTGTTGCAAATGCTGACAAAGCAGCTAATGCGATTAATGATTTTTTCATTCGTAAATCTCCATAAATGTGAAATAAACGTACTCGGCTTCCCGAGGACAGATTGATACTGCATGAGTCTTGTACGTCTTTCTGTGTACTTGTGGGGCTTAGGGGCTTTTTTTCTGTGGATTGATGGTCTTTTTTTTTGTTTTGTTGTATTTTGACAACAAACTCGTTTTATTTTTCTTATTTTCAAGAAAAGATTGGCTTTATCTACATATAAACCCTAGTTTTTATGCTCAAATTGTTGCATGGCAAGCCGTGAATTATTGAAAATTCTTAAATTAGCTCGATCAGGTGATGTTTTTTCACAACATCAATTAGGTCGAATTTATCTTCTTGGTCTTGAAAATACACCTGCTAATTTGCCCAATGCTCTTCTTTGGCTTGAGAAAGCGTCTGTAAGTAGTTCATTTAAAGAAGAATTTTCATTTTTTTTAGCTGAGCATCTACCGTTGGTGGGTCAAGTGCCTGTTTCGTCTCTTGACTTTGCTTTGCGCTCTCTATTGTTATCTTCTCACTCGGGTCATTTGCGTGCTCGCTGGTATGTTTCATTGAGTTTGTTTAACCGGTTATTACTTGAGCGGGATCTTAGTGTTGATACTCCAACTTTATTAGATGGCGTTTCATTTTCTAGGGCTGTTGATATCGCATCCTATTTATCGATCGGTATTCATAGTCGTGATGACTTATTGGTTATGGGTCAACGCTATTTAGAAGAACTCGCTGATTTGGATGGTGAGTTTCAATCATCTGCTAAAGAGTTATTGGTTCAATCTCTACAGTTAGGTTTGTTTGGCCAACAAGATTTGGCTCGTGCGCAGAAGATTCAATCTCACCTTGCCACTGATAGTGTCAGTGGTTTACGACACTTACTCGATCTCTCTAGTGCATTTGATCATGAGCCTAGTGTCTCATTAATGGATGCCCTGAGATCTCACATACCTGAGTTACTACGTTTAAATGACACTTCCTATTTGTCTTTGTACTGGGCAGCTTGGGTTCATCTAGAGAACGAATCCTGTTTAGAGACGGCCGCTGAGTTAGGTCATGCTCGTGCTCGATTGATATTAGGCTTAAGAATGGCGCGATTTTCTGAAGATGAGTTATCGGAGTTTTCTTTATCGAGTGTTGACCTTGGTTTGATACGTATCCCCCCCGGTAAAAATGCGCGCCTTAAGCAAGCGGTATATTGGTTAAAGTTGGCTGCTGGGTCGGGTGAGCGAGATGCGTGGTACGCCTTAGGTTTAATTAATCGTATGCCTCAATACTCTGGGTACAGCGCTGAAGATAGTGATACTTGTTTTGATAAAGCTGCTGATTTAGGTCACCCCTATGCGCAATATCGTAAAGGGGCTAGTCTATGGCGTAAGCGTGAACAGCTGGAAGAAAAGGTGGTCGGTTTACAAGCATCCTATTGGGTATGGCATGCGGCTTCACAAGGAGTGTCTGATGCACGCGTTCTATTATCTAAATTAATGGTGTCTTGCCCCAATGCTGTAGCTAATCGTTGGGCAAAAGAAGCTCTGATTGTTCGTGAATCTCTTGAAAATCTTTCCCATCGCTTCAGTGGCTCCAGTGATTTAATACTCATGGCGCATCGTATCTTAGTAGCCAACCAACTTGATCTATCCCAAGCTGAAATGCTTTTGGTCGATATGCTCACAGTTCAACATGAGCACGGTGCTGTGATTGATATTAGAGAGCACTTACCTCGCTCAAGTCCGAGGTTGATACAGATTGAAACTTTAGAGCAACGTAAAACACTGATGCTTGCCGGGCGTGCTTATGCAGCAGCTTTTAACAAAGAAATTGTGGATGAAGGTAATTTAAGGCAAAGACGCTATCGTTTAGATAAGCTATTTCAGTTACTGGGTATTCAGTAAAGGACTGACTAAATATTAGCCTGACTCTATTTTTTTGTTTTTTGTTTTGTTTTTTCTTATTTCTTTTTTCTTTTTTCTTTTTTGTTATTTCTTGTTTTTTCTTATTTTTTTCTTTTTTATTGTCTTAGTTTTTATGGCTTAGCTTCTTCTGCGTCCTCAGGATCAAGCTTTGGTTCGTAGTATCTTGCAACTAGGATTCCGAGTTCATAGAGTATGCATAGGGGTACTGCTAAGAGTAGTTGTGAGAGCACATCTGGTGGTGTGACGATGGCCGCGATGATAAAGGCGCCAACAATCACATAAGGTCTGATCTCTTTAAGCTTGGCGATTCTGACCATGCCGAGTTTGACAAGTACGACGACTACAACAGGCACTTCAAAAGTAATACCAAAAGCTAAGAAGGTGGTCATGGCAAAGCTTAGGTATTTATCGATATCGGTAGCCATGTCTGCACCTAGGGGGGCGTTGTAGGCTGCCATGAACTTAAAGACGGTTGGAAAAACAATGAAGTAAGCGAAAGCCATGCCAATGAGAAAGAGAATATAGCTACTGCTGACAATCGGAAATACCAAGCGCTTTTCATGGGTGTAGAGGCCAGGGGCAATAAAGGCCCACATTTGATACATGATGACTGGCAAAGCAATCAAGAAGGCCACCAGCATGGTGACTTTCATGGGCACAAAGAAGGAACCTGTGACATCTGTAACAATCATTTTGCCACCATTGGGCAGTGCATCTAAGAGAGGCTTAGCAAAGAGATGGAAGATATCTGGCGCCCAATAAACGAGTCCCAAGAAAATAACTAACAAAGCACCAATCGAGCGAATCAAGCGATCGCGCAACTCAAATAAATGAGTGAGGAAGGTTTCTTGCAGGCCTTCTTCGGGTTGTGGATTGCTTGTGCTCATATAGACTTTTTTGTTCTAGCTTAAAAGAATGATTTAGGCGTTTTGATTTGAGTCGCAGCTCTTCTGTGACGTTTGACTCTAGCGGCACCCGATTGAATTTTCATTTTCACGCCAGCACTACGTTTGTACCACTGTGGCATCGCCGAGCGTTTAACACCCCAACTGTCTCTGCCTTGCCTCAAATTGGTTTTTGGCTCTCGCAAGGGGCTGACTGTATAGCTGTCGTAATCAGAGAATGCATCGTATTCAGAAAGGCTGGTAGTCAGTTCAGAGCCGACTTTGCCGACACTCTCCTCAACATTTTGTGCCACGTTCTCCATCTCTTTGACTGTGGACTGCACATCCTGCATGGCCTTCTTGGCCTCTTCCTGCATTTTCTTGAGCTCTTCTAGCTCGACTTGCTTATTGACTTCGCTTTTGACTTCAGACATGTAGCGTTGGGCACGACCCATGAGGTTGCCCGCCATGCGGGCCACTTTAGGTAAGCGCTCAGGGCCCACCACCACGAGTGCCACAACGGCAATCAGGGCGAGCTTGGAAATGCCAAGATCAATCATGTCTGTGAATACCCATCCTGCGATGGGAAGCGATTAAGACTTGTTGACGTCTTTAGCTTGAACGTCGACAGTTTTACCGTCTTGGTTCTGGGCTGGGATTTGCTCAGCAGCTTTTTCTTCTTGAGAGCCTTTCATACCATCTTTAAAGCCCTTGACTGCACCACCCAAATCAGAACCGATATTACGTAGTTTCTTAGTACCAAATACTAAGAGCACAATCACTAAAACAACTACCCAATGCCATACGCTAAACGAACCCATTATTAGCTCCTAATTAGTTTTTCTTCCACGGACGCGGACCACCCATGATATGCATGTGTAAATGGTAAACCTCTTGTCCACCGTCTGCGCCATTATTGATTACTACACGAAAGCCCCCGGATTCGCCAGGGCGGCAGCCTTGCTCGATTGCAAGACGCGGTGCAATGGTTAACATTCTACCCAGTATTGCCTCATCTTGGCTATTGGCATCCATTAAATTTTTAAAATGACGCTTAGGCACAATCAGAAAGTGAACCGGGGCCGCTGGGTTAATGTCATGAAAAGCAAAGAGCTCTTCATCTTCATAAACCTTTTTGCTGGGGATTTGCCCCGCAATAATTTTGCAAAAAATACAGTTTTCTGCGTGACTCATGACTTTTTAGCTCTTTCTTAAAGCTTTTTCGGCAATTCCAGATGTGCCTTCACGGCGCTCTAACTCAGCAATGACGTCTTCAGGACGTAAATTGAATTGCGCCATCGCAACCATGCAGTGAAACCATAAATCGGCAAACTCACCGACCAATTTAGCCTGGTAAGCAGGGTCTAGGTCATGAAAGCGACTATCTTTGGCAGCCATCACAGTCTCAGCCGCTTCTTCGCCAATTTTTTTCAAAATGGCATCATCACCCTTACTAAATAGTTTGGCAATATAAGAAACATTAGGGTCTGCTTTGCCTGCCTTAAAGTCAGCCATGCGCGCATCAACCACATCTGCTAAGCGCTTGAGTGCATCGGTTGTATGAGTTGTCATGCTTGGAATTTACCTTATTTTTGCCATCTCAAGGAAGACGCTTGATTGTCTAGATCTCTAAAAAAGCAAGAGTGCGCACCTGTATGACATGCAATACCATCGATTTGCTCTACTTTGATCAGCAAGGTATCACCATCACAATCTAAATGAATACTTTTGATAATCTGAAAGTGGCCCGACTCTTCACCTTTGTGCCATAGCTTGTTTCTGGATCTTGACCAATAGACTGCTTGGCCAATTTCTAGGGTCTTGATAAAAGCAGCTTCATTCATCCAAGCCATCATTAGTACATCACCACTACCGTACTCTTGCGCAATGACTGGTACGAGCCCTTGCTCATTCCAGGCAATCTCTTTGAGGAGGTCTTGGTATTTATTGTTTTCCATGGCATAAGCCTAGCATTGTTTTGCGCTTGTATTTGCTTTTATAAACGTACAGGGATGCCACGGCTATGCATTAAGGCCTTAGCCTGTCCTACGGTGTATTCACCAAAGTGAAAAATACTGGCTGCTAAGACTGCATCTGCATGACCTGTAGTAATACCTTCTGCTAGGTGCTCTAGATTGCCGACTCCACCCGAGGCAATCACCGGAATAGGTACTGCATCACTGACGGCACGCGTGAGCGCTAAGTCAAAACCATTTTTGGTGCCATCACGATCCATACTGGTGAGCAAAATTTCTCCAGCGCCCCGCTCTGCCACTTCCTGTGCCCAGGCAATCGCATCAATGCCTGTATTTTTTCTACCGCCATGCGTAAAGACTTCCCAATGATTCTCGGCTGTTTGTTTAGCATCAATAGCCACCACAATGCATTGCGAGCCATACTTTGCTGCAGAATCAGAAACTAAATCAGGGTTAGCTACAGCTGCCGAGTTCATGCCTACCTTATCAGCACCGGCATTGAGTAATCTGCGCACATCAGCCACAGCTCGCACACCGCCACCCACAGTCAAAGGTATAAAAACTTGAGAGGCAACATCTTCTATGATGTGCAGAATCAAGTCACGCTCATCCGATGTAGCAGTAATATCTAAGAAGGTAATCTCATCCGCACCCTGCTCATCGTAGCGTCTGGCAATCTCTACTGGGTCACCGGCATCACGTAACTCTACAAAGTTCACACCCTTGACCACGCGACCGGCCGTCACGTCTAAACAAGGAATAATACGTTTACTGAGCATGAGTAATTAGTAGTGATAATTCTGTTTATTTAAGATGTCTTGGCATCCGCATGTTTTTGCGCTTTGGCCAAATCTAAATCACCGGTATAGATCGCGCGACCGGCAATCACTCCCATGACACCATCATCTTGTGCTGCGCACAGTGCATCGATGTCTTTCATATTGGATAGGCCGCCGCTAGCAATGATCGGGATATTGACTGACTGAGCGAGTTTGACAGTGGCTTCCATATTGATGCCCTGTAACATGCCATCACGGCCAATATCGGTATAGATGATGGCTTCAACGCCATAGTCTTCATATTTTTTTGCAAGGTCAATCACTTCATGGCCGGTGAGTTTGCTCCAACCATCTGTTGCGACTTTGCCATCTTTAGCATCAAGACCGACCATGATGTGGCCACCAAAGGCTAAACAGGCTTCTTGTAGAAATCCTGGGTTTTTAACTGCGGCCGTACCAATAATGACGTAACTCAAACCATCATCGAGTAAACGCTCAATAGTTTCTAGATCACGTATACCGCCACCTAATTGCACAGGAATATCATCACCCACTGCTTTAAGGATAGACTTAATCGCTGCCTCATTCTTAGGCTTACCTGCAAAAGCACCATCAAGATCAACCAAATGCAAACGACGCGCACCTTGGCTGACCCAGTGCTTTGCCATTGCCGCAGGGTCTTCTGAGAATGTCGTGGCTTTATCCATATCGCCTTGCTCTAGGCGAACACAATGACCTTGTTTGAGATCAATAGCAGGGATCAATAACATGATGTGAGACTAAATGTTCCAGTTAACGAAATTTTTATATAAGCGCAAACCATATTCTGCACTTTTTTCAGGGTGAAATTGTGTCGCAAATAAATTATCACGTGCGACCGCACAGGTAAACCAAGCGCCGTAATCTGTTTGGCCCACAATATGTGCAGGGTCTTCCGGTACCGCATAGTAGCTATGCACAAAATAGAAGCTGGTCATATCGGGGATGCCTTGCCACAGCGCATGCTCTTGGGTTTGACGAACCTGATTCCAACCCATATGCGGGACCTTAAAGTGGGAACCATCGGCTTGCTGGCGACCGGCTAAATCAAAACGAATCACTTTACCGGGTAAGAGTGCCAAGCCTGGCGTGACTGCTGGGCTGATTGCTTGAGAGTGTTCAGTGTATTTTGGAGTGCGTACTTCTGTGCTGGATTCAAAAAGCATTTGCTCGCCCACACAAATTCCTAGCATGGGTTTGTTTTTACTCGCATCCAGTACAGCGTCCAGTAAACCGGAGTCCTTTAAATGACTCATGCAATCCGGCATAGCTCCCTGCCCAGGCAAAACAACTTTATCAGCCTGTGCGATGGTACTTGCATCAGTAACAATCTCAATATGTGCTTCAGGAGCAGCATGCATCATGGCTTGCGCAACTGAGCGCAGATTACCCATGCCATAGTCAACGATTGCAATCCTGGGGGTTTGTTTAGACAAAATCGACTCGATTAAAAAAGCTCAATAAAGCTTTAGCCTAAGACTTATAGACTTCCCTTAGTAGACGGCACGACTCCACCTGCACGTGGATCGAGTTCTAAAGCCATGCGTAGCGCACGACCAAATGCTTTGAAGACTGTTTCAATTTGGTGGTGCGCATTGATACCGCGAATATTGTCGATATGCAAAGTCACGCCCGCATGGTTGACAAAGCCGCGGAAGAATTCAATAGTCAAATCAACATCAAAGTCACCAACGCGTGCACGTGTGAAAGGCACATGGAACTCAAGGCCTGGGCGACCTGAAAAATCAATCACCACTCTTGATAAAGTCTCATCCAACGGCACATAAGAGTGGCCATAGCGTGTAATTCCTTTTTTGTCTCCCACAGCTTTAGCGATGGCTTGACCTAAGGTAATACCGATATCTTCTACGGTGTGGTGATCATCAATATGCGTGTCACCCTTGGCCTTGACGGTCAGGTCAACCATGCCATGACGGGCGATTTGATCCAACATATGGTCCAAAAAAGGCACGCCGGACTGCAAATCTGCACGACCAGTGCCGTCCAAATTGAGGTCAATCTCAATTTGAGTCTCTGAGGTATTGCGTTTGACGTTCACTTGTCTCATGCCGTAATGATATCACCCCTTCCCCGTTTTGCTAGTTTGGATCATGATAAAAGGCAGGCTTTTCAACCACTTGAGCCAAAAACGAGGAAAATAGAGTTTTTGCTAATGTTGAGTGCATCATGAGTCGCTTTTGGAGTAAAACTGTTCAAGAACTAACCCCCTATGTTCCTGGGGAACAGCCCAAGCTCACGCAACTCATCAAACTCAACACCAATGAGAGTCCCTATGGGCCCTCCCCGAAAGCTATTGCAGCGATTAGCCAAGCTAATAGCGAACTCTTACGTTTGTACCCAGACCCAAACTCCGATGCTTTAAAACAGTGTATTGCTCGGAATTATCACTTGCAAGCCAATCAGGTGTTTGTGGGTAACGGTTCAGATGAGGTTTTAGCGCATGTATTTTTAGGCTTACTCAAACACGACAAAGCGATTCTGTTTCCGGATATCACCTACAGTTTTTATCCTGTCTATTGCAAGCTCTATGGGATTGATTTTGAGACAGTGCCACTTAATGCTGAGTTTGCGATTGATATCAAAACCTACCTAGGTAAAGCCAACGGTGGAATTATTTTCCCCAACCCCAATGCACCAACCGGTCGCGCCCTAGCCTTAAGTGATATTCGTGAGTTACTTGAACATAATACAGAGAGCGTAGTCGTGGTCGATGAAGCTTATGTTGACTTTGGTACTGAATCAGCCAGCACTTTGATTAATCAATACCACAACCTCTTGGTATCACACACCCTATCTAAATCAAGAGCTTTAGCAGGTCTGCGTGTTGGCTATGCCATGGGTCATGCTGATTTGATTGCTGGTTTAGAACGAGTCAAGAATAGTTTTAACTCTTACCCGATTGATCGCCTGGCAATGGCTGGGGCAATTGCGGCCATCGATGATCAAAAGCATTTAGAAACAATCAGCTCAGCAGTCATCAAAAGTCGCGAGGCCCTGATCGCAGATTTGAATCAGCTAGGCTTTGAAACGATTCCATCCCAAGCGAACTTTATTTTCACCTGCCACCCCAAACACGATGCAGGTCAATTGGCTCAGGCCTTACGTGAGCGTCACATCATCGTGCGACACTTTAAGCAAACTCGTATCGATCAATACCTACGCATCACAATTGGTACCGATGAGCAGTGCGCAGCCTTAGTCAAAGCACTTCAAGCAATTTTGGCTTAATTTTTAGTTAGCTTTTAGTTTATTGCTTAGAGTTCTTAAGGCGCATCTCAGCTGCCCTAGCGTGAGCTTGCAGACCTTCACCATGGGCGAGCACACTTGCGATATGTCCAAGTTGATCGGCACCTTCAGCACTCACTTCAATCATGCTCGAGCGTTTGACAAAGTCATAGACGCCCAAGGGTGAAGAAAAACGTGCCGTGCGCATGGTTGGCAATACATGATTAGGGCCGGCACAGTAATCGCCCAGAGATTCTGAGGTATATGGGCCCATGAAGATCGCGCCTGCATGACGAATTTGCTCGGCCCAATGACGTGGGTTTTCTGCACAAATTTCCAAGTGTTCTGCAGCAATCGAATTCGCAATCTCACAAGCCTCACCCATATCTCTAACCTGAATCAATGCGCCACGCCCTGTTAAAGATGCGTGAATCACGTCACGTCTTGGCATGTCATTGATTAAGCGATTGATACTCTCTTGAACCTGTTCAATAAATTGAGCATCAGGGCACAAGAGTATGGATTGCGCCAGCTCATCATGTTCAGCCTGCGAGAACAAGTCCATCGCAATCCAATCAGGATTTGTTTTGCCATCACAGAGTACTAAGATTTCTGATGGGCCGGCAATCATATCAATACCGACCGTACCAAATACACGACGCTTTGCAGCAGCCACATAGGCATTACCTGGGCCAACGATCTTATCTACTGCTGGAATAGTTTCCGTGCCAAAAGCCAGAGCCCCTACCGCTTGTGCACCACCAATCGTAAAGGCACGATCCACACCAGCAACTGCAGCGGCGGCCAATACGAGAGGGTTCTTCGTACCATCTGGGGTAGGTACCACCATGATGACTTCTTTCACACCAGCAACTTTGGCTGGCATTGCGTTCATCAGTACTGACGACGGATAGGCAGCCTTACCACCCGGCACATATAAGCCGACACGATCTAAAGGGGTTACCTTTTGACCTAAACGAGTACCATGCTCATCCGCATAATCCCAAGAGTGACAACCAGACTCTTGCTTTTGTTTTTCGTGATAACTCTTCACACGCGCTGCAGCTGCCTCTAGGGCAGTGCGTTGCTCAACAGGCAAACTAGCGAGCGCTTGCTGAAGATCGGCTTGCCTTAACTCCAAGGCTGAGACGCTCTTGGCTTGCTCAGCACTGAGGCGATCAAAGCGCTGGGTGTACTCTAAAACAGCAGCATCACCCCTTGCTTTAACGTCGGCCAAGATTTTTGCTGCCGCTTGATCAATCGCCTCATCATCAGCTTCTGAAAAAGCCAATAGCATCTTCAACTGATTTTTAAAATCAGCGGTTTGGCTATTGAAGCGTTGAACAGGGCAGCTCATGATTTTTTAATCGATCTCAATTTCGTTTTAAGCAGTTTGTGCAAAAGCATCTAAAAACGGTTGTAGTTCTGCACGACGACGCTTGTAAGCAGCTTGATTGATCACTAAGCGTGAACTAATTTCTTTAATCACTTCGACTTCTTTTAGTCGATTGGCTTTCAGAGTATTACCGGTGGAAACTAAATCAACAATCGCATCTGCTAGTCCGACAAGTGGTCCTAACTCCATCGAGCCATAGAGCTTAATAAGGTCAACGTGCATACCCTTATTGGCGAAGTGTTCGCGAGCCTGTTGCACATACTTGGTAACGACCTTAAGACGTGCGCCTTGGCGTACCGCACTGAGGTAATCAAAATCGTCTCTTACGGCGACTGACATGCGGCATTGGGCGATTCCTAAATCAATCGGGGCATATAAACCGTCCATACCATGCTCAGCAAGTACGTCATAACCAGCCACACCAAAATCAGCAGCGCCATATTGAATATAAGTTGGTACATCAGAGGCGCGCACAATGATGACTCTTAATTTAGGATTGGAAGTCCCAAGAATCAGTTTGCGCGATTTCTCAGGATCATCAGCCACAGTGATACCTGCCTTAGCGAGCATAGGCATGGTTTCTTCAAAGATGCGGCCTTTTGAGAGCGCGAGGGTCAGAATTTCAGACATGACTCTATTATTTCATGCTTTGCGGGTCTTATCAGACCCGCTCAGGTTTATTTAGAAATATCAGGGCTTACTGGATACGGCTGATATTGGCGCCTACAGCTGCCAATTTTCTTTCCATACGGTCATAACCACGGTCAAGATGATAGATACGATCTACTATGGTTTCACCTTGAGCAGCTAAACCAGCAATTACTAGACTGGCTGAGGCCCTTAGATCTGTGGCCATAACAATGGCACCAGACAAATGATTAACCCCCTCGGTCATTGCCGTATTGCCTTCAATCGCGATTTGGGCTCCGAGGCGATTGAGCTCTTGAACGTGCATGAAGCGATTCTCGAAAATAGTTTCGGTCACTCGTGAACTACCCTGAGCAATGGCATTCATGGCCATGAACTGCGCTTGCATATCCGTGGGGAAAGCTGGGTATTCAGAAGTTCTAAAACTAACCGCCTTAGGTCTTTGCTTGATTTGTACATGAATCCAGTTATCCCCAGTCTTGATCGACAAACCTGCTTCACGTAATTTTTCAATGACGGCATCTAAAGTATCAGGACGCGCATTCTTTAGTAGCAAGTCTGCACCTGTCTCACCCATAATGGCTGCAGCACACATGAAGGTGCCTGTTTCGATACGGTCAGCAATCACGGCATGTTGGGCCCCATGCAGCTTGGCCACACCTTCAATCACCAATTTATCGGTACCTATGCCACTAATCTTTGCGCCCATTTTGACGAGTAATTCTGCCAAATCAGTAACCTCAGGCTCACGCGCTGCATTCTCAAGGACGGTTTTTCCTTGCGCCAAGACAGCGGCCATTAAAAGATTTTCTGTTCCCGTGACTGTGATCATATCGGTCACAATCTTGGCGCCCTGCAGCGCTTTGTGGCCCTCGCCAAAACTAGCCTGTATATAGCCATGCTCAATGCTAATCGCCGCGCCCATAGCCTTTAAGCCTTTGATATGTTGGTCTACAGGCCTTGCCCCAATCGCACAACCACCAGGTAGCGAAACTTTGGCACGACCAAAGCGTGCTAACAGTGGCCCCAAAACCAAGATAGAAGCCCGCATGGTTTTCACAAGCTCATAAGAGGCTTCTGGAGTATGAATATCTGAAGCATCCAAAATCACGACCGAGCGATCATCAGGCTTAGGGAAAGTAACTTTCAAACCCATCTGCATCAAAATCTTCAGAATCGTTCTCACGTCCTGAAGATCAGGAAGATTAGATAGCTGAACAGGCTGATCAGTCAGTAGTGCGGCACACAAAATGGGCAGAGCAGCATTTTTTGCCCCTGCAATTTGAATCTCGCCAGCAAGTGCTTGGCCACCAAGTATGCGTAATTTATCCATGCGCCACATTGTAGTGGCGCATGGACCTAAGCCTGAAATTCTTCGGGAGTTAAGGTTTTAAATGAAAGCGCATGAATTTCTGCTTTCATACGATCGCCAAGTACGGCGTAAACTTTTTGATGTCTTTGCACAGGTCTTAAACCCTGAAACTCAGGACTAACAATGGTTGCAAAAAAGTGTTGACCATCGCCTTCAACTTCAATATGGGTGCAATTTAATCCCGCTTGAATATAGGCTTTCACTTGTTCTGGAGTGGGTAGCATGATTTAAGTATTTATTAGTTCAATCTGTACTGCTGATCTGATTAGTGTCTTAATTTATAGCCTTTAGCCAACATACGAATCGCAATGCTAGCCACAATGAGAAAGAATGTTGCCACAATCGCTAAAGACATCCAGGGAGATACATCAGAAACCCCAAAGAAGCCGTACCTAAAGCCATCAATCATGTAAAAGAATGGATTGAAATGAGAAATGGTTTGCCAAATACTAGGTAAGGTATGTATCGAGTAGAAGACGCCTGAGAGCATGGTGGCAGGCATGATGAAGAAGTTCTGAAAGGCTGCTAATTGATCGAACTTTTCTGCCCAAATACCCGCAATCAATCCTAGAGCACCTAGTACTGCGGAGCTTAAGAGAGCAAATAAGACGATCCAAAGAATGGCATAGGCTTGTAGATCCACAAAACCGATGGTGGCCATCAGGACTCCGAGACCCACCACGACACCGCGCAGCATGGCAGCCAACACATACGCCAAGAAGAACTCCAAATGCGACAAAGGTGCCAAAAGAACAAAAATGAGGTTGCCTGTGATTTTCGACTGAATGAGTGATGAGGATGTATTGGCAAATGCATTTTGTAATAAGCTCATCATCACTAAACCCGGAATTAAGAAGGCGGTGTAACTAATCTGTTCATAAACTTTCACATGGTCTTCAAGCACATGACCAAAAATCATCATGTACAAAATCGCTGTGAGCACCGGAGCTGCAACAGTCTGAAAACTTACACGCCAAAAACGTTTCACTTCTTTATAAAAAAGAGCAAAGAAACCGCTTGTCTCCTGAGCCAAAACCGGTATTGAGGTCTTTTGTAGAGTATTTGGCAATTCTTGATGATTACTCATGATGGGCCCCTGCCATGATTTGCATGAAAACATCTTCTAAATCAGCTTTACGCTGATCATCATGGCTTACTCTAGCTAATAAGTTCTTAGTCGTATCCAGAGCAACAATTTGGCCTTGCTTCATCATCGCTATGCGATGACAAAGTTGTTCTGCCTCTTCCAAATAATGCGTTGTAAGAACGATGGTGTGGCCTTGTTGATTGAGTCTTGAAATAAATTGCCAAAGCGACTGACGCAACTCAACATCGACTCCTGCAGTGGGCTCATCTAAAACAATCACAGGTGGCCGATGGACCAACGCTTGTGCTACCAAAACGCGACGCTTCATGCCGCCAGAGAGTGCGCGCATGTTTTTATTGGCTTTGTCAGTGAGTCCCAAGTTCTCCAGGATTTCATCAATCCAGTCGGCGTTATGCTTGATACCAAAGTATCCGGATTGAAACTCTAAGGTTTCTCGCACAGTAAAAAATGGGTCAAAGACGAGCTCTTGTGGAACAATTCCTAGACGACGTCTAGCCTCTCTAAATTGGGCTTGCACATCAAAACCCATTAAAGTCGCAAAGCCACTCGTGGGTTTACAAAGGCCAGCCAAGATGGAAATCAAAGTCGTCTTACCCGCACCATTGGGGCCTAAGAGTCCAAAGAATTCTCCTTCTTCAATATCTAGGTTAATTGACTGCAAAGCTGTCAAAGAACCGTATTGCTTCGTGAGATTTTTAAACGATATCGCGCTCATTGAGTAACAAATTCTGTAACGCCATAAACCTGGGCCAAGCTTTTAAGCTTTTCTGGGGCATTCAGAATTGTGACTTGCTTGGCAGCACGCTTGGCGGCCATGAATAGACTAATAGCACTTGAATCAAATTGCTCTAAGGCCTGACACTCCACAGTGATAGCATCCCCCGTGTTTGCCAATTGAGTGATGGCATCAATGAGTGCCTCCACATTACTGTGGTCAATCGTTGGGGGGACAACAAAAGTAGGCATATTACTTACCTGCTGCTAAAGCAGCATTACGTTGCTGTAAAAACTGAACCAATCCTTCAATCCCACCCTTACTGACCTGGTCATTGAATTGGTTACGATAGGACTCAACGAGCCAAGCACCCAACACATTGATGTCATAGACTTTCCAACCATCATTGGTTTTCTCGACACGATAGTCAATTTGAATGGGCTCACCCTTGCCAATCACCACTGTGCGCACGATGACATCTGTTTCATCTGCTGCAGCTCTAAATGGCTTGTACTGAATCTTTTGATCTCTCACTTGTGCCAAAGCCCCTGAGTAGATCCGAATCAAAAGATTTTTAAATTCTTGCGTAATTTGCTCTTGTTGTGCAGGTGTAGCTTTATTCCAATTTCTGCCCATTGCTAGGCGAGTTGTTTTCTGAAAATTAGAATACGGTAGGATTTTTTGATCAACGAGAGTATTAATTTTTCTCAGATCACCGGCTTGTATCGCCTTGTCATTTTTGATGGTATTCATAACATCTTCAACGACAAACTTGACTAAGCCATCAGCCGTATCTTTATTTTGTGCGTGAGCAAATCCTAGGTTTAATAAACCTAGACAAGCTAAAGTCATCACTCTAAGAAAATATCGTTTCATTCTCATTCTTTATCCAATCCAACAATCCTATTTACGGGCATAGGCAAGACCCCGCACTATTTATATTGCTATTGTATTGGTTTACAGCAGATTAGGCTCTATACACTCCCAAAAACATGGGGGGGAAGGAAAGCTTAATCTTCTTCTTTGAGAGGAGGTGGATTGCCATCAAAGACCTGATTACGACGGCGCTGTAAATAAGAATCTCTAATAAAGCTGTAGCGATCAAAGGCTGCGGCATCAACCAGTTGTTCAGCATCAAGCAGATTGGCGCGCAAATTAATAATACGTAAGCCTGTAATGCCTATCTTCTCATCACTATTAAGACGATCAGAATTAAGTACAAAGTCGGTATAAATATCAAAACCAAAACCCACACCGTCTCTGACGGTGCTAGGCCCGAAGAAAGGTAAAACGAGGTAGGGGCCTTGAGGGACACCCCAGACCGCGAAAGTTTGACCAAAATCTTCAGGGTGTTTTTCTAGGCCCATATCGGTGGCTACATCAAAGATACCCAAAATACCCAAGGTTGAGTTCACCACAAAACGACCAATATCACTCACCGCATCCATGGGCTTGCCCTGCAGGAGATTATGGCCCGCGTTGTAGATATCTAAAATATTCTGAAAAAAGTTTGTAATACCTTTACGAACTGGCTCTGGCAAAACAAAGCGGTAGGCCTCTGCAACCGGTTTAATAGCGTACTCATCAAGCTTTTGGTTGAACTCAAAGACCCCACGATTAAAACCTTCTAAGGGATCAATCTTCGCAACACGCTCACTCTGTGGTGCCACAGTAGCGCAAGCAGATAAAACCAGCACACCTGCAACTAATATTAAGCGCTGCATGCTAAAGGTCCAAAATTTAGCCAAGAGTTTCATGATTGTTTCACTCAATTTTTTTTATTAATGAATCGATAACTCTTCTATGTATTGCTATAACTTATTTTTTATCTGGGGTTTCCGAAGCTTTGTTGTATAGAAATTGTCCGATTAAGTTTTCTAGAACGATCGCTGATTGAGTTTGCGTTAACTTACTACCCTGGGCAATCATAGCCTCATCACCACCGGCCTCTAAACCAACATACTGCTCACCTAGAAGACCTGAAGTCAAAATTTTTGCTGAAGTATCTTTAGGAAATTTATAACGCTCTTCTAGGGCTAGAACGACAGTTGCTTGATAACTTTGATCATCAAAACGAATTTCTTTAACGCGACCAACAACAACACCGGCACTCTTAACAGGTGCCCGAGGCTTTAAACCACCGATATTGTCAAAACGTGCGCTCACCTCATAGGTTGGCTGGAAAGTAAATGAACTCATATTGCCGGCTTTTAAGGCAAGAAACAATAGCGCCAAAATGCCTAAGACAACAAATAAACCAACCCAGATATCTAATGTTTGTTTTTTCATAATCGATTACAAAATCTATAAACCTTTATAACACCTTTTTAGCTAGAGAACATCACAGCTGTTAAAAGGAAGTCCAAACCTAACACCGCCAAAGAAGCAATCACCACGGTGCGCGTTGTGGCTCTTGCCACACCTTCAGGGGTGGGCTTTGCTTCATAGCCTTGGTAAAGCGCAATAAATGTCACCGCAATACCAAAGACAAAACTCTTGATCACACCATTACCCACGTCTTTCACTACATCTACGCCCGCTTGCATTTGTGACCAGAATGCCCCGTCGTCTACACCAATCAAAGGCACGCCCACGAGATAACCTCCCATGACACCTACTGCGCTAAAAATAGCAGCCAAGATAGGCATCGCAATAATGCCTGCCCATAGGCGCGGGGCAATGACTCTAGATAATGGGTCAACAGCCATCATTTCCATGGCAGAGAGTTGTTCACCGGCTTTCATGAGACCAATCTCGGCGGTGAGTGATGTGCCAGCGCGTCCCGCAAACAAGAGTGCGGTGACTACAGGGCCTAGCTCTCTAACCAATGACAGCGCCACTAAAAGTCCTAAGGCTTGTTCAGACCCATAACGATTTAATGTGTAATAGCCTTGTAAACCCAGAACAAAACCAACAAACAGTCCTGAGACAGCAATGATGACAAATGAGTAGTTGCCGACAAAATGTATTTGGTCGCTCACTAAACGAGGTCTTTTGAGTAATGGTGCTGAGCGGCGCATGATGGTTACGAACATGCGTGAGGCAAAACCTAAACCCGCGAGATTTTCTCTGACAAAAGCACCAAGACTAGCTAAAGATTGAAGTACGGGATTCATGAACGTACTCCAAAATCATCACGGATATTCTGGGCTGGATAATGGAAAGGCACAGGGCCATCGGGTTCTGCAGCTACAAATTGTTTCACAAATGGGTCTGTGGAAACACGCAGATCATCAGGAGTGCCTTGAGCTGCAATCTTGCCATTAGCAATAAAGTAAACGTAATCAGCAATCTCAAAAGTTTCTGGGATATCGTGAGTGACCAAAATACTAGTGGCACCCAATGCTTGATTCATGTCTCTGATTAAGCGCGCCGTGATACCCAAAGAAATAGAATCTAAGCCAGCAAAAGGCTCGTCATACATGATGAGTGGCGGGTCTAGAGCAATAGCGCGCGCCAAGGCAACGCGTCTAGCCATGCCCCCTGAAATTTGTGAAGGCATCAAATCTCGCGCACCTCGTAAACCCACTGCATTGAGTTTCATGAGCACAAGATCCCGAATCGTTTGCTCTGATAGCTGAGTATGCTCTCTGAGTGGGAAAGCCACGTTATCAAAGACACTCATATCAGTAAAAAGTGCGCCAAATTGAAACAGCATGCCCATGCGACGTCTCGCCTGCATGAGCGCTGCGGTATCCATTTGCCCAACGTCTTGCCCTTCAAAAAGAACTTGTCCTTGTTGGGCGGCGACTTGGCCACCAATCAAACGTAAGACAGTGGTTTTGCCACAGCCTGAACCCCCCATGACTGCCACGACTTTGCCACGCGGAAACTCCATATTGAGTCCAGACAAAATCGTACGTTCCCCCGGAGCATAGGAGAAGTCTACGTTTCTGAGAGAAACGATCGAGGTATTGGAATCTTGTGGGTGAAAAGCTGCCGTCATGTTTATTTTTAATATCTATAACGGCAGTTTATCAATAGATCATGATTAGCGCGGTAGAACGCTAGACCCCATCAAGAACTCGTCTACTGCGCGAGCGCACTGACGACCCTCACGGATCGCCCAAACAACGAGTGATTGGCCGCGACGCATATCGCCAGCTGCAAATACTTTAGGCACATTGGTGTAGTAGGCTTTTGCGCCTTCAGTCGCTGCTTTGGCATTACCTCTGGCGTCTTTTTCAACACCAAATGCATCGAGTACTGTTTGTACTGGTGAAACAAAACCCATGGCTAGCAAAACTAGATCGGCTTTCATCTCAAACTCACTACCGGGGATTTCTTGCATCTTGCCGTCTTTCCATTCCAGACGTACACCGATGAGTTTTTCTACTTTGCCGTTTTTACCTTCAAAACGCTTGGTAGCCACTGACCAGTCACGCTCACAACCTTCTTCATGAGAAGTTGAAGTGCGTAACTTGGTGGGCCAATAAGGCCAAACCAAAGGCTTATTCTCTTGCTCAGGAGGTTGTGGCAATAACTCAAACTGCGCCACAGATTTTGCGCCGTGACGATTGGATGTGCCTACACAGTCTGAGCCTGTGTCGCCACCACCGATCACCACCACATGCTTACCGTCGGCTCTAATTTGGTTCTTACCATCACCGGCAACTTCTTTATTTTGCGGAATCAAGAACTCCAAAGCAAAGTGAATACCTTCTAGCTCACGACCTGGTACAGGCAAATCTCGTGGCTGCTCAGCGCCACCAGAAATCACCACTGCATCAAAGTCTTTTTGTAATTGCTCCGGAGAAACTGTTTTCTTGGCGTAGTTTTTAACTTCCTTACCCGGCGCATCTTTACCAACAAAAACACCTGTCTCAAACTTCACGCCTTCAGCTTCCATTTGCGACACACGACGGTCAATTAATTCTTTTTCCATCTTGAAGTCAGGAATGCCGTAACGCAAGAGACCGCCTACACGATCATTCTTTTCAAAGAGCGTGACATCATGACCGGCACGCGCTAGCTGCTGAGCGGCAGCCATACCTGCAGGACCAGCGCCCACTACAGCGACCTTCTTGCCAGTCTTCTGTTTAGGCAATACTGGTTTGACCCAACCATTCGCCCATGCCTTATCAATAATGGCGTGTTCAATGGATTTAATACCCACCGGATCTTCATGTATCCCTAAAGTACAAGCAGCCTCGCAAGGTGCCGGGCAAATACGGCCCGTGAACTCAGGGAAGTTATTGGTAGAGTGCAAAACCTCAATCGCGTTTTGCCAATCTTGTTGATAAACCAAATCATTAAAGTCAGGAATGATGTTGTTCACTGGGCATCCGTTATTACAAAACGGGATACCACAGTCCATGCAACGCGCACCCTGAACTTTTGCTTCGTCATCGCTTAAGGCCATAACGAATTCTTTGTAATGTTTAACGCGCTTCGTTGGCTCTTCGTAATGCTCACTTAAGCGCTCAAACTCCATAAAACCAGTGACTTTACCCATGGCTATTCCTCTTTATCTATTCTTAAACGGCCGCAGCCTGTTTATTGCCCTGTGAACGCTCCCACAACTCACCCAATGCGCGGCGATATTCTGTGGGGAAGACTTTCACAAAGCGTGCTCGTGATGAATCCCAGTTGGCCAAAATAGCTTTGGCACGCTCTGAACCGGTGTGCTTAAAGTGGCGCTCCACTAAACCTTTGAGAATCACTTCATCCGTTAAGCGCTCACCACCCTCTTTCACATTCACGGGTGCATGCCACTCTGATTTTGGCATCTTGGCTTCTTGCTCAGCGCTAGGTAATACTGCTTCCAATGTCACCATACTAGTGTTACAACGCTTCGCAAAAAGACCATCTTCGTCGTACACATAGGCCACCCCGCCGCTCATACCGGCAGCAAAGTTACGCCCTGTCATACCGAGCACCACGACCGTACCTCCAGTCATGTACTCACAACCATGGTCGCCTGTACCTTCAACAACCGCAATCGCACCAGAGTTACGCACTGCAAAGCGCTCACCAGCGACCCCATTAAAGAAGGCTTCGCCACCGATCGCACCATAAAGCACTGTATTACCCACGATGATGTTTTGGGCAGTATCCCCACGGAACTCATGAGGTGCACGAACAATCACACGACCGCCTGACAAACCTTTACCCACGTAGTCGTTACCGTCACCGACCAAATCCATCGTAATGCCGTGAGCTAAAAATGCTGCAAAGCTCTGACCCGCTGTACCGTTTAACTGAATATGAATCGTATCTTCAGGCAAACCTTCATGACCATAACGTTTAGCCACCTCACCGGAAAGCATGGCGCCCGCCGTGCGGTTAACGTTCTTGATTGGCTGAATAAATGAAACACGCTCACCTTTTTCGAGAGCGGCTTTTGATTTTTCAATCAAGGTGTGATCCAGCGCAGTTTGCAAACCGTGATCCTGTACTTCCACTTGATAACGTGGCACTTCTGCAGGAACATCAGGAGCTTGGAAGATCTTTGCAAAATCCAAGCCCTTAGCCTTCCAATGCTCGATACCTTTTTTCATATCGAGCAAATCAGTTTTACCAATCAACTCATCAAATTTCTTAATACCTAATTGCGCCATGATTTCACGAACTTCTTCAGCGATAAAGAAGAAGAAATTCACAACATGCTCAGGTTTGCCTGAGAATTTCTTACGCAACTCAGGATCTTGTGTTGCAACACCCACAGGGCAGGTATTCAAATGGCATTTACGCATCATGATGCAGCCCTCAACAACCAAGGGTGCCGTTGCAAAGCCAAACTCATCAGCACCTAAGAGCGCGCCGATGACAACATCGCGACCCGTCTTCATCTGACCATCCGCCTGTACACGAATACGGCTGCGTAGACCATTGAGAACTAAAGTCTGCTGCGTTTCTGCTAAACCAAGCTCCCAAGGTGAGCCAGCATGCTTGATAGAAGATAAAGGTGAAGCCCCTGTACCGCCATCGTGACCAGCAATTACAACGTGGTCAGCTTTTGCTTTAGCTACACCCGCAGCCACAGTACCTACACCCACTTCAGAAACTAGCTTCACAGAAATATCTGCTTGGCTATTCACATTCTTAAGATCGTGAATCAACTGAGCCAAATCTTCAATCGAATAAATATCATGGTGTGGTGGCGGAGAAATCAAACCAACGCCAGGCACTGAGTAACGGAGCTGGCCAATATAGTCAGACACCTTGCTACCAGGCAATTGTCCGCCCTCACCAGGCTTAGCACCTTGGGCCATCTTGATCTGAATCTGATCTGCAGAAGTCAGGTACTCAGCGGTCACACCAAAGCGACCAGAGGCAACTTGCTTAATCTTAGAGCGCAGCGAGTCGCCTTCAGACAATGGGATGTCTGCTTTGACGATATCGTCGCCAATGATGCTAGCCAAGGTTTCGCCTTGCTTGATCTTGATACCCTTGAGCTCATTACGATAACGCTTGTTATCTTCACCACCTTCACCAGTATTTGACTTACCGCCAATACGGTTCATCGCAATCGCTAAAGTTGCATGCGCTTCTGTAGAAATAGAACCCAATGACATCGCACCCGTTGCAAAACGTTTAACGATTTCTTTAGCAGGCTCAACCTCATCTAATGGAATTGCTTTGCTTGGGTCTACCTTGAACTCAAATAAGCCACGCAAGGTCATATGACGCTTGCTTTGATCATTGATGATATTCGCGTACTCTTTATAGGTTTGGTAACCGCCTTTTTCTGGGCCTTGACGAGTCGAGTGCTGTAACTTAGCAATCGAGTCGGGTGTCCACATATGATCTTCGCCGCGAATACGGAAAGCATACTCGCCACCAGCATCGAGCATGTTTGCTAGTACAGGATCATTACCAAAGGCGAGGCTATGCATACGCAGAGCTTCTTCAGCGACTTCAAACACACCAATACCACCGACGTTTGATGCTGTCCCTTTGAAGTATTTATCAATTAATTCTTTTGACAAACCAATGGCTTCAAAAATCTGTGCGCCGGTATAAGACATATAAGTCGAAATACCCATCTTCGACATGACTTTTTGTAAGCCCTTACCGATGGCCTTTGTGAAGTTCTTGATAACTTTTTCAGCTGACAAATCGCCTTTGAGATCTTGGGCCATTTGTGCCAAAGTTTCCATCGCCAAATAGGGATGCACTGCTTCAGCACCATAACCTGCCAATAGTGCGAAATGATGAACTTCTCTGGCACTACCAGTTTCTACAACTAAGCCTGTAGAGGTTCTTAAACCTTTTTCTACGAGGTGTTGATGAATCGCTGAAGTTGCTAAGAGTGCTGGGATGGCCACATGACTGGCGGCTACTTGACGATCACTGATGATCAAAATGTTATAGCCCGAGTTCACAGCATCAACTGCTTCAGCACATAAAGAGGCTAAGCGTGCTTCAACACCATCTTTACCCCAATCGGCCGGATAACAGATATCCAACTCGTAAGAGCGGAACTTACCACCCGTGTAATGCTCGATATGACGGATCTTGGCAATATCTTCAAAATCCAATACTGGCTGAGAAACCTCTAAGCGCATTGGAGGATTGATATTGTTGGTATCTAATAAATTAGGCTTAGGACCGATAAATGAAACCAATGACATCACGAGGTTTTCGCGAATCGGGTCAATTGGAGGATTAGTCACCTGCGCAAACAACTGTTTGAAGTAGTTATAGAGTGGTTTGTTCTTGTTTGAAAGCACAGCCAATGGGCTATCGTTACCCATAGAACCAATCGCCTCTTCACCAGCTTGTGCCATTGGCGCCATTAAGAACTTCACGTCCTCTTGCGTATAACCAAAGGCCTGTTGACGATCTAAGAGGCTCGCTTGTGGGCGAATATTTTCTGCATCAGCTTTGGCATCAGCAGCTTGCACATCAATTTCATCGAGCTTGATGCGAACTGCATCAATCCAGCTCTTATAAGGTTTTGCTTTTGCTAAAGCATCTTTGAGCTCAACGTCATCAATGATGCGACCCTGTTCCATATCAATTAAGAACATCTTGCCTGGCTGTAAGCGCCATTTTTTAACAATCTTATTTTCTGGGAAGGTCAGTACGCCAGCTTCTGATGCCATGATCACCAGGTCATCATCGGTCACGTAATAACGTGCTGGGCGCAAACCATTACGATCCAAAGTTGCACCGATCTGACGACCATCGGTAAAGGCAATCGCTGCTGGGCCATCCCATGGCTCCATCATTGCTGCGTGGTATTCGTAGAAAGCACGACGGTTGTCATCCATGAGCGTATGTTGTTCCCAGGCCTCTGGGATCATCATCATCATCGCGTGCGCCATGGGGTAACCAGCCATCACGAGTAGCTCTAAACAGTTATCAAAACTGGCTGTGTCTGATTGGCCTGGGTAAATCAAAGGCCACAGTTTTTGTAAATCATCACCTAATACAGGTGAGCTAATCGCACCTGTTCTGGCATTGATCCAGTTCACATTACCCTTCACGGTATTAATTTCACCGTTGTGCGCAATCATGCGATAGGGGTGAGCCAACTCCCACGCAGGGAAAGTGTTTGTTGAGAAACGTTGGTGCACAAGCGCCAAAGCTGAGACCACACGTGGATCTTTCAGATCGTCATAGTAGGCGCCCACTTGGTTTGCCAATAACAGACCCTTATAGACAACGGTACGGGCCGACATAGATGTCACGAAATACTCTTTACCGTGCTTCAGTTGTAGATCTTGAATCGCATGACTCGCTGTCTTACGAATCACATACAACTTACGCTCCAGAGCGTCTGTTGTCATAATGTCCCGACCACGGCCGATGAAGATTTGACGAATCACTGGCTCTGTCTTACGAACGGTCGGTGACATCGGCATGTTCTTGTCGACTGGCACATCACGCCAACCCAACATGACCTGACCTTCAATACGAACTGTACGCTCTAACTCTTGTTCGCAGGCTAGGCGAGAAGCTCTTTCTTTAGGTAAGAACACCATACCTACGCCGTACTCTCCGGCAGGTGGCAAGTGCACACCTTGTTTTGCCATTTCTTCACGATAGAACTCATCAGGTATCTGAATCAAGATACCGGCACCGTCGCCCATTAAAGGATCTGCACCGACTGCACCACGGTGATCGATGTTCTCCAAAATCTTTAGACCCTGGGTCACGATGTCATGTGTTTTTTTACCCTTGATGTGCGCTACAAAGCCAACACCGCAAGCGTCGTGTTCATTTTGTGGGTCATAAAGACCTTGCGCCGCAGGGCGCAATACTGGCGTAGTATTCACGGATACGTTCCTATCTAGTAGACGAGCCTCATTTATTCTTCGGTAGAGGCAACACCCCCCTCACTTTTACGGGGTTTTGATTGGACTATAGGGGAATACCCGAGCACTTGCAATAGAAAAATATTAGTGTCTGTCACTAATTTATTTATGATCCCTCCGCCACCGCTCAATAATTAGGGACAGGAAAATATGGGTCAGCACATTATTGGTTTCTAAACGGCACTATTTTGGTGAACTGAGGGATTTTTTGGTTTATTTGACGACTTGTTTTTTAGGGCGGCCCGCCTTACGAATGACCATGGGGCGGTTGAGTTGGCTACCTAAACTGGCTAGGAGTTCTTCAGAGAGGAGCGGCCATCCATAATTGAAGTGTTTACTCACTTTATCTAGATCTACGGAAGATAAATGGTCTGCCAATAAGCTAGTCCAGGCTAGTTGACGCTCAAAGGGGGTATTACCTAAAGCCCAATACTGGGGATGATCATTGATCCAGGGGATTGTTTCTTGTCCCGTATGGTGATTTGCCGTTGACCAAGCCCAGTCACCCGGTTTTTGTACCAAATGCTGAACGACCGGCGCTTGCTCGATGAATTGTTGGGCTTTAATAAAAAACTGTTCGGCTTCAATCAAGCAAGAGCGAAAGCGCCCCTCCCACAGAGTTCCGGTCGTTTGATAGCGGTGATGTGAGTAATGTGCATAACGACGGCCCAAGGATTGCATGACCTTGGCTAGGCTTTGGGTATGCTTAGGCGTAGCTAGGATTTGTGCCTGATTTTGCGTTAGAACATAAGCGTGTATTGCTAATTCATGCTCACGTGCAGCATCTCTTAGCCACTCTAGATAGGTTCTGCGGTCAGCATCATCCAAAAAAATAGCCTGCCCTTGATGGCCTCGCACAGAGGCATACATGGGATAACCCGGCAAAACGAGTCTTGGTAAACGCGCCATAGCGTTAGGATACCCCTATGAGCTTAAATGACGCAAAAACTCTTTTTCGGCATAACGATCGGTCATACCCGCAATGTAATGGGAAATACGTCTGGTTAATTGATCTTGAGGACGAAAATCCGCAGGTATTAACTGGGGGTTATTGAGATAAACCGCAAAGAGTTGCTTCACGCATTCTGCCGCTTTTGTGGTTTGTAATAGCACCTGCTCATGTCGATACAGGTTTTTGAACAAAAAGCGCTTCATTTCTATAGCCTGCTCACGCATTGAATCTGAAAAATCAATAATCTTTGGTAAGCGCCTCACATCATCGAGAGACTGTGGCTGTAATTGCTGAATGCGTGCTTGGCTCGCCTTGACCAAATCATCTACCAAAACATGGATGATATGACGCACTACTTCACAGACCATGCGTCGACCGATCAATTGTGGATATCTTGCTTGAACAAGCTCTCTTTGTGAACGCCATAGACTGACTTCGCTGAGTTGTTCAATTTGTATGAGACCCGAGCGCACCCCATCATCGATATCATGATTGTTATACGCAATCTCGTCGGCAATATTAGCTAGCTGAGCTTCCAAACTAGGTTGCTGACCTTGCAAAAATCGCTCACCCAATCGCCCTAATTGTTTAGCATTATTTTTAGAGCAATGCTTCAAAATACCTTCGCGCGTTTCATAGGTGAGATTAAGACCATCCCAACCTGCATAACGCTCTTCAAGAAAATCAACGACCCAAAGACTTTGTAGGTTGTGTTCAAAACCACCATAGTCACGCATACACTCATTTAGCGCATCCTGGCCAGCATGTCCAAAAGGAGTATGCCCTAGGTCATGAGCAAGGCTAATGGCTTCTACTAAATCTTCATTCAGCTGCAAACGCCTCGCAACTGCGCGACCAATCTGAGCAACCTCTAAGCTATGAGTTAAACGAGTACGAAAGTGATCACCCTCGTGATTTAAAAAAACTTGAGTCTTGTACTCTAAACGCCGAAACGCTGTGGAATGAATAATCCTGTCTCGGTCACGAGAAAAAGGATTACGTCCTGAGCGACTTGGCTCTGCTGGCTCAGTATGCTCTCTACCTAAACTATTCACCTCAGAGACTGCATAAGGGGCCAAATTGAATGGCATCATTACGCTGCTCGCGTGGCCTTTAATGTTTCAATAACTGTGCTCTCTGGAACCTTAGTAATTTTGGCTTGACCCATCGGTTGTAGAACAATGTATTTAACTTCACCCCCTTCAGCTTTTTTATCCACGCTCATCAGCTCAAGGTAACGTTCAACGCCGAAGCTCGGTGGTACCGTAGGCAGATGCAATGCGGCAATGATGTTTTTAAGTCTTTGCGCATCGGCGTCTGTGATACCACCTAAACGTGTAGAAAGGTCGGCTGCCATGACCATGCCACAACCAACTGCCTCGCCGTGCAACCACTCACCGTAGCCCATACCTGCTTCAATCGCATGGCCAAAAGTATGACCGAAGTTCAAGATAGCTCGCAAGCCACCTTCACGCTCATCTTTGGCAACCACATCAGATTTAATTTCGCAAGAACGAAGTACGGCAAATTCCATAGCCGCGGCATCACAGCGATTCAATTCTGCTGTGTGTGCTTCTATCCAATCTAAAAACTTTACATCTGCAATCGCGCCGTGCTTGACCACCTCAGCCAAACCTGCCGCTAACTCTTTGGGTGACAAAGTCTTTAAAGTGTCTAAATCCGCCAACACAGCAGCAGGTTGATAAAAAGCGCCGATCATATTTTTGCCAAGCGGGTGATTAATGCCCGTCTTACCACCCACCGATGAATCGACTTGCGATAAAAGTGTTGTTGGCACCTGAATAAAAGGCACACCCCTCATGTATGAAGCTGCCGCAAAACCTGTCATATCGCCAATCACACCACCACCTAAGGCAATTAGGGTTGTTTTGCGATCAGCAGTCTCTCGCAAGAGCCCATCAAAAATTTTCTGCAGAGTTTCCCAAGTTTTATAAACTTCGCCATCTGGTAAAACGATTACGCATACCTTTTGACCGAGCGACTCTAAAGTTTCTTTCACTTGTTTTGCATATAAAGGAGCGACCGTTTCATTAGTCACAATCGCACTCATGCGCCCTTTTAAATGCGGTTGATAGAGTTCAGCACGAGTGAGTAATTGACTCCCAATATGTATCGGGTAACTTCTTTCACCAAGATCAAGATGTAATGTTTTCATGCGGATAACTCGACTTGCATAATCAGATTGTTGACTAACTGACTCACATTAGGCTTACCAGTATCAATAATGTGGTGAGCGGTTTCGCGATATAAAGGATCACGAATGGTGAATAGCTTTTCTAAAGTTCCTCTAGGGTCGTTGTTGTTCAAAAGAGGACGACCCTTGTCATTGCGGGTGCGCAACCAAAGTTCGTGAGGAGTTGCACGCAGATAAATCACCACGCCACGCTCTTTGAGGTGCTGTCTGTTCTCAGGAAGTAATACGGCACCACCGCCGGTAGCCAATACGATATTTTTCTCTTGCGTCAGTTCATCAATGACTTGTGCCTCACGCTTACGAAAACCTTCCTCGCCCTCCATCTCAAAGATGACGGGAATCTTGACCCCACAGCGTTGCTCGATCTCATGATCAGAGTCAATAAAACGGCGCCCTAATTTTTTAGCCAAAAGACGTCCCACGGTGGTCTTACCGGCACCCATGACCCCCACGAGAAAAATATTGTCTGAAATCTGGCTCACACCCATGATTCTACTGAGGGTTTGGTGAATTGACTAAGGTTGGCGTTAAAAATATTAATAATTCTGTCTTATCTTTACTTTTAGCTTCTTGCTTAAATAAATAACCGAGGATCGGAATTTTCGAAATCCAAGGAACTGCCGTCTCATCTTGACGCTCTGCTTCTTGAAAAATACCCCCCAAAATGACAGTGCCCCCACTCTCGACCATCACCTGGGTCTTTAGATGTTTGGTATCGATCGCAAAGCCATGTTCAGTTTTTAGGCCCACGCTGTCTTTATTGATATCAACATCCAATAAGATCGCACGATCCTTCATGATGCTGGGTTTGACCTGTAAGCGTAGATTTGCTTTACGAAACTGCACCTTGGTGGCCCCTTGGCCCGCCGAGGATTGATAGGGTAATTCTGTACCTTGCTCTATCAAAGCCTGTGTATTGTCCGCTGCCATAACGCGTGGATTAGAAACTATCTGCCCTAGTCCATCGGCTTCTAGGGCAGATAATTCGATCTGCAATAAGCCAGCCGCCTCCTTGCCCAAAATTCCTATCGTCGCGCTAGCTGCCTCATAGCCACTCAAACCTTGCGACTTCAAATCACTTTGCCACTGCCTGGCGCTTTCTTTTTGATAATTAAGTTTGGCACCTAGATGACGGGCAAAGTTTCTTTGGGCCTCAACAATTCTCGCCTCGATCATGACTTGGCGCGGCATATCACCCAAGTTACTCGATTGAACTAATTTTTTGAGTTCTTGCTCTTGCAATAGTCGCTGCTTGAGCTGCTGATGATGACCGACCCAAATCTGATGACCTAAAATTCGATAGCTCAGATCTTTTTTCAAAACAATCGCATCCCAAGCTTCCTGCCACGTTACATCTCGCAGCTGAATATCAAGCGTTCCCCTAATGCCCTCAGCCAGGATCAAATTGTGACGTTTCATTTTGGCTAAACCCTGTAATGCCTCTACAACAGAAACTCCATAAAAATCAAAATTGAGTTTTTCTGCGTAAGCGTTAGCAGAAAGCGCCACCATTATTGCGCTTGTGATTTGCAGGATTCTTTTCATAGTTAGCCCTGCTCACGTTTTAACCAGTGCTCCTGTTGTTGAATGAGCAACTGCAAGACATGGGCATCAATGTGTTTGAGCATGGCAGCACCACACCATTGCTGTGGCTTTAACCACAACTCTTCACCCTGACAGATCAACAGCGCCCTGCGCTCCCCCGCCAGATCCTGATAAGCCAAATAACGTATGGTCGATAAGGGGTTATCGGGGGCATGCGCTTCGGCTGTCTCAGCATCGGGGCTTAAGGCTAAATCTTGAACAGCCACTAATTGCGGAGTATTTGTCTGATCATGCTTCAACTCATTGAGAGTTTGAATAATTTCTTGCTTCAGTGATGGCCTTGACTCCAAATTTACCACCCGGTTCTGCAAGAAGAATAAATAAGCTGTTTGCATCGCGATCAAGAAATACGGCAAACCAAGCTGCCATCCACGAGGTAGCGATGATCTCAAAAATTGATGTCCCGACTGTTTCCAGATGGATTGGAATATATGCATGATGCGTGAGCCCTGGTCAGATCTCGAGCTAACCCTATCGGCTCGTGAAATCTGACGCTCTTTGTATTTGAAATCTTGGATTGATTGTTCGTCGATGAGTCTTTTAAACATAGGCCTATTGTGCCCAGCCAGGCTCTTTGTATGGAACTTGCAACTTACTGATTTTATTGATGGAAATAGCTGATTTTTTTGTAGTCCTCATTTATAAAAATAGGGGTATTGAGACCCTATAATGATCATATGAGTGATTCACGTAGACCGATTCGCCCCCAGTCTCGCATCAAAGACTTGAGTGCCACACGAAAACCCAAAAAACCTTTGGGTGAGTACTTCATTCGCTGGGGATTATTTTTAGGCAGTGCCGGTCTGATCCTCTTGGCTCTGATTGTGGCCTATGCCTTTATTGTGGCTAGACCCAACCTTCCCGATCTAGAAACCATTACTGACTACAAACCAAAAGTTCCACTACGTATCTATACCGCTGATAAGGTTTTGATTGGTGAATTTGGTGAAGAACGCCGCAATGTAGTGTCGATTCAAGAAATCCCTGCCTATCTTAAGAATGCTGTGATTGCAATCGAAGATGAGCGCTTTTATGAACATGGTGGTGTTGACTATTGGGGTGTGGCGCGCGCTACGCTGGCCAACCTCAAAGGCAGCCTCTCTCAAGGCGCTTCCACCATCACGATGCAGGTGGCTCGTAACTTTTTCCTCACTAACGAAAAGTCCTTTAGTCGCAAGATATACGAAGTGCTTTTGGCTTGGAAAATCGAAGCCAATTTAAGCAAAGAGCAAATTCTTGAGCTGTACATGAACCAGATCTTTTTGGGTCAACGCTCTTATGGCTTTGCCAGCGCCGCACAGATTTACTTCGGCAAAGATATACGGACGATTTCTATTGCAGAAGCAGCCATGTTGGCAGGCTTACCGAAAGCGCCATCTGCTTATAACCCTGTTGTGAATTATCGCCGCGCCAAAATTCGCCAGGAATATATCTTGCAACGTATGCGTGATTTAAAGATGATCACGCCCTCTCAATATGAATCAGCCAAGATGGAAATCTTGCATGTCCGTGGCATTGGCAAGGAATTTGTCACCAAAGCGGACTTTGCCACTGAAATGGTCAGACAATTACTTTATAGCGAGTATGGGGATACGATCTATAGCCAAGGGATGACAGTCATTACAACGATTCGTCGTGCCGAACAAGATGCTGCCTATTCAGCAGTTCGTAAAGGCATCATGGACTACGAATTACGCCACAAGTATCGCGGTCCTGAAGGTTATATTAAGCTTCCTGAAAAAGAAGTGGATCGTCAGCGCGCTATCGATATTGCTTTAAGTGACCACCCTAGCAATGATGATTTGCTATCTGGGGTTGTGATTGAGGCGCAACCAAAAATGATTCAAGTAGTCATCTCAACTGGTGAGACGGTCACTATTAAAGGTGATGATCTCAAGCTAGGCGCCATTGCCTTAACAGACAAAGCTTCGTCCAAACAGCAAATCAGACCGGGTGCAATTGTGCGCGTTCTGCCGGTAGAGGGTCGCTATGTCTTGGCCCAAATGCCACAAATCGAAGCAGCTTTTGTAGCGCTCGACACACAAGATGGTGGCATTCGTGCACTAGTGGGTGGTTTTGACTTTAGTAAGAATAAATTCAATCACGTCTCACAAGCACAACGTCAACCTGGCTCTTCGTTTAAACCATTTGTATATGCCGCTGCTATTGAAAAAGGTTTGATGCCCAATTCATTAGTGAACGATGCACCTCTGTCGATTAGTGGTTTAGAAACTGGAGGGCAATTATGGGAGCCCAAAAACTACGACGGTAAATTTGAAGGTCGCATGACAGTCCGTAATGCGATGGCCAAATCTAAAAACCTAGCTTCAGTTCGCATCATTCGTAAAGTTTCTCCACGCTATACCCAAGACTATATTCAGCGCTTTGGCTTTGAGGCTGAAAAACATCCCGCTTATCTCACCATGGCTTTAGGTGCAGGCTCTGTGACTCCACTACAAATGGCTACAGGTTATGCGGTCTTCGCTAACGGTGGGTTTAGGGTAGAGCCTTACTTAATTAGCAAGGTGATTGATAGCAAAGGTAATGTTTTATTTGAAGCACAACCAACGCGCTCAGGCGACCCATCCATTCGGGTGCTTGATGCTAGAACTGCATTTGTCATGGATAGCCTGCTCTTAGAAGTGACCAAATCGGGAACTGCTGCTAGTGCTAGACCTGCTTTATCAAGAAGCGATATAGCGGGCAAAACAGGAACCACCAATGACTCTATGGATGCTTGGTTCGCAGGCTATCACCCCAGCGTTGTGGCCGTATCATGGTTAGGTTTTGATAAGCCCAAGAGCTTGGGTGATCGAGAAACCGGTGGCGGCCTAGCCTTACCTGTATGGGTACGTTATATGCAAACTGCGCTGCGAGGTGTGCCAGAGGCTGACCGCCGTCCACCTCCTGGAGTAGTTCAAAGAGATGGTGACTGGGTAATACCTGAGTTCATATCATTCTTTGGTGGCATGCAAAATCTTGACTAGTTAAGTCAAACTAATCTTGATAGTCACCCCGGCTTGCTTCGAAGCAAAGCGGTTGAGATCAGCAAATAGATCCTGACCCGTTTTAGTATCCGACCATTGAGGCTGATCTAGGGTGCCAGTAAAGCGGTAATGAAAACCGCCTTCTTTGGCCGCTACCCAAATTTCCTGTAGGGGTGGCTGTGTGTTGACCACAATGACACTCTTATCTTCAAACTGAATGTTGACCACATTGCCACCTTGACGAGCAATATCCAAATCTAAATCTTGCTCCTGAAAGGCATTTTCTAGAGATGCTTCGATCGCTCGTAGAGTTTTTTCTGCTACGGCTCTAAAGTCTTTTTCACTAAGTTGCATATATAGGTCTCCAGATTCATTCTTCTTGCTCGGCAGACTGATGACTGCAGGTCTGCACTATACTGAGCTGATTGCAAATCGCTTTTAAACTATTGGTATGAAGACTATTTTAGCGAGGTCCTTGGTTTTATGTGCTGCGATATCCCTGCTCGCTTGTGGGATACGAGGCCCCTTAGTTTTGGCTCCCAAACCCGCAGAGCCCACCCCTCCTAGTAAAGCAGAACCCAAAGAGAAACAATGGCCGCCTCAGAAAGAAAAGCAATGAATATCACCCCCTCACTCAATGGTTTTTCACAACAAGATGGGGTTTGGTATGCCGAAGGTATTCGCTTAAGCGATCTAGCACAGCGCTTTGGCACCCCGACTTATGTGTATAGCAAAAAGGCCTTAACAGACGCTTTTAGCGCTTATGAAAAAGCATGTCACAAAAATGGTCGGCGTCGCGCTCGAGTGCACTATGCGATGAAAGCCAATAGCAATATCGCAATTTTGAATTTATTTGCTCAATTAGGCGCTGGTTTTGACATCGTATCTGGCGGCGAACTCGCTCGCGTGATAGCCGCCAAAGGCAATCCCGCACATGTGGTCTTCTCTGGTGTGGGTAAAACCGAACATGAAATGGCAGATGCCTTAAATGCAGGTATCAAATGCTTTAATGTTGAATCGATTCCTGAGCTCACTCGTCTTAATGAAGTAGCAAAGCGCTTGAACAAAAAAGCAGCTATCTCATTGCGCGTCAATCCTGATGTGGATGCTAAAACCCATCCTTATATTTCTACAGGCCTTAAGGGTAATAAATTTGGCATCGCTTACGATGATGTCTTGCCCACCTACCTTGCAGCCAAACAAATGACTCATTGTGAAATCGTAGGTATTGACTGTCATATCGGCTCACAAATTACAGAGATTAACCCTTACCTAGATGCCCTTGATCGCGTCTTACTACTGATTGAACAACTTAAATCTCAAGGCATCACTATTCAGCACTTAGACATTGGTGGTGGCTTAGGCATTTGTTACACCGATGAAACCCCGCCAGACATCACGGCTTTTGCCAATACCTTACTCGATCATATTGAACAAGAAGGTTTTGGTCATTTAGAGATTCTTTTTGAGCCAGGACGTTCACTCGTGGGAAATGCTGGGGTTCTACTGACTCAAGTTGAATTCTTAAAACCTGGCGAAACCAAGAATTTCTGTATCGTCGATGCCGCCATGAATGATTTAATGCGCCCAGCGATGTATGAGGCTTACCATGCCATCGTGGCTTGCGAGAGTAATCCCAATGCACCACAAGCGACTTACGATGTCGTGGGCCCTATTTGCGAGTCCGGTGACTGGTTAGGTCGCGATCGCGCTCTGCAAGTAAGTCCTGGTGATTATCTTGCGATTCTATCTGCAGGTGCCTATGGTTTTACGATGAGCTCTAACTACAACACGCGTGGTCGCGCAGCAGAGGTGATGGTATCGGGCCAAGAAGCCCATCTGATTCGTGAACGCGAAAGCATTCCAAGTCTTTTTGCTCTGGAACGACTAGTTCCCTAATCCTACAACCCAAAAAAACTGGTATTCAATAAAAAACCCCCACAGTCTCACTGTAGGGGTTTTTAATCTTTGTTTCTTTTAAAGTGTGCCGTAACTATGCAAACCCGATAAGAACATATTAACGCCCAAGAAAGCAAAGGTCGTGACAAACAAGCCGACGATGGCCCACCAAGCAGCTACGACACCTCGTAAGCCTTTCATGAGGCGCATGTGCAACCAGGCTGCGTAATTTAACCAAACAATTAACGCCCAAGTTTCTTTTGGATCCCAGCTCCAATAACCACCCCAGGCTTCTGCAGCCCACAAAGCACCCAAAATCGTCGCTATGGTAAAGAATGCAAAACCAACCGCAATCGCTTTGTACATCAGATCGTCCATGAGCTCTAAGCTAGGCAAGCGATTTGCTAAGATATTTTTAGATTTGAGGATGTAGGCAATCGCAACCATAGCCGCTAGAGCAAATGTTCCATAGCCAATAAAGTTAGCAGGCACATGAATCTTCATCCACCAACTCTGTAATGCAGGAACCAATGGCTGAATCTGGTGAGCATCACGACTGACGCTGTACCAAAGAATAAATGCGACTGCCGCAACAATGATCCACAGTATGAACGCCCCTAAAACAACAGACTGATAACGGGCCTCGTAGTAGAGGTGAAAGATAGCCGTAATTAAGCAAAACAGAATGAAGACTTCGTAGAGATTCGATACTGGAATGTGACCAATATCTGGGCCCATCAAATAAGACTCATACCAGCGCACTAGCATGCCTGTTAAACCAATATAGACAGCCGCCCATGACAACTTAGTGGCTGTCGCGCCAAATGAGGTTGCATTTTTGATTAGCGCAATCGTATAAAAAAGTGTGCTTAAACAGAAAAAGACACTCATCCACAAAATGGCAGACTGACTGGAGAGCATGTACTTTAAAAAGAAGGCTTGCTCGGCACGCGCTAACTGGCCACCTTCTGGCGTTTGATAAAAATAGACCGCTAACAATGCAAGTACGGTGCTACCTATCATGAGATTGCGCATCGGCTTCCATAACCAGCCGATGAGCGCAAAAGATGGCACACAAGCAAACAAAATAGTTTGCTCATAGACATCCATGTAATCTGAGAAACGATACTCAGCGTAAAAAGCACCTATGAGTAATGCGAGCGCAAATAAGTAGTCAAACCAAGTCAGTGACTGAGCTAATTTTTGCGCCAGTCGTTTCATCGACTGCCCCAGCCCTCCCTGGGTAGAGCTTATGTATTCTGTTTCCATGATCTGAACTCTTGTTGATATTGGTTGAATTCTTTCTCAAAATCGAGGGTTCTGCGTGAGGTTGACATCGCAAAAAGGTTATTCCCATTACCTAAAGTTTTAACCCAAATACGACGATCCGGTAGGTAGAACATCGCAAAAATGCCTAAAGTCAGTAATAAACAGCCAAAGTACACCATATTTTTCCCAGGTGATTTCGTTACTTGAAAGACACTGGCTTTGACTTCTTCAAAATCTTCTAACTGAAAGACGAGTGGCGCGGGGTAGAAAGTACTGTCTGATAAGGCAGAAGTCGCTTGTTGAATATAGCGCTGACTCTGTTCATTGTTGATTGCAGCTGGCAAGCCGAGTTGTGCACGAGCTTCTTGCCATAATTCCCACATCACACCATTGAGAACTTTGAGGATGACTTCGGCCGCTTTTTGCTGTTCTTCAGCGGGCACGGCTTGTTCAATGAAACCTCCTAAGGCAGCAAAGCCACCCGGCTGTATACCGACCTCACCAGCTTGACGCTTAGCAAATTCTGTTTGGCCTGCAAAGAGTTCTATCGAGCGAGTCGCACTCTCTTGTAACTGTTTAAACATGGCGGGGTTATTGGCAAAACTCTGCTGACGATTGACCTGCTCAGAAAAACGACGGACTGCTCTCTGACGTGCGCCTGCATCTTGTAAAAGAGTGCGCAACATGAGCCACTCTTTAAGACTAATGTCTTGATCAGCAGGAATTCTGAGGTACTTAAACTCTTCGGCCGGAGTGTTTCTCACACCCAACATAAACATGAGACTGCCATCTAGCAATAGAGGCTGCATGTAATTGCTGTACTCACGCGCTTGTCCAGCCGCATCTCTAAGTTTGTACTGCACGGATGGACCGACGTTTCGTAGATCTGTGACTTTACTGGTCTTGGCAGCAGAGCCCAAACGATCGCTAAATACTTTTCCAAGGCCTTTATCTGCTGGGGTAGTAGCCACACCCCTAGTGTCATTTTGACCACTCGCATTTGCAATATTTTCGACATTGGTCGGCCTAAAACCACTGAACTCTAGGGTATAAGCTTTGCCATCGGATGAACGTAAACGAGTGCTTTGTCCGACTTCACCATCAACAATAAAGCTTCCTTTTATAGAATGGCCCGCGCCATGCATAGGGTATGCGCGTAACTTTAATTTAGAGCCGCCATCTTCAAAACTAGATTGATAAATGGCAACACCACGATGATAAAAAGGCTCATTCACTTTAATCTGAGCTTCTTTTTGTTCACCAGTATCCGTATCTTGAATGACCACATCACTCACAAAGAGTTTAGGCATACCTGTGCTGTAGTACTCGATGTGGAACTTCTTCAAAAAGATGGTAAAAGGTAGCTCTTGAATGATTGTGCCTGTCGTGGCACTTAAAAGAGCAGTTTGGCTCTTGCCACCCTCAGGCACAAATATATTAGCGCGGTAACTGGGGTTGCTCGCTGCTAATTTATGTTCTTGTGGAATATCGGCAATTAACATACCTTGGGTGCTCTCCGGCAGGACGCTCTTTCCACCGAACCACATTTGTGTACGCACAAATAAATCACCGTCCAATAAACCACCCAAACAAATCAGAACGATAGCGCTATGGGCCAAAATGTAACCCCACTTATTAGCAGCTCCTTTTTTCGCCAGGACTTTTGCGTGATCATGGGCCACCATCGTCTTTACTGCGTAACCATCTTTAGCAAGACGCTCAGCAACTTGTTTTGCAAAAGTAGAGTGATCACTTTGCTTGGCCTCAAAGTCAAAATGATGATGTAAAGCTCTCAGTCCACCCTCATGCACATGATCTTTCCAGGCACGAATATCTTTCAACATCTTTGGCGCATTGCGAGTGACACAAAATGAAACCGATAAAACTAAGAATGCGAGAATCAGCAAAAACCACCAAGCGGTATAGACCGAGAATAAACTCAAACCATTAAAAATTTCAGCCCACATCGGCCCAAATTGATTGACATAATTGGTATAGGGCTCATTTTGTTTAATGACTGTACCAATGATGCTCGCAATTGAGATCACCGTTAAGAGTGCAATTGCAAAACGCATCGAGGCCAAAAGCTCGAAACTATGACGGCCTATTTTCTTGAGAGTTGGTGCTTCGATGACTGACGAGTTCATATCTTTAAAAAAATGAAGCCCACAAACCTAGGTTCGTGGGCTCTTCTTACCGAGAGCTACTAATTAATTAGAATTAACGCAAACCAGCAATGTAGTCTGACACTGCTTTGATTTCTGCGTCAGACATGCGAGAAGCAACCCCAGTCATTTGTACACTATTCTTGCGCTCACCAGAGCGATAAGCAACCAATTGCGCCTCTGTATATTCTGCCCACTGACCTGCTAAACGCGGGTATTGTGCTGGAATACCCACACCATTCGGTGCATGACAGCCTGCACAGGCAGCGACGTTCTTACTAGGAATACCACCACGATAAATTTTTTGACCGAGTTCAATTGAAGCTTTGTTCTTGGCCGTGCCATTACCAGGCGCTTGCTTTTCTAAATACGCTGCCACATTCAACATATCTTCATCGGTGAGCATGCTAGCAAAAGCAGACATCACTGCATTAGGGCGATCCTTGCCTGCTTTATAGTCTTTCAACTGTTTCACAGTGTAGGCAGCATGTTGGCCTGCTAACTTAGGATACGCACCACCACCGCTCACGCCATTGGCGCCGTGACAGCCCATACAAGCAGCGATACCACGCTTTAGGTCACCACTGTTATACAGAGCCTCGCCCTTGGCTAGATCCGGTTTAACAACGTTAGCTGGTTCAGCGGCAAATACGCCTGCTGATAAAAACAAACCAGCGACCAAAGTCATGATTTTTGATTTTGCAGATACTTTTTGATGCATTGTGCTCTCACCCTATGTTTCGCAAAAGTCTTAGGCAATGATGGCAAAGCCGAAAAACCTTTATTTTTGAAAATCTTATATGCAAATAAATGCCTAAATTCCAGCAAAGAATTTTACAATAGGTCCAACCTGAAAACACCTATGTCGACTCTTCATCAAGCCCAATTTCTAGTGACCGTTAACCATTTAGCGGATTTACCTGCCGACCCCCTTCCTGAGGTCGCTTTTGCTGGACGCTCTAACGCGGGTAAATCAACCGCAATTAACGTCCTTTGTCAGCAAAATCGACTTGCTTTTGCCAGTAAAACCCCAGGAAGAACGCAACATATCAACTTTTTTGCAATTTTAACGAAAGATAAGACCAATTTAGCGAATTTAGTCGATTTACCAGGCTATGGCTATGCCCAGGTCGATGAAAAAACCCGGGCTCATTGGCAAGGTTTACTCTCACAATACCTGCAAACCCGTCCCCAATTAAGTGGTTTGATCCTGATTATGGATGCCCGACGAGGAATGACGGCTTTAGACCAGCAAATGGTTGAGTGGTTTTCTGGCACAGGTAAACCAATTCATGTACTACTAACCAAGGCCGATAAGCTCAACCAGTCTGAAGGTCGCATGGCTTTAGAAAAACTTAAAAAAGAGTTGGGCGCGGTCTGCCCACCTGAGCAATGGACGGCGCAGCTTTTTTCCAGCACCAAACGTCTCGGCCTAGCGCAGGCTGATCAAGTCATCAGCACATGGCTTGGCATAGAATCTAGTACGCAACATATTGCTAATGAAAAAGGCAGTTATAAAAAACAAGGTTAAATATGCATTTGACTCATCGCCCCCGCAGAATGCGCCGTGATTCTTGGTCACGCCAACTCGTTCAAGAAAATCATCTACGCGCTAGCGATCTGATTTATCCCGTTTTTCTTTTGGAAGGTGAAAAACGTGAAGAAGCTGTGAAATCCATGCCCGGAGTGTCACGCTACTCTTTGGATTTAATGTACGGCGTTGCCGAGCAATGTGTGAGTTTAGGCATTCCAGTCATGGCTTTATTCCCCGTCATTGATGGCGGTCTCAAAACTCCAAAGGGTGATGAAGCATTTAATCCTAAAGGCTTAATTCCACACGCAGTGAGTGAATTAAAAAAACGTTTCCCACAATTGGGCATCATGACCGACATTGCTTTAGATCCCTATACCAGTCACGGCCAAGATGGTGTGATTGACGAAAAAGGCTATGTGATCAATGATGAAACTATTGAGATTCTAGTAAAACAAGCTCTTGCACATGCAGCTGCCGGTGTTGATATAGTGGCGCCCTCTGACATGATGGATGGCCGCATTGGCGCCATTCGTGAAGCGCTAGAAAACAATGGTCATATTCATACTAAGATCATGGCCTACTCTGCCAAATTTGCGTCTGCTTTTTATGGACCGTTTCGTGATGCAGTCGGTTCAGCAAGCAACTTAGGTAAAGCAGATAAAAAAACCTATCAGATGGATCCTGCTAATTCTGATGAGGCTTTGCGTGAGGTGCATCTTGATATTGAAGAGGGTGCTGATATGGTGATGGTCAAACCCGGCATGCCTTATTTGGACATCGTACGTCGCGTTAAAGATGAATTCGGATACCCCACATTTGCTTATCAAGTCAGCGGTGAATATGCCATGCAAAAAGCAGCGGCAGCCAATGGCTGGATTGATGGTAATGCCGTCATGATGGAGTCGCTTTTGGCATTCAAACGTGCTGGGGCCGATGGCATCTTGACCTATTTTGCGCTAGAAGCAGCTCAACTTCTCAAAGAACAAGCTTAATTTTTTAAGCTATTGAGTCTTTCTCTAAAGCGCTCTGCTTTCATAAAGCCAATGATACGTGCTTGCGTCATCTCGGCGCCCTGTTCATTAAAGAACAAAATGGCAGGTGGCCCAAACAATTGATAACGCTTCAGTATCTTTTGGTGTTCAGCACTATTTTTTGTCACGTCGACTTGGATGAGCTGATAAGTCTTTAACGCAGCGATGACTTTCTCATCGCTAAAGGTTAAAGCTTCCATCTCTTTGCAAGAGATACACCAATCAGCATAAAAATCGAGCAAGACTTTTTGTCCATTGGATTTGGCCTGTGCTAATTGCTGATCCAACTCCATCTGACTCTGTACACGTTTAAATTCTAGGCCAGAGCTTAAGCGATGGATTTCTTGTTGTGTCGGGGCGCTAGTAAAGACTGGCAACACAACCCATACCGCGAGGGCAAGCATGATGACGCCAAAGACCCTTTGCACACCAACCATCCATGCGCCGGCTTTGGGTAATAGACTCTTAGCACCAATCGCTAGCAAGACCAAGGGCAGACCCATACCAAGCGCCATCACGAATAACATCACCCCACCCAAGGGCACTGAACCTGTCTGTGCAACGAAGGTTAAGACACCAGCTAAAGGAGCGGTAACACAGGGACTGGCAATCAAAGTTGAGATTGCGCCCAGAGTCAATGCCCCAACAACGCTACCGCCCTTTTGACGGCCTGCCAAACGATCGACTTGATTGATCCAACTGGCAGGCAAGCGCAGTTCATAAAAACCAAAAAGACTAGCAGCTAAGGCGCATAGCAATAATGCAAAAGCAATGAGAACTACCGGATGCTGGAACCATGCCTGCAAACCAGAACCCAATGCCGCTGTGAGCATACCGGCAATGCTATACATCAATGCCATACCGAGTACATAGGCCATTGCCAGACTAAAGGCCCTGAACTTACTGATTGTTTGACTTTGCGCACCACCAAAAATAACGGCCGACAAAATAGGCAACATGGGTAAGACGCACGGCGTCAGAGACATTGCAATGCCTAAGATGAAAAATGCGATCAGCAAAACCCATGGTGAGATATTGCGCAAGATATCGACTAAAGTCATGACATCGTCACGCGCATCCCAGATATCTTTCCATGAGTGCTGCTTTTCAATTGGCTCTTCATTGATCCGTCCGAGCACTTCTGTACCAGGCGCACTCAAGCGAAACTCGAGCTCCATCGGCGGATAACAAATACCCTTATCTGCACATCCCTGAATCTCTAGAATCAAAATCAATGGGCCTGTACGACCCTCACTCAATTGGCTAGGTAACCATGCTGTTGCAGTAAATGGTCTAGGGTAGGTCTCAAGATGTTTGTCAAAGTTTTCATCAAACTTAACTAGCCCTTTAGGCAATTTGAGGTCAATGACTTGGTCCTGACTCTTTAACTTGAGAGAGTCCCTGTATATGTAATAACCGGGCTCTGGCTGAAACTTGAGCGTTAGCTCTTGCGCATGAGTCCAAGCAGCCTGAACAGGAAATGCTTTTTCTGGATCTAAAAACTGTTGCGCATTCGCTTGGAATACGAAAAAGCTACAAATGATGAGAAAGGCACTTCGTATAGTAGTCAACATATCAGCGCTTCTTTAGTTCTTCATTTAACCAATTGCCGTATTGATTCTCAAGATGATCAATCGCGATGGCGATGATTTGCGGCACATCATAAGGATGATGATTTTTAATGAATTCTTCTAATACCGCCAACTTATCTGCATTCGTTTTTAGATGCACAGGGAATTCTTGATCTTGTTGCACCTTATCATCCCACCAATAAAAAGATTGGCAGGGAGACTGTACTTGAGCACACGCTGCAAAACCACGTTCGACCGCCATCAAAGCTAAATGCTGGGCGCGCTCTTCATCTGGTACGGTGGTGATGACAAGATAAGCGGTTGGCTTCATACAGCTATTATCCGCCAAAATAGCCCTCCTCATTCAAGCGCTTGCTGATGCCTCATTACAAATCAACAGACAATAAAAAAGCCTGGGAAAAACCAGGCTTTTTTGTGCATTTGCTGATTTACTCAGCAGCTGGCGCCTCTTGTGGCTCTGGGCGGTCAACTAACTCAACCAATGCCATTGGAGCGTTATCACCGACTCTGAAGCCAAACTTCAGAATACGCAAATAACCACCTGGACGAGCAGCGTAACGAGGACCTAACTCTGTAAAGAGCTTGGTCACCATTTCGCGATCGCGCAAACGGTCAAATGCCAAACGGCGATTTGCCAAATTATCTTTTTTACCCAAAGTAATGAGTGGCTCAACAACGCGGCGCAACTCTTTTGCTTTTGGCAAAGTGGTTTTAATCACTTCATGCTGCAACAATGAATTAGACATGTTGCGCAACATCGCTAAACGATGTGATGAAGTACGGTTTAATTTACGAAGTCCGTTTCCGTGACGCATGGTGGCGCTTCCTTTCTATTATTTCTCAAGACCTGCGGGTGGCCAGTTGTCTAGCTTCATACCCAAGGTCAAACCGCGAGCGGCCAAAACATCTTTAATTTCATTCAATGACTTGCGACCCAAGTTTGGAGTCTTAAGCAATTCATTTTCAGTACGCTGAATGAGATCGCCGATGTAGTAAATATTTTCTGCTTTCAAGCAGTTTGCTGAACGTACAGTCAACTCTAAATCGTCCACTGGACGCATCAAGACTGGGTCTACTGCAGGTGCACGGCTTGGAGCCAAATCACCAGCAGCTTGTGTACCCTCTAGTTGAGCAAATACGACTAATTGATCAACCAAGATGCTCGCTGATTGACGAATCGCTTCTTCAGGTGTCAATACACCGTTGGTCTCGATAGTCATCACCAAACGGTCCAAGTCTGTACGCTGTTCAACACGAGCAGACTCAACAGCATAGCTCACGCGACGCACAGGGCTGAATGAGGCATCCAATACGATATTACCGATGGCCTTAGAAGACTCATCTTGGTACTTACGCATATTACCTGGCACATAGCCACGGCCTTTTTCAACCTTGATTTGCATATCTAGTTTGCCATTGGCAGACAAGTTAGCAATCACGTGGTCTGGGTTAATGATTTCCACATCGTGTGGCAAATCAATATCTTTCGCAGTGACAACGCCAGCACCTTCTTTACGCAAGCTGAGTGTGACTTCATCACGTTGTTGTAATTTGAAAACAATACCTTTGAGGTTCAACAATAGGTTAACTACGTCTTCTTGTACGCCATCAATCGTAGAGTACTCATGGACCACGCCAGCAATCGTAACTTCTGTTGGCGCACAACCTACCATAGACGACAAAAGCACACGGCGCAATGCGTTACCCAAGGTATGACCATAGCCACGCTCAAATGGCTCCATTACAACTTTCGCTTGGTTATCTGCAAGCGCTTCAACAGAAATAATCTTCGGCTTCAGCAGTGTGTTTTGCATATTTTTTCCTTTAAAAGGTCACGTATTAACGTGAGTAAAGTTCGACGATCAAGCTTTCATTAATGTCACCACCGATATCATCACGGTCTGGGACTTGCTTGAATGTGCCTTCTAACTTACCTGCGTCTACTGACACCCAGCTAGCTGCGCCAGACTGAGCTACGAGACCTAAAGATTCTTGAATACGTGCTTGCTTTTTCGCTTTTTCACGAATCGCAATCACATCACCAGGACGAACTTGCATTGAAGGAATGTTAGCAACATTACCGTTGAGCAAGATAGCCTTGTGAGATACCAATTGACGTGCTTCGGCGCGTGTTGAGCCAAAACCCATGCGGTACACCACGTTATCTAAACGTGATTCCAACAACATCAAGAGGTTTTCACCTGTATTACCTTTACGACGCTCAGCTTCAGCAAAGTAGCGACGGAACTGGCGCTCTAGAACACCATAAATACGCTTTACTTTTTGCTTTTCACGCAACTGATTACCGTAGTCTGATGTACGCGCACCTGAAGTGCGGCCATGTTGACCCGGCTTGCTGTCGAGTTTGCATTTATCGGATAAAGAACGACGAGCGCTCTTTAGAAATAAGTCGGTACCTTCCCGACGAGATAGTTTGGCTTTAGGGCCTAAATAACGTGCCACAGTACTTTCCTTTCTTTGCCGCTAAAACTAGCGGTGAGTCCATCCTCAAACAAGCGATGGACAGTGGTCTTGGTTAAACAATTAAATACGACGACGCTTTGGAGGACGGCAACCGTTGTGTGGAACGGGTGTTACGTCCTGAATTTCCGTGATCTTGATGCCTAAAGCATTCAAGGCACGAACTGCTGATTCACGACCAGGACCTGGGCCCTTGATCTCAACAGCAAGATTCTTAATACCGCATTCTTGAGCTGCACGACCAGCCACCTCAGCCGCTACCTGAGCAGCAAATGGTGTTGACTTACGTGAACCCTTAAAACCCTGACCACCTGAAGTCGCCCAAGACAATGCATTGCCTTGACGATCAGTGATAGTCACGATGGTATTGTTAAATGAAGCATGTACGTGAGCGATACCGTCCGCAATATTCTTTTTAACTTTTTTGCGAGCGCGCGCTGCGTTGTTATTAGCTTGTTGTGGTTTTGCCATGATTAGCTCTTCCTATTATTTCTTGAGTGCAATACCGGCCTTACGTGGGCCCTTACGTGTACGAGCATTCGTACGAGTACGCTGACCACGCATTGGCAAGCCTTTGCGGTGACGCAAGCCACGGTAGCAGCCCAAGTCCATAAGACGCTTAATATTCATCGTGACTTCACGACGTAAGTCACCTTCTACAGCGAACTTACCTACTTCATCACGAAGTTTTTCTAAATCAGCATCTGTCAAATCTTTCACTTTTTTGTCAATAGCAACACCTGCTGCTGCGCAAATCTTGCGAGCGCGTGGTACGCCAATGCCAAAAATAGCGGTTAGACCAATAACTGTGTGTTGATGGTTCGGGATATTTACCCCTGCGATACGTGCCATGTGTAACGTTCCTCTTGTTTGAGACGGCTTCTAATTAACCCTGACGCTGCTTGTGACGAGCGTCTGAAGAACAGATCACTCGCAACACACGCTTGCGCTTAATAATTTTGCAGTTGCGGCAGATAGGCTTTACTGATGCCAACACTTTCATAATTCACCTCTTCTATAAATTGGTACTACTTTGCGCGGAACACAATGCGCGCTTTTGACAAGTCATAGGGAGTTAACTCCACTGTGACCTTGTCCCCAGGCAAAATACGGATGTAGTGCATACGCATCTTGCCCGAGATGTGTCCTAAAACCACATGCCCGTTCTCTAACTTCACTCTGAACATAGCATTTGGCAAGTTTTCAACAATCTCGCCTTGCATTTGAATGACATCATCTTTTGCCATATCGAATGCTTACGAATTACCCATTTTGAAGTTGGCCTTCTTCAATAGTGAATCATATTGCTGCTGCATCACGTAAGACTGGACTTGGGCCATAAAGTCCATTGTCACTACGACAATAATCAGCAAAGAAGTACCGCCAAAATAAAACGGCACGTTCCAACGCAACACCAAAAACTCCGGCAACAAACAAACCAGAACCATGTAGGCCGCACCTGCTAATGTCAGACGCGTCAAAATCTTGTCAATGTAGCGCGCAGTTTGATCACCTGGACGAATACCAGGAACAAAGGCACCACTCTTCTTTAAATTATCTGCAGTCTCACGGCTGTTAAAGACCATCGCTGTGTAGAAAAAGCAGAAGAAAATAATGGCTAAGGCATACATCAAGATATATACCGGCTGACCTGGCGATAAAGTAGCTGCCAAATCTTTAATAAATAAAGTCACAGGATTGCTTGTGTCACCTGCTGTAAACCAACCCGCAATCGTGGCTGGGAACAAAATAATTGAAGAGGCAAAAATCGGCGGAATCACACCAGCCATATTTAATTTCAGTGGCAAGTGTGATGACTGACCGCCATACACCTTGTTACCTACTTGACGCTTCGCGTAGTTCACTAGAACACGGCGCTGACCACGCTCTACGAAAACCACAAAGAATGTCACCAAGGCTACGATCACCACAATGATCATCGCTGACAAGATGCTCATAGAGCCAGTTCTGACTAACTCGAACAAACCACCTAAGGCGCTTGGCAAACCAGCCGCAATACCAGCAAAGATGATGATCGAAATGCCATTACCTAAACCACGCTCTGTAATTTGCTCACCCAACCACATGAGGAACATCGTGCCAGTCACCAAAGTGATCACAGTGTTCATGCGGAAAGCAAAGCTTGGGTCAATCACTAGACCAGGTTGTGCTTCTAGTGCAATCGCGATACCCAAAGCCTGGAAAGTCGCTAGCACTAAAGTGCCATAGCGTGTGTACTGAGTAATCTTTCTTTGACCTGCTTGACCTTCTTTTTTCAGAGTTTCAAGCGTAGGAATCACGATCGTTAACAACTGCATGATGATCGATGCAGAAATATAAGGCATGATTCCTAATGCAAAGACAGTAAAGCGTGACAATGCACCACCCGAGAACAGGTTGAACATACCCAAGATGCCACCGCTTTGGCTATTGAATAGCTGCGCTAACTGATCTGGATCGATACCCGGAACAGGAATATGCGCACCAATGCGATAAACGATCAATGCCAATACCAAAAACACCAAGCGGCGACGTAAGTCACCAAACTTGTTGGTTTTTAGATTTGCAAAGGATCCTGAGTTAGCCACTGCTGCTTACCTTTTTTACCTTAAGCCGCTTCTACAAACTTACCGCCAGCTGCTTCAATAGCAGCTTTAGCAGCAGCAGTTGCGTGTAAACCACGAACTGTCAATGCCATAGCGATATCACCAGTCTTGATGATCTTGACGCTCTTAGTCAAACCAGACACCAATCCGTTTTGCTTCAAAGTCACCAAATCCACTTCAGCTTGGCCGAGCTTTTGCAATGCAGCCAATGTCACTTGGCCATCAAATTGCTTGCTCAATGAAATAAAGCCACGCTTAGGTAAGCGACGATACAAAGGCATCTGACCGCCCTCGAAGCCAACTTTATGGAAACCACCTGAACGTGATTTTTGACCTTTGTGACCACGGCCAGCTGTTTTACCTAAGCCAGAACCAATGCCACGACCGACGCGACGCTTGGCGTGCTTAGCACCCGCTGCTGGTTTAATTTTATTTAGTTGCATAGTAATAATTCCTAAAATTAACTGATCACTTTGACCAGATAGGACACTTTATTAATCATGCCGCGTACGGCTGGCGTATCTTGTAATTCGCTCACGGAGTTCATGCGCTTCAAACCCAAGCCACGTACTGTTGCACGGTGACTCTCACGTGTACCAATTAAGCTACGAACGAGTTGTACTTTTACTGTTGCCATAGTTTTTACTCCTGGGATTAACCGAGGATTTCCTCCACAGTCTTACCACGCTTAGCAGCAATCTCAGAAGGTGTGCTCATCTTGCGCAAACCATCTAAAGTTGCACGAACCATGTTGTAAGGATTGGTAGAACCAATCGACTTCGCAACCACGTTCGTAATACCCATTACATCAAACACTGCACGCATTGGACCGCCTGCAATCACACCAGTACCTTCTTTAGCTGGAGAGATCAACACGCGTGATGCACCATGCTCACCCACAACAGTGTGTTGCAATGTGCCATTGCGTAAAGAAACCTTAAACATCTTGCGACGGGCTTCGTCCATAGCCTTTTGAACAGCTACTGGAACTTCTTTTGACTTACCCTTGCCCATACCGATGCCACCATCACCATCACCAACAACTGTTAGTGCAGCGAAACCGAGAATACGACCACCTTTAACAACTTTGGTGACTCGGTTAACAGCGATCATCTTCTCGCGCAAGCCATCATCACGCTCGTCAGCTTGAACCTTCGTTTGCATTTTTGCCATGTTATTTCCTTGACCCTATGCGATCAGAACTTAAGACCAGCTTCACGCGCTGCATCTGCAAGCGCTTTGACGCGGCCGTGATAACGAAAACCTGAACGATCGAATGCTACTTCTGTAACACCCGCCTTCAACGCACGCTCTGCAATGGCTTTACCCACTTGCGAAGCAGCAGCACTATTGCCACCCTTACCCTCTACAGCTTTTTTAATATCTGCTTCCATGGTTGATGCAGCAGCCAATACTTTGGTACCGCATGGGCTATAGAGTTGCGCAGAAATATGTTGGTTCGAACGATGGACCGACAAGCGATGCGCCAATTGCTCAGCAATCTTGATGCGAGTTTGGCGGGCGCGGCGAACACGTGATTCATTTTTGCTCATATCAATCCCCGATTACTTCTTCTTAGTTTCTTTGAGGCGAACCACTTCATCCACATAACGAACACCCTTGCCCTTATAAGGCTCTGGTGGACGATACGCGCGCACTTCAGCGGCCACTTGACCAACCTGTTGCTTGTTCGCACCTTTGATGATGATCTCTGTTTGAGATGGAGTCTCTGCCTTAATACCTGTAGGCAAGTTGTAAACCACATCATGAGAGAAACCTAATTGCAATTTCAAAGCGTTGCCTTGAACTTGGGCACGGTAACCCACGCCAACCAAGCTCAACTTACGCTCGAAACCGGCTGTAACGCCTTTAACCATGTTGTTTACCAAAGCACGTGTTGTGCCTGATAAAGCATTAGATTCGCTTGATTCGTCTTTACAAACCACTTGCAAAACACCGTCTTGTTGCTGCACACCAACCAATGGGTGCAAAGTATGTGACAAGGTGCCCAAAGGACCTTTAACAGTCAATTGGTTTGCTGCGATTTGCACTTCTGCGCCTTTTGGTAGGGCGATAGGGCTTTTACCGACTCGTGACATCTGTATCCTCCCTATTAAGCGACGTAGCAAATGACTTCGCCACCCACGCCATTAGCGCGAGCTTTACGATCAGTCATCACGCCTTGTGGCGTAGAAATAATGGCAACACCCAAACCGTTCATCACTTGTGGGATGTCATGACGGCCTTTGTAAATACGCAAACCAGGTGTTGATACGCGCTCAATGCGCTCAATCACTGGACGGCCTGCGTAATATTTCAGGCTGATATTTAAAACAGGTTTAGCCGCATCTCCAGCTACTTCAAAACTGTCGATATAACCTTCGTCTTTTAGAACGTTGGCAATAGCAACTTTAAGTTTTGATGATGGCATGGACACTGCTGACTTCTGCACCGCTTGCGCGTTGCGGATTCTAGTCAACATGTCGGCGATTGGATCGCTGATACTCATGAGTTCTCCTAATCTTTCGCCGCTTACCAGCTGGCCTTAGTTACACCAGGGATCTCGCCACGGAAGGCGATTTCACGGATTTTGTTACGGGCCAAGCCGAATTTGCGGAAGGTGCCACGTGGACGACCTGTCAATGCACAGCGGTTACGCTGGCGTGTTGGGCTTGAGTTACGAGGAAGCTCTTGCAACTTCAAACGAGCTTCAAATCTTTCTTCTTCGCTCTTAGAGACGTCTTCGATAATCGCCTTGAGCTCAGCACGCTTGGCAGCATACTTCGCCACGATACGGGCGCGCTTCTTTTCGCGTTCAATCAATGCTAATTTAGCCACGATGACCTCTTAATTGCGGAATGGGAATTTAAAGGCTGCCAACAAAGCTTTTGCTTCGTCGTCAGATTTAGCAGTCGTAGTAATACTGATGTTCAAACCACGCAACGCATCGATCTTGTCATACTCGATCTCTGGGAAAATGATCTGTTCTTTAACACCAATGTTGTAGTTACCACGACCATCAAATGCCTTACCAGAGATACCGCGGAAATCGCGAACACGTGGCAAAGCAACTGTGATGAAACGGTCCAAGAACTCATACATGATCTGACCGCGCAATGTCACCATTGCACCGATCGGATAACCTTGACGAATCTTGAAACCCGCAATCGCTTTACGAGCTTTAGTCACTACAGGTTTTTGACCAGCAATCTTGGTCAAATCACCTACAGCGTGCTCGATAACTTTTTTGTCGTTCACTGCTTCACCCAAACCCATGTTCAAGGTAATTTTGGTGATGCGTGGAACTTCCATAACTGACTTGTAACCGAACTTCTTCATGAGCTCAGCTGCAACTTTTTCTTTGTAGAAGGCTTGTAAACGTGCTGACATATTGATATCTATCCTCTGAATTAGGCGGCCAACTCGGCGCCAGTTGTCTTGAGGTAGCGAACCTTCTTACCGTCAGCAACTTTGATGCCAACACGAGATGGTTTGCCGTTTGCGTCTACCAAAGCCACGTTAGAAACATCGATCGGCATTGTCTTATCAACAACACCGCCTGTAGCACCCGTTGCTGGGTTTGGCTTGGTATGTTTTTTGTAAACGTTTACACCCTCGATTAGCAATTTGCCTTCGAGAACTTGGGTAACCGTACCTTTTTTACCTTTATCACGACCTGTGATTACAACCACTTGGTCACCTTTACGAATCTTGTTCATATCGACCCCTAACCCTTAAATCACTTCTGGCGCGAGTGAAACGATCTTCATGAAACGCTCAGTACGCAACTCACGTGTTACTGGGCCGAAAATACGTGTACCAATCGGCTCTAATTTTGCGTTAAGCAAAACTGCCGCGTTAGTATCAAATTTGATCAATGAACCGTCTGGACGACGAACACCTTTAGCGGTGCGTACGACCACGGCGTTATAAATATCACCTTTTTTTACACGGCCACGAGGTGCTGCGTCTTTCACGCTGACCTTGATGATGTCGCCAATGCTGGCATAACGACGCTTAGAACCACCAAGCACCTTAATACACATCACTTCGCGGGCACCAGTGTTATCGGCGACCTCTAGTCTGCTTTCAGTTTGAATCATTTTTTATTTCCCCAACTTGAGTACCAATTACGGCAATCAGTCTTGGTTCCGTTGAGGGGCCTTGGCTTGATCGACTGAGTCAGATCTCACTTGAGCCCCGGATTAAACTACCGAATCAATCTTTCCACCCAAAGGTGGAAAGCCCTCTACTATAGCAGGCTTGTGAGAATCCCACAAGCCCGTTTTAATCTACTACTTAAACTGCCTTAGCTGCTTCGACCAAACGTGTCACAACCCAAGACTTTGAGCGTGAAATAGGTTTGGACTCAGAAATCTCTACAGTATCGCCCTGCTTGAACTGATTAGTTTCATCATGAGCATGATACTTCTTTGATTTTGCTACATATTTTCCATAGATTGGGTGCTTAACGCGACGCTCAACCAAGACTGTGACAGTCTTTTGCATCTTGTCGCTCACCACACGACCAATCAATGTACGGCGTAATTTAGTCGTTTCAGTCATTATTTGCTCGCTTTCTGGGCCAATACAGTCTTCACGCGCGCTATGTCACGCTTCACTTTGCCCAATTGGCTTGTGTCTTGAAGCTGCTGAGTGCCTTTTTGCATACGCAACTTGAACTGAGCTTTTAACAACTCAGACAATTCTTGGTTTAAAGATGCCACATCTTTAGCTTGTAATTCGGAGGCTTTCATTTTTCCCGTCCCAAATTAAGCGCCGATCTGGCGCACAACAAATGTAGTCTGGATAGGCAACTTAGCGGCGGCCAATCTAAAAGCCTCGCGCGCCAAAGTTTCATCCACACCGTCCATCTCGTATAAAACCTTGCCTGGTTGAATCTCGGCAACGTAGTACTCTGGATTACCTTTACCATTACCCATACGAACTTCTGCAGGCTTCTGAGAAATTGGCTTGTCTGGGAAAATACGAATCCAAATACGACCACCACGCTTAATATGACGTGTCATCGCACGACGTGCGGATTCGATTTGACGTGCAGTCAAGCGACCACGGCCAACAGCTTTCAAGCCAAAGTCACCAAAGGCAACTGTACTACCACGTGTAGCAACACCGGTATTACGACCTTTTTGCTCTTTACGGTACTTACGACGTTTTGGTTGCAACATAATTATTCTCCAGCCTTATCTGCAGCAGGCTTTGTGACCTTACGCACACGCTTAACTGCTGGTTTAGCTTCTGCAGACTTCTCACCGTCTTCTTTAGCTTTGCGCGGAGCGCGGGTAGCTGGACGACGAGCTTTCTTTTCTTGTTCAACTTCTGGTGCAGCAGCAGGTGCAACGGCATTAATATCTGTGCGACCTAATGTGTCACCTTTGTAAACCCATACCTTCACACCGATGATGCCGTATGTAGTTTCTGCTTCTGAAGTTGCGTACTCAATATCAGCCTTCAGTGTATGAAGAGGTACACGACCTTCACGATACCATTCGGTACGCGCAATCTCAGCACCATTCAAACGGCCTGAGCTCATGATCTTGATACCTTGTGCACCCAAACGCATCGCGCTTTGCATCGCACGCTTCATTGCACGACGGAACATAATGCGCTTTTCGAGCTGCTGAGTAATTGAGTCAGCAATCAACTGCGCATCAACTTCAGGCTTACGAATTTCTTCGATATTGACGTGTACAGGTACACCCATGCGCTTTTGCAACTCTTTGCGCAATACTTCAATATCTTCACCTTTTTTACCAATCACAACACCTGGACGTGAGCTATAAATAGTGATCTTGGCGTTCTTTGCAGGACGCTCAATCACTACCTTGCTGACAGATGCATTCTTTAATTTCTTCTTGAGGTAGCTACGAACTTCCGCATCTTCTTGCAACATTTTTGCAAAGTCGTTGCTGTTGGCGTACCAACGTGAAGTCCAGTTACGGCTTACCGAGAGACGAAATCCGGTTGGATGAATTTTCTGACCCATGTCTCTTCCTTAGTTGCTCAAAGTCACAGTAATGTGACAGGTTTGCTTTTCAATACGATTGCCACGGCCCTTCGCACGCGCTGTGAAACGCTTGAGCGATGTTGCCTTGTCAACTGTGACGGCTTTAACTTTGAGCTCATCAATATCAGCGCCCAAGTTATGCTCCGCATTGGCGATAGCAGACTCGACGACTTTCTTCATGATGAACGCAGCCTTTTTAGGGCTAAAAGTCAGAATGTTCAATGCACGTGCAATTGGCAAACCACGGATTTGGTCAGCAACCAAACGTGTCTTTTGCGCAGAAATGTGTGCACCACGGTGAATAGCTTTAGATTCCATCATAGTCCTCTTACTTCTTCGCCTTCTTATCGGCTGCGTGACCCTTGAATGTGCGTGTCAACGCAAATTCACCTAACTTGTGGCCAACCATGTTTTCAGTTACATAAACAGGTACGTGCTGACGACCGTTATGAACTGCAATAGTCAAACCAATGAAGTCAGGCAGAATGGTCGAACGACGTGACCATGTCTTAATAGGCTTCTTGTCTTTGTTGGCCACTGCATTTTCAACCTTCTTAACAAGGCTGGCTTCGCAGAATGGTCCTTTTTTAGCTGAGCGCGTCATATTTATATCCTCAATCGATTAGCGCTTTTGACGACGTTGAGCAATCATGCTCGTCGTACGCTTGTTGCGACGTGTTCTATAACCCTTCGTTGGAGTACCCCATGGTGATACAGGTACACGACCCTCACCAGTACGGCCTTCACCACCACCATGTGGGTGATCGACTGGGTTCATGGCCACACCACGAACTGTTGGACGAATACCACGCCAACGTGTTGCACCAGCTTTACCAATCTGACGCAAGCTGTGCTCTTCATTGCCCACTTCACCGATCGTGGCACGACACTCGATGTGTACACGACGTACTTCACCAGAGCGCAAACGCACCTGACCGTAAACACCTTCACGCGCGAGCAACACTGCAGAAGCGCCGGCAGAACGAACCATCTGCGCACCTTTACCTGGCAACATTTCTACACAGTGAATTGTGCTACCCACTGGAATGTTACGAATCGGTAAGTTGTTACCCACTTTGATCGGAGCCTCAGCACCGTTCATGATTGCTTGACCAACCACTGCGCCTTTAGGAGCAATGATGTAGCGACGCTCACCGTCTGCATAACATAGCAAAGCTAAGTTAGCGCTACGGTTAGGGTCGTATTCCAAGCGCTCAATCTTTGCTGGAATACCGTCTTTGTCGTTACGCTTAAAGTCAACAACACGATAGTGATGCTTATGACCACCACCCTTATGACGGGTTGTGATGTGACCGTTGTTGTTACGACCTGATTTCTGATGTTGTGGCTCTAACAAACCAGCAAAAGGTTTACCTTTATGCAGGTCTGGGTTGACCACTTTCACCATGGAACGACGTCCTGGTGAAGTCGGTTTAGTTTTCATTAGCGGCATGATTACTTAGCCTCCGCTTCAAAATTGATTTCTTGACCTGGCTTCAAAGATACATAAGCCTTCTTCGTGTGGTCACGACGACCTTCAAAACGGCCAAAGCGCTTAGCTTTACCTTTTTGATTCACGACCTGAACAGACTCAACTTCTACTTTGAAGAGAAGTTCAACGGCAGCTTTGATTTCCAATTTGTTGGCATCACGAGCGACTTGGAAAACCACTTGCTCATTCTTTTCAGCAACTTGAGTTGCCTTCTCAGAAATCACTGGGCCTAACAAGACCTGCATCAAGCGATGATCATTTTTACGAGTTGCGATCATTTGAGCATCTCCTCAATCTTTGCAACAGCTGGCTTCATGATCAAAACCTTTTGGAAATGAATCAATGACAAAGGATCAGCATGTTGTGCTTCTACGACAGCAACTTTGTGCAAGTTACGTGAAGCCAAATACAGGTTCTCATCAACCTTATCAGCGATGATGAGTACAGACTCAAGACCCATCGCTTTTACTTTTTCAGCCAAGAGTTTTGTTTTTGGTGCTTCAACAGCGAAATTCTCAACAATGTTCAAACGACCTTCGCGGGCCAATTGAGAGAAGATTGAACGCATACCTGCGCGATACATCTTCTTGTTCACTTTGTGTGAGAAATTTTCTTCTGGAGAGTTCGGGAAGATACGACCACCGCCACGCCACAATGGTGAGGATGACATACCGGCACGAGCACGGCCTGTACCCTTCTGGCGGAATGGCTTAGCAGTTGTATGCTTAACTTGTTGACGATCTTTCTGAGCACGATTACCACTACGAGCATTTGCTTGATAAGCCACCACGATCTGGTGAATCAAGGCCTCGTTGTACTCACGCTCGAAAACCTCTGGAGAGGCATTCACGCCTGCACCTAGTTTTCCGTCAGCTTGTAGGAGCTTTAATTCCATCTGTGCGCTCCTTATTTGCTAGCAGCAGCTTTCACTGCTGGAGTAATAATGACTTTACCGCCACGTGAGCCAGGCACTGCGCCTTTAACGAGCAACAATTTGCGCTCAGCATCTACACGGGCAACCTCGAGATTTTGCACAGTACGTGTCACGTCACCCAAGTGGCCTGTCATGCGCTTACCTGGGAAAACACGACCTGGGTCTTGGGCCATACCAATAGAGCCAGGAACATTATGTGAACGTGAGTTACCGTGAGTCGCACGACCAGAACCGAAGTGGTAACGCTTGATAGTACCTGCGTAACCCTTACCGATTGTCGTACCTTGAATATCTACCTTTTGACCAACGGCAAAAGTATCAACGCCAATAACGTCGCCTACTTTTAATTCGCTAGCTTTAGCAGAATCAATACGGAATTCATTAAGTGCACTACCGGCTAAAACACCAGCCTTGGCAAAGTGCCCAGCTTGTGGTTTTGTAACACGGGTAGCGCGACGAGTACCGAATGCTAACTGAACAGCTGTATAACCGTCCGTTTCATCGGTTTTAATTTGCGCAATGCGGTTATCGCTTACGTCGATAACTGTGACCGGCACGGCATCGCCTTCCTCTGTAAAGAGGCGGGTCATACCTACCTTGCGGCCGATTAAGCCTAGGCTCATATCATTACTCCAGTGCTAACTACGATTGGTTAGCGGAAATTAAAAATATTGCTTTAAAAACAACAAGTTCCAGCTTTTTCAGCTGGAAAGCCCACTATTGTAGCGTCTTTTTAGGACTTCTGCAATAGCAGACGAATTCTCAATGCTTATTGCAACTTGATTTCTACGTCTACGCCCGCTGGTAAATCCAACTTCATGAGGGCATCTACTGTCTTTTCAGTAGGATCAACGATATCCATCAAACGCAAATGTGTACGAATCTCCAACTGGTCACGTGAAGTTTTGTTCACGTGTGGTGAGCGCAAAATGTCAAAACGCTCAATACGAGTTGGCAATGGTACTGGGCCCTTAACAACAGCACCGGTACGCTTAGCTGTATCAACGATTTCAGCAGCCGACTGGTCGATTAAGCGATAGTCAAATGCTTTTAAACGAATACGAATTTTTTGGTTTTGCATGTTTTATCCTAAAGAGCAATGCGATGTTGGCGCGGTATTTCTAAAGAGCGCGGTGGTGTGCAACATTCACACCACCGTGTTTGCAAAAACTAATTAATCCAACACTTTAGCGACCACACCGGCGCCGACTGTACGGCCACCTTCACGGATCGCAAAACGCAGACCTTCTTCCATCGCGATTGGCGCAATCAACTTCACAGTGATCTGCACGTTATCGCCTGGCATGACCATCTCTTTGTCTTTTGGCAACTCAATCGAACCAGTCACGTCTGTTGTACGGAAGTAGAACTGTGGACGATAGTTGTTAAAGAATGGTGTATGACGACCACCTTCATCTTTACTCAACACATACACCTCAGCTGTGAAGTGTGTGTGTGGTGTGATTGAACCTGGCTTAGCCAATACCTGACCACGCTCAACTTCTTCACGCTTCGTACCACGCAACAAAATACCCACGTTGTCACCCGCTTGACCTTGATCCAACAACTTACGGAACATCTCAACGCCCGTACATGTTGTCTTCTGTGTCGCCTTGATACCAACGATCTCAATCTCTTCACCCACCTTAACGATGCCGCGCTCAATACGACCAGTCACCACAGTACCGCGACCAGAAATTGAGAACACATCTTCAACAGGCATCAAGAACGCGCCGTCAATCGCACGCTCAGGTGTTGGAATATATGTATCCAATGCCTCAGCCAACTTCATGATCGCGCCTTCACCCAAGTCACCCTTGTCACCTTCCAAAGCCAACTTAGCAGAACCCTTCACAATCGGTGTGTCATCACCAGGGAAGTCGTACTTAGACAACAACTCACGTACTTCCATCTCAACCAACTCTAACAACTCAGCGTCATCTACCATGTCGCACTTGTTCATGAACACGATGATGTAAGGTACGCCCACCTGACGTGCCAACAAAATGTGCTCACGTGTCTGTGGCATAGGACCGTCTGCAGCTGATACCACCAAAATCGCGCCGTCCATCTGCGCAGCACCAGTAATCATGTTCTTCACATAGTCAGCGTGGCCTGGGCAGTCAACGTGTGCGTAGTGACGTGACTCAGTCTCATACTCAACGTGGGCTGTATTAATCGTAATACCACGTGCCTTCTCTTCAGGTGCCGCATCAATCTGATCGTAAGCCTTCGCTTCACCACCAAACTTGTTCGACAACACAGTCGTAATCGCCGCTGTCAAGGTCGTCTTACCATGGTCCACGTGACCAATTGTGCCTACGTTAACGTGCGGTTTCGTCCGCTCAAATTTCTCTTTTGCCATTTTTATCTACCTCTATCTCTAATATGTTGAAAGGTTATTTTGTCTTTGCTGCAATCACAGCGTCTGCAACGTTCTTAGGTGCTTCAGCATAATGCTTAAACTCCATGGTGTAAGTTGCACGACCTTGTGTTAATGAACGCAAGCCTGTTGAGTAGCCAAACATTTCTGCCAAAGGAACTTCGGCGCGAACAATCTTGCCACCACCAGGAATGTCATCCATACCTTGCAACATACCGCGACGAGATGACAAGTCACCCATCACGTTACCCATGAAATCTTCTGGGGTCTCAACTTCAACCGCCATCATTGGCTCTAGCAAAACGGGGCTTGCTTTACGCATACCGTCTTTAAACGCCATCGAACCAGCCATCTTAAATGCGTTTTCATTCGAGTCCACATCATGGTATGAACCGAAGAACAGGGTGACTTTGATATCAACCACTGGGTAACCGGCCAACACACCATTATTGAGTGTCTCTTGAATACCTTTATCAACTGCAGGAATGTATTCACGTGGAACCACACCGCCTTTGATCGCGTCAACGAATTCGTAACCCTTGCCTGGCTCTTGTGGTTCTAACTTCAAAACCACGTGACCGTATTGACCACGACCACCAGACTGTTTAACGAACTTGCCTTCGATTTCTTCACAAACTTTACGAATCGTTTCACGGTAGGCCACCTGTGGTTTACCAACAGTTGCCTCAACACCGAATTCACGCTTCATACGGTCCACAATAATTTCAAGGTGTAATTCACCCATACCTGAAATAATTGTTTGACCAGATTCTTCGTCTGTCTTGACGCGGAAAGAAGGATCTTCTTGTGCCAAACGGTTCAAAGCCAAGCCCATCTTTTCTTGGTCAGCTTTTGTCTTTGGCTCAACCGCCTGAGAAATCACAGGCTCTGGGAACTCCATGCGCTCCAATACGATGATGCTGTCTGGATCACACAATGTTTCACCGGTTGTCGCTTCTTTCAAGCCCACCGCAGCTGCGATGTCGCCCGCACGAACTTCTTTAATTTCTTCACGTTGGTTCGCATGCATCTGGAGCAAACGACCGATACGCTCTTTCTTACCCTTGATTGGGTTGTAAATCGTATCGCCAGAATTCACCACACCAGAATAGACACGGAAGAAGATGAGCTGACCAACGAATGGGTCTGTCATGATCTTAAATGCCAAGGCAGAGAACTTTTCATCATCGCTGGCTTTACGCTCAGCTTCTGAACCATCTTCCAACTCACCCTTCACAGGAGGAATATCTACTGGAGATGGCATGTACTCAACCACTGCGTCCAACATAGCCTGAACACCTTTGTTCTTAAACGCTGTACCACACATCATCGGCACAATTTCACCGGCGATCGTACGGTTACGCAAGGCTTGCTTAATTTCTTCCTCAGACAAGCCTTCGCCGCCTAAGTATTTATCCATCAATTCCTCAGATGATTCAGCCGCAGCTTCGACCATCTTTTCGCGCCACTCTTCAGCTTGAGCTTGGAGTTCTGCAGGAATATCTTCGTAGGTGAACTTTGTACCTTGTGAAGCGTCATCCCAAAGGATAGCTTTCATCTTCACCAAATCCACAACGCCTTTGAAGTTTTCTTCAGCACCGATAGGAATCTGGATAGGTACTGGATTAGCTTTCAAACGAGTACGCATCTGGTCGTACACTTTGAAGAAGTTGGCACCGGTACGGTCCATCTTGTTCACGAAAGCCAAACGCGGTACACGATATTTGTTAGCCTGACGCCATACTGTCTCTGACTGTGGCTGAACACCACCTACAGCACAGTAAACCATACAAGCACCATCCAAAACACGCATAGAACGCTCAACTTCGATGGTGAAGTCAACGTGTCCTGGTGTATCGATGATGTTGATACGGTGCTCAGGGAAATTGCCGGCCATACCTTTCCAGAAAGCTGTTGTAGCCGCTGAAGTAATAGTAATACCGCGCTCTTGTTCCTGTTCCATCCAGTCCATCGTGGCGGCGCCATCATGCACCTCACCAATCTTATGGTTCACACCGGTGTAGAACAAAATACGTTCGGTTGTTGTAGTCTTACCCGCATCAATATGTGCGGAAATACCAATATTGCGATAACGCTCAATAGGGGTTTTACGTGCCACAGTGTCCTCTTTATCTCTGAGCGGTTAGAAACGGAAATGGGAGAAGGCTTTATTCGCCTCAGCCATACGGTGAACTTCGTCACGTTTTTTCATGGCACCGCCACGACCTTCGGACGCTTCGATCAATTCATTAGCCAAACGCTGGGCCATTGATTTTTCGCTACGCTTTTTAGCTGCTTCACGCAACCAACGCATAGCCAAGGCCAAACGACGTGATGGACGTACCTCTACAGGCACCTGGTAGTTTGCACCACCTACACGACGGCTCTTCACCTCAACGATAGGCTTAACATTACCCATGGCTGTGGCAAACACCTCGAGAGGCTCTTTATTTGCTTTTTTCTCAATGTGCTCAAAGGCACCATAGACGATACGTTCTGCAACGGATTTCTTACCGTCTAACATCAAAACGTTCATGAATTTTGCGACTTCTACGTTCCCAAATTTTGGGTCTGGCAGAATCTCACGCTTCGGTACTTCGCGACGACGCGGCATTGCAACTCCTAATTGTCATTCAGTTGGGGACCATTCCCCGAGTTACTCAACTAACTGGGCTTGACGCCCAGCCGAAGTAACCACTTACTTGGTTAGCCTATATTGGACTAACCCCCATGCTAATTTGGCGATTAAGCCTTCTTAGCGCGCTTCGCACCATACTTGGAGCGAGCTTGTTTACGGTCTTTAACACCTTGAAGGTCCAAAGAACCACGTACGATGTGATAACGCACACCTGGCAAGTCTTTCACACGACCGCCACGGATCAATACCACTGAGTGCTCCTGCAAATTGTGGCCTTCACCACCGATGTAGGAAATCACCTCAAAACCATTCGTCAAGCGTACTTTAGCTACTTTACGAAGCGCTGAGTTTGGCTTCTTAGGAGTAGTTGTATATACGCGAGTACATACGCCACGGCGCTGAGGACAGTTCTCCAGCGCAGGGCTTTTACTTTTAATAATCTCAGAAGTACGAGGCTTTCTGAGTAACTGATTAATTGTTGGCATAACTTACTTTCAAGGCAGAAAATTCTGCAGTTTCCAAAGAACTCGACATTCTAGACTGCCGAGCCCATCTCGTCAAGCAAGATGAACTCGGCTCTATCTGTCCCTTATTCGGCACTCTCTGATGACTCAGAAGCGCTGGTTTCTTCAGCCTTTGCTTCCTCAGCAGCAATCATCTCAGCACGCTCACGGTCCAATTGTTCGCGCACTTTGCGAGCGCGGCGATAGGCCAAACCAGTACCGGCTGGGATGAGGCGACCAATAATGACGTTCTCTTTGAGACCGCGCAGACTGTCGACCTTGCCCATAATCGCGGCTTCGGTAAGAACACGAGTTGTTTCTTGGAAAGACGCCGCAGAGATAAAGCTGTCGGTCGACAAAGAAGCCTTCGTAATACCCAAGAGGATATTGTCATAGAGGGCTGGTCTTTGACCTGCAGCAATCACGCGATCGTTCTCATCTAACAACTCAGATCTTTCAACCTGCTCACCTGTGATGAACTTGGTATCACCCGCATCGGTAATCTGAACACGACGCAACATCTGACGCACAATCACCTCGATGTGCTTGTCGTTGATCTTCACACCCTGCAAACGGTACACGTCCTGAACTTCATCAACGATGTAACGCGCTAGCTCTTCAACACCCTTCAGACGCAAGATGTCATGTGGGTCCGCAGGACCTTCAACGATCATCTCACCCTTATTCACAACTTGACCGTCGTGAACGAGGATTTGCTTTTCCTTCGGAATCAAGAACTCATGTGACTCACCATCCATGTCGGTAATCACCAAACGCTGTTTACCTTTGGTTTCTTTACCGAATGACACAGTACCTGTCACTTTTGCCAAGATCGCTGCGTCTTTTGGTGAACGCGCTTCGAACAATTCGGCCACACGTGGCAAACCGCCTGTAATATCGCGAGTCTTTTGCGCTTCGATTGGAATACGGGCCAAGACTTCACCAACAGCGACTGTTTGACCATCTTTAACAGTAATCAAAGCACCCACTTGCAAACCAATGGTCACTGGATGATCAGTACCGGCAATGCGAACTTCTTCACCAGAGGCATCAAAGAGTTTGATCAAAGGACGGACGCCTTTGCTTGCTGCGCTACGACGTTTACCGTCAATCACAACGAGCGTTGATAAGCCGGTCACTTCGTCTACTTGTTTAGCAACTGTTACGCCTTCTTCAACGTTTTCGAAACGAATCACACCGGCATACTCAGTGATGATTGGGCGAGTCAATGGATCCCATGTCGCTAATGTGGCGCCCGCTTTAACCGTAGCACCTTCTTTGAGCAACAAAGTTGCACCGTATGGAACCTTGTGACGCTCACGCTCACGACCATGATCATCCGTAATCAAAGCTTCACCCGAACGAGAAATCACGACCATCTCATTCTTAGCATTGAGTACAAAACGCATGGTTGGTGTAAAGCGCAAGATACCGTTTGACTTGGCTTCAACGTTATTCGCAACAGCAGCACGCGAAGCCGCACCACCGATGTGGAACGTACGCATTGTCAACTGTGTACCTGGTTCACCGATAGACTGTGCAGCAATCACACCGACAGCCTCACCAGAGTTCACCATCGTGCCACGACCTAAATCACGGCCGTAACACTTCGCACACAAACCGTAGCGAGTAGCACATGACAATGGTGTGCGAACCTTCACCTCATCAATACCTAAAGAATCGATGAGATCTACATCATCTTCGCCCAACATCGTGCCATCTTTAATGACGACTTCCTGGTTATCAGGATTGATGACATCACCCACACAGACACGACCTAAGATTCTGTCGCGCAATGCTTCAATGACTTCACCGCCCTCAACCAAGGCCTTCATCGATACGCCATTAGTTGTACCGCAGTCATCTTCAACCACGACCAAGTCTTGAGTCACATCAACCAAACGACGTGTCAAATAACCTGAGTTCGCTGTTTTCAACGCTGTATCAGCCAAACCTTTACGTGCGCCGTGTGTTGAAATGAAGTACTGCAACACGTTCAAGCCTTCACGGAAGTTCGCTGTAATTGGCGTTTCAATAATGGAGCCGTCTGGTTTAGCCATCAGGCCACGCATACCAGCCAACTGACGAATCTGAGCGGCAGAACCACGGGCACCAGAGTCAGCCATCATGTAAATTGCATTGAAAGACTCTTGCTTAACAGTCTTGCCATTACGGTCAACCACGTCTTCTTGCGATAACTGCTCCATCATCGCCTTACCTACCTGGTCACCGGCTGCGCCCCAAATATCAACCACGTTGTTATAACGCTCTTGATTGGTCACCAAGCCAGACATAAACTGCTTGTCATACTCTTTTACCTTGCCAGCCGCATCAGAAATAATTTTCTCTTTCTGAGCTGGGATCAACATATCGTCAATCGCAATTGAGATACCCGCGCGCGTCGCTAAGCGGAAACCAGATTGCAAAAGCTTATCTGCAAAAATCACGGTTTCTCTTAAGCCACACTTGCGGAATGACAAGTTAATCAAGCGAGAAATTTCTTTCTTCTTGAGAGTCTTGTTGATGCTGTCAAATGGCATGCCCTTTGGCAGAATCTCTGACAACATTGCGCGACCCACTGTCGTATGGCGCAAAGTAGTAATCTTCTTAAAGCGCGCGTCGCCTTCCGCATTCTTATCAACAACTTCGTATTCATTAATACGAACCGCAATACGCGTAGCAAGCTCAACTTGACCGTTTTCATAAGCACGGATCACTTCACCGACATCAGCAAAGACCATACCTTCACCCTTGCCGTTAATCTTTTCACGGGTGGTGTAGTAAAGACCCAAAACGATATCTTGTGAAGGAACAATAGACGGCTCACCGTTAGCAGGGAACAAAATATTGTTCGAAGCCAACATCAAAGTACGAGCTTCCATTTGTGCTTCGAGTGACAAAGGTACGTGTACGGCCATTTGGTCACCGTCAAAGTCAGCGTTGAACGCCGCACAAACGAGAGGGTGCAACTGGATCGCTTTACCTTCGATCAACATCGGCTCAAAAGCCTGAATACCTAAACGGTGCAATGTTGGCGCACGGTTGAGCATCACTGGGTGCTCACGAATCACTTCTTCCAAGATATCCCAAACGATTGGCGTTTGGTTTTCAACCTCTTTCTTGGCAGCCTTGATCGTTGTAGCAATACCCAATGTCTCAAGCTTATTGAAAATAAATGGCTTGAATAATTCCAAAGCCATTAACTTTGGCAAACCGCACTGATGTAGCTTGAGTGTTGGGCCCACCACGATCACTGAACGACCAGAGTAGTCCACGCGCTTACCGAGCAAGTTCTGACGGAAACGACCACCCTTACCTTTGATCATCTCTGCCAATGACTTCAATGGGCGCTTGTTAGCACCTGTCATGGCCTTACCGCGACGACCGTTATCTAAGAGCGAGTCAACCGCTTCTTGCAACATACGCTTTTCGTTACGCACGATGATTTCTGGTGCACGCAACTCCAATAAACGCTTCAAACGATTGTTACGGTTAATAACGCGACGATATAAATCGTTTAAGTCTGAAGTAGCAAAGCGACCGCCATCCAAAGGCACCAATGGGCGCAACTCAGGTGGCAATACTGGCAACACTTCCATGATCATCCAGTCAGGCTTAATCCCTGAACGCTGGAACGCCTCAAGCACTTTTAAGCGCTTAGCGTATTTTTTGATCTTGGCTTCGCTGCCTGTTGCTTTCAAATCAGCGCGCAATACTTCTACTTCACGATCAATATCAATCGTACGCAATAGTTCACGAACACCTTCTGCACCCATAATGGCTGTGAAAGCACCGTCACCAAATTCTTCTAATTTGGCGTAATACTCATCTTCAGACATGATTTGACCGCGACGCATAGCGCCTTCAGGCGTTAAACCTGGATCAACAATCACATATGCTTCAAAGTAAAGAACACGTTCGATATCACGCAAAGTCATATCCAAGACCATGCCCAAACGGGATGGCAATGACTTCAAGAACCAAATGTGTGCTACTGGAGCCGCCAACTCAATATGGCCCATGCGCTCACGACGCACTTTAGCGAGAGTGACTTCAACACCGCACTTCTCACAAATCACGCCGCGATACTTCAGGCGCTTGTACTTGCCGCACAAGCACTCATAGTCCTTAATCGGGCCAAAGATCTTGGCACAAAACAGACCATCACGCTCAGGCTTGAAGGTGCGATAGTTAATCGTTTCAGGTTTACGAACTTCACCATAAGACCATGAACGGATCTTCTCTGGCGAAGCTAAACCAATCTTGATGGCGTCAAACTGCTCTTCGCCATGTGTTTGCTTAAATAGATCGAGCAATGCTTTCATATCAGTTGCGCTCCATATCAATGTCGATACCCAACGAACGGATTTCTTTCACCAGAACGTTGAATGATTCAGGCATACCAGCATCAATGCTGTGTTCACCCTTCACGATGTTTTCATAGACCTTCGTTCTACCGTTCACATCATCGGACTTCACAGTCAACATCTCTTGCAAGACATAAGATGCGCCATACGCTTCGAGAGCCCAAACTTCCATCTCACCAAAACGCTGACCACCGAACTGAGCCTTACCACCCAATGGCTGTTGTGTCACCAATGAGTATGGGCCAGTTGAACGAGCGTGCATCTTGTCATCGACTAAGTGATGGAGCTTCAGAACGTGCATCACACCAACAGTCACAGGACGCTCAAACGCATCGCCTGTACGACCGTCAAACAAAGTTGTTTGCTGACGTGATGGCGTCATACCCAAATCTTTAGCTACATTCTCTGGGTAAGCCATTTCCAACATCTTGCCAATTTCACCCTCAGTCGCACCATCAAACACTGGTGTTGCGAATGGAGCACCGTCACGCAGATTACTTGCCAACTCAAGAACTTGCTCATCACTGAAGCTATCTAAATCTTCTGTGCGACCTGTTTCGTTGTACAACTGCTTCATGAACTTACGTAATTGATCTGCCTTTGCTTGAGCTTTGAGCATTTCATCAATACGCTTACCAATACCTAAAGCAGCCCAACCTAAGTGAACTTCCAAGATCTGACCCACGTTCATACGTGATGGAACGCCCAATGGGTTCAATACGATATCAACAGGTGTGCCGTCAGCCATATATGGCATATCTTCTACAGGAGTAATCTTTGAAACCACACCCTTGTTACCGTGACGACCGGCCATCTTGTCACCAGGCTGTAAACGACGTTTTACAGCGAGGTAGACCTTGACCATCTTGATCACGCCTGGTGGCAATTCGTCACCTTGTGTCAACTTCTTGCGCTTCTCTTCAAAAGCTTGATCAAACTGAGTGCGCTTAGCTTCAATCGCCTCTTTGATCGCTTCTACTTGAGCAGCTACGTCTTCGTCTGCTGGACGAATATCAAACCAATGATATTTGTCGAGATCAGCCAAGTAGTCCTTAGTGATCTTCGTGCCTTTGGCTAACTTCTTAGGTCCACCATTAGCTACCTTGCCAGACAAGAGTTTTTCCAAACGACTAAAGGCATCGCCTTCAACAATACGCAACTGGTCATTCAAGTCTTGACGATAGCGCTTGAGCTCTTCATCAATAATGGACTGTGCACGCGCATCGCGCTCTACACCTTCACGTGTAAAGACCTGGACGTCAATCACCGTACCACTCATACCAGAAGGTACGCGCAAAGAGGTGTCTTTAACGTCAGATGCTTTTTCACCGAAGATGGCGCGCAATAATTTCTCTTCTGGCGTGAGCTGAGTTTCACCCTTCGGTGTTACCTTACCCACTAAGACGTCGCCCGCTTCAACTTCAGCACCAATGTAAGTAATACCGCTTTCGTCTAGACGGCCTAATTGGCTTTCTGCCAAATTAGAAATATCACGTGTAATTTCCTCAGGGCCTAACTTCGTATCACGCGCTACCACAGACAATTCTTCAATATGAATAGATGTGTAACGGTCGTCAGACACTACTTTTTCAGAAATCAAAATGGAGTCTTCGAAGTTGTAACCGTTCCAAGGCATGAATGCGACAACCATGTTCTGACCCAAGGCCAATTCACCTAAGTCAGTCGATGCGCCGTCAGCAATCACGTCACCACGTTGAACCACGTCACCCACCTTAACGATCGGGCGCTGATTAATGTTCGTGTTTTGGTTTGAACGCGTGTACTTAATGAGGTTGTAGATATCTACACCGACCTCGCCAGCCGCTGTTTCGTCATCGTTTACACGAATCACGACACGGTTAGCGTCTGCGTAATCGACAACACCACCACGCGTAGCCATCACCACTGTGCCAGAGTCAATCGCAACCGTACGCTCTAAACCAGTACCTACTAAAGGCTTAGACGCACGCAAACATGGCACCGCTTGACGTTGCATGTTCGCACCCATCAAAGCACGGTTCGCATCATCGTGCTCCAAGAATGGCACGAGTGAGGCGGCAGCAGAAACAATCTGACTTGGTGCCACGTCGATGTACTGAATACGCTCTGGGCTAACCATCATTGTTTCGCCGGCTTCACGTGCAGAGACCAACTCATCAGTTAATTTGCCATTCTTATCAATCGAAGCGTTAGCCTGAGCAATCACGTACTTCGCTTCTTCAATGGCGGATAAGTATTCAACTTGATCAGTCACCTTACCATTCACGACTTTACGATAAGGTGTTTCTAAGAAGCCATGCTCGTTCAAACGTGCGAACAAAGCCAAAGAGTTGATCAAACCAATGTTTGGACCTTCTGGAGTTTCAATCGGACAAACACGACCATAGTGTGTTGGGTGTACGTCACGGACTTCAAAGCCAGCGCGCTCACGCGTCAAACCACCTGGGCCCAATGCTGAAATACGACGCTTGTGCGTGATTTCAGATAATGGGTTAGTTTGGTCCATAAACTGAGACAACTGTGATGAACCGAAGAACTCACGGATCGCAGATGAAATTGGCTTGCTGTTAATCAAGTCGTGCGGCATCAAGTTTTCTGTTTCTGCTTGACCTAAACGCTCTTTAACAGCGCGCTCAACACGTGACAAACCAGCACGGAATTGATTTTCAGCTAACTCACCAACGCAACGTACGCGACGATTGCCTAAGTGGTCGATGTCATCCACTTCACCCTTACCGTTACGCAGCGCAACGAGTAATTTGATCGTATCCAAAATGTCTTCGTTCGATAAAACTATCGAACCTTCCATCTCAACACGACCTAAACGGCTATTGACCTTCATACGACCTACACGAGACAAGTCATATGACTCTTCGCTGTAGAACAGGCGCTGGAAAAGTGCCTCAACAGCATCTTCTGTCGGTGGCTCACCAGGGCGCATCATGCGATAGATTGCAATACGCGCTGCCATCTGGTCAGCGGTTTCATCAATACGCAATGTTTGAGAAATAAATGCACCTTGATCTAAGTCATTGGTGTAAATCGTTTGCAATTCTTTGATGCCAGCTTCTCTTAACTTAGCAATCAATGACTCTGTGATTTCTTCATTGGCCAAAGCAAGAACTTCACCTGTGTCGCCGTCAACGATATTCTTCGCAATGACACGACCCAAGAGATAGTCATCAGGCACGTTAATGCTTGTTGTTTTAGCAGCCTCTAAATCACGTACATGCTTAGAGTTGATACGCTTGTCTTTTGCAACAACAACGTTGCCAGACTTATCGGTGATATCAAAACGAGCCACTTCACCTTTCAAACGATCAGCCACGAATGCCATTTGCGCACCCGCTGCTTGTAATTTGAAAGTATCAAATGCAAAGAAGTTCTCCAAAATCTGCTCGTCGTTCATGCCAATTGCTTTGAGCAAAATGGTCACAGGCATCTTACGGCGACGATCGATACGGAAATAAAGAATATCTTTTGGATCAAATTCGAAATCCAACCATGAACCACGGTAAGGAATGATTCTGGCTGAGAACAACAACTTACCAGAGCTGTGAGTCTTACCTTTATCGTGTTCGAAGAACACGCCAGGTGAACGGTGCAACTGAGACACGATGACACGCTCAGTACCGTTGATCACAAATGAACCTGTATCAGTCATCAATGGGATTTCGCCCATGTAGACTTCTTGCTCTTTAACTTCTTTAACCTTGCTTGGGTTTTCGCGATCATTAATGATCAAACGTACTTTCGCGCGCAAGGCAGAGTGAAATGTCAAACCACGCTGCTGACATTCTTTGACGTCAAACGGTGCTGGTGACAAGTTATATTGAACAAACTCCATACGTGCAAAACCATTGTTTGACACGATAGGGAAAATAGATGTGAATGCAGCCTGCAGGCCCTCAGCTATGCGTGACTGAGCAGGCACATTAGATTGCAGGAATTTTGCGTAAGACTCGATCTGAGTCGTCAACAAGTACGGAACTTGGTGATTATTAGGACGCTTCGCAAAGCTTTTGCGGATACGCTTGCGTTCGGTGAAGCTATAAGCCATGTCATCTCCGAATGTAAGCGACTGAACAGAGATTTGGCGGTTGGCCACTACCAACCCTGGCTGACGGTATGCGTTGCATAACCCGACCAAATTTGCCGACTGCAGTCGTATCAGAAGGCAAACCAGATAACAGTACGCAACTGATATCTGGTTTGGCTTCTGCCAAACCGGGGGCTAAGCCCCCAACCCAAATTACTTGAGTTCGACTTTCGCGCCTGCTTCTTCGAGCTTCTTCTTAGCGTCTTCAGCAGATGCTTTGTCAACACCTTCTTTAATTGGCTTTGGTGCACCATCAACGAGGTCTTTAGCTTCTTTCAAGCCCAAACCTGTGATTTCACGAACAGCCTTAATCACACCAACCTTGTTTGCACCGGCTTCAGCCAACACAACAGTAAAGTCAGTTTTCTCTTCAGCAGCGGCACCACCTGCACCACCTGCACCAGGAGCAGCAACAGCCATTGCAGCTGCTGATACACCAAACTTCTCTTCGAATGCCTTAACGAGCTCATTCAAATCCATTACTGACATATTGCCAACGGCTTCCAAAATGTCTTCTTTAGTCACTGCCATTTTTAAACTCCTAAATTCAAATATCTTTTACGAATCAAGAAAATCTCAGCATTAAGCAGCTGGAGTTTCTTGAGCTTTCTTTTCTGCAACCGCTGCCAATACACGAGCCATACCAGAAACTGGGGCTTGCATAACACCGAGCAACATAGCGATAAGTTCATTACGACCTGGAATAGAAGCGAGGGCTTTCACTGCGCCTGCATCCATCACCTTACCGTTATATGAACCCGCTTTGATCACTAAAGCGTTTTGCTCTTTTGCAAAGTCGTTTAAAACTTTTGCGGGAGCAATTGGGTCTGCGGAAATACCATAAATCAACGGTCCAGCCATTTCGCTTGCCAGTGGCTCGAATGACGTACCTTGTACAGCACGACGCGCCAGGGTGTTCTTCAAAACACGAAGATAAACACCATTTTGACGAGCACGCGCTCTCAAAGTAGTCAGCTCGCCTACCGGAATACCGCGGTATTCAGCGATGACCATAGTCTGAGCTTGTGCCACCTGTGCACTCACTTCAGCTACGACCGCCTTTTTGTCTTCCAAATTTAAAGGCACTGTTTTACTCCTAATATCTCAACCGTTTCCAGTTGAGGGTTGCACACAGGCGAAATCTGTTTAGGTTCTCGCCATCTGCGTTGGCACTTATTACTAAGCATTAAGAAAAGCTCTAACCGCTAACTTTTCACCAACGGTCTTTGATGTCCAAGTGCATATAGCTATGCACTTGACCCAAAGTTCTTTTTTTGACTCTCTTAAAACCGATTTAACAATTCGGGATTAAGCAGCCAAAGAGGCTTGGTCTACACGTACACCAGCACCCATCGTGCTGCTAACGGCAACCTTCCTCAAATACACACCCTTACTTGATGTTGGCTTGGCTTTGTTCAAAGCATCCAATAAAGCCATCAAGTTAGTTTTCAATGCAGCTGGCTCGAATGAACGACGACCAATCGTGGCATGAATAATGCCGGCCTTGTCCACGCGGAACTGCACCTGACCTGCTTTAGCGTTCTTCACAGCACCGGCCACGTCTGGGCTCACTGTGCCGACTTTCGGGTTAGGCATCAAACCTCTTGGGCCCAAAATCTGACCCAATGTACCGACGATACGCATTGCATCTGGAGAAGCAATCAATACATCAAAGTTGATATTGCCACCTTTGATTTGCTCAGCCAAATCTTCCATACCAACGATTTCTGCACCGGCTGCTTTAGCTTGCTCAGCTTTATCACCGCTTGCAAAAACTGCAACGCGCACAGATTTACCAGTACCTGCTGGCAAAACGACTGAGCCGCGCACCACTTGGTCTGATTTTTTAGCATCAATACCCAACTGAACAGCCACATCGATAGACTCGTCAAACTTAGCAGTCGCACACTCTTTAACTAAGTTCAATGCTTCATCGATTGGATAAAATTTGTTACGGTCAACTTTCTCAGCAACCGCCTTCATGCGCTTAGAAACTTTAGCCATGATTAGAGTCCCTCCACTGTAATACCCATTGAACGGGCGCTACCAGCAATCGTACGTACCGCTGCATCCATATCGGCAGCAGTTAAATCAGGCATCTTGACCTTAGCAATTTCCTCAGCTTGTGCACGAGTGATCTTGCCAACTTTGTCTGTATGAGGACGCGCTGAACCTTTATCTAATTTCGCAGCTTTTTTGATCAACACAGTCGCTGGAGGAGTCTTCATCACAAATGTGAAGCTCTTATCAGCGTAAGCAGTAATCACCACAGGAATCGGCAGACCAGGCTCCATTGATTGAGTCTGGGCATTAAATGCCTTACAGAATTCCATGATGTTCAAACCACGCTGACCTAGCGCTGGACCTACGGGTGGCGATGGGTTCGCTTTACCAGCAGGAATTTGTAGCTTAATAAAGCCAACAATCTTCTTTGCCATTTTTATACTCCAAATAAGGTGCGTCTAATAAGACCACCGTTGAGTAAAACGCCTCGTCAAAGCGGCAACCCTGACTCAGCTCCTCATACTCACTTGCTAATCTAACGATGAGCAAGCAAGTAAATCTTTACATCTTCTCTACCTGACCGAACTCCAGCTCAACCGGAGTACCGCGACCAAAGATAGTGACTGAAACACGCAAACGTGATTTCTCATAGTTCACTTCTTCAACGTTACCGTTGAAGTCTGTGAAAGGACCTTCTTTCACGCGAACAATCTCACCCACCTCAAACAATGTTTTTGGTTTTGGCTTATCAACGCCCGCCTGCATCTGATCCATAATTTTTTGCACTTCAGCAGGGGAGATCGGTGATGGCTTATTACGAACACCACCCACGAAACCGGTCACTTTCGGTGTGTTTTTCACCAAATGCCAAGTTTCATCAGTCATTTCCATTTCAATCAAAACATACCCAGGAAAGAAACGTCTTTCTGAAACAGCTTTATGACCGCTTTTTACCTCAACCACTTCTTCTGAAGGGACCAAAATCTTGCCAAACTTTTCAGCCATGCCTGAGCGAGCAATACGCTCAGTCAAGCCTTTCTGAACACTTTTTTCCATGCCTGAATACGCATGAATCACATACCAGCGCATATTCCCGGTTGTTTGTGTATTAACTTGCACTTGTTCAGACATAATGACTCACTTCCAACCTAGGAATATTGAGAAGACAACCCACTCAATTAATTTGTCGGCCAACCACAAGAACAAAGCCATCACCACCACAAATGCGAACACGATCAATGTCATCTGCGTTGATTCTTTACGTGTGGGCCAAACCACTTTTTTGACCTCAGACACAGACTCTTTGGCATAAGCAACAAAGCGCTTACCATCTGCCGATACTGCAGCAATAACCAAAGCAATTGCAAAACCACCCAACAAAGCAGCCAAACGCACAACCATGCCTTTGTCTGCTAGCAGATAGTAAGCAACTAACGCTAGGACGACAATAAGACCAGCCAGGATAATCATCCAGCTAGTCTTATTTTCTTGTTCAACACTCGTTTGCGACATATGCAATCATTCTGTGGCAGGGGCGGAGGGCATCGAACCCCCAACCTTCGGTTTTGGAGACCGACGCTCTGCCAATTGAGCTACACCCCTATACCGATTTAAATTAATCCAACACTTTAGCGACCACACCGGCGCCGACTGTACGGCCACCTTCACGGATCGCAAAACGCAGACCTTCTTCCATCGCGATTGGCGCAATCAACTTCACAGTGATCTGCACGTTATCGCCTGGCATGACCATCTCTTTGTCTTTTGGCAACTCAATCGAACCAGTCACGTCTGTTGTACGGAAGTAGAACTGTGGACGATAGTTGTTAAAGAATGGTGTATGACGACCACCTTCATCTTTACTCAACACATACACCTCAGCTGTGAAGTGTGTGTGTGGTGTGATTGAACCTGGCTTAGCCAATACCTGACCACGCTCAACTTCTTCACGCTTCGTACCACGCAACAAAATACCCACGTTGTCACCCGCTTGACCTTGATCCAACAACTTACGGAACATCTCAACGCCCGTACATGTTGTCTTCTGTGTCGCCTTGATACCAACGATCTCAATCTCTTCACCCACCTTAACGATGCCGCGCTCAATACGACCAGTCACCACAGTACCGCGACCAGAAATTGAGAACACATCTTCAACAGGCATCAAGAACGCGCCGTCAATCGCACGCTCAGGTGTTGGAATATATGTATCCAATGCCTCAGCCAACTTCATGATCGCGCCTTCACCCAAGTCACCCTTGTCACCTTCCAAAGCCAACTTAGCAGAACCCTTCACAATCGGTGTGTCATCACCAGGGAAGTCGTACTTAGACAACAACTCACGTACTTCCATCTCAACCAACTCTAACAACTCAGCGTCATCTACCATGTCGCACTTGTTCATGAACACGATGATGTAAGGTACGCCCACCTGACGTGCCAACAAAATGTGCTCACGTGTCTGTGGCATAGGACCGTCTGCAGCTGATACCACCAAAATCGCGCCGTCCATCTGCGCAGCACCAGTAATCATGTTCTTCACATAGTCAGCGTGGCCTGGGCAGTCAACGTGTGCGTAGTGACGTGACTCAGTCTCATACTCAACGTGGGCTGTATTAATCGTAATACCACGTGCCTTCTCTTCAGGTGCCGCATCAATCTGATCGTAAGCCTTCGCTTCACCACCAAACTTGTTCGACAACACAGTCGTAATCGCCGCTGTCAAGGTCGTCTTACCATGGTCCACGTGACCAATTGTGCCTACGTTAACGTGCGGTTTCGTCCGCTCAAATTTCTCTTTTGCCATTTTTTCAGCCTCAATTAAATGAATACTTAAACCTGGTGCTCATGGGCAGGATCGAACTGCCGACCTCTCCCTTACCAAGGGAGTGCTCTACCACTGAGCCACATGAGCAAAATTAATTGCCATTTTTTGGAGCGGGTGAAGGGAATCGAACCCTCGTCATAAGCTTGGAAGGCTTCTGCACTACCATTGTGCTACACCCGCGCGGCAATTACCTTTACCCACAACAACGTATTACCAACAACTGTTACTCACAACTACAACAAACAACTGGTGGAGAGGGTTGGATTCGAACCAACGTAGGCGTAAGCCAACAGATTTACAGTCTGCCCCCTTTAGCCACTCGGGCACCTCTCCGGGAACCTAATATTATGATTTGAATCAAGGTGTTCTGTCAATTACCTACTTGACTTTTTAATGGGGAGAAAACAACTCACCCAGCTTTACAAACACCTCATTTTTTCCAAAATCACAGAAAGCAAAACGCCCAGATCTTTGGATCTGGGCGTCTTTCATATGGTGCCTGGCAATTACCTACTTTCACACGGGCAATCCGCACTATCATCGGCGTGGAGTCGTTTCACGGTCCTGTTCGGGATGGGAAGGGGTGGTTCCAACTCGCTATTGTCACCAGGCATAGAGGGTAGGTTATTTGTTTTTCAACAAATAACCGAATTCGAGTAAGCAATTGGGAGTGACCGGATCAATCACGGCACTACATATCAGCACCAAATGTGCTGGTTATAGGATCAAGCCTAACGGGCAATTAGTATCAGTTAGCTTAACGCATTACTGCGCTTCCACACCTGACCTATCAACGTCGTGGTCTTCAACGACCCTTTATGGAGGTTGAACCTCCGGGAAATCTAATCTTCAGGCAAGTTTCCCGCTTAGATGCTTTCAGCGGTTATCTCTTCCGTACATAGCTACCCTGCGATGCCTCTGGCGAGACAACAGGTACACCAGCGGTACGTCCACTCCGGTCCTCTCGTACTAGGAGCAGCCCCCGTCAAATTTCCAACGCCCACGGCAGATAGGGACCAAACTGTCTCACGACGTTTTAAACCCAGCTCACGTACCTCTTTAAATGGCGAACAGCCATACCCTTGGGACCGGCTACAGCCCCAGGATGAGATGAGCCGACATCGAGGTGCCAAACACCGCCGTCGATATGAACTCTTGGGCGGTATCAGCCTGTTATCCCCAGAGTACCTTTTATCCGTTGAGCGATGGCCCTTCCATACAGAACCACCGGATCACTATGACCTGCTTTCGCACCTGCTCGACTTGTCGGTCTCGCAGTTAAGCACGCTTTTGCCATTGCACTTTAGGCACGATGTCCGACCGTACCAAGCGTACCTTCGTACTCCTCCGTTACACTTTGGGAGGAGACCGCCCCAGTCAAACTGCCTACCATGCACTGTCCCCGACCCGGATAACGGGACAAGGTTAGAACCTCAAACAAACCAGGGTGGTATTTCAAGGACGGCTCCATCAGAACTAGCATCCTGATATCAACGCCTCCCACCTATCCTACACAGATCGGTTCAAAGTCCAATGCAAAGCTACAGTAAAGGTTCATGGGGTCTTTCCGTCTAGCCGCGGGTAGATTGCATCATCACAAACATTTCAACTTCGCTGAGTCTCAGGAGGAGACAGTGTGGCCATCGTTACGCCATTCGTGCAGGTCGGAACTTACCCGACAAGGAATTTCGCTACCTTAGGACCGTTATAGTTACGGCCGCCGTTTACTGGGACTTCAATCAAGAGCTTGCACCCCATCATTTAATCTTCCAGCACCGGGCAGGCGTCACACCCTATACGTCCACTTTCGTGTTTGCAGAGTGCTGTGTTTTTATTAAACAGTCGCAGCCACCATTTTATTGCAACCCTTTTGCCCTTCCATTGTTCATGGTCAAGCTACTTGGGCGTACCTTATCCCGAAGTTACGGTACCAATTTGCCGAGTTCCTTCTCCTGAGTTCTCTCAAGCGCCTTAGAATACTCATCTCGCCCACCTGTGTCGGTTTGCGGTACGGTCTCGTTAGACTGAAGCTTAGAGGCTTTTCTTGGAACCACTTCCAATTGCTTCGCGAGCAAGCTCGCTCGTCTCACACCCTTGAATTACGCTACCGGATTTGCCTAATAGCCTTCTCCAATGCAAGAACCGGGACATCCAACACCCGGACAACTTTCCGCGATCCGTCCCCCCATCGCATCTAACGACGGTCAAGGAATATTAACCTTGTTCCCATCAGCTACGCATCTCTGCCTCGCCTTAGGGGCCGACTCACCCTACGCCGATGAACGTTGCGTAGGAAACCTTGGGCTTACGGCGAGGGGGCTTTTCACCCCCTTTATCGCTACTCATGTCAGCATTCGCACTTCTGATACCTCCAGCATCCTTTACAAGACACCTTCACAGGCTTACAGAACGCTCTCCTACCATCACTTACGTGATCCGCAGCTTCGGTTATATGCTTAGCCCCGTTACATCTTCCGCGCAGGACGACTCGATCAGTGAGCTATTACGCTTTCTTTAAAGGGTGGCTGCTTCTAAGCCAACCTCCTGACTGTTTTAGCCTTCCCACTTCGTTTCCCACTTAGCATATATTAGGGACCTTAGCTGGCGGTCTGGGTTGTTTCCCTCTTGACGGCGGACGTTAGCACCCGTCGTCTGTCTCCCGTGCTCGCACTCTTCGGTATTCGGAGTTTGCTATGGCGCGGTAATCCGCAATGGACCCCACAACCATGACAGTGCTCTACCCCCGAAGGTGATACACGAGGCACTACCTAAATAGTTTTCGGAGAGAACCAGCTATTTCCAGTTTTGTTTAGCCTTTCACCCCTATCCACAGCTCATCCCCTAACTTTTCAACGTTAGTGGGTTCGGTCCTCCAGTACGTGTTACCGCACCTTCAACCTGGCCATGGATAGATCAACTGGTTTCGGGTCTACACCCAGCAACTAACGCCCTATTCGGACTCGCTTTCGCTACGCCTCCCCTATACGGTTAAGCTTGCTACTGAATGTAAGTCGCTGACCCATTATACAAAAGGTACGCCGTCACCCCTTACGAGGCTCCGACTGTTTGTATGCATGCAGTTTCAGGATCTATTTCACTCCCCTCCCGGGGTTCTTTTCGCCTTTCCCTCACGGTACTTGTTCACTATCGGTCGATTACGAGTATTTAGCCTTGGAGGATGGTCCCCCCATGTTCAGACAGGATTTCACGTGTCCCGCCCTACTTGTCTCTAGCTTAGTTCGATTAATCGGTTTTCCCATACGGGGCTATCACCCTTTATTGCTGGACTTTCCATTCCATTCTGATAACAGATTAATTAATACTAGAAGGCTGTTCCCATTTCGCTCGCCACTACTTTGGGAATCTCGGTTGATGTCTTTTCCTCTGGCTACTTAGATGTTTCAGTTCACCAGGTTCGCTTCACGTAACCTATGTATTCAGTTACGGATACCTCAAAAGAGGTGGGTTTCCCCATTCAGAAATCTACGGATCAAAGCTTATTTGACAACTCCCCGTAGCTTATCGCAGTCTATAACGTCTTTCATCGCCTGTAATCGCCAAGGCATCCACCACATGCACTTATTCACTTGATCCTATAACGAGCACCACTGGTGCAAGTTATAAGTTCGTTCTCTATTACGCTTACTACTTGTTGCGATATGTTTGTGCCGTAATCCAAGTAATGCTAATTACTTGAAGAACTTATGTTGTTGATTCAATCAACTACCCATGTTTGTTGAACTCTCAATTAATTCAACAAACGCATTGCTTACTCAAATTTTTAAAGAACAGCCTCTTAAAGGCAAAGATAAAAATGCATTTGCATGCTTATCTTTACCATCAAGATGAATGGTGGAGGATGACGGGATCGAACCGACGACCCCCTGCTTGCAAAGCAGGTGCTCTCCCAGCTGAGCTAATCCCCCAGCTTTATACCTAATAGCCAGGCCTGTTGCCAAGGACTGGTGGGTCTGGAAGGACTTGAACCTTCGACCCCCGCCTTATCAAGACGGTGCTCTAACCACCTGAGCTACAGACCCGCGGCATCTTCTTTGTCAACCGATAAGTGTGGATACTAGAGAACTTACATCTTTTTCTAGAAAGGAGGTGATCCAGCCGCACCTTCCGATACGGCTACCTTGTTACGACTTCACCCCAGTCATGAACCCTGCCGTGGTCGTCGCCCTCCTTGCGGTTAGGCTAACGGCTTCTGGCAAAGCCCACTCCCATGGTGTGACGGGCGGTGTGTACAAGACCCGGGAACGTATTCACCGCGACATTCTGATCCGCGATTACTAGCGATTCCAGCTTCACGTAGTCGAGTTGCAGACTACGATCCGGACTACGATGCATTTTCTGAGATTAGCTCCCCCTCGCGGGTTGGCAACCCTCTGTATGCACCATTGTATGACGTGTGAAGCCCTACCCATAAGGGCCATGAGGACTTGACGTCATCCCCACCTTCCTCCGGTTTGTCACCGGCAGTCTCTCTAGAGTGCTCTTGCGTAGCAACTAGAGACAAGGGTTGCGCTCGTTGCGGGACTTAACCCAACATCTCACGACACGAGCTGACGACAGCCATGCAGCACCTGTGTCCACTTTCCCTTACGGGCACCTAATGTATCTCTACTTCGTTAGTGGCATGTCAAGGGTAGGTAAGGTTTTTCGCGTTGCATCGAATTAATCCACATCATCCACCGCTTGTGCGGGTCCCCGTCAATTCCTTTGAGTTTTAATCTTGCGACCGTACTCCCCAGGCGGCTGACTTCACGCGTTAGCTACGTTACTCAGGAATAAATTCCCGAACAACTAGTCAGCATCGTTTAGGGCGTGGACTACCAGGGTATCTAATCCTGTTTGCTCCCCACGCTTTCGTGCATGAGCGTCAGTGTTATCCCAGGGGGCTGCCTTCGCCATTGGTATTCCTCCACATCTCTACGCATTTCACTGCTACACGTGGAATTCTACCCCCCTCTGACACACTCTAGCTATGCAGTCACAAGCGCAATTCCCAGGTTAAGCCCGGGGATTTCACGCCTGTCTTACATAACCGCCTGCGCACGCTTTACGCCCAGTAATTCCGATTAACGCTCGCACCCTACGTATTACCGCGGCTGCTGGCACGTAGTTAGCCGGTGCTTATTCTTCAGGTACCGTCATTCGCAAACTGTATTAGAGCTGCTGTTTCTTCCCTGACAAAAGAGCTTTACAACCCGAAGGCCTTCTTCACTCACGCGGCATTGCTGGATCAGGGTTGCCCCCATTGTCCAAAATTCCCCACTGCTGCCTCCCGTAGGAGTCTGGGCCGTGTCTCAGTCCCAGTGTGGCTGATCGTCCTCTCAGACCAGCTACTGATCGTCGCCTTGGTGAGCCTTTACCTCACCAACTAGCTAATCAGATATCGGCCGCTCTAATCGCGCAAGGCCTTACGGTCCCCTGCTTTCCCCCTTAGGGCGTATGCGGTATTAGCGCAACTTTCGCTGCGTTATCCCCCACGATAAGGTACGTTCCGATATATTACTCACCCGTTCGCCACTCGCCACCAGGTGCAAGCACCCGTGCTGCCGTTCGACTTGCATGTGTAAGGCATGCCGCCAGCGTTCAATCTGAGCCAGGATCAAACTCTTCAGTTCAATTCCTGTGATGCATAAATGCATCGTCGCTCACTCATCAGAACTGACCCTAGTACAAGACTAGGACCATTACTGTTTAGTGAGTACTACTTAAATATCTGTCCCGAAGGACTGGATGCTTATTCTTAGTACCCACAATTATCGGTTGACTAATTTTTAAAGAAGGCTGACCGTGATTCGTTTAATTTGATTCGCGTTCAGCAGAGAAACGAGACTATGCACCATCTAAAAAGATATGTCAACACCTCTGTACGAAAAAACCCCAAGATTTTTCAAAAAAGTTTTCTGGCAAACGCCCACCTGACCCCGATTAGGGTTTTTACCCATTAAAAAACAATGGTTTATCAAATAATTAGGGTTTACCCCTATGAATTTCATATTTTTGTTCTAGAATGAGATTGTGCAGTGCAAAAAATATTATGGGCGAACTACTAAACACCTTTAACCCCAAACAAGTTCTTGTCAGAGAGCTTCACGAGGGGCATCGCGCCAAAATTTTGGAACATTTACTCGCTCTAGATGAGACGGATCGCCAATTACGCTTTGGTATGCACGTGAGCGATGAAATGATTAGCGCTTATGTAGAAAAATTAAGCTTTACTGCAGACACTTTGTTTGGTGTTTTTAATCATGACTTGCAACTAGATGGTTTGGCTCATCTTGCATACTCAAAAAACAAAGATCAAACCACTGCTGAATTTGGCGTTTCTGTAAGCGCACGCGCACGCAGTCTCGGCGTAGGTAGCGCCTTATTCAAACGTGCCGCTACACATGCACGCAATGCGAATATCACAACGCTGTATGTGCATTGCTTAGCTAGCAACAAAGTCATGATGCACATTGCCAAGAAGGCTGGCATGGATATTGATTTCGCATATGGTGAAGCAGATGCATTTCTGAAGCTACCTGCAAGCACTAACTCATCTATCGTGAGTGAAGCAGTGCAAGCGCAAATGGCTGACATTGATTACGCCTTAAAGAAAAATTTTCAGCGCTCAAAAACTTTCTTTATGAACACTCTTAGCCTAAAGAGAATTCATTAAAGAGAAATAAAAAAAACGCGGCATAACCGCGTTTTTTGTATAACGAAAGTGTGCTTATTTTTGCCCGTCTAAGCGTCTTTTATCTGCCTCAGAAATGATGTCAAATAATTTTGTAACTTGCTTAACGCCTGGTACTTGACGCGCAATATCCACCGCCTTATTCGCTTCAGCATCTGTCACGATACCCATCAAATAAACCTTGCTCGCCTCTGTAACAATCTTCATTGAATTAGATGGCACCGCTTGATCTGCAACATACAAAGCCTTGATCCGGGTTGTTAAAAAGGTGTCATTGGCTCTTGCAGTTAAGGTGCTGTTCGGTGCCGCAACCAGTTCATTGATGACCTCTGTCACATTCTTCATGGCTTGCACTCTGCGCGCCACATCATTCTTCAATTGATCGGTACGAGCCTCCCCCGTCAACAAGACACGACGATTAAACACGGAGACATTCACATGCACATTGTCGCCATAAGTTTTGATAATCAAACTTTCAGCCTCTAGCTGAATACCACGATCAATAGCCTGTGTTCCAGGGTTTCTGCGGTCTGCAATCACGAGAGCGCCGCCAGCCATACCGCCAGCAACGACCGGAAAGCATCCTTGCAAGAGAGTGCTACTGGCCAAAGCCACAGCCCCCGTTAAAAATACGCGTCTTGCTTTCAATTGCATAAAGACCTCTTAATCTAATATCAAATGATCAATGCCGTCGCATAGACAATGCAACAACACCAAATGTGTTTCTTGTATTCTGGCCGTGCGTTGAGATGGCACACATAAATGTACATCGGTGGACTTAAGTAATGGGCCAATCTTGCCACCATCACGTCCCGTGAAAGCAACCACATGCATGCCTTTTTGATGAGCTGCATGAATCGCTTCAATTACATTTCCAGAATTACCTGAAGTAGAAATCCCTAACAGAATATCGCCAGGTTGACCTAAGGCACGAACCTGCTTACTGAAAATATCTTGGTAGCTGTAATCATTCCCGACCGCAGTCAGGATCGATGAGTCGGTCGTCAGAGCAATGGCGCCCAACTCTTTTCTCTCGCGCTCAAAACGACCCACCAACTCAGCCGCAAAATGTTGCGCATCTGCAGCGGAGCCACCATTACCACATGCCAATATTTTTTTGCCTTGATTTAAGGCATCTGTCATCAAGACTATTGCGTTAACGATAGCCTGATTTAAGACTTTTTCAGCAGCCTGTTTTGTGGCGATACTGTCTTGAAAATGCCCCGTTACGCGAGCACCAAGATTTGCTATTAATTCTTTTTTCATACGTTAATTATGCACTCTGAGAAGCTTTAGGCAAGAGTGTATATCTAGGTAGGCAGCAATCAATTAAGATGCTGCTATGGACTTATTTAAGTACGCACAAGGTCAAAAGCTACCTCTACAAACTCTTTATGTGGTGGCAACACCTATTGGCAATCTAGCAGACATCACTATCCGCGCGCTCTTCACACTCCAGCAGGTCGACGGTATTGCCTGCGAAGACAAGCGTCATTCCAGTCAATTGCTAGGTGCTTATCAAATTAGCAAGCCATTACTGGCTGTTCACGAGCATAACGAAGCCGAATTAAGTCAAACGATTGTGCAAAAACTATCGGAGGGCGAACGCTGGGCTTATATTTCTGATGCGGGTACACCAGGTATTTCTGATCCTGGCAGCCGACTATGTGAGGCGGTGATCCATGCTGGTTTTTCTGTAAGCCCCTTACCGGGTCCGAGCGCATTAATCAGCGCCGCCTCTGTGGCAGGCCCTCTGCTTAACCGCAGCGCTGGGCAATTTCAATTTATAGGCTTTCTTCCTAACAAAGGGGCTGAGCGGCAATTGGCTTTAGAGAAATTTCAAGAGCAAGAAATCACCAGCTTCTTCTATGAGGCGCCCCACCGGTTGGAAAAAACATTGAAAGATTTAATGCTGTGCCTTAACCCTGAGAGACTGATTTTTATTGGCAAAGAACTGAGTAAGCTGCATGAGAATATTTCTATCTGCACCGTGAGTGCTCTTGAAACCTGGTTGGCACAACAAGATAAATTAGTCGGCGAATTTGTGATTGGGATAGGCCCTAGCATGAAGAAAAAAGTCTCTGAAGGCCTAGACTCACAAACACTCAAATGGCTTGATGCTCTTGCGCCCCTCTTGAGCCATAAGGACTTAAGTCAAATTACAAGTAAGGTCACAGGTATTCATAAAAATACAGTTTATGAACTTTTGCTAGACAAAAAAAATGGCCTCTGATGAGGCCACTTTTGTATTGACTGCGAAATTATTTCTTCGCTTCTTCTTTAGGTTTTGGAGCGGCTGGTTCTGCAAACTTGCCACCAACTGAAGCGGCTAAATAAACCACTGCGCGACCTAACTCATAATCAGAAATATCATCTGGGTTAGTGCCTCCACGGGCTGGCATTGCACCCTTACCCTTGACCACAGAAGCTAACAAAGCATCGTAGCCCTTACCAATACGACCACCCCAATCGCCAGCAGCATTCATCTTCGGAGCACCAGCCGCGCCAGAGTTATGACAAGAAGCACAAGCTTGCTTGTAGACTTGCTCGCCAGTTTTGAATTCCTTGGGGCCAGAAGCGTCTTTAAAGTCCAACATCGCGACTGGTTTGATTAAGTTGTTCGCTGCTTCAGCTGCTGCTTCTGCGCTACCACCCGTCTTTTTGCCACTGCCCACATAAACCATTAAAAAGGCGATAACGATCAGAGGGATAAAAAAGCTCGCAAAAACCATGATGATTAGCTGTTTTGGCGATTTAATTAGGTTACCGTGCTCACTCATTTGTATTTAATTCCTCAAAATATCTAGCTCTTGCGCATTATAGCGAGGATAATTCGCAAAATATCCCTTTTTCGCACTTCGCGACCGTAGTTCAATGGATAGAATTAGAGTTTCCGAAGCTCTCGATACAGGTTCGATTCCTGTCGGTCGCACCATGACTTAGCTCAACATAGGGTTATTTAAATCAGTTATTTGTCATAAAAACCCTTTAGAATCACGGTTTCTGTCGTAATTCAGGGTTTTTAGCATGTCAGACCAAACTAGCCAAGAAATCATGACTCCCATCCCAGTTGGGGAGCCTATTCCTCACCGCAAGATCATTCGAGCATGGTTAACTCCACTCACAGAGCGTGTTGTGGCCAAAGCCATTGTGTTGCAACTATTCGACACACTCATTTTGACAGCCGCCATTGTTGCTACGGTTTATTTTGAGTCCGTTTGGCTCAAGTTACTCTTTGCCTTGGTTGCCGGATTTTTGATTGGTCGTATTTTTATTTTGGGTCATGATGCTTGCCATCAGAGCTTTACACCCTACCGTAATCTTAATAAGTGGTTAGGTCGTTTGGCTTTCTTACCCTCACTCACACCCTATAGCCTTTGGGAAGTTGGTCACAACGTCGTTCATCACGGCCAAACCAATCTCAAGGGTTTTGATTTCGTCTGGGCGCCCTTGTCTTTAGAAGAATATCAGCTGCTCTCACCGGCCAGAAAGCGCCTTGAGCACATCTACCGTAGCGGTCTAGGTCCTGCACTCTACTATTTCATTGAAATTTGGTGGAACAAGATGTTCTTCCCCAACAAGAAGAACATGCCAGCTTCTCGTCCTGCCTTCTTGTGGGATAACGTTTTAGTTAGCGTATTTGCAGTGATTTGGAATGCTCTTTTAATCTGGGCTGCAATCGCGACTCAACAATCTATTCTCTTAACTATCGTGATGGGCTTTGTTATTCCATTTATTTTTTGGAATGCGATGATTGGTTTCGTGGTTTATGTACACCATACTCACACTAGCGTATCTTGGTACTCTGATAAGTCTGAGTGGTTAAAAGCACAGCCTTTCGTATCAACCACAGTTCACATGATCTTCCCAGGCAAGTGGGGTGCATGGATGCACCACATCATGGAGCACACCGCGCACCATGTAGACATGAGCGTACCTCTTTACAAACTCAAACAAGCACAAAGTAAATTAGAAGAAATGTTGCCCGGCAGAATTATTGTGCAAAAGTTTTCATGGGCATGGTACTTCCACACAGCCAAACTGTGTAAGCTCTATGACACACAAAAGAAGTGCTGGTTGGACTTCAAAGGCAATATGACTGCACAATCAATGAAGGTGGTTTTGAGCTGATTTTTAGAGGTTTTTATAAAAACCGTTAAAATAGGGGTTGTAATAAAAGATAACGAAAAAGTAAATGACAACCCCTCCAAGCACTACCGAAACAAGTTCCAGAGTCATGAAGTTCTGCTCTTCTTGTAGCCGTGAAAAACCCCTCGAAGGTGGCACTTGGATTCCAACAAGCAATCGTAAACAACGTTGGATTTGTGCAAGCTGCCTCTATAACCGTACACACCGTACCGGTTCAGCAAAAGCCTAATCAGCCTCAGCTCACATACGGATTATTGTGGCGCTCGTAGCCAAACGTGGACGTGGGTCCATGACCAGGCACAAACGCAATGTCATCGCCTAAAGGGAATAGCTTTTCTTGTATCGAGCGAATTAAGTCTGCGTGATTACCGCGAGGGAAATCGGTGCGCCCGATGGAGCCGGCAAACAAAACATCTCCTACGATGGCCACCTTAGCTGACAGATTTACGAATACAACATGTCCCGGGGTGTGGCCGGGGCAGTGTATAACCTGAAATACTTCATGACCGACTTGTACTTGATCGCCATCATTCAACCACTGATCGGGTTCAAATGCATCACTATGCGGAAAGCCAAAACGCTGGCTTTGCATCGGCAATTGATCTAACCAAAATTTTTCATCTATATGGGGCCCAATGATTTTTAGGCCCCCCAAAGCTTTTGCTAGAGCAATAGCCCCAGCACAATGATCAATGTGCCCATGCGTGAGCCAGATGGCCTCTACTTGGACTGCTGCATTCTGGATGGCTTGTACGATGCGCTCGATATCGCCACCTGGATCGGTAACGACCGCGCGCTGTGTTTGATCACATATGAGTATTGAGCAATTTTGCTCAAAGGGAGTTACTGGAACCAGGATTACTTTTAATGCCATGGTTCCAATTATCCAAACAATTTATTGAATCACCAAGTAGATTCGCGATCAGGTGTAGCTGTGATTTTGTGAACACTGAGATCTGCGCCATCAAACTCTTCCTCTTGAGTTAGACGTAAACCAAGCGTTGCCTTTAAGACGCCGTACACCACAAAACCGCCCACTAGGGCGATCGCAATACCTAATAGTGTGCCAATGACTTGCGCCAGGAGACTGACGCCTCCCAAGCCACCTAAAGCCGGCAAACCAAACACACCGGCAGCAATGCCACCAAAGGCGCCGCAAATGCCATGTAATGGCCAAACGCCTAAAACGTCGTCAATCTTCCACTTGTTTTGCACGAGCGTAAACATCACAACAAATAAACCACCTGCAATACCGCCTACTACCAAAGAGCCCATGGGATGCATCAAGTCTGAACCAGCACACACCGCCACCAAACCCGCTAAAGGGCCGTTATAAGTAAAGCCAGGGTCATTTTTGCCCATTAGGCATGCCACCAATGTACCGCCCACCATAGCCATCAATGAGTTCATTGCCACTAAACCACTCATCTTTTCTATGGACTGCGCACTCATGACATTAAAACCAAACCAGCCAATGGTCAGTACCCAAGCACCCAGTGCCAAGAATGGGATATTGGATGGCGGGTGTGCAGAAACACGGCCATCTTTTGTATAACGGCCATATCGAGGCCCAAGTAAAAGAATGGCAGGCAATGCTAACCAACCACCCATGGCATGAACCACGATCGATCCTGCAAAGTCATGAAACTCTTCACCAGTCAACGCTTTTAGCCATGCCTGAAAACCATATTGTTGGTTCCAAACCATGCCTTCAAAAAATGGATAGACAAAACCAACCAAAATAAATGTAGCGATCAACTGTGGGTTGAACTTAGCACGCTCTGCAACACCCCCTGAAATAATGGCGGGAATGGCCGCAGCAAAGGTGAGCAAGAAGAAGAACTTGACAAGCTCAAAGCCATTTTTCTGAGCCAGAACTTCTGCACCAGAAAAGAAGTTAACCCCGTAGGCCAAGCTATAGCCAATGAAAAAGTAGGCGATCGTTGATACAGCAAAATCAACCAAGATTTTGACCAAAGCATTGACCTGATTTTTTTTGCGGACTGTGCCTAACTCTAAAAATGCAAACCCGGAGTGCATTGCTAGCACCATAATGGCGCCTGCTAATACGAATACGGCATCTGCACCTGACTTAAATGGATCCATAATTCACGCCTCAAAATAAGTTGAATTGCGCGCCATTATGAGTGCCTTCAAGGCTTAGAATAGGTGCTTATTGCACTATATTGGTGCAATTTGGGGCATAAAAATATCTTTTGTGAATGTTTTTGCCCTTAGGTACAATCTTCACATCACACGGGAGAGCTCGGTTAACTCCGACGCCGAAGGCGCAAAGCCCAAAAACGCTCAGGCAAAAGGACCGTAGATATCAAAACTCTGGAGAGTTGCATTGAGTTGCACACCGAAGGGGCTAAAGTTATTCAAATGGGTTTGAGTAACTCAATCTCTCAGGTAACAGGACAGGGGGGCTTTTTCCATATAAGGAAGAGATGTCTGTCGCCCCTAGCCAGCTAAAACGCACCATTCTATTTCCAGCTCACGAAGAACTACAAGCTCGCTTGGTAGATTTTGGCGGCTGGGAAATGCCTGTTAACTACGGCTCACAAATTGAAGAGCATCTAGCAACTCGTCAACACTGTGGCATGTTTGATGTTTCTCATATGGCAGCTGTTGATGTGCTTGGAGAAAATGCCAACTCTTTCTTAGAGTACGCGCTCGCTAACAATATAAATAAGCTCGCAGATGGGCAAGCCCTGTATAGCTGCATGCTCAACGAGAGCGGGGGCGTGATTGACGATTTGATTGTTTATCGTTTTGGTAAGAGTTATCGTTTAGTCATCAATGCCTCAACGGCCGCCAATGATCTGATGCATCTTCAGACCGTTGCTAACAAGTTTCCTGGCACGCAGTTGGTTCCACGCAGACCTGACTTACTAGGTGCACAAGACTCTTGCGGGATGATCGCAGTTCAAGGACCTCAAGCACTCGCCCTGATTGGTAAAACAATTCCTGAACTGAATCAGGCCTGCCAGACGCTTAAAGTTTTCTTTGCCGAAAAAGTAAATACCTCTTTTGGCGAAATCATGATTGGTCGTACGGGCTATACCGGCGAAGATGGCGCAGAATTATTAATACCGATTCAATCTACTGTAGCTGTTTGGAATGCTCTATTAAAAGCTGGTGCTCGACCTGCAGGTCTTGGCGCACGTGACACTTTAAGGCTTGAAGCCGGTATGAATTTATATGGCCAAGATATGAACGAACAAACGAGCCCGAAAGACGTTGGCCTGAGCTGGACGCTCGATCTTAAAAGTGCACGTGACTTTATTGGTAAGCATGCTCTCATGAGCTCACCACAACAATATGTTTTCTTAGGCCTCGTGCTGCAAGACAAGGGCGTTTTAAGATCACATCAAGTGGTGAAAACCTCATTAGGCGATGGCGAAATCACGAGTGGCACCTACAGCCCCAGCATGCAGCAATCCATTGCTTTAGCAAAGTTACCGGTTGGCATTCAAGTCAACGACTCAGTCAAAGTTGTGATTAGAGATAAGGAACTTAGCGCTACTGTGGTCAAACCCCCTTTTGTCAGACATGGCAAAGTACTTGTTTAACTTGGAGAAAAAATGAACCTACCTCAAGAACTACGTTATACAGAATCCCACGAGTGGGTACGTGCTGAAGCTGATGGCACCATCACGGTTGGTATTACTGATCACGCCCAGGAAGCGTTGGGCGATATCGTTTTTTTAGAACTGCCTGAAAGCGGTAAAAAACTCGGCGCGGGAGATGCTTGTGCTGTAGTTGAATCTGTCAAAGCCGCTAGTGATATCTATGCACCTGTGGCTGGAGAAATTATTGCTAGTAACAATGATGTCACTAGCACACCCGAACAAGTAAACAGCGATGCCTATGGCAGCTGGCTGTTCAAAATAAAGCCGAATAACCCTGCGGATGTTGAGTCTCTATTGAACGCTGCAGCTTATGGAAAACTAATTGGTGCTTAAGCATGAAACTCTCACTTTCTGAACTTGAAAACAGTCGCGAATTTATTGAGCGACACATTGCCATCTCTAAAGATGATGAAGCTGCACTATGTCAATTCTTAGGCTTTAAAGATCGCACAGCGCTCATTGATGCGGTAGTACCTAGCGGTATTCGTCGTAAAGATACTTTGCCGTTGGAAGGCTTTTCAAGGGCAAAAAGTGAGGTAGATGCTCTTGATTTTTTAAAGGGCGTTGCAAAAAAGAATAAGGTATTTCGTTCATTCATCGGCCAGGGCTACTACGGTACGCACACACCGAAAGTTATATTGCGTAACATTCTAGAAAACCCGGCCTGGTACACCGCTTACACACCTTATCAGCCTGAAATTTCACAAGGGCGCCTTGAGGCGATTATCAATTTCCAGCAAATGTTAATTGACTTAACAGGCATGGATATTGCCAACGCTTCTATGCTAGACGAAGGAACAGCCGCTGCCGAAGCCATGACATTGGCACTTCGCACCTGTAAATCTGAAGCCAAGACATTCTTTGTCGATGAAAATGTGTTTCCACAGACATTAGCTGTAATCAAAACACGCGCAAAGCCACTGGGTATAGAAATCCTGGTTGGCCCTATGGAGCAGGCAAAAGAGTGTGATTGTTTCGCAGCTTTAGTTCAGTACCCCGGTGCTAATGGCAACCTATTTGAGCGAGCCCATTATCAAGCTATTGCCGACGCATTACATGCACGCGGTGCAATCATGATTGCTGCAGCAGATTTATTAGCTCTCACTGTACTCACGCCACCTGGCGAATGGGGTGCCGATGTGGCCGTTGGCAGTGCCCAGCGCTTCGGTGTTCCTATGGGCTTTGGCGGTCCATCAGCCGGCTATCTCGCGACAAAAGATGCGCTAAAACGAAGCATGCCTGGACGCTTAGTGGGCGTCACTATTGATGCACAAGGTAACCCGGCTTATCGTTTAGCGCTGCAAACTCGCGAACAACATATTCGTCGCGAAAAAGCGACATCTAATATTTGTACTGCTCAAGTATTGCTCGCCGTTATGGCAGGCATGTATGCTGCCTATCATGGTCCTGTGGGCTTAAAAAAGATTGCCTTACGGACACATCGCTTAACCAGCATTTTTGCCAAGGCACTCAAAGAACTCAATCTAACTATCGTCAATCAGTCTTGGTTCGATACCCTGACGATTCAAGTGGCGGATGCAGAAAAAATTCATGCTGCAGCAAGAAAATCCGAGCTTAATGTTCGTGCTATCGACCATCACCATGTAGGTGTGTCATTTGACGAAACAACTTCGCGCCATGATTTACAAACTCTCTGGCAAGTATTTGGTGGTAAGGGTACCTTAGATATCGATAGGCTTGATCAGAACTGTGCCTTGTCATTTTCATCCAGCTTAGTTCGTGAATCCGATTATTTGAGCCATCCGACTTTCCACAAATATCATGCCGAGCATGAAATGCTGCGTTATCTCAGACAGCTAGCGGATAAAGATCTGGCTTTAGATCGCACCATGATTCCTTTGGGTTCATGCACAATGAAACTCAATGCCACAAGTGAAATGATTCCTGTCACTTGGCCAGAGTTTTCAAACATTCATCCATTCGCCCCTGAAGAGCAATGGCAAGGATATGCGGAATTAATTTCTCAAACTGAGAAGATGATGTGCGCTGCGACGGGCTATGATGCGATTTCTCTACAGCCTAATGCCGGCTCTCAAGGGGAATACGCAGGACTATTAGTGATTCAGGCGTATCACGAATCTCGTGGTGAAGGCCATCGCAATATCTGCCTGATCCCATCATCAGCACATGGCACCAATCCAGCCTCTGCACAAATGGCTGGTATGCAAGTCGTGGTGGTCAATTGCGATACAGACGGCAACGTTGATTTAGCTGACCTTAAATTGAAAGCCGAAGAGCATTCTAAGAACTTGGCTGCCATCATGATTACTTATCCAAGTACTCATGGTGTTTTTGAATCAGGAGTTCAAGAACTCTGTGAAATCATTCATGCACATGGCGGACAGGTATATATCGATGGTGCCAATATGAATGCTTTAGTTGGCACAGCCGCACCGGGTCATTTTGGCGGTGATGTTAGCCACCTCAATCTTCATAAAACATTCTGTATTCCCCATGGTGGCGGTGGGCCAGGCGTAGGGCCTGTAGCGGTTAAGTCTCATTTGGCGCCCTTCTTGCCATGTTCTTACACTGCAGGCACAGCTGATAAACATCAAGATTTAGATTGGATGCGTATTAGTGCTGCGCCATTTGGCTCAGCCTCCATACTACCGATTTCTTGGATGTATGTGGCAATGATGGGCGCTGAAGGCCTACAAAATGCAACTGAAACAGCGATCTTGAATGCCAACTATATTGCAAAGAAATTAGATGCTTACTATCCAGTTCTTTATAAAGGTAATCAAGGTCTAGTCGCTCACGAATGTATTTTGGATTTACGCGGCATTCAAAAAGCGACTGGTATCTCCAATGAAGATGTGGCTAAGCGACTCATGGACTTCGGTTTCCACGCCCCAACCATGAGCTTCCCTGTACCTGGCACACTCATGATTGAGCCCACCGAAAGTGAATCTAAGTATGAATTAGATCGTTTCATTGAGGCCATGATTACTATCGGTGAAGAGATTAAAAAAGTGGCCAAAGGTGAATTCGACAAGGATGATAATCCACTGAAGAATGCGCCCCATACCGCTGCGGTTGTATTGGCTGATGAGTGGAAACACTCGTATTCCAGAGAGGTTGCGGCCTACCCGGTGTCTCGCTTACGTCGTGTTAAGTATTGGCCACCCGTGGGTCGCGCTGATAACGTATACGGCGACCGCAATTTATTCTGTAGTTGTGTGCCTATTGCGGAGTACGCCGAACAATAAATGTCTATTTAATTTTAGATATGCAAGGGGTCGCGATCGATGTAGTAAGCGACCCCTTTTTTATGGTTCGATTGATTTTGTAAACAAGTATCCAAAATATTTAAGGCCTGCTGCATTGCTGGTCGACTTTTTGCCTCAAGCAATAGCTGTGCTCGCTCTTTGCCTGCGATTTTCATCATGACACGCGGCACCACATCACCCAAAGTCAAATCTCTAGGCCAGGTCCTTTGTTGTTGCGCTTCATGTGCAGCCTCTTGTAACAACTCGGCGGCTCTATCGTAGCTTTTATGCTCCGCATGAATAAGCGCCTGATAACAAGTAGGCGGCAAACCTAAAGCCTGCCTTTCCTCTAATAAATGATTGAGGAAACCTTCTACGTCCAATTGCTGTGCGTACTGATAAACGGTATCTTGCGGAAACTGGCTCACAATCAAAATTTTTGCTTGAGTCCCCAAATTAGTTCTGCCTGCGCGACCCGACACTTGAGCAATTTGAGAAAACAAACGTTCAGGCGCGCGAAAGTCTTGGGTATACAAGGCGGCGTCACAATTTAAAATCAGCACCAGCCCCACTCTTTTAAAGTCATGGCCCTTACTAATCATCTGGGTACCCACAATGATCTCTGCACTACCGTCGTGAACTTTATTAAATAGCTCCTCCGCCGAACCCTTTAATCTGGTGGTGTCCGCATCAATTCTGATGAGCTTGCGGTCCTTAAATACTTCCTCTAAGGTTTCTTCAATTTTTTGCGTACCACTTCCCAGATCTGACAAATCTAAATTGCCACAGTCTGGACATGCTCTCGGTATAGCTTTTTGTAAACCGCAGTGATGGCAACACAAAACATTTCTGTTCTTTAGCTTGTGTATGACCATCTTGGAACTACAAGCATCACAGTTTGAAATCCAAGAACAACTATGGCAAGTCAATACGGGCGCATAGCCCCGACGGTTAATCAGTATCAAAGTCTGTAAGCCTTGATCTAAGGTCTTACGAATTTGTTCTAGCGCATGATCAGGTACAGGATTAGAAATTACTCTTTTTGTCTTTTCTGGTTGAATAATTTCTACATGTGCTTGGATTGCCTCAGGCACGGCCTTATGGCGAATGGTTAGCAATTCAAAACGGCCTTGTTTGGCATTGTTCCAACTTTCTAGGGAAGGCGTAGCCGATCCTAAGAGAATCGGTATCTTCAAATCATTGGCACGCCAAATAGCCAAATCTCGCGCCGAATAACGAACGCCTTCTTGTTGCTTATAGGATGTATCGTGCTCCTCATCGATAATGATGGCTCGCAGATGCGGGGCTGAAACACTCACCGAGAGTCGAGTTCCCAAGATTATTCTTGCTTGAGCCCTATGGGCCTTTAACCAAGCTTGGCCACGCTGAACTTCGCTGAGTGCGCTATTGAGTACCACGATGCTCTCTTGTGGGAATGCCTGCTGAAATAAGTTTTCTAATTGTGGTGTCAAATTGATTTCTGGCACCATCACCAATACTTGTGAGCGAGGGTGCTGACTTAATAACTCCCGAATCCAGTGAAGGTAAACCAAAGTTTTACCTCCTCCTGTGACACCATAGAGTAAATGTGTCTTAGGGCCAGCCGATAAAAGCTGATTGAGCACCACCTTTTGTTCTTCATTCAATGGCATTACAAATGGTGAAATATTCTCAGGCTTTGTTGTTGCCTCTTTTTTTTGTTTTCGCTCCACAAATCCTTTTTCCCAACGTCGATGATCTTTGACCATCGCCGGTAGCATCGGCAAAAGCACTTCACCTAAACTTTTTAAATAATATTGACTGGCAAACTCAGCCAATCTGATGAGCTCAGGACCCAAACAAGTGAGTGGAGCTACAGCCTCTACTTTTTTTAATTTTTCTATTGGATAGTCGCTAAGCTTGGCCTTGGCTATGACTATCCCAGGTAGTCTGCGTGTTCCAAACGGCACACTGACTAATTGGCCCATTTGAGGCTCGGTGGCCTCATCCCAAAGGTAATCAAATAGCTTTTTTAGAGGCAGATCAACGGCAATTTGTACGATCCACTGATTTGGTTTTAAGCCCACAATGCTCATGTTTTACTTTAAGTTATCTCTTAAATTTATTGGTATTAAATGGCTTTTTGCTTGTGGATAATTTTGTGGATAAACCTAGAATATCTTGCTTTAGCAGTATATAGTCTCGAGGCTTGATTTTATAGTCTAATGAACAGCATTAATACAAGTTATTGTTTTTAAATAGTATTTTCTCTTACCATGAGGCTTATACGGCCGGTAACCGAGACAAGTGAGCAAGCACTTACCTTGTGAATAAGTACCTAGTGTAACTACTGAGTTCTGAGAATTTGGGAGTGCTTTTGGACAGTCTCAACCAGGGCGGTGACGTGCTCTGGATTGGTAAATTGAGAGATTCCGTGACCCAAATTAAACACATGCCCATCCAATGCGTGCAGGCCTGGCTTAATGACAGGTGATTGGGATAGGTCATCCAAAATACGTCTAGCCTCGAGGGTGATTTGATCAGGTGTACCAAATAGGGCCAATGGGTCAAAGTTCCCCTGTAGAGCAACCGTCGCCTTATTTTGTACAAGCTCTTGTCTTGCTCTGGCTAAAGAGTAAGTCCAATCCAAGCCAATCACATCTGCACCACATTGTGCGATATCTTTTAACCAAATACCGCCGCCCTTGGTAAAGACCAAAATTGGAATTCGTTGACCATCTTTTTCACGACGCAGGCCAGCAATGACTTTTTGCATCGCCAATAAAGATGTTTTTTGATACCAACCATCTGGTAATAAACCACCCCATGTATCAAATAACATGAGCGCCTGTGCGCCAGCATCAACTTGCGCATTGAGGTAAGCGGTCACTGACTGGATGTTGACATCCAAAATCTTTTGCATCAGATCAGGTCTTTGATACAACATTGTTTTGGTAGTTCTGAAATCATCCGAACCAGAACCTTCAACCATATAACAAGCTAAAGTCCAAGGGCTGCCAGAGAATCCGATGAGTGGCACACGCTGAGACGAACCCTGTATTAATGCACGTCGAATTTCACTGACGGCATCAAACACATATTGCAATTGGCTCAAGTCTGCGACTCGCAACTTAGCAACATCAGCTTCCGTACGTAATGGTTTGCTAAAACGCGGGCCTTCTCCAGCCTCAAAACTGAGGCCCAAACCCATCGCATCAGGTATCGTCAAAATATCAGAAAACAAAATAGCAGCATCCAATGGATAACGATCCAAAGGCTGCAGAGTAACTTCTGTAGCTAACGTTGGGTTTTTTGCAAGCGCTAAAAAGCTACCCGCTTTGGCACGCGTTGCATTGTATTCAGGAAGATAACGGCCTGCCTGGCGCATTAACCAGATCGGAGTACGATCTGTTGCTTCGCCTAAGCAGGCCTTAATGAATCGATCGTTCTGAAGATTCAATTATTTTTTGCGACGGAATTTAGCAAGTGCAGCCAACTGTGCTGCTGCCATTGCAAACTCAGATTGGGCGCGTGCAAAGTCAATTTCACTAGATTGATTCTGCATAGCTTCTTCTGCAGCTTTTTTAGCTTCGTTTGCTTTTGCCTCATCCAAATCATGACCACGAATAGCGGTATCAGCAAGTACAGTGACCTTATTGGGCTGAACTTCTAAAATACCGCCCGCCACGAATACAAACTCTTCATCGCCATTGGCTTTTTCAATACGAACCGCCCCTGGACGAATTTTTGTAATGAGTGGTGTGTGGCCAGGCAGGATGCCTAATTCACCGCTTTCGCCAGGCAGAGCTACAAATTTAGCCTCGCCTGCGAAAATCGATTCTTCAGCACTGACGACATCTACATGGATGTTTGACATGTACGTTCCTTAATGGAATTACTGCAATTTCTTGGCTTTTTCGATCGCTTCGTCGATGCCGCCGACCATATAGAATGCTTGCTCTGGTAAGTGATCTAACTCACCGCTAACAATCATCTTGAAACCACGAATAGTTTCTTTTAATGGTACATACTTACCAGGTGAGCCTGTAAACACTTCGGCTACGTGGAATGGCTGTGACAAGAAACGCTGAATCTTACGAGCGCGAGCAACGGCTTGTTTGTCTTCTGGAGACAATTCATCCATACCCAAAATCGCAATAATGTCACGCAACTCTTTATAACGTTGCAAAGTTGATTGAACGGCACGTGCCACACCATAGTGCTCTTCACCCACCACTTGTGGATCTAACTGACGGCTTGTTGAATCTAATGGATCAACCGCAGGGTAGATACCCAATGCAGCGATGTCACGTGACAAAACAACTGTTGAGTCTAAGTGCAAGAATGTAGTCGCAGGAGATGGATCTGTTAAGTCATCGGCAGGAACGTAAACGGCCTGAATCGATGTAATAGAACCTGTCTTCGTTGAAGTAATACGCTCTTGTAAGCGACCCATTTCTTCAGCGAGTGTAGGCTGATAACCCACGGCTGAAGGCATACGGCCCAACAAAGCAGATACTTCTGTACCAGCCAAGGTGTAACGGTAAATGTTATCAACGAAGAACAAAATATCACGGCCTTCGTCACGGAAACGCTCAGCCATGGTCAAACCTGTCAAAGCAACACGCAAACGGTTACCTGGTGGCTCGTTCATCTGACCGAAAACCATCGCCACTTTATCGAGAACGTTTGATTCTTTCATCTCGTGGTAGAAGTCATTACCCTCACGAGTACGCTCACCCACACCAGCAAACACAGATAAACCAGAGTGTTGCTTAGCGATGTTGTTAATCAACTCCATCATGTTAACGGTCTTGCCCACACCGGCACCACCGAAGAGACCCACTTTACCGCCCTTAGCAAACGGACAAACTAAGTCAATAACCTTAATACCTGTTTCCAAGAGATCAACGGATGGTGACAACTCATCAAACTTAGGTGCCACTTGGTGAATCGCGCGACGCTCATCTGTACCAATTGGGCCGGCTTCATCAATAGGACGACCCAATACGTCCATGATTCGACCCAAAGTTGCTGGGCCTACTGGTACAGAAATAGGCTTGCCAGTATTGGCAACCTTCATGCCACGACGCAAACCGTCGCTAGAGCCCAAGGCGATTGTACGAACAACGCCATCACCCAAAAGCTGCTGCACTTCGAATGTCAAACCTTTTTCAGCAAATGATGCTTCGTTGCTTTCTTCTAATACCAGGGCATCATAGACGCGTGGCATCTGCTCGCTAGGGAACTGAATATCAACCACCGCTCCAATACACTGAACAATATTTCCGTTGCTCATCGTTTTTCTCCGATCACTAATTTAATTCTTTATCAAACTGCCGCGGCACCGCCGACAATCTCCGACAACTCTTTGGTAATAGCTGCTTGACGTGTCTTGTTGTAGACCAACTGCAACTCACCAATCACATTCTTGGCATTATCAGAAGCCGCCTTCATCGCCACCATACGCGCAGATTGCTCAGAAGCCATATTCTCTGCAACGGCCTGATAAATCAACGCTTCGACGTAACGCTTAAGCAGTTCATCAACCACAGACTGCGGATCTGGCTCGTACAAATAATCCCATCCGTATTCTTTGGCTTCTTCTGCACTTTGCTCTAATCGATCACTCGACAAAGGCAATAGTTTTTCAACTACGGGCTCTTGTTTCATGGTGTTAATAAACTTGGTATATGCCAAATAAACAGCATCTACCTCACCATTTTCATAAGCATCCAACTGAACCTTGATTGCACCAATGAGTTTCTCTAAATGCGGCGTGTCACCCAATTGAGTCACTTGAGAAACCACCTTGGCTTTAATTCGGTTCAAAAATTGGAAGCCCTTAGTTCCAATTGCTGTACATGAAACCTCGACGCTTTGTGCGCTGAGATCTTTCAGTGTATTAGTCAAGGCACGCAAGATATTGGTATTCAAACCACCGCACAGACCTTTATCGGTAGTTACCAAAATCAAACCCGCTTTTTTAAGCTCACGCTCAACCATATACGCAGGGCGATACTCTGGATTAGCTTTACCCAAGTTAGCCGCAATATTTCTGACTTTCTCAGAATATGGGCGCGCATTTCTCATGCGTTCTTGGGCGCGCCGCATTTTTGATGCGGCGACCATTTCCATCGCCTTGGTGATCTTGCGCGTATTTTGTACGCTCTTGATCTTGGTTCGTATTTCTTTTGTACCGGCCATATTGGCTCCCTAAATCCTTAGAAAGAAGCAGAACGTTTGTAGTCCTCGATCGCAGCACGCAATGCGGCTTCGTCTTCTTTCGAGAGATCTTTAGTGTCTTCGATACGGCCCACTAAGTCTGCATACTTAGACTTGAGGTGGTCATGCAAACCTTTTTCAAAGGCCAATACATTCTTCACATCGATATCATCTATGAAGCCATTGTTTGCTGCGTACAAAGAAGCAGCCAACTGCCATACTTGTTGTGGGGCGTATTGTGCTTGCTTTAACAACTCAGTCACACGGCGACCACGCTCCAACTGCTTACGTGTGGCTTCATCCAAATCAGATGCAAACTGCGCGAACGCTGCCAACTCACGATACTGAGCTAAGTCTGTACGAATACCACCTGACAACTTCTTAATTACTTTAGTCTGCGCTGCACCACCCACACGAGAAACAGAAATACCCGCGTTAATCGCTGGACGAATACCGGCGTTAAACAAGTCAGTTTCCAAGAAGATCTGACCGTCTGTAATAGAAATCACGTTGGTTGGAACGAATGCAGAAACGTCACCTGCTTGAGTTTCAATCACTGGCAAGGCTGTCAATGAACCTGTTTTACCTTTAACGGCACCCTTCGTGAACTTCTCAACGTACTCTGGGTTAACACGAGCAGCGCGCTCGAGCAAACGTGAGTGGAGATAGAACACGTCACCAGGATACGCTTCACGACCTGGAGGACGACGCAACAAGAGGGATACCTGACGGTAGGCCCAAGCCTGCTTTGTCAAGTCATCATAAATAATCAAGGCATCTTCACCGCGATCACGGAAGTATTCACCCATTGTGCAACCCGCATAAGCAGACAAGTACTGCATCGCTGCAGACTCAGAAGCAGATGCTGCAACAATGATGGTGTACTCCATCGCGCCATGCTCTTCGAGCTTACGCACAACGTTAGCAATGGTTGATGCTTTTTGACCAATCGCTACGTATACGCAATAAATGCCTTTACCTTTTTGGTTGATGATCGCATCAACCGCAACAGCTGTCTTACCAGTTTGACGGTCACCAATGATCAACTCACGCTGACCACGACCAATCGGTACCATGGAGTCAATTGACTTCAAACCTGTTTGAACAGGCTGGCTAACAGACTGACGATCAATAACGCCAGGAGCCACTTTTTCAATAACGTCTGTTAATTTAGCGTTGATTGGACCTTTACCATCAATCGGCTGACCCAATGCGTTAACAACACGACCCAAAAGCTCAGGACCAACAGGTACTTCCAAAATACGGCCAGTACATTTAACTGCATCACCTTCACGGATGTGCTCGTACTCACCCAAAACAACGGCGCCGACAGAGTCACGCTCTAAGTTCAAAGCAAGACCAAATGTGTTGCCTGGGAATTCCAACATTTCACCCTGCATCACGCCTGAAAGGCCATGTACACGGCAAATACCGTCGGTAACAGAAATCACTGTACCTTGATTGCGAACTTCGGCACCAACGCCTACGCCGCTGATTCTATTTTTGATCAGTTCACTGATCTCTGATGGATTGAGTTGCATTTGCTTACTCCTGGGATCTTATTCGTTATGCGCTAAGAGCGACTTGCATGGTGGCCAATCGAGCTTTCACAGAGGTATCCAAAACCTCATCACCGACTTGAACACAAACACCACCAATTAATTCTGGATCTACAGTAACTGTAGGACGAAGTTCTTTGCCGAAGCGCTTTTTCAAGCTGGCTAACAATGAATTCAGCTCTTCTCCGCTTAAGGGGAATGCACTCTTAATTAGCACTTCAGCAGCACCCTCTTTGGCGTTCTTCAAAGTCACAAACTGACTTTCAATTTCGGGTAAAGCCGCAAGGCGCCCATTTTGAACAACCATCGTTACGAGGTTTTTAACAGTTTCCGCGGGCTTAGTTTTAACAGCGCCTAACAAAATCTGCACAAGCTCATCTGCTGATAGCTTAGGATTATTAGCCACGGCCTGTAAGTCTGGGTTACTAGCCACCTGTGCTAACTCGGCCAATTGCTCGGCCCAAGCAGACAGGTCTGCAGATTGAGCGCTACGGAATAGAGCTTCAGCGTATGGTCGGGCAATAGTAGCTAAATCGGCCATATTACAGTTCTGCCTTTAACTGATCTAACAAACCTGCGTGAGCTTTTGCATCAATTTCACGACGCAAAATTTGCTCAGCACCCTTGACAGCTAGAGCAGCCACTTCAGCGCGCAATGTATCTCTTGCTTTTGATACTTGTTGCTCGGCTTCAGATTTGGCTTGGGCAATAATTCTTGCCGCTTCAGCTTGTGCGTTCGCTTTGATCTCTTCTGCAGACATCTGAGCACGCTTTTCAGCTTCAGCAATTCTTTGAGCACCCTCATTACGGGCTTCTGACAATGCTTGCTCAGCACGCTTGGTAGCCAACTCTAAATCAGCTTTACCGCGCTCAGCTGCAGCTAAACCATCAGCGACTTTGGCAGCACGCTCATCCAAGGCTTTAACTAGTGGAGGCCAAACAAACTTGGCTACCACCCACCAAAGGATGAAGAAAACGACCATTTGCGCAAATAACGTTGCGTTAAGGTTCACAGCTAGTTCCTTTCGGTCACGATTGACATACACTCATCGGGCGCTGCACCTATTGGCAGCGACCCAAAAACAGAATCAAAAATTACTTGATAACTGCGAGGAGTGGGTTTGCGAAAGCAAACAACATGGCAACACCAACGCCGATCAAGAAAGCAGCGTCGATCAAACCAGCGAGCAAGAACATCTTAGTTTGTAGTGGCTCCATCAACTCTGGCTGACGTGCACAGGCTTCAATGTATTTACCACCCATCAACGCGATACCCAAACAAGCACCGATCGCGCCTAAGCCGATGATGATGCCGATACCAATTGCTGTCAGACCTTGAATGTTAGCGAGAAAAGCTTGCATGTTGACTCCTAAGTAAAAAAACAGTTAATAAAAAAATCAGTGGTGACTATGTGCTTGGCCGATATAAACCAAAGTCAACATCATGAAGATGAAGGCTTGCAACAAAATCACCAAAATATGGAAAATCGCCCAGGCTGAGCCGGCTATCACGTGGCCAACAAAACCCAAGAACGAAAGATCGACACCAAAATGCCAGATGCCGCCTAACAGAGCGATTAGCAAGAAAACCAATTCGCCTGCATACATGTTGCCAAACAGTCGCATACCCAATGAAACTGCTTTAGCAATAAATTCAATAATGTTTAAGACGAGGTTAAATGGTGCTAAGTACCACTTTGCACCAAATGGGGCTGACAACAACTCGTGCACAAAACCGCCCGCACCCTTAGCTTTGAAGCTGTAAAAAATCATCAAAACTAAAACAGACATTGATAAACCTAATGTGCCGTTCAAGTCAGTGGTTGGTACTAACTTGTGGTGTGGCACGTGCATATGGAATAGGCCCAAGAAACCATTAACGCCATGCACCCAATCTACCGGAACCAAGTCAAGCGTATTGAGCAAAACAATCCAGCAGAACACAAACAAGGCTAATGGAGCGATAAATGTGCGGTCACCATGCACAATACTCTTGGACTGTGTTTCCACCATCTCAACGAGCATTTCAATTAAAGCCTGGAAACGACCTGGAACACCTGCAGTCACGCGACGTGCGGCGAGCAATAAAAAGCCCACCACAATCAAACCCATCATCAATGACCAGAATACGGTGTCTAAGTTAACAACTGTGAAATCAACGATGGATTCCTGCTTACCACCCAAAGTGTTCAAATTTTGGAGATGCTCAGCAATATATTCGGTGGGCGTTAAGGGCTTCGCAACGCCTGCTGCTTCAGTTGCCATTGTTTAAGTTTCCTTTAATCCTAAATTCACTTTCGCACAACCCAGACCAGCAAATAACATTTAAGTGCCAGCACATAGGTCAATAACATTGGCAACCATTTCAAGTCAGCATACAAAAGTACGGCTGAAATAAAGATTGCCACTGTCGCAATAATCTTTAACAACTCTCCCGTGACCAGCGCAAATATTGCCGCTCCTGATCCACCTGCTTTTTTAGTAATCAACTGTGCGCGCATCGCGAACAAGGCCGCTGGCAAAAACGCTGCCAACCCACCAAAAAATGCTGATATGGCCGCAGAGTCTAGCGCAAACGGCTTACCGATCGCTGACCATGCAATAACGGATATCAACGTGACCCCCATCTGCAGCAAAAGAAGCCTTTTCACCGTAATGGCGCTTGGGCGCAATATTTGTTTGCCCAGCTTGGCTTCTAGCTCAGCTCTCGTATACGGTTTAATCTCGTCTACAAGATCTTCAGAGGGGTCATCCCAAGATTGATCTGACAATTTTGGTTTTTGATGACTACCACTTACAAAGCCCCGAGATTTTACCGAATCTGGACTACTAGGGTCAATGTAATTCATAAAAAATTCACACTTCGTTTATGCCAGACCCAATTTCTTAAAGAGAGGGTCTAGCTCATCAAACTGGGTGAACTTGATTGAAATCTCGCCGCCACGACCCTTCGTTTTAATTTGTACATTCAAATTAAACTGATCTGAGAGTTTTTCCTGCAGGCTCAAAATATCAGGGTCAGACTGCTTGCTCTTCAACTTGGTCGGTTTAGCGTTGTTTTTTAGGGTGGCCTGGGTCACCATTTTTTCTGTTTCACGCACGGATAAGCCCTGAGCCAGCACTTTTTGTGCATGCAGTAGCTGTAAATTCGCTGGTAATGCCAAGAGTGCTCGCGCATGACCCATATCTAGCTCGCCCTTGGCGAGCATCTGTTGCACTCCTTTAGGTAATTGATTGAGTCGCAACAAATTAGAAACCGCGCTTCTTGATTTACCAACCACTTGAGCGGCTTGCTCATGCGTATAAGAAAACTCCTCAATGAGTCTAGCTAAGCCCTGAGATTCTTCAATAGGATTTAAATCCTCACGCTGCATGTTCTCAATCAGCGCCATAGCAGCGGCAGTCTTATCGTCTACCTTCTTAATTAAGACCGGAACTTTTTTTAAGCCCGCCTTTTGCGCGGCTCTAAAGCGTCTTTCACCAGCAATAATTTCGTACTGCCCGGCCGTAAGCTCTCGAACCAATAGGGGTTGCATAATGCCTTGCTCACGTATGCTATTGGCTAGCTCATCAAGGCCCTCGTCAGCCATGGTTTTGCGGGGCTGATACTTGCCCGCCTTTAATTGAGTAACGGCTAGTTGCATCATGCCATCACCACCAGTACTTGCCTGCTCCGAGGCGCCGAGAAGCGCTTCTAAACCACGACCTAAACCTTTTTTCTTATTCATAATTTCACATCTTTTGAATACGTTGAATCATCTCAGCGCCAAATTGAATATAGGCCTGAGCACCTCTTGATGATTTATCAAAAATAACGCCTGGCATGCCATAGGACGGCGCCTCAGCCAAGCGAACATTTCTAGGAATAATGGTGCTAAAAACTTTGTCTCCAAAGTGCGCCATCAATTGGTCAGACACCTGCTGCTGCAAAGTAACGCGCGCGTCAAACATCACTCTCAACAAACCAATAATCGTCAAATCGGGATTGAGATTGGCGTGAACTTGCTTAATGGTATTGACCAGATCAGACAAACCCTCTAGCGCAAAATACTCGCATTGCATCGGCACAATCACCCCATTAGCCGCGCATAAACCATTCAAGGTCAACAAAGACAGAGCGGGCGGACAATCAATCAGAACAAAATCGTACCGATCTTGCACAGGATCTAAAGCAAGCTGCAAACGTTTTTCCCGTTGCTCTAAGTCAACCAACTCGACCTCGGCTCCAGCCAACTCCCGATTGGCTGGCAAGACATCGTAAGCCCCTGATTCAGAACGAATTTTTGCCTCTAAAACACTCGTTTCACCCAATAAAACTTGATAAACAGAGGCCTCCAATTGCATCTTATCTATCCCAGAACCCATAGTGGCATTTCCTTGAGGATCTAGATCGATGACTAGGACGCGCTGCTTAAGCGCTGCTAAACCTGCGGCCAAATTGACTGTGGTGGTCGTTTTTCCCACACCACCCTTTTGGTTCGCTACGCAAAAAATTTTTGCCATAAGTTATATCTATTATTGAGTTATTGTTTTCGGGGAATGAGATTGTCGCATGTCTACCAGCCGCAATAAGCGTCTTTGAGCATCTAATCCGGGTATTTTTAGAGGCACATCTTGATCAATGGCCCAAGCTTCCGGGATGGAATTTAAATCCTCTTGGGGCACCTTCGCCTTCATTGCCCACAACGGAGATCCCGGCTGACAAAGCGGTTGCGCTAGGGCAATAAATTGCCCCAAGTCAGAAAAAGCCCTTGAAATACATGTGCTTAAAGTTCCAGGAAAGTCTTTGCTGAGCTGCTCAATACGTCCATGAATGACCTGTACATTGCTTAACTTAAGTTTCGCGACGATCATTTCTAAAAAGGTAGTTTTCTTTTGCACCGCATCGACCAAAACAAAACTCCATTGAGGACGACAAATCGCCAGAGGAATACCAGGCAAGCCTCCTCCAGTCCCCAAATCACCCAGCGTCACATCTGTTTGATCAAAATAAAAAGCATCCAGAGTAGGCAAAACTGCCAATGAATCCAAAATATGGAGCTTCAAAGACTCTTCGCTTTCTTGAATAGCTGACAAATTATGTGTTTTATTCCAGCGCTGAAACTCTGACAGATAGGTAATCAAAGCCTGCTGAGACACCTCAGACAAATCGATTCCCAGCTCCTGAAGGCCATGTTTGAGTTGGTTTTTTAGCTGGGACTCAAGAGCCATCATTGCTTCACCATGGGTTTGCGACCCAAACCCTTTTTCAGGTGAATCAATAAAAGAGAAATGGCGGCAGGCGTAATGCCCGAAACCCTAGACGCCTGACCCAAAGTCATGGGGCGATGTTTGTTTAATTTCTGCTGCACCTCTTTAGATAGACCGGTTACCAGGCCATAATCTAGGTCCTTGGGCAACTGAAGCTCCTCATAATAGGCTTGTCGAGCAATTTCAGTAGCCTGGCGATCAATATAGCCTTGGTATTTAATACCAATCTCTACCTGCTCGGCTACTTGATCAGCCAAGATCAAATCTCGGTCCAAAGGCTTTTCCGCTTGCCAGCGGCCATTAAATGCCGCCATCAAAGCTTGATAACTCATTTCTGGGCGACGTATCAAGTCAGCCAAGGAATATTCATGGGTAATTTCTTGACCCAACAAAGCAGCCGCCTCTTCCTTGGGTAAGTTTCTTGGGGATACCCAGGTTGTTTTTAAACGCTCTGTTTCACGTGAAACAGAATCGCGCTTGCGGCAGTAAAAATCCCAGCGCTCATCATCGACCAGGCCTAGGCGACGCCCGATTTCTGTCAAACGGCTATCGGCATTATCTTCACGCAAACTTAAGCGATACTCTGCGCGACTAGTAAACATGCGATAAGGCTCCTGAACGCCTTTGGTAATCAAATCATCCACCAAAACACCCAAATAAGCCTCATCGCGCTTGGGATACCAGGCTTCTTTTTGCTGAGCCGCTAAAGCAGCATTAATGCCTGCCAGCAAGCCTTGGGCAGCAGCCTCTTCATAACCTGTTGTGCCATTGATCTGGCCCGCAAAATACAGACCCTGAATCACTTTGGTTTCTAAGGTCGCCTGTAAACCGCGCGGGTCAAAATAATCGTATTCAATCGCATAACCCGGGCGCAATATCATCGCATTTTCTAAACCAGGAATACTTCTGACCAACCCCCACTGAACATCAAATGGCAAACTGGTAGAAATCCCGTTTGGATAAAACTCATGGGTAGTTAAGCCCTCTGGCTCCAAAAATATTTGGTGGCTCTCTTTGTCCGCAAAACGGTGGATTTTGTCCTCTATCGAAGGGCAGTACCGTGGTCCCACCCCCTCAATCACACCGGTATACATTGGCGAGCGGTCTAAGCCACCACGAATAATGTCATGGGTCTTATTGTTTGTATGCGTAATCCAGCAAGGCACCTGTTTAGGATGGTGCTCTGGGCGTCCTAAGTAAGAAAACACTGGAACCGGGTCTAAATCGCCCGGCTGTTTTTGCATGACAGAAAAATCAATAGTTCGACCATCGATTCGAGGAGGTGTGCCTGTTTTTAAGCGCCCCTGGGGCAACTTGAGCTCTTTGAGTCTATCGGATAAGCGTACCGCAGCGGGGTCACCGGCGCGTCCAGCGGAATAATGACTTAAACCGACGTGGATTTTTCCGTCCAAAAAGGTTCCTGCCGTTAAAACTATTTTGGGAGCATAAAACTTCAGGCCCAACTGGGTAATGGCACCCTTAACAGCGTCGCCCTCAACGATCAAATCATCAACCGCAGCTTGAAACAATGTCAAATTGGTCTGGTTTTCCAAAGTATGGCGCATCGCCGCTTTATATAAAACGCGATCGGCTTGGGCACGGGTGGCTCTGACGGCTGGGCCCTTACTTGAGTTCAAAATTCTAAATTGAATGCCAGCCCTATCGGTCACCGCCGCCATCGCGCCACCCATGGCATCAATTTCTTTAACGAGGTGGCCCTTCCCAATACCCCCAATCGATGGGTTACAGCTCATTGCGCCAAGCGTTTCTATGCTGTGCGTCAGTAAAAGAGTTTTCGCGCCCATGCGCGCAGAGGCCAAAGCAGCCTCAGAGCCGGCATGGCCGCCACCGATCACGATAACGTCAAAATTAACTGGAAAATCCATTTTTTACCCCTAGGGGCGTGATGATATCACTCGCGCGCTCCGATACAAAACTGTTTCACGTGAAACAGTTAAATATTCAAAGCGTCGTAGCCTGTTTTTAATATGAGGGCGGCAACCACCAGCAAAAAAACTTTTCTAATGAACTGATTACCGTGTTTGAGCGCATATGAAACGCCGACCAAACTGCCGAGCAAATTACAGCTCATCATAGCCAAACCCAATGGCCAATTCAAATGCCCATAGATCCCAAATAAAAGTATGGCTGCTAAATTAGTGGTTGCATTGACCAACTTGGCTGATGCTGATGCATGTAAAAAGTCAAAGCCAAAAACTCGCACAAAACCAATCAACAAAAAACTGCCTGTACCCGGGCCAAAAAAACCATCATAAAACCCGACCACACCCCCTAGTGCCGCAGCCTTCAAAGACGCATGGCGTTGTTCATGAAGCGGGGCGTGATCCAGCCCCAAAGTTTTTTGCCGATAGGTGTAAATCAAGAGCGCCAAAAGAATGATCGGCAATAAAATCCTAAACACCTCCACCGACATACCCTTCACCACCCAGGCCCCCAAAAACGAGCCAAGGAATGCCGTCAAGATAGCCGGAATTAAGACATTATGAGGTAATTTAATTGTTTTTAGGTACTTTTTAGCGGCACTTAATGTGCCGGCAACCGAAGCCAATTTGTTGGTGCCCAAAAGAGTGGCCGGATGAGAGCTAGGGCTCGCGGCAAAAAGTGCGGGAACCTGTATCAAGCCACCACCACCAGCCACCGAATCAACAAAGCCCGCGAAGAATGCCGCCAACAACAGAAAAAGCAGGCCCCACCAGGAAACCGCCTCAAACATTAGATGTTCTCTTGAAGTATTTCGGCCGCTACTTTTTCGGCAAACATCATGGTGGGCGCGGCGGTATTGCCTGAGGTGATCGTAGGCATGACGCTTGCATCCACCACCCTTAAGTTTTCAAAGCCAATCACTTTCAAGCGCGAGTTAACGACAGCTGTAGGGTCGCCTTCTGTACCCATTTTGCATGTCCCAACTGGATGGAAAATTGTTGTGCCAATATCCCCGACCTTTCGCAAAATCTCACTATCGCTTTGAGCATCTACGCCAGGCTTAAGCTCTTGCGGTTGATACGGTTCAAAGGCTTTGCTAGCCAATATTTGTCGTGTGAGCCTAATTGAATCAACCGCAACTCTTCGATCTTCTTCTGTAGCCAGATAATTAGGATCAATCAAGGGGGCATCACTAGGATCCTTTGAGCGAATATGTACCGAGCCTCGGGATGTTGGTCTAAGGTTGGCGATGCTTGCTGTAAAAGCATTAAAGCGATGTAATGGGTCGCCAAATTTTTCTAAAGATAGTGGTTGTACGTGATACTGAACATTGGGCCGATCAAAATTTTTCTCAGTGCTAGTAAACGCACCCAACTGTGATGGCGCCATCGACATTGGGCCGCTACGCTTAAATAAATATTGCAGACCTATCCATAATTTTCCCCACCAACGATGGATTAAGGTATTGAGGGTGGCCAAACCAGTCACTTGATAGACCAAACGAATTTGTAAATGGTCTTGTAAGTTCTCGCCTACGCCCGGCAAATCTTTCTTAACCGCTATACCTAAAGATTCAAGTCTGTCTTTTTGACCGATGCCTGAGCGCTCTAAGATTTGTACAGAACCGATCGCTCCTGCACAAAGCATCACCTCATTATTCACATAGGCCTTGTGGCGTTGGCTACCGCCAAGAAACTCAATACCCGTACAACGATCACCATCAAACAGTAGGCGATCGACTAATGCGCCCGTGATGATGGTGAGATTACCTCGTTTCGCTGCCGGCTTTATAAATGCTCTGGCAGCATTTAAACGCCACCCTTCTTTTTGCGAGACATCAAAGTATGAAACACCGAAATTATTGCCTCGATTAAAGTCATCTACCGCTGGAATACCATTTTCAATCGCTGCTTTTTTAAAAGTTTCTAAGACATCCCACGAGAGTCGTTGCTTAGAGACCAACCATTCACCATTAACGCCATGATATTCATTGGCGCCTGAATGATAGTGCTCCATCTTTTTAAATAAAGGCAAGACTGACTGCCAACTCCAGGAGCTGTCTTGAGTTAGCTTAGCCCAATCATCATAGTCTTGGGCCTGGCCACGCATATAAATCATGCCATTAATCGAAGATGAGCCACCAAGCACTTTGCCACGAGGGTAAATCAAACTGCGTTGGTTTAGACCTGGCTGGGGGTTGGTTTTAAACATCCAATCAGTTTTCGGATTGTTAATGCAATATAAATAGCCCACCGGAATATGAATCCACAAATAGTCGTCTTTAGCACCCGCATCAATCAATAAAACCTGATTATTCTTGTTTTGAGTTAAACGGTTGGCCAATACGCAGCCTGCGCTACCAGCGCCGACAACTATATAGTCGTATGTATCTAGTTCAATGTCTTGCTCATGTATTTCGCTCACGATGCATCCTTGGCATTTAAATACTTCAGATAAGCGTCTTTGGCTTTATCGCTGAGGCCATCAACGGGTAAACGTACAGAACCTTGAATAATCATCATGGCGTATGGTTTAGCTAAAGCTGAGGCCTCTTGGCACAACTCTAAACAATCGCCCTGTGAAGGAGATAAGTTACGCCAGTAGTTAATGGCAGCCTCGAGCTCTTGTAAAGAAATAAACATCTATGCCTCTGCCAACATAGTGCCGCGACATTTTTTATGTCCGCAATAGCACGCATATTCTTTCTTCATTTTTTTTGTAATTTTGTCTTCGACCACTAAACCGTAGTCATAAAAGAGCTCATCACCCTTAGCAATATTTTTTAGCGCGTAAAGAAACACGCGGGTACCTTTTTTTGCGTCTTCTTCTAACGCTTGGCAATTAGGCTTACAAGAGTGGTTGATCCACATCGCCTCATTGCCACCATATTTTGCGTCGATGACACAACCGTCTTCAAGACCAAAATAAAAGGTATGGTTAGGTTGAGATGGATCGTGTGGGTGACGCCTGAGAGCCTCATCCCAATCTATCACTTGACCAATGTACTCAATAATCTGGGTCCCTTTGGGAATGTCTTGTTTAGCAAATACACCCCGACCATGTACCGTAGACTGCCTAACTTCAATTAGGCAGTCCTTTTTCTTGCTTTTCTTAGACATCGATATTTCTGGCGATTAGTGCGTTATCTTCAATGAAGGCTCTGCGTGGTTCAACTTCATCACCCATCAAGGTTGTGAACACTTGGTCAGCCAAGATGGCATCTTCAATTTGGACTCGTAACAAAGTTCTGGTATTCGTGTCCATCGTTGTTTCCCAAAGCTGTTCTGGGTTCATCTCACCAAGACCCTTGTAACGCTGTCTTGAAATGCCACGCTCTGCTTCTGATAAAAGCCACTCCATGGCTTCTCTAAAGTCTTTAACTTTCGCCTCGCGGGTATTTTTATCAGGATCTCCACGGCGAACGGTTGCACCGGCACCCACAGAGCCCTTCAATAATTTTGAAGCCTCTACCAAAGCGGCGTAATCAGCACCATGTACAAAATCTGAATCGATCACAGAAATCTTGACGTTGCCATGGATGCGTCTAGAAATTAAAAGACGATAGCGTTCGGTTCTCTCTTCTTTTTGTACGGTAATGCTTGGTGGGTCCACCCGAACATCCTGCGCACTCAGATAGGTCTTCAGTGCATTAGCTGATGTTTGAGCTTGAGACTCTTGATCAAGGCTGAGCTCAACTCCAGCAGCAATGGCACGGATGGATTCTTCGTCCATGGTGCGTGACAAACGATCAACAACGCTTTGAATAGTCTGATAAGCATTGGAGAATTTTTGCAACTCTTCGCCCGCAATCGTTTGCCCATTTTCAAGGACAATGCTGGCATTTTCTAAAGCCTGTTTTAACAAGAAAGCATTCAGTGCCGTATCGTCTTTAATATATTGCTCGTGCTTGCCTTGCTTGACCTTATACAAAGGCGGTTGTGCAATGTAAATATGCCCTCTTTCAATTAACTCGGGCATTTGACGATAGAAGAACGTTAATAACAGAGTACGAATATGGCTACCATCCACGTCCGCATCCGTCATGATGATGATTCTGTGGTAGCGCAACTTATCTGGGTTGTATTCTTCTTTACCAATCCCCGTGCCCAAAGCAGTAATTAAAGTAACTACTTCTTGGCTACTTAGCATTTTGTCAAAGCGAGCTTTTTCAACGTTAAGGATTTTTCCTTTTAAAGGCAAAATCGCTTGGAATTTTCGATCACGACCTTGTTTGGCTGAGCCTCCCGCAGAATCGCCCTCGACAATAAAAAGTTCAGATTGAGCGGGATCCTTTTCTTGGCAATCGGCCAATTTACCAGGCAAGCCTAGGCCATCTAATAAGCCTTTTCTGCGCGTCATTTCACGCGCTTTTCTTGCAGCCTCTCGCGCCCTTGCAGCCTCAACAATTTTTCCGCAAATGATTTTTGCGTCTTGTGGGTTTTCTTGTAGGTACTCAGTCAATGCGGCACCCACGACTTCTTCTACAGGCCCTCTGACTTCGCTAGAAACTAATTTGTCTTTTGTTTGGCTGGAAAACTTAGGCTCAGGTACTTTGACAGATAAAACGCAAGTTAAGCCTTCGCGCATATCGTCACCATTGATTTCTACTTTGGCTTTTTTAGCTAGTTCTTCTTCATCAATGTATTTATTGATGACTCTCGTCATTGCAGCGCGCAGGCCTGTTAAATGGGTACCACCATCGCGCTGCGGAATGTTATTGGTAAAGCACAAGACTTGTTCGTTAAAACCATCATTCCACTGCATAGCGACTTCAACGGTAATTTGACCACCCAAATCAGATGGTTTATCCCCCAATGAATAGAAGATATTGCTATGTAAAACAGATTTATTTTTGTTGATGTACTCAACAAAACCTTTGACCCCACCAGAGAAAGCAAAATCTTCTTCTTTACCAGAACGCTGGTCAATTAGACGAATATGGACACCGTTATTTAAGAAAGAGAGTTCGCGAATTCTTTTTGAAAGAATCTCGTAGTGATATTCAATATTTCCGAAAATTTCTTCGTCAGCTAGGAAATGAACTTCTGTACCACGCTTATCTGTATCACCAATCACTCTAATAGGTGATGTCATGGCGCCATTTTGCTCAACTAATTCTCTATTTTGAGCAACACCACGAGCAAACTCCATGAAATGGACTTTGCCATCACGACGCACGGTTAAGCGTAACCACTTTGACAATGCATTAACACAACTGACACCTACACCGTGAAGACCACCAGATACTTTGTAACTGTTTTGGTCAAACTTACCACCTGCATGTAATTCAGTCATCACGATCTCAGCAGCACTTCGCTTTGGATCATGCTTGTCATCAAATTTGATACCCGTTGGAATACCGCGACCGTTATCAATAATTGAAATTGAATTGTCTGTATGAATTGTTACTAAAATCTCTGAACAATGTCCTGCTAGGGCTTCATCAATTGAGTTATCGAGAACTTCAAACACTAAATGATGAAGGCCCGTACCATCAGATGTATCACCGATATACATCCCAGGGCGTTTACGAACAGCCTCTAAGCCTTCAAGAATTTGAATTGAGGATGCGCTGTACTGTTGTTCAGCCGTTTTAACTTCTGCGTTCATTGATTGTCTTTATTTGGATTAATTAAATGCGCATCGGCATAACAACATACTTGAAACCATCTTGTTTAGGTATGGTGATCACAGCACTACTATTGGAGTCACCTAAACTAATTTGAATAGTTTCATTCTTCAAATTAGCTAATACATCTAACAAATAAGAAACATTGAAACCAATATCAATCTTGTCACCTTCGTATTCTGTTTCAATATCTTCTTGTGCTTCTTCCTGTTCAGCATTGGTTGACTGAATTGTTAAACAGTTTTCACTCAAAATACAACGAACCCCTTTGAACTTATCACTGGTCAAAATAGCGGCTCTTTGAAGTGCAGACTGGAGTAATTCACGACTAACAGATAGCGTGTTCTTGTGGCCCTTAGGAATAACCCTTTGGAAATCTGGGAACTTTCCTTCCACCAATTTAGAAAGAAGTTCTACATCACCAAAATTAAATTTAATCTGATTGCTTGATAAAGAAATTGCTACAGACTCATCAGAATCTTCTAATAAATGTTGTAACTCAAGAATTGTTTTTCTTGGAATAATGACTTCCTGTTTAGCTCCTGATCCAGTAGGCTCTTTATCTAAAACGATATGGCTATACGCTAAACGATGGCCATCTGTAGCAACGGCAATCACAGTTTTACCTTCTACAACCAACAACATACCGTTCAAGTAATAACGAATATCTTGTTGCGCCATTGCAAAGTACACCTGGCTGATCAATTGCTTTAATGACTTTTGAGACATTTCCCATTTCGCCAAGATATCTGATGATTCAGACATCATCGGGAACTCAGAAGCAGCTAATGTTTGTAAAGTAAATTTACTCTTGCCGCTTTGTACAACCATCTTGCTATCTTTCATCGATAGCTTAAGTTCTGATTCTGGCAGCGCACGCAAAATATCTACTAGTTTTCTCGCTCCCACAGTGGTGCTGAAGTTATCACTACCTACACCAAAGTCTGCATGAGTCGTAATTTGAATTTCGATATCTGTAGAGATCAAAGAAACAGATTGACCATTTTTTTTCAGAAGTAAATTTGCAAGGATGGGTAGTGTGTGTCTACGTTCAACAATGCCACTGACAAGTTGTAATGGTTTGAGTAATTTGTCTCTTGATGCACTAACCAGATCCATGGTTCTATTTCCTATATTTATTAAGTTGTATATATATCTCTAGTAGTAATAGTAAGACTTGCGTTTTTCTGTGGATAAGCAAAAAAACATTTATTAATCAGTATTTTACACCTAAGAAATGCCTGTGGATATGCTTTGGATAGCTTGTGGATTGATGTTAATAACTTTGTTAAAAAATTTAGTTTTGTAAGTTGTTCACAAATTATTCACAGCTAATTCAAGTACTTATCCAAATACTTATACATGACTTATCTACACAGTTATACACAGGGCTAATCTTAGTTTTTTAATGCTTGTTCGAGAACATGTAATTCATGATTTAGCTGGTTGTCTCGAACACGTTCCTCAGCAATCTTTCGTACCGCATGTAATACCGTTGTGTGATCTCGCCCACCAAAAAGCTCACCAATTTCAGGCAGACTTTTTTGGGTTAATTCTTTAGCAATGTACATTGCAATTTGACGAGGCTTAGCAATATTCGCGGGCCGTTTTTTTGAGTACATGTCAGCCACTTTGATGTTGTAAAAATCAGCCACCGTTTTTTGAATATTCTCAACAGAAATTTGCCTGTTTTGAACAGACAAAAGGTCTTTTAAAGCTTCTTTGGCGATCTCAATAGTAATCTCTTTGCCATGAAAACGAACATAGGCCAAGATTTTTCGCAAAGCCCCTTCTAGCTCGCGTACATTGGAGCGCAGGTGTTTCGCAACAAAGAAAGCGACGTCCTCAGAGAGTGGCAAACCTTCTGCAAGGGCCTTTTTCATGAGGATAGCCACCCGCATTTCTAATTCGGGTGGCTCAATCGCCACGGTCAAGCCCGAGTCAAATCGCGATATCAAGCGATCATCAATGCCAGAGATTTCTTTGGGATAGGTATCGCTAGTCATGATGACTTGAGATTTATTTGCAGTAAGTGCTTCAAAAGCGTAGAAGAACTCTTCTTGAGATCTGGGCTTGCCTGCAAAGAATTGAATATCGTCAATCAACAGAAGATCTAAGGAGTGGTAGTACTGCTTAAACTTATCAAAAGATTTTTGTTGATAGGCTTTAACCACATCAGAAACATATTGCTCAGCGTGGATGTAACGAATTCTGGCCTGAGGCTTTATTTGTAGAAGGTGGTTACCGATAGCGTGAATCAGGTGTGTTTTACCCAAGCCCACGCCACCATATAAATACATGGGGTTGTAAGAGGTTCCAGGGTGATTGGCCACCTGAATAGCTGCTGCACGCGCTAGTTGGTTGGCTTTACCCGTCACGAAGCTATCAAAGGTCAAATTAGGATTGAGTCTTGAGCGGTTATCAATGCCAATACTTGGTAAATCAGTGCTTGGCTCGGAGTCTTCCGCTGCGCCTATTTGTGGCGCAATAGCCGGCTCTTCTTCTGTATTTGAGCTTTCAGAATTGAGTAATTTAATCTTCGGATCCAAGACCCAATTCAGCTGTATAGGGGCTTCAAAATACTCTTCAGCTAATGCGTTAAGTTTTTGATTAAATTGGGTTTTTGCCCAATCTAGCTTGAATCTATTAGGGGCGGCCAAATCCAAAACCTTGCCGTCGTTATCATAGGCAATGGCATATAAAGGCTTGATCCAGGTTTTAAATTGTTGAGGAGTTAGCTCTCTACTAAAGGCTGTCTCAACATATCCCCAAAATCCCTCTAGACTTTTATTATTAGTGACGTTTTCAGTATTGGTGATTGTCATAGTTGTCTCATATTTGACGAAATTGTAATTTCCAATCAAAGTTATCCACAAAGGATAAGTCAGTGGATAAGCTGTGGATAACTTGTGGAAAACCGCTAATCTTATAAAAAACAGCAGCTTAGACCCTGAAAAATATTTTTTAATATTTACATCTATTGACGAACGCTGCCAAATCACACATAATCTGCGGTTCCCTAGGAAAAGACTATGAAACGTACATACCAACCATCCGTAACTCGTCGCAAACGCACTCATGGCTTTCGTGTTCGCATGAAAACCAAAGGTGGCCGTCATGTTTTAAATGCCCGCCGTGCCAAAGGACGTAAACGTCTCGCCGTTTAATAGCGCAGATACAAACTCAGCGACTGGTAGCCAGGGCTTCCCACGCTCTAGTCGCCTGAGTGATGCTGGCGTGATATCTAAAACGCTCGCCCAAAAACCTCTAAAAAAAACGCATTTAGCACTTCACTCTCATCAAAGTGGTGATGTTGGGCTTGCTTTAGCCATTCCTAAAAAGCTGGCAAAGCGTGCCGTTGACCGCAATAAAATCAAGCGCTTAATTAGAGAGGCCTACAGGACTCAACCCCAAGAAAAAAAACAACTCTGGGGCTCTGTCGTTGTGCGCCTACATAAAAAAATAGGTCAAATAAAGAACCAGTTGTTCAAGAAACAAGAAAAAGAAATGGCCATGGAAGTTAGGCAGGCGTTTGATGCTAAAAAAAATCCTTAAAGGTTTGATTCGTTTTTATCAGCTCACCTTGAGCCCTTTCTGGGGTTCACAATGCCGGTTTCATCCAACATGTTCACACTACGCCATAGAGGCTATTGATAAACATGGTGCATTAAAGGGCTTTTTTATGGCCATTTGGAGAATCCTGAGATGTAACCCCTTCGCCAAAGGGGGGCTTGATCCTGTACCCGAAAAGTCTAGGGAAAAGAAAACTTAAAAGACTACAATTCACGTTTAAACAATTTTTAGCAAAAAGTAAAAAATAATGGATATCAGAAAGACCTTGCTTTGGGCCATCTTTACGATTTCGGCCATCATGTTGTTTGACTCATGGCAAAGACATACTGGGCAACCATCCCTATTTTCTCCAGCGACGCCGGCCGCAACAGCCCCGCAAAATAATGCAACTGGTGCCGCTGGTGGTGCATCCAGTGCTACGGCAAACGCTGATTTACCTAAAGCGGTAGCGAACAATAACGCTAGTGCACCAGTAGCGTTGAGCAACAGAGCCGGTGAAATCGTTTCTCTAAAAAATGAAGTGCTAGATTTAGAAATTGATACCTTAGGTGGTGTTGTTGCCAAAGCACAATTACTCAAGCATCAAGATGATCAAGGTAAGTCTGTCATCTTATTTGATCGAAGCAATACGAGACAATATTTTGCGAGAACTGGCTTAGTAACACCTTCTGGTATTGAGTTACCTAATCACACGCAAAACTACAGTGTTATTCGTAAAGATGGTCAATCTGTTGTTATGGCGACAGAAAAAAATGGCGTGCGCTTAGAAAAGACATTTACTTTAGCGGCGAACTCATATGTTGTTGAACTTAAACACACGATAAAAACTAATAATCCACAACTCGGTCAAGCAAGCTTATATGCTGAATTGGTTAGGGACGGGACTAAGCTTGAAGAAAGCATGTTCTACAGTACCTTTACTGGCCCTGCTTTATATACCGATGGCGAAAAATTTCAAAAAATTGAATTTGCAGAAATAGAAAAAAATAAAGCCAAATTACCTGCAGCCCAAACTCAAGGTCAAAACACATGGGTGGCCATGGTGCAACATTATTTTGCTACTGCCTGGGTCCCTAGTACCGAAACCCATCGTGACCTATATGTTGGTAAGTTAGACAATAATCAATATCGTATCGGTGTTCAAAGTCGTGTTGAAAATCTGGCCCCAGGACAAGAACAAACTCAGACACTTAAGTTGTTTGTTGGCCCACAAGAAGAGCGTTTATTAGAACAAACAGCGGTAGGTTTAGAGTTAGTTAAAGACTATGGCTGGCTCACCATATTGGCAAAACCGATTTTCTGGTTGCTTGAAAAAATTCATACCTTTGTGAATAACTGGGGCTGGGCGATTGTGATTCTCACAATCTTAATTAAGCTCGCCTTCTTCCCCTTGTCTGCCGCAAGTTATAAATCAATGGCTCGTATGAAAGAGGTTCAGCCACGTTTGCTTGACCTCAAAGAGCAATATAAGGGCGATCCACAAAAGCTTAATCAGGCGATGATGGAGATGTATCGTAAAGAAAAGATCAATCCATTGGGCGGATGTTTCCCGGTCTTGATCCAGATCCCTGTGTTTATTGCTTTATATTGGGTGCTATTGGCATCCGTTGAAATGCGCGCTGCCCCTTGGGTGCTGTGGATCCATGACTTATCAAAGCCAGATCCGTATTTCATTTTGCCGATCATCATGGCGGTGTCGATGTTTATTCAAACAAAGCTCAACCCAACGCCACCAGATCCATTGCAGGCTAAGTTGATGATGTTTATGCCGATCGCATTTTCGGTGATGTTCTTTTTCTTCCCCGCGGGCTTGGTCTTGTATTGGGTTGTAAACAACATCTTGTCAATTGCACAACAGTGGCAAATCAACAAAATGATTGGCACTAAAAAACTACGTAGCTAATGAATGTAGTGCGCGACCCCATTATTGCTTTAGCAACGGCAAGGGGTCGTGCAAGTGTAGGTATCGTTCGAATATCTGGACCACATCTTGTAGATTTGATTCATGCGATATGTGGCCAAGCACTCAAGCCTCGGCAGGCAAGCTTATTAACCTTCAAAGATCGTCATCAAGAAGCAATTGATGAAGGTTTAGCAATTTACTTTGCTGCACCACACTCATTTACTGGCGAAGATGTTTTGGAGTTGCAGTGTCATGGCAGCTCATCGGCCCTCGACCTCTTGATAGATGAATGTTTATATTTGGGTAAGTCTCAAGGTTTAAGGCTTGCAAAGCCAGGGGAGTTCAGTGAGAGGGCTTTTTTAAATGGCAAGATGGATCTTGCCCAAGCCGAAGCTATTGCCGATTTAATTGATGCGGGCTCAAGTTTGGCAGCCAAGAGTGCTGTGAAATCATTAAAGGGCGATTTCTCAAAAAAAATACATGGGTTCTTAGATGCGCTTACTGAATTACGCGCTCTCACAGAAGCTACGTTAGATTTTCCCGAAGAAGAAATTGACTTTATTGAACAGTATGCAGTTGTTGGTCGTTTAGAGAAAATTCAAAACCAGATTAAAGATATTTTGCGGGCGGCTAAACAAGGCGCTATCTTGAGAGATGGCATACAGATTGTTTTGGTAGGTCAACCCAATGTGGGGAAAAGCTCTTTACTGAATGCTTTGGCTGGGGATGAGGTGGCTATTGTTACGCCTGTGGCGGGAACGACACGGGATCGTTTAAAAGAAACAATACAAATAAATGGTATTCCTCTGAATATTGTGGATACAGCGGGCCTGCGTGACACAAGCGATGCTGTTGAGGCAATTGGTATTGAAAGAACTTGGCAAGCGATTGAACAAGCCGATGTTGTTTTACATTTGCGTGATTTGACTTCATTAGACGATAGTCATGTGGCGGATCAAGCGCTCTTGGAAGAGATTGTTGGGCGACTTGAAAAAAGAGTGCCTATAAGAACTATTTGGAATAAGTTAGATCAAAACCCCCATGTAAAACAAGCTACAAGCGAAGATGAATGGGGCCCCAAGGACTTTTTTATTTCAGCGAAGACGTCTGAGGGGATCGATCATTTAAAAGAGAACTTATTGAAAATGGCGGGTTGGCAGCCGGAGGCCGAAGGTACCATCATGGCGCGTAAGCGTCACATTGAGGCACTTAATGAGGCTCAAGGGCATATTCAAAAAGCTCTTGCCGAATTAGCGCAAGGGGCTCAATTCATAGACATAGCAGCAGAAGAGATGCGTCTAGCGCAAGAGGCCTTGAGCACAATCACGGGCGAGTTTTTGCCTGATGATTTATTAGGAAAAATTTTTAGTACTTTTTGTATTGGTAAATGAGCATGCATATTGGTCAAGTTGTCCTGGCCGGTGGTGGAAACCGTTGCTGGTGGCAAATTGGTTTTTGGCATCGCCTAAATGAAATAACTCCTATAAGCACTAACCGGATTTATGCCATTAGTGCGGGTTCAGCGACCGCCTGCCTACTATTTACCCGTCCGGGTCGAGAGGGTGCTGAGCATGCCTTGGGCTACTATCGCCAAACTCTAGAAGGTGTGAACAGAAACGTTTATTGGGAAAATCTTTTCAGCAAAGAATCTATATTTCCTCATCACTCAATTTATAGAGGTGCTTTGATGCATATGTTGGTACCAGGCTTTGAGCATTTAAAGTCGGCACCTGAAATACATATTGGTTTAGCCATCACGCCACCCTATTTGAATGCACATTTTGCTGTTCTAACCGGCTTGTTGGCTTATAACTTAGAAAAGCATTTATTTAAAAGTTTGCACCCCCGCTTTGGTCGGGCTTTGGGTTTTACACGTCGCTTTGTCCGGGCGCAAGACTGTAAAACGCCTGATGATTTAGCCGAGTTAATTTTGCAGTCCTCATGTACCCCGCCATTTACGCCTGCCATGGTCCGTGATGGCCAAGCCGTTTTAGACGGCGGCTTGGTTGACAATGTGCCCATCGATGGCCTCACCTTTGACGAGAAGCTTGTGGGCAACAATAAAGTAATTGTTCTGTTGACGCGTCGATATCCCTTACCGGATATTTTTATTAGAAAAATCAAAAACTTGAATGTTTTATACATTCAGCCCAAAACGAAGGTGCCCATCTCAAGCTGGGATTACGCCAATTACCATTTGATGCCAATAACCTATCAACAGGGTTTAAATGATGCTGAAAAATCGTTAAAAGACCCTATCTTCATGGATTTTCTTAGGGAAGACACTAGCCTCGTGTAAGGCTAATTTGGCTACAAAGTGGTATCCTTACGTCATTCCAATCACACTAACCATACTATGAATCAACCAACAATTAAGGGTGTGGCCGCCCTCAATGTGCCGTCTTATGTCAAGCATGAGAAATTGATTGCGTGGGTTGCGGAAATTGCCGCCCTGACTCAGCCAGATAGCATCTATTGGTGTGATGGCTCAGAAGAGGAGTACAACCGTCTATGTGACCAAATGGTGGCAGCGGGAACTTTGAAAAAACTTAATCCAGCTAAGCGTAAGAACTCTTACTTAGCTTGTTCAGATCCTAGCGATGTGGCACGTGTAGAAGATCGCACCTATATTTGTTCTAAGAAAAAAGAAGATGCGGGCCCGACTAACAATTGGATGGACCCCACAGAAATGCGCGCTACTTTGCAGCCACTATTTACAGGTTGCATGAAAGGCAGAACCTTATATGTCGTGCCATTCTCTATGGGCCCATTGGGTTCGCCTATTGCGCACATTGGTGTGGAGTTATCTGATAGTCCTTATGTAGCTATCAATATGCGCATCATGACACGTATGGGCAAAGGTGTATTTGATGTCTTGGGTACTGATGGCGAGTTTGTACCTTGTGTACATACTGTTGGTAAGCCATTGCAAGCGGGTGAGAAAGATGTTGCATGGCCATGCAACAGCACGAAGTATATTGTTCATTATCCTGAGACGCGTGAGATTTGGTCATTTGGTTCTGGCTACGGCGGCAATGCCTTGTTGGGCAAGAAGTGCTTTGCTTTGCGTATTGCCTCTACTATGGGCCGTGACCAAGGATGGTTTGCCGAACATATGCTGATCTTGGGTGTTACATCGCCTGCTGGCAAAAAATATCATGTCGCGGCAGCCTTCCCTTCAGCTTGTGGCAAAACAAACTTTGCGATGTTGATTCCACCACAAGGTTTCAATGGTTGGAAGGTAACAACGATTGGTGACGATATTGCTTGGATTAAGCCACGCAAAGATGCTAAGACGGGTAAGACTCGCTTATTTGCGATTAACCCAGAGGCGGGCTATTTTGGTGTTGCTCCAGGAACTAATACCCTCACTAATGCCAACTGTATGGCTTCTTTGAATGAGAATGTTATTTTCACGAACGTCGCCCTCACAGATGATGGTGATGTTTGGTGGGAAGGTATGACTGATAAAGCGCCTGATCATTTGATTGATTGGCAAGGTAAGGACTGGACGCCTGCAGATGGTGCTGCTGGACGCAAAGCCTCTCACCCTAATGCACGCTTTACAGTAGCAGCAACGAATAATCCCGTGATTGACCCAGAGTGGGACAATCCTGATGGTGTGCCTATCGACGCATTCATCTTTGGTGGACGTCGTTCCAATACGGTGCCTTTAGTGACTGAAGCGCGCAATTGGATTGAAGGTGTTTACATGGCTGCCACGATGGGTTCTGAAACCACGGCTGCCGCTGCTGGTCAGCAAGGCGTGGTTCGTCGCGATCCATTTGCGATGTTGCCATTCGCTGGTTACAACATGAGCGACTACTTCCAACATTGGTTAAATATGGGCAAGAAGCTCGAGTCTGAGGGAGCTGATTTACCAAAGATCTATTGTGTGAACTGGTTCCGTAAGGATGAGAACGGTAAATTTGTATGGCCAGGTTATGGTGAAAACATGCGCGTTCTCGCTTGGATGTTAGAGCGCATTGAGGGTCAGGCCGGTGGTTTGAATAATCCTTTTGGTACAACCCCGTCTCATCAGGACCTCAATTGGACTGGCTTGGATTTTTCTGCTGAGCAATTTAATAAGGTCACCTCTGTAGATAAAGATGCATGGTTGGCTGAAATGAAGTTGCACGATGAACTATTCCAGCAACTGTCTTATCACTTGCCTAAAGAGCTTGTAGAAACCAAAAAGGCATTGGAAGCGCGTCTAAGTGCATAAGAGAACTGCTAAAGCTTAGTTGCTAGTGATGTAAAAAAGGCCCCTTAGGGCCTTTTTTATTATTCTGTGCAAAAGTAAAGATTAAAAACCGGGGCTTTATTCAACTATTTAGCTGCTAGCCTAGGAAACATATTGCTTGGATTGATATGTGCGCCGCCGCGCATTACTTCATAGTGTAGGTGGGGTCCTGTTGAGCGACCGGTATTACCTACTTTGGCAATCACATCGCCACGTTTGACCGTTTGTCCAACGCGAACCATGAGTTGGCTAGCGTGTGCGTAGCGAGTTTTGAATCCTTCTGCATGATTAATTTCAACAACGTTGCCATAGTGTCGATCCCAACCAGCACGACTAACAACGCCACCCGCAGAAGCCAAAATAGGAGTGCCTACTGGTGCGGAAAAGTCGATACCCTCATGACGTGCCATTTGTTGTGTAAATGGATCAATACGTAAACCGAAGCCACTGGTTAATGAAAAACCACCTTTAATGGGGATTTCTGTTGGCAGACTAGCTAACCAGTTAGCCTGGCGATGCCATAGGTCTGTGATTTCAGAAACACTTTTCTTGAACTCAGAAACATCTTGAAGAGAAGCATCTAAAGTTGAAATCAAGTCCTGAGTTTGAGTCTTAGAGTTGGTGTTGAGTTTAAGAGGGCCACCCTTACCATCCCCTTTGGGCGCAAGATTTTTGACTGCGCTCGGTGTGGCCATATCCATAAAGCGGTCTTTTGCTTTTTGCAACTCTAGGATTTCACTGGCGGTTGCTTCAAGCTTTTCTTGAATTTGATGAAGGCGTACACGGTAGCCCTCTTCAATTTTGTCCTGTTCGGCTTGAGTTAAGACACCACCCATCGCACGTGCAATGTCAGGCCTTGCTTCAATCGCGATTCTTAAGCCCACGAAGTGCAGAATGCCACCGACTGCAATTAAAAATACAGCCATGCAGGCAATGGCAATGGCCACAGTCCTGAGCGTAATGGAAATTTTTCTAACTCGGCCCGTTGGACCTGAGACCCACATTAACTGCATGTTTTATCGGTTTTTATAGACGAAGGCGTATTATAAGTCTTTCAACCTGAGTTTTCGAGTAAAAAAGTGTTTGATGCCGTCGTCATTGGCGCTGGAATTGCGGGTGCCTCAGCCGTAAAGTCGTTAAAAAACAATGGCTTAAATAAAATCCTCTTGATGGATCGGGCACAGGATTTGGCGCAGGGTGCTAGCGCCCATCATCATGCTTTGTGCCACCCTTACATTGGTCGTGGCGCGAGTCGTTTACAGCGCTTGACCCAGCTTGCCTTTGGCGCAGTGCCAGAGGTCTGGGGCCGCTACTTTGAACAAACTGGTGTTTTCCATTTGGCAGGACCTAGATTTAAAGAGAAAAAAGATCTAAGTGAGCACTTGCAAACATTAGGTTTTGATACGGGCAAGACCCTAGCCTATGGGGCAACCGAGGCATATGCAGAATTTGGCATAGAGCAAACAGGTACATGGTTTGCCGATGGCGGCTATGTAAATTTGCAGCGCGCTGCCCAAGAAACGCTGGCTGACTTACCAAATCAAGATCGCCTTTTGGGTGTAGAAATTAATGCAATCAGGTATGTCAATAAAGTTTGGACTATAGACTTGGCTGATGGTGTAACTCATCGTGCTAAGCGAGTATTTATTTGTGCCGGCTATGGATCATCGGAATTACTTGAGGGATTGAAACTTGCTTATCCACTAAAACCAGTTCGAGGACAGTTGAGTTATCTGCGCAAAAAGGATGGCATACAAACTTGTCTGCCCAGAGTTCCGTTGACATCGGATTTTTATTACATACCTTATCAACAAGAAGATCAGGTACAGAAATTTATTCTCGGTTCTACGTATGATGAACACAATCAAGATTTGTCACCCTGGCCAGCCTCACATGAGGCCAATCTAGAGCAGTTCACAAAGCTATTGGGGCCAATTACTGGTCTAGAAATAGAAGATGCATATGTGGGGATTCGATGTGTGGCGCATGATCGCATGCCAGTGATAGGGCCGGTGCCCAATTACCCTGGACTCTATGTAATCACCGCTCTAGGCTCTAGAGCGGTGATGTGGACAGCATTAGCAGAGCGCTTAATGAGTGCTCATTTAAAGCAGGAGCTAAATCAGGCGTCTTTTTTTGCTGCGCGTTTTTTACTCGGGGACTTAGCCTTTGCGGGCTTTTCCGATGACTTGGTTTCAGCTTTTTCGCCAGCACGCTTTTTAGCAGGCGTCTCGAATTCAAAACCCACCTTACCCTTTTCATCACAGACTAGATAGGCCTTAAAGCCTCTTCCAGTTCTGAGCGACTTAAAGTTATTGAGCAAATCTGTTTTCTTCTCGCGCAATAACTTACCGACTTGCTCACGAGAAATTTCCTGTTGCAAGATAATTTTGCCAGTCGAGAAATCACACGTTTTTGCAGCACCTGTACTGTGTTCGCAAACGTATTTCATGCCGTGTTCGTAGACGGCGCCAGAACATTTGGGGCAAGCGCCTACCGCTTCTTGGCCCGTGAAGTCGGCGGGCTCTTCATCTTCAGCAGCACTGTTACCGAAATCAAATTCCAATTTATAGCCAGCATTTGGATAGTCTTTGTCATCCTCAGGAATGCTCACTAGTTTGATGATTGCCGCAAAAGGTCGACCCATCTTGCTGCGAAATCCTTGTAATGGGCCGATTTCTTTATTGGCCAGCAGCTCTTCGGCCTCATGTGTTTCGAAGGCTCTGCCCCCCGGAATCTTACTAATAGAAAAACCGCACGATTCACAGGAGAAGCGACGATAGTTTTCCTTAACCACGCCTTTGCAATGTGGGCAGGGTGTTTTCAGTGTTGCATAGTCACCAGGGATCGTATCGCTGTCATATTCTTTGGCACGTTTAACTATGCGCTGAGTCATTTGTGCAATTTCTTGCATGAATGAGTTTCGATCAAACTGGCCTTTTTCCATGAGGGCCAGTTTGTGTTCCCAGTTACCCGTTAATTCGGGGTGTGTTAATTCTTCAACGCCAAGACCTCGTAGTAAGGTCATCAACTGGAATGCTTTTGCCGTCGGTATTAGTTCACGCGCTTCTCGAACAATGTATTTTTCAGCAAGTAGACCTTCAATAATTGCCGCGCGTGTTGCTGGTGTGCCAAGGCCTTTATCAGACATCGCTTCACGATAGTCATCATCATCAATAAGCTTCCCAGCACCTTCCATGGCAGAGAGTAGCGTTGCTTCGGTATAGCGTGCGGGAGGCTTGGTTTTTAGAGGAACTAACTCAACTTTTTCAGTGGCTACTTTTTCGTTTTCAGCAACGGCCACCAGTTCTTTATCTTCCTGATTGCTCTTGCCGTAAACGCTTAGCCAACCGGGTGTAATTAAAACTTTACCTTCGGTTTTAAAGTGATGGCCATTTACCTCGGTGATACGGGTCGTTACGCGGAACTCGGCAGCTGGGAAGAAAACAGCCATGAAACGTCTTACAACTAGGTCGTATAACTTTTGCTCAGGCTCAGATAGGTTTTTCGGAGCTTGCAAGGTTGGAATGATTGCAAAGTGATCCGATATTTTGCTGTTATCAAAAATCTTTTTATTAGGTTTTACCCAATGATTATTCAGAATCTGTGAAGCAAAGGGGTAGTAGTTGTCTGAACTATCAGCTAAAACCTCTAGTGTGCTCTTAACGGTCTCTAAATAATCTTCAGGAAGCGCGCGTGAGTCAGTACGTGGATACGTTAAGACCTTGTGTTTTTCATACAAGGCTTGGGCTAATCCAAGAGTGTTCTTCGCAGAAAAACCAAATCGCGCATTCGCTTCTCGTTGCAAGCTGGTTAAGTCAAACAGATGCGGCGCACTTTGTGTGCTAGGTTTTGATTCTTCTTTGACCTTGCCAGCAGTACCAGAGCAGGCCGCCACAATACTTTGGGCTGCTGCCTGACTCCAAAGACGAGACTCCTTTTTCTCGGGGTCGTTAGCCGCCTCTTTGCTATCTTTCTTAAATTTGGGATCAAACCACTTGCCTTGATAAATGCCTGCAGCACAGATGAATTCTGCGCTGACTTCCCAATAGTCACGGGAGTTAAATTTCCTAATGAGCTCTTCTCGCTCGACGACAATGGATAGTGTTGGTGTTTGTACGCGACCTACAGTCGTTAAGAAAAACCCACCCGCCTTACTATTAAAAGCGGTCATGGCACGAGTGCCATTAATACCAACCAACCAATCTGATTCTGAGCGGCAGCGTGCGGCATTGGCTAGGTTCATGAGTTCTTCATCAGGGCGTAGCTGAGCAAAGCCATCCCGAATGGCAGCGGGTGTCATCGATTGCAACCATAGACGTTGTACTTTTTGGCTAGCTTGCGTGTATTGGGCAATCAATCTAAAAATCAACTCACCTTCGCGTCCCGCGTCGCATGCATTGATTAATCGATCAATGTCTTTACGTTTAATGAGTTTTTTTAATACTTTAAGGCGCGCCTCAGTTTTAGCAATCGGCCTTAAGTCAAAGTGAGGGGGTATGACAGGCAAATGATTAAATGACCATTTGCCCCGTTTAACTTCATATTGCTCTGGGGCTGCAATTTCTAATAGGTGGCCTACAGCCGATGACACGACATAGTCATCGCTTTCAAAATAGTCATCATGCTTCGTGAAGCCACCTAAAGCACGTGCAATATCAGCAGCTACAGAAGGTTTTTCTGCAATGATTAGGGCTTTTAATTTATCTGTGGAGCCGGTACTTTTTGCCAATTTTTTGTTCCTTCAGACACTTTTTTGGGTCATTTCCTTTTTTCATTATTAACCGATAAATAAAAAATTAGGAAATTTCTCTGAATGTCCTTTCAATGGCAGCACAGAGACCAAGACCCGCTAATGATGTATAGAAGGCCTGTAAGTCTTTAATTCTACGAGGATATCTTCCAGACTATGGACTAATTTTGCGCCGTTTTGAATCAGCAAATGGCAGCCTCGGTGGGATATTCTGGTCACATCGCCTGGTATGGCCATGACTTCACGGCCTAATTCATTAGCAAAATCTGCGGTAATTAGGGATCCCGATTTTGGTGCCGCCTCTGTCACTATGGTGGCCTGACTGAGCGCTGCGATTAAACGATTGCGTTGTACAAAGAAGTTTGGCCTGACCTTTTTATCAGCAGCATATTCAGATATACATAGGTGATTTTTACAAATCTCTTTTTGAAAAAATAGATTTTCTTTTGGGTAGACTTGCGTCAGGGGGGTGCCGCAGACAGCCACTGTGCTGCCTGAACGGACTGCAGCCATGGCCCCAGTATGAGCTGCAGTATCTACCCCCCTCGCAAGACCTGAAATAATGACAAAACCCCGTCTCGCTAATTGATATGCCAAGAAATAGCTGAGGCTCAAACTTTGATGGCTGGGGTTGCGAGACCCTACGATGGCCACAATAGGTTTAGTCAGTAACTCTATATTTCCCTGGTAATAGATTTGACTTGGAGGATCGGCAAGATCAAATAGTTTGGGGGGATAATGCAGATCAGTCGGTTTCAGTGTCAAAATATTACTCATGCAAGAAATCTAAACTAGTACTTTGGAAATGAGAACTTCCAAATTACTTATTTTGTTGTAGGAATCACGATGGCTTTATTACCCATACTTCATTACCCTGATCCAAGACTGCATACCATTGCAAAGCCAGTGGAGCGCGTCGATGAGAAGATTCGTCAATTGGTTGCCGACATGGCAGAAACTATGTATGACGCGCCGGGGATTGGTTTGGCAGCCACGCAGGTTAATGTGCATCTGCAAGTTATCGTGATTGATTTGTCCGATGATCGGGATCAGTTACAGGTATTTATCAATCCTCAAATTACTTGGGCCAGTGTAGAGAAGAAAAACTGGCAAGAAGGTTGTTTGTCTGTGCCAGATTTCTTTGATGAGGTTGAAAGACCTGCAGAAGTCAAAGTTAAAGCTTTAGATATCGATGGCCAAGAGTTTGAAATTAAGGCTGATGGTCTCTTGGCTGTCTGTATTCAACATGAGATGGATCATTTGAAGGGCAAAGTATTTGTTGAGTACTTATCATCGCTGAAGCGAATGAGAATTTCTAGCAAACTCAAGAAAAAGGCGCGCCTGGCGCTTTGAAATGAAGAAAGTAGTTTTTGCCGGAACTCCAGAGTTTGCAGCGAAGGCCTTAGAGGCGATTGTGGCAGCTGGGTATCCAGTCGTGATGTGTCTAACGCAACCTGATCGGCCTGCCGGACGAGGGATGCATCTGCAGGCGAGCCCCGTCAAACGTTTGGCTCAGGATTTAAACATCCCTGTTTTGCAGCCCACCTCTTTGAAGGTCAACGGTAAATATTCAGAAGAGGCTCAAGCAGCACTCGCGCAATTACAAAACATTGAGTTTGATGTGATGATTGTTGCAGCGTATGGTCTTTTGTTGCCCCAAGAAGTTTTCGATATTGCTACGCGTGATGGGCGTGCGGGCTGTATCAATATTCATGCCTCCCTATTGCCACGTTGGCGAGGCGCAGCGCCTATTCAAAGAGCTATTGAAGCAGGCGATACAGAGACCGGGATCGCCATTATGCAAATGGATTTGGGTCTTGATACAGGCCCAGTGATTTGTCAAGAAAGCCTATCGATTGGTGCCGATGAGACGGCGCTTGATTTACACGATCGTTTGGCCGAACAGGGCGCGCGATTAATTGTGCAGGTCTTACATCGTTTAAATGAAGAAGGCGCAGTGTCTGCTATACCGCAAGCTGAATTAGGAGTTACTTATGCTGCCAAAATCCAGAAAGATGAGGCGCAGATTGAATGGGCCCTGAATGCAAAAGTACTGCATAAAAAAATTAGTGCCTTCAATCCTTTTCCAGGTGCAGTGGCATATTTGGATGAAGAAAAAAACAGTTTTATTAAAGTTTGGCGCTCATCTTTAGCGGATCCTCAAAAACAGAATTCAGACCCGGGGACTATCCTTGAAATCAATGATCAAGGTGTTTTGCTTCAGACCGGTGAAGGTTGTCTCTATTTAAAAGAATTACAAAAGCCAGGTGGTAAAAGACAAGATGCAAGCACATTCGCTTTGCAACAATCATGGTGCGTGGGCCAGCGCCTCTTTTAACCCCCTTGAAGACTCAACAATTGGACCTATATTAGATTGCCTCAGAGCCTCTAAAATAAGGCTTAGCTAGAACAAAGGAGTGAACCATGTTTAATTGGGTAAAAACCGCCATGTTGATGGCTGCCATTACCGCCCTATTTATTGTTGTGGGTGGCATGATTGGCGGTGAGCAAGGTATGTTGCTAGCCCTATTGCTAGCTTTAGGCATGAACTTCTTTAGCTATTGGTTCTCCGATAGCATGGTCTTGCGCATGATGAATGCGCGAGAGGTTGACGAGGTGACTGCGCCTCATTTTTATCGCATGGTTCAAGAGTTGGCTTACAAAGCCCAGTTACCCATGCCGCGCGTTTATTTGATCGATGAAGAAGCGCCTAATGCATTTGCTACAGGTAGAAACCCACAGCATGCAGCAGTGGCAGCCACTACGGGCATCCTAAGAATTTTGTCAGAGCGAGAGTTGCGTGGCGTGATGGCTCATGAGTTGGCGCATGTCAAACATCGAGACATTTTGATTTCTACAATTTCTGCCACCATGGCAGGCGCCTTATCAGCCCTTGCTAACTTTGCGATGTTCTTTGGTGGTCGTGACTCAGAAGGACGCCCTGCTAATCCAATAGCGAGTATTTTGGTCGCGATTTTGGCGCCATTAGCGGCAAGTCTGATTCAGATGGCTATTTCTCGTGCCCGTGAGTATGAGGCTGATCGTGGTGGTGCAGAAATTTGCGGTGATCCTAGCGCCCTAGCTAGCGCCTTGGATAAGATTCATCGTTATGCGAGTGGGCAACATTTTGATGCTGTAGAGCATCACCCTGAAACAGCTCAAATGATGATCATGAACCCATTATCAGGTGGAGGCATTCAGGGTTTATTCTCCACCCACCCACCGACTGAAGAGCGTATTGCACGATTGATGGAAATGGCCAAGACAGGCAGCTATCCTGGTTGATTCAGCAAAAAAAGGAGTTAACTTGGCCGAGGCTATCGTTGCCTCAGCCAAAGTAATTTCACAGGTTCAAGCGGGGCAGTCACTCAGCCAACTACTGCCAACGCTTGATAATAAGCTAAGGCCTGCTGTTCAGAGCATCGTTTTTCAGGCTCTCAGAAAAGCATCTTGGGCCGATGCCATTATTCAAGATTATTTGAGTCGTGCGCCATCTGATGAACTTAGGCAATTACTAAGAGTAGCGATTGCCCTATTGCCAGATGGTTCTGAGCAAAATACTTATTCTGCTCATACGCTCGTTAATGAAACTGTTAAAGCAGCGGCGCTATCTAAAAAAACATTTCATGCTAAGGGCTTGTTGAATGCGGTGATGCGTAAACTCATTGGGCAGACCTCGCTTTATCAAGAATACCCTTTAGATCAATACTTACCATTTCCGCAATGGTGGCAAAACAAAATACAAAGAGCGTACCCCGATCAATTTACCAGTATTTATCGCTCAGCTTATCAAGCCGCGCCCTTAACCATACGTCTAAATTTAAAAAAACTAAATACTCAAGAAAAAATCAAGGCGTATCTGGATTCCTTATCAACAGCTGGCTTTGATTGGATCGACTGTCCAACAATCTCTGGACATAACTTAATGCAGGCGAAGATTATTCTCAATCCAAAACCTGTGCAGCTGATTCCGGGTTTTGATTTGGGTTTATTTTCAGTACAAGATGCGAGTGCACAGTTAGCGGCCAAGCTAATCGATGTGCCGCCCAAAGCCATGGTCCTGGATGCTTGCGCGGCACCTGGAGGTAAAACCGCGCACATACTAGAAACTTACGATGTTACCGTTGATGCAGTTGAGATTGACCCTGAGAGGGCGGCGCGCATTGATGAGAATTTACGGCGTTTGGGATTAGAAAATTATCGAATAGAAGTGGCAGATGCCAGTGCCAATCTGGGCAGTTTTGAGCAAGAGCGATATGACGCCATATTAGCGGACGTGCCATGTTCGGCTTCCGGCATTTTTCGTAGACACCCCGATATTCCCTATCTTCGCTTAGCCGAAGACATCAGCCAGTTAGTTGATATTCAAAGAAAAATTCTCAAGAACTTGTGGTCAAGGCTTAAGCCCGGTGGTAAATTACTCTACGTGACTTGTTCAATATTCCCTGATGAGGGTGAAGAGCAGGCTCAGTGGTTGATGCAACATTTAGCCGGGATTGCTCGTCATGAGGCCCCTGGCCAAATCTTGCCATCAGAATTTAACGACGGGTTTTATTACGCACTTTTTTCAAAACAATAAAGTTCACAATGCGCTTTGCCATTAAAAAAGTAATAACTTTTTTTGGGGCCGCAATATTGGCCCTTGGTATAGCGCATGCGCAGAGCCTAGCATTCAAATCCATAGAGCTTTTAAATAAGGATAAAAATTGGGTGCTAGCTTCTAAGATTTCTTTAGAGCTTAATCCCACCTTAGAGCAATTTGTCAAAAAAGGACTAACTCTTTATTTCGTTGCTGACTTTCAATTAAGTAAATCTCGTTGGTACTGGTTTGATGAAAAAATTGTCGAGCATTCTCGGGTAATGAAAATTACCTACCATGCGCTCACTAATCAATATCGTGTCACATTAGATGGCTTGAGTGTTGTGGCCCCCTCATTGAAAGACGCGTTGACTGTGGTGGGAACCATTGAGGATTGGCCGGTCATTGAGCAGGCCCAGGTTGTAGATGGTCAAGTCTATCAAGCTGCTTTAAGAATTCGTTTAGACACGAATCAATTTGCGAAGCCTTTACAGGTAAACGCTCTCAACTCGAAATCTTTAAATATGCAAAGTGATTGGCGACGCTTTGAGTTTGTGCCCAAGAAGGTTGCTCCATAAGCATCATGCTCAATACTTTTGCAAAACCATTTTTTGTTAGCTTAATTGCGATATTGGCATTGACACTTTTAGTGCTCTTAGCCTTGGCGTCCGCTAATACACAGTTTTTTGATCAGTATTTCACTTGGCTTTATGTTGCCAATATTGTCATTGGCCTCATATTTTTATTTGTCATTATCACGCTGGTATTTAATTTGTGGTTGCGCTGGCGAAAGGGCCAATTTGGTTCTAAGCTGATCATTAAGCTCGCCGCTTTTTTTGCTTTAGTGGGCGTCTTGCCGGGTGCCATTTTGTATGGCGTATCTTTACAGTTTGTGTCTCGTAGTATTGAGTCTTGGTTTGACGTTAAGGTTGAAAACGCCCTAGAAGCCGGCCTCTCATTGGGTAAGTCAACAATACAGATAACCCGCCAAGATTTATTGCAAAAAGGCACAGAGCTCGCCACAGAAATTGATGCGATTAGTCGTCGTTCTGGCGAGGGTGGTTTAACACTTCTTTTATCTAGACAGCGACAACAAATAGATTTAGATGAGCTCACACTTTTGGTGAACGCTCAAAAAGTGGTAGCTTCCTCTACAACGGGTTTGGTTTCATACGCCAGTCAAATGGGTGTTGTCGATAAGTTAGATCAAGCCAAATTAAAAGGTAGCTATATTGAGATTGATGAGCCTAACCGTGAGCTTGATAAATCGAGCTATACCATCAAGATATTGATACCGATTTACTACGGATCATCGTCTTTGGGCGTCTTTAATCTACGTAGTCGTTCAGAAGATCGTTTTTTATTACTGGTTAAGAATCTACCAGTAGGTTTAAGTAATAATGCATTAGCAGTTCAAGAGGCCTATACAGAGTATCAAGAGAAAGCTCTCGGTCGTTCAGGCTTGAGAAAGATGTATATCGGCACTTTGACCATCAGCTTATTCTTGGCCATGTTCATAGCGATGGGGCTTGCTTTCTATTTGGGCCGACAGCTTGCCTATCCTTTAATTACTTTGCTCAAAGGCACTAAAGAAGTCGCAGAGGGTAATTTGAGCCCGAAGCCAGAAATCAATACCGGTGATGAACTGGGCTTACTCACTAAGCAATTTAATTTGATGACTTCTCAATTAAGAGAGGCCCGCACATCGATAGAGCAGGCTAGGAAGTTTTCTGAAACTGTTTTGTCTAACTTAAGTGCTGGTGTTTGTGTGTTTGATATAGATTTTCGTTTGGTACTTGCTAATAGTGGTGCCGACAGAATCTTTTCACTGCCATTGCAACAAGCGCATGGCAAAAAATTATCAGACTTTCCTAAGTTGGTGCGATTAGAGCAAATGGTGCAAGAGGCTTTTGCTACCCATGAGGTGATTTCTGATGATGACCATTGGCAAAAACAATTAATCTTGGATGATGGCTTAGCTATTGATCCGCAACATGAACATGGAATTACTTTGTTGGCGCGTGGCTCTAAGTTGTCGACAGGACAATATATTTTAGTTTTTGACGATATATCGGACGTGGTCAGCGCTCAAAGAGCTTTGGCTTGGGGCGAAGTCGCAAGACGTTTGGCACATGAAATAAAGAACCCACTCACGCCCATACAGTTATCTGCTGAACGTTTGCAGCAAAAGCTATCGGATTCTTTAGAGCAATCACAAAAAGAGTTGTTAGAAAAAAGTACCAATACCATCATTAATCAGGTGCAAGCCATGAAAACCATGGTGGATGACTTTAGAGACTTTGCTAAAACACCTGAAGCAAATTTACAAGATATGTCTTTAAATGGCTTGATTGAAGAGTTGCTAGGTTTGTATGAACAAGTAGGCATTCAAGCGCAGCTGGATTCTCGTTGCCCTATGATGAAGGGTGACCCGACACAATTGCGCCAGGTGATTCATAATTTGTTACAAAACTCGATGGATGCATCTTCGGATGCTGGCCGACAGCCTGAAGTGATAGTCAAAACTGAGTATCTACCCTTTACCGCAACTAGCACGAATGGGAAAGGCGTCATCAGAATGACAGTGAAGGATAGTGGAAGCGGTTTCTCGGCGAAAATTTTAGCTAGAGCGTTTGAGCCCTATGTCACTACGAAAGCTAAGGGCACCGGTTTGGGTTTGGCGATGGTGAAAAAGATTGTTGATGATCATCAGGCGAAGATTGAAATTAGGAATATCGTCGTCAATGAGAGTGTCACGGGTGCAGAAGTATCAATATTATTTAATCGTTTGGTGTAACTATGGCAAGCATATTGGTTGTAGATGATGAAATGGGAATTCGTGAGTTACTCAACGAGATCCTCACTGATGAGGGGCATACAGTCATTGCCGCAGAAAATGCAGAAGAGGCTAGACGTGCTCGTGATAACTTAGATCCAGATTTAGTTCTTTTAGACATTTGGATGCCTGATATTGATGGTGTCACATTACTTAAAGAGTGGTCGACAAACGGTAAGTTAACGATGCCCGTTGTGATGATGTCTGGGCATGCCACGATTGATACGGCTGTAGAAGCAACTCGCATTGGCGCGATTAACTTTTTAGAAAAACCAATTGCTTTACAAAAGTTATTAAAAACTGTTGAGGCGGCTTTGGAGAAGGCACCTCCTAAAGAGTTTAGAGAGCCCCCTGCCTCACTCGATCTTAAAGAAAAGCCAATCAATGAGGTTGCTAAGATAGAAAAGGTTGACTCTACTCGTCCAGCAAGTAGCTTTGATACAACCTATGTTGATCTACCACTAAGAGAAGCCCGGGACTTATTTGAAAAAGCTTATTTTGAATATCATTTGGCTCAAGCACAGGGCAGTATGACCAGGGTTTCTGAAAGAACAGGTTTAGAGAGAACCCACTTGTATAGAAAATTAAAGACTTTGGGGATAGATGTCAGTGCCTATAAGGCTGAATAATCTATAGCGGTAATTATTTGTAGCCTAGGCTTTATTAAGCACAGTCTAAAACTAATCATCTCTTTTATCCCTAACGCATTGATGTACTGATTAGGTGATATGGTTGACTTAACTAAGACACCCGATAACTTGCCAATTCCAGAAGATGATGGTGCCGCTAATCATCTAATTGGAATGACTTTGCCCAAGTTATCTTTACAAGCCACCAATAATCAAAAAATAGATTTTTCTTCGCCTAGCAAGTTTTTAGTTATCTACTGCTATCCAATGACTGGAAGACCCGATCTGCCATTACCTGATGGCTGGGATGAGATACCTGGTGCTCGAGGTTGTACGCCACAAAGTTGTTCATTTAGAGACCACTACAAAGAATTACAAGAGTTGAAAGCTGAGGTAATTGGTCTAAGTGTTCAAACGACTGAATACCAGAAGGAAATGGTAGAAAGACTTCATTTGCCATTCCCAGTTGTCAGTGATGCTGACTATAAATTTCAAAAAGCTCTTGGCTTGCCTACATTTGTTGCCTCAGGAATGACTTTACTTAAGCGATTAACGCTCATAGTTAAAGAGGGAAAGATTGTTAATGTTCATTATCCAATTTTTCCAAGTGATAGCGATCCTGCTTGGGTTATTGATTATTTAAAGGCTAATCAGTAAATAGTCCTAACCGTCAGCAGGATTGAACATCCTTACAGAGCTTAGGATTAACGGCGTTGAGGCAGGGTTAACACAGTCCAACACATTTCTTTATTGTTCATATCAAATAAGCTATAATCTCGCTTCTTGGCTCGGTAGCTCAGTCGGTAGAGCAGAGGATTGAAAACGCTAATTTTTGAGTAAAAGACAGTTCAAAAACATTAACTTCAATCGCCCGCAAACCCTTGCCACATAAGCATCCTAGCGAGTGGCACTCAACAAAAAAATTACAAATCGCAACAGCATTCGCAGAGTGTTGTGTGTAAAAAATTTTCGGTCGCATAAAAAATTTACTGACAACACAATTGTAAAAATATTTTTTGTTTTGCGATTGTTATGTCAAATCTCAACTATCTATTTTCAAACGCAGAAGTAAAAGATGATGCTGTCATTAAGTTAATGAATGACAAACTCATTGTCTATAAGCGTGCTAATTCATCACAGTGGCAATGTCGCTTTAAGTTAGCGAATGGCAAATGGCATAGTGCCTCAACGAATACGAACGCTATAGAACAGGCGAAGATACAGGCAATATCGATCTACGAAACAGCACAAATCAAAATCAGTGTTGGTTTGTCGCTAAGCACAAAGACATTTAAACAGGTGGCATTGGATGAATTAACCAATATGCGTAGTCAGCTGAACGCAGGCGTGGCAAAGACAGCCTATAGAGATTACGAATTTGCGATTAACAAATATCTAATCCCCTTCTTTGGCAAATACGAAATCAAAGATATCACTACAGAACTAGTCGCAGACTTTGAACAATGGCGAACTAGTGAAATGGGAAAGGTGCCTAAAGCGAGTACCAAGCTCAATCACAGTAGTGCTTATAACCGTGTCATTAACTTAGCTAGAGAGCGTGGCTATATCGCAGGCAATCATACTGTCCCACAGTTAGACAGTAAGGGTGAAAAGAGTATCGCTCGCCCTGCTTTTACGGACGAAGAAGTGAGAGATTTATTGGGTTACTTAGAAACCTGGCAAAAGAGTAGCTATACAGAACACACACTGAAAATGAGAATACTCTGCGGTGCTTATGTGAAGTTCTTATTACACACAGGTGTTAGGCACGGTACTGAAGCACTACGAGTGAGGTGGAAAAACTTACAGTGGCACTGGGTAGGAAATAAAAAGTATCTGCGTATATGGGTCAGTGGAAAAACAGGACCTCGTTATCTGATTGCCAAGCGTGAAGTCATAGAAGTGTTAGAAGGTTTGATTAAGTGGCAGAAGTTAGATTACAAAAATCTCAACACGGTCATAGAAGCACGACTAGATAGGCTGGTGTTTGTGCTGCCTGACAACAAACAGCTTAGCAATATAGAAAACATATTCAGAAATTTAATGATACGAAGTCATTTACGTACAGATGTCAGCGGTAGAAATAGAACGCTGTACAGTCTGCGACATACCTACGCTACACAGGCATTGGCTAAGGGTGTTGATATACATACGCTAGCAAGGCAGATGGGTACTAGCGTAGGAATGATAGAAAGACACTACAGCAAACTAACGCCTATGCTGAAAGCTGATATGTTAGGTTAATATTTCTATATGCCAAAACTTAACCCTACACACCTACCAGATAGATTGCGTGAAGTTATTGATCAGCTTAAGCGTGGTGAAGAAGTTGAAGCTAAGAAAAATAAAACGCTACTTAATGCTACGCAACAACAAGCACTAGAAGATGAGTGGAACAAACAGCAAGTGCTTCGTAAAAAACATAAGCCACCTAAAACGCAAGCAGAAAAACAAAAGTTAGGTTGGAAAGACAAGCGAGAAGTCAGAATTGAAATTTATGAGAAGGCATATGCTCAATTACAAACTGATTTAGTTGGTGATTTTAGAAAATTACAAAGAAAGCGTGAAGCTAAAGCCGCAGATGCTTATTTGAATGGTTACTTTAATGCCAAAGATGGTGTGAATAAAGATAGTGCTGGAAATATCGCTATCACAAGAGCTCGGCTTAAACCACCCACAAGTAGGTTTAGAAAAAGAGATAGACAAGTAAATGCTTTAGAAGAACAGTTACTCAATCAGTTTGAAGCTGAAATGACTGAAGAAGAGCGAGAACAGCGAAAATTATTGAAAGAGACAGAAAGAGCGGAAGAACGAGCGAGAAAAGGTAGGTTTAAGTAAAAGCAGGATTTTTGACTGTTAAAAAACCTGCTTTTTAATAAACCCTATATCTGCTGTCCCTAAAGCCCTTATAGAGACTGACTTTGAAGGCTATCAAGTTTGACGCTAATCCAATCTAGTTTAGTTTGGTGTTCAAAGAAAGTTTTTTCTAAATTAGTAGTGAGCAAATGTAATCGCTTTAAAAGTTTAGAGCTAGGTAAAACAATCTTCACTCTCGCATCTTTATCTGATTTGCGTAATTCAATCCAATTACTTTTAATTAATCTATCAAAGTGATGTCGTGTTCCCATAACGCTGTATGGTAGTTCTGCGAAAAGTATCTTTACAGATATTTCTTTATTTTCAAAATAGCTATCCAACACTTTAAAGATAATGTCCTGTGGAATGTAAGAGTGACCGATTGGCAAATGGATAGAAATTTGCCAACGAATATCTCTTAACAAATTTACTAGTCCGTGTTGTTTTTCTATCACTACAAGTCCTTATCAAAAACATAAAGACTTTAATTTCAATAATTAATAATTCCTATAGATTTCATATACGAAGATTCGTATTCGTTTTTCATTGTTATGTTCTGTATATGACAAAAAAATACTAATTCCTATAAACAGTTTAAGAAGGAAGTTAGTATGAAAAAAACCGCTTTAGCGTTAGCTTTATTAGCGACAACAGGTGTGGCGCAAGCTCAATCCAAAAATTTTGAAGGTGCTTTTGGTACCTTTGGTGTTGCCAGTGTAAGCAACAGTCTGAGTACCACACTAAATAATGGACGGGGAGCCTCACTAGGTCTTAAGAGTGGCGATACTGGTACTACTACAACTGTATCAGGTGGTTATAACTTTATTCTCGATGATAAGTTTTTAGTTGGATTATCGGCTAGCTATGATTTATCTAATGTCAAAGCAGGAACAATCAGTGGTGCTCAAGATAGTCAAGGTGCCTTCGACTTAACAGCAAAAATGAAAAACCATTGGGCTATTGCTGTAGAGCCTGGTTATGCTTTTTCAAATAATGCTATGGGCTACTTAAAGCTGAGTTATAACAAAGCAAAAGGTGAGCTAGCATATGGTGATAGCACCCTTTCTACAAAGTTCAATGGTGTAGGTTTAGGTGTTGGAACAAGAATATTCTTGGACAAAAATTTATTCTTACAAGTTGAAGGTGAGCAAATTAGCTATAGCTCTAAAACTTGGACATATGCGAACGGCGAATCAGAAAGCTACAAACCAAAATCAACTATCGCCAGATTTTCAATTGGCTATAAATTCTAATTTTTTATAAATTATGTAAGCCCGCGTTATGCGGGCTTTTTTACACCAACTCTACAGCACTACGCTTTACTTCATCATTGGTGTCTATATAAACCATTGTCGTATTGATTGATTTATGCCCTGCTAAGCTGGCGAGTACTCTCACACCTACTCCCTTGTTGGCTAAGTTAGTAATAAATGTTCTTCTGCCGCTGTGCGACGATGCTGAACTAATACCTGCTTTCTTGTACAACCAAAAGAACCACTGTGTCAGTGTATTGGCTGTGAACCCTTCTCGCTTTTCCGTATAGAACAGTGGCTTTTGTCTATCTTTGATTTTTAAGTAGTTGAGATAGTTAGCTAACTCTGCTCTTAGCTTCTCATTGACAAATACCACTCTGCCCACATTACCCTTCGTTTGATTGGCACTAAGTCGTATTTCTTTCTTAATAGTGCCGTCTTCGTTTTGTACATCGCAGATTCTTAGACTGGCAATCTCACCTACACGCATCCCACTGTAAAAGCTTGTTAGTAAGATTGTGCGATTGCGAATGCTGTATCTGTGCTTAGTAGCGATATAACGCAGTACTTGGTCTATTTCGTTTTGTGTCAGTGTTTTAGCTTGTGCCATATTCAGTCCCTTATCAAATAATTTGTTGTAGTTATTGTGTTTTCTTTTGTGTCGTATTCCTACCTCTTTTTGACCACATAAATCTCTTCCAAAATTCAAAGACTTACGCAAAAGAGCAAAGAAACTAACAATTTTCTTTGGTGTATTTAATGAATATGCTGTTTAAAACGACTGAGAAAAAACCTGCTTTTACTTAAACCCACTATCAAATCGCTTCGTAGTGCTGTTTTTCATAAATCCAGCTACTCACATAGCTGATTGGTAAAGATTTCAGCTTATAGGGCTGATTTGAGGTGTTATCAGTAGTTTTACTAATTGGTAGTTCTCTGATTGATTTGAAATACTTCAAACATAACAAGAGGAGAGAAAGCAGTATGTACTTAGGTATAGCCGTACTATTGTTTGTTGCGTTCTTAGCTTTGACAGTTTTTAACTTAACTACTGAACCTACAGATAAGTCAGTGAATGTAATGTTGGTTTCATCTACAACATTGATCGCAATGACAATAGCGGCTATCTTCCTTATTGTCTTTGACTAATAAGAGCTAACTGCGTTAGCTCGCTCTTTCGCTGTCGCTCATCGCATTTTTCTTCTTCTTTGAATATTTGAACAATAATTTTGTTTTTATCTCTTTACTAGGAAGCACAAGCCACGCTAGTTTTTAGCGTAGCTTAAGCTAATCTTTACTGAGGATTAACAACTGATATACACACAACTTAATTGAATAAGAAAGGTAGGTTTTGCGATCACCTTTTCCGTGCTTGCCTTACGCAACACATCCACTGCCTATATCAGAAGCATTGTGGTGTGCTTGTGGGTTTGATTGTGGCATTCCCACTCACTTTCAGCCTATACATAGTATTTGCCTACATTCGCATATCGCTACGCTACCAACTAGTACATCTTCACAAACGGAACTATCACATAGGGATGTCGTTTAAAGCATCTAGCTAAAAGCTAGGTAGTGTGAAGAAGCGAGTAATGAGCAACTCAATTGCGTACCGTTACACATCAGAACGGATTAACAGCACTATTACATTTGGCGTGCCAACCTTAATCTCATTTGTACATTTATTTAGCTATGTGAAAAGGACTGAATAAAAAATGTGGCTTTTTATTTGGTGAGATTGGCAAAATAGGCTGAAAAGCTAGTCCAAATAAGGCTCTGAAGCTACTGTAGATATAGGGTTTAACAAAAAGCAGGTTTTTTATCGCTAAAAAGTCTGCTTTTACCTAAACCTATACCTAACTGAATAAGGAGTCAAAATGAGCACATTAGAAGGACTAAAACTAGTAGCAGTCAAAAAGCCTACACATATACCTACTGTAATGATTCGCAGAAACAAGCTAGCTAGCAAAGTGTGGGAACAAATACAGCTAGCAAAAAGTCAAATAGAAGGCACTGAATTTGTAGTCAAAAAGTACCGTAGCTATACAGACAAAGACACGGGCTTACGCAAACAGATTGAGATGCCTAAGCGTGTTAGAGAATGGTGGTTTAGGAATGAGCAAGGTAAAGTCTGTGTGGCTATCAAATACGGTACTCGTGTATTGGAGCTAGCTAAGGGCAAACACAGTATTGAAGTGGCTAATGCCAGTGAGTTAGTCAAAGCACTAGAACTAGTCAAGCAAGCTGTAGAGTGTGGCGAGCTAGACGCACAATTAGAACAGGCTAGTGTTGGCGTGAGGGCAAGTTTTAAGAAGTGATTATTCTTAAAGAGTAAATAGCATTACTAAAGCTAAGGTTTAATTAGGTAATATTTTTTTAACAATTCTTATTTAGACTTCGTATGTGTAGTTTTTGATACACGTCTCCTCTGTAACCTTAACTCGCACCATAAGTGTGCGAGTTTTTTTTGTTTCAATTTTTAATTAATAAAATACTTATTGATTGTAAGTAATAGAAAATATTTTTGATTTCTTTATTCATATAGAAATATATCAGTGTCAAATAAAAAAATAATCTATCAATGCTTCAAAGCCTATGAGGAATCTACGAGATACTACAAGGACGGTAATTCTGTAATCTTCAGAAGTGTCTATCACTATGCTGAACTTGAATACTCTGATAAATGTATCTTGCCTAAAAAATCTATTGATGGAAATTTCTATTCTTTTAGTGATCCTATTAGAGCTGAAGTAGGCAATGTCTATTTAGAGCGTGTAGATTTTATTTTTATTGATAAGTTAGCTGAAGTTATCAATAAACAACAGTTATCAGAGATGACAATCAATGATTTTGAACAATCAATCATTCTCTTAGGCTATGACAAAGAGGTTTATCAGGTAATGTATGGCAAGGGTACTACAGTCATCAATAAATAACTGTATGCGTTTCTTTGAAATCAAAACTATCAAACCACTCACACCGCAACAACAGCGTATTAAATCATTACAGACGCAGAAACAGAATATCGCTAAGCAGTTAAAAGCTGAAAGAGATAGGCAGAAGATACAGAAAGCACAGCAGACAATTCAGTCTGTGATCCATAAAAAGTAGTTAAGCAGTTTCTCAAGCACTAACTACTTTTTCATAACCCCACTTGATTTTTGACCATACCAACACAATTCAATTACTGATTGCGATTGTGAAAAAAATTCACATCTATGTTGAAAATATTTCATCATAAAAATATTGTTTATTTAAAACATATATATAGAATGACTTTTTAGAAATTCCCGTAAAAATAAGTCGTAATTACTAATACGACTGACCTATGACACAGGCAATGGCAAAGGGGGGGTAATAGTATGAACTTGGCTAACAATAAGATAAGAGAATTAAAAAATAGATTTTCAAAAATATTTAGAGATTCTCTAAAAGAACGCTACGGTAAATTACCGTCTGCTAACTGCGTGGCACGAGACTTTAACTTAATAGCCTACGATATCAATCCCGTCACGCAGGAAACAGTCAGGCGTTGGATGCGAGGGATTTCAATGCCAGAAGATGTGAAGCTTAAAGTTTTAGCTAATTGGTTACATCTTGACTTAAATTCAATCTTCAACATACCCACTTCAGAAAAACAATCATTCAAAGTTCCCAAAGAATGGCACTCGCTCAGTGAGCGTGAATACAAAATAGTAGTCATCATTATCAATACATTGTTGAATCACATACATCTATAGACGATCTATTCACAGTTAAAACCAACAATTTGAACCAAAATCGTATGGTTTTTGGTGCTTCGTATATAGATTTAAATTCTTTGTTTCAACGAATGAGAGGCATAGTTGAAATACTAGGTTTAACTAAACGCAGGTTTTTTCCACGCATAGATAAAAACCAATCCCCTGCTCTACCACTCATACCGTTAGCAGGATTAAACATCCGCACTAACCTTAGGATGCTTAAAGCATAAGGAGAGTCTATACAGTCGGTTACATTTCTTTATGGTTTTGAGCAAATAAGCTATAATCTCGCTTCTTGGCTCGGTAGCTCAGTCGGTAGAGCAGAGGATTGAAAATCCTTGTGTCGGTGGTTCGATTCCGCCCCGAGCCACCAAAATAGAGAAAACCACCTTCGGGTGGTTTTTTTATTTGTGGGTAATAATGAGGGCTGACCTAGGAGGCCTCATTGTTAATCGTCACATCAATCATTGCCGCCATTCTTGCAGGCATACTCATTAAATTGTCGCTTGCCGTTATCAAGCTCAGAAGAAAAAATAGAGTAGCTTTGGGCGATGGTGGTTTTGAAGATTTAGAAAGGGCTATACGAGCTCAGGGTAATTTTGCGGAGTATGCTCCTATTGGCATTATTTTGTTGGCATGCCTAGAATTAAATGGCGCACCTTGGTGGTTAGTGGCTATACCTGGCTGCACTTTAATCATTGGGCGTATTTTTCATGCAATAGGCATTAATGAACCGCCACCCAATTTTGCTAAACGTGTTAGTGGTATGAAATTTACTTTAAATACTCTCATAGCACTCATTGTTTTGAATTTAGTTTGGTCAATTTATATCTGGCTGTATTAATGAATAAACCAAGAAACGTAAAAAATATTTAACTATGAATTTATATAAATCTATTTTTATCTTAGCGGCGCTAGCCCTTGCCGGCTGCGCAACTAAAAATTATGGGGATGAAAAATTCCATTTGCAAATGGCCACGCACGGCAAAGATGTGATGTGGGTACCCACTAAAGTAGAGATGGCTCATGAAATGCTATCGGTAGCTAAGGTTAGGCCTGGCGACATAGTCTATGACTTGGGTTCAGGTGACGGCGTTATTCCAATTGAAGCAGCTAAAAAATATAAGGTGCGTTCAGTAGGTATTGAATACAACAAAGACCTTGTAGCCCTTTCTAAGCGCAATGCCGAGCGCGCCAAAGTGTCAGATATTGTCGAGTTTAAGCATGGGGATATCTTTGTAGAAGATTTTTCTCAAGCAACCGTTTTAACTTTGTATCTAGGCGACAACTTAAATTTCAAGTTGATGCCTAAGATTCTGAAAATGAAACCAGGTACACGTGTTGTTTCAAATACTTTCCGTATGGAGTCATGGGTGCCTGATCAGGAAATTCGGATCTCGAATGGTGAGGTCGCCTATTTATGGATTGTTCCCGCACAGATAGATGGCCTATGGCACTTTACTGGATTACCCGGTATGGAAAGTATCCAGTTACAAGTTGTGCAAAAGAAACAATTCTTTGATGGCAGTTTAAGTCAGGGTGCACGCAGAACAATCCATTTTGAAGATGGCCGCATCAGAGGTCATCAAATTCAATTTGAGTTTGTGCACAAGTCAAAGAAATATTCATTTAAAGGCGAGCTTAAAAACTCAGAGATCGTGGGCTACGTTAATGATGACCCTAACTTAAGGGTTGTGGCAAAGAGATAACTGCCAGACCTCCTATTCTGATGGCTTCCTTGCGCGAAGCCATTTTCTTTTAAACTCCTTGAATAATGGATGGTAAAGCTACTTCACGCATATATATATTAGGCGCCGGAGCTGTAGGTTGCTTCTATGGTGGCCTTTTGTCTAGCGCGGGGCATGAGGTTAATTTTGTGGTTAAACCCCAACATCTAGAGAGTTTCCAAGGCTATTTGAATCTAGAGTGGGCGTCACACCAGACCCGGGTGAAGGTTCGTGCAACTACTGAGCTAAAAGATTTAGTTCACGCAGACATTCTGATTGTTGCAGTTAAATCAGCCGATACATTGCCAGCCATTCAGAGCTTAAAAGAATATCTTCCTGAAAATATTCCTGTATTGAGCTTTCAGAACGGTGTGACTAATGCGAAAACAATCGCCGCTGAAATTAATAACCCAGTTTATCCAGTCGTCGTTTACGTTGCCACAGCCATGCAAAAACCATGGCACGTGAAGCATTATGGTCGTGGCGACTTATTAATTGGCCAGCCTGAATTAGGCAGGAGTAATGCTGTTTCAGTATTAGTTCAACTATTCAACCAAGCACAAATAAAGACAGAATTTTCTGAGTCGATAGAAATAAAAATGTGGGAGAAGTTTCTAGTCAACTGTACTTACAATGCGGTTTCAGCGATGGGTCAAATATCTTATGGTGAGATGGTCAAAAACCCACAGACATTGAACTTGTTGAATGATCTTCGTGATGAGTGTCTGTTGGTGGCACATGCATTAGCAATTCCCTTGAGTCAGGAGCGAGCAGCTGAGCTTAATCAACAAATTGCACAGGGCATGGCGCAACAAAAGTCATCAATGGCACAAGATTTAATGAAGGGGCGTCAGACTGAAATTGATTATTTGAATGGCTATCTGGTGCGCGAGGCACAACGCTTGGGTTTGAGCTTGCCCAAAAATGAAGTCGTGTGTGCTTTAATCAAAATGCTAGAGCATAAAAATAATGCTAGCTAGCCAACTTATTCTTTACTCATATCGCCGTTGCCCATATGCCATGCGTGCACGGATGGCTTTAGATCGTTCAGGCATAGTAGTCGAAATTAGAGAAATTTCATTAAGAGAAAAACCCAGTTCGATGCTGGAGGTTTCACCTAAAGGCACTGTGCCTGTTTTGCTAATGAAAGATAGTGATAGTGTTCAAGTCATCGAAGAGAGCCTAGAAATCATGCTTTGGGCACTCAAGCTCAAACAGGATAATTTGCTAGCTACCTCATTGGATGACTCACTTCAGTGGATTGAACGCAATGACACTCGTTTTAAATATCTATTAGACCGGTTTAAGTACCCGGAGCGTTATGAAGTGGATCAGGTAGAGATTGCTAAATTAGCGGGTGAAGAGTTTTTAGACATTTATGAGAGTGGCTTAAGCCAGCATTCATATCTTCTGAGTGATCAAGAAACTCTTGCAGATCTGGCCATTTTTCCATTTGTTCGTCAGTACGCAAAAGTCCGAGATGATGCCTTGGAGTCCTACCCACATTTAAAAGCATGGTTGGCAAAGTATCAAAACTCGGATGCCTTTAAGCGTATTATGCGTAAGTATCCTACGTGGACAGACTAATATGCTTAAAAAATTTATTACATTCTTGATTCTCGCGCTAATACTTTTTGCGCTGTACACATGGGCCGTTTTAACTTGGAGTTATTCGCAGGGTGAGCGAGCAGGTTTTGTACAGAAAATCTCTTATCGAGGTTGGATCTGCAAGACATGGGAAGGTGAATTAGCCATGATTAATATCCCTGGAACGCTTACTGAGAAATTTAACTTTACAGTTAAAGATGAGGCGGTCGTCAAAAAAATTAATGCTAGCTTAGGTAAAAAGGTGACTCTCATTTATGAAGAGCACGTCGGGATACCGAGTAGCTGTTTTGGAGATACGGGCTATTTTATTAAGGACGTTATCACTTTAGATTAGGTCAGTGAATACTTTAGGTGCAGATCAGTCTCTTAAGCCTAATTTTTTAGCTTGGCTAATTTAATCAGTAGTTTTACAAGATAGATGATGGCGAATGTCCCTAGTAAGTCACCGATTAGCATCACGCCCAAAGTTTCAATAAAGTGCTCGGTATAGCCCGTCATATAGAAAAGAATTTGGTGCAAGAAAGAGCTAATCAATGCATAAATAAATATACAGTTGAGCAACTTGCCGCCATCTAGATGAAATAAATCCTGATCAAGGGCCATATTCTTAAATACTAATTTAAGAGCTATATATGGAGCGAGACCGCCTAGCGTCCCTGCCAAAATGGCAGTGAGTAGATCGTCACTAAAAAAGAAAAATACCCCCAGTAGGATTGAGCTTAGAGAAATTCCAATAGCACCATTAAGGCCAAGCAAGAGAGTTAGAACCAAGCGAAAGCCTGCTGGCAAAAAAATCCAAGAAACCCCATCTGAAAAGCTCAAATTAGAAAAAAGGAGTTCATTAATGCCAAATAAAAGAGCATAAAGAAGTGCGCTAATGGCAATTTGAATTAAGTTTGAGCCAATAATAGCCATCCCTCAATAGTACATAAATAAAAGCATTAAAACCTTGTATATTTTTCATAATTTGTGGTTACAATTCAACGCGGGGCTCAGGAGGAGTCCGGTTTTTATTATTTAGCTTATTTCCAAAGGAGCAAAACTTGAATAAAGCAGAATTGATTGCGGTTATCGCAGAAGATGCAGAGATTTCTAAAGCTAAAGCAGAGTTCGCATTGAACTCAGTGATGGACACCATCAAGAAAGCTGTTACTAAGGGCGATAGCGTTCAGTTAATCGGTTTTGGTACATTCAGCTCAGGTAAGCGCGCTGCTCGTACAGGCCGTAACCCTAAGACTGGCGAAGCGATTAAGATCGCAGCTGCTAAGACAGTTAAGTTCTCAGCTGGTAAAGCATTTAAAGATGCTGTGAACAAGCGTAAGAAGTAATTCAACTGAATTACCTAATCAGCCTGGCGCGTTAAGCGACCAGGCTTTTTTTTGGCATTTTATGGGGTAGCTAGAACGCTTCTTTATGATTGAACTAAGCGTCTATGACGATGAATGCTCATTAGCATCCCAATACCAACACCTAAGGTCACTAATGCTGTGCCGCCGTATGTAATAAATGGGAGCGGTACACCCACCACAGGCAGTATGCCGCTGACCATGCCCATATTCACAAAGGCATAGGTAAAGAAAATCATCGTAATTGAACCGGCTAATAGTCTAGAAAAAAGAGTTGGCGCATTGGAGGCGATTTCTAGGCCGCGTTTGACCAGTAAGAAGAATAAGCCGAGCAGGATGATATTGCCTAGCAAACCAAATTCTTCTGAATAAACAGCGAAGACAAAATCAGTGTGTTTTTCTGGAATAAATTCAAGATGAGACTGGGTGCCTTTTAGCCAGCCTTTCCCAAATAGGCCGCCAGAGCCAATTGCAATCACGGACTGAATAGTATGAAAGCCTTTGCCTAAAGGGTCAGAGCTTGGGTCTAAAAGAGTACAGACCCGATTTTTTTGATACTCATGAAGAATGGGCCATTTGACTTGTGGTTCACAAATATAGCCACCAAAGATGATGATAAGAAGAATAAAAAAGACGCCTATACCGACAATGGGTACGAGGATTTTCCAGGGGAAGCCCGCCAAAATGATGACATACATACCTGCTGCAAAAACAAGCAAAGCAGTACCTAAGTCAGGTTGTCTGGCAATGAGTGCAACAGGTACGGCTAACAGAATAAGAGCAACTGCATAATCCCAATTTTTTAATATCCCTTCCCGTCTTTGAAAGTACCAGGCAAGCATCATGGGCATGGCAATTTTCATTAATTCAGATGGCTGAATCACTACCCCCACATTGACCCAACGCCTGGCCCCCTTTTTAATCAAGCCAAATAGAGCAACTGCGATCAAAAGCCCAACACCTAACAGAAAAACCCATATCGCAAGCTTTTCAAACCACTTGGGGGGAACATGTGATACGGTCCACATCACTACAAAAAACAATAGTAGATTGCGCACTTGATCGATCATCTTCACGTGTGCGCCACTGGAAGATGAAACAAAGGTGACGATGCTTATAAAGACCAGGGCAAGTACAGTCAGGCCTAAGCTTTTATCAAAGCCAGACCAAAGAAAATCGAGTCTTTGGATTAAGGGGCGTTTTTCCACTCGGGGACCTCCTTCGGCCAACGACCTTCTAGGTAATAATCAAGTGCCCTTCTAGCGATGGGAGCCGCATGCGCGGCACCAAAACCGGCATTTTCAACAATCATGCCAATGGCGATTTTCGGCTTATCTGCCGGAGCAAAGACGATATATAGGGCATGGTCACGTAAAAATTCAGGGGTAGCGCCATGGTTATAGTTTTTTGAGTTCAGACTAAATACCTGAGCAGTACCAGTCTTGCCGGCCGCTACATATTTTGCGTCGGTAAAGACACGTGAGGATGTGCCAAAACGGTTAACGTCGACCATAGCATTTTTGATGACCTCTAAGTTTTCTGGTTTGAGATCAATTCGATAACTTTCTTTAGGCGTAGTCAGTTTTTTGTCTTTAGTAATCGGGTTTTCAATGGACTTGACGATGTGGGGCTTCATCACAATGCCACGATTAGCCAATGTAGCAGTTGCATGCGCTAATTGCAGAATCGTAAAGCTGTTATAGCCCTGACCAATACCTAAAGAGATTGTTTCGCCTTCGTACCATCTTTGTTGCTCAGGTTTTTTAAAGGCCTTTTGTTTCCAGTCTGTGGAGGGTAGTATGCCGCGCACCTCACCTTGTAAATCAATGCCTGTAATCTGTCCGAAACCAAAAGGTTTCATAAAGTCATGCATTAGATTGACACCCATATCGCGTGCGAGATGATAGTAATACGTGTTACAAGAATCAATAATTGACTTAGCCATATCCACTACTCCGTGGCCGCCAACTTTATCGTCACGGAAGGTGTGGTTACCAAAATTAAAATAGCCTGGGTCAACGATTGATTGATTAGGTGTACGTTTGCCAGTTTCTAGGGCCGCTAAAGCCATAAAGGGCTTATACGTTGAACCTGGCGGATGAATATCTTTGAGTGGGCGGTTATATAAAGGTTTTTCTGCAGACTCATTGAGCTGTTTCCAAATCTGAGGATCAATGCCTTCAACGAAATCATTAGGATTAAAGTTAGGCTTAGAAACAAAAGCTAGAACATCGCCAGTTTCTGGTTCAATCGCAACAAATGCACCACGTCTTTTGCCATAGAGTTCTTCAACCAAATATTGAAGTTTGATGTCCACAGACAAATGCAGATTATTGCCGGGGCTAGAGGAGCTCACTGCCAGCGTTCTAATAGCTCGCCCACCCGCGGTGATTTCCACTTGTTCAAAGCCAGGTTTGCCACGCAATACACCCTCATAGCTTTGTTCAACCCCTACTTTGCCGATGTAAGGCATGCCTTGCAAGCTAATATTTTTTCTTGCATTCGCGTTTTCATCACCGACCGTGCTATCAAGTTCAGCAATTAATTTTTCACGATCACGTTGAGAAACTCGGCCGATATAGCCAATTAAGTGAGAGCCCAACTCACCATAAGGATATTGTCTAAATAGGCGCGCCTTGATTTCTACCCCGGGAAATCTAAAGCGTTGCGCAGTAAAGCGGGCCACCTCTACATCGCTTAAGAGTGTGCGAATCGGGAATGAATCAAAGGTTTTTGATTCATTAACCATTTTCATGAAGTTGCGACGATCTTTCGGTTGAATATCGATCACTTCAGATAAATCATCCAACAGATCTGAAAGTTTGCCTTGGGTTTGAGAGGGGTTGATTTCAAGCGTATAGGCAGAATAGTTTCTGGCAATCACAATGCCATTGCGATCAACAATCAAACCTCGGCTAGCTGGAACAGGAACTAAGGCAATACGATTATTTTCTGCCGCCGAATAGTGTTTGTGATGAGTGAAAATTTGGAGCCAAACAAAACGTAACAACAGCAAACCAAAACATATCATCACAAAGACAAGCGCAACACTCAGCCTGTCCTGAAAAGACTTGACGGAGGGTTGGTTGTTCTTAAAAGAATCCATACTACAAAGGACGATTTAAATCGACATCTGTGGGCCTACGTTGCGGTGCCAGTAAAAGAAATACTGCCACTGGCCAAAGCCCCGCCTCTATGAATGCAGAAAATAGACTAGTCCAAGCCCACAGGGGAATGTCCCCGCTGGTTACCCAATTAACGGCCAAAGGCCAAATCGAAGCCGCGATAAATAATGGTAATAAATGTAAGGCTTGCTGAATACGTGTAAAGCCAAGAACCCGCCTTTGCCAGTTAATGCCGAAGAAGGCAACTACAGGGTACATAAAAGCATGTTGTCCCAAAAGACTTGCGCTATGGATATCCATAATCAAGCCTAAGAAAAAGGCCCATACAACTCCCACGCGTCTTGGTTGATAGATCGTCCAAAAAACTAAACAAATGAGCAGCCAATCGGGTACCCATGGCGCATTACCAAAGGGTAAAAAATTCAGAAGCAAGGCTACAAAAATACTAAAGCCAATAAACAGAGGGTTAGCTGGGCGCAGAATATAACCTTGCTCAATCATGGCTTGCCTCGATATAAGCGTGAAGGTTTATTAGGAGCATTATTAACGCTAGGGGTATTCGCAGTGGGGCGTGGCCCGTAGTTAGCGTCATAAAACAGAATCATCACGTGTCTAAAACGGTTCACGCCGCCGATGGGTGAGCAGTAAACACTCGCAAAGTTTTTGTCGACATTACGATCAATCTTGTCAATCGTAGCTACAGCAAATCCGGGTGGGTAAATGCCATCGATACCGGAGGTCATGAGAATATCGCCGACTTGTAAATCACTAATCGCTGCCATGTGACGGAGTTCTAAAGGTCTACCACGACCATTGCCATATAGTGCGCCACGTAAACCATTACGAGCGACTTGAATGGGAATGACCATATCACGGTCATCGAGTAAGGCAACTTCAGATCGGTTTTCCATGACTCGAACGACTTGGCCAACAATACCTTGGTGATCAGCAACACCCTGCCCTAGGCTGATATTGTCATTGGCGCCACGATCGATGATGATTCTTTGAGAGAGTGGGTTGGGCGGGCTAAATAAGATTTCAGAAATCAGAATCTTGAATCTAGATTGTTGTGCAATCCCAATTAAATTACGTAGTTGAGCGTTCTCGCTTAGCAGTAACTCAGATTGGTTGGCTAATAGAGTTAATTCAGCAACACGCTTGTTGAGATTTTCATTTTCCACTTCAAGAGAACCTTTAGTGGTTAGATAATCATAACTAGCACGCAAAAAATTTCGAGGCGCCTGCATCACTGCTTGAATAGGTGAAATCAAGACATTAGCGATAGAGCGAATTTGTTCTAAAGCTTTGAATTGCGAATCAGCAATCATCAAAGCTAAACTGATCAATAAGCAAAGCGCCAGCTTGAGTAAAGCTGGCGTGCCATGTTTGAAAAGTGGTGGAGGACTAAGCTGCACTTTGCATTTCGATGCTGCTCAGTAAGGATTACTCCTGTGAGAAGACACCGCCTAGTTTGTCCATTCTTTCGAGGGCGATGCCGGAACCGCGCACCACACACGTTAGAGGATCTTCAGCAACGTGAACGGGTAATCCTGTTTCCTCAAGCAAGAGGCGATCTAGATCTCTTAACAATGCACCACCACCGGTGAGCATCATGCCGCGATCAGCGATATCAGAAGCGAGCTCTGGAGGAGTTTGCTCGAGCGCCACTTTGACTGCAGTCACAATTTGATTCAGTGGGTCTGTCAGGGCTTCCAGGATTTCATTGCTGGTGACAGTAAAGCTACGAGGAATACCTTCAGACAAATTGCGTCCACGAATTTCCATATCGCGTACTTCAGCGCCTGGGAAAGCAGAGCCGATAGTCTTTTTGATCGATTCAGCGGTTTGTTCACCAATGAGCATGCCGTAGTTACGGCGAATGTAATTGATGATGGCTTCATCAAACTTGTCGCCACCAACACGAACAGAGCCTTTGTAAACCATGCCACCCAAAGACATCACCCCGACTTCAGTGGTGCCACCACCAATATCAACGACCATGGAGCCCGAGGCCTCAGAGACTGGTAGGCCCGCACCAATAGCAGCAGCCATTGGTTCTTCAATCAAATACACTTGAGAGGCGCCTGCTCCTAAAGCAGATTCACGAATCGCGCGACGCTCTACTTGAGTCGAGCCACAGGGTACGCAAATGATGATGCGTGGGCTAGGCTTGAGCAGTTTGGTTTCGTGAACCATTTTGATAAACTGCTTGAGCATTTGTTCTGTGATTGTGAAGTCAGCAATCACACCATCTTTCATAGGGCGAATGGCTTCAATATTGCCAGGTACGCGACCTAACATTTGTTTGGCTTCTTTACCTACGGCCAAAATTGTTTTTTTACCGTTAGGTCCGCCTTCTTGACGGATTGCAACTACAGAGGGTTCGTCGAGTACGATACCTTTGTCGCGCATGTAAATGAGAGTGTTGGCAGTGCCAAGGTCGATAGCTAAATCGTTAGAAAAATAGTTGCGAAAGAGACCAAACATAGTGAAAGTAGGAAAATAGGTAAATTAATTAGTTTTAAAACCCTTAAATGATACCGTAGCGGACCAAATGAATCTCGAAGAAGTTAAGCAAATTGCACATTTATCTCGCCTAGCCATCACTGATAATGAGGCCTCGGCTAGCCTAGAACAATTGAATAAGGTTTTTCAGTTGGTGGAGAAGATGCAGGCAGTCGATACCGAGGGCGTTATCCCTATGGCACACCCGATTGAAATGGTTATGGCGGTTGCCCAACCTCTAAGAGAGGATGCGGTGACTGAGCCTGATATGCGTGAAGCTAACTTAAAGAACGCGCCAGCCAGTTTTGAAGGTCTCTTTTTAGTGCCCAAGGTGATCGAATGACCTGGCATCTGAAAACATTGGCGGATCTTAAAAAATCCATTAAAAACAAAGAGGTAAGCTCATTTGAATTGGCTCAATATTTCTTGAGCCGGATCAAAAATAACCAAAAGTTGAATGCTGTCATTGACTTGGATGAGGCGCTTAGTCTGGCTCAAGCCAAAGCTGCGGATGAGGCTCTGGCGAATGGCAAAGCCGCTGCCCTGACGGGCTTACCCTTGGTGCATAAAGACGTATTCGTGACACAAGGTTGGCATTCAACGGCCTGTTCGAAGATTTTGCAGGGATATCAAAGCCCATTTGATGCCCACATTGTGGAGCGCTTGGGCCATCGGGGGGCTGGGATGGTCTGTCTCGGTAAAGCCAATATGGATGAATTTGCCATGGGCTCCACCAATGAAAACTCTTATTTCGGACCAGCGAAGAACCCATGGAATCTAGAAAAGGTCCCGGGTGGCTCTTCTGGGGGCTCAGCTGCTGCAGTAGCTGCGGGCTTAATTCCAGCTGCCACAGGTTCAGATACTGGGGGCTCTATTCGCCAACCAGCTTCTTTTTGTGGCATCACGGGTATTAAGCCCACTTATGGACGTGTATCTCGCTATGGGATGATTGCTTATGCATCCTCTTTGGACCAAGCGGGCCCTATGGCAAAAACAGCTGAAGATTGCGCTTTATTACTCGCGCATATGGCTGGTCATGATGCACGTGATTCAACTTGTTTGGCGAAAGACGTGGATGATTATGTGTTGGGAATTACTCAAGTTACCGAGAGTTCGAATAGTCAGCCCCTCAAGGGTATTCGAGTCGGTTTACCTAAAGAGTACTTTGGGCCAGGTTTGGCTGCAGATGTCAGAGCGGCCATAGAAGCAGGCATAAAGGTCTACGAATCCTTGGGCGCCACACTGGTAGAAGTGAGTTTGCCAAAAACCGAATTATCGATACCCGTGTATTACGTGATTGCTCCTGCAGAAGCTTCGAGCAATTTGAGTCGTTTTGACGGTGTACGTTATGGTCATCGTGCGAAGGCATACAAAGATCTACTGGATATGTATAAGACTAGTCGTGCAGAAGGCTTTGGGGCTGAGGTAAAGCGACGCATCTTGATTGGTACCTATGTTCTGTCCCACGGTTACTACGATGCTTATTACTTGAAAGCACAAAAGTTACGCAGAATTATTGCGCAAGATTTTCAGAATGCTTTTCAAGTTTGCGATGTGATTGCGGGACCTGTCGCGCCGAGTGTTGCGCCAACAATCGGTTCTAAAACCGCAGATCCTACACAAATGTATTTAGAGGATATCTTTACCTTATCGCCAAATTTGGCAGGCTTGCCTGCGATGAGTCATCCTTGTGGATTTGGTGCAGATCATATGCCTGTAGGTATGCAATTGATTGGTAATTATTTTGATGAAACCAGAATGTTACAAATGGCACATGCTTTCCAGCAAGTCACAGAGTGGCATAAAAAAATGCCAGAAGGATTTAGTGGGGTGGCGCAATGAAGTGGGAAGTCGTCATCGGCATGGAAACCCATGCCCAATTGAGAACTCAATCAAAAATTTTTAGTGGCGCTTCAATTGAGTTTGGAGCACAAGCCAACCGTCAAGCGTGTGCCGTGGATTTGGCTTTGCCAGGCGTGTTGCCAGTATTAAACAAGCAAGCCGTAGCGCACGCGATTCGTTTTGGTTTAGCCGTGGGTGCCAAGATTGCGCCCGTGAGTATCTTTGCTCGTAAAAACTATTTTTACCCAGATCTACCGAAGGGCTATCAGATTAGCCAATATGAAATCCCGGTTGTTCAGGGGGGTCAAATCAAAATCGTGGTGGATGGTCAAACAAAAATCATTCAACTAACACGCGCACATCTAGAAGAAGATGCAGGTAAATCTTTACATGAGGATTTTCAGGGGCCGCATGGTGAGCCTTCAAGTGGTATCGATTTAAATCGTGCCGGCACACCTTTATTGGAAATTGTTTCAGAGCCTGAGATGAGGAGTGCAGCAGAAGCGGTTGCCTACGCTAAAGCTTTGCATAGCCTAGTCGTATGGTTGGGCGTCTGTGATGGCAATATGCAAGAAGGCTCTTTCCGCTGCGATGCTAACGTGTCAGTCAGACCTTTAGGTCAGGCGGAGTTCGGAACGCGTTGCGAAATAAAAAATTTGAACTCATTTAAGTTTTTGGAAGAAGCCATTCAGTACGAAGTCAGACGTCAGATTGAGCTGATTGAAGACGGTGGCAAGGTGGTTCAGGAAACCAGACTTTACGATCCAGATCGTAAAGAGACGCGCAGCATGCGAACTAAAGAGGATGCCAACGACTACCGTTATTTCCCAGACCCTGATTTGTTGCCTTTGGTGATTTCCGATGCTTGGGTCGAAAAAGAAAAGAATGAGATGGGTGAGTTGCCATCCGAGCTCGCCAAGCGCTGGCAAGCTGAGTATGCCCTGACAGAATATGACACTCAGGTGTTAACCCAAGAGAAGAGCTTTGCGCATTACTATCAAGAGCTCGTGGCGAGATTAAGTAAGGATCAGGCAAAAACGGCAGCTAATTTTTTAATTGGCGACTTTGCTTCTGCACTTAATAAAGCTGATTTAGTGGCGGCCGATGCGCCAGTGAATGCAGAGCAATTAGCTTTGCTAATTCAGAGGATTTCTGATGGCACGATCTCTAACAAGATTGCTAAAGATATTTTTACGATCTTGTGGGATGAGAAAGCCAGCGATGCTAACGCGGTCGATCGTATTATTGAAGCCAAAGGCCTTAAGCAAATTAGTGATAGTGGAGCACTCGCAGCTGTTGTTGATGAAGTTTTGGCTAAAAATCAAAAATCAATTGACGAATTTAAAGCGGGTAAAGAAAAAGCGTTTAATGCCTTGGTGGGTCAAATCATGAAGGCCACGCAGGGCAAAGCAAATCCGCAACAAGTTAACAAAATATTGACTGAAAAACTGGGAGCCTTATGAGCGAGATCTCAACAGAACAACAAGAGCGTGAAGCATTGGTCGCGGAGTGGTTGAAAGCAACCCCAGGCTTCTTTGAAAGACATGCTGATTTGCTGGCGAGTATCCAATTAAAAAGCACACATGATTCGCGCGCAATTTCTTTACAAGAAAAGCAGTTAAAGGTTTTACGTGATCAGAATGAAGCTTTAAATCGTCGTTTGTCTGAGATGCTGCATTTTGGTAATCAAAATGACCGCACGCAGGGGCTCATGGTGGAGTGGTTGAAGTCATTGTTACAAGCGCACAATCAGACTGAGATAGAGCATGCGGTCATAGAAGGTCTTAAAGAAATTTTTGGTATTGAGCAAATCTTATTGACGCACCAGGCTGATGCGAAAGATTATTGCGGCACTATCAATCACGCCCCTGATTCTGTGAAAGCCCTTTTGGCTGAGAGCGTTAAAAGTCTTGCAATCGTAGCATTGCCCACACAGGCAAAAGAGTTGGTCTTGGCCAGTCATGCGGAGGCTAAATTTACTGCAGATATGGGACGTCATTATCTGAATCAAATCGCCTCTTTAGTCGATGCGGCTTTGTCACGAGTGTCTGAATAAAACATGATGCAAGATCTTGTCCATGAGTACTTGGCTGAGCTCCAAGTAGTCAGGCAAGTATCGCCTCATACACTGGCAGCTTATGGTCGAGACCTTAAGCTTTTAGCTGAGCGCACGAGTGAGGCAGGGCGAGAGCTAGCTCAGTTAAGTTCAGAAGACGTTCGATCATGGTCTGCCCGAATGCACGCTTCAGGTTTATCGGCTAAGTCAATCGCTAGAATTTTGTCGGCCTGGCGAGGGTTTTTTGAATGGTTAGCCAGTCATAAAAAACTCATCTCTAAAAATCCTGTTGATGGCGTTAAAGCGCCCAAGAAAAAAACGGCTTTGCCGAAAGCCTTGTCTGTTGAACAAACCTTAACCTTGTTAGATGGGGCCAGTCGCTTATCTGATTCAGAGGACAGGTTTAATCAAACTAGAGACCTAGCGATACTGGAGCTTTTATATTCTTCTGGCCTGCGTTTATCGGAATTATTGGGTATCGACTGCTTTCCGGTAGAGACAAAAACTTATACCTCGGTGGGCTGGATAGATCCTGATGCAAAAGAGGTCAACGTACTCGGCAAAGGTAAAAAACGTCGTACAGTGCCTGTCGGTTCGCAAGCATTGCTAGCCATTCAGCGTTGGCTAGAGTTGCGCAATGAGGTCAAGTTAGATGGTGAGTTTGGTGAAAAACCCATGTTCATTAATAAAAAAGGACAGCGCTTAAGCGCTCGAACTGTACAAAAGAAATTGGCAGAGTTAGCCTTGCGCTTGGGCATACCCACACATATTCATCCGCATATGCTCAGGCATAGTTTTGCTAGCCATGTATTACAGTCATCCGGCGATTTGAGGGCTGTACAAGAGATGTTGGGCCATGCGAGTATTGCAAGTACACAAATTTATACTGCACTCGATTTTCAGCACTTAGCTCGCGCCTATGATCAGGCGCACCCACGGGCCAAACAGAAGAAATAATATGTCAACAGTTATTCAATTGAAGTCAGGTAAGGAGAGAGCTGCGCTTAAGCGCCACCCTTGGATTTACAGCAACGCCATTGAGAGTGTTTATGGCAAAGCCTATCCAGGTGCTACGGTGACCGTTCAGGATCATCGAGGGGCATTTATTGCTAAAGGGTCGTTTAGCCCTAGTTCACAAATTAGGGTGCGCCTTTTAACTTGGAATGAGAGCGAGCCGATTGACCATGTCTTTTTTAAAAACCGCATACGCGCAGCTTTAGCCCATCGCCAAGCTTGGGTAAAAAATACCAATGCGGTGCGTTTAATTTTTGGTGAAAGTGATGGTTTGCCAGGATTGGTTGTAGATCAATATGATCAGGTTTTGGTCTGCCAGTTCTTATTTGCTGGCATGGACTATTGGAAAAAAACAATCGTTGAGGTTTTGGTTGAACTCACTCAATGCAAAACCATTGTTGAGCGCTCAGATGCTGCTGTGAGGCAGCGTGAGGGTTTGGAGCCGACGACTGGCATATTGTTTGGCGAACTAAAAGAAGCGCTGGTAAAAATTAATGAAGGTGGCGTCTTATATACCGTAGATGTCTTGCAAGGGCATAAAACAGGTTTTTATATTGATCAACGAGATAACCGTGCGATGGTGTCAGGGCTTGCTCGAGATAAAACGGTATTGAACATGTTTTGTTACACCGGTGGGTTTTCATTAGCGGCTCTTTATGGCGGTGCTAGTCATGTCACTTCCGTAGACTCTTCCGGCGAGGCTTTGAATTTGGCTAAAAGCCAGCAAAAGCTCAATCAATTTGCCGACAGTCGCGCAGACTGGATTGATGCGGATGCTTTTAAGATGCTCACAGAGTTTCGTAAGGAAGGCCGCCAATTTGACATTGTCGTACTAGATCCGCCTAAGTTTGCTCCTTCGGCGCATCATTTAGATAAGGCGCTTAGAGCCTATAAAGAAATTAATCGCGCTGGTATGCAATTGGTCAAGCCAGGGGGTTATTTCTTAACGTTCTCCTGCTCAGGCGCTGTGGATGTGCCCCTCTTTGAAAAAACAATTGCCCAAGCCTCTTATGAGGCGATGAGCCATGTAGAAGAGAAAACCTTAGATTTTCGCTTGATTAAGAGATTGTCTTCTGGAGCTGACCACCCTCTTTTGATGAGTTTTCCGGAGGGGGATTACCTCAAAGGTTTGTTACTCGAGCGTATCTGAGCCACAAAGGCATAGAATATTTGTTTAGTTGGTTAAATTAGAAATGTGAAAAAGCTATGGCATTGATTCCGGTAACGATATTGAGTGGTTTTTTAGGTAGCGGTAAAACCACATTACTCAAGCATATTTTGTCTGAGCATCATGGTAAAAAAATCGCTGTGATTGAAAATGAATTTGGCGAAGAAAATATTGATAACGAGATCCTGATTCAGGACTCTAATGAGCAAATCGTACAAATGAGCAATGGTTGTGTCTGTTGCACTATTCGTGGTGATTTGGTGGAGGCGCTCAATCAGTTGTGGGAGCAAAAGAAAGATAAGAAGATTGACTTTGACAGGGTTGTTATTGAGACAACAGGGGTCGCCAACCCTGGGCCAGTGGCACAAACATTCTTTATGGATGATGAAGTAGCCACGCGATATATTTTGGATGCCGTGGTGACTTTGGTCGACGCCAAGCACGGGCATCAGCAGTTAGACCAGCAAGTGGAAGCTCAGCAACAGGTCGGTTTTGCAGATCGCATCTTTATCACCAAAACGGATTTAGTCACAGAGCCAGAGGTGGCTAAATTAAAGCACCGTCTGATGCATATGAACCCCAGGGCGCCTATTTCTGCAATCAGTAAAGGGGTCGTACCATTAGACCAAGTGCTTGATTTGCGTGGCTTTAATCTCAATGACAAGTTGGAGATTGACCCTCATTTCTTGGAGCAAGATGATCATGATCATAGTGAGTGCGGTCACGACCATCATGAACATGGCCCTGATTGTGGCCATCACCACCATGGTGAACAGACCCAAACTGTGCAATTCATGCAAAAACCTAAATCACATACCGACAGAATTCAGTCATTTGTATTCAGAAGTGACCGACCTTTTGATTCAAAGAAATTAGAGGATTTCCTAGGTGGTGTTTTGTCTGTATTTGGGTCTAAGATGATGCGTTACAAGGGTGTTTTGTACATTAAAGGCTCGGCGCGCAAAGTAATTATTCAGGGCGTACATGAGATGATGGGGTCTGACCTTGGGGCACCATGGGGTAAAGATAAGAAAGAAAGCAAGATGGTATTTATTGGTACAGATTTACCTAAGGACTTGCTTTTAGGAGGCTTGGAGACCTGTTTGGTGTAGTGTTATTTGAATCATGTAGAATCCAACACCCTAGTTACTTATACTTTTTAGTAAGCTGGTGTAATGTACAGATAAGGTCGCCATGGAGATTGGCGTAATAAATAAAGTCCCGAAAGGACAATGAGATGAGCAAAAAACCACTAACAGAAGCTGATTTGCTGAAGATGTCTGAAAAAGACTATATGAACGCCGCACAATTGGAGTTCTTTAAGACGAAGCTATTGGCCCTGAAAGAGGATCTCTTGCAACATGCTAATGAAACGACTGAGCATTTGCGTGAAAACGTGCTCGTGCCTGATCCAGCTGATCGCGCCACGATTGAAGAAGAACATGCCTTAGAACTGCGCACACGCGATCGTGAGCGCAAGTTGTTGAAAAAAGTTGAGCAATCATTGGCTCGTATTGAGTCTGGTGATTATGGTTGGTGTGAAGAGACTGGTGAGCCGATTGGTATCCCTCGTCTATTAGCAAGACCAACTGCCACATTGTCTTTAGAGGCTCAAGAGCGCCGCGAACTCCGTCAGAAACTATTTGGCGATTAATTTTGTTTTCTAGAAGTGCCGTCCTCGTTTGTTTATGCTTTGCCTTGCTCAGTGCGCAGTGGCAAGGCTTTGCGCACGCAATCGGCCATGTTGACGGTTTGCAAACCGCGCAGCAAGAACTTATAGCTAAAGTTAGTCAAAAAGCTCATGATGACTGCGAGGGTAGCCAACAGCACGGCCATCATCATTGTGCTGCTTACGATGCAGTCACCTTAGCCGCATTACATGGTTTACCGAATTTTTTGACCGTATTACTTGATCTCGAACATGTCAAGATACGATTCTATGAAACCTATCAGGTTTCATTACCACCACAGCACCCTTTTGAAGCGCGTGCGCCACCGACTCTCAATAGTTAAACCATTTTGTTGCTCGAATGAGCAAGTTTTAACTTTTTAGAGGAATACATATGAAGTTCAATCAAACCGCTTTGGTGGCGGCTGTTACTTTTTTATTTACTACAACTGCATACGCTCATCAAACTTTATCGCCTGTCGTTGTGACGGCCAATCCTTTGGGTAATGATATCAACGATATAGTTGCGCCCGTCAGCGTTCTTGGGGGCGATCAACTAACGCAAAAGCAAAGCAGTACTTTGGGAGAAACGCTGAACGATTTACCCGGCATTAGCTCTAGTAACTTTGGACCTAATTCAAGTCGCCCTGTGATTCGTGGTTTAGATGGTGATCGTGTTCGCATCATGACCAATGGCGGAGCTAATCTTGACGTTTCATCATTCTCTGCAGACCACGCAGTTGCGATAGAGCCTCTCTTGGTGGAGCAGATTGAGGTGGTCAGAGGCCCCGCAGCTCTTCAATATGGGGGTAGTGCGATTGGTGGCGCAGTGAATATCATCGACAACCGTATCCCAAAAGCGGCCCAGAAAGGCACAGATGGTCGTGCTGAAGTGAGATTGGGTGGTGCCGAGATGGAAAGAGCCGGTGCAGCAGTTCTCAACACAGGTAACGGCAAGTTGGCTATCCACGCTGATGCAGCTTATAGACAGACTGATGATTTGAGAATTCCGGGAAATCCTTTGAGATCTTCTGCAATTAAGTCTGGTTCACGATTACAAAACACCAACGCAGATCAACAATCTGGCTCGGTGGGTATGTCAGCGACATCAGATCATGGCTATGCAGGCTTATCTATCGATAGCTACAAAAATGACTATGGTACTGGTTTGTTTGAATCAGGTTCTGCAAAACGAATCAATATGAATCAAGATCGCTTTACTTTTGCAGGTGAGCAAAGGAATCTAGATGGCAAGTTAGGATTCTTGAGCACCTTGCATGGTTCTATGTCATACACCGATTACAAGCATGACGAAACTAAAGGTTCAGAAGTTGAATCTACATTTAAAAACAAGGGCTGGGAAGCCCATATCGGAGGTACGCATATTCCAGTAAGCACTGCCTTGGGACAGCTCAAAGGCGCATGGGGCATACAAGCTTCTGAGAGTCGTTTGAGAATGACTTCTGATCATCCCTTGTTGCCTAATTCCAATACCAACACAAAAGCTTTCTTTGTTTTCGAAGAGTTAGCCTTTGCCAAAGATAAAGCAGTCAATTTTGGTGCACGTATCGAAGATGTCAGAGTTTCCGCCTTGGCTGGAAATGGAAGTGAGTCTGATGAAAGTGGTGCAAAAAAATTCAAGCCATTTTCTAGTTCGTTGGGCTACCGTCAAAACTTAAATAAAGTGTGGACGGCAACGAGCAATCTTTCTTACACAGAGCGCGCCCCCACCTTCTATGAGTTGTTTGCAGATGGTGAACATCATGCAACAGGATCGTATGAAGTTGGTAACGTTAATCAAAAGAAAGAAAAAGGCAGAACGCTCGATGTGGCCTTGAACTACAAGACAGATAGCTCAAGAGCACGATTGGGGGCTTTCGTAAGTGACTTTTCTAATTTCATTGGGATGGTCAGTAAGGGACTTACCACAGCTCCCGGCTCTAGCAATCCATCGTGTGATCATGCGGAGGAGGCGGGCTTGGCTTGCTACAACTATCAAGGCGTTAAAGCCCGCCTCTATGGTTTAGAAGCCGATGGTCGTTTTCCTATTGCTCGTGGTGTGATGCAGCAAGCTAGTCAAATTGATTTGGCTTGGAAGGCAGACTATGTTCGAGGCGAAGATCGCACTAACGGTACTCCTTTGCCTCGCATTTCACCATTACGCTTGAGTGCTGCTTTCAACTACACACAGGGACGTTATTCAAGTCAATTTGATGTACGTCATGCGGCCAGCCAAAATCGTTATGCAGATGGTTTGGGTTCCACGCCTAGCTATACCTTGTTAGGTATGGGCGCCTCATATCGTACTAAGATGCCAGGCTTAAATTCTGCATACTGGTTTGTAAGAGTCGATAACTTGACCAATGAGGTGGCGCGTAATGCTTCATCTGTGATGCGTGACGTCACGATGGCAGGTTCTAGAGCTGTGCGCGTTGGTTTGAGAGCTAATTTCTAAGCTTTCTTGCCTAGATAAGGGGGCGCTAAGCGCCCCTTTGTCGTTTTATGGATCAGAAAACAAGTTTTTTTTAGTTTTTCCCTGAAAACATATAGCCAAGATGGGGTTGAGGTCTTAGAATCACGCGCATGAACGCCCCACTCAAAGAACTAAAAGACGTATCTCCTGCAATCAAGGCCGAGGTTTTGGCTCAGGCTTTGCCATACATTAAGAAATACCATGGCAAAACGATTGTGATCAAGTACGGCGGTAACGCTATGACTGAAGAGCGCCTCAAAGAAGGTTTTGCTCGAGATGTGATTTTGTTAAAGCTCGTTGGTATGAATCCCGTTGTGGTTCATGGTGGTGGCCCGCAAATTGACGATGCCTTGAAAAAGGTGGGTAAGGCTGGAACTTTTGTACAGGGTATGCGTGTCACCGATGAAGAAACCATGGAAGTTGTAGAGTGGGTTCTTGGTGGCGAGGTACAGCAAGATATCGTGATGCTCATCAATCACTTTGGTGGCCAGGCCGTTGGTTTGACGGGCAAAGATGGTGGCTTGATTCATGCGCGCAAGATGATGGTTCCCAATAAAGAAAAAGCAGGCGAGATGTTAGACATTGGCTTTGTTGGTGAAATTGAGTCTATCAATCCAGCGGTTGTGAAAGCCTTGCAAGATGATGCATTTATTCCGGTGATCTCCCCGATTGGTTTTGGTGAAGATGGCCAGGCATACAACATCAACGCTGATTTGGTGGCTGGTAAGATGGCCGAGATCTTAAAGGCTGAGAAACTGGTCATGATGACCAATATCCCGGGCGTGATGGATAAGAGCGGAAACTTGCTCACCGATTTAACTGCTCGCGAGATCGATGCCCTTTTTGCTGATGGCACTATCTCTGGTGGCATGCTGCCTAAGATTGCTTCTGCATTAGATGCTGCAAAAAGTGGCGTTAATTCAGTGCACATCATTGATGGTCGTATCGAGCACTCATTACTCCTCGAAATTTTGACCGAGCAGGCCTTTGGCACGATGATTCGTTCACATTGAGGATGGCATGCGCCATCCTTGGTGGTTATTCGACTTAGATAACACCCTGCACGACGCATCGAGCGCCGTATTTCCCTACATCAATCAAGCGATGACGCACTATGTGGCGCGTCGTCTTGATTTATCGGTTGAGGATGCCAGTGCCGTTCGCCATCATTATTGGCAACGTTATGGCGCCACATTGCTGGGCTTAATTAAACATCATCAAATTAACCCTCATGACTTCCTTTATGAAACTCATCGTTTTGATGATGTTAGCGGTAAGCCGCTAGGAGATCTGGCTAATCTGGTGAGGGGTGAGCGAGGATTACGTCATTTATTGAATCGTTTGCCAGGCAAAAAAGTACTTCTGACTAATGCACCCAAGGCCTATGCCAAAGAGGTGATGCATAAGCTTGGTATCGAGAAGTGTTTTGTAGCTATTCATGCGGTTGAGGACATGCGCGTACATGCGCGTTGGCGTCCAAAGCCTGATCAATTGATGATTCGGAGATTATTGCGGCGCTATAGTAAGTCGCCTCGACAGGCAGTCTTGGTCGACGATACCTTGGGACACCTCCTGGCATACGAGCGCTTAGGCCTAAAAACCGTATGGTTTAAAAGGCATGTTAGGGCTTACACTCATCAGAGGGGGCGACTCAGTCTCGAAGTACAATCAATACATCAATTGTTCAATCACTGGCGAAAACTACTATGAACTCTGCTTTTAACCAAATGCTTCCTAAAGAGTCAGAAGAACAAACTACGGTTAGAAAGAGGCCGCGACCCGGTGAGCGCCGCAATCAAATTTTGCAGGTCTTGGCGCAGATGCTTGAAAACCCCATGGGCGAGCGTGTTACGACCGCTGCTTTAGCTGCTCGCTTGGAGGTGTCTGAGGCGGCTTTATATCGCCACTTTGCCAGCAAAGCACAAATGTTCGAGGGTTTGATTGTTTTTATTGAGCAGACTATTTTTGGTTTGATTAATCAAATCACAGAGCGCGAGGAGGCTGGCGATCGTCAAGCTCGTGAAATTCTCATGGTGCTATTAGGTTTTGCGGAAAAGAATCCCGGTATGACTAGAGTCTTATTGGGGGACGCATTATTAATGGAAGATGATCGCTTGCAAGAGCGAGTACTACAAATTTTTGAGAGGATTGAATCTTCTCTTAAGCAATCTTTAAGAATCGCCCAGTCTCAAGGCCGTTTGGCTCAATCTGCTGATGGTCAGGAGGTGGGTGCAAGAGCCGCCATGATGATGAGTTATGTCGTCGGTCGCTGGCATAGATATGCGCGTAGTGGCTTTAAGAAAATGCCTATGGACGCGAATGAGCTACCGATGAGGATTATGTTCTCAGCATGAGTATTGGGCTGGTATCTCCACAAAAATTAAGTTTTGCCGAACCTTTGGTTCTGCAAAGTGGCGCTCGCATTGCTAATTATGACTTGATGGTTGAAACCTATGGGCGTCTTAATGCCGATAAAAGTAATGCGGTCTTAATTTGTCACGCCTTAAATGCTTCACATCATGTGGCCGGTCACAGCGTTGATAAGCCGGGTGATGTGGGCTGGTGGGACAATATGGTGGGCCCCGGCAAGCCTGTAGATACCAACCGTTTTTTTGTAATCGGGATTAATAACTTAGGCTCTTGCTTTGGCTCTACGGGCCCTATGAGTATTAATCCTGAAACAGGTAAGCCTTATGGGGCCAGTTTCCCGGTCGTTACAGTGGAAGATTGGGTCAATGCTCAGGCGCGTGTGATTGATCATTTCGGTATTAAGACTTTGGCTGCTGTGATGGGCGGAAGTCTAGGGGGCATGCAGGCAACGGCGTGGGGTATGTTGTATCCAGAGCGTGTGCGCAACTGTGTCGTGATTGCATCGACCCCAAAACTCTCGGCACAGAACATTGCATTTAATGAAGTGGCTCGCAGCGCGATATTAAGTGACCCAGACTTTCATGGTGGGGACTACTATGCCCACCAAGTGGTGCCGCGCCGTGGTCTAAGGGTTGCTCGAATGATTGGGCATATTACTTATTTATCAGATGACGATATGGCTGAAAAATTTGGCCGTGAGTTACGTCGCGCTGAAGGCGATTCAAAAGAGTACAACTTTAATTTTGATGTTGAATTTGAAGTAGAAAGTTATTTGCGTTATCAGGGTGAAAAGTTTGCGGATTATTTTGATGCAAACACCTATCTCTTAATTACGAGAGCGCTAGACTACTTTGACCCTGCCAAATCTTGCGATGATGATCTGTCCGCCGCATTTAAAAACGTTCATGCGAAGTTTTTGGTGGTGAGTTTCACAACGGACTGGAGATTTTCTCCGCAACGTAGTCGCGAAATTGTTAAAGCATTGTTAGATAACAAGCTAGATGTGAGCTATGCAGAAATTGATGCGCCACACGGGCATGATGCTTTTTTATTAGAAGATCCTCGCTACCATGGCGTGGTGCGCGCCTACTTTGATCAGATTTTTCAGAAGGTGGGCTCATGATGCGCGCTGATTTTTCTGCTATTGCACAATGGATCAAGCCAGGCACTGAAGTTTTAGATGTCGGCTGTGGTGATGGTGCATTGTTAGCGCACTTAAGAGATGTGCGCTTGGCCCACACCTACGGTGTTGAGTTGGCTGATGATAAGGTCTTGGCTTGTGCTCAAAAAGGCATTAACGTCATACAGCAAGATCTAGAAGGCGGCTTAGCATTGTTTGAGGACAAGACTTTTGATACGGTCATTCTTTCTCAGACGCTACAAACGATTCATGAGACTGCCAAAATCTTGAGTGAGATTGCGCGCGTGGGTAAAGAGTGTGTTGTTTCTTTCCCCAATTTTGGTCATTGGTCTCATCGTCTTGCTGTGCTGACGGGTCGTATGCCGGTTTCTAAATCATTGCCTTATCAGTGGTACAACACACCTAATGTGCGTGTTTTGACGATTGCCGATTTTGAGGCTTTAGCGCCTGAAGTCGGGCTAGAGCTATTGGATCGAGTCGTTTTACACGAGGGGCAAGAAATTTCATTAATGCCTAATCTAAGGGGTAGTCTTGCAATCTATAGAGCACGCAGGGCCAAGTAAAACTAGCGCCGTATTGGTATGTGTGGCTTTTGGTTTTGCCAGCGGATTACCGCTATTTATTCTTTATAACCTTTTATCTGCTTGGTTAAAGAGTGAAGGTGTTGACCTTAAAGCAATCGGGTTATTTGCTTTAGTAGGTATGCCTTATACATGGAAGTTTCTATGGTCTCCTGCCATGGATCGTTTCCAGCTACCGTTTTTAGGACGTAGACGAGGCTGGATTATTTTTACGCAAATTGCTGTCATGTTGGCTGTGATGCTCATGGGGCAATTTAATCCTAAGTCAGACATCTGGATCGTGGTGGCCTTAGCAGCAACGGTTGCTTTTTTCTCTGCCAGCCAAGATATTGTGATTGATGCGCATCGTCGCGAATGGCTGACCGAAGAGCAGATGGGTTCTGGTACCGCGCTGTTTGTGAATGCTTATAAATTATCTACCCTAGTCCCAGGGTCTTTATCGCTAATTCTGTCAGACATTATCAGTTGGGACTGGGTGTTTTTTATCACGGCACTCTTTATGTTGCCTGGCATGATTACTACCCTTTTTGTTTCAGAGCCCAAGCTCTATGGCCCGCCACCGCAAACCATGCGCGAAGCGATCATTGAACCATTTAATGAGTTTGTCCAACGTAAGGGCTGGCGTTACGCCCTTCTAGTTTTATCTTTCATTTTTTTATATAAGCTGGGTGATTCCATGGCTACGGCCTTAGCCACCCCTTTTTATATAGAAATGGGATTTACGCGCACTGAAATTGGTGTTGTAGCCAAAAATGCTGGTTTATGGGCAAGCATATTGGGTGGCATATTGGGCGCCTATTGGATGCTAAAGACCGGTGTGAATAAAGCCTTATGGATTTTTGGTGCACTACAGGCGCTCGCCACTTTGGGTTTTGTGGTTTTAGCGGAATCAGGCCCAAGCTTATGGGTGTTAACTTGGGTCATTGGATTTGAGGCAATCACTGTGGGCTTGGGTACGGCGGCATTTACCTCCTATATTGCGCTTGAGACTAATCCGCGTTTTACGGCAACACAGTTTGCGCTATTTACGAGTTTGTCGGCTGTACCAAGAACGTTCATTAATGCTTTAACAGGGTTTATTGTTGAGTACACCGGCTGGACCCATTTCTTTATCCTTTGTTTTATCCTGGCTTTGCCGGGATTGATGTTGTTGCCTAAAATTGCTCCATGGAACGGTCAGAAAACTTCAACTAATTAATGATGAAGCAAACGATAGTTAAATTAAAGAGAGTCTTCGCGCTCACCATGGGTGCCCTTTTGATGGCATGTGCACCGGTGAATCCATCGCCTAAAGATGGGGTAAAAGTTGGGGATTCATCTAGCTTAAAAAGTATGGTGCCAGCTTCTTCCTTGGAGCAGGCGGCTGCACGTCAATATGCAGATATCAAGAAAAAAGCGGGCGCTAAGAATGCCTTGATGCCAGACACACATCCACAAGTGATTCGCTTAAGAACCATCGCGAAGAAAATTTTGCCGCATGCTGAAATCTGGAACCCTGAATCTAAAAAATGGCAGTGGGAAATCAATTTGATTGCCTCCGATGAGGTCAATGCCTTTTGTATGCCGGGTGGCAAGATTGCTTTTTATACTGGCATCCTAGAGAAGTTAAAGCTCAATGATGATGAGGTCGCGACGATCATGGGGCACGAAGTAGCTCATGCTCTGCGTGAACATGCGCGCGAGCGCATTGCCAAAGCACAGTTGACTAATATCGGCGCTAATGTGGTTTCGCAAGCTTTAGGCTTGGGTAGTCTTGGCAACCAAGCTTTAGGGCAAGGTTTGCAGCTTCTAGGTTTGAGCTTTTCTCGTTCAGATGAAAAAGATGCGGACTTAGTCGGTATGGATTTGGCTGCGCGTGCAGGTTACGACCCACGCGCAGGGATTTCTTTGTGGCAAAAAATGGGACAACTTAATAAAGAGAAGCCACCAGAATGGTTATCTACTCACCCTTCAGGCGAATCACGTATTTATGAGATTCAGCGTAACTTAGCTGATGTGATGCCTTTATATGCCAAAGCTAAAGGCACAACCATCGATCGCCTACCTGAATATCGCTATTAATCCGATTAAAGACTGTAGTCGTAATCTATGATCAGTGGCGCATGATCTGAAAAGCGCTCTTCCTTGTAAATGCGAGCAGTTTTAGCTAGTTGACTGAGTTTGGGGGTGGCAATTTGATAGTCGATACGCCATCCAACATTCTTGGCATAGGCTTGGCCGCGCTGGCTCCACCAGGTGTAACAATCATCACTACTTTCTGGATGAAGGATGCGATAAACATCTTGATAGTTTTCTTGGTAGAACAATTGATCAAGCCACGCACGTTCTTCAGGTAAGAAGCCCGAATTTTTAAGATTGCCTTTCCAGTTTTTTAGATCTTGTTCTTTATGTGCGATATTCACATCACCACACAAGATGATCTCTTTCTTTTTCTTCTTGAGCTCAACCAGGTGTGGCATAAACAAATCTAGAAACCTAAATTTAGCTTCTTGACGTTCTGGCGCGCTTGATCCTGAGGGGAAGTACGCCGAAATCACGATTAAGTCATAAAAGTGCGTTTCGACATAGCGCCCTTCAGCATCGAATTCACCATCATCAAAACCAATCACAACCTCAGTCGGCTCGTGCTTGGTGTAAAGGCCTACGCCGCTATACCCTTTTTTTTCTGCATATTGGAAAAATCCTTGGAAGCCTGCTGGAGAAAGCATAAAATCAGCCATATCGTCTGCTTGAGCTTTGAGTTCTTGTACACAAATGATGTCTGGTGACTCTTTTTGAATCCAATCAAAGAAGCCTTTTTTGGAAGCGGAACGGATACCGTTTAAGTTGGCAGTAATGACACGTAGCATGGGATATATGACTAATCAAAAAAACTTTAAAAAGGAATTCATCCAGTTTGCACTAGAAGCCAAGGTGCTGGCATTTGGAGAGTTTAAAACGAAGGCAGGTCGTCTGTCCCCTTACTTTTTTAATGCCGGCGGCTTTAATGACGGATTACGTCTGAAGCGACTTGGTGAGTACTATGCACAAGCATTGATTAGCTCGGGTCTTAAGTTCGATATGCTTTTTGGGCCTGCATATAAGGGCATCACCTTGGCGGCTGCCACAGCAATCGCGCTGGCTGAACATGGTCAAGCGGTGCCCTATTGTTACAACCGTAAAGAAGCGAAAGATCATGGCGAGGGCGGTGTATTGGTGGGGGCGCCCCTGAGGGGCCGGGTTGTCATTATTGATGATGTCATTTCTGCGGGGACTTCTGTTCGAGAATCGGTAGATATGATTCGCTCAGCTGGGGCCGAGCCTGCTGCAGTATTGATTGCCTTAGATCGAATGGAGCGCTCTGGTAATGCAGAGGAAATCGGTACCAGTTCAGCCGTTCAAAATGTGCAAAGCGAATTTGGTATGCCAGTTATTTCGATCGCAGATTTGGCGAGCTTGATGACGTTTTTAGAGCAGTCAGAAAGTGCCGAATTACAAAACTATTTGCCTGCAGTAAAAGCCTATCGAGAGCGCTACGGTATTTAATGGGCTTTAGCGCCCAATCTAGATACTAACTTCGCCCTCAAAAACAGTGACTGCGGGACCTGTCATCATGACGGGGTGCTCAGGATTGCCATCCCACTCAATGATTAAATCCCCGCCACGTGTATGAACCGTCACGGGGCTACTTAATTTATTTTGCATGATCCCTGAAACGACCGCCGCACAGGCCCCAGTGCCGCAAGCCAAAGTTTCTCCAGAGCCTCGCTCAAAGACGCGTAACTTAATTTCGTGAGCGGAAATGATTTGCATAAACCCTGCATTCATTTTTTTAGGAAATGCTGGATGTGATTCAAGAACAGGTCCTTGGGTAGCGACAGGATGATGATCGACATCATTCACAATTTGCACACCATGAGGATTACCCATAGAAACAGGATGAATCCAAAATGAACCTTCACTCGTTTGAAGTTGATAAAGCGTGGCTTGTGCTTCTTGCTTGGATGAGAGATTCATTGGGGTAAATGGAATTTTCTCTGTCCCGAGTATGGGTGGCCCCATATTAACTGTGACTTGGCCATCAGGATTTTCAGTCAAGCTCAAAATGGTATGAGCCACTTCAACTTGCACAGTGGTGTTTTGGGTCAACCCTTTAGCGCGGACGAAACGTACAAAGCAACGCGAACCGTTGCCACATTGTTCGACTTCATTACCATCCGCATTAATAATGCGGTATTTGAATTCTGCCCCCTCGCGGCTTGGGCGTTCGACAATCAAAATTTGATCGGCTCCTATGCCAAATTGTCGATGCGCTAATTTCACCCATTGGGCTTTGGAGATCCCGGTGAGGTCTTGATGAATGCCGTCAAGCACAATGAAATCATTGCCCGCGCCATGCATTTTGGTAAATCGTAAATTTCTAGAGCTCATAAGGGTTAAATATACAGGCTAGTTGTACTTTTATGAGAATGTTATAGAATTCACACATATTCGCTGAGTTATGACAACTTGCGGGGCGAATCCAAAATATCCGCTAAAGCGTCGCCGCTGTTAGAACCGGCACGTGTTGTCGGAATACTTTTTTTAGGAGCTAACAGTGTCAAACGAATATTTCTTTACCTCTGAGTCAGTTTCCGAAGGCCATCCTGATAAGGTTGCTGACCAAATTTCTGATTCCATTCTCGATGCCATTTTGGCTCAAGATCCTACTGCACGGGTTGCTGCAGAAACTTTATGTAATACCGGTTTGGTTGTTTTGGCTGGTGAAATTACGACTACGGCCAACGTCGACTACATTGGTGTGGCGCGCGAGACCATTCGTCAAATTGGTTATGACAATACTGAGTATGGTATTGACTACAAAGGCTGTGCGGTATTGGTCGCCTATGACAAACAAAGTCCAGATATCGCCCAAGGTGTTGATAAAGCCCATGATGATGGTTTAGATCAGGGTGCGGGTGACCAAGGTTTGATGTTTGGTTATGCAGTGGATGAAACCCCTGAGTTAATGCCTTTGCCAATCTACTTGTCACATCGTTTAGTTGAGCGTCAAGCCGATTTACGTCGTGATGGTCGTCTCAATTGGTTGCGTCCTGATGCTAAGTCTCAGGTGACATTAAAGTATGTCGACGGCAAGCCAGTTGCGATTGATACCGTCGTTTTATCTACGCAGCATTCACCAGACATTTCTTTAGAAAAGTTACGTGAGGCGGTCATTGAAGAAATTATTAAGCCTGTATTACCTAAAGAATTAATCAAAGGCGAAATCAAGTACTTGGTAAATCCTACTGGCCGTTTTGTGATTGGTGGCCCACAGGGCGATTGTGGTTTGACCGGCCGTAAGATTATCGTGGACACCTATGGTGGTGCAGCTCCTCACGGTGGTGGTGCGTTCTCCGGCAAGGATCCATCTAAGGTTGACCGCTCTGCTGCTTATGCAGGCCGCTATGTTGCTAAAAACGTGGTTGCTGCAGGTTTGGCAAGTAAGTGCTTGGTACAGATTTCATACGCCATTGGTGTTGCAAAACCTACTTCTGTCATGGTCAGCACTTTTGGTACAGGTAAGATTTCTGATGAAAAGATTGCCCAGTTAGTTCAAGAACACTTTGATTTGAGACCGAAGGGTATCGTGAAGATGTTGAACTTGCTCAGACCGATTTATCGCAAAACGGCTGCTTATGGCCACTTTGGCCGTGAAGAGCCAGAGTTCACATGGGAGGCCCGTGATAAGGCCGCAGCACTAAAAGCCGCAGCTGGGCTATAATACGTTTATCGCCTCTAAGGAGCGTTGCAAGGTATTTTTTCAAATACCCCAGGCTTAGAGGAATTAGTTAATTGCAACGGCGCTCGCTAACCTTTTAAAGAACCGGTTGGCGGGCGTTTTTTATTGCCCCCGATTGGCCTTTCAATGAGTGGGGTGCATATGAACAAACCTGTAGATTTAAGCTTAAAAGACTTTGCTATTGCCGACATTGGCTTAGCTGATTGGGGTCGTAAAGAGATCGCCATTGCCGAAACTGAAATGCCTGGCTTGATGGCGATTCGCGACGAGTTCGCTGCCAGTCAACCTTTGCGTGGCGCCAGAATTACTGGCTCTTTGCATATGACGATTCAGACAGCGGTATTAATTGAAACCTTAGAAGCATTGGGTGCTGACGTACGTTGGGCCTCATGCAATATTTTCTCAACCCAAGATCATGCTGCTGCCGCAATTGCTGCGAATGGCACGCCTGTATTTGCTATCAAGGGCGAGACTTTAGAGCAGTATTGGGATTTCACACACAAGATTTTTGAGTGGCCAGATGGTGGCTATACCAATATGATTTTGGATGATGGTGGCGACGCCACGCTTCTGCTCCATTTGGGTGCCAAAGCTGAAAAAGACCAATCTGTTTTACATCATCCAACCAGTGAAGAAGAGCGTGTGTTGTTTGCCTCTATTCAGGCAAAGCTCAAACAAGATCCAACTTGGTACTCAGTGCGCTTAGAGAAAGTCAAAGGCGTGACTGAAGAAACCACTACGGGTGTTCATCGCTTGTATCAAATGTTTGCTAAGGGTGAACTCAAGTTCCCGGCTATTAACGTCAATGATTCTGTGACCAAGAGCAAGTTTGATAACTTGTATGGCTGTCGTGAGTCATTGGTAGACGGTATTAAGCGTGCTACTGATGTGATGATTGCGGGCAAGATTGCTGTGGTGGCTGGTTACGGTGACGTAGGTAAAGGTTCAGCCCAGGCATTACGTGCTTTGTCTGCACAAGTGTGGGTCACTGAAATTGATCCTATTTGCGCATTGCAAGCCGCTATGGAAGGCTACCGTGTAGTGACCATGGATTACGCTTGTGACAAGGCTGACATTTTCGTGACTGCTACGGGTAACTATCATGTCATTACGCATGACCACATGGCCAAGATGAAAGATCAGGCTATCGTTTGTAACATTGGCCACTTTGATAATGAGATTGATATCGCAGGTATTGAAAAATATCGTTGGGAAGAAATCAAGCCACAAGTAGACCATGTGATTTTCCCTGCCATGAATGGTCAGCCAGAAAAGCGTTTGATTATTTTGGCTAAGGGTCGCTTGGTGAACCTAGGTTGCGGTACGGGCCATCCTTCTTATGTGATGAGCTCATCTTTTGCGAACCAAACATTGGCGCAGATTGAGCTTTGGACAGCTGCTGGTACGAATAAGTACCCTGTGGGCGTTTACACATTGCCTAAGCATTTGGATGAAAAAGTAGCTCGTTTGCAGTTGAAGACGCTCAATGCTCAATTGACGCAGTTGTCTGATCAGCAAGCCGCTTACATCAATGTGAAAAAAGAAGGCCCTTATAAGCCTGAGCATTACCGTTACTAAGAAAGTCTGGAATTGATATGGAATTGAGCGTAGAGTTTTTCCCGCCAAAGACGCCTGAGGGTGCAGATAAATTGCGCCTAGTGCGTCAGCAATTGGCAGCTACGCTCAAACCGACATTTTTTTCTGTGACTTTTGGTGCAGGTGGTTCTACGCAAGACGGTACTTGGACCACGGTTAAAGAAATGCATGAGGCCGGTCTACAGGCTGCGCCTCATCTTTCATGTGTGGGTAGTACACGTGAAAAAATTGCAACTCTCATTCAGCAATACCAAGCCATTGGCATTCGTCGCATCGTTGCTTTACGAGGTGATTTGCCATCTGGCATGGGTCAGTATGGCGAGTTTCAGCATGCTGATCAACTCGTTAGTTTTATTCGTGAAACAACAGGCGATCACTTTCATATTGAGGTGGCTGCTTATCCTGAGACACATCCTCAAGCGAAATCGCCCGCAGATGACATTGTACGTTTTGTCAATAAAGTGAAGGCGGGTGCAAATTCCGCGATCACGCAGTACTTTTTTAATACGGATGCTTATTTCCGTTTTGTTGATGAGGCGGCTAAGCAAGGTGCTGATGTACCAGTGATTCCCGGCATTATGCCCATTACCAACTCATCACAACTATTAAGATTTTCTGATGCCTGTGGTGCAGAAGTGCCCCGTTGGATTCGTTTAAGACTCCAATCCTATGGTGATGATGTGGCTTCGATTAAAGCCTTTGGTCTGGAAGTCATCACAGATCTTTGCGATCAACTCATGGTGGCAGGCGCTCCAGGATTACATTTTTATAGCCTTAATCAAGCCGAGACCACCTTGGCCATAGCTAAAAATCTGCAATTAGTCGACTAAGTCAAAAATCAGTCTGTGAGGAGTTCGTCTAGGGCCTCATCATGCCCGGCAGGTTGCCAGGTTTCATGGATCTCAAGCGCTTGGTAGCTAATCCCAATAAAGGGGATGGCCATTAATTCTGGATTTGATCGGTAGCTAGCCATAGTGCGGTCATAAAAGCCACCGCCATACCCTAAGCGATAGGTTTTACCAGCGCGCTTCAGCCAGCCCAAGGTGGGCACTAAGACTGCTTGAGGTGTTTCAAAACCATGCTCTGGCCCTACTTCAGGGATTTGATAAAGGCCTAAGTGTTGAGGGTTTTCGTGATGGTTCCAGTATTGAAACATCAAGGCTTGATTGTTTTGAGTATGGGGCAGTAGTAAGCGACGATCTGCCTGGTTATTGGCCCATACTTTCATGCTTTCCAAAAGATTAAATTCGTCACGAATTGGCCAATAAATGGCAATAGTGTTGTAGTTTTGTCTTGCTAGCCATGCTTGCAAGTTATTTTGTAGGCGTAGCTGTGTGCCGGCATCCTTGGCAATTAAGGCACGCTTTTGACTTAGATTTTGTCTTAAATTATTCATGCAAAACAGGTCTTCACAATTATCAAAAATCAGGCATGATTTAGCCTATGCTACAACGAAACCAAATTAAATCAATCAAAGCCATACTACTTGCTTCAGTAGTATGTGTCAGCGTGGCCAGCATTGGCTCGGTATATGCGCAGGCTAAAAATAAGCCAAAGTCAAATCCTCCTAGTACGGAGGGTCTATCTGCACAAGATAAATTATTTGTTGAGTTAAGAGAGGCTGCTCGCGCTAATGACGCATCTAAAGCAAATCAGCTTGCAGCAAAGCTTGAGCAATATGATTTACACGACTATGTGTCTTACTTTCAGATTAAGCCCCGATTGTTTGATAAAGGCGGACAGGCCAAAGCGGATAGTGGCGCAGATTATCTCGTCGAAGCTTTCTTAAAAGTAAATGCAGGAAGCGCAATCGCAGATCGTATGAGAAATGATTGGCTTTTAGTGCTTGGCAAAAGAAAAGAGTGGGCTTTATTTGATCGTGAATACGCTCAGTTTGTTTTGGATGATGACACTCAAGTGAAGTGCTACGCACTTCAATCACGCTTGGTCAAAGGTGAGTCCGCCAAACAACTGGGCAAAGAATTACAGAGGGTCATGCTCGATGCACAATATTTTGGTGAGGCGTGCCCAGAAACAGCTCAGGCCATCTACCAAGACAATGGCCTGAGTCGGGCTGAGCTCAGGGCCTTGGGCCGTATTGCTTTAGAAGCCAATTATGAAGGCTTGGCTAAGCGTATCGGTGGCGATGATCCGATTGCGGATCTTGTTAAAAAAGCACGTACAGAGCCCGTGGTCATGTACCGCGAATTCGATAAAAAGAGCTGGGTATATGCCAAAGAAAATGCAGCCGCTGCATGGGGGGTTATTGGCCAGTATTTAGCTAAGAGACTCGACCGTAACGCGATTGATGCATTTAGAAAGCAACATGAATTAGGTTTTCATCATCTTCTTTCGCCTGAAACGCAAGAGTGGAAAGTGCGAGCTGCTTTACGTGAGGGTGATTGGAAGCTGGTTAAAGAATCAATAGATCAGATGAATACCGCAGTACGTCGTCGTGATCCTGCATGGAGCTATTGGTATGCAAGAGCGGTGCGTGAATTAGGTGATGAAGGTTTGGCCAAAGAAACATTTTCAATTTTGGCTGAACAATTTCATTTTTACGGGCAATTGGCTCGTGAAGAATTAGGTTTGCCGATTATGGCCCCCAAGCGTGTCGCCCCAGAAGAAGATTTGGTTAAAAAAGCCTCGGCAAAAAAAGGTTTTGCCAGAGCAGTGCGCTTTTATGACATGAATTTACGCTTTGAAGGCAATCGTGAATGGAATTGGGAGTTACGCAATCTCTCTGATCGTGAGTTGATTGCAAGCGCTGAGTATGCCAAGCGCATCTCTTTGTATGACCGGGCGGTGAACACTGCCGACAGAACCAAGTTAGAACATGACTTCACATTGCGTTACCCCACGCCATTTAAAGAGGCATTAGCACCGATTGCGCAGCAAGTGGGTCTCGATATGAATTGGGCCTATGGCTTAATTCGTCAAGAGTCACGCTTCATTATGAATGCGCGCTCACATGTCGGTGCATCAGGTTTGATGCAGGTTATGCCAAAAACAGCACAGTATGTCGCTAAGAAAATCGGTATGAATGATTTTAAGATTAGCCAATTAAATGACATGAGAACCAATCTCACATTAGGAAGTCATTATTTAAATATGGTGATGATCGATTTGGATGGCTCATGGGCCTTGGCATCTGCTGCTTATAACGCCGGGCCGGGCCGGCCAAAATCTTGGCGTGAAAAATTAAGTCGTCCTGTTGAGGGCGCCATATTTGCTGAAACGATTCCTTTTAATGAGACGCGTGGTTACGTAAAACATGTTTTAGCGAATGCTAATTACTATGCTGCTTTAGCCACTGCTAAACCACAATCAATCAAAGCAAAGTTGGGCACGATTAGTCCTAAAGCGGCAGTACTGACGGAGTTACCATGAGTTTTAAATATGATGTGCTGATGATCGGTGGTTCCGGATTTATTGGCAAAAAAATTGCTGCTAAGTTGGAAGCCAGGGGCTATCGCGTGTGTATTCCGACGCGACGTTTAAAAGATGCAAAAGAGTTGAGTGTTTTGCCCAAGGTTTATTTGGTCGAGGCGGACATTCATCAAGACATGGATCTAGACCGTCTTTTCGGGGGCTTAAATCAATCGGGCATCGTTATCAATTTGGTAGGCATCTTGCATGACAAGATGGGTAGTCCTTATGGTCCTGGCTTTAAAAAGAATCACGTTGAGCTCACGAATAGATTGATTCAGAAGATGAAGAGCCTAGGGATTCGAAGATACCTTCATATGAGCGCTTTGGGTGCTGATGAAAATGGCCCGTCTATGTATCAGAGAAGTAAGGGTGCAGCAGAAAGACTGGTGCAACAAAGTAGTTTAGATTGGACCATTTTTAGGCCTTCAGTTGTCTTTGGGCAAGATGATAATTTCATCAATATGTTTGCAAAGCTGCAAAAAATCGCCCCTGTTTTACCTTTGGGAGGTGCGAGCGCCAAGTTTCAACCTGTTTATGTTGAAGATGTAGCGCGTGCATTTGTCGATTCCTTGGCGCTGTCACAAACGATCAGGCAAATTTATGATTTAGTGGGACCTAAGGTTTATACATTAAAAGAGTTAGTTAATCTGGCTGGTTTAAAAGCTCAGCGTCAGGCAGTCATTATTCCTCTGCCATCTCCATTGGCGTATTTACAAGCATGGGCTTTAGAAATCATGCCTGGACCTACGCTTATGTCGCGAGATAACGTCGCGTCTATGTTGGTTGATAACGTTTCTGACAAAAATTCACTGACTGAGGTGTTTCAGATTAAGCCAACGCCACTTGAAAGTATTTTGTCGTGAAGACCTATATTGTTGGGGGTTACCTGCGCGATCAGGCGATGGGTATTCAAACCCATGATGTAGATTATGTGGTGGTAGGAACGACTCCCGAAGAGATGTTGGCATTAGGCTATACCGCAGTTGGCCAACATTTCCCGGTTTTTTTACATCCCCAAACGAAAGCGGAGTATGCGCTAGCAAGAACCGAGCGTAAGGTTGGACCTGGCTACAAGGGCTTTACTTTTCATGCAAGCCCTGAAGTGAGCCTTGAAGAAGATTTATCGCGACGTGATTTAACCATTAATGCGCTTGCTCAAGAGTTAGATAGTAATAACAATCCGATCGGCCCCATCATCGATTTACATGGAGGTTTGGCGGATATTAAAAATCGTGTGTTTCGCCATGTGGGCCCTGCTTTTGTTGAGGATCCGGTACGTCTTTTGCGTGTTGCGCGTTTTGCTGCACGATTTCCAGATTTCACACTAGCGCCCGAGACTAAAAAATTACTGCAGTCCATCAGTGCCAGCGGTGAATTAAAAGCGCTGGTTCCTGAGCGGGTATTTCAAGAATTGGCAAAGGGGATTGTTGAGCAAAGCCCTGTACGCATGTTTGAGGTTTTAGCTGAAGCCCAGGCCTTAAGTTATTTTTTCCCCGAAGCAGAATCTGCTAACTTAAATGGCGCCATAGAACAGCTTAGTCGTTGTAAAGATTCATCGCTACCAGATCGCATGGGCCTTTTTTTGGGAAGCTTTTCTTCTGAATTCATAAAAATCTGGTGTGAGTCATACCGTGTGCCAGCAGAGATACGAGATTTTGCGCTTGTTATTCAGTACGTCAGAAAATTTGAGAGTAGCTCTCAAAAAACGTCCAGTGATATTTTGGATCTACTAGATCGTGCTGATTATTGGCGCAAGCCAGAACGTTTTGAAAACGCCTTACGTGTACTTCAATCGAATCAAGCTGCGCTTCTCAGCGGTGTTACAAACAAACTGAGTTCTTTGGATTTAGGAGTCTTGGCCAATGAGGCTCATCATCAAAAAGTGGATATCAAAACTTATATTCGGGCCAAGCGTATCGAGCTATTGAATAATTTATAAAGACCGAGGCCTTCCTCTAAAACCAGGTAGCTCTCCTTCGCTGAAATCTAGCCCCTTGCCCAGCAGCATGACTTTAAATAACTCCCCCATCTCCGCTTCTGAGAGAAGTTTTTGTGCCTGATTAGAGAGCTGCATAAACTCAACGGTATTTTGAGGATTGCTTAATGTAAGCATCAAGTCCATTAAGCCTGCATCCATTAAATATGCAGCCTGGTTGGTATAGCCCCATAAATTAAAGCCACTTTCGATGGCGTGTTTGGCAATATCAGTCCAGTTGACGTGTGTTGTTAAGTCACAGATGCCTGGATAAAAAAATGGATCTTGGATTGTGTGATGTCGATAGTGTCCTATCAAAGTTCCTTGAGAGCGTTGCGGGTGGTAGTACTCGTGAGCAGGAAAGCCATAATCAATTAATAAGACAGCGCCTGCTTCAATAATGTCGTACAAACTTTTAATCCAATATTGCGCATTAGAGTTGATTTCTGTTGTGTAGCCCTCAGTCTTTGGTGTGGCATTGAGCGATTCAGGTAGAAAACCTATGGTGCTTAATGATTTTCTTTGTAGAAAAAAATTCTTTTCATCAGCAAATACATGTAGGTCGTACCACGAGCCATCGTGATACTGCACCAAGTCAACAGGCATAGCATCGATGACCTCATTAGCGATGATGACACCATGAAATTTTTTAGGTAAGCCATCTAACCAATGAACTGGATAAGGACACTCTTGAAGGCATTCCTTTTGCTGACTCACTAAGTCGCCCGATAAATCTAAGATTTGATAACTATCGACCTGGGCTTCAAGCTCTTGAAGCTCTTCAAGAATGCTTTTTGCTAAGGCGCCAGTGCCTGCTCCAAACTCTAGAATGCTAGGACGGACTCCAGTCGTTTTTTGAATTTCTTGGAGGCAAGGCAGTATTGCCTTGGCTATCGTTTTACCAAAAAGAGGTGATATTTCCGGGGCGGTGGTGAAGTCCCCCTTGGGCCCAATTTTGTACTCACGTGTGGTGTAGTAACCATGCTGCGGATGGTAGAGGGCCATTTCCATATAGCTTGAAAATGGAATAGAACCCCCATTCGAGCTAATTTTTTCTCGAATTTCCTTAGATAATTGCTCGCTTTGAGACTTTTCCTGCGTAGAAGGGGTAATATCCATATCCTGCGAGTCTACAACGCTTAAGAAAACAAGCCAAGAATGCAAAACAATACAAAAATCGCCTTGATTACAGGGGCCGCGAAACGTCTGGGTCGTGCCATGGCTATTGCTATGGCAAAAGAAGGCTGGGACGTAGCTATTCACTATGGCAGCTCAAAAGATGCGGCATTGCAAACTGTTGCCGATATACAGGCTACGGGACGCCGGGGTATTGCATTTCAGGCAGACTTATCTGAAGAGTCCGAGGCCTCTACTTTAATTGCGCGTTGTACCGAAGAATTTGGTCTGCCTACATGTTTAGTTAATAACGCCTCTTTATTTCAATACGACGTTGCCTCAAGCTTTAGTTATGCAGCATTAGATCGTCACATGCGCACTAATGTGGCAGCCCCACTGATTTTGGCGCGTGATTTATATCGGCAACATAAAAAAATTGCTCAGGCAGGAGCTGGACCTAGTGGTGTAATCATCAACTTATTAGATCAAAAGTTAGCCAATTTAAATCCTGACTTTTTGTCTTACACCTTATCAAAAGCATCTTTGCACTCCGCTACTACTTTATTGGCGCAGTCATTTGCTCCAATTTTGCGTGTCGTGGGTCTTGCCCCAGGAATTACATTGGTCTCCGGGGATCAAACAGAAGATGGTTTTACTAAGGCGCACGCTATGACACCTTTAGGTAAGTCTTCAACACCCGATGATATTGCTGCTGCAGTGCTTTATCTAGCGCAGGCTCAAGCTGTAACGGGTACAACTTTGTATGTCGATGGGGGGCAGCATTTGTTACCGACCGATCGTGATGTGATGTTTTTAACGGAGTAAGGTATGCAAGCCCTTTTATCGCACCCAAAATTAATGAACTGTCGTCGCTTATTTTTAAGTAACTACGAAATTTATATCAATATCGGAGTTCATGATTTTGAAAAACGTGGCGAGCAGCGTGTCTTGGTGAATGTTGATTTATATGTACCACTCAATCAAAATACGCCGACCCATGATCGCTTAGAGGAAGTTGTGGACTATGACTTTATGCGTCAGAGTATTGTTGAGCGTGTTTCAAAAGGTCATATCCATTTACAAGAGACACTCTGTGACGATATTGCAAGAATCATGCTCGCTCACCCATTAGTGCAGGCCGTTCGAGTTTCGACCGCTAAGCCGGATGTTTATCCAGACTGTGAATCTGTTGGTGTTGAAGTATTTCATATTAAAGAATGAAAGACCCACGAAAAATTGCTCTTGAAGAGAACAAGCTAGAAAAGAAACTCTGTCGGCTTGTAGGCGAGGCCATTATCGACTTCAATATGATTGAAGCCGGCGATAAGGTCATGGTCTGCCTATCGGGTGGTAAAGACAGTTACGCGATGCTAGATATTTTGATGAGGCTCAAAGAGCGTGCACCGGTTGACTTTGACCTTGTTGCAGTTAATTTGGATCAAAAGCAGCCGGGCTTTCCTGAAGATGTTTTACCTAACTACTTAAAAAAATTAGGGGTTGCTTTTCATATTGAGGAGCAGGATACCTACGGCATTGTGAAGCGCGTTATACCTGAGGGTAAGACGACTTGTGGCTTGTGTTCTAGATTGCGACGTGGCATTTTGTATCGTGTTGCCAAAGAACTGGGCGCCACCAAAATCGCGTTAGGTCATCATAGAGACGACATCTTGCAAACCTTGCTCATGAATATGTTTTATGGTGGCAAATTAAAAGCGATGCCACCGAAGTTGAGGTCTGATGACGGCCAGCATATTGTGATTCGGCCCTTGGCATATGTGCCGGAGCACTATTTAGAGCGCTATGCGCAACAGATGGAATTCCCGATCATTCCATGTAATTTATGTGGCAGCCAAGAAAATCTTCAGCGCCAGGCGATGAAAGAGCTGTTGCACGAGTGGGAGAAAAAATATCCAGGTCGGGTACAAAGTCTTTTTAGATCTCTACAAAATTGCGTACCCTCGCATTTGATGGATCATCGCCAGTTTGATTTTAAAAATCTAACTGATAGTGCTGATGATGATATTGATGAGCAGATTACTTGGCAGCCGTTACAGATGCCTGGGATCTTAAATCCTCAAGATCCTTAATCCAAGAATCTAGCTTTTCAATAGCATGTTGCCGTTGAGAAGTCTCCATGATTTGCACAATATTTAAGCTCATATCAATGTTCGCTTTTAGGCGGGCCTGCTGTATTGCCCGGCTTTGTGAGTGACGCCCTAATTCAAAATGGGTATAAAAGTCATTCAGTCGATTGAGTATGTCTGCTTGCTTAGACGAGTTATTACGTGCGAACTGCACAATGTCTAAGAATTCTTTCTGACGCCTCAAGCGGTCTTCATAAAGTTGCTCTTGCGGTAAATAAGTTGCTTTGACAATCTCGGCAATTTTTCTTTCTTGCTCACTACTGAGTTTGCCAAATAGAGATTTAGAACGATCAATCACACGTTCGGTCTTCAGCTTGAGCTGCTTGTCTTTGGTTTCACCAATAAATTCTTTACGAAACTTAGCATTACTCTTGGCTATATTCTTTTCCAGGTTTTTATGTTGCTCGTCAGAGATTTGGCTTAGCAATTTCGCTGTATCTGCATTGCTGTACTCCGCAACACTCAATAAGTGTATGCGGATACGCTGCGTCAGGAATTCAAAATCAGAGCGTAAAAATTGATGACGTAATTTGTCTTTAGCAAACTCTAGGGTGGTAATGATTTCGCTAAGTTGTTCGGTGCGATGCCAATGGAGTTGGCGTTGTAGCGCTATTTTGACGAGCTGATTTTGTTCTTGGTTCAGGCTTAAATAGTCATCAAGCCACCAGCGAGCTAAAAAGTCGCTTTGGTTATAGGCAATTTTGAAGGTGCTACAACCCGCCAACCCGACAATCAGCAAAGTCAGGAATAAGCGTTTAAATCGGGCTATTAGGCTCAATATGCACATATAATTATTATTAATGAATATCGTGATCTTAGCTGCCGGCCAAGGAAAGCGAATGCGCTCTACCTTGCCAAAAGTCTTGCATCCTATTGCAGGTAAGCCTATGCTGGGATGGGTGCTTGATACTGCTAGCGCCTTAGACCCTAAGGCTAACGTGGTCGTCGTGGTCGGTCACGGATCTAGTCAGGTCGAATCCTATTTAAATAGCATCTCTTCTGCGGCGCAAATTGTTGTACAGAAAGAGCAAAAAGGTACCGGACATGCTGTGCTTCAAGCGGTTCCTGCTCTACGTTCAGATGATCAGACTTTGATCTTATATGGCGATGTGCCACTGATCTCTGCAAGCACATTACAAAAACTGGCGTTATTGGCCCAACAGGGTTCTTTAGGACTCTTGACTGAATTCATGGACGACCCGACTGGATATGGTCGGATTGTGCGTAACGCAGATACCACTGTAGCGGCAATTGTTGAAGAAAAAGACGCAAGCCCTGAGCTTCGTGCAATTCGTGAGGTGAATACGGGTTTGATGATAGCCCCCACAGCGACATTAAAGACTTGGCTATCAGGTTTAAGTGCCAATAACGCTCAACAAGAATATTACCTAACGGACATCATTGAAATGGCCGTGCGCGATGGTGTGCCAGTGATCACCACGCAGGCTCAGTATTCATGGGAAACAGCGGGCGTCAACAGCAAAAAGCAGTTGGCCGACTTGGAGTGTGCTTGGCAAAATCATTTAGCCCAAGCTCTCTTGGAGCAAGGGGTGACTGTGATGGATCCCCACCGAATTGATATTCGTGGGGAGCTTAGTTGTGAAGAAGATGTCACCATTGATGTGGGCTGTATTTTTATTGGGCGCGTGCAACTGGCTCGAGGGGTTCATATTGGCCCATACTGTGTGATTCAAGATGCGGTGATTGGTGAGAGCGTGACTGTTGAGGCATTTAGTCATATTCAGGAAGCGACTATTGGTGCACGATCTAAGATTGGCCCTTATGCGCGTCTTAGACCGGGTGCGCAGCTCGGTGAAGATGTTCATATCGGCAACTTCGTGGAAGTCAAGAAGACCACTATTGATGATGGTAGTAAGGCGAACCACTTAGCGTATTTGGGTGATGCCCAGATTGGTAAGGGAGTGAATGTCGGTGCAGGTACGATTACCTGCAACTACGATGGCGCTAATAAGCATTTAACTATTATTGAAGACGGTGCTTTTATTGGTTCGGATACACAGCTAGTTGCACCCGTTCGCGTAGGTAAAAATGCCACTCTTGGAGCAGGTACGACCCTAACAAAGGACGCGCCAGAGAATCAATTAACGGTTACACGTGTTAAACAAACATCTCTTCATTGGCAAAGGCCAGTCAAGACTAAAAAATAAGCTCATTATTTAGAGAAATCCATGTGCGGAATTGTTGGAGCTGTTGCTCAAAGAAATATTATCGATGTCCTAGTAGAGGGCTTACGACGCCTAGAATATCGAGGCTATGACTCTTGTGGTTTTGCGGTGGTACAAAATAATGCCCTAGTGCGCGCACGAACCACAGAGCGGGTTGCTGATTTGGCTGAACAAGGGAAATTGCTTCAAGGCTCATTAGGCATTGCCCATACGCGCTGGGCCACACATGGCAAACCCGATACGCACAATGCGCATCCTCACTTTTCACATGACTTAATTGGCCTAGTGCATAACGGCATCATTGAAAATTATGAAGAACTGCGTGAAGAGCTCAAGTCTGCCGGTTATCAATTTGTATCGCAAACAGATACAGAAGTTATTGCGCATTTAATACATCATTTGTATACCCATCAAGCGCAACAGAATTTAGACTTAGCGGTTCGCATGGCCTTACCCCGTTTACATGGCGCCTATGCAATTGCTGTGATCTGTAAAGATAGCCCAGATTTATTGGTAGGTGCTCGCGTAGGGTCTCCCTTGGTATTGGCCTTTGGTGAAAACGAAAACTTTTTGGCCTCTGATGCTTTGGCAGTGGCCGAGCATGCTAAACAGATGGTTTATCTGGAAGAAGGGGATGTTGCAGTGCTCAGCCATAGTAATGTCAAGATTACTAACGCAGCTGGAGAAATTCTGACGCGTGAAAAAAAGCCAGTTCCAGAGCAAGCAGTTGCAGTTGATTTGGGGCCTTATCAGCATTTCATGCAGAAAGAGATTTTTGAGCAGCCCAGAGCTATTGCCGATACCATTTCTAATGTGGAGTCGGTGGGAGCCCATTTATTTGGTGCTACAGAAGAGCAATTTAATCAGCTAGAGGGTGTGTTGATGTTGGCCTGCGGTACAAGTTACTACGCCGCATCTACTGCAAAATATTGGATTGAATCGATTGCCAAGGTTCCTGTTCAAGTAGAAATTGCTAGTGAGTATCGCTATCGAGATACAGTGCCTAATGCTAAAAATCTAGTAGTGGTCGTATCTCAATCAGGTGAAACCGCAGATACATTAGCAGCCTTAAGACATGCCAAAGCATTGGGGCATACTCAATCACTCGCGGTGTGTAATGTGGCTACAAGTGCGATGGTTAGAGAAACCAATTTTGCATTTTTAACGCATGCGGGTACTGAAATCGGTGTTGCTTCTACGAAGGCGTTTACAACTCAGTTGGCAGGACTTTATCTGCTGGCATTGAGCTTGGCGAAGGTGAAGAAACGTTTAAGTCTTGCTGATGAGCAGTTGGCTTTACATCAATTACGACATTTGCCGGCAGCAATTCATGCGGTGCTAGCACTCGAGCCGCAAATTATGGCTTGGAGTCAGAGCTTTGCGAAGTGCGAAAACGCACTATTTTTAGGTAGAGGTTTGCACTACCCGATCGCTTTAGAAGGCGCATTGAAGTTAAAAGAGATTTCATATATTCATGCAGAAGCCTACCCTGCGGGTGAGCTCAAGCATGGCCCGTTAGCTTTGGTGACTGAGCAGATGCCAGTTGTTACTGTTGCGCCCAATGATGCACTCTTGGAGAAGTTGAAGTCCAATATGCAGGAAGTGAAGGCGAGGGGTGGTAAGTTATATGTGTTTGCTGATGCAGATACGCAAATTGCGAGCTCTGATGGTATACAGGTGATACGTATGCCAGAGCACTATGGTCATTTATCACCGATTTTGCATGTCTTGCCATTGCAATTATTGGCTTACCATACCGCTTGTGCGCGAGGTACTGATGTGGATAAGCCGCGCAACTTAGCCAAGTCAGTGACGGTTGAATAATTGAAGTCTAAGCTGGTTATTGATACCAATATTCTTTTAGATTTATTGGTCTTTGATGATCAAAGAGCGCATCCATTGCGTACCGCTCTGAATGAATCTCAAGTCATTGCGTTAGGTTCTTCCTATACCGTGGCAGAATTTTTGGATGTCATTGCTCGACCACAATTTAATTTGGATCGAGAAGCGCAAACGAAGGCTCATCAGCAATTGTTAGCATGGCTCACCTTAGAGCATGATGAGGCTGTAGAAACTGCACCATGGAAATGTAAAGATAAAGATGACCAAATTTATCTCAATTTGGCATTCAGTCACCGACCATGCACTTTACTGTCCAAAGACAAGCAAGTATTAAAGTTGGCTAAAAGAGCTCGTCAGTGTGGGGTTGTGATCACGAATGATCACAATAAATTTCTTCTGGCGCTTTGATATTCATCTTCCAGGCGTTGCACAATCTCGGCAATACTGGGAGCGTCATTAATCAGGCCTACGCCTTGCCCTGCACCCCAAATATCCTTCCAGGCTTTTGCATTGGCTTCATCTTGATTGGCTTTTTGAAAATCCATTTTTGATTTGTCAACGCTCGGCAGATTTTTAGGGTCTAGACCGGCGCTAATAATGCTTTGCTGAATATAGTTGCCATGAATACCCGTAAAGAAATCGGTGTACACAATATCGGCAGCGTGAGCATCAATGATGGCCTGTTTATAGGCTTGAGATGCATGGGCCTCTTGGCTGGCAATAAACCGAGTGCCCATATAAGCAAAGTCTGCACCCATAGCTTGGGCAGCCAGTATCGATTGGCCGTTAGAAATAGAGCCTGAGAGTGCTATGGGACCCTTGAAGAGCTGACGGACTTCACCTACTAATGAAAAGGGAGATAGAGTGCCCGCATGACCTCCTGCGCCAGCGGCAACTAAAATTAAACCATCGACCCCTGCCTCAAGTGCCTTTTCAGCATGACGAATATTCACGACATCATGTAAAACAATCCCGCCATAGCTGTGAACCGCATCCAAAATTTCTTTGATGGGTGCGCGCAAGCTAGTAATAAAGATGGGCACTTGGTGTTTGACACAAGTTCTCACGTCTTGCTCAAGTCTTTGATTAGACATATGAACAATCTGATTCACTGCTATCGGACCGATTTTTTTGGCTGGGTTTTTAGCCTGTTCTTCTGCAAGTTCTTCTTTGAGTTGGCTTAACCAATCATCTAGGAGTTCTGCAGGACGAGCATTGAGCGCCGGAAACGAGCCCACAATCCCAGACATACACTGTGCTTTGACAAGTTCAGGGTAGCTCACGATGAACATGGGCGCCGCAATCACAGGTAGGCGTAAGCCTTGTAAAACCTGAGGTAAATGGGAGTTCTTGGCTAATTTAGGGTTATTCATAGGTATGAGTAGGGCTTTTTAGGTCGACTTTTCTTAATATTTCCTTACAATATAACCGCTATATAGTTTTTTATCTATGGCATAAAAACTTAGGAGAATTTTTATATGAACAAAAATATTCGTCGCACAGCTTTGGCATTAAGCTTAGCTGCTGGCGTATTCGCGTCTGCTGCACAAGCAGCTTTCCCAAGTGACAAGCCTGTCACTCTCGTGGTTCCTTTTGCTGCTGGCGGCCCAACTGATAAGGTAGCTCGTGAATTAGCTCAAGTGATGACTAAGTCACTTAAGCAACAAGTGATTGTTGATAACTCCCCAGGTGCTGGTGGTACTGTTGCCGCTAAGAAGGTATTGGCTGCTCCAAAAGATGGTTATACGATTTTGATTCACCACATTGGCATGTCAACAGCCCCATCTTTGTATAAGAATCTTGGCTTTGACCCCAATACAGATTTCGAACACTTAGGCCAAGTGGCTGACGTGCCAATGGTTATGATTGCTAACAAAGCTGTGCCAGCAAAGAATTTGACTGAGCTCTTGGCATACATCAAAGCAAACAGCACAAAAGTGTCATATGCCAATGCTGGTATTGGATCAGCGAGCCACCTGTGCGGTCTGCTGTTCATGAGCACTATTCAAGTAGACATGACGACTGTTCCATACAAAGGTACAGCCCCTGCTTTGACAGATTTGATTGGTGGTCAAGTACAGTTGATGTGTGACCAAACTACAAACATTGCTGGTCAGTTGAACTCAGGTGCTGTTAAAGCCTACGGTGCTACAACTATGCAACGTATCCCAGCATTCAAAGATATCCCAACTATGAATGAGCAGGGTTTGAAGAACTTCCAAGTGAACGTTTGGCATGGCGTTTATGCTCCGAAAGGTGCTCCTGCTGCTGCGGTAGAAAAATTAGCTGCTGCTGTTAAGGAAGGTATTAACGACGCTGGCTATAAAGCTAAGATGGCTGAATTAGGTGCTGCTGTACCTAATGAGAAAAATGCTAGCCCAGCAGGTCACAAGGCTCACTTGAAGGCTCAGATTGATTTGTGGGGCCCAATCATCAAGAAAGCTGGCGTATACGCTGATTAATTCTGATTAATCAATAGATCGCCTGACAATCGGGCGCCACCTGTTTCAATAAGAGCACGTGGCGCCCATTTTTTTATCTCATCCAAAGACATCCCCAAAATCTTCGCTATTGAGCTAAATAGGGGTGTTTTGACTATCCAATCTTGTGCATCATCAAGCCGAATAGATTGCCAATCTAATAATCGAAACTTAAGTAAAACTTTAGCGGCGTGCTTGGCATTTCTTTTTGGGTCTTGGGCTAAATAATCGAGCCTTGACCTTGCCGTATGAAGCGAGCTAGCAAGGTCACTAAAAGCTGGGCCATGGCCGGGCAAGACTAATTGCACATCTAGAGATTCAATAAGATCCAGAGTTTGACTCACTTCGTCAAAGCCACTTTCACCAATAAGCTCTGGGAAAATAGTGCCAAAACCATTTTGCCAAAGAGCATCGGCAGAAATTAATAAGCCATCTTGCGCGTTGTACAAAATGACTGAGTCTGGGTCATGACCTGGAGCGCCGAGAATATCCCAGGTGCGCTGGGCCAGAGTCAGTTGATGACCCACTTGAAGAGCTTGATCAAACTGAAAGCGTGAGCATTCTTGCCCTGTCGGAATAAAGCTTAATTGTGTTTCATCCCAGTTTTTTACAGCCTCACAGCTGGCTTGAGGGATATACGTTTTGATTTGTGGAAAAGCAGACTGCAGAGTTGCGTTGCCGCCACAATGATCAGAATGAAGATGAGTATTAATTATCGATACACACTGACTTTGAGGGTGCTGATTTAAATGTTGTTGTACTAATGAGAGAGTTTGTGCGCGATGACTATCGTATGAAGTATCAACAATATGTAACTCATCTTGGTTAAAGATAAAGATGTTGTTGGCTGATAGCCAACCTCTTTCAATAAAACGAATACCTGCTAGTGATTTCAAGATGCTTGGCGTCTTAGGTCTAGCACTTGCCATAAGGCATCTTTTTCTAGGTCTGATAGTTCAGACCAGACCGCAATTTCATCAAGAGTGCGGCGACAGCCAAGGCAGTAGCGATCCTCATCATCCATCTTGCACAAATTGATGCAGGGGGAGTGTGTTCTCAATGGCTCCATCTTATGAATAAGCGTAGTTTTTTTGTATTGTCGCCTGATAACGACTTTCTAGCTCGTCAGTATTACGAACACTCATCCCTAAATCTTTGAGGCGTCCGTCCTTGAGATCATAAATCCAGCCATGCACAGTCACATCTTGTTCTCTGGCCCAGGCATCTTGAATAGTGCTTGTATTGCAGACGTTCATCACTTGCTCAATAACATTCAGCTCACAAAGATAGTTGAGTTGCGTATCTTTTTGCAAGATGCTCCCTAGATATCTGCCATGCTTATCTTTGACGTCTTGTATATGGCGTATCCAGTTATCTGCCAAGCCAATTCTGAGGCCTAATTGAGACGCGCGTACGCCAGAACAGCCGTAGTGACCCACCACAATAATATGCTTGACCTTTATCTGATCAACAGCAAATTGAATAACAGATAAGGCATTTAAATCCGTGTGAACCACCACATTGGCAATATTGCGATGAACAAATACCTCTCCAGGTGCTAAGCCGGTTATTTGATTAGCGGGTACTCGGGAATCCGAACAACCAATCCATAAATACTCAGGGGCTTGCTGTGTAGCTAAGCGTGAGAAATATTCAGGATCTGTTTCTGTGACCTGTTTAACCCATGTTTGATTATTCTCAAGTAGGTTGGCTAACAGATAGGGGTTGTTCGACGGATTCATATTATTGATAGCGATTAATAAATCTTAGTTTTTTGTCATAAGGGAAAAAATCATGGACTTGATTGGCCAAAATTCTGTCTTTATGAACTTGCCACATACTGGCTTCAAAGAAGTCAGCGTGATGTTTTAAAAAGTATTTGCGCACCCTCTCATCCCCTAACAAGAAGGTGTTATATGTCTCAGGGAAGATATCGTGAGGCCCCACGTTGTACCAAACCTCACCAGATAGTTCATCTTCTTCGTTTCTGGCAACTGGCACCTTGCGAATATTACAGTCGGTAAGGTATTCAATCTCGTCGTAGTCATAAAAGACAACTCGGCCGTGACGCGTAACGCCAAAGTTCTTATAAAGCATGTCGCCAGGGAAAATATTGGCAGCAATCAGTTCCTTGATCGCATTACCATACTCAATAATGCCGTGCTCAACTTGTTCCTCGGTGCCGTTTTGGAGATAAATATTCAGCGGCGTCATACGACGTTCAATGTATAAGTGTTTAATCACTAATTCATCTTGCCCATCAATATCCTTGCCAAATTCAAGTTGTGAGGCGGCATGTTTTTTCAGCTCTTCAATGAGCTCAGGCTCAAAGCGTTCTAAGGGAAAAGCGACAGATGTAAATTCCAAAGTATCAGCCATGCGCCCAACGCGATCATGCTGCTTAACTAATTGGTATTTCGATTGAATCAATTCCCTAGTCGTTTCTTTGGGTGGCGGAAAGTAGTCTTTAATTAATTTGAATACATAGGGGTAGCTTGGTAAATCAAATACCAACATTACTAAGCCCTTGATACCTGGCGCAATCCTAAATTGATCAGTCGAGTGTAGTAAGTGATGTTGAAAGTCTCTATAGAAGAGATTTTTCCCGTGCTTTTGTAGGCCTAGAGAGTTATAGATTTCAGCTCTTGGCTTATGCGGCATGATTGTTCTTAAAAAGGTGACATAAGCCGATGGGATTTCCATTTCTACCAAAAAGTAACTGTGCGTAAAGCTAAAGATGACCACCAAGTCTTCTTCTTTAAGTAGGGCTGTATCTATATAAAGCTGATGATTCTTATTGTGCAAAATAGGCAAGGCCAAGGGGATCGTGCGATCACCATTGATCAGGCGACCAATAATGTAGGCCGTTTTATTTCTGAAGAATAAAGAAGTCAGTACATGAACCTGAAAATTAGTTCTGATTTCTGCTAAGCCAACTTCTTCTTCGATAGCTTTGACTACAAAGCTGATATCACGATTGAGGTTTTCAAATGGATTGCTGAGTTCATAACTAGAAATAATTTTTTCAAAAGTACTTTTTAAGCCGGCTAAATTCCCGGGATAGTAGGCGCGATAGGTCGGTCTTGTCGGTGGTTCATCATTTTCAATATATTCGGTTGAGATGGTGGGCCGAATGAAAATGAAGTCGTTATGAAAATAGGAGCGATTCAGTATGCGAGTGCAAACGGAATTGAAAAAAGTCTCAGCCAGTTCTGGCTGATGATGTTCCGTAAGTAAACCAATATAGTGCAGCTTAACCTGTTGCCATACCTCATCATTGAGGCTCACGGCATCATATTCATCTTCAAGAGTGACCACTGTTTCTGCGACACGTTTATCGTAATACGCAATGCGGTCACGCAGTAACTGTCTAACACCTAACCAATTTTCTTGTTCAAACTGTGTTTTTGCTTCACGGCTTGCTTCCCGAAAGATTCGATAATGTCGATTAAAACCATCGACTAAGGTCTGAGCCATATCAAAAGCAACCTGGGAAGAGAGTAATTTGGGAAAATGTGCCATAGTGAGTTATCGTAGCTGATGTTTCATAACGCAAACTGACATGCAGACATTGATCTATCCCTGGGCGGATACTGTCCCAGATGCCGGAAAAACCATTGCGATTACTCCCTTTTTGCGATGGGTCAGAATGCCCCTGCCTTTTGCTTTAGACCATATTAACCTATGGCTTGTCCAAGATGGTGAAAATTCAGAGGGGGCATGGTCGATCATCGACACAGGGATTAGCCATGAGACTACGCAAAATGCTTGGCAGGCTATTTTTCGTGATGAGCTGTCCAATAGTCCATTAAAAAGACTTTTTGTCACTCATATGCACCCTGATCATGTGGGTTTGGCGGCATGGTTGTGCGAACAATATCATTTGCCCTTATGGATGAGTATGACAGATTACCTTTTGGCTAAATGGCTTATTAGCACTGAGGGGAGCCAACAAGGTTCAGTCGCGGGAGGTGGTGGTGCAGCCGAACATTTTCAGCGGCATGGCTTAGCCGACCCTGATGATCTAGTAAAGATTAGACAAAGAGCAAACTATTATCAAAATATGGTGCCAAGCATGCCTTTGCGTTACACCCGTTTGATGCATGATGATCAGGTTCAGATAGGCAATCATCGCTGGCGTGTCATTGCTGGCTATGGCCATGCCCCTGAACACTTAAGTTTTTATTGTGAGGCCCAAGGTATTTTAATTTCTGGGGATATGGTTTTGCCCCGGATTTCCACTAATGTGAGTGTCTTTGATAGTGAGCCTGATGCCAATCCACTGAAGCTTTATCTGGACTCATTGTCTCGCTATGCAGACTTGCCAGCAGACACCTTAGTATTGCCCTCGCATGGCAAACCATTTCGGGGCCTACATTTAAGGGTTGAGCAATTAAGGCAGCACCATGAGGCTCGTCTAGAAGAGACGCTCACTGCATGTGGGCAAGCCCCTCAATCTGCTCGAGATCTAGTGCCTGTTTTATTTAAAAGAGCGCTAGATCTGCACCAATTAACTTTTGCTATGGGTGAGGCGATTGCCCACCTTAACTACCTCTGGCACGCCGGGTCTTTGTCGCGGGAGCTTTGCGCGGACGGGATTTTGCGCTTTTCGAAGGGCTAAAGCTAGCGCTAGTCATTTTTTTGGCCATATCTGTAGCTGCCTGAGTCGCCTGGTTGGCAGCTTTTTGAGCCGCCTTGGAGGCTTCGGCCATGGCTTCAGGGGTCATGGCTTCGCTAAATGATTTCAGGGCGGCCAGGGTGGCTCGTTGGACTTCAAGGCCCTGAATCGTACTTCTGAGGACATTCATATTCATTTGCAGCCAGTTTTCAACACTCTTTAGATCTTGAATGCGCTTATCGAGCTCTTCAATATTCAGAGTGGGCATAGCTGCACCGCCACCAATGCCAGCTCCAAAGCCGCTAGCATCGCCGGGAGTTGGGGAGTTGCCCCACATGGTTTTGAACATTTCTAGGCTTTGATTGAAGTCAGGCATAGCACCAAACATAGAAACTCCCCCGAAAAAGTTAAGTAAATCAGAAATATATCGTTATTAACGATAAAATATAGGTTTAATCGATTTGCCGCAAGTTAGGCAAACACTAAGACTTATGCTTTATACCCGCGCTAAGAATATTCCTGAATTACTAAAGCAACGCATCCTTATTTTGGATGGGGCGATGGGTACTATGATTCAACAGAGAAAACTTTCTGAAGAGCAGTATCGTGGCCTACCTGCCATCACCCGTTTCAAAGATCATCCGATTGATCTTAAAGGGAATAATGAGTTACTAAGCATCACCCAGGCAGAAGTGATCTTAGATATTCATCGTCAATATTTAGATGCGGGTGCCGATATTATTGAAACCAATACTTTTGGTGCGACCCGAATTGCTCAAGATGATTACAAAATGCCTGAGTTAGCCAAAGAAATGAATTTGGCTTCCGCGCGTTTAGCAAAACAAGCTTGTGAAGAATTTTCCACACCGGGTAAGCCCCGTTTTGTAGCTGGAGCTATAGGCCCTACTCCAAAAACTGCCAGTATTTCACCGGACGTGAATGATCCTGGTGCGCGTAATGTGACCTTCGAAGAGTTGAGAGCTGCTTACTATGAACAAGCGGAAGCCTTATTTGAGGGTGGCGCAGATTTATTTTTAGTTGAAACTATCTTTGATACCTTGAATGCCAAAGCGGCATTGTTTGCGATCGATGAGTTTTTTGAAAATACGGGCGAATGTTTGCCAGTGATGATTTCAGGAACAGTCACTGATGCATCAGGACGTATTTTGTCCGGCCAAACGGTTGAAGCTTTTTGGAATAGCTTAAGACATGCCAAGCCAATTACCTTTGGTTTGAATTGTGCTTTAGGGGCAACACTCATGCGCCCATATATTGCAGAGTTGGCTAAAGTTTGCGATACCGCCATCTCTTGCTATCCCAATGCAGGTTTACCAAATCCCATGAGTGACACCGGTTTTGATGAGACCCCCGAGGTCACCTCACGACTCTTAGATGAGTTTTCTAAAGACGGTCTAGTCAATTTGGTGGGCGGATGTTGCGGTACTACTCCAGACCATATACGGGCGATAGCGCAAGCGGTAAGTCAACGTCAGCCTCGTTCATGGGCAGCCTATAAGGAGGCTGTGTAATGAGTGAGGCAAGAATGGCAGCCATGCGTTTATCTGGTTTAGAGCCTTGTAACATTACGCCCGTAGTCGGTTTTGTGAATGTCGGTGAGCGAACCAACGTGACGGGTTCTAAGGCATTTGCTCGCATGATTTTGAATGGCCAGTATGACGAGGCGCTCACCGTTGCTCGTCAACAGGTGGAAAACGGTGCGCAGATTATCGATATCAATATGGATGAAGCCATGTTGGATTCGAAGGCGGCAATGGTCCGTTTTTTAAACTTGATTGCTTCAGAGCCAGATATCTCTCGTGTGCCGGTCATGATCGACTCTTCTAAATGGAGCGTTATTGAGGCTGGTCTGCAGTGTGTGCAAGGTAAAGCGATTGTTAACTCTATTTCCTTAAAAGAAGGGGAAGCCGAGTTCATTCGTCAGGCCAAGCTCATCAGACGTTATGGGGCTGCCACTGTAGTGATGGCTTTTGATGAGAAAGGCCAGGCAGATACTTATCAGAGAAAAATTGAGATTTGTGAGCGTAGTTACAAAATCTTAGTCAAGCAAATTGGTTTTGACCCACAAGATATTATCTTTGATCCTAATATTTTTGCCATAGCCACGGGTATCGAAGAGCACGATAACTATGCCAATGACTTTATTTCGGCAACGGCATGGATTAAAAAGAATTTACCGGGTGCCAAAGTCAGTGGTGGTGTATCTAATGTGAGCTTCTCGTTCCGTGGTAACGATGTGGTGCGCGAAGCAATCCATACGGTTTTTTTATACCATGCGATTAAAGCAGGCATGGATATGGGCATTGTGAATGCCGGGCAGTTGGGTGTCTACGAAGATCTGGATTCAGTACTGCGTGAGCGTGTCGAAGATGTGGTGCTCAATCGTTTTAAAGAAAAAGAGGGTCAAACACCTACGGAGCGTCTGTTAGCGATAGCTGATCAGTTCAAGGGTGGTGGCGCTAAAGTTCAAGAAAATTTAGCTTGGCGTGAGGCCTCAGTCAGAGAGCGCTTAACGCATGCTTTAGTTCACGGTATTACTTCACATATTGTTGAAGACACGGAAGAGATGCGCCAAGAAATTGCCGCCGCGGGTGGGCGACCCATTGAGGTTATTGAGGGCCCCCTCATGGATGGCATGAATGTGGTTGGAGATCTCTTTGGCGCGGGGAAGATGTTTTTGCCTCAAGTGGTGAAAAGTGCGCGCGTCATGAAACAGGCGGTAGCGCATTTGGTGCCCTTTATTGAAGAAGAGAAAAAAGCTATTGCTGCAAGTGGTGGTGACGTTAAATCACGAGGCAAGATTGTGATTGCTACCGTTAAGGGTGATGTGCACGATATTGGTAAAAACATTGTGACTGTTGTCTTGCAATGTAATAACTTTGATGTCGTCAATATGGGTGTGATGGTCCCCTGTGCTGAAATTCTGAAGGTGGCAAAAGAAGAAAATGCAGACATGATTGGTTTATCGGGTCTGATTACACCGTCTCTTGAAGAGATGGCCTATGTTGCTCAAGAAATGCAGCGTGATGAATACTTCAGAAGTAGAAAAATGCCTTTAATGATTGGTGGAGCAACGACCTCTCGAGTGCATACTGCTGTAAAAATTGCCCCATTTTATGAAGGCCCTGTTGTGTATGTGCCAGATGCCTCGCGCGCTGTTTCGGTCGCATCTAGTTTACTCTCGGATGAAGGTGCTAGAAAATTCATTGAGGATCTAAAGGCGGAGTACGAGCGTGTGCGTGAGCAGCATGCTAATAAAAAGCAGATGCCTTTAATTAGTCTTGAAGAGGCTCGCGCGAATAAAGAAAAAATTGAGTGGGCTAAAGAAACCATTGCGAAGCCCAAGTTTATTGGGCGCCGTGTTTTTAAGAACTACGACTTGGCAACTATTGCGCAATATATTGACTGGACACCGTTCTTCCAAACTTGGGATTTAGCCGGCAAGTTCCCGGCGATCTTAGAAGATGAGATTGTGGGAGATTCTGCGAAGAAGGTCTATCAAGATGCGCAGGCTATGTTGCAGAAACTCATTCAGGGGCGTTGGTTGCAAGCGAACGCCATTATCGGTATCTATCCGGCCCATGGTGTTGGTGATGATATACATCTGTATGAGACTGAAGAGCGTCAACAGGCCTTACTTGTGTGGAAGAACTATCGTCAACAAAGCGACCGACCCGTCGTTGATGGTGTTAAAAAGCCCAATCGCTGCTTAGCAGATTATGTGGCCAGCAAAGAGAGTGGCGTTGCAGATTATGTTGGCATGTTTGCTGTCACCGCGGGTTTAGGTATCGAGAAAAAATTAGCTGAGTTTGAAGCTAAACACGATGATTACAGTTCTATTATGTTAAAGGCCTTAGCAGATCGTTTGGCCGAAGCGTTTGCTGAGTGCATGCATCAACGTGTGAGAACGGAGCTCTGGGGCTATGCGGCCCAAGAAAATTTAAGTAACGAAGATCTGATTGGTGAAAAATATCAAGGTATTCGCCCGGCGCCCGGTTATCCAGCGTGTCCTGATCATACAGTCAAGGAAAACATGTTCAAGGTTTTACAGGCTGATGAAATTGGGATGAGTTTGACTGAAAGTATGGCGATGGTTCCAGCGTCTAGTGTGAGCGGCTTTTACATTGCCTCGCCTCATGCGCAATATTTTGATGTGGGTCGCTTAGGAGACGATCAGGTTAGTGATTTTGCTAAACGCCCCAAATAACTATTTTTTGAGTCGCTAAAGCTTTTTTGAGAAGTTCTAAAAATGGGTGAGCGCGTTGGCCTAAGCGATCATTTTTTTTGAGGGCTGCTTGTTCGTCTTCAGATAAGGATTCGACAGACTTCTGGCGTAGTTGTGCATCTATCTCGATAGCAGCTTCTAACTTTGAAATTGCATCGGGTAATTGCTCAAGAAGAAAGACCCCCTGTTTTTCTAGCGGTTTTTCAATGATGTTGAAAAGCCGCTCGGTTAAATCAGAGAGCATCAATACGTCGGGTGCTTCTTTAGATTGAAAGCGATACAACATAGTTATGTAAATGAATAGATTAAGCAAACTGATAAACTTGATGCCTGTATGCTACCAGTAATTAAAAATCAAATAGCAAAGCTTTTTCATAAAGCCTTAGAACAAATAGCCAGTCAACAACAGATTGACGGTGAAATACCTGCCATACAGCTTGAGCGCCCTAAGGTTGCTGAGCATGGTGATTTAGCCTGTAATGTGGCCATGCAATTGGCGCGTTCATGGAAAATGAATCCCCGTGACTTAGCCACACAGCTCATTGCCAATATTTCTAGTGACCCGAGTTTCTCGGAATTTCTGTCTGATATACAAATTGCAGGCCCTGGATTTATTAATCTCAGAGTAGCTGCGCGCGCTAAGCAAGCAGTGATTACCCAAGTATTGAGTGAGGGGCCGTGTTATGGTTTTCAGGCGGCTAATTATCAAAAAGTCTTGCTTGAGTTTGTGTCTGCCAACCCTACTGGTCCGCTGCATGTGGGCCACGGTAGACAAGCAGCGCTTGGCGATGCTTTATCTAATTTAATGATGACTCAAGGTTGGCAAGTTCACCGTGAGTTTTATTACAACGATGCAGGGGTTCAGATACAAAACTTAGCTATTTCTGTTCAGGCTCGTGCTAAAGGTCATCAACCGGGTGATGCTGCTTGGCCTACTGATGCTTATAACGGTGAGTATATTGCTGATATTGCACAAGATTTTCTAGCCAAGAAGAGTGTTAAAGCAGCCGATGGTGAGGCAGTGACAGCCTCAGGCAATGCTGACGACTTGGAGTCAATCCGTCGTTTTGCTGTTGCTTATTTACGCCACGAACAAGATATTGATTTACAAGCGTTTGGGGTGAAGTTTGATTGTTACTATTTAGAGTCTTCTTTGTATGCTGATGGTAGTGTCGAGCAAGCGGTAGAAGACCTACAGGCGGCAGGCCGTTGCTATGAGTCTGAGGGTGCCTTATGGTTAAGAACCACAGACGATGGTGATGACAAAGATCGTGTGATGCGTAAGTCTGACGGTAGCTATACCTACTTTGTACCTGATGTGGCATACCATGGACGTAAATGGTCTCGTGGCTTTACGCATGTGATTAATATTCAAGGTAGCGATCACCACGGCACCATTGCTCGAGTACGCTCTGGCATACAAGGTTTAGCTTTAAAGAGATCTTGGGATATACCTAAAGACTATCCTAATTACGTATTACACAAGATGGTGACTGTGATGCGTAACGGTGAAGAGGTCAAGATTTCTAAGCGCGCTGGATCTTATGTCACGGTGCGTGACTTGATCGAATGGTCAGGCGGTTATCAGGACTCTATGACTGAGAGTGAAAAACAAGATGCGATTCGTCGGGGTAGAGATGCCGTACGTTTTTTCTTGATTTCACGTAAAGCAGATACTGAATTTGTGTTTGATGTTGATTTGGCTCTTAAGCAAAACGACGAAAATCCTGTTTTCTATGTGCAGTATGCGCATGCCCGAATCTGCTCTATTTTGCGCCAGTGGGGCGGTGATGAAAAATCTCTAAATAAGGCTGATTTATCTTTGTTAACAGGCACTGCTAGTGATCAACTCTTGCAGCGTTTAGCAGAATATCCAGATATGTTGGCTAATGCCGCTAAAGATCTGGCACCCCATGCGGTCGCTTTCTATTTGAGAGATTTAGCCAGTGACTTCCATGCCTTTTACAACGCCGAGCGTGTATTGGTCGACGACGAGGCTCTGAAGCAGGCGCGCCTAGCCTTATTACTGGCTGCTCGTCAGGTCATTGCAAATGGATTAGCTGTATTAGGGGTTTTCGCACCCGAAAAGATGTAAGAGTAATATATGCCTATGAACTCACAAGCTCAATTTAGACAACACTCTCAATCTGGCGGAACTCTGATGGGTTTCGTTTTGGGATTACTCTTAGGCCTTGCGATAGCAGTAGGCGTGGCTATTACTTTGACGCGTGGTGCGCCTGAGCCTAAGCTAAATTTGCGTGCCCCTGAGCTCTCAAATAATAAAGCGCCGGTGGCACAAGCGATTGATGAAGGTGAGATTCAGGTAGAAGAGCGAGTTGATTTAAATAAACCCTTGCAAAGTAAGTCGGCGACTGCAAAAAAGAGCAAAGATCCTATTGCCGCCATTGCTGATTCGGCTCAAGGCGCAGAATACTGGTTACAAACAGGGGCATTCAGAAATCAAGATGAAGCTCAACGACAGAAGGCATCTTTAGCGATGCAAGGTCTTGAGGCAGTGATTTCAGAGCGTGAAGTGGATGGCTCTATTTTATGGCGTGTTCGTGTGGGTCCCTTTATCGGCCAAGATGAAGTGATTCAAAAAAGAGCCCAGCTGCAATCAGCCAGCATTCCCTCTACTGTTATCAGAATCAATAAAGCAAATTAATTAAGGGCATCTCTATGCGTTGGTTAAGAAGAAGTTTGCTAGCTATCTTTTGGTCTATCGGCTTACTCAGCCTCACTGCACACGCTCAAACAAGACCGATTGAAGAGGGTTTCGATTTTAGAGTTTTGCCGGTTGCTCAAACTACCGAAGCTAAAGGCAAGATTGAGGTTTTAGAATTCTTTTGGTACGGCTGCCCACACTGTCATGATTTTGAGCCTGAGTTAGCAGCATGGATCAAGCGCCAGGATAAAGATGTTGTCGTTAAAAAAGTACCCGTGGCCTTTAGAGATGATTTATTGATTCATAGTCAATTGTTTTACGCCATTGAGGCTTTAGGTCGATCTGACTTACACGCTAAAGTCATGGAAGCCATGCATGTTGCCAAGCGCCGTTTGATGACTGAGGCTGAGGTGATGGATTGGATAGCGTCTCAAGGCGTTGATCGAAATGCGTTTTCTAATGCATTTAAATCATTTTCAGTGATTTCAAAAGCCCGTGCAGCCAATCAAATTGCTCAGGCATACCGTATCGAAGGTGTACCTACTGTAGCTGTGCAGGGGAAATATATTACTTCCCCATCTATTGCTGGCGGATCAAAAGCCAGAGCGATCCAGACAATGGATCATTTAATCGCCAGAGCTAAAAAAGAGAAACGTTAATTAGTTGCGTGCTTGTTGCTTTAAAAAGCGCATGAAACTACCGATCGCGGGAAGTTTCTCGTAAAGTTCTTCGGCTGCGTCCCAGTAATCTCGATGGTTTTTGATCAAGCCCTCGCTATTGAACTCAATATAGGTGCACCCGCGAATTATCTGTTCTGCACTAGACCATCGCTTAAAGCGTAAATGAAAATTCCAGCTCAAGTAGGCGCTCTTGGCATCATGGAGATGGTGAGTCACTTTAAAGCGTGGCTCATTCACCTGAGAAAACATATGCGTAAAAATAGCTCGAATCGCTTCTTGACCTTGGACTTCATTAAAGGGGTCTTTGAATAAAGCGTCTTTGGCATAGAGCTCTATAAGATGATCTATAGTCTCTGGCCTTAGATTTTCATAAGCCTGAATGAGTCGCTCAAGCATCATCAAATCTTCACAAATTTACGTACAAGATAAAAATAAAGTGGGTAAGGCAAGATTCTCAAAAACTTTAAAAAACGTGTAAAGCCTTTCGGGAAATGAATATCGAACTCGCCTCTTTTGATGCCTTGCAAAATCTCTTGGGCAGCGTGGGCACTACTAATTAGCCCGGGCATATAAAAATCATTTTTGGCCGTCGCTGGAGTTTCTACAAACCCAGGATTGATCATGTAAACATTAATATTCTTAGGCTGTAAGTCATAGAATAAAGTCTCACAAAAATTAATCATGGCAGCTTTGCTAGGACCATAGGCTAGTGCTTTAGGTAGGCCACTATAACCTGCCACGCTGCTGACAATGCCGATACCACCGTGACCACGTTCTAGCATTTTGGGAAGCACTGTTGCGACAGTCGCCATGGGTCCCATAACGTTCACATCCATAATGGGTTTGGCTTTCACTAATGTGAATTGCTCGGCACGTAGTGGTGTATATATACCTGAGACAAATAAGACTAAATCAATTTCGCCCCAACGTTGAATGAGCGTGTCATAACATGTTTGAATAGAAGCTGGATCGCTGACATCACAAGCCTGAACTTCAATACTGCTATTGGGATATTTGCTCTTAATGTCATTCAGTAATTCAGTGCGTCGCGCACTAATTGCAATCTGAGCGCCCTCTTCGATAAAAGCTTCTGCACAAGCAGCCCCTATGCCACTAGATGCGCCAATAATCCAAACACGCTGACCTGCAAAGCTAGAAATGGGTTTATTCAGAGGCATGATCAGGCTTCATGAGAGTCAGTTGAGCCACATTAATACTGTTTTCGGCAAAGCCCGCCGCACAGTACATCAGATACATACTCCACAGGCGTATAAAAGACTCATCAAAGCCTTGGTCTTTGACCGTATCTAAATTGGCCATAAACTTCTTATGCCAAAGGCATAGAGTTTTGAAGTAGTCTTGCCCGAAGCTATAAGTGTTGGTAACCATCAGCCCTGCTTTTTGCGCAGCCATGCTAAAGGCCTGCACAGAAGGCAGCATGCCCCCTGGGAAAACATATTGTTGAATAAAGTCTGTGCCTTCACGATAGCGCTCAAATAAATGATCGGCAATCACAATGGTTTGAATGCAAGCTTTTTTGCCTGGTTTGAGGCACTGATATACGGTCTTGAAGTAAGTATCCCAGTATTGTTCACCGACAGCTTCAAACATTTCAATAGAAGCAATGCCATCATATTGATCAGTATGATCTCGGTAGTCGCGAATCAAAATTTGCGCACGCTCAGTTTGATGAATGCGTTGCGCACGTTCTTTGGCAAATTTAGCTTGTTCTTGAGAAATGGTTAAACAGTCAATGGCAATACCTTGTTGAGTGGCCACTTCCATCATGCCACCCCAGCCACAACCAATCTCTAGTAAACGATGCTCTTTAGAGATGCCCAGCTCATCGATGATGCGTTGGTATTTATTAATTTGCGCCTGAATCAGGCTTTCATCTTCTTTTTTGAACAAGGCGCTGGAGTAAGTCATAGTGGGATCAAGCCACAGGGAGTAAAAAGCATTGCCAATGTCATAGTGAGCATGGATGTTCTTTTTGCTTCCAGATTTTGAGTTGCGGTTGAGCCAGTGTTTGATTTGGTAAGTCAATCGACCCCACCAACTACCGTAGATGACGCGCTCTATCGTACGGCGATTCTGCAAGAGTAGTCTAAGTAATGCTAGAAGATCTTTGGAGTCCCATAATTGATCGATATAGGCTTCACAAAAACCAATATCACCGGACTTGAGAGCTCTTTCACAGACTGCCCAATCATGGATCTTGATATGAGCATGATGACCATCTTGTTTGCCATAAAAAAACAAGATCTCATTGCTAGGAGTTTCGATTTCTAGCTGTCCATATTCGAGTCTATTTAACAGATTCAGAACAACTTTGGCATGCCAAGGCATGCTATTTAACGATAGATTTAATTCATTAATACTGCTACTCATTCGCTAACTCGCATGGTTGGGGGATTGGGTTTGCTATAAAACTTGACGCCTTTAATCCAGAGCTTCAACGCCTGCCAATGAATACGCAGAATAACACCGATACTCATCGCTGGGTAACGTAGTGCGGACCAGAATAATTGACCTAGGGCGATACTTTTTTCTGAGCCACTGATACTAGTAATTAATAGAGGGCCGTCATGATGGTATTCAATACGTGCGATGTGTTGGCCATTGAATGAGCCAAAGCGGAATAAGTATTTGCCTGCTACATCGCAAAATGGCGATACATGAAAAATCTTCTGGGCTTGCAAGGTTTCACCCCAGGCTATGGGGGCTAAATCAGGTTTTTTTAGAAAGTAACAGTGGCGCTCGCCAAAAGTATTATTGACCTCAGCCAAGATAGCTATTGTTTGCTTGTCTTTATTGGTATAAAACCAAAAACTCACAGGATTAAATACATATCCGAGTACACGCGGAAATGTATGTAGCCAGATTTCATCTAGCTCTGCATCGATGCCAAATTCTCGTGCTAGGTCTTGCGCCCACTTCAGCGAGTTTTGATCACCATTGCCGTGGTCTTTGTCATAAAAGCTGAGCCAAGAAAATGAGTTATCGCCTAGGCCTAATTGAGCAATACCTGTTTTAGATTGAGCGCGAGCCATCATGGGGATGCGTAAATGAAAGACCCCATAGCGAAATTCATTTTGCACAGGCTTAAGCCTAGCGTGCCTGACAACACCAAAACAGATTGATGCTAGTTTCATGCAGCCTCAAATACTTCGGAGCTCGTATCAGTTTCTGTTGAATGAAGTTTTGTAAGCGCTTGTGCGACTAATTCGCCGGAGCGCAGACCGTCTTCATGAAAACCATAACCCGTCCAAGCGCCGCAGAACCAAGTATTTCTAATACCTTGGATGAGGCTTAATTGTTGCTGAGCTTCAATCGCTTTGGCATCGAATATAGGGTGCTCGTACTCAATTTCCATACGCTTTAGTCGTGCTTGTGGTTCTTTAACCGGATTTAAGCTCACCACCACGGCTTGATCTTTCCATGCCGCAGGTAGGGGTTGTAATTTGTTGATGAGGTAGTTCACGCAGACTCTGCGATCTGCCAGTGTCGCTCGATTATTGGTGGTGTAGTTCCAAGCCGACCAGCAATTTTCATTTTGCGGCAAAAGACTTCTATCTGTATGAACTACAGCGCGATTTTTTTGATAGCGAACGGCCCCTAATATTTTTGCTTCATCGGGATGAGCATCTCCTAGCATATTCAGGGTTTGGTCACTATGAGAGGCAAAGATCACATGGTCATAGTGTTTGAGTGAGTTATTCTCAGTCAATACCTCAATCGATTTGCCACGACGCACTGTCGTTACCTGATCTTTGATAATCTGAACACCTGATGCATTGAGTTTTGCCACGATACGTTTGACGTATTCTCGTGAGCCTCCGTTGACAGTCATCCATTGCGGACGGTCATTCACTTGAATCAAGCCATGGTTATGACAAAAACGAATCATGGTTGACATTGGAAATTCCAGCATTTGCTCAACTGGGCATGACCAAATGGCACCAATCATAGGCAAGAAGTACCAGTCCTTGAAGTATTGGCTGTAACGATTTTTGCTTAAAAAGTCAGCAACTGAATCATTCAGTTGATTCAGGGCGCCACTTTCTGCCAATTGCGTACATTGCTTATTAAAGCGCAGTATGTCAAAGACCATTTTGAGAAACTTTGGGTTATACAAGTTCTCTCTTTGGGCAAAGAGTGTGTTGAGATTAGTACCCGACCATTCCAATGGAGCTTCATTCTTTCTCGGAATCGATACTGAGAAAGTCATCTCGGAATTAGAGACAGGGACTTCGAGCTCATTAAAGAGTTTGACGAGACGGGGATAGGTCCGATGGTTGAATACTAAAAACCCCGTATCAATGCCATGTGTGACATCTTCTAGAGTTAAGTCAATGGTGTAGCTATGTCCGCCAATATGACGCTGACCTTCATAAAGATCAATCTCAAAATTCGATTCTTTACTGAGCGCATAGGCACATCCTAGGCCAGAGATACCTGCTCCAATGATGGCTATTTTCATATTGACTTTCGTTTAAATAGAAGAAAGCCACAAGACACCCCTGAGTCTAAAAAGGGAGGGAGAGAAATTGTTTGACTCAGTAGGCTTCATGTCTTGTGGCTAAAAGGGTTCACTGTTGCGGACCACACAGCCAGGCATAGGCTGAATGATTGTGAATAGATTCAAAGTTTTCAGAAGAAACTTCGTAATAGCTCACTTCTGGCATCTTTTGTAATTGGACTGCGATGTCTCTAACTAGATCTTCCACAAATTTTGGATTGTCATAGGCATACTCTGTGACATATTTTTCGTCAGGGCGCTTTAATAAACCCCAGAGTTGGCAGGACGCGGCATTTTCTGCAATATCAATCAGGCGCTCAATCGGCATCGCTTGATTGATCTTTGTTTTCATACTGATCAATGAGCGTTGATTATGCGCACCGTAGTCAGAAATCTTTTTGGAGCAAGGGCATAGGCTCGTGACAGGTACGCGCACTTCTTGCTCGAGAGAGAAAACACCATCGACAGAGCTGAGCGTATAAACCACGTCATAGTCTAGAAGGCTTTCTACCTTAGATATAGGGGCCACCTTATTAATGAAAATAGGAGCCGCAATCGTGATGTGTCCAGCATCTGCCTCTAAGCGATTGAGCATGCTTTCCATCATAGATTTCAGGCTTTCGTAATCGAGCGCAGCATGGTGGCTTTGCAGGATTTCTAAAAAGCGTGACATATGCGTGCCTTTTAGATGTGCGGCTAAACGTACAGTCATATCAATCTGCGCAATTGTTGCCTGCGGCCCGTTGCTTAACTGAATTTGAATGGGGTGGCGAATACTTTTCACCCCCACTTTTTGAATCACAATTTGACGTTCATCAGGGCTTGACTGAACATCGGGCAAGAAAAGTTTTTCTGGGGCGTTCATATCAGATTCCTATAGGATTTTTTCAATGTCTTTAATAAGAGACTTGCTGCTAGGTGAGGTCATGCTGCTGTAGGCATTGACCACATTACCCTGACGATCGATCAGGTACTTATAAAAATTCCAACGGGGTTTAGTACCTGATTTTTCGATCAGTAATTTGAATAGAGGGTTTGCATCTGCCCCCGATACTGAGCTTTTTGCAAACATAGGAAATTTGACGCCATAAGTGTTGTGGCAAAAATCAGCGATCTCTTTATTGTTACCGGGCTCTTGCTTACCAAAGTCATTGGATGGAAAGCCTAGAATCACAAGTCCACGGTCTTTATATTGTGCATAGAGCTTTTCTAAGCCCTCGTATTGACTTGTAAAACCACAGTAGCTTGCTGTGTTGACCACCAAAATCACCTTGCCCTGGTACTGGCAAAGATTTTGTGGCGCTTCATCTTGTAGGCGTGGGAAAGTAAACGAAAGTGAGCTTGGACAGGTCATAGCACTTGCTTCCTTAGGCCAGCTAAGTATCAATAGAGTAGAAATAATGAAGGTGTAGGCAGCCATGCGCACAAAAAATCCCCGGCCAGTCTTACGCTGGCTATGTGGGGATCGGTCATCTATATTTGCGACCAACATGGGTTTTGTCTCCTCGACCCTTATAATTTCGCTAAATCCCATTAGACAAATAGGGTTTTTGTCTAGGGCAAATTTAGTACTTGTTCAGATATTAGCTAAAAAATAAAAAATATGCAAATTTTGTCTATGACAGTGTAGAATTTGTTCATCGACACCAAGTATTAACTTGGCGATACCCCATGAGTCATCACTTATGAATGTTAGGTTTACGAATTTGCCAGATATGCTCAGCATTGCAGCCGTTGAGCGAGATACAGGCATTGCTAAAGATACTTTAAGGGTTTGGGAGCGTCGTTACGGCTTCCCAAAGCCACTCCGCGATGCTAATGATGACCGTGTTTACCCCGCAGATCAGATAGAAAAGTTGCGCTTACTCAAGCGTTTACTTGATATTGGTCATCGCCCCGGCCGTATTGTTCCTTTGCCTATTGAGACTTTAAGAGAATTAGCCACACAGGGAACACAGACGCACGAACACAGCTCTGCGATACCAGTCATTACCCAAGACGATATGAATCGTTACTTGGACTTATTGCGTTCACATCAAACCGAGGCCTTGCGCTTAGCGCTTTCAACCACATTAATGAAGATTGGTTTAGACCGCTTTGTAATAGATATTGTGGCCCCATTGATTAAGAACATAGGCGACTACTGGGCTAACGGCAAGATCGAGATTCATGAAGAACATTTGTTCACAGAACAAATCAAGCATCTTTTAAGAACGGCCATTAATTCTGTACCGAGGGGACATACGGGCCAGAATGAAGAGTTGGCACGCCCAAGAATTTTGTTAACAACCTTCCCACAAGAACAACACAGTTTAGGTTTGTTGATGGCTGAGGCACTCATGGCTTTAGAGGGATGTGTCTGCGTATCTTTAGGTACACAAACACCTATTCTCGAAATAGCACAAGCTGCACGAGCACAAAAAGCAGATATTGTTGCCCTGTCATTTTCAACACAAATTAATCAAAACCAGGTGGTGGATGGTTTGAATGAGTTGAAGTCTAAGTTGGCTCCTGGCGTTGAGATATGGGCAGGTGGTGAGAACCAAGCGCTCAAGCGTCGTGCCCCGGACGGTATTCGTGTGATTGAGCAACTCCCAGATATATCTAACTACGTCAAAGAGTGGCGTCTCGTTCGCAATCAGTAAGCGGGGCTAGACGACTGATCGGGTTGATACTGGGGGATCAACTTGATCATCAATCGCCATTATTTACAAAAATAAATCAGCAAACTGACTCACTGGTGATGATTGAGTCATCTCATGAGGCTCAAACGGTTTGGTCTCATAAAGCAAGAATCGCCCTATTTTTTTCTGCGATGCGCCACTTTGCAGATGACATCAAAAGCAAAGCATATCCGCTCGAATACATTAAAACCAATGACGCACTAGTAGAGACATTAAGAGTCTATCTAAGAACACAAGGTGCTACAGAATTAATGGCCGTTGAGCCTGGCGATTATCGAGTACAGCAAGAGATCGAACAAATGTGTCAGGCCGAGAAAATAGTATGCACATGGCTTGAAGATACGCATTTTTATTGCACGAAAAAAGAATTTGCTGCTTGGGCTCACCAGAAGAAAGAGTTACGTCTTGAGTTTTTCTACCGCATGATGCGTAAGAAACATAATGTACTCATGGAGGGTGATGAACCCTTAGGTGGGCGTTGGAATTTTGATGACGAAAACCGTAAGCCGTACTCTAAGAAGGGGCCTGGCCTAATACCACCCCCTCTGTTTATTGAACCTGATGAGATTACGCAAAAAGTCATACAAGAGGTTCAAGAAAAGTTTACAGATCATCCCGGCGAGCTCGATGATTTTGTTTGGCCAGTGACGCGCAAAGATGCGTTGTTAGCTATAGATGATTTTTTACAAAATCGTCTGATTCATTTCGGAGAGTATCAAGATGCGATGTGGACCCAAACCCCATTTGGTTGGCATTCATTAATTTCAGCGGCTTTGAATCTCAAGTTGATTTCACCGCAAGAACTTGTGGACAAGGTGGTTTCAGAAGGACTTTTGCAAAAAATTGATTTATCAACGATAGAGGGCTACGTCAGGCAGGTCATTGGATGGCGTGAATTTATTAGAGGGATGTACTTTTTAGACATGCCTCATATGGCCCAAGCCAATTACTTTAAAAACACACGCGCACTACCCAAATGGTATTGGACAGGACAAACAAAAATGGCCTGTATGCAAGACACAGTAGGTCAGACCTTGAGGTATGGTTATGCCCATCATATTCAAAGGCTGATGGTCTTGGGTAACTTTGCTTTATTGGCAGAGGTGATGCCGCAAGCAGTCGCTGATTGGTTTTTGGCCATCTATGTTGATGCGGTAGAGTGGGTTGAATTACCTAATGTGGCAGGGATGGCATTATTTGCAAACGGGGGGCGTTTTACCAGTAAGCCTTATATTGCCAGCGGTGCCTACATTAAGCGGATGAGTAACTATTGTGGTGCTTGTCGATATAAATCAGAGCAAAGATATGGTGACAATGCATGCCCATTTACCAATCTTTATTGGCATTTCTTGATCAAGAACCAACAAGACTTTAATAAAAATCCACGCATGAAATTGATGATGGCTAATCTCAATAAAATCAGCGAAGATGAGCAAAAAGAAATAGTGCTACATGCACAATCTATACTCTCTCATATCGATCAAATTTAAGGCCACTTAGCATAGACAGTCGTATGGACATTCATCAATTACCTGATCCCGACTTTGAGAAAAAAATCATTGCGCGTGAGAATTTGCAGGCAGTGTTAGCGAGCATACCAAGACCACTTGTTTTTACGAATGGGGTTTTTGATATTTTGCACAGGGGCCATGTCAGTTATTTGGCGCAAGCCAAAACCTTTGGTAAGAGCATGATGATTGGAGTCAATGCTGATGCTTCGGTCAAAATGTTGGGTAAAGGCGATGATCGACCATTAAATCGTGAAGATGATCGTATGGCCTTATTAGCCGCCTTACAGTCTGTGGATTACGTCACATTATTTACAGAAAAAACACCTGTAGAGCTCATCAAAATCATTCGTCCAGATATCTATATCAAGGGCGGGGATTATGACATTGCCACCCTAGAAGAAACGAAGTGCGTGGAGTCTTGGGGTGGTAAAGCTTATGCAATTCCATTTATTCATGATCGTTCTACAACTCAGTTAGTCAAGAAGATCAGACAATCTTAATCTGCCTTATTTTGTGGGCTAGCCCCAGGGGACTCAAACCAATGATTAATCCATTGTTGAGCGCCACTGGGATTAAAAAGCATAGTCAGGCTCAAGAAAGTCACTGCAATAATTAATAAGACTAGGACGATGCTTTTCTTCATGGATTTAGTTTTTTATGAAGACAGAGTAATCCTCTGAGAACGAGATCAGGAATTTGAATAACGGGCTCATTTAAGTGAGGGGCAATCCAAGAGGCATAGCCACCCGTTAGCACGATTTGACTGACGGTCTCATCTAGTTTGCTGATGAGCAACTCAACAGCTCCAATATGAGCTGCCAGAGTACCTTGTTGAATCGCTTCTTCGGTGCTGTTAGCCAAGCCAATTTGATTGGCAAAGGAATTTATTTTAGGTAGCTGACCGGTGGCATTGGCCAAGGCATTTTGCATGAGGCCAAGACCGGGAAGGATCAAGCCACCTCGATGTTCACCAGAAGAATCTAGTAGATCGATAGTGGTAGCTGTCCCAGCGCTGATAATCAGAAGATTTTGTGCAGGCATCAGAGCCCGGCTAGCCAGCAGATTGGCAAAGCGGTCGCTTCCGAGCTGCGCAATATTTTTATAGCTAGAGTGAAGTAAGTTTTTGTGTTGAGCTATGTATTGAATAGAGATGCCTGCGTATTCTTGAGAGAGGCGCTGGCTTAAGTTTTGCTGTAATGCATCACTGAGTACGCTAGATACATAAATATGTCGGATATCTTGACCTAAATTTAAATTTAGCCAAGTATGATTTTTAGGATCAATAGAGGCAGAATCAATACTTTTGACATCTGTGATCGGGGTCTGTATCGAAGCGTTCTCCTGACATATAGCCCACTTGGATTGACTATTGCCTGCGTCGATTAGTAAAAGACTCATGCCTGTTTCCTTAATGAGACATCTCCTGCCATGATTTTACGTATGCCCGTAGATGTCTTCAGTTCTAGTTGACCTTGTGTGTCAACACCCAAGGCAATGCCTGTGTCGATGACTTGGCCCTCTTGCACAATTTGACATTCGAGATTTTGAAATAAATGCCAACGATTCCATTCTGCCTGAAATTGGCTAAAGTCACCCTGTGCAAAATCTTGAAATAAATCAGCGAGCTCATCCAAGATGGCTCTAAAGAGATTTTCACGGACCAAATACCTTGGGTCGAGTATGTCAGACAAAGATCCAGCCTGATTAATAGAGCTATGTTGTGGTGTGCCTAGTAGGTTTAGACCAATACCTATAACGAGCCAATGTTGATTGGCCTGAGGACTGACCGCTTCAATCAGAATGCCCCCTACTTTTTGATTGTGTATATAAAGATCGTTAGGCCATTTGAGTCGGCAACCGCGAGCGTAGAGTTCCTCTTTGCTGATTGAGCACGCTTTAGCAATGCCTTGCCAGATTTTGAGGCCACAAGCTAGGCTCAATCCTGAGAGTTCTGCAAAGCTACGATAGATCGGGTGTGCCACAGAAAAAGTGAGTGATGTATGAGGATCGCTTAACCATGAGCGCCCCATTCTGCCTTTACCTGCAGTCTGTTCATCCACTAATAAAGCAGTGGCCTGATTTATGCTCTGGTTTCTAAGACCGTGAGCCAGTGCGTCATTGCTTGATGGGCTTGTTGCTAGGTGCTGAATCTGCCAATTTGTCCTCATAGGCATATTGTAGGTAGTATGTCAGTATGACGAGTAATTTTCGTAAACCGCAATTTATTCAATGGCCCGATTTACCCATGCCCACGGCTAGGATGGCGTGCGTGGGTTATGTGTTGTTGATTATTTACGCGAGTCTTTATCCGTTTAACTTTAATTTACAAGTGGGGGTCGAGCAATTTGAATGGTTTTGGGCGCCGATTCCTCGCTACATCACTTCCTTTGACATATTTACCAATATCCTAGGTTACGTACCCTTAGGCTTTCTCTTGGTGTTTGCTTTGTATCCTCGTTCTCGTGGTTACCAAGCTTTGTGGATTGCACTATTAGTCGGCGGTTTGCTCTCTGGTGTGCTGGAGTCTTTGCAGACATGGTTAATGTCTAGAATTCCAAGTAATGTCGATTGGTGGGCTAATTTAGGGGGAGTGGCGATTGGCGCGCTCTTGGCCATGCCGATGGATCCTCGCTGGTTGTCGGGAACGGCCTTTCAAAGAAAAAGACATGAATGGTTTGGCCAGCGTTCCAGTGTTCTGATATTGATATTGGCATTTCCGTTTGCTCAAATTTATCCTCAAACTGCATGGCTTGCTATGGGAGATTTGCCTGATTGGCTCTGGAGTCCTAAGTTGTGGCGTGTGGATGTTAACTTTGCCAGTTTAGAAATTGCCACCACGATGATGGCTTGGCTTGCAGCATCATTGATTATTGCTTTGGCGATGCGTGATAGTGCCCCACGCTATCGTTTACTCAGTGTGTTGCTCATCATGACTGTTTTGATGAAGGCTCTATTTGCCGGAATGCAATTTGGTATTGGGCGTTCATTTGTCTGGTTAACTCCAGCAGCTCTATGGGGCATGATTTTTTCGAGCATTGTCCTGATGGCAATTTTGCAACTGAAAAGACGCTATATCTATCTACTGGCCATCCTCGCATTTGTTTGTGTTCTGATTTTGGTCAATTTATTCCCCAAGAACCCATATTTCTTGGTGGCTTTGCAAGAGTGGCGCCAAGGGCGTTTGATACATTTCAACTCATTATTGTCATGGCTGGCCTGGCTGTGGCCTTTATTGGCGGCATTGTCCTTATTAAAAGGCTTAAAAACTAAGCCCTCGATATAATTTAAATATGAGCTACTACAAATACCATATGTTTTTCTGCCTCAATCAACGCCCTAACGGTGATGATTGTTGCGCCCTTCATCAAGCCCAAGAGCTTTTTGATTATGCAAAGAAGACTTGTAAAGCCTTAGGTTTGGATGGTGAGGGCAAGGTGCGTGTCAATAAGGCAGGTTGCTTAAACCGCTGTGCGCATGGTCCAGTGATGGTGGTTTATCCCGAGGGTGTTTGGTACACCGCTGTTGATCAGACCGATATTGATGAAATCATTCAAAGCCATTTCAAAGAAGGTCGTGTGGTCGAGCGTTTAGTCATTCAAGAATAAAAATATGTCACGCACAATCGCAGTTCATATTCAAGGTCCAGCCGGTAATATTGAGGCGTCATTAGATTTGCCAGATGGAGTGCGTCATGAGCCGCTTTCGTTTAGGCCGCGTGGTTTAGCTTTGGTGGCTCATCCTCATCCTCTTTTGGGTGGCACGATGGACAACAAGGTGGCGCAAACCTTAGCTCGCACTTTTACGCAATTGGGTTACATTAGTTTGCGACCTAATTTTCGTGGTGTGGGCGCCAGCGCAGGAACGCATGATGATGGCAAAGGCGAGACAGATGATTTGGTCTTTTTAATTCAATGGATGCGCGATAGTTTTAATTGGCAAGGCATTGATGAGATTAAAGAGCATGCCTGGACGCATCTCGTTGATGAATTACCCTTGGCTTTAGCGGGCTTCTCATTTGGTAGTTATGTCAGCAGTCACGTCGTGACGCGTCTGAACGAATTACAAATACCTCTAGAGCGCTTAATTATGGTGGGTTCTGCTACTTCGAAGTGGGAGGTGGCGCCAGTGCCTAAAGATACGATAGTGATCCATGGCGAAGTGGATGATGTCATTCCTTTGGCGAGTGTGCTTGATTGGGCTAGACCACAAGAATTGACTGTGCAGGTGATTCCTGGTGCTGATCACTTTTTCCACCGCAAACTACATTGCATTCGGGATTTGATTATTAGAGCTTGGCAGGGTCAGCCAGAGCCTAAGGCTTAAGATGGCAGAAATCTCAAAAGAAGAATCTCTCATTACCTATCCTTGTGCTTTTCCTATCAAGGTGATGGGTAAACATCAAGCTGGTTATTTAGAAGCGATCGTTTCTGTGGTCAAGCAGTTCGATCCTCAGTTTGATGAAAAGACTGTTGAACAAAGACCTTCTAAGCAGGGCAATTATCTCGGTTTAACGGTCACCGTATGGGTGACAAGTCGTGAGCAGTTGGATGAGTTGTATCGCACGCTATCGACACATCCCTTGGTGAGTGTGGTTCTTTGATGGATTGCAAGATTCAGTATTTGGGTCGGCAAGACTATCAGCCTATCTATGAGGCCATGCAGAACTTCACAAAAAATAGAGATAAACATACAGCCGATGAAATTTGGGTTTTAGAACATCCCCCTGTATTTACGCTAGGCCAAGCTGGAGATGAAAGTCATTTACTCCAGCGTGATACGCAGATTCCTTTAGTGCATATCAATCGTGGGGGTCAAATTACCTACCATGGCCCAGGGCAAGTGGTCGTTTATTTACTCCTGGATTTAAAGCGTCGCGGTATTTATGTCAAAGAGTTGGTGCATCGGATTGAGGCATCGATTATTCATACCCTAGCTGACTATGCAATCCTCTCAGAGCGCAAGTCGGGGGCTCCTGGGATCTATTTATCAGAATCGGCGCAGTTAAACCCAAGCTTTTGGGGGGCAAAAATAGCGGCTTTAGGTCTTAAAGTGAGTCAACACTGTTGCTATCACGGCTTAGCGCTCAACGTTAATATGGATTTAAGTCCTTTTGAGCAAATTAATCCCTGTGGTTATGCTGGTTTACGCACAGTTGATATGGCTACTATCGGAATTGTGGAAAAGGTTGATAATGTAGCTATTAAGCTTGTTTCTCATTTAGAAGCACAACTCAATCAGTAGTTAACTCATATGACTAAGTACGATCCAACTCAAAAACAGAAATCTGCCGATAAAACATCGCGGATACCCATCAAGATTGTTCCTCTGGAAGAAACCTTGAAGAAGCCGGATTGGATTCGAGTCAAGGCAGCATCTGGTAATTCCCGTTTTCATGAAATCAAGAAAATTCTCCGTGAGAACCAGTTAGTTACTGTTTGTGAAGAAGCGAGTTGCCCGAATATTGGCGAGTGTTTCGGTAAAGGTACAGCGACATTCATGATCATGGGTGATAAGTGCACCCGTCGTTGCCCATTTTGTGACGTAGGTCATGGCCGACCTGACCCGCTCGATGTGAATGAGCCCTCGAATTTGGCAAAAACAATTGCCGCTTTGAAGCTCTCTTATGTTGTCATTACCAGTGTGGATCGCGATGATTTGCGAGATGGTGGGGCGCAACACTTCGTCGATTGCATAACGCAAACCCGTGATTTATCACCTAATACGCGTATTGAGGTGCTCGTCCCTGACTTTAGGGGCCGCCTTGAAAAAGCTTTGGATATTTTTGCCAAGGGCTTGCCTGATGTGATGAACCATAATTTAGAGACTGTACCTCGCTTATACAAAGAAGCGCGTCCAGGCTCTGACTATATGCACTCTTTAAAGCTTCTGAAAGACTTTAAAGCGCTATATCCAAATATTGCAACCAAGAGTGGTCTGATGGTCGGCTTAGGTGAGACTGATGAAGAAATCTTGCAGGTCATGCAAGATATGCGTGAGCACAATATTGATATGCTCACTATTGGTCAATATTTAGCGCCATCGAACCATCATCTGCCAGTACGTCGTTATGTGCACCCAGACACATTTGCCATGTTTGAGAAAAAAGCTTATGAAATGGGCTTTACCCATGCGGCGGTCGGTGCGATGGTGCGTTCAAGCTACCACGCTGATGAGCAAGCTCATCAAGCGGGCGTCGTTTAATTAGATTTTTTCAGCCAGAGACTTTTCTAATAGTTGGTGAAAGCCTGACCAGTCAGGCTCACCAACATAGCGCTTGATAATCTTGCCTTTTTTATCGATTACCAATGTTGTAGGAGTCAGCTGAATTTTGCCAAAGGCTTTTGCAGCAGAACCATCAGAGTCCATCGCTACCCGAAATGGTAGTTTGCGTGTTTCAGTAAAGTTCACCACATACATCGGTGGGTCATATGACATGGCAATAGCAACCATCTCTAAGCCAGCTGCTTGATACTTTTCATAAGTCTTTACTAAGTCGGGCATTTCTTTAACGCAGGTGGTGCAACTCGTGGCCCAAAAGTTAATCACAGTCACTTTACCCTTGAGTGTGTCTTGTGTGAGTGTTTGGCCATTCACTTCGGCAACTTTAAAAGTGGGCATACTTTGTTGAGTATTGGACTGGCAGCCCCAGAGGGTACTTGCACAGATAAGACTAAAAATGATTTGATAGATTTTTTTCATGACAAGTCTTCTTCGCTCAAATGACCCAGAATAGGCATAATCATAGTTTATGCAAACACAAAGATCATTTTTGGCTAATTTCTACAAAGTTAGTGTGGCATTGTTGATGGCCATCGCATCGTCAGCTTGTACGCCTACCTATGATTGGCGCACAGTTAAATCTGATGATTTGCTGTTTGAGGCTTTGTATCCAGGTAAGCCTACTCGGGCAGAAAAAACCTTACTCATTGCCGACCAAAAAATTAAGATGACCATGGAAGCTGCTCGTGCCGGAGATGCACTTTATGCGGTTGGTGCGATACAGCTGACTAAAGAGCAGGCAAAGCTAGCCAATGAAGTGAGCACTTATTTGCAAAAGGGCATCTTAGCTAATCTTGGTAATCAAGATGAGCCGCTAGTGAGCCATAAAACAGTTCGTACTTTAGGTTCGCCCAGTTATGAGTTGCCCGCCAAGGAGTGGCAATTGAGCGGTCTTGGGCCTGATCAGAAAAAGAGAGTCATGATCGTGCGCCAAATACAAAGGCAATTTCCTGATGGCACCACCATGATTTATCAATTGAGTGTTTTGCAAAGCAATCTCAATGAGAAGAATACTCAAGAACATACAGAACAGCATCAGATGTTCCTCAACCAATTTAGGCCTTTTTAATCATTGAGGACTCATTTTGATTCAAGATAAAAGTCAAATTCGTGGGTTGGTAGCACTCAAGATTTTTCTTTTATTTGCCTTTGCTTATTTTTTGTCTTACGCCTTTCGCTCAATCAATGCAGTAATTGCCCCAGAGTTGGTCAATGACTTAGCCATTAGCAATACACAATTAGGTCTTTTATCTTCCGCCTACTTTATTGGTTTTGCATGTATGCAAATTCCTTTAGGGCTGGCAATGGATCGTTATGGCTCGCGCCGTACGGAAAGCATCTTATTGATCTTTGCCCTACTAGGGGCTATTACCTTTGCTTTCGCAGAAGACTTATATGGCTTGATGTTGGGCCGCTTATTTATTGGTGTGGGAGTCTCGGCTTGTTTGATGGCGGCTTTTACTGCTTATCGTCGTTGGTTTAAGTTAGAGCAACAAGGCCAGCTAGCCTCGGGTATGTTGGTCTTTGGTACCTTGGGCGCCCTGCTGACGACAGTACCAGTACAAATATCTTTGCCAGTGATAGGTTGGCGTGGCGTTTTTGTGGTGATGGCGGTTCTCGTCTTTATTGCCATGCTGGGGATTCGTTTTGGCTTGCCGCGATTTGATGATCATCCAAAGCATAATCAGGGTGAGCATGCCGAAGCATCCATGAGTCTTTGGCAAATTGTCAGACATCCTTTTTTCATCAGAATGTTGCCATTAGGTGTCATAAATCATGGTGGTTTCATGGCCTTACAGACTCTATGGATCGGCCCCTGGTTCATTTATGTGTCAGGCTTTGATCCTAAGCAGTCTGCGCAGATACTCTTTTTATTCAATGCTGCGATGTTGTGTGCTTATGCCTTTAATGCTTGGCTGATACCTAAAATTAATCTTAAAGGTGTACACACGATCTTGTATGTCAAATGGGCATTGATGTTAAGTCTGGGGCTGCAGTTCTTTGCTATTACCTCTACGAGCACGCACGCTTGGATATTTTGGGTTGCGATGGCTGCAGCTTCAACAACTCATATCTTGGGACAAAGTACAGTGAGTACTGCTTTCCCGAAACAAAATGCTGGTGTAGCTAGCACTAGCTATAACCTGATTATTTTTATAGGGGCTTTCTTTGTCCAGTGGTTAATTGGTGTTGGATTAGATATTGCAACTAATTTAGAGCAATCAAAAGCTGATGCTTTCAGACAAGTCTTCTTTGTTTTCTTTGTGATGCAGTTAGCGGCTTACCTATGGTTTTATTTTTATCCTAAGCCGCTAAAAAAGAATTTCCAAATACACGAATCACTTTGAGTTTTTTTCAAGCGCCGCGACTTTAGCTTCGAGCTCTTCTAACTTCGCACGTGTTTTTGCTAATACTTGCGTCTGAATATCAAATTCTTCGCGAGTCACTAAATCCATTTTTTGAAAACCTTGGGTCATTAGGCTGCGAACATTTTTTTCTAAATCTTTTGCAGGTGTTTGCTTGATCGCATCACTCACTTTGGATTGCATTTCATTAGCAATACTTTGCATTTTTTGTAAAACGTCTTGGGGATTCACGATCACTCCTTAGGAAAGCTACTTTTTACCAAATTAAAGCATAGCCGTCATGCACCAAAAAGATGCACCATTATGGTGAACGAAATATGCCCAACAAAAGTGCGGTTATTCATCGAAAAAGGATGACAATGAAACCATTCAATCAAAACAAATTTAACAAGTTATTGATATTTAATAAGAAAATTAAACTGGCACGCAGATTGCTTTAAATCATTGCAAGGAATTTCCCTTGGATTGTTTATTAGGAGTGCAACAAATGAAAACTTACTTAACTCTCTCTGCAATCGCATTGGCTGCTGCAGCAACATTATCTTCAGGCGCTATGGCTCAAACAGCACCAGCTGAGGTGCCAAGCGTAACGATTACACCTAACATCGGTATCACAAGCGACTATCGCTTCCGTGGTCTTTCACAAAATAACAAAAACCCAGCTTTACAAGGCGGTGTAGACGTTGCATTTAAAGAAGGTTTTTATCTTGGTACATGGGCATCGCAGGTTTCTGACTGGGCAGCGGGTTCAAAGGGCGATAACCTTGAGGTCGATTTTTATGGTGGTTTTAAAAAAGAGATTTCTGGTTTGACTTTTGATTTTGGTGCGATTGCTTACTATTATCCAGGCTCTAGAAAAGGTAGTGATTCAGGTACTGACTATGCCGCAAATACAGAAGAAGTTTACGTCGGTGTCACCTATGGGCCAGCTTTATTCAAGGTGAACTATGTAGTAGGTGATAACTACTTTGCATCTACTGATACGACTAAAAGTGCAAGAGGGACAAAATATTACGATTTAACTTTGACGCAAGAGATTGCACCAAAGTTATCCCTGGTTGCTCATGCGGGCTATACAGACTATAAAGAGTCAGCATCTGTAAACATTGGAACTGGAAAATTTTCCTATGCTGACTACTATGTTGGCCTAACTTATGACTTGGATGGTGTGATCATTAGCGGTAAGTACCATACCAACGATATGAGTGCTGGTTCAAAAGCATATGCAACCGCTGGCACAAAGACTTTATACAAAGATGCTTTTGTATTGTCTCTAACCAAAGCTTTCTAATCTGGCGACCTCACGGAGAACCTCATGAAACTTATTACTGCAATCATCAAGCCTTTCAAGCTTGACGAGGTACGTGAGGCGCTATCAGAAGTTGGCGTCTCAGGTATTACCGTCACAGAAGTTAAAGGCTTTGGCCGACAAAAAGGTCACACCGAGTTATATCGTGGTGCTGAGTATGTTGTGGATTTTTTACCTAAGGTCAAAATCGAAGCTGCCGTTGATGACGTCATCGTTGAGCAAGCGATCGAAGCAATTGAGAAGTCTGCAAAAACCGGCAAGATTGGTGATGGCAAAATTTTTGTCTCGCCAATTGAACAAGTCATCCGCATTCGTACCGGTGAAACCGGTCAGTCTGCTCTATAAAGCGAGGTAAAAAATGACACATTGGATTAAACGTCTACTCGCAGCTGGTGCAGCAGCATTGGCTCTGGGTTCATTTAGTTTGGCGGTAAGTACACCTGCTTATGCACAAGATGCTAAAGCGACTGCAACAGCTCCCGCAGCTGCTACAGCCGCTACAGCTCCTGCTGCGCCAGCAGCCCCTGCCGCTGTTCCTAACAAAGGCGACACTGCTTGGATCATGATCTGTACAGCATTGGTCATTTTGATGACATTGCCTGGCCTAGGTTTGTTCTACGGTGGTTTGGTGCGTAGTAAGAATATGCTCTCCGTGCTCATGCAATGTATGGTGATCTTCTCTCTAATCGCAGTGTTGTGGGCTGTTTATGGCTACAGTATTGCGTTTACAGAAGGTGGCGCATTCTTTGGTGGTTTTGATCGTCTCTTCTTGGCTGGTTTGACCCCTGAATCTGTGGGTGCAACATTCAGCAAAGGCGTCGTGATTCCTGAGTACACATTCTTCTCATTCCAAGGCGCATTTGCCACGATCACTTGCTGTTTGATCATTGGTGCATTTGCTGAACGTGCGAAGTTTGCTGCTGTATTGGCATTCATTGTTTTGTGGTTCACATTCAGCTATTTGCCAATCGCTCATATGGTTTGGTTCTGGCCAGGTCCTGATGCATTTACTGATGCAGCCGCCGCCGAAGCAGCCACAGCCGCTTCTGGTTTCTTGTTCCAAATGGGTGCTCTAGACTTTGCTGGCGGTACAGTCGTTCACATCAACGCTGCTGTTGCTGGTTTGGTAGGTGCTTATGTGATTGGCAAGCGTATTGGTTTCGGTAAAGAAGCCATGAAGCCTCATAGCCTCACATTAACCATGGTCGGTGCTTCATTGCTCTGGTTTGGTTGGTTTGGTTTCAATGCCGGTTCTGCGCTTGAAGCAACGGGTGGTGCTGCTCTAGCATTTGCCAACACATTCTTGGCTACTTCAGGCGCTGTACTCACTTGGACTTTAGGTGAGTGGCTGTCAAAAGGTAAGCCATCTATGTTGGGTGCTGCTTCTGGTGCCGTCGCTGGTTTGGTTGCTGTAACGCCTGCTGCAGGTTTTGTAGGCCCTATGGGTGCAATCATCATCGGTCTAGTTGCTGGCTTACTCTGCTTATGGGGTGTCAGTGGTCTCAAGCGCATGTTAGGTGCTGATGACAGTTTGGACGTGTTTGGTGTTCACGGCGTAGGCGGTATCTTAGGTGCCCTCTTAACAGGTGTATTTGCTTCTCCTGATCTAGGCGGTACTGGTATTTATGACTATGTTGCCAATGCTGTGTCTGCTGATTACTCAATTGCTGGCCAAGTATGGACTCAATTGAAAGCGGTACTCATCACGATTGTTTGGTCAGGCGTTGTTTCATTCATTGCCTACAAACTAGTTGATTTAGTGATTGGTTTGCGTGTTCCAGAAGAAGAGGAGCGCGAAGGTTTGGACATTACATCTCACGGCGAAACTGCCTACGAAGTGTAAGGTCGAGTATTTCTCTAGTTAGTGTGAAATAGCCCAGTTATTGCAGCGATTTCTGGGCAACTTTAAAGAGCGGATTCATAACGAACCCGCTCTTTTTTTATCTGACTTAGAATGACAGTATGGTTCCACATTTAATTACCGCACAGAATGGCCCTTTGCTTGAATTAGAAAGCAAGGTATTAGACGCAACCCCAGCGATTGAGCGTTGGTTTAGATTGGAGTGGCAAGAACATACGCCGCCCTTTTATTGCTCGGTAGATTTGCGTAATGCAGGCTTTAAGTTGGCCCCTGTAGATACCAATTTATTCCCAGGCGGGTTTAATAATCTATCAGCAGACATGTTGCCATTGGCTGTGCAAGCCACCATGGCCTCGATTGAAAAGATCTGCCCAGACGCTAAGAACTTACTTTTGATTCCGGAAAAACACACACGCAATGTGTTTTATTTGCAAAACGTCGCACGCTTAGCGTCTATCTTGCGCCAAACAGGTCTGAATGTCCGTTTGGGCTCTTTAAGTGATGACATCAAAAAGCCTACCCCAGTCGATTTACCTGATGGTCAGAGATTGGTATTAGAGCCCTTGGTCCGCATAGGCATGAAGGGCCGTCGTCTTGGACTTAAAGATTTTGATCCCTGCACTATTCTTCTGAATAACGATTTGTCTGGCGGGGTGCCGCCCATTTTGGAGAATATTTACGAACAGTATTTATTGCCTCCATTACATGCGGGTTGGTCAACGCGTCGTAAATCGAATCACTTCAATGCCTATGACGATGTCGCTAAAAAGTTTGCTAAGGTCATAGACATTGATCCATGGATGGTCAATCCTTTTCATACGAAATGCGCTGGTATTAATTTCCATGAGCGTAAAGGCGAAGAGTGTTTGCAAGAAAGTGTCGATGCAATACTCAAAAAGATTGCCCGTAAATATCGCGAGTACGGTATTAAAGAAAAGCCCTATGTGATTGTCAAAGCTGATGCAGGCACTTACGGCATGGGCATCATGACTGTGAAAGATGCGTCAGAGGTCAAAGATCTGAATCGCAAGGACCGCAATAAGATGAGTGTGGTCAAGGACGGTCTTGAAGTCAGTGACATCTTGGTTCAAGAGGGTGTCTATACCTTTGAAAAGATTAATGAAGCAGTTGCTGAGCCTGTTGTATACATGATGGATCGTTATGTGGTCGGAGGTTTTTACCGTGTTCATACCGATCGTGGTGTTGATGAAAACCTCAACTCACCGGGTATGCATTTTGTGCCTTTGGCATTTGCTCACAATGCGATTCCAGATACTGCAGCTAAGCCAGGTGTGGCTGTGCCTAATCGCTTTTATCTATATGGTGTAGTTGCCCGATTAGCTTTACTGGCCGCATCGATTGAGTTAGAGAGAACGGACCCAGAGGCTGAATAAGATGCGCCTCCTATTTGTTGCAGACCCATTAGATGCCTTCAAGGTAGCCAAAGACAGTACTTTAGCTATGATGCGTGCTGCTAGCGCAAAGGGTCATGAAGTCTGGCATTGTGAGATTGATCAGATGAGCTATCTTGAGGGGGCTGTGAGATGCGCTGCGCAGCACTTAAATATCCTCACTGATACAACATTAGTCCCTTGGTATAAGGTGCAAAAGCAAAGCGTAGAGGCAGCCACATTTTTTGATGTGATTGTGATGCGTAAGGACCCTCCCTTTGATGTGGCCTATCTGACTGCTACATGGATGCTGGCTCAAGCTGAAAAAGAAGGCGCTATTGTTCTTAACAAGCCTCAAGCATTACGTGATCACTCTGAGAAGCTAGCTCTTTTAGAGTTCATGCAGTGGGCTCCGCCAACGATTGTGACGCATCACGTCTCTGACATACGTGAGTTTCATCAAAAACATCAAGACATCATCATTAAGCCCTTGGATGGCATGGGCGGCATGGGAGTGTTTCGGATTGGTGCAGATGGACTAAATTTGGCGAGCGTGGTGGAAACCTTGGGTCAGCATGGGCAAAAGGCTCTGATGGCTCAGCGCTTTATTCCTGAAATTAGTGAGGGAGATAAGCGTGTTCTTCTGATTGATGGCAAGGCAGTCCCGTATGCGCTAGCACGTATACCTCAGGCAGGCGAGGTGCGTGGTAACTTGGCTGCAGGGGGTGAGGCTCGGGCCCAAGCTTTAACAAACCGTGAAAAAGAAGTGGTTCAAGCCATTGGCCCACTCCTAGCAGCTAGAGGTTTACATCTGGTAGGTTTGGATTTTATTGGCGGTTATCTCACCGAGATTAATGTCACCAGTCCTACATGTTTTGTTGAAATTACTCAACAAACAGGTCATGATGTGGCTATCGAGTGGTTATCAAGTATTGAATCTAAATTTGCTTAAGTTTTAATCTTTATGGCTGGAATCCTACTTATTGCTCATGCTCCTTTAGCTTCGGCTTTAAAAGACTTTGCACGCCACGTCTATGGCGAGGTGCCTGATCGTATAGAGTCATTGGATGTCATGGCGCATGAGGATGCTAAGGTCACCTTAGAAAAAGCAAAAACGATAGCTTCAGCGATTCATACGGGTAACGGTTTGATTATTTTGACTGACATCATGGGCGCAACACCGGCCAATGTGGCCACGAAATTAGCGCACTTACCAGAATATGAGGGGCGTGTCAGAGTGTTGGCCGGAGTCAATTTGCCTATGCTCATGCGTGCGATTGCGTATCGCGCAGAGCCACTAGATACAGCGATACAAAAAGCGATGCATGGTGGCCAACAGGGAATAATCCCAATAGGACATCTTAATCAAACGGTTGATAATTCCAATACATAAAGTTTTAGGTTTCATATGCCCAGTGCCGATATCACCATCATTAATAAATTAGGTTTACATGCGAGAGCTTCTGCAAAGTTAACGCAAATGGCAGCTTTATATCCTTGCGAGGTATTTCTTAGTAAGGGGGGGCGTCGTGTCAACGCCAAAAGTATTATGGGCGTCATGATGCTCGCTGCAGGCTTGGGTAGTGTGGTGACTTTAGAGACCAGTGGCGAAAAAGAGCAGGAAGCTTTTGATGCTATCAAAGCCTTGATTGATGATCGTTTTGGAGAAGGGGAATAATTGGCTTTTAGTCTGCATGGCATTTCAGTGACCAATGGTATTGCCATTGGTCGTGCCCTGCGTATTGCCCCTTCGACACTGGATGTCTCACATCACCTCATTCCTGAAACAGGAATTGCGGCTGAGCAACAACGTTTGCTAGATGCCTTTGAAATCGTTCGCCAAGAACTCAAGAATCTAAAAGTCAGTTTGCCATCCGGATCGCCTGAAGAAATGGGTGCTTTCTTGGACGTACACGCCATGATCTTGTCAGATCCGATATTGACAGAGACACCTCTTGAGCTCATTCGTGACCAACGTTATAACGCCGAGTGGGCCTTAGCTCATCAGTTAGATAACTTGCTCAATCAATTTGCAGAGATACAAGACGATTATTTGCGTGAGAGAGCAGTAGATATTAAGCAAGTGGTTGAGCGTGTGATGAAGGTTTTACATCACGGTGAGGATCATCAAACCTTTGCCTCATTCTGCGCCACGGTATCAGACTCGCGCAAGCTCTCGGAGTTGATTGTGGTTGCCCATGATATTGCGCCACCTGACATGATGCGCTTTAAAGAGTTACAGTTCGGTGGCTTTGTGACAGATTTAGGGGGTAAGACCTCTCATACGGCGATTGTTGCCAGAAGTTTGGATATTCCTGCGGCGGTCGGTGTACGTAAAGCCAGTGATTTGATCAAGCAAGATGATTGGATCATTATTGATGCTGATCGTGGGGTTGTAATTGTCGACCCTAGCGATCTCGTTTTAGATGAATATCGTCATTTACAAAACCAAAGAAAGCTAGAAAAGAAGAAGCTTTTCAGACTTAAGCACACTCCTACATTGACATTGGATGGTGTAGCTATTGATTTAATGGCTAACGTGGAAATGCCTGATGATGCACCAGCAGCATTGGACTCTGGGGCGGTGGGTATTGGATTATTCCGTTCTGAATTTTTGTTCATGAACCGTCAAGGTCGTTTGCCCGATGAAGAAGAACAATATTGGGCATATAGAAAAACGGTCGAGGCTATGAAGGGCCTACCAGTCACAATCAGAACGATTGATATTGGTGCTGATAAGCCCCTCGATGGCGGTCAAAGTGCCAGCGATGCAGTTTCTCCAATGGGTTTAAGGGCAATACGTTGGTCTTTGTCGGAGCCCGATATGTTCTTGACTCAATTGAGAGCTATTTTGCGGGCTTCTGCTTATGGCCAAATGCGGATCTTAATTCCAATGCTGGCTCATGCCCAAGAGGTTGATCAAACACTGGAGTTGATTGCTGAGGCTAAGAAACAATTGGAAGACCGCTGCCAAGCATTTGATCCCAATATCCGAGTGGGCGCCATGATTGAGGTTCCTGCTGCCGCATTGGCACTATCGATCTTTATCAAGCGTTTGGATTTCATTTCGATTGGTACCAATGATTTGATTCAGTACACCTTGGCAATTGATCGTGCTGATAATGCGGTGGCTCACTTATATGATCCTTATCATCCTGCCGTTTTGCGTTTGATTGCTAGCGTGATTGCTCAAGCAAAGCGTGCGGGTGTGCCAGTGTCGATTTGTGGGGAGATGGCTGGCGAGCTGGATATGACAAAAATTCTGCTGGGTATGGGTTTAACAGACTTTTCTATGCACTTTAATCAAATCCTATCCATCAAGAAAGAAATTCTGCGCTCTGATATTTCTAAGCTAAGAAGTGCTGTGCAAGAGCTATTAGAGCTCGATGAGGCTCATGAACAACTAGAGCTGATTGAAAAAATTAAGACGCTTTAGAGCACACAGGGCAGTCTAGACGCTTCTTAAGATGTATCTGATTCATCTCGTTACGCAAAGCATCCCACATCAGTAGGCGACTGCCTTTGGCGTGGCTTAGAGGTTCACCAAAACCACCTAGTATTTGTAATGCCTGAGCCGCTTGGAGTGTGCCAATAGTGCCGACCAAGGGAGAAAACACGCCCATCGTAGAGCATTTTGTTTCGACAAAATTTTCTTCTGGGGAAAACATACAGGCATAACAGGCAGATTGATCGATACGCGGATCAATCACCGTGATCTGGCCGTCAAAACGTATCGCCGCACCACTGACTAAAGGTTTTTTAAAGGCTACACAAGAGCGATTAATGAGCTGTCGTGTGGCGTAGTTATCCGTGCAATCGAGAACTACATCTACTGTGGGCAAAAGAGTATTCAGCAAATCACTATCTGCTTTTTGCTGATAAGTATGAACTTGGCAATTGGGATTAAGAGCCTCTAGCATTTGTTTGCCAGATACTACTTTTGCCATACCTACACTGGTATGACGATGCATGATTTGGCGTTGTAGATTCGTTAAATCGACCGCGTCATGATCAACGAGGCTGATCTGCCCTACTCCTGCTGCCGCTAAATAAGGAGCTGCAGCAGAACCTAATCCCCCAGCGCCAATGATGAGCACATGCGCATTGAGGATCCGCTCTTGTCCCTCAACGCCAATATCATCTAAAAGAATATGGCGTGAATAGCGGAGCAAATCCTCATCGTTCATCGTTTATTCGAGTTTGGATTTAGAGCGAACTACTTTTTGGCCTTTGAGGTGCGCTAAAGCTTGCTGCAACATAAAGTCCTCTGTCGTGCCAAATTCGGGTGGGCGACGTTTACGTTCTTTCTCTTTTTCTTCAGCGGACTTTTTGGCGTTCGCTTCTTCAATGCGTTGCAATTCTTCTAAGCGACGCTTTTCTCTCTCTTTGAGTAGCTTGTCTTCAGACGCTTGCTTGTTGCGTAAGTGTTTTTCGCTATCGATCTCACGAGTGATGAGTACATCATCAGGGTCGCCCTCTGGATTTTGATCCACCGCGATATCTGGTTTGATGCCAAAAGCCTGAATCGATTTACCAGACGGAGTGAAGTAATAAGCCGTTGTGAGTTTTAAAGCAGTATCTGCGCTTAAAGGCCTGACGGTTTGTACAGAACCCTTGCCAAAGGTGGTCTTACCCATGATGGTGGCGCGCTTGTGATCTTGTAGTGCACCTGCTACGATTTCTGAGGCAGAGGCAGAGAAGGCGTTTACGAGAACGACCATAGGAATATTTTTATAAGCAGCAGGCAGCCCGGCTAATGGATCGCTAGACTCAGATAGGCGATAGTTATTTTGATTCGCTTTAAATGTTTGTCTTGCATCGCTTGATTGACCGCGTGTAGAAACAATCGTGACATCGTTAGGCAAGAACGCTGCTGATACACCAACAGCACCCTGCAGAAGACCGCCACCGTTATTACGAAGATCAAGTACTAGACCTTTGATGGGGCCATTTTTCTCAGACAGCTCTTGCAATTTCTTTGCTAAATCTGGAACCGTTCTTTCTTGGAAGCTCGTAATACGAACCCATGCTAAGCCAGGTTCCATCATTTTTGCTTTGATGGATTGCACTTTAATTTCAGCGCGTGTAATGGTGACTGGGAAAGTGCGATCTTCACTCTTTCTGAAGATGGTGAGAGTAATTTTGGTGCCTGGCTCACCGCGCATGCGACGTACAGCCTGATCTAAAGTCATGCCGCGGACCGGTTTGTCATCGAGCCTTGTAATTAAATCGCCCGGCTGCAATCCGGCACGCGCAGCGGGAGTATCTTCAATCGGATTTAAGACTTTGACAAGGCCATCTTCAGAGGTAATTTCAATACCCAAGCCTGCGAAGCGACCTTGGGTATGTTCTTGCATTTCAGCAAAATCTTTCTTATCCAAAAATGAAGAGTGAGGATCAAGGCCGCTGACCATGCCTTTGATGGCATCTGTTAGGAGGCGCTTATCTTCTACAGGCTCAACGTAATCTCGTTTGATTTGTCCAAATACATTAGAGAGCGTGCGTAACTCATCGAGTGGCAAGTTAGAACTACCTTGCTGTGCAGTCGCTGAAAGTTGTAAGGTCAATGCAACACCGGCAATTAAGCCAGTGGTGACCAGGGCAGCGCTCTTAATGTATTTATACATATTATTTTTCTAGGTAAAAATGTCTTATAGGGTTTAAATCATCATCCAACTCATATACCAATGGTGTACCGTTTGGAATATTGATATCCATGATATCGCTGTCAGAGACTTTGTCTAAATACTTTACTAGGGAACGAATACTATTGCCATGGGCTGCCACCAGAATCCTTTTGCCAGACTTGAGGGCGGGGGCAATAGACTCGTCCCACAGGGGAATGACGCGTGCCACGTTGTCTTTCAGACATTCGCCCAAGGGGATTTCTTCTTTTTTGAGCTTGGCGTAACGAGGGTCATTAAATGAGGTGCGTGGGTCACTGGGCTCTAAGAGCGGTGGGCGTACATCATAGGATCTGCGCCAAATATGCACTTGTTCATCACCATATTTAGCTGCAGTTTCGGCTTTATTGAGGCCAGCCAGTGCGCCATAATGACGCTCATTTAAACGCCAGCTGTGTACGGTTGGGATCCAGAGTAGATCCATAGCATCTTTAACATGCCAAAGCGTGCGAATCGCTCTTTTGAGAACGGATGTGTAAGCGATATCAAAATCATACCCGTTCGCTTTAAGGCTTTTTCCAGCATTTATAGCTTGTTCAATGCCAGTCGGGGTAAGATCGACATCTACCCAGCCCGTAAAGCGGTTTTCAAGATTCCATTGAGATTCGCCGTGGCGGATTAAAACGAGTTGTTTCATAGTTACATTCTATAATTTGATGATGGATTTCTTTACAAATACAAATAATCTTCTACTGATAGCCACTCTAGTGACGTCTGGCCTAGCCCTGGCTCTGCCCAATATTTTAGGACGCATGAACCGTCAAATTTTGAGCGTTCATGAATCCGTTAAATTGGTCAATGAGCGTGGCGCACAGATTGTTGATGTACGAACTGTTGATGAGTTCAAAGCGGGCCATGTGGCCAAATCTAAGAACTTACCTGCTAAAGAGTTTGACAGTGACCTCAAAAACCTGAAGCTAGACGCGTCTAAGCCCGTTATTTTAGTGTGTTTGAGCGGGTCTCGGGCAAACAATTTGCTCGGTAAGTTCAAAAAAGCAGGCTTTGCTGAGGTAGCCTGTATGGATGGTGGTATTGCAGCATGGAAAGATGCTGGTTTGCCGCTCGTTAAATAGGATCGATATGCCTAGAATTACCATGTACAGCACACGTGTGTGCCCTTATTGCCAAATGGCTGAGCGTTTATTGGCTAACAAGGGGTTTGCGATAGACGAAAAGATCTTAGTCGACACAGAGGCGGGCAAAAGAGAAGAAATGATGGAGCGCACAGGTCGTCGAACCGTGCCACAAATTTTCATTGATGACACTCATGTGGGTGGTTTTGATGACTTATCTGCTCTTGATCGAGCAGGCAAACTAGACCCTTTACTCGGGAAATAACATAGGACGGATATGAGTGATACACAAAACGCAGCCAACGCTGCTGAGCAAGCCCCCAGTTTTCAGATTCAACGAATTTATTTAAAGGATCTATCACTAGAGCAGCCTAATGCACCACAAATCTTGCTCGAGCAAGAGGAACCACAATTAGAGGTGCAGGTTGATATAGGTGCTTTGCGTTTGGATGACAATAATTTTCAGGTGACATTGATTGGTACTGTCACCACCAGAATCAAGGACAAGGTATTGTTTTTGGTTGAAGCACAACAGTCCGGCATCTTTGAAATCAGAAATATGCCAGAAGAACAAGTGGACCCTTTGTTAGGGATTGCTTGCCCAACTATTTTGTTTCCTTATTTGCGCTCCAATATTGCTGACATGATTAGCCGTGCTGGTTTCCAGCCTGTCCATTTGTCTGAGATTAACTTCCATGCTTTATACGAGCAGCGCTTGCAGCAAGCGGCATCTGGCCAAGCGGCTGCCAACCAAGAGAGTGGCATTATTTTGCCTAACTAATGATGCGAGTCATTGTTCTTGGGGCGGGTGCATGGGGTACGGCTTTAGCAATACATATTGCTAAGCACCAAGGTGTAGCTACCCTATGGATGCGCTCTGAGAATTTGGCCCAAGCTTTAACTGGTTCTTCAGAAAACCAACAATATTTACCGGGAGTGAAGTTTCCTCCGGGTCTAAAAATCACATCAGATTTGGCAGCTTGTCAGATAAGTGCAGATGATCTGATTGTATTTGCCACGCCCTTAGCTGGGCTCAGTGAAACCGTTACTCGAGTACTCAATCTCAAAACAGCATGTCGCAATTGGATATGGGTATGTAAAGGTTTGGAGGCAAATACATCACGCCTACCCCATCAATTGATGGCTGATCTTTTGGGTGCTGCAGCATCGGAGTATCGCTTGGGTGTTCTCTCAGGCCCAAGCTTTGCTAAAGAGGTTGCGCAAGGTTTGCCATGCGCATTAACAGTGGCTTCCTCTTCGCAAACATTAATTCAAATGACGCAACAGGCTTTTCATCATGCTAATTTGCGGATCTACAGCACTCATGATGTGACGGGTGTTGAGCTAGGTGGTGCGATTAAAAACGTACTCGCGATTGCTACGGGTATTGCAGATGGAATAGGTTTGGGGCTCAATGCTCGCGCAGCTTTATTAACTCGTGGCTTAGCAGAGATGCGCCGCTTGATTGTTGCATGTGGTGGTGATGCTGAAACTGCTGTCGGTCTAACAGGTTTGGGTGATTTGATTTTGACGGCTACAGGAGACCTATCGCGTAATCGCCAAGTGGGTTTGGCCTTGGCCCAAGGCCAATCTTTAGAGAAAGTTTTGAATGATCTAGGGCATGTTGCCGAAGGTGTGCGCTGTGCTAGAGCCGTGCGTGAGTTAGCAACGCAAAAAGGCGTTGAGATGCCTATTACAAGTATGGTTTGTGAAGTTTTATTTAACCAACTCGAGCCACGCCTTGCGGTCAGTCATCTCATGGGGCGTGATGCCAAATCTGAAGGTCTTTAAATATGACCTTCATAGCCTAACTGTCGCCAGGCTTCATAAACCACAATCGCTACGGCATTCGATAGATTTAAGCTCCGACTCTCAGGTCGCATAGGTAGGCGCAAGAGTCGATCAGGCAAAAATTGATCACGAATCTCTTGGCTTAGGCCACGGGTTTCGGGGCCAAAAACCAAATAGTCTTTATCTTTAAATTGCGCTGTTGAATGTGTGGTACGTCCTTTGGTGCTTAAGCCATAGAGCGATACTTTTTCAGGTTGTTCACGATCTAAAAAATCCTGCCATGACTCATGCACTTTCATTTGAGCATACTCGTGATAATCCAAGCCTGCGCGTTTCATGCGGGCATCATCTAGAGGAAAGCCTAAAGGCTTAATGAGGTGCAAGGTGGCGCCTGTATTGGCGCATAGACGAATAATGTTGCCAGTATTTGGGGGTATTTCAGGTTCTACGAGTACGACTTGAATCATGAGTGGTGGTCCTTAATAAAACCCAATTAATTACGCGTTGTGCACCATGAGATTTTAGTAGCTTTGCAATCTGATGGAGTGTGGCTCCTGTAGTCATCACATCATCAAAGACTATGACGGTTCGCTGATTGAGTTGATTGGCGAATTGGGGTTCAATGTGAAATAGATCGGATTGCTGTAAGCGTTCGATGCGACTTGCTTGTGCTTGATTCAGTGAGCTGTGCTTTCTATGCAGAATATGGGCATCACATGGGACGTCAGTTAAGCGACCGATTTTTTTTAGTATTTCCCAAGATTGATTAAAGCCCCGCTGCGCCAGTTTTTGCTGACTTAGTGGCACAGGTACTGCGATTGAATTCAAGCCTTGAAGAGTATTAATACTGTTTTGGTGACGCATGAACCAGGCTTTTGCTAGGCCCGTGTCATAAGCAATTTGTTTGGTGTACTTCAGAGATTGAACGGCCTTAGCCCAAGCTGAGTCATAGTTATCTAAACACCAAGTTTCATCGAAAGCGAAAGCCATTCTTTTGCAAGCGATGCAAGTCATGTCCGCTTCGAGCGGGTACGCACATTGTTTGCAGCGAGATAAGGATTGGCTCACTAGTTCTTTAGCGCATACCTTACAAATCGATTGGGATTGGTAACGTTGGCAAATAAGACATGCTGTAGGTAGGAGATAAAACATTAAGAAAAGTATACTGAGCGTGTGTCAGATACTTTGCTCACCCATCACTCTATGCCACCCTGGTTGGCTCAAGAAATAAGTCGGCGTCTAGCTGAAAAGCTTGAGTTCATTAAGCTTGCGCCCCATCAAATTTTGGTGAACCCTGATCTGGATTTAAAAAAAATTAAACCCTATTACCCAAAGAGTATTTTTTCTTCATTGGGTAGTTGTCATGCCAATGATTACCTGACACGCATGAAGCGCCGTTTGATGGGCTTGCCACTGGTGCACAGCCTAGATTCAAAAAGCAGATCTTGTGATCTTGTCCTATCTAATTTGGAATTACAGCATGCTTCATCCCCCACTGAATTAATTCAGGCCTGGCATGCAGTTTTAAAGCCTGAAGCACTGCTGATGTTCACCTATCTAGGTCCTGATACTGCGCATGAGCTCAAAAAAGGGGGCTTAGCACTTCATCCAAAATTTCAGACAACAGATATGCATAATGTGGGCGATGAATTGCTGCAAGCGGGATTTGCAGAGCCCGTGATGGATATGGAGTATCTTTACTTGGAGTATGAGAGCTCTGATCGTCTCATGAAGGACCTCTTATCGATGAGTCTTATTGAGGCACACGCAGCGCATTTAGATTTTTGGGCGGAACTGAGATTCCCGCTTAAAGTGACCTTGGAAGTCGTCTATGGCCATGCTTGGATGCCCAAGCAACTTTTGTCCAAAGCTAAAGATGGCGTGGCTAGCATTCGGCCGGAACAAATAATTAAGAAAATAAATTAAGTTAGCAAGTGCACACTTTTATTAAATAATAGGTGTATAGGTATATACCTCTAAAAAACCGATGAAATAATTGCGCTAGATCAAATTCAGCAAATATAATTCAGGGACTTAATTAAGAGTGAAATTCTGAAATATTTGTTTCAGAACGCGGATTTACATAATAGGAATAGAGAATGAAATCATTCAAATCATTGGCTTACGCAGCGATGGGTTTATTTGTTGCGATGCAAAGTAGCCTCGCTTTAGCGATCAATGACATGCCAGGTGGTCCTGCCCGTTATCAGTTAAACCTCACGCCAGCTGTGACTAAAGTGGCTGAAGAGGTGGCCTGGTTACATTGGATGATGTTGATTCTATGTACAGTCATTTTCGTGGCCGTATTTGGTGTGATGTTCTATTCGATTTATAAGCATCGCCGTTCATTGGGTCACAAAGCAGCTAACTTTCACGAGAGTACAACTGTAGAAATCATTTGGACAGTGGTACCTCTGTTAATTGTGATTGGTATGGCATTGCCAGCTACAAAGACTGTTGTGGCTATGAAAGACACAACGAATGCTGATATCACCATCAAGGTGACTGGTTATCAGTGGAAGTGGGGTTATGACTACATCAAGGGTGAAGGTGAAGGCATTTCTTTCTTGCAAACACTAACCACCCCACGTGATCAAATTAATAATCAAGCTCCCAAGAGCGATACCTATTTGATGGAAGTCGATAACGAGATGGTTGTTCCGGTCGGTAAAAAGATTCGTATGGTGACGACCGCCAATGACGTTATTCACTCATGGACAATCCCAGCCTTCGGTATTAAACAAGATGCTATCCCTGGATTTGTGCGTGATGCATGGTTCCGTGCTGAGAAAGTCGGTACATATCGTGGTCAATGTTCTGAGCTCTGCGGTAAAGAGCACGCATTCATGCCGATCGTCGTTCGCGTTGTCAATGATGCCGAGTACACAGCGTGGGTCGATGAGACGAAGAAAAAATTAGCGGCTGCCGCTGATGATCCGACTAAGACATACACCATGGACGAGTTAAAGCAACGTGGTGAAAAAGTATATGCCGCCAACTGTGCAGCCTGTCACATGCCCAACGGTAAGGGTGCGGGCGCGTTCCCTGGCTTAGATGGTTCTAAAGTTGTGTTGGGACCTAAAGATGCGCAGTACAAGATTCTTTTGCAAGGCAAGGGCGCTATGCCTAAGTGGACACAATTGAATGATGTTGAGCTGGCAGCTGTCATGACGTACACCCGTAATGCATGGGGTAATAAGACAGGTGAGCTCATTCAGCCAAAAGATTTCACAAGCGCACGCGCAGCTAAGTAAACAAATTAAATAAGGTAACTGGAGTATTTATGAGCACAGTCAGTCACGCACACGATCACGCACATGATCACGATCACGCCCATGACCATCCCCATGGATGGCGCAGATGGTTGTTTGCGACCAACCATAAGGATATCGGTACCTTATATTTGATCTTCTCATTCGTCAGCCTCTTGGCTGGTGGTGTGATGGCTCTATTGATTCGCTTGGAGTTATTCCAACCAGGCTTGCAATACATTCGTCCTGAGTTATTTAATCAGTTGACCACAATGCATGGCTTGGTGATGGTGTTTGGCGCCATCATGCCGGCTTTCGTGGGCTTTGCTAACTGGATGATTCCTCTGCAAGTCGGGGCCTCTGATATGGCCTTTGCGCGTATGAACAACTTCAGCTTCTGGATCATGCCAGTTGCTGCTACTTTGTTGCTCTCTTCATTCTTTGTACCTGGCGGTGCGACTGCTGCTGGTTGGACGCTGTATGCACCGTTATCTGTGCAAATGGGTCCTGGTATGGATATGGCGATTTTCGCGATTCACTTGATGGGTGCTTCCTCCATCATGGGATCGATTAACATCATCGTTACCATCTTGAACATGCGTGCCCCTGGCATGACTTTGATGAAGATGCCAATGTTCTGCTGGACATGGTTGATTACTGCTTACTTGTTGATCGCTGTGATGCCTGTGTTGGCTGGCGCTATCACTATGGTTTTGACAGACCGTCATTTCGGTACAAGCTTCTTCTCTGCTGCAGGTGGTGGTGATCCTGTGATGTATCAGCATATCTTCTGGTTCTTCGGACACCCAGAGGTATACATCATGATCCTCCCAGCTTTCGGTATCGTTAGCCAAGTGATTCCAGCGTTCTCACGCAAGACATTGTTTGGTTACAGCTCAATGGTTTATGCAACAGCTTCGATTGCTATCTTGTCATTCATCGTCTGGGCGCACCATATGTTTGCAACAGGTATGCCAGTGACGGGCCAGTTGTTCTTCATGTATGCAACGATGTTGATTGCGGTTCCAACAGGCGTGAAGATCTTTAACTGGATCGCTACGATGTGGAAAGGTTCAATGACTTTTGAAACCCCAATGTTGTGGTCTATCGGTTTTATCTTCGTGTTTACGATGGGTGGTTTTACAGGTTTGATTTGTGCGATGGCTCCCATTGATATCATGATTCAAGATACATACTACGTTGTGGCTCACTTCCACTATGTATTGGTTGCTGGATCATTGTTTGCGCTGTTTGCTGGTTTCTACTACTGGGCGCCTAAGTGGACTGGTTATATGGTCAACGAGTTCCGTGGCAAGGTCCACTTCTGGGGTTCAATGATTTTCTTTAACCTCACATTCTTCCCGATGCACTTCTTGGGCTTAGCTGGTATGCCACGTCGTTATGCTGACTACCCAGTTCAGTTTGCTGATTTCAACGCGATTGCCTCGATTGGTGGTTTGGGCTTTGGTTTGATGCAGGTTTACTTCTTGCTCTTCGTAGTTCTGCCAACTTATCGTGGTGGTGAGAAGGCGGCTGATAAGCCATGGGATGGCGCAGAAGGTTTGGAGTGGACTGTTCCATCACCAGCACCATTCCATACATTTGAAACTCCTCCAACAGTGAAGTAATTACTGTTCATGGCAGTGAATCAATCGACAAAAAATTCAGGCGCTAATAAGCGCCTGGGTTTTATTTTATTGACCGTAGTTCTTGCTTTCTTTATTGGTATCTTTGCCAAGAAAATCATATTAGGTTGATATGCAGAAGTTAGCCAACTACAACCGACAAATGCTCATTAAACTAGCTGTCATTAGTACAGCCATGTTTGGTTTTGGCTATGCCTTGATTCCTATGTACCGTGTACTGTGTGAAGTGACAGGCATCAATGTGGTTACTAGCAAAAATGACTACGGTACACGTGCAGTCAAAGCAGTATCAAAGAATACGCAAGTCGATGAGTCACGTTTAATCACTGTAGAGTTTGATTCCAATACGCAAGGCCCATTTCGCTTTAGATCGGTCAAAAACTCAATGCAAGTTCACCCCGGTGAAATGGTGCAGGTTGTTTATGAGGTCGTGAATGTGCAAGGCAGACCTGTATCAGCTCAAGCGATACCAAGTTATGCACCCAAGCAAGCTACACAGCACTTTACTAAGTTAGAGTGTTTTTGCTTTGAGCAGCAAACGCTCAAACCTAATGAGTCACGAGAAATGCCCGTTGTATTTATTATTGATCCAGCTTTGCCCAAGGATGTGAAGAACATTACTTTGTCTTACACCTTCTTTGAGGTGGGTCAAGGGCAAAAGCCTCTGACAGGTGAGCATCGTAATAAGCCATCAAGAATATGAACGCAGTGAAAAAACAACAGGGTCCACTGCTCACATTTTTGATATCCATGAGAGCCATTTTGTGGGCTTTTTTGGGAGTAAGAAAAAAATCAGGTCAAGATGCTGATATGGCATCTTTGAGTTTTGTGCATATCATTTTGGCTGCTATTTTTGGCGCTATCGTGTTTATGACGATTTTGATTTTGATTGTTAATGCAGTAGTTAAGAGTTAATTTTTAGGAGAGAGAGTATGTCTTCGAGCAAAGCCCCATATTATTATGTACCGGGCCCAACACGTCACCCCATCGTGACCAGTATTGGTTTGGCTGGATTTGGCTTTGGTGCCTCATCATGGGTCAATGGTAGTACCTTTGGCATGATTCTCTGTCTAGCCGGTATTGTTTGGACTATTGCCTCCTTGTATTCATGGTTTGGTGATGCGATCAGTGAAGCTGAAGGTGGTCTCAATAGTGTGAACGTTGACGTTTCATATCGTTGGTCTATGAGCTGGTTCATCTTCTCTGAGATCATGTTCTTCGGTGCATTCTTCTCAGCTCTTTTCTATGCCCGTAGCATTGCGATGCCATGGTTGGCCGATATTGATAACAAATTATTGTGGCCTGATTTTGCTGCAGTATGGCCTAATGCTGGTCCTGCTGGTTTGGTTGATTCATTTACCACAATGGGTCCTTGGCCTATTCCAACAATCAATACTGCCTTATTGTTGCTTTCTGGTGTGACAGTCACTTGGGCTCACCATGCATTACGCGAAGGTAAGAGACAACAAGTTATTCAAGGTCTTGCAGCCACAGTAGCCTTGGGTGCGATTTTTATGGGCTTTCAGGTATACGAGTACATCCATGCCTACAATGACCTTAACTTGAAGTTGACTTCTGGTATTTACGGTTCAACATTCTTTATGTTGACTGGCTTCCATGGTTTCCACGTAACGATGGGTGCCATTATGTTGTTCGTCGTATTGATTCGTGTGATGAAGGGTCACTTCACGCCAGAGAATCACTTTGCTTTTGAGGGTGCCGCATGGTACTGGCACTTCGTAGACGTGGTTTGGTTGGGCTTGTATGTTGTTGTCTACTGGATGTAAATTCTAGTGAGCTCATTAAAAACGCCGCAGTAGCGGCGTTTTTTATAGATGCAATCAAGATAGCTAATGCTTATCGACTAATTTGAATACCTGTACTTTGAATGAGACCCATGGAGTGGGCGATCCATATACAGATAAATAAGGTGACCGATAAACCAATACGTAGCATCAAGGAATATACTGTTTTTGAGCTTTTACCTTTATCACGCATCATGAAAAATAGGGCTGAACCCAAGCTCGCGAGTATGCAGATAAAAGCAATTAAGATAATCCATTTCATAGGCCGTAATCGTAACACTCAATGATTCTCAAGCGTTTAATTTTCGATCGCTGGATAGCCACATTTGCCATGTTATTTGTGGTGATTGTGGCCTCTAGCCTAGGTCTGTGGCAAGTCGATCGTATGGGGCAAAAGATTCGTTTGGCTGAAGAGTTGGCACAAAAAGAGTCCGCTGCTCCATTATTGGCCCATGCGCGAGCCTGGACGCTTGAAGAAGCGCTTCATCGCAATATGGTCGTGAAGGGTGAGTTTTTAAAAGATGAGGCGATATGGCTTGATAACCGACCTCATCCTCAAGGCCGGGATCCTAAAACAGGTGCAACCGTTGGTTTTTATGTACTGACGCCAGTACGTTTACTCCATAGTGGACAAATTCTCTGGGTTAACCGCGGCTGGGCGCCACGTAATATGATGCAGCGTGAAGCTTTACCCGAATTGGATACCCCTAGCGGCATCATAGAACTAGAAGGGGTGGTGTTTGCCCATGCGGCTAGGGTCATGAATTTAGGGTCTTCTGCAGTTTTGGCAGAAAAGACCAAAATTAAGCAAAATCTAGATTTGCTCGAAGAAGAAAAGCGTTTAGGTGTAACTCACCTGCCCTTTATTGTGCGCCAGAACTCTCACACACCGGATGGTTTAGTAAGAGATTGGGCGCCAGCGGATACAGGTGCAGACAAGCATCGGGGTTATGCTTTTCAATGGTTTTCTTTAGCAGCCTTGGCTGTTGTGTTTTGGGCGATGAGTGGTCTTTTAAGGAAAAAAAGTGACTAATAATGATTTAGATCCGTTGATCCCAGCGGCACCCAGTGAAAAGATCAGTGCGGGCACACGACGTGGTCGCATACAGATGATTCTGCTTTTATTGGTGTGCGCTTCTCCCGTGATTGCATCGTATTTCACTTTTTATGTGATCAAGCCAGAGGGCGGAAAACCCAAAGTAGGTCAATTGGTCGTTCCTGTACAGTCTTTCCCACTGCAGGCCGTTGAAAATCCACTGGTGGGTAAATGGACTGTACTGATTGCACGACCCGCCAAAGAATGTGTCACGGGTCAAGATGAGTGCGTAACCGATTTACACACAGCGCGTCAGCTACGTTTGTCGATGGGGCGTGAGATGGCCCGTGTGCAAATCGTTTGGTTAGTCACTGATGATGCTGCGATTGATCCGGAGATTCAGAAGGCCTACGACAAAGAAGTGGCGGGATTTCATTATTTACGCTTGCCTAAGGATACGGAAAAAAGACAGGCCGTATTGGAATGGTTAGCCCGTGATGGAGCTGCTAAACAGTTACATTTACTCGATCCACGCGGCGATCGTATGATGCGTTTTGATTTAAATCCACAGACCCTAGATTTCAAGAGTATGTCTAAAGATTTAGAAAAGCTCTTGAAGTGGAATCCAATTGGCAAGGCGAGCTAAATGACTTGGGTTGCGTGGATACAGTTAGCCTTGATTGGTTTGGCCATAGCGGCGACCGTCATTTTTTTATTCTTACTAAAGAATAAAAATATCAATTTTTCAAGATTGGTATGGCTCACCGCTTTCTTTACATTTGATTTAATTCTGTTTGGCGCATTCACACGCCTCACAGATTCAGGCTTGGGATGTCCGGATTGGCCTGGTTGTTATGGCACCTCCAATCCTTTAGCAGCATTAACAGATATTCGCGCTGCCGAAGCGGCTATGCCAACTGGGCCGGTGACTCTGAGTAAAGCCTGGATTGAGATGCTGCATCGCTACTTTGCGATGGGTGTGGGTGTTCTCATTATTGCAATTTCTATTTGGGCATGGGTAAAGCGCCATGTTCTTGGCCCAAGGATCATGTGGACGAGTTTAGGTATTTTGATTTTGGTGTGTGTTCAAGGCGCCTTTGGTGCATGGACGGTGACCATGAAGCTTCAGCCCATTATCGTCACCATTCATCTGATGTTGGGTTTGTCTTTGCTAGCGAGTCTGGTTTATCTCTACACCCTATCTCAGTTAGATCAGGGTAGCTCTTGGCAAATGCGTGGAACCAAGGTGACTTATCCTAGTGTTTGGCTGGTATTGGCTTTTATTGCATTGATCATGCAAATCTTTTTGGGTGGTTGGGTGAGCACGAATTATGCAGTTCTTGCCTGTGAAGATTTTCCACTGTGTCATGGGCAATGGGTGCCGGTCATGGATATGAAGTCCGGCTTTCAGTTATGGCGTGAGCTGGGATTAACCAAGACTGGCGAGGTACTTGCTTTACCTGCTTTGGTGGCGATTCATTGGGTACATCGAGTCATGGCAATCTTTGTTTTAAGTATTTTGTTTGCGCTAGCCTATAAAGTGCATGGCTATGGTAAGAACACCCAGAGTGTGCGACATCAACATCTTGGCCTCATTTTGGCTTTCTTGGCTTTATTACAACTATTAACAGGCATGAGTAACATTATTTTGGATTGGCCTTTAATTGCCGCTCTGATGCATACGGGAGGTGCAGCTGCAATCTTGGTCGTCTTGGTGCGTTTGTTGCCACTCTCTAGGAGATTCTCGTGAGTTCACTATCGACACCACGTTGGCGACAATATTGGGCTTTGACTAAACCGCGAGTGACACAATTAGCGGTCTTTTGTGCAGTCATTGGTATGTTTTTGGCTTCACCAGGTATGGTGCCGTGGTCTGTTTTGATTGGCGCTTCTGCGGGTATTTGGCTATTGGCCGGCGCAGCCTTTGCAATTAATTGTTTGGTTGAGCAGCGTGTGGACGCTAAAATGCGCCGCACTTCCTGGCGACCCTCTGCTACTGGTGAAATCAGCGACTTCAAAATTTTAGCGTTTTCATTTGTGATTGGTGCCATGGGTATGTTGCTTTTGTGGCATTTTGCGAACCCGCTGACGATGTGGGCTACATTTGCAACGTTCATTGGTTACGCGATTATCTATACGCTCTTATTGAAACCTGCTACACCTCAAAACATTGTGATTGGAGGCTTGTCAGGAGCGATGCCGCCTGCATTGGGTTGGTGTGCAGTAGCTAATGAAATGCCTGCTGAGGCTTGGTTATTGGTGCTGATTATTTTTACTTGGACACCCCCGCATTTTTGGGCGCTCGCTTTATATCGTCGTGATGATTATGAGAAATCTGGCCTACCCATGCTGCCTGTTACGCATGGAGAAAAATTTACGCTTCTGCATATTTTGCTCTACACCCTCATATTAATAGCAGCCACTTTATTGCCATTCATCTATCGTATGAGCGGATATTTTTATTTAATCAGTGCGCTAGTTTTGGGACTTATGTTTATCTACTATGCAGTTGCTTTATTAAAAAACTATAGTGACGAGTTGGCGAAAAAGACTTTTAAATTTTCTATTTTGTATCTTGCGCTATTATTTGCTGCGCTACTCATCGATCACTATTTATGACTATGAATCAATCTCGACTACTGAAATATATACTTGCCAGTCTAACTGCTTTGGCTCTTATCGCTTGCGGTGAGAAGGCCTTGAAATTTAGTAATGTGGATATCACAGGCAGCAAGGCCTTTGGCACTGACTTCTCGCTGATGGATCATCATGGTCAAAAGAAAAGCCTTGCTGATTTTCGTGGCAAGGTTGTCGTGATGTTTTTTGGTTATACCCAGTGCCCTGATGTTTGTCCAACAACCATGAGCGAAATGCAGGCTGTGATTGAGTTGATGGATAAAAAGGGTCAGCAGGTCCAAGTTTTGTTTGTGACAGTCGACCCCCAAAGAGATACTCAAGAATTATTGGCGCAGTATGTACCAGCATTTAATCCGACTTTCCTAGGTTTAAGACCTGCATCTAAGGAAGATTTAGAGAAAGTGACTAAGGACTTTAAAGTGTTCTACAACATAGTGCCTGGTAAGACTCCCAATAACTACACCATTGATCACACAGCGGGTAGTTATGTTTTTGATCCTTCGGGACGCTTGCGTTTATTCCTCAAGCATCAGCAGAATCCGAAGTTGATTGCAGATGATTTATTGCAGCTATTGAAGTAAGGGTGCCAAGTCATTGCATATAAAAATAGCGCTGAGAAGCGCTATTTTTATTGATACGTTTGTAAGGCTGATTTCATTTTCTTTAATGCAAGAGACTCAAGCTGTCTGACCCGTTCAGCTGAAATATTGAATTCAGCGGCTAAATCATGAAGGGTTGCAGATGCTTTACCTTCGTCGTTCACATCGAGCCAGCGAGAGCGAATAATCCTTTGACTTCTAGGATCTAGCTGTGTCAGAGCCTCTTCAACACCTGCTGTTTGTAAATGATGGTACTCTTGTTTGGCAATCACCTCAGTAGGCTCATAGCGATGATCTTCAAGCCACTGAATAGGCGCAAAAGAGTGGTCATCATCAGAGTCGCTGCCTTCAATAGCTACATCGTTGGCAGTTAAGCGACTTTCCATCTCTTTGACGTCATCTACTTTGACATCCAGTGACTTCGCAAGATTTTGAATCTCATCTTGCGATAAAGGATTGAGTGTGGGCCGATTGCTGCGGAGATTGAAGAAAAGTTTGCGTTGCGCTTTAGTCGTTGCTACTTTAACTAAGCGCCAATTTCTTAAAATATATTCATGGATCTCAGCTTTGATCCAATGAATCGCATAAGTCACTAAGCGAACCCCTTGATTGGGATCATATTTTTTGACCGCTTTCATGAGCCCAATATTGCCTTCTTGAATCAGATCTGCATGTGGTAGGCCATAACCTAAGTACTGTCTAGCAATTGAAACCACCACTCTGAGGTGAGACATCACCAAGGCGCGAGCCGCGTCTAAGTCTTCTAGGTCCCGATATGATTTGGCTAAACGCAACTCTTCCTCTGCTGTGAGCATAGGCAGACGATTGACGCTAGCGATGTAGGACTCTAGGCTGCCAGCCTTGAGTTCAACGGGAAGTAATGGAGCAATTGCTGTCATACCGTTATATTAGCACTCCTACAATTAGAGTGCTAATTTTTTAAAACATTGATTTTATTGAGTATTTATTGTTTTGGCAGTAATAATTCTGCAAATTGAGGGGCATAAAAGGGTTTTAAATCTGCCATTTGCTCGCCAAGGCCTAAAGCCAAAACATGGATGGGTTTGCTATGAAATTCTTGGGCAATCGCGCACAGTACGCCACCTTTAGCGGTACCGTCTAATTTGGTAATCACGAGAGAATTGAGCTCTAAAGCCTGATCAAAGGCTTTGACTTGCATGAGCGCATTTTGTCCCGTATTGCCATCAATCACTAGGATAGTTTCATGGGGTGCACCATCTAGCGCCTTACCAATCACTTTTTTGACCTTCTTGAGCTCGTCCATGAGATGGTTTTGTGTCGAAAGGCGACCGGCAGTATCAATAATGACCACATCACTGCCTCTAGCAATGCCTGCCTTCACTGCGTCGTGTGCTACTGCTGCCGCATCACCACCATCTTGGGTAATCACGGTGACTTGGTTACGTTCACCCCAAACTTTGAGTTGATCCTTAGCGGCCGCTCTAAATGTGTCCCCAGCGCCTAAAAGCACACTCAGGCCACGTTTTTGAAAGTGATGGCAAAGCTTGCCGATGCTGGTCGTTTTCCCGGCTCCATTAACCCCTACAACTAATAAAACAATCGGTTTGTGGTTAATATCACTAAGGAGTGGGTTATGTGGATGTTCTAATGGCTTGAGTAATGACTCAATATGAAGCTTTAAGAGTTGTCGTAACTCATCGACACTGTCTACACCCTGCTCTTTCGCTGATTTTTTAAGTTGTTCAAGTAATACTTGGGTGGCAGGAATGCCTACATCGCCTAATAAAAGGCTTTCCTCTAGATCCTCGAACCACTGATCGTCGCATTTTTGTCTGGTGAATAATTTAGAGAGGGTTTTACCGAGTCCGAACATGATGGCTACAATTAAAAGACTATGAGCATATTATCAAGCATCAGCACCTCTTTGGCCCTTTTTTGTTTGGGTTTATCTCTTACGCTGACAGCCCAAGCCAATACATTTGAGACTGTAATGGCTAATGGCATGAAGGTGATTGTGAAAGAAGATAAGCGAGCCCCTACAGTGGTTCACATGGTTTGGTATCGCGCCGGCTCGATCGATGAGGTCAATGGTAAGACTGGTGTGGCTCATGTCTTAGAGCACATGATGTTCAAGGGCACAAAGAATTTAAAGCCTGGTGATTTTTCAAAGAAAGTCGCGGAGGTGGGTGGTCGAGATAACGCCTTCACAAGCAAAGATTACACAGCCTATTTTCAGCAAATTGAAAAAAGTCACTTGCCCAAAATGATGGCTCTTGAAGCTGAGCGCCTACAGCATTTACGTATTTCAGAAGAAGAGTTCAAAAAAGAAATCCAAGTGGTGATGGAAGAGCGTCGCTTGAGGACTGATGATCAGGCACAAGCTATTTTGTATGAACAATTGTTAGCGAATGCTTTTGTCAACTCGCCCTATCGTCGCCCCATCATTGGATGGATGGATGATTTGAAGAATATGACTTACCGAGATGCATGGCAGTGGTATCAGGATTGGTATGCCCCTAATAACGCTATTTTGGTGGTCGCTGGCGATGTGGATGCTAAAGAAGTATTTCGTCTAGCTGAGCAATATTATGGGGTGGTCCCCTCTAAGAAATTACCTGACAGAAAGCCTCAAGAAGAAATTCGTCAAATAGGTAAAAAACACATTACTGTTAAGGCGCCTGCAGAAAATCAACAACTCATGATGGCGTGGAAAGTACCTAAATTAGAGGCCAATGATTTAGAAAATATTGAGCCTTACGCATTAGCTGTTTTATCAGGAATTCTGGATGGTTACACCAATGCGCGCCTGAATAAATCCATGGTGAAGGAGCAGCGCTTAGCCAATAGTGTTGATGCCTATTATGAGATGTCTGCCCGTGGCCCCCAGTTATTCATCATTGGAGCTAGCTTATCGAAGCAACAACAGATCAGCGTGGCGGATCAGGCAATTCGTAAAGCTTTGTCTGAGATAGCGCAAAAAGGCGTGAGGGATTCTGAATTAAAGCGTGTGCAAGCTCAAATCATTTCCTCACAAATTTACAAGCGTGATTCTGTGTTTGCTCAAGCTATGGAAATTGGTATGACAGAGATCGTTGGTATTTCATGGCGTGAAAAAGATCAAATTCTGGAGCGCTTACAAAGAGTTAAGTCCTTAGACATTCAGCGCGTGATTCAAAAATATTTTATTGATGATGCCTTAACTGTAGCCGTACTTGATCCGCAGCCATTGGCACAGTCAAGTCAGCCACGGGCGACTATTCCTGGAGGGAGACATTAATGTTGCGTCAATGGCTAGTTGCTGGCGTCACTTTTTTATTGAGTACTGCTGTTACGGCAGGTATACCGATTCAGAATTGGAAAACCCCATTAGGTATTGATGTTTATTTGGTTGAAGCCAAATCCATACCGATGATTGATATTCAGATTGATTTTATGGCGGGTAGTCTTTATGACCCACCAGGTCAGGTGGGCTTAGCGAGCATGACAGCCAGTATGCTGGATAAAGGTAGCCGCTTAAGCCAGAGTGTATTGTCAGAAGATCAGATTGCAGATGTTTGGGCTGATGAAGGAGCTGTGTTTGGCGCTAGTGCCTCAGCAGAGCGCGCCAGTATTCGTATTCGGACATTAAGTCAGGCTGATCGCCGACAAAGAGTTTTAAAAATTGCGCAGCAAATGCTGAAAGAACCTCTTTTCGATGAAAAGATTTTTCAGCGTGAACGTGAGCGTGTTATCGCCTCTTTAAGAGAATCCAACACTAAGCCAGAATCCATCCTATCCAAAGAATTTTCTAAAGCCCTCTATCCTAATCATCCTCGGGGTATAGATGTTACTGAACAAGATTTAAAAAATATTCAGGTAAAACATTTAAAGAGCTTTTATAGAAATTATTTTGTCCAAGACCAAGTGAAGGTCACGATTGTGGGTGATATTTCGCGTCAAGATGCGCAACAGTTAGTTGATGATCTACTAAGTCAGTTTCCGCGTAATACGACTGTGAATCGTGATTTGCCACCGGTCAAAAAATTACCTGTAGATACGATGGCGAATCGAGAAAAGCGCATTGCTCATCCCTCGCAGCAAGCTCATATCACTATGGGGACTATCGCAATTACTAGAAACGATCCTGATTATTTCCCTTTGCTCGTTGGTAATTATGTTCTCGGCGGTGGGGGTTTCGTATCTAGACTCGTTAAAGAGGTTAGAGAAAAGCGTGGCTTAGCCTATAGCGTATATAGCTATATTGCACCTGGTAAAGAGCCGGGTCCATTTGCTGCGGGTATGCAGACTCAGGTCGGCCAAATCCAAACAGCCTTAGATGTAATGCGTACTACGATTGGTGACTATGTCAACCAGGGGCCCACGGATGAGGAGTTGACTGCAGCTAAAGCTAATTTGATCAATGGTTTTCCTTTACGTATTGATAGTAATCGAAAGCTTTTAGATAACGTAGCGAGTATTGCTTGGTTAGGATTACCTTTAGATACCCTTGATCGCTGGACCCAAGAGGTGGCTAATGTTAATGCAGATCAAATTCGACAAGCGTTGAAGAAGCATATTCAAATGAACACGATGGTGACTGTCGTCGTTGGTGGGCCTTAATGAATGGGTAAGGTCAGAATTATTGGCGGTAGTTGGCGCGGACGAGTTTTATTGGTCGAGGATGCACCTGGTCTAAGACCTTCTGCGGATCGTGTGCGTGAAACACTTTTTAATTTATTAGGTCAAGTTCTTGATGATCTAATTTGTGTTGATTGTTTTGCAGGAACAGGGGCTTTGGGTTTGGAGGCGCTCTCGCGAGGAGCTCGACAAGTCCATATTTTAGAAAAGGCCTCTAATGCTTTTAAAGCGTTGCAAAAAAATATCAGTTCATTCAAGCTAGAAGAGGTGACTGGTGAGTTGATTTTGCAAAAAACAGATGCCCTGACTTACCTAGCAAAATTATCTTCTCAAGCCATTGATATCGTCTTTATAGACCCACCTTTTGCACAGCCTGAGCTATTGCAACAAGCTTTATTACAGGCCAAACGGATTTTAAGAGTAGGGCCTAGTGCTGCTATTTACTTGGAGCACCCGAGTACATTGAAAATCGAGACGCTATTGACTGAATTAAAGCTTGATCAAGAACTTATAATCAAGCGTAGTATTCGATCTGGGCAAGCCATAGGCACCCTTTTAGTGCCAAAAACCATATAAACTAAGAAAAAAATCGAGGGAGTAAGTATGACAATAGCCGTATACCCAGGTACTTTTGACCCATTCACTCGTGGGCATGAGGATTTGGTACGTCGCGCCTCTTCAATTTTTGAAGAACTGGTGGTTGGAGTGGCTGATAGTCGTAATAAAAAACCCATTTTTACTTTAGATGAGCGTATTGATATAGCTAAAGAGGTTTTGAGTCACTACCCTAACGTTCGCGTTGAAGGTTTTAGTGGTTTATTGAAAGATTTCGTCAGAAAGAATAATGCCCGCGTGATTGTGCGTGGTTTGCGCGCAGTCTCTGATTTTGAGTATGAGTTTCAGATGGCCGGTATGAACCGCTATCTTTTACCCGATGTAGAAACATTGTTTTTAACCCCTTCCGATCAGTACCAATTTATTTCTGGTACATTTGTTCGTGAGATTGCTCTGCTGGGTGGTGACGTTAGTAAATTTGTTTTCCCATCAGTAGAGAAGTGGTTGGCAAAGAAGGTATAGGGAAGGTATAGGAATCGTAGATGGCTTTAATGATTACCGACGAATGTATTAATTGCGACGTTTGTGAGCCAGAGTGCCCCAACGATGCGATTTCTATGGGGCCGGAAATCTACATCATTGATCCTAATAAATGTACTGAGTGTGTGGGGCATTACGACACCCCTCAATGCCGCCAAGTATGCCCAGTAGACTGTATCCCATTGCATCCTGATCATGTCGAAACCCAAGATCAGTTGATGAGTAAATACTATCGTCTAACTGGCAAGCAGCCCAAAGTTATTTCTTAAGTATTCGAGTGCAGCTCTTGTGTGGCTAGCTGTATTTGGCCTGCAAAAATCTTGGGTAATACATGCACAAAAACCCCAATCGCGCGTTCTATTTCAATTTGCTGATCTTGATTGGGTGCGCTTAAAACAAAGTCGGCCACTTCCATGTGTTTACTTGCATCGGTCGCTCGTCGTGGATGCCCAATGCCTAAACGTAGGCGCCAGTAATCCTGTGTTCCAAGTTGCGCTGTAATGTCTTTTAAGCCGTTGTGACCTCCAAGACCACCTGCCCATTTGAGTCTTGCGTTACCAGGTTCTAGATCTAGCTCATCATGCACAACCAGAATTTCGTTTGGATTGATTTTATGAAAACGCATTAGAGCGCTCACTGCCTGACCGCTGCGATTCATGAAGGTGTTAGGTTTTAGTAAATAGCATTCACCGGTAGGAGATTTAATTTTGCTAATCAAGCCATAGAACTTACTCTCTTCTTGCCAGCTACAGTGATGTGATTTAGCAATTTCATCCACTAACCAAAACCCAGCATTGTGCCGATCTTTAAGATGTTTATTGCCTGGATTACCTAAGCCGATGATGAGTTTGAACATAGCGATACTCTAGCGTATTTTTGCTGCACCAAGAAAAAACCCGCATGAAAAACATGCGGGTTTTGATCAAGCAAGAAAAAATTATTTCTTTTCTTCTTTAGCGGGTTCAGCGGCTGCTTCAGCTGGTGCTGCGCTAGCAGTTGGCTCCACGTTACCTGCAGGTACGCGTGCGTTAGCAATCACTGGGTTTTCATGATCGAGATGAGAAACCAAGGTTACACCCTTAGGTAAGGCAACATCTTTAACGTGAATGGATTGACCCACTTCTAATTTCGCCAAATCAACTTGGATGAACTCAGGCAAATCTGCTGGTAAACAGCTGATCTCAAGCTCAGTAGCTACGTGGCTGATAATGGCGCCACCTAATTTCACGGCTGGAGAAACTTCAGCGTTCGTGAAGTGTAAAGGCACCTTCATGTGAATCTTTTGTTTGGCGTCAACACGTTGGAAATCGATATGCAGAACCAATGGCTTAAATGGGTGCATTTGATAGTCACGCAACAAAGCTTTTTCGGTTTTGCCGGCAACTTCGATATCCAAAATAGATGAGTGAAACGCTTCTTTGCGCAAGGCGTGATAGAGCGCATTGTGGTCAAGCTCAATCGCTTTAGGGGCTTCTGTACCACCGTAAATAATGCCAGGCGTTTTGCCAGCATTGCGCAGGCGGCGGCTCGCACCCGTTCCCTGTACGCTTCTTTCAAAGGCTACAACTTTCATAGAAATACTCCAGTAAAAAATTAAAAAGGCCTTTCTCGTTCGCGACCAAGCGAGAAAAGCCCTCTATTCTAACTTAAAACTATCTTAGAACTGTTTAAGTAATTGAAATTATTTATGAATCTGCAAAAAGAGACATTACTGAATCACCAGTATTGATGCGTGATAAGGTCTCGCCAAGCAGGGGTGCTATTGATAAGACTCTGATTTTATTGATCTTTTTGGCCTCATCACGCAATGGGATGGTGTCAGTAACGACTACTTCATCCAAGGCTGACTCGGCAATACGGTTGACGGCACCACCGGATAAGACTGGGTGGGTACAGTAGGCTACAACGCTTTTAGCTCCACGCTCCTTCAGGACTTGCGCTGCCTTACAAAGCGTACCACCGGTATCAATCATGTCATCCATAATCACGCAGTGACGACCTTCTACTTCACCAATCACATGCATCACTTCTGACACATTTGCTTTAGGGCGGCGCTTATCAATGATGGCTAAGTCACAACCTAATTGTTTAGCAAGGGCGCGAGCACGAACTACGCCACCCACATCCGGAGAGACCACCAGTAGATCGGGACTCTTCTTGGCTTGCAAATCAGCGAGCAAGACCGGTGAGGCATAAATATTATCTACAGGGATATCAAAAAAACCTTGAATTTGATCGGCATGCAAATCCATAGTGAGTACACGCTCTACGCCAGCGACTTGCTGCAGCATATTGGCGACTAAGCGGGCAGAGATTGCAACACGCGCTGAGCGCGGACGACGATCCTGACGAGCATAACCAAAATAAGGAATCACAGCAGTAATGCGTCCGGCAGATGCACGTTTGAGAGCATCAACCATGATCATGAGCTCCATCAGGTTGTCATTTGCGGGTGCGCAGGTGGACTGGAGGACTACCACGTGCTTACTACGCACGTTTTCTTGAATTTCTACTTGTATTTCACCGTCTGAGAAGCGGCCAACTTCGGCTTTGCCCAAAGGTAATTTGAGGTAGTCTGCGACTGATTTGGCAAGCGCTGGATTGGCATTGCCAGTAAAAACCATCATGGATTCATGTTGCATGGGGCCTCGTGTCATTTCTCAAGATAGGTGCATAGTGGATATGAGTGTATTGTAAGAGGTGGCAGGGGAGGAAGGACTCGAACCCTCGCATGCCGGAATCAAAATCCGGTGCCTTAACCAACTTGGCGACTCCCCTGTAGTCTTAACTCCTATAGAACGGTATTGTATGCCGGATGTTGCTCAACACTCCAACAAACAAAACCTATCCACTGATCAGGTAGTTGCGCTAGTAATTGATTAGCTAATTCGGGCGCCATTTGGGCAAACACCGTACTTCCGGATCCAGACATCTTTGGGTAAGTGTTTGGAGCCTTTGTTTTTAGCCATTCAATTGCACGAGCAACTTCTGGGTGTCTCTGAACAGCCACTTTTTCACAGTCATTGTTGCCAAACTCTGGGAGGTGAGCCCGTTCAAATAAGTCTGAGATTGTAACCTTAGGGTGATTCCTAGTCAAATTCCTGTCTGAGAATATCTCAGAGGTAGCAATGTGTACTTGAGGGTAAATCAAGAGAAAACATGACTTTTCAAGCTTGATTTCTTGAAGTTTTTCACCAATTCCTTGTGCAAACGCATTTTTCCCAAAAATAAAAAATGGCACATCTGCGCCGAGTTGGAGGCCAAGATCTGCCAGTTTTTCTCGATTTAAGTTCGTCCTCCAAAGTTGATTTAAGGCGATTAACACGGTCGCGGCATCAGAGGATCCGCCACCTAGGCCTGCACCCATAGGAATCATTTTTTTGATGGATAGATTGCAACCTAGTGCAGTCTGCGTGTGTGACTGTAAGAGTTTTGCAGCACGAATCATCAAGTCCTGATCTTCGGGAACGGTATCTAAACCTGCTTGACGAGTAATTACACCATCATCTCTTAGCTCAATTGAAATCTCATCACATAAATCGATCATCTGAAACACGGTTTCAAGGAGATGATAGCCATCAGGTCTTTGACCGACGATATGCAAAAAGCGATTGATCTTGGCTGGAGCCAGAAAGACTGTCGATTTATTCATCAATGGGGTCAAAAATTAAGCGAACATCAATTTGCGTAGGCCCATTGATTCTTTTGAGATCCATGCGAAGTAATTGGTGCTTGTCATTCCACTGGTAAGTCATTTCCCAGTTGTCTTGTATCAAGCGTTGTGTGCGGTTCATTGCATCGCGCGTTAGCGTTGAGCTGGCGCCGATTCTAGGTAGGCCGCTGAGCCAGTTAGCCAGCCCTCTTGCAGGTAGCGGTAGACCCAAGTAGTTCTGTACAAGCGTATCCGCGTCATGGGCTTCATAAACACCCTTACCATCGTCAAGCTTAGCGCTCGATGGACCAATAGTAATTTTGGCTAGGGCTCCACCCACCGGGTTTCTTAAATCCAAAATATCAAACTGACCATCATGGCTGAGTGTAAAACTACCTGTGCCCCCCTGTTGGCTCTGATTATTTGCAGTCACTTTGACGGCAAAGCGACCATCCCATAATTTATTTTGTTTGACTGGGACGCGATCGGGTTGAAGTCTTTGAATAGTCTCGAGCAAGGTTTTATTGCTAGCATCCAGTTCTTCTGAGGCCCGCCAAATACGCTCTGCGGCATCTCGTTCACCAAGCACAAAGTGAACTTCTCCAAGGTGTGCCCCAATTTCAGCCTCGGGTTTCATCGAAAAAGCTTTTTTAAGCTGTGATAAAGCCAATTGATTTTTACCTAGGCGATAGTTCACCCAAGCCAGGCTATCTAAGATGTAGGGATCATCGGGTTTGAGTTGATGCGCCTTGTTAATGAGGTTATAGGCATCATTAAGAAGGATGCCGCGATCTGCATAAGAGTACCCCAGGGCATTGAGCGCGCTGACATTATTGGGTTCTTTTTTCAGAATCTGCTTAAGCGCATTTTCCATGACACCAATACGATTGGCTTTTTCAGCTGATAGAGCAAATGTATAGAGGAGGTCGTTATCTTTAATTTTTTGATAAGACGGCAGAACAATTTCAAAGAAGCTAACCCATGCCGCATCACTACTGCTAAAGCGATTGAGTATTTCTCGCCAGCCGGCAATTAACTTTTCTTGTTCGGCTACTGTTTTGCTAGCTAGTAAGCGAGCACGTGCCGGCCCAATGCTCTCTGACCAGCGCTGGTTAAGCATCAATAGCGTGACAAAAATGTCTTTACCTTCTTTGGGGTTAAGCTCATCAAATGTTCGGGCTGCTTCCAGTGCGAGATCGGCAGCATTTCCGGCGATGGCAATTTCCATCGCTCGTTGCGCCATGCGAAAGTCTTTTGTACTCTTAGCCAAACTCATGTAGGTTTGGTAAGCCGCTGATGCCTCACCCCGTTGGAGCGCGATCTCAGAGGCTAGTATTTGGAAAACCTCTTCTGGTTTGGCGGCAAACCCTGAAGCCGGGCTGACGGTGATCAATCCTGCGATGAGAAGGGATAAAGGTTTTAAGTAATAGCGCATCTGCACATTCTAATCGCTCAGCCTACAATTGGAATATGCCAGAATTACCAGAAGTCGAAGTGACACGCCAAGGAGTGGAGCCCCATTTAGTGGGAGAGCGTGTCAATGCCGTCCATATATATGATGGTCGCTTGCGTTGGCCAGTACCTAAAAATCTCTCAAAATATATTGTTGGTGAAGTGCTAGAGAGTATTACGCGTCGTGGTAAATACCTTTTACTGCGCTTTTCAAATGGCTATCTCATTATTCATTTAGGTATGACGGGTGTCTTGCGCGTGTTACATGCCAAAGAGGAGCTTAAAAAGCACGACCGAATCGAAATCGTTTTTGGTAAAAAACATTTACGTTTTCATGACCCTAGGAAATTTGGTGCGGTGTTGTGGCACGACGATGAGAAAGGAGAGATCGAGAATCATCCTTTGCTTAAGAAGTTAGGCGTTGAACCCTTTTCTAGTGAGTTTTCTGGAGAAGCTGCTGCAGATTTACTTTACAACCACAGCCGCGGTCGTTCGATTGCCATCAAGCAATGGCTGCTCTCTGGGGCAGCGGTGGTCGGTGTGGGCAATATATATTGTTCAGAAACTTTGTTTGAGGCTCGTATTCACCCGCAAATGCCAGCAGGTCGTCTGACTCGTCCTAAAGCACAGCTTTTGGCAGAGGCTGTTCGTAAAGTCCTGGCGAAAGCCATCAAGGCAGGGGGTAGTACTCTCAAAGATTTTGTTAATGCAGAAGGCGAGAGAGGTTACTTCATGATGCAAACAAAAGTTTACGATCGTGCTGGCTTAGCATGCCATGTCTGTAAAACCCCCATCCGTCAAATTGTTCAGGGTCAGCGCTCGACTTATTTTTGTCCTACATGCCAAAAGAGATAAATCGCTTTCCAAAACACTTTGCATTACGCCTGATTGATTGGCAAAAGAAAAGTGGGCGCCATGATTTGCCTTGGCAAAAAAGTACAGACCCCTATCGGGTCTGGTTATCAGAAATCATGCTGCAGCAGACTCAAGTGGCGACAGTGCTTGAGCGATATCCGCGGTTTCTTGAGCGTTTCCCAACGCTAAAAAGTTTGGCCCTAGCAAGTCAAGATGAGGTATTGGCGGAGTGGAGTGGGATGGGTTACTACAGCCGCGCTAGAAACTTGCATCGCTGTGCTCAAATCGTTTGGCATGAGTGGGGCGGGCAGTTTCCCGAGCATGTCGATGATTTAATAACTTTACCCGGCATCGGTCGATCGACTGCCGCTGCTATCGCAGTTTTTTCTTTTGGTAAAAAAGAGGCTATCTTAGATGGCAATGTGAAGCGGGTATTGAGTCGTTTGTCTGGGTTTGAGGGTGACTTATCAAAGAGTGGTGATACTCAGCTATTGTGGGATGCTGCAGAACAGTTGTTGCCTGAAACAGCGCAGCAATTGCGTAGTTATACCCAAGGGCTAATGGACTTTGGTGCCACGCTTTGTGTTCCCAAGGCTAAATGTCTGAGTGATTCTCAACAATGCCCTTTTGCACTTGAGTGCAAGGCTAAGCAAGAAAAACGCGTCTTAGAATTACCGCGCAAGATGAAGAGGGTCAAGGTTCAAGATCTGACCCTAGAGTGGTATATCCCTGTATTGGCTCAGAAAGTGTATTTGCAAAAAAGAGATGAGTCAGGGATTTGGGCAGGTATGTGGACCTTCCCTGAACAATTAAATAAGAAGTCAAATTCATCTTTAGAGTTAGAGCCTCTCGTGCATGTGTTGACGCATCGTCGCCTACAAATTTTGCGTACGGTCGTGCTAGGCGCAAAGCTCAAAGATGATGCAGTAGGACGTTGGTTTACCTATGAAGAAGCATTGGAACAGGCGATTCCTAAACCTGTCAAAGACACCTTAAAGAGTTTAATGAAGCTCGCGGTGACGCTTTAGGAGATAAAGCGTTTTTTGGCCTTGGTGTTTCTTCTTAAAATAGTCAAATAAGCAATTGACTAGATAGACTGAGCGATGTTGACCACCGGTGCATCCAATTGCGATAGTGAGATAACTACGGCGATCTGCCTGATAGTTGGGTAGCCACTTTTCTATAAAGCCTCGAATGTCATCACCCATGGCTGATACATCGGCTTGTTCTTTCAAGAAGTTAGCCACCTCGATATCGTTACCGGTTAATGGTTTTAATTTTGGATCGTAATGAGGGTTCGGTAAGCACCGTACATCAAAGACTAAATCAGCATCCCGCGGTACCCCATGCTTAAAGCCAAAAGATTCGAATAAGAGGGTGAGCCCAGGATGGTCATCTTTGATTAGTTCAGAAATCCATGAACGCAGTGTATGAGATTTAATATGACTGGTATCAATGTTGTGCGCTGTCTCAGCTAAAGGAGCGAGTAATGAACGCTCTTTTTCAATTGCTTCTTCAAGGGCAACTTGAGGTGTGCGATGGTCGTCTGACTGAGAGAGGGGATGTCTGCGACGTGTTTCTGAGAAGCGTTGCACCAGTGTTTCAGTATTCGCATTCAGGAATAAGACTCGCACATCATGATCTTTGCTTAAGGCATCAATAATAGCTGGCAGACCAGTAATACTTTGGCCACGTCTAGCATCAATTGCAACGGCGATACGTTCACGTCCTTGTTGCTTTAGTGAATCAACAATACTTTGAATGAAGTCCACTGGTAAGTTATCGACACAATCATATCCAGCATCTTCTAAGGCATTGAGTGCGACTGATTTGCCAGAGCCAGAAATACCTGTGATAACAAAGACACGCATACTAGATGAGTTTTCCTTGCTGTTTGGGTTCCTCTGCAGCCATTAATTTACGCTGACGTTCCATGAAGTCTTTCAGGGTATCAATCCCGCGTAATTGCAAAATAGTATTACGTACTGCTGCTTCGACCAATACCGCTAAGTTGCGACCCGCGGCCACCTGAATTTTGACACTACGAATAGGAAGACCAAGCACGTCAATGGATTGCCCATCTATGGGTAAGCGTTCAAACTCACCATCATTACGTCTGACAAGTTGCACAATCAGGCGTAACTTCATGCGACGACGTACCGCAGTCTCACCAAAGATAGTCCGAATATCTAATAGACCTAGACCTCGAACCTCTAACAAATCTCTAAGAATTTGTGGGCAGCGTCCTTCGATATAGTCAGGACCTAAGCGGGCAAAATCAACTGCATCATCAGCTACCAAACCATGGCCGCGAGAGATAAGCTCTAGCCCTAATTCGCTTTTACCTAGACCAGAATCACCTGTAATCAAAACGCCCATCCCTAAAATATCCATAAAAACACCGTGCATAGTGATTCTAGGAGCGCCAATTTTAGTGAGATAGCTGCGTAAGTGGTCGATGACTGTTGCAGCTGAAGTCGGCGTTTTAAAAAGGGGTGTTGATGATCGTTGGCAGTAAAGAATCAAATCTTCAGGTGTTTCGCAACCATCGGCTACGATCAGGCACGGAGGTTTGAGAGCAATTAAGCCGGCCAATTGACGTTTGCGGTTATCAACATCAAGCTTGTGATAGTAATCCACCTCGGGGGTGCCAAATACTTGGAGACGGTCTGGGTGGATTAGGTTTAAGTGACCAACTAAATCAGAAGAGGAGGACGCATTTTTGACTGCATCAGAATCAAATTTCTTATCAGCACCTTCGTGACCACTGATCCAGCTGAGTTTTAGCTCAGAAGAGTTGTCGTCAAACAGTGATTGAGCGGTGACCGCTTCAAGATTCAATGGTTGAGTCATGATTTCTGTTCAGTCAGGATGCTGTAGATAGTTTCAGGATTGGTTTCGGTAAATAGTAGAGTTCTGCTTGTCTGGTCGGATAAGGTTTGCACGATTTGTGACAGGATATCTAAATGAGCCTGCGAGGCTTGCTCGGGAACGAGCATCACCACAAACACTTGGACAGCTTGTTGATCGGGGGCCTTAAAGTCAATGCCCCGTTTTAGCCTAATAAAGCCAATATGCGCGTTTGCCAGATTTTGAATACGACCGTGAGGTATAGCGATTTGATGACCAAGTCCTGTAGAGCCCATACGCTCTCTGGACTCTAAAGATTCAATCACTTGTTTAGCAGGAACCTTGGTTTTTTGCTCAAAAAGTGTCCCTAGATATTGAAACAACTCTTTTGAGTTAGTTATTTCAATATCAAGAGAAATGTTACTAATATTTATAAGAGTTGCCAAAGCATTCATATATGTAATGCATTATATGATTGCCTTGGGGAAAATACTTAATTAATGGTTTTTCGGGCTTGCGTGGTGGTGGTTTTGGACCTTTTCCTTATGCTTGAGCACCTGGCGGTCTAGTTTATCGACCGCTAAATCCATGGCGTGATACATGTCGCCATGGTGAGCCTCGGCAAATAGGTCTTTGCCTTTGAGGTGAAGACTAATTTCTGCGTGATTGTGTAGATCTTTTTCTTTTTCGTTATTAATAGAGAGATTCACAGTGACGCTAATCACTTGGTCGAAGTGGTGAACAATCTTGGTCAGCTTGTTCTCTAGGTGAGAGCGCATCGCTGGTGTGATTTCAACATGATGACTATTGAGCTTCAAATTCATGTTTATTCCCTCTATATGTTTATTTTCTGCGCAAGTGAACAGCCGGGATGCGCAGTGACTCCCTGTATTTAGCAATGGTGCGACGTGCTACCACATAGCCTTTATCAGCCAGAAGATCAGCAATTTTTGAATCAGATAGCGGACTATCGGTGTCTTCTGCGTTCACCATATGTGCAATCAAGGCACGGATAGCGGTAGAAGATACTGACCCACCAGAGTCAGTGCTAATTTGGCTGCCGAAGAAATATTTAAATTCAAAAGTACCTAGATGGGAGGCTAAGTATTTCTGGGTTGTGACACGCGAAATGGTTGATTCATGCATGCCTACGGTATCCGCAATTTCTTTAAGTACCATGGGGCGCATGGCAACTTCGCCGTGATTGAAGAAATTTTGTTGTCGATCCACGATTGCGTTAGCAACTTTTAGAATGGTTTCACTTCTTTGTAGCACATTTTTTACCAACCATCTAGCCTCTTGTAGTTTTTGTTGGATACCCTCACTGTTATCCCTATTTTTTGATGTGCCCAATATTTGGGCGTACTCATCATGAATCTTGATCTTAGGCATTGCTGCTGGATTAGGTATGGCACGCCAAGCCCCCTTGATTTTTTTGACAATCACTTCAGGAACAATGTAATTTTCTTGAGGCGCTTCAAAACTTATGCCAGGATTGGGGTTCAGTGTCTTGATGAATGCCACGGCGGCGTCTAATTCAGATTGATTGGCCTTCAGCTGACGTTTGAGTTTTGCCCAATCTTTTTGTGCCAAACTGGCAATGTGATGTTGGCAAATTTGTAAAGCCAATTGATGTACCCTGCTAGCTGGCAAAGACGCATTGCGAATTTGTAGACAAAGACATTCACTGAGGTCTCGAGCTCCGACACCGATGGGGTCAAGATGTTGTAAATGGGAGAGTGCGCGCTCTAATTGCTCCAAAGGAGTGCCGTCATCAAGATCAAGAAAGTTCAAGATTTCGGGAATAAAACTGTCGAGGCTTTCGTTGAGAAAACCTTTTTCATCTAGATTGCCTGCCAGTAAACCCACTAAAGCTTTTTCCTGGGTCTTGAGTCGTAATAATTGAATTTGTTCAAGCAGGTGGTCTAAGAGGGATCTATGGCTAGCGATCCTGGCAAAGCGATCTTCGTCTACCTCACTATCAACTACACCCTTGCTAGGTGCTACGCTGCGATGAGAGAGTTGAGCGATGGGTTCATATACCTCATCATCAAGTGAGCTATCAAATTCTAATAAAGGGTTTTCTTGCGCAGCCTGTAAGATTTCTTGCTCGAGCTCAACGGCCGACAACTGCAACAGTCGTATCGATTGTTGCAGCTGAGGTGTGAGAGCGAGATTTTGTGACTGTTTAAGTCCGAAGGACTGCTTCATTAGGCCATTTTAGACCTATGATTACTGCATTGGTATGAATTTTGCTTATGTAAATCTTACATGCGGAAGTTTTCGCCTAGATAGACTTTGCGAACTGCCTCATTACCAATAATTGATTGTGGTTCACCTGTGGCTAGAACGGTTCCTTCGCTGATGATGTAGGCGTAATCACAAATACCTAATGTTTCACGCACATTGTGGTCTGTAATCAAAACACCAATATTCCGATCTTTTAAGAAACTCACAATTTTTTGGATTTCTCCCACAGCAATCGGGTCAACGCCTGCGAAAGGTTCGTCTAGAAGAATAAATTTGGGTTTAGAAGCCAGTGCGCGAGCGATTTCTACACGACGACGCTCTCCGCCTGACAAAGACATGGCGGGGTTATCACGTAAATGGCTGATTTGTAGATCATTGAGCAGCTGATTTAATTCTTGCGTAATGACAGATTTATTCGCCTTATCTTCTGTGTGCTGTAGTTCTAAGACGGCTAAGATATTTTCGGCAACAGTCAGTTTTCGAAATACTGAAGCTTCTTGAGGCAGATAAGAAATGCCTAATTTGGCACGTTCATGAATCGGTTGATGAGTAATAGCCTGCCCATCAAGAATAATTTCACCGTGATCGAGTGGTACTAGGCCAACGATCATGTAAAACGATGTTGTTTTACCTGCGCCATTGGGGCCAAGCAATCCCACCACCTGACCACTTTGAACTTCTAAGCCAACATTTTTGACCACACTGCGTGAACCATATTTTTTTTGCAGTCCTTCAGCTTTTAAAACGGAGGTGGTTGGGCTCATGATGAATTAGTTGTCTCTTCTCTTGGGTGACAGTATGGTCTTGGTACTTGACTGTGATTGGGCGAAATATTTCTCTGTATAAGAATTGTAAATAATTCGTTCACCATGGATCTTATCAGTCACTTTGGTTCCGGTAATTTGATACATTCTAGCGTCGTCAATCAAGACCACAGTTTCTTTTTTTGCGTCATATTCAATAATCTTTGATTGGCCTTCGATAAACAAATCTTGACCGGTATCGCGTTTTTGACGCAGGCTTGCTAAACCATTTTTTGCATGAACAATCGCGAATTGATAGCCTTCGGGATCAATTTTGACCTCCGCATAATCCCCCTTGATGACTATCGTTCCCTTGATGAGTAGGACATTTTTCTCAAGAATGTAGATTTGTTTGACATCATCAAAAGCAGCTTTTTCAGAGCTAAGAGAAATTGGCTTGTCACGATCAGCTTTTTCAGCCAATAAAGGCCCTGAAAATAAGATGCTAAGAGCAATAATGAAAAACTTATTCATTACTTATTTTCAGACTCTAGACGGCCACGCACTTGACCAATCATGGTCAATTTTTGTGTCACGTTGTCAAAAACAGCACCTTCTTGAGAGGTCATAACAGATTGACCTTGTTCTAAAACCACAGGCAAACTTGTTTTGATGACGTCATCATTGAGGAAAATTTTAAATTTTTCAGAGTTCATGAGTAGGCGAGCGCTACCTGCTTGTGAGGGTGTTGCTGGCTGTGCAGGGCGGGTTAGCAAAGCATTACCAACCAAATCCAGAATACTCATATCGCCATTGAGGTAGCCCATCTTTGCAGTGACTGTAATAGGAGGCTTGCCTTCTTTAAAGGCGCGCGCAATCGGGCTAAAAATCTCCGATGAGGCGTCATCTTCATAATGAATCAGTTTTTTTCCGATGATGCGGTACTTCGCTTCACCCTGAGGGCCTATCGTAGTCACAACCATGCCGTCAATGATGTAGTCTGGGATATGACGTTTTATTTTTTCTTCGCTAGATTCTGGAGAATTCAGTTGCACTAACCAATAGGTACCTAAGGTCATGAAAGCCATCACCAGGAGTGGTAAGAAGCGCAGTAAGAGATGAATGAAGTTCATCGAAGCGCTTCTTGTAATAGGCGGTCGTAGTTGTTTTGAGCGCTTAGAATCAAATCACATAACTCACGAACTGCACCTTGCCCGCCACGCTTTTGGGTTTGGAAATGAACACGCTTCTTGACTTCAGTGTGCGCTTGCGCGGGGCATGCTGCAAATCCTACTTTAGGTAGGATGGATAAATCTGGCCAATCATCACCCATTGCAGCGCAGTCAGACAATTTCAGACCTGTTTTTTGCAGTAGTTCATTAAGGGCGTCAGCTTTGTGTTTGACGGCCATCCAAATTAATTCAATACCTAACTCTTTGGCGCGACCTTGTACCATCGCTGAGCTTCTGCCCGTAATGATCGCTACTTGCACGCCGGTGCTTTGTAGCATCTTGATACCATGACCATCTAGGCTATCAAATATCTTTAGTTCTTCTTTACCTTCTTGGCCAATCAACAAGCTGCCGTCAGTGAGTACGCCGTCCACATCAAGAACGAGTAATTTGACATGAGCAGCCTTTTCTAATGCAAGAGGGTAATCGCTGTACGGATTGGTTTTCATGGAATGGAAAGCTTGACTCATATTAGATAACCTGGGCTGCGAAGAGATCATGTAGGTTTAAAGCGCCCATCAGACGACCATCTGGATGTGTAACGATGAGTTGATTAATTCTCAACCTTTCCATGATTTCAACTGCTTCTGCAGCGAGTAGATCTGGAGCAATCGTGGTTGGATTTTTAGTCATGGCATCAGCGAGTTGAGTTTTGCCAAGATCTGATGTTTTTTCGATGAGGCGTCTTAAATCGCCATCGGTAAAGATGCCTACTACTTTTTGTGCATCATCAAGCACTGCGGTCATGCCCATACGTTTGGCTGTGATCTCAAAGAGCGCTTCAGTCACAGATGCTTTGATGGACACTTGAGGGCAATCCTGCCCTTGTCGCATCACATCTTTGACGTGTGTCAGCAAACGTCGACCCAAACTGCCGCCAGGATGAGATCTAGCAAAGTCCTCAGGCTTAAACCCTCTGGCATCTAATAAAGCCACAGCTAGGGCATCACCCATCGCTAGGGCAGCTGTTGTACTTGCTGTAGGCGCTAGATTGAGAGGACAAGCTTCTTTTTCGACACCAACATCAATGTGAGCATCAGCGAGTTGCGCTAGAGAAGATGTTGTATTGCCTGTTAAAGCGATTAACTTCGCGCCTGTGCGTTTAATGATGGGCACAATGGCTGTGAGCTCACTGGTTTCCCCAGAATTGGAAAAAGCCACAAATACATCAGACTTGGTCACCATACCTAAATCACCATGACTGGCTTCAGCAGGGTGAACAAAAAAAGCGGGTGAGCCTGTAGAGGCAAAAGTGGCCGCAACTTTGCGTGCGATATGCCCTGATTTACCGATGCCGGAGACTACGATACGACCATGGCAGGCGAGCAATAATTCGATAGCTTTAACGAAAGTGGCAGCATTGTTCGCGGCCAACTTATTTTTAAGGTTTTGTATGGCGTCAGCCTCAATTTGCAGAGTTTCCTGTGCAAGTTCGGTAATTCGGGCTGCGGCAGAAGCTTTTTCTTGAGTCATAGACCTAAGTATATGCCTTTAAGCCTTATTTAATAAAGGCTTTAAGTATTTACCGGTATGACTCTTGCTGACAGCGCATATTTCTTCTGGTGTACCCGCAGCAATGATTTGGCCACCACCACCGCCACCTTCAGGACCTAGATCAATAATCCAGTCAGCGGTCTTAATCACATCCAGATTGTGCTCAATGATGACAATCGTATTGCCATGTTTTTTGAGGGTATGGATAACTTTAAGCAGTAGCTGGATATCTTGAAAATGCAGCCCGGTGGTGGGCTCATCCAAAATGTAAAGAGTTCTACCCGTATCTCTTTTGGAAAGTTCAAGGGATAACTTGACGCGTTGTGCTTCACCTCCGGAGAGGGTGGTCGCACTCTGACCCAACTTAACGTAGCCTAAACCGACGTCGAGGAGTGTTTTGAGTTTACGTTTGACCGTAGGCACTGCTTCAAAGAATGAATGCGCCTGCTCAATCGTCATTTCGAGGACTTCATGGATATTCTTACCTTTGTAACGAATATCTAAGGTTTCGCGGTTGTAGCGTTTGCCATGACAGACATCACAAGGTACATAGACATCCGGTAAGAAATGCATTTCTACTTTGAGTACACCATCCCCTTCGCAAGTTTCGCAACGCCCGCCTTTGACGTTAAATGAGAAACGTCCCGCTTCGTAGCCGCGCTCGCGCGCTGCAGGTACGCCAGCAAAGAGTTCTCTGATAGGGGTGAAAAGCCCTGTATAGGTGGCAGGATTAGAGCGAGGTGTACGTCCAATGGGTGATTGATCAACGCTAATGATCTTATCAAAATGTTCAAGACCATCAATTTCTTCATAAGGTGCTGGCTCTGCATTAGATCCGTACAAGTGCTGAGCAACCGCATGATGCAGCGTGTCGTTGATTAAAGTCGACTTACCAGAGCCTGATACACCTGTGACGCAAGTTAAGAGGCCCACTGGGATTTCCGCAGTCACTTTTTTCAGATTATTGCCACTAGCACCTATTATTTTTATCCAGCGATCTGTGGCAGGAGTTCTTTGCTTTGGAACTTCGATTTTTTCTTTGCCACTGAGATAGAGACCAGTGAGTGATTTTGGGTTATGCTCAATTTCTTGTGGAGTGCCTTGCGCCACAATTTGACCACCATGTTCTCCGGCTCCAGGGCCAATATCAATGACGTGGTCGGAAGCTCTAATCATGTCTTCATCATGCTCTACGACTAAAACGGAATTGCCTAAATTCTTGAGGTGCTTCAGGGTATTGATTAGGCGATCGTTATCACGTTGATGTAAACCAATGGAGGGTTCGTCAAGTACATACATGACACCTGTGAGGCCTGAGCCAATCTGCGAAGCTAAGCGAATACGCTGAGCTTCACCACCTGAGAGCGTATCTGCGCTACGTTCGAGTGAGAGGTAATTCAGTCCAACATCATTTAAGAATTTAAGACGTGAAGAAATCTCCGCAATAATCTTTGAGGCAATTTCTTTTTTAGCGCCTTTGAGTTCTAGGTTCATGAAGTAATCTAGTGCTGAACCTAAGGGTAGGCTGCTGATTTCATAGATGGCACGCGCTTGTTGACTATCACCTACTTTGACATTACGCGCCTCAGTTCTTAAGCGTGTGCCATGACAACTTGAGCAAGGCATATTGTTTTGATATTTCGCGAGCTCTTCACGAACTGCAGGAGAGTCAGTTTCTCGATAGCGACGTTCAAAGTTGGCCACGATACCTTCAAATGGATGCTGTCGAATGACAGTGCGGCCCTTTTCATTGAGGTATTCAAAAGGAATATCTTGGTCTTTTGAGCCATACAAGATGAGGTCTTGATGTTTGGTGCTCAGCTTCTCAAAGGGAATCTCCAAATCAAACTTGGCGTGTTTAGCTAAACATTGCAAGAGGCGGAAATAAAATTGATTACGACGATCCCAACCCTTGATCGCTCCAGAGGCAAGAGATAGCTCTGGATGTAATACGACACGTTTAGGATCGAAGAATGTCATTTGCCCTAAACCATCGCAACTGGGGCAAGCGCCAACAGGATTATTAAATGAGAACAGTCGTGGTTCTAGTTCTTGTAATGAATATGAACAAATCGGACATGCAAATTTGCTAGAGAATAAGGTTTCCTTTTCCGTATCCATATCCAGAGCGATGGCACGTCCATCAGCGAGGCGCAAAGCAGTCTCGAATGACTCAGCGAGACGTTGCCCGATATCCGCTTTTACTTTGATCCGATCCACCACTACATCAATCGAATGTTTTTCATTCTTTTTAAGTTTAGGTAACTGATCGACCTCATAAATTTTGGCTGGATTATGTGAAGAGGTGCCGCCTCCAGAGCGAATCCGAAAGCGCACAAAGCCTTGGGCTTGGAGGTCTTCAAATAAATCGAGATGTTCACCTTTGCGTTCGCTAACAATCGGGGCAAGGATCATTAGCTTTGTATCCTCCGGCATTTTGAGGACTTCGTCGACCATTTGCGAAACGCTTTGAGCTTCTAAGGCAAGTTGGTGTTCCGGGCAGTGCGGTGTGCCTGCTCGAGCAAAGAGTAGGCGTAGGTAATCATGAATCTCTGTCACCGTACCCACGGTTGAGCGCGGGTTGTGGCTAGTTGCTTTTTGCTCAATCGAGATGGCAGGAGAAAGACCTTCGATAGCGTCAACATCCGGCTTTTCCATCAGTTGTAAAAATTGACGCGCATAGGCAGATAAGGATTCAACATAGCGTCTTTGACCTTCTGCATAGAGGGTGTCGAAAGCTAGTGAGCTCTTGCCTGACCCCGATAGACCAGTAATGACCACCAATTGGTTTCTAGGAATATCGAGATTGATATTCTTGAGGTTGTGGGTTCTAGCCCCTTGTATTTTGATAGAGTCCATAATTTTCTCGCCGAACCAGTTAATATAGCGCTTCTTTATGGAAAAAGCAGAACTTCAGGCATCCCTCTCCTTGGCAAGCATTTTTGCTTTGCGGATGCTAGGGCTTTTTTTGATACTGCCAGTATTTAGTGTTCACGCTAAAACTATCTCCACTGCTGATCAGTTAGCCCTTGTGGGCTTGGCTTTAGGGGTTTATGGCCTGGTTCAGGCGTGCTTACATATTCCTCTGGGGATGTTGTCTGATCGTTGGGGTCGTCGCCCAATAGTCTTGTTAGGCCTGGTTCTGTTTGTTTTGGGAGCCCTGATCGCGGCGCACCGAGATGATTTAGTCTGGATTACTGTGGGCCGCGCCATTCAGGGTGCAGGAGCGGTATCGGCAGTAGTGACCGCATGGTTAGCCGATTTAACACGCGATGAAGTGCGCTCCAGAGCAATGGCGATGATCGGGGGCAGTATTGGGCTGACCTTTGCTTTGTCTTTGGTCTTTGCTGCACCGCTTTATGCTTGGTTAGGCCTCGATGGACTTTTCTACCTCATGGCTTTCTTAGGTCTGATTGCAATTGGTGTTGCAGCATTCGTGGTGCCCACAACACCGCAGATCAATCAATCACAATCATCTATGAGTTTTTTGGCAGTGCTTGTGCATCCTGCCTTATTAAGACTTAATCTGGGTGTCTTGATTTTGCATATGACTCAGATGGCGCTTTTCTTGACTCTGCCCCGTAAGTTATCTGAGATGGGATGGTCATTAGCGGACCATTGGCAGATTTATTTACCCGCCCTATTGATTTCATTTTTACTGATGATGCCGCTCATTATTTGGAGCGAGAGACGTAAGCGTTTTAAACCTGCCTTCATCTTGGCAATTCTTTGTATGCTGGTCGCTCAATCTGCCATGGCAATCATTGCTAGTACGGTAGGAGTATGGGTAGCCGTCGTTGTTTATTTTGTTGGTTTTAATGTCATGGAGGCGATGCAACCGTCTTTGGTATCTCGTTATGTGCCATCAGCTCGTGGCACTGCGCTTGGTATTTACAACACAACCCAGTCGATCGGTCTTTTCTTAGGCGGTGTATTAGGCGGCGTCATCATGCAAAAAGCCGGCGAGTCATGGGTCTTTTTGACATGTGCTGTTTTCATGGTGGTGTGGCTTATAATTAATGCGTCTATGCGTGAACTATCGGCTCAACATCAGACAGTTAATTAATTTTTTTGAATACTTCGGGAGATCAATATGGCATCAGTAAATAAAGTCATCTTAGTGGGTAACGTTGGCCGAGATCCAGAAACACGTCGCTTGCCTAGTGGTGATGCTGTTACAAACATTTCTATTGCAACTACCGATCGTTACAAAGATAAGCAGTCTGGCGAGATGCGTGAAAACACAGAGTGGCATCGCGTAGCTTTTTTTGGCAAGATTGCGGAAATTGCTGAGAAATATCTCAGAAAAGGTTCTCAGGTCTATGTTGAAGGTCGCTTGAGAACTCGCAAGTGGACTGATCAATCAGGTCAGGAAAAATACTCTACTGAAATCGTTGCTGAAACGATGCAGATGTTAGGCTCTCGTCCAGCCGGTGCTGGTGAATCTGGTTCATATTCACCGCCCGCTAGCCAAGGCGCTGCACCTCGTATTCAGGACATGCCAGACGACGATATACCGTTCTAATTCTTTTATTGACGTGCGTGGCGCAGATTATCTGGCCACGCCGTATTGAAATTAGTTCTAAACGGATTAATGTCTAAGCCCCCGCGGCGGGTATAACGCGCATAAACGGATAATTTATGTGGGCGACATTGTCTGTGAATATCTAAAAATATTTTCTCAACACAATGTTCATGAAACTCTTGAACATGTCTAAAAGCAATCAGATAGCGTAAGAGTTGTTCTTGATTGATGGCTTGACCCACATAGCTGATGGCAATACTTGCCCAGTCCGGTTGGCCAGTAACGGGACAATTGGATTTAAGCAAATGTGAAACCAACACTTCTTCACAGGGTGAGGATTTTTCGTCGGCGCTGAGTGATACATCATCAGGTTTCGTTTGCGTGTCTACTTCAATATCTAATCGATCCAGCAGAGTTCCTGAAAAATCCTGAAAGCGAAAACTCTTCGTTTCCTGGGGGTCTAATAATTTGACGCCCACTCTAGCGCCAGCGACTTCAGAAAGATCTTTTTCTAAAGTTTTCTTCACTTCATCTGAGTTGGCAAAAGTATGGAAGTTGAGGCTATTTAAATATAGCTTCCATGATTTAGATTCAATCATGAAGGGGCTATCAGCCGGCACAATAAATTCTGCAATACCAATTTGCGGCTTACCTTTTAAGTTCAGCCAAGATAGCTCGTAGGCATTCCATATATCTACCCCCAGGAATGGCAATCTATCTTGAATACCTAAGTCTTGGCGATTGACTTCGCGTGCAATCGGAAATAGCAAGCTTGGGTCGTACTGCTCGGGGTTATCAGAGGCTTTACCCAAAGGGGCGTTATGCAAATGTTTCATCTTATTGATTGGTAATACCTGATAGTACTTGACCCGTAGGGGCTACGTCTGCCGCGGATTCGCAATGACCTGTTTGATCATCGAAGAAAAAATCAGGCTCAAATTCTTTGAGGAAATCTTTCTTCGGTAGGCCACCTAAAAACATCGCTTCATCTACAGTGATACCCCAGGCCATTAAGGTACGAATGGCGCGCTCATGCGCTGGGGCCGAGCGAGCCGTTACAAGAGCGGTCCTAATTTGCATGCTGTGCTTGTCTGCTGCATGACTTTGTAAGCGATGAAGTGCTTCTAAAAGGGGCTTGAAGGGGCCGGGTGGCAGTGGCGTATCGACCTTTTGGCTTTCATGGTCAACAAATGCTTTTAAGCCATGATTTTGAAAAACTTGCTCAGCTTCATCAGAGAACAGGACGGCATCGCCATCAAATGCGATTCTAATTTCTTCAGGATGTAATTCTGCCCGTGCCTTGCTCTCAGGGAAAACTTTGGCAGCGGGAAATCCTGCTGCAATCGTGGCTCGAACATCTGCTTCATTGGCAGACAGGAATAAGTTAGCCTTGAGTGAGTGAAGATAGTGATAAGGGGGTCTGCCTCGCGTAAAAACACCGCGCTCAATAGCTAGACCTGCATTTTTTGCGGAGCGAAACACTCTTAAACCACTGACTGGATCGTTCCTTGACAATATCACGACCTCTACATTTTGCTCGCTTTGAGAATTAAAGCTCAGTAGTTTTTTGACTAAGGGGTAAGCCACACCAGTTTTTGCAGGTATATCTAAACGTTGCATTTGCAATTTCATATAGGCAGAGTCATCGCTGGCTTCGAAGAATTGATTTTCTTCTTCAAAGTCAAATAAGGCGCGCGACGAAATCGCGACCACGAGTTTGTCTGCTAATGAAAAAGCCATGTTCAGGCCAAAAATAATTGATACGCCGGGTGCTGGCTTTCGTCCCAGTGAGGGTATCCCAAATTAGCCAAGAAACTTCTGAAAGCTTTCTTATCATTATCTGGAACTTGTATGCCAACCAGGATACGACCATAGTCGGCTCCGTGATTGCGATAGTGGAATAAGCTGATGTTCCAGTTGGGGGACATGCTCGTCAGAAAACGCATCAAGGCACCGGGACGCTCCGGAAATTCAAAACGATACAGCAGTTCATTGTGAGCTAGCGTTGAGCGTCCACCCACCATGTGACGCAGATGAGATTTGGATAACTCATCGTGTGTCAGATCAATGGTTTTAAATCCAGCTTTGGTAAAAGATTTGGCAATTTGGCTACTGTCGCTGGATTTTTGTGTAGCGATCCCTACAAAAATATGGGCTTCTTTGGCGTCTGCAATACGGTAGTTAAACTCAGTCACATTTCGTTGGCCAAGCATTTCACAAAAGCGTTTGAACGAGCCCCGTTCTTCAGGAATCGTGACAGCGAAAACAGCTTCTTTTGCTTCACCGACTTCGGCACGTTCAGCAACAAATCGCAGACGATTGAAATTCATATTGGCACCACATGCGATCGCGACAAAAGTTTTGTCTTTAACTTTTTCGCGATCCACATAAGCCTTCAAGCCAGCAATGGCTAGGGCGCCCGCGGGCTCTAGGATACTGCGTGTATCCATGAAGACATCGTTGATAGCAGCGCATATAGCATCTGTATCAACGGTAATGATTTCATCAACAACGTCTTGGCATAGTCGGAAAGTTTCTTTGCCCACCAATTTCACCGCAGTGCCATCAGAAAATAAGCCAACATCCTTGAGCTCAACGCGACGTCTAGCTTCTAAAGATCGTTTCATGGCATCTGAGTCAATGGTCTGTACGCCGATGACTTTGATTTCTGGGCGGATCGCTTTGATATAAGCACCTACACCGGCGATTAAGCCGCCGCCCCCGATCGCTACAAATACAGCATCTAAAGGCCCTTGGTGCTGCTGCAGAATTTCCATGGCGATGGTGCCTTGTCCTGCAATCACGTCAGGGTCATCAAATGGATGAACAAAGCTCAGGCGATGTTTTTTCTCTAAAGCAAGAGCATGTTCATAAGCATCACTGTAGGATTCACCGTGTAGTACGACTTGTACCGACTCTCCACCCCGTGCTTTGACAGCGTCAATCTTGACTTGTGGTGTTGTAGTGGGCATCACAATGATGGCTTTGCAGCCTAACTTGGCAGCACCTAGGGCAACACCTTGAGCGTGATTGCCAGCAGACGCCGCAATAACCCCTCTTTTCAACTCATCTTTGCTTAAGTGAGCCATCTTGTTGTAGGCTCCTCTTAATTTAAATGAAAAGACCGGTTGGTTATCCTCGCGCTTTAAGAGGATTTGATTGTTGAGTCTTTGCGTTAGATGAGGGGCGCGTTGCAGTTCTGATTCGATTGCAACGTCGTAAACCTTAGCGGTCAGTATTTTTTTTAGATAATCTTTAGGCATGACTCAAGCGTAACACGTGTCTGTACATAAAATAGCGCTTCATGGATAGCAATATACATAATTTCTTGGTGTGGCTAGCATTGCCGGCAGTGGGTTTGCCTGCAGTTTTCCTAGTGTGCTTAGTCTCGGCCACCTTGCTACCGATGGGTTCTGAGCCCGCTTTATTTGCCTATATCAAGCTCAATCCAGAGATGTTTTGGATAGCCATATTTGTTGCCACCTTGGGTAATACAGTCGGTGGAATGATTAACTGGATCATGGGATATGGTGCGATTCACGCGCATGACAAAATTAGGGGGCCGCGTGAGCATCGCTTGATGGGCTGGTTTGAGCGTTTAGGCCCCCCAGCATTACTCTTATCTTGGCTACCTATTGTGGGAGACCCTCTTTGTGCGGTTGCCGGTTGGCTAAAACTGCCCTGGTTGCCCTGCATGATCTATATGGCTATCGGTAAGTTTTTACGATACCTGACGATGACCTATTTTTTGATGATGGTTCCAGACGACTTCTGGATTTATCTTAAAAACCTCTTCATGACCATATTTGGTGCGTGGTTTAACTGATATTCCTAGAATATTCAACGAAATATCGTCAAGTCCTTTAAAATGGCGTTTTAGCTACAAACGGTACTATGAACGCCCCATTACCTCTTAATGCCTTGCCTGAGCATGTTGAGCATGCTCCCCGTTTGCGAGAAATCCCATATAACTACACCTCTTTTTCGGATCGAGAGATCGTTATTCGCCTATTGGGTGATGATGCATGGCAAATTTTGGATGGCTTAAGGTCAGGTCGCAAAACCGGGCGTTCTGCGCGCATGCTCTATGAGGTCTTGGGAGATATTTGGGTTGTTCAGCGTAATCCGTTTTTGCAGGATGATTTACTAGACAACCCTGGGCGCCGTAAACAACTCATTGAAGCCTTGCATCATCGTCTGCGCGAAGTAAAAAAGCGCATGACATTGGATTTGGCTGATAAGGTTGAAAAGCTCATTGCTAAAGCTACAGAAGCTGTAGAGCACTTTGACGCAGAATTCGAGCGTATCAGTATCCTCAGAAAGCAGGCTAAGCGCCTGCTGGGCAAACATACCGCTTTAGACAATATTGGTTTTGATGGTTTAGCGCGCGTCTCTCATGTGACTGATGCCACAGATTGGCGAGTGGAGTATCCCTTTGTCGTTCTGACGCCAGACACAGAGGCTGAGATACCCGGTTTGGTCAAAGCTTGTATCAGTTTAGGTTTGACGATTATTCCGCGTGGAGGTGGTACTGGATATACAGGTGGTGCGGTACCTCTATCTCCTATGTCTGCGGTTATTAATACCGAAAAATTAGAAGACTTGGGCGCCGTTGAACTCTTACGCTTAGAAGGTTTAGACCGTGAAGTGGCTACAGTGTATTCAGGTGCGGGTGTGGTTACTAAGCGTGTTTCTGATGCGGCCGATCGTGCAGGCTTTGTTTTTGCGGTAGACCCGACCTCTGCCGAAGCCAGTTGTATTGGCGGCAATATTGCGATGAACGCGGGTGGCAAGAAAGCAGTTCTTTGGGGAACCGCTTTAGATAACTTAGCCTCTTGGCGTATGGTGGATCCTCAGGGGAACTGGCTAGACGTTGAACGTATTGGCCATAATATGGGCAAGATCCATGATGTTGATTTCGCGACCTTTCGTTTGACATGGTCAGATGGCGAGCATGCGCCAGGTAAAAAAGTACTCCGTACCGAGGAACTCAAAATCGAGGGCAAAAAGTTCCGTAAAGAAGGCCTTGGTAAAGACGTTACCGATAAATTCTTAGCAGGTCTGCCAGGCGTACAAAAGGAAGGTTGTGATGGTTTGATTACCAGCGCTCGCTGGGTCTTGCATCGCATGCCAAAGCAAATTCGAACAGTTTGCCTTGAGTTTTTTGGTCAAGCTCGCGAAGCTATACCGAGTATTGTTGAAATCAAAGACTATTTAGACGCCCAGACGAAGCAAGGTGGCGCTATCTTGGCAGGCTTAGAACATTTGGATGAGCGCTATTTGCGAGCTGTAGGTTACGCCACCAAGTCCAAGCGCAATGTGATGCCTAAGATGGTATTGATTGGCGACATCGTTGGTGATGATGAGAATGCTGTTGCAACTGCCGCTAGCGAAGTGATTCGTATTGCTAATACTCGAGTGGGTGAAGGTTTTGTGGCAGTTAGTGCTGAGGCGCGTAAAAAATTCTGGTTAGATCGCTCACGCACTGCAGCTATTGCTAAACATACGAATGCATTCAAGATCAATGAGGATGTGGTTATTCCACTGAATCGTATGGGTGAGTACACCGATGGTATTGAGTACATCAATATTGAGTTGTCACTCAAAAATAAGTTGCAACTACTCGATGAGTTGGAGCTATTTCTTAAGAGTGGACATTTGCCTTTAGCCAAGGTCGATGATGCAGGCGAAATCGCTGCAGCTGATTTACTAGCCGGCCGCGTTGCACAAGCACTTGAGTTGCTTGCTCAAGTCAGACAGCAGTGGGCCACTTGGGCGGAGCAGTTAGACCAATACTTTCCGGGCTTACAAGATAGAAGTTTGCGTGCCTCATGGAAGTTGCAGGTTCGTGAGCCCTTAAAGCAGATCTTTATTGGTGCCGCCTTTGAGCCCATCCTTAAAGAATGTGTGGCCATTCATAAACGTGTTTTGCGTAGTCGAGTTTTTGTGGCTCTACATATGCACGCAGGTGACGGTAACGTGCACACCAACATTCCTGTGAACTCTGATAACTATGAGATGTTGCAGGACGCACACAATGCTGTAGCCAAAATTATGAAATTGGCACGTTCTTTGAATGGCGTTATTTCTGGTGAGCACGGCATTGGTATAACCAAGTTAGAGTACTTGACGGAAGATGAAATCAAGGACTTCCGAGCCTATAAGAATCAAGTAGATCCTGAGGGCCGCTTTAATAAAGGTAAGTTAATGCCAGGGGCTGATTTGCGTAACGCCTATACGCCCAGTTTTGGTTTGATGGGGCATGAGTCCCTCATCATGCAGCAAAGCGATATTGGCGCGATTGCTGATAGCGTCAAGGATTGTTTGCGTTGTGGCAAATGTAAGCCTGTTTGTGCAACACATGTGCCACGTGCCAATTTGTTGTATAGCCCACGCAATAAAATCTTGGCCACTTCATTATTGGTTGAGGCGTTTTTATACGAAGAACAGACACGTCGAGGCGTATCCATTAAACATTGGGAAGCCTTTGATGACGTTGCTGCGCACTGTACCGTTTGCCATAAGTGTGTGACCCCATGCCCAGTCAAAATTGACTTTGGCGATGTCACGATGAACATGCGTAATTTATTACGCAAGATGGGTAAGAAAAAATTTAACCCAGGTGCATCTGCGGCCATGTTCTTCTTAAATGCAACTAATCCTGAGACGATTCAGTTAACGCGTAAGGTCATGATGGAGTGGGGTTACAAAGCCCAACGTCTAGCGCACCAAGTTCTCAAGAAGTTTGCTAAAGCTCAAACTGCTAAACCTCCAGCGACTGTGGGCAAGCCACCTGTGCGTGAGCAAGTCATACATTTCATCAATAAGAAGATGCCAGGGAATCTGCCTAAGAAAACTGCACGTGCTCTTTTGGATATTGAAGATTCTGACATCGTGCCGATTATTCGTGATCCGAAAAAAACTTCTGTAGATAGTGAGGCGGTTTTTTATTTCCCAGGATGTGGCTCTGAGCGTCTCTTCTCTCAGGTGGGCTTAGCTACTCAGGCGATGCTCTGGCATGCCGGTGTCCAAACGATATTGCCACCAGGGTATTTGTGTTGTGGCTATCCACAGCGCGGATCGGGTGACTTTGATAAAGCAGAAAAAATCATCACAGATAATCGGGTGCTCTTCCATCGTGTAGCAAATACCCTCAACTATTTGGATATCAAGACCGTGGTTGTCTCTTGCGGTACTTGCTATGACCAGCTAGCTGGCTATGAGTTTGAGAAAATCTTCCCAGGCTGCCGCATTATTGATATTCATGAATTCCTCTTAGAAAAAGGAATCAAACTTGAAGGTGCAAAAGGTGTGCGTTACATGTACCACGATCCATGCCACAGCCCTATGAAGTTGCAGGATCCATTAAAGACTGTGAATTCATTAGTGACCACTTCTGATGGCACAACCATTGCTAAAAATGATCGTTGTTGTGGTGAGTCTGGCACTTTAGCCGTAACTCGCCCTGACATCTCTTCACAAGTGCGCTTCAGAAAAGAGCAAGAGATGCGTAAAGGGGCTGATGCATTACGAGATGGTTTTGATGGTGAGGTCAAAATATTGACGAGCTGCCCATCTTGTTTGCAAGGTTTATCCCGTTATAACGATGATGCCGGTACTGAGGCAGATTACATCGTCGTTGAAATGGCCAAACATATTTTGGGTGATGACTGGATGGTCCAATATGTTCAAGCAGCTAATCAGGGTGGTATCGAGAGAGTCTTGGTTTAAGGAGATAGTATGAGTCAGGCACCGTTACCAGAAAATATTACTGTGGATCAAAAAGCCCGTGTCATGGAATTAACTTATGCGGGAGATCGTAGTTATCAGCTTGGATTTGAATTTATGAGAGTTTGGTCACCCTCTGCTGAAGTCAGGGGGCATGGGCCAGGACAAGAAACCTTGCAAACAGGTAAACGTGATGTCACGATTGTGAGTGTTGAGCCTGTTGGCCACTATGCAATTAAGCCCGTTTTTTCTGATGGTCATGATTCAGGTATTTACACCTGGGAATATCTCTATGAGATGTGTATCAACCAAGAGCAGATGTGGCAAGACTACCTAGATTGTTTAGAAGATGCCGGTGTAGATCGCGATGCGCCAATGGCCAGTGGTGGTCATACATGTGGAAGCCACTGATATGGCAAAAACCCATTTTGGTTTTCAGACCGTAGACGAAGCTGAAAAGGCGAGCAAAGTCGCAGAGGTCTTTCATTCAGTCGCTAGTAAATATGACTTGATGAATGACCTGATGTCTGGAGGCCTTCATCGCATTTGGAAACACTTCACCATTTCAAAAGCAGCAGTTAGACCTGGTCAAAAAGTGCTGGATATCGCCGGTGGTACCGGTGACCTCACGATGAGTTTTGCAAGCCAGGTAGGGCCTGAAGAAAAAACTGGGGGTCAGGTTTGGTTGACAGATATCAATGCATCCATGCTTTCTCATGGGCGAGATCGTCTGTTGGATAAGGGTTTCAAGGTGCCATGCGTGCAGGTTGATGCTGAGCAAATTCCTTTCCCCGGCTCTTATTTTGATTTAGTCACTGTGGCATTTGGTCTGCGCAATATGACACATAAAGATGTTGCTTTGACTGAAATGTTGCGCGTGATCAAGCCGGGTGGCAAGGTCATGGTTCTAGAGTTTTCTAAACCGCATGCATCCATCAAGTCGCTTTACGATACTTATTCATTTAAGGTGTTGCCGTGGTTAGGTGAAAAAGTGGCTGGCGACGCAGAGAGTTATCGTTACCTCGCGGAGTCGATTCGCATGCACCCTGACCAAGAAACCTTAAAAGACATGATGTTGGGCGTTGGATTTGATAAGGTTGAATACCACTCTTTAACTGGGGGTATTGTTGCCTTGCATATAGGGTATAAATACTAAGTGTTGTAACACTGAAGAGGGAAATATGTTGAAAAAAAGTATGGTTTATTTGACCTTAGCGATGTTCTTAACTGCAGGCTCTATGTCTAATGTGGATGCTAAGCGTTTGGGTGGATCAAAAAATGTGGGTAAGCAAGCGCCGACAGCTACACAAAAACAAGCAGCTCCGACGCAGCCTGCGGCACCTGCTGCGGCACCTAATCAAGCCGCAAAGCCTGCGACACCTGCGACGCCTGCAACGGCAGCGCCCGCGAAAAAAGGTTTTGGCTGGGGCGGTATGTTGGGTGGTCTAGCCGCTGGCTTGGGTCTTGCATGGCTCTTGTCACATTTTGGTATGGGTGAAGCGGTTGCTTCATTCCTGATGGGTTTCTTGTTGGTTCTAGCAGTGGCAATGGTAGGTTTCTGGTTGCTAAGAAAGTTTGCTGGTTCAAAACAAGCCACTTTAAAAACAAGCACGCCCAATGGGTTTGATGCTGGTAGAGCGTATGAGCCGCAACAACATCGTCCAGAGCCAACCATGAGTAGTTATGCCGCTCCTGCCGCACAGGCTCGCGATGATTTCCAAGGCTTTGATCAACAGCTATTTATTGACAACGCTAAAAAGCATTTTGTGGCATTACAAGATGCTTGGGATCGTGGCGATGTTCAAAGATTGCGTGAGTTCACTACGCCCCAAATGTTCCTGGAGCTAGAGCGTGATCTCTTGGCGCGTGCTAACCAGCTCAATCGCACTGAAGTTTTGACTCTGGATGCCGAAGTGATGGGTCAAGAGAAGACTGAGGATGTATATCAGGTGAGTGTGCGTTTCTCCGGTATGATTCGTGAAGAAATTGACGGTACCGCTGAGTCATTTGTCGAAGTATGGAATCTCACTAAACCAGCCAATGGTTCTGGTGGTTGGGTTTTAGCGGGAATCTCTCAGTTGGTATAAGTTCTGAAAACGATTACTGCGTCTTTAAATCATGTACTGGCCCAAGAATCTTGGGCCAGTAGTCTTTTAAAAAAACACTCTGGAAAAGTACTTCGACTCGATTTGCCAATCAAGACTTTGGTCTTGAAGATTGGGCAAGAGGGATACTTTGAGGAAGCCGATTTACAAGCTCCCGCAAATGTGACACTCACTGCTGGGCAGGAAGTTTTTTTTGCATTTATTGAAGGTGGCTCTGAGAAAGCCAGTCAACACGTCAAGGTCTCAGGAGATGTTGACTTGGCTCAAGCAGTAGGTCAATTAGCAACACATTTGCGCTGGGATGTAGAAGAAGATCTATCTAAATTGATTGGTGACTCGCTAGCTCACCAGGTAGTGCAGGTGATCTTACAAGGTCAACACCGCTCACAGGCTGCCATCTCTGATCTGTCCGGCAGTGTTTTAGAGTTTTTGACTCACGAAAAACAAATTCTTGTTACAAAAGATCAGTTGGAGGCATTCAAGGGTAAGATAAGAATCTTGCGCGATGATTTGGATCGCCTAGAAAAAAGAATTCAGCGCTTGAATTAACAATAACAGGATCAAGTTGTGACCCGTTCCTTACGGCTATTAAAAATACTTTTCACGATTTGGCGTTACGGCTTAGTGGGCATCGTAGCTAAGAGCTTGCGCCCGGGGCTATTGCGTTTCCTTTTGCAGCTATATGCCTTTTTGGGTCCTCGCTCAGCGTCGCGCGGTCAGAGTTTGCGTTTGGCCCTTGAAGCTCTCGGGCCCATATTTGTGAAGTTTGGCCAAGTCCTCTCGACCCGACGCGATCTGTTGCCGCTCGACATTGCCGATGAGTTAGCGAAGTTGCAGGACCAAGTCCCGCCTTTTTCTGAAGACCAGTCGGTTCGTTTAATTGAAGCCTCTCTTGGTCAGAGTATTGATGAAGTCTTTAGTCATTTTGAGCGTAAACCCGTCGCTAGTGCTTCTGTAGCCCAGGTACATTTTGGAGTTTTGAAAGCCCATCCTAAATATCCCGAGTGGGAGGGTCGTGCTGTCGCAATTAAAGTGTTAAGGCCTGGCATTTTGCCCATCATTGAAAGCGACTTAGCCTTACTGAAGACGATTGCCGGTTTGGTAGAGAAATTCTGGAAAGATGGTAAACGACTCAAACCCAAAGAGAATGTGGAAGAGTTTGATACCTACTTGCATGATGAGTTGGATTTAATGCGTGAGGCAGCTAACGCTAGTCAGCTCAGAAGAAATTTTGCAGACTCTGACAAATTGATGATCCCTGAAATCTATTGGGATTTATCGGGCATGAACGTGATGGTCATGGAACGCATGTACGGTATTCCGATTTCTCGTTTAGATGATTTAGTCAAGGCAGGTATCGACCTCAAGAAATTAGCATCGGATGGCGTTGAGATTTTCTTTACTCAAGTTTTTGAGCATGGTTTCTTTCATGCGGACATGCACCCCGGCAATATTTTTGTCAGCGTACAACCTGAATCTTTTGGACGTTATATCTCTTTAGATTTCGGTATTGTTGGGGCCTTATCTGATTTTGATAAAAATTATTTAGCCCAAAATTTCCTCGCTTTCTTTAACAGAGACTATCGTCGAGTCGCTGAGCTACATATTGAGTCTGGATGGGTTCCGAAGGAAACACGAGTTGAAGAACTTGAAGGGGCTGTCCGAGCGGTTTGTGAACCCTATTTTGACCGCCCCTTAAAAGAAATCTCTTTGGGCATTGTCCTGATGAGACTCTTCCAAGCCTCACGACGTTTTAATGTTGAAATTCAGCCGCAACTGACTTTATTGCAAAAAACCTTGCTCAACGTGGAAGGTTTGGGGCGTCAGTTGGATCCAGATATGGATTTATGGAAGACGGCTAAACCCGTGCTGGAGCGTTGGGTTGATCAACAAATCGGCATTCGTGGCTTTTTACAGCGTATCAAAGATGAGGCTCCGCATTGGGCTAAGTTAGTACCCACTATTCCTAGATTGCTTGCCCAGTGGTTAGAAAACCATAAGGAGTCGACTGATGAAGATCAGAATAAGCTCTTGGAACAATTGCTCAAGGAGCAAACTAAACTGAAAAAACGTTTCACCTACTTGGGGATATTGACCTCCGTCTTGATTTTGGGCTTGATTCTGTCACTAAGCTACCCCCGCTAAGCCCTATAATTGCGGGTTCTATGAAAAAATATTTCATCGCTGGTATTTTGGTTTGGGCGCCATTGGCGATCACCATTTGGGTGATCACATGGGGCGTTTCTGTATTGGACGGCGTTTTTGGTTCAATCATGTCTGCCATCATGGCAGTCACTCCTGGTGATACTCAACCAACACTGAAGAGTTTCCGCGCTATACCGGGTTTGGGCGTCATCATTGTCCTAGCTATTATTTTTGTATCTGGGTTACTCGCTGCTAACTATGCAGGTCAATGGTGGATCAAATTATGGGATCGATTCATCAATCGTATTCCGATTGTTAAATCGATTTACTCGAGTGTGAAGCAGGTCTCAGATACCTTGTTCTCAAGTAAAGGAAATGCGTTTAGGCAAGCTGTTTTAATTCCCTATCCTAGAAACGGCTCATGGACTATTGCCTTTGTCACAGGTAATCCTGCACAAGAGGTCGCTAATAAGTTAAAAGAAGAGCACTTGAATGTGTTTGTTCCAACAACACCTAACCCGACCTCGGGCTTTTTCATGATTGTGCCTAAAGCAGACATGATTGAGCTAGATATGACAGTAGAAGAGGCGCTGAAGCATATCGTTTCCATGGGTTCGGTGCCACCAACTCAATCTAATAGTAATAAATAATAATCAGGACGTTTTTATGGCAATGCGCAGTCACCTTTGTGGGCAAGTCAATGAGACTTTAATCGGGCAAGAAGTTCAACTTACAGGTTGGGTTAATCGTCGTCGTGATCATGGCGGTGTGATTTTTATTGATCTACGTGATCGTGAAGGCTTTGTGCAGGTGGTTTGTGATCCAGATCGCCCTGAAATGTTTGCAACGGCTGAGCAAATTCGTAATGAGTTCTGTGTACAAATTAAAGGTTTAGTTAGAGCTCGTCCAGCGGGTACAGAGAATAATGATCTTGCATCAGGCAAGATTGAGTTGCTCTGCAAAGAACTCATTATTCTGAATGCCTCGGTCACGCCACCGTTTCAGTTAGACGATGAGAATCTCTCAGAGACCACCCGTTTGACGCACCGCGTATTAGATTTGCGTAGACCGCAAATGCAAAAGAACCTGATGCTCCGTTATCGTGTCGCCATGGAAACAAGACGCTACTTAGACGCAGCAGGTTTTGTCGATATTGAAACGCCGATGCTGACTAAGAGTACGCCTGAAGGTGCGCGAGATTATTTGGTGCCATCTCGGGTGCATGATGGTCAATTTTTTGCCTTACCGCAATCGCCTCAGTTATTTAAACAGTTATTGATGGTCGCTGGTTTTGAGCGTTACTACCAAATTACAAAATGTTTCCGTGATGAGGACTTGCGCGCTGACCGTCAGCCAGAATTTACTCAAATCGATTGTGAAACTGCATTTTTAGATGAGTTTGAAATTCGTGATTTATTCGAAAATATGGTTCGTCATATTTTCAAGACCGTCATGAATGTTGAGTTGGCTAACCCATTTCCAGTTATGCCCTATTCAGAAGCTATGGCGCGCTTTGGCTCTGACAAGCCTGATTTGAGAGTGAAGCTTGAGTTCACTGAATTAACAGATGTGATGGCTGATGTAGATTTCAAAGTTTTCTCAGCACCCGCACAACAAGAAAATGGGCGCGTGGTTGGTTTGCGCGTGCCAGGCGGTGCAGAGATTAGCCGTAGTGAAATTGATGATTACACGCAATTTGTTTCAATTTATGGCGCTAAAGGTTTGGCATGGATCAAGGTTAATGATTTAGCTGCGGGCCGTGATGGTTTGCAATCTCCGATTGTCAAAAACCTGCACGACAAAGCTATACAAGAAATTTTGACTCGTTCCGGTGCGCAAAATGGCGACATCATTTTCTTTGGTGCTGACAAGGCTAAAGTAGTCAATGATGCTATTGGAGCTTTACGTTTGAAGATAGGTCATTCTGCATGGGCAAAATCCAAAGGTCTTATGGAAGATGCTTGGAAGCCTATGTGGGTTGTTGATTTCCCAATGTTTGAATACGACGAGGACAACGCACGTTGGGTGGCCTGCCATCATCCATTCACAAGCCCTAAAGATGAACACCTCAATTATTTAGAAACTGATCCAGGTAAATGTCTTGCTAAGGCTTACGATATGGTGCTCAATGGTTGGGAAATCGGTGGTGGCTCAGTTCGTATTTATAAAGAATCTGTTCAGAGCCAAGTATTCAGAGCTCTGAAGATTGGACCCGAGGAAGCGCAAGCTAAATTTGGATTCTTGCTAGATGCTTTGCAATACGGCGCTCCTCCGCACGGTGGTATTGCATTCGGTCTAGATCGTATTGTCACTATGATGACAGGCGCTGAATCTATTCGTGATGTGATTGCTTTCCCTAAAACCCAGCGTGCCCAATGTCTCTTGACTCAGGCTCCAAGTGCTGTGGATGAAAAGCAATTACGTGAGTTACATATTCGTTTGCGTAATACTCAAAACATTGCATGAAAATTCCAATCTCAGTCTTAGTTGTCATCTACACAGCTAAGAAAGAGGTGTTGTTGCTTGAGCGTGCTGATCATCCCGGTTATTGGCAATCAGTGACCGGGAGCTTGGATGCTGTAGACGAGCCTTTAGCAGCCGCTGCCGCGCGTGAGGTCTTTGAAGAAACAGGTATTCAGCTTCATAAGCAAGCTAATGCCAAGTTGATTGATCTTCAGCACCATATTCATTACGAAATTTATCCAGAGTGGCGTCATCGTTATGCGCCTGGTGTTACCCAAAATTTAGAGCATTGGTTTGCACTTGAGCTCGATGCTCGTATCCCTATTACCCTATCCCCTCGAGAACACTTGAGCTATCAATGGCTGCCATTAGTAAAAGCGGCCGATCTATGTTTTTCCCCAAGTAATCAAGCTGCTATCAAAAAACTGAATTCTGACTAGAATTCAGATATGTCCCTTTTAAGAAAAGATCGCTGGCAAGAAATCAATACTCTCCATCTTTTGGAGGGGGGCGTTAATTATTTTTCTTCCTTGATTAGGTTAATTCAAGCAGCAAAAAAAGAAATCTTTCTAGAGGTTTATATTTTCTCGGCTGATGCTCAAGCAGAGCAAATAGCCAAGGAGTTGGCAGATGCTGCCCGGCGAGGTGTGGAAGTTCGTTTGATTGTGGATTGGATTGGTTCTGCACCTCTGCCGTTTGAGAAGATGTTGAGGGATGCAGGAGTCCATTTTTCTTACTACAACAAAGCTTGGTTTGGTAAGTTAGGTTTTTCAAGGACGCATCGCAAAATAGCAGTCATCGATGAGGCTTATGCTGTGGTGGGGGGTATCAATATTTGTGATGATCGTCTAACGTCACAAGGCCAAGCTTTGGGTGCACCGCGTTGGGATCTAGCGATTGTTGCTACAGGACATATTGTTGAGAAGGTACACGCAACCTTTTTGCGACAGTGGCATCGACTAGCGGATGATGCCATGCATCTTAAAAATGTGATTAAGCGTCTTTTGGAGCATGAAGCACCATGGAGCTCAAAACATTATTTAGGTATAAGACACGGTAATAAACCCAGTATTGCCTTTATTGCGCGTGACAATCTGCATCATCGTCGTGATATCGAGAGAGCCTACTTAAAAGCGATTGGTCAAGCTCAGGAAGAGATATGGCTGGTAACCCCATATTTCATTCCGGGTAGAAAATTACGTAAAGCATTGATTCGGGCAGCAGATCGTGGCGTGCAAGTTAATTTACTGATTGGTAAAAATGAATTTGCCATTGTGGATTGGGCGGTACCTAGTTTGTATGGTCAATTTTTATCTTCTGGTATCAGTATTTATGAACATCAAAAAGATCAGCTTCATGCCAAAGTGATGGTCGTTGATCGTCGTTGGGTCACTCTCGGGTCATCTAATTGTGATCCTCTCTCGTTTTTGGTCAATCATGAGGCCAATTGGGTAATTCGCAATCACGCCATCATCAAAGATATCCGCTGCAAAATCGCAGACAGAGCTCAAGAAAGTGGATCCTTGGTCCTTATGGAAAACTTTCAGAGACGGTCGAGTTTCCTTAAAGTGTTGCATTGGTCAATCTATAACCTCATTCGCTTGGTGATGAGAATCGCAGCCGTGGGCACCCGGGATAAGCCTTTACCCTGGGATATCAATTAAATCAACAACTTAGAAGTTTTTCGAAAAAGACTACTCTTATAAAGGGGGTTGTTGCAATTCTGATTAAACCAAGGCATTATGCAAAAATAGAACGACCGTTCTTTTTTAATGCCATGACTGTTAAAGATATCGAAACCACTGTCGCTAAAAAAGGTGACCAAACAAAAGCAGCGATTTTGTCGCAGGCTCTAGATTTGGCTGGGCGTGATGGTTTAGAAGGACTAACGATCGGTTTACTGGCGGAGCGGATGCAAATGAGCAAAAGTGGTGTCTTTGCCCACTTTGGTTCGCGCGAAGATTTACAGGTGGCTGTGGTGAAGGAATATCACCGCCGTTTTCAGGAAAGTGTCTTTGAGCCTGCCCTGAAAAAACCTAGAGGTTTGCCTCGTTTACAAGATATGCTCAATCGTTGGATTGCCCAGCGTGTTCATGAGTTAACGACCGGCTGTATTTATATATCGGGCGCCGTTGAATTTGATGATCGTCCCGGTTTGGTCAGAGATCAACTAGTTGAATCGGTTCAAACCTGGCGTCAAGCTATTTTGAGAGCCATTCGCCTTTCTGTAGAAGAGGGGCACTTAAAGAAATCCACGAAGCCTGAGGCAGTTCTGTTCTTGATTTACAGCATTGTTTTAGGTTTGCACCATGACGCAAAATTTTTACATATCGATGGTAGTGTTGATATGGCAAAAAGAGCAATTAAGCAGATTATTGAAGACAACAAAAACGGTATTTGAGGAGATAAAAAATGCCAAGCTATAAAGCCCCCTTGCGTGAAATGCAATTTGTTATGCATGAGTTACTGGATGTGCAATCGACATACAAGGCATTGCCAGACTATGCAGAAGTAGATCGCGACACCGTTGATCAGATCCTTGAGGAAGCTGCTAAGTTTTGCGAAAACGTTTTGATGCCCATTAATCAGAGTGGGGATGAAGAGGGTTGTCGACGTGATGAACAGGGCCAAGTTCATACTCCAAAAGGATTTAAGGAGGCCTATCAGCAATATATTGAGGCAGGTTGGCCAGCTCTCGCCTGTGACCCAGAGTATGGTGGTCAAGGGCTACCCCAGTTAGTCAATAGTGCTCTGTATGAAATGATGAACTCCACAAACCAAGCTTGGACTATGTACCCTGGCTTGTCTCATGGAGCCTATGAGTGTTTGCATGCACATGGTACAGAGCAGCAAAAGAAAACATATCTTGAGAAATTAGTTAGTGGTGAGTGGACGGGCACCATGTGTTTAACTGAGCCTCACTGCGGTACTGACTTAGGTATTCTGAAGACTAAAGCAGAGCCTGTGGCAGACGGCACGTACAAAATTACTGGAACTAAGATCTTCATCTCGAGTGGTGAGCATGATCTTAGTAAAAATATCGTGCACTTAGTGCTGGCACGCTTACCTGATGCACCTAAAGGTAGTAAAGGCATTTCTTTATTTGTGGTGCCTAAATTTTTACCAGATGCAAATGGTGAGCCTGGCGCTAAAAACCAGCTGTCTTGCGGGTCGATCGAGCATAAGATGGGTATTCATGGCAATGCCACATGTGTGATGAACTTTGATGGTGCCATAGGTACCTTGGTAGGTGAACCGCACAAAGGTTTAAATGCCATGTTTGTGATGATGAATGCGGCTCGTTTAGGTGTGGGCATGCAGAGCTTGGGATTGACTGAAGTGGCGATGCAAAACTCTGTGGCCTATGCCAAGGACAGATTACAAATGCGTAGTCTGAAGGGGCCTAAAGAGCCCGAGAAAGCAGCTGACCCCATCATCGTTCATCCCGACGTAAGACGCATGTTGTTAACCCAAAAAGCATATGCTGAAGGTGCACGCGCGTTTACCTATTGGGTGGCCTTAATGATTGATATTGAGCAGAAGCACCCTGATGAAAAAGTAAGGAAAGAAACGGGTGAAATGGTCGCTTTGTTAACGCCTATCGTGAAAGCATTCATCACTGACAATGCTTTTATTGCAACCAATGAAGGTCTACAAGTCTTTGGCGGTCATGGATACATCAAAGAGTGGGGTATGGAGCAGTATGTGCGTGATGCTCGTATCAATATGATTTATGAGGGTACCAATACGATTCAATCTCTTGATTTATTGGGTCGCAAGGTGCTTTCAGATATGGGTGCCAAACTCAAAAAATTTGGCAAACTCGTAGAAACTTTTATTGATCAAGAAGGCTCTCGTAAAGAGATGTCGGAATTTATTGATCCTCTGGCTGATATGGGGGACAAGGTCAAAAAGCTCACTATGGAATTAGGCATGAAGGCGATGACTAATCAAGAGGAGGTGGGTGCCGCAGCAGTACCTTATTTAAGAGTTGTGGGTCATCTCGTCTACGCTTATTTATTTGCGCGCATGGCCAAGATTGCCTTGGATAATAAAAATAGTACCGATCCAATCTATAAACAAAAGTTGGCAGTGGCTAGATTTTATTTTGCCAAGCTATTGCCTGAAACAGCCTATCAAATTCGTGCAGCTAGAGCGGGTGCGAGCACATTAATGGCATTGGAAGCCGACTTATTCTGAGGATCCTATGAATCAAGCTAAACGTTTTAACAAAGTAGCAGTTTTGGGCGCGGGTGTTATGGGTGCTCAAATTGCTGCGCACTGTATTAATTCAAAAGTACCCGTCATTTTGTTTGATTTACCTGCCAAAGCTAAAGAGGGTGAAGCGGTTGATCCCTATCGCATTGTGAGTCAAGCGTTAGGTCAGTTAAAGAAATTAAAGCCTGCTCCGATGGGTTTGACGGAAGAGGCTGATTTGATTGAGATGGGTCACTATGAGGCAGATTTAGAAAAGCTCAAAGAGTGTGACTTAGTCATTGAGGCCATTGCAGAGCGCTTGGATTGGAAGCATGATCTCTATAAGAGAGTATCGCCATATATTCATCCACAAGCAGTTTTTGCGACCAACACTTCAGGTTTATCGATCCAGAGCTTAGCCGCAGGTTTTGATGCAGATCTTAGAAAGCGTTTCTGTGGCGTGCACTTTTTTAACCCGCCGCGCTATATGCACTTGTTGGAATTAATACCAACGGCTGACACTGATCCGCAGTTAATCGATCGATTAGATGCATTCATGACTTCAGTGCTGGGTAAAGGCGTTGTGCGTGCTAAAGACACACCTAATTTTGTCGCTAATCGTGTAGGTGTTTTTTCAATTTTGGCAGTGATGCATGAAGCGCAAAAATATCAATTAAGTTTTGATACGGTTGATGCATTGACGGGCTCAAAACTCGGGCGCGCAAAGTCCGCTACATTTAGAACTAGTGATGTGGTCGGTATTGACACCATGGCTCATGTGATTAAGACCATGGAAGATAATTTGGCGAACGATCCATTTAGTGCTATCTATAAGACGCCAGAGGTTGTGAAAACCTTGATCGCTCATGGTGCGCTCGGTCAAAAAACGAAAGCCGGATTTTATAAAAAAGTAGGCAAAGATATCTTAGTGTTTGACCCTAGTAAAAATGATTACATTGCATCTACGGGGGCAATGGAGCCTTTAGTCGAAAGAATTCTGAAAAAACCAATCGCAGAACGCTTGGCATTATTAAGAGAGTCTGATGATTCTCAAGCACAGTTTTTGTGGGCGATCTTTAGAGATATCTTCCATTATGTGGCGATTCATTTAGAGTCAATTGCAGACTCTGCTCGAGAAATCGACTTTGCTATGAAGTGGGGATTTGGTTGGGATAAAGGTCCATTTGAGGATTGGCAAGATGCTGGCTGGTTAACTGTCGCTCAATGGATTCAAGAAGATATTGATCAAGGCCGTGCCCTAGCTAAGGTCAATTTACCGGCTTGGGTATTTGATGGTCCTGTAGCTCAAACTCAAAAAATTCATACTGAGCAAGGCTCTTGGTCGGCATCACGTAAAACTTATGTCAAGCCATCAGCTTTACCTGTCTATGAGCGCCAACTATTTAGAGCTTCATTGTCGGGTGATGGTGCGCCTAGCGCAAAAAGCAGTGGCCAAACAATTTTTGAAAACGATGGCGCGAGAGCTTGGGTGCATCCGCACAAGGCCGATGTTTTGGTGTTGTCATTTAAATCCAAAATGAACACGATTGGCCCTGATGTACTGAGCTCGATTGTTGAGGCGATTGAACGTGCCGAACAAGATTTCGCTGGCTTAGTTATTTGGCAACCAACATCATTAAAGTTGGGTGCTCCAGGTGGCCCATTCTCGGCTGGGGCAAATCTTGAAGCTGCAATGCCGTTATTTATGAAGAATGGCGCAGCTGGTATTGAGCCTTTTGTTAAGCAGTTCCAAGATACCATGATGCGAATTAAGTATGCCAAGGTGCCAGTGGTGGCTGCTGTTTCGGGGATTGCTCTCGGTGGTGGCTGTGAGTTGCTCATGCACGCTGCCAAACGCGTAGTCGCCTTTGAAAGCTATATTGGTTTGGTTGAAATTGGCGTTGGCCTCCTCCCGGCGGGTGGTGGTCTGAAAGAAGCAGCAATTCGTGCTCATCGTGCGATGCAGGCTGCCGGTAGTCCTAATTACGTAGATGCTGTCAAAGCTTCTTTTGAGAATGCGGCTATGGCTAAGGTTTCAGGTTCAGCCTTGGAAGCTATGAAGATGGGGTATCTCTTACCATCAGATCAAATTGTCATGAACGTGCACGAATTGCTTAGCCAAGCTTGTGAGCAAGTACGTAGTATGAGTGCTGCAGGTTATACAGCACCGTTAATGAAGAAAATACCTGTTGGTGGTAGCTCTTTGATAGCGACCATTACTGGACAGTTGGTTAATCTCAAAGATGGTCGCTTCATTTCTGAGCACGATTATTTTATTGCTCACAAAATCATTTCTGTGATTGCTGGTGGTGAAGTCGATGCCGGAACATTAGTGACCGAAGACTGGTTATTGAAGTTGGAGCGTCAAGCATTCGTAGAACTATTGGGTACCCAGAAAACGCAAGAGCGAATTATGGGTTTGTTACAAACTGGCAAACCTTTGCGCAACTAATAAGGAGATAAATGTGAGCATGATTCAAGAAGCCTATATTGTGGCGGCTACCAGAACTCCGATTGGCAAAGCGCCAAAAGGGATTTTAAGAAATACACGCCCAGATGATTTGTTGGCGGATATTCTGAAAGCAGCGCTAGCTCAAGTGCCAACGCTGGACCCTCAATCAGTCGAGGATGTGATTGTGGGTTGTGCCATGCCAGAAGGTCCACAGGGCCTCAATGTAGCCCGAATTGGTTTATTGATGGCTGGTTTACCGAATACTGTTGGAGGAATTACGATTAATCGTTTTTGTGCCTCAGGTTTGAGTGCGATTGCAATGGCTGCTGACCGTATTAAGGTCGGTGAAGCTGATGTGATGATTGCAGCAGGTGTAGAGTCGATGAGTATGGTGCCGATGATGGGTAATAGCCCATCTTTGAGTCCACAAGTATTTACGCATGATGAAAACGTTGCCATCGCCTACGGGATGGGTTTGACTGCCGAGAATGTTGCTAATCAATGGCAAATTTCAAGGGATGCGCAAGATGAGTTCGCTATGCAATCTCATAAAAAGGCCTTAGCTGCTCAGGCGGCTGGTGAATTCTCAAAAGAAATTACGCCCTTGAATGTTTTGCTAAAGCGCCCCAATTTAGCGACTGGACAGGTGGATGTAAAGACGCAGTCGATGACATCTGATGAGGGTCCACGTGCTGATACCTCGATTGAAGCTCTGGCTAAGTTGAAAGCAGTCTTCGCTAATAAAGGTTCTGTGACGGCAGGTAACAGCTCACAAATGTCAGATGGTGCAGGTGCTTTGATTTTGGTCAGTGAAAAAGCCCTCAAGACCTATGGTTTGACCCCGTTGGCTAAATTCAAAAGCTTTGCGGTTAAAGGCGTGCCACCTGAAATTATGGGGATTGGTCCTAAGGAAGCTATTCCGGCTGCATTAAAGCATGCTGGCTTAACTATGAATGATCTAGATTGGATCGAGTTGAACGAAGCTTTTGCTGCACAAGCACTCGCAGTGATGAAAGATTTAGATTTGGATCCTAGCAAAGTCAATCCTTTGGGGGGTGCGATTGCTCTTGGACATCCTTTGGGTGCAACAGGTGCTATCAGAAGTGCAACGGTTGTGCACGCTCTACAAAGAAGAAACTTAAAACATGGTATGGTTACTATGTGCGTTGGTACTGGTATGGGTGCCGCGGGAGTCTTTGAAAGAGTGTAGATATGCGTTCAAGCCATCATATTGATGGAATGCAGGGAAGCGGTAAGGCAAGTGATTGGGCGGTCATCAAGAATCTCTTGCCTTACTTGTGGAAATTCAAGGCTAGGGTCTTCCTAGCCTTGTTTTGTTTGGTTGCGGCAAAAGTAGCCAACTTGGGTGTGCCCATTCTTTTAAAAGAATTGATCGATGCGATGAATTTATCGCTCAATCAAGCTCTAGCTGTCATACCTATCTCTTTGATCTTGGCTTATGGATTATTGCGTTTGTCTGCTTCACTCTTTACGGAACTAAGAGAGCTGTTATTTTCGAGAGTCACTGAAAGCGCAGTACGAACAGTCGCTTTACAAGTCTTTGAACATTTGCATGCACTCTCGTTGCGCTTTCATTTATCTCGCCAAACTGGAGGTATGACACGCGATATCGAACGAGGTACACGAGGTATTCAATCGCTCATCTCTTATTCGCTGTACAGCATCATTCCTACTCTTGTAGAGCTGGGTTTGGTATTAGCTTATTTTTCAATTTCATATCACTTCGGATTTGCCGCCATTACTTTGGGAGCCTTGTTTTTTTATGTCATCTTTACGATTAAGGTGACCGAGTGGCGTACTCAGTACCGTCGCAAAATGAATGATCTGGATTCCAAGGCGAATCAAAAAGCAATCGATTCACTGATTAACTTTGAAACTGTGAAGTATTTTGGTAATGAGGCTTATGAGGCTCAACGTTATGATGAAAATCTGCGTCGCTATCGCGAGGCTGCTATCCAGTCACAACGTTCGCTCGCCTTCTTGAATGCCGGGCAACAAACCATTATTTCTCTTGGCTTGATTGGCATTCTTTTCCTCGCCAGCCAAGGTGTCGCTCAAGGAAAGATGAGTTTGGGCGACTTGGTCTTGGTGAATGTACTCATGATTCAGCTGTACATCCCCCTTAATTTTTTGGGCGTCATCTATCGTGAGATCAAACAAGCGCTGACTGATATGGATCGTATGTTTTCTCTTTTGGGAACGGATAGAGAAATCAAAGACCGTCCTAACGCCCCTGAACTGATTATTCATGATAAGACCTTGGGCCCCTGCGTTCGTTTTGAAAACGTCTCTTTTTCATATGAAAAGAATAGAGCGATCTTAGATGGCATTTCGTTTGTTATCCAGCCAGGTAAAACGGTGGCTGTGGTAGGGCACAGTGGGGCAGGTAAAAGTACGCTCGCACGTTTACTTTTCAGATTTTATGAGCCGACTAGCGGGTCTATTTTGATTGATGGTCAAGATATTGCGCAGGTCAAGCAAGCTAGCTTGCGTCAGCAGATTGGGATTGTTCCACAAGACACAGTTTTGTTTAACGATACGATTGCCTACAACATTGCATATGGTCGTCCGGGTGCTAGTCAAGCAGAAATTGAGCAAGCTGCCAAAGCAGCTCAGATTCATGCATTCGTGGCTTCTTTACCCGATGGCTACCAAACACAGGTGGGTGAACGTGGTTTGAAGTTATCGGGTGGTGAAAAGCAAAGGGTCGCCATTGCGAGAACCTTACTTAAAAACCCATCGCTATTAATATTTGATGAGGCAACATCTGCCTTAGACTCAAAAACAGAGCGTGCGATTCAAGATGAGTTAATGTCGCTGGCTAAAAACCATACGACTTTAGTGATTGCACATCGTTTATCAACCGTGATACATGCTGATGAAATTCTGGTGCTGGATCAAGGTCGTTTGCTTGAGTCAGGTAAGCATCATGACTTAATTGCAAAAAATGGTAGCTATGCCGCGATGTGGCGTACTCAACTGCAACAAGCGAACTCAGATTAAGATATTGGGATGAAACCTGCATCAGAAATTTTATTGGGGGCTTATCAGGCTGCGCTGCAGGCTGCACAACCTGCGCATATTTTGCCGGCTTATCTTGAAAAGATCCTAGCTCATAGCGCTAACTCTAGAGTTTTAGTATTGGGTGCAGGTAAGGCTGCCGCTTCTATGGCTCAAGCTTTTGAGGAATATGTTTCTCAGTCATACCCCCAGCTGAACTTTGATGGTTTAGTGATTACCCGTTATGGGCATCAGCTACCCACAAAGAAAATTAAAGTGATAGAGGCTGCTCACCCAGTGCCTGATCAAGCAGCGTATCAGGCGGCACAAAAAACATATGAGCTTTTAAATTCCTTGAAACCGGGTGATCATCTGATTGCCCTCATTTCTGGAGGTGGGTCTAGCTTATTGACTTTGCCTGTGCCGACAATCTCTGTAGATGATCTTAGATGGGTGACTAAAGCACTCTTGCACTGTGGGGCACCAATTGAGGAAATCAATGTGGTCCGTAAACACCTGTCTGTATTGCAAGGTGGACATATGGCACGCATTGCAGTGTCTAAAGGCGCTAAGGTAGATGCTCTCTTAATTTCTGATGTTACGGGGGATGATCCGGCAAGTATTGCAAGTGGTCCGTGTGCCGCAGATCCATCTACTTATGAAGACGCATTACTTATTTTGCGTTCTTATGGTTTATTGCAAGCCGACTTTCCAGAGTCTGTCATTCGTCATTTGGAAGAGGGTATGCGTGGCATCCATCCTGAAACTTCTAAGCCAGATGATGAGATTTTCCAAACAACGCATAACCATGTGATTGCTTCGGCACGACAAAGCTTAGATGCTGCGGCCCACTATTGTCAGGCTCAGGGGCTAAATACGATTGTCTTGGGTGATACGGTGATGGGAGAGGCCAAAGATGTTGCTTATGTTCATGCTGCCATTGCTCGAGAATTCACTTTGCACCAAAGCCCTGCCCAGAAACCTTTAGTCCTGCTCTCTGGTGGGGAGTGCACAGTCACATTGCCTAAGAATGCACAAGGTCGAGGTGGTCGCTGCTCAGAATTCTTATTACATTTCTTTGATAAAACAGCTGATTTAAAACATTTAGCTGCTTTGGCTGCGGATACAGATGGTATTGATGGTAGTGAGAACAATGCGGGTGCATGGTTTGATGCTGATATACGTGAGCTAGCCTCTTGTCAAAATATTCGCGTGCGAGACTATCGTGAACAACATGATGCCTTTGGGTTTTTTGAGCAATTGAAGGGCCTAGTGCAGACAGGGCCAACTTTAACCAATGTAAATGACTTTAGAATCATTCTGATTCCTGATTAATGAGTGCAAACGAGTATGACAAAAGCTACCGATACTATAGAAATTAGACGTCCTGATGATTGGCATTTGCACGTCAGAGATGGCCGTGCGATGCAAGATGTGATTGTGCATACCGCTGCGCAATTTGCTCGTGCCATCATCATGCCTAATTTAAAGCCACCGGTAGTCAGCGCTCAAGATGCAATTGCTTATCGCCAAAGAATCTTGGCAGCCTTGCCTAAAGAAGGTGTTGCTAGTCAATTTCAACCTCTCATGACACTGTACCTGACTGACAATACCCCGGCTGATGAAGTTGCGCGGGCGAAAGAGGCTGGTGTGATTGGTTTTAAGCTCTACCCTGCAGGCGCTACAACGAATAGTGATGCGGGTGTGACCGATATTCGTCGTTGTGATGCGGTTTTGGCACAAATGGAAAAATTAGATGTTCCTTTGTTAGTCCATGGCGAGGTAACGCATTCAGAGATTGATGTATTTGATCGTGAAGCCATTTTTATTGAAAAAATCCTAGAGCCTTTACGTCAACGTCACCCTGGTTTAAGAATTGTGTTTGAGCACATTACGACTAAACAAGCGGTTGAGTATGTGCGTGATGCTGATACCCAACGCTTTGCCAAAATTGCTGCTACGGTGACACCACAACATTTGTTGTATAACCGCAATTCTATTTTTAGTGGTGGTCTGCGCACTCATTACTATTGCCTACCTGTTTTAAAACGAGAAGAACACCGTCAAGCGATCGTTAATATTGTCGCCTCAGGTAATTCTCGTTTTTTCTTAGGAACTGATAGCGCACCACACCCGAAGGGTGCTAAAGAATCAGCGTGTGGTTGTGCTGGTTGTTACACCGCCTGGCATGCCATGTCTTTGTATGCGGAAGTTTTTGAGCAAGCTGGGGCTCTAGATAAATTAGAGGGCTTTGCTAGTATTTATGGCCCAGAGTTCTATGGCTTACCGCTTAATCAAGGTACTTTGAAGTTGCGTCGTCAAACCATTCAAATTCCAGCCGAGTTTCCATTTGGCGATGAGGTGGTGGTCCCTCTGCGCGCCGGAGAAACCACTCAGTGGGCTTTAGTAGAGTAGACTACGTCTGCAGAGTTGGTTGGGCAATCGCTGCCTGAAAGGGGAGAGGAAAGTCCGGACTCCATAGGACAAGGTGTTGGCTAATGACCATCCACGGTGACGTGAGGAATAGGGCCACAGAGACGAGCGTATTAAGTTACGGTGAAACGCGGTAACCTCCACCTGGAGCAATCTCAAATAGGCAGGCGTTGATGCGGTCCGCTGAGCCTGCGGGTAGAGAGCTCGAGCCTAACGGTAACGTTAGGCCTAGATGAATGATTGCCCCTGAGGAAACTCAGGTGACAGAATCCGGCTTATAGACCAACTCTGCTTTTTTACGCCTCGATGATTTCAAAAGAATGAGTGATTTCTGCCGTTTTACTCAGCATGATCGTGGCTGAGCAATACTTATCGTGAGATAGCTCAATAGCACGTTCAACTTTATTCTTATCTAAGTTTTTACCGATCACGATAAAGCTCATGTGAATCTTAGTGAAGACTTTAGGATCTTCGTTAGCGCGTTCGGCGCTGAGCTTGACTGAGCAGTCATGGATCTCCTGACGCGCTCTTTTAAGAATCATGACGACGTCAAAACAGGTGCAGCCACCCGCACCCACCAGCATCATTTCCATGGGGCGAGGCGCAAGGTTGCGACCCCCTGCATCAGGGGCGCCGTCCATATTGACGAGGTGACCACTGCCCGTTTCTGCGCTAAAGGCCATTCCATCCCGGCCTAACCATTTCACGATTGCTTCCATTTTTTCCTCATTTTGGGGCGATTTGCGCCGTTTTGCCTAGGACAAATATAAGAAATTTATCAATAAAAACAACAATTTCTTGCATATTTGAGGTGGCTAATTATAATTTTTCACATCATTTGACCTTTATTGTAGGTCAAATAACCAGTGTCTCCTCCACCCTCTATGGTGGATTTATGCCCGGGATAGGAATCCCGGGCTTTTTTTGCTACAATGGTGGACTTTTCGGGAATAGCCCCTCGAAAATGGTAGTACCAAGTTCTTGCTTGAAACGGCGAGCCTGCAAACATAAGCGGTGCCAAAGTGACAACAGTAACTTGTTTATTAGGGCATCACAATTTAAGGTAATCATGAAAACTTTCTCAGCAAAACCGCATGAGGTGAAGCGTGAGTGGTTCGTGATTGACGCAACAGACAAAGTTCTCGGTCGTGTCGCCAGTGAAGTGGCACACCGTCTGCGCGGCAAGCACAAGCCTGAATTCACCCCCCACGTCGATACTGGTGACTATATCGTTGTTATTAACGCAGCTAAGTTGCGCGTGACAGGCACAAAAGGTCTGAATAAAAAATATTACAGACACAGTGGCTACCCAGGCGGCATCTATGAAACTAACTTTGACAAGATGCAAGCTAAATTCCCTGGACGTGCTTTGGAAAAAGCAGTGAAGGGTATGTTGCCAAAAGGTCCGTTAGGTTATGCCATGATCAAAAAGCTCAAGGTTTATGCTGAAACTGATCATCCACATGCTGCCCAGCAGCCTAGCGTTTTAGAGATTTAAGGAGCCGATATGATTGGAAACTGGAACTATGGTACAGGCCGTCGTAAGAGCTCTGTAGCGCGTGTATTTATCAAAGCTGGTAAAGGCGACATCATTGTGAATGGTAAGCCGATTGCCGAATACTTTGCTCGTGAAACATCACGCATGATCGTTCGTCAGCCTCTCGAGTTGACCAACCATGCCACAACATTCGATATCAAAGTCAATGTGTCAGGTGGTGGTGAGACGGGTCAAGCGGGTGCTGCACGTCACGGTGTGACACGTGCTTTGATTGATTACGATGCAACATTGAAGTCAGCCTTGTCTAAAGCAGGTTTCGTGACTCGTGATGCACGTGAAGTTGAGCGTAAGAAGGTTGGCTTGCACGGCGCGCGTCGTCGTAAGCAGTTTAGCAAGCGCTAATTGCCAGCTGCACAAAAAAGACCGCGCAAGTTACCTTGTGCGGTTTTTTCTTTTTTACAATGTAGTATCAAGCTAAATCTTCTGTATTTGGAGTCCATATGATCAAAGTTGGGATTGTTGGGGGTACGGGTTATACCGGTGTTGAGCTATTAAGGCTATTGGCCTCACATCCTGAGGTTGAGCTGACTGCAATTACTTCCCGAAAAGAAGCGGGGATGCCAGTCGCGGAGATGTTTCCTTCTCTCCGTTCGCGCGTTCATTTGAGCTTCTCCACCCCTGAAGATGCACAACTGAAGCAATGTGATGCGGTGTTTTTTGCGACGCCTCATGGTGTGGCTATGGCTCAGGCAAAAGAGTTATTAGATGCCGGTGTCAAGATTTTGGATTTGGCTGCAGACTTTCGCCTTAAAGATATTGCTGAGTTTGAAAAATGGTATGGGATGCCTCATGCTTGCCCAGAGATATTGTCTGAGGCTGTTTATGGCTTAGCAGAAATTAATCGTGAGCAGATTAAAAAAGCTCGTGTAGTTGGTTTAGCGGGTTGCTATCCTACTTCGGTGCAACTGGGCTTTGCGCCTTTATTAAGTCCTCGTTCAACGCAAGGTAAACGTTTGATTGACCCATTACACCTGATTGCTGATGCTAAATCTGGTGTATCAGGCGCTGGCCGTAAAGCGGAGGTGGGAACTCTATTGGCTGAAGCCGGTGATAACTTCAAGGCTTATGGAGTGAAGAGCCATCGTCATCATCCAGAAATCAAACAGGGTTTACAAGCCATTGCCGGGGGCACTGAAGTGGGCTTGACCTTTGTCCCTCATTTAACACCGATGATTCGAGGAATTCATTCAACTTTATACGCCCGGATCATGCCTGAAGGCCAAGATGTTGATTATCAAGCCCTATTTGAGAACTTTTACCGTGGTGAGCCCTTTGTAGATGTCATGCCAGCAGGTAGCATGCCTGAGACTCGCTCCGTCAGAGGAAGTAATGCTTTAAGGCTTGCAGTGCATCGCCCTCAGGGTGGGGATACTTTGGTGATCTTGGTTGTTGAGGATAATTTAGTCAAAGGTGCATCTGGCCAGGGAGTACAGTGTATGAACTTGATGTTTGGCCTGCCAGAAGATACTGGCTTGAAGCATATCGCCTTGTTGCCATAACCTTACTGCAAACACAGTTTTTCACAGATACAATAGATTTAAATCGTTTAGAAGGAGTCTGATATGACCGCGACACAAACAAATACCGCTGTGCAAGATATGGAGCCACCATCACCACTAGTCTTCACTGACAGTGCCGTTGCTAAAGTGGCTGATTTGATTGCTGAAGAAGGTAATCCGGATCTCAAATTACGCGTCTTCGTACAAGGCGGTGGTTGCTCTGGTTTCCAATACGGTTTCACATTTGATGAAACAGTGAATGAAGACGATACACAAGTGAGCAAAGGTAATGTGACTTTGTTAATTGATTCAATGAGCCTGCAATATTTAGTGGGTGCAGAGATTGATTACAAAGAAGACATTAATGGTTCTCAGTTTGTGATCAAGAACCCTAATGCCACAACGACTTGTGGTTGTGGTTCTTCATTCTCAGCTTAATTAAGCAATATACATAGCGCCTAAGACCTTGGGTCGAGAGGCGCCAGTAACAGCCGGCAGATTTGCCGGCTTTTTATTGACATAGGCCCACGCGAGCCAGGCAAAGGCGGCCCCTTCAACGGCCTGAGGATCGATGCCCGTCAGAGTACTAGTCGACACTTTATTTTGCGGCAGTAATGCCTGAATCCTTTCAACTAAGAAGCGATTCTTTGCGCCACCTCCGCAAAGAATGACCTGACCTTGAGGATTCTGTTGCTGTATCGCTTGTGTGATCGATATAGCAGTTAGTTCCAGTAGAGTTCTTTGTACATCTTGAGCTTGAAGAGATGACCATTTTTTCAGGTGTGCCGCTAACCACTGATGATTAAATAAATCTCTACCGGTGCTTTTGGGGGCGGGCATATGGAAATAAGGCTCTGATAAGAAGCTTTGTAGTAATTCTGCATGTACTACCCCGCTTAGAGCCCATTGTCCATCATGATCATATGCTTGCTGCTGATGTTGCATGACCCAAGTATCTAATAGTAGATTGCCCGGGCCACAATCAAAGCCAATGACATCGCTCAGTGTTTTTGAAGTAATGACGGTGATGTTAGAAATACCGCCGATATTAGTGATGGTGACAGGTGCCATATCAGCAAACTGCGCAAAATGAAATGCTGGAACTAAGGGGGCTCCTTGCCCGCCGGCTGCAATATCGGCATTTCTGAAGTCGGCGCAAACATTAATTTGGCAAAGCTCTGCCAAAAGAGAGGCATTGAGTGTTTGCCAGCTATAAGCTGAGTGATTTTGGAGATTGGGTTGATGACGAATGGTTTGGCCATGTGCGCCGATTGCAGTGATCTTTTGGGCCACCATTTTTTCTTGGGCTAATAAATCTTTGACTGCCAAAGCGTATTCCATGGCTAATGCGGAGCCGGCTAGAGCTTCATTGTGTAATTCATCAGTATGAGCTGTCTGTAATTCGACGAGCTTTTGTTTTAATGGCTTTGAAAATTCCCTGGAAACCATGCCAATGACTTGAGTTTGACCTTGGGTATTTATTTGAGTCAGTACGGCATCAATGCCATCTAAGCTGGTGCCAGACATAATGCCGATAAAAAATGCAGTCATAGGGTTATTTTCAAAGAGATGCGACAATGCTGTCTATAGAAAAAATTGATTTTTAAGAAGATGTCTAAGAATACCGAAAATCTAGAAAATAAGCCGAATTATCCAGTCACAGACCTTGTTTTAGAGGCTATGGCTGTGACTAAGCGTGGTTGTGAAGAGCTATTAGTCGAGGCGGACTGGTTAACTAAATTAGCCCGCAGTGAAGCGACTAAAACCCCACTACGTATTAAATTAGGCCTTGATCCTACAGCACCTGATATTCATTTGGGACATACGGTTGTTCTCAATAAGCTCAGACAGCTACAAGATTTGGGCCATCATGTCATTTTCTTAATTGGCGACTTTACCTCGATGATTGGTGATCCATCGGGAAGGAATGCCACTCGTCCACCGCTTACACGTGAAGAGATTGCGGTCAACGCCAAAACTTATTACCAACAAGCGAGTCTGGTGCTCAACCCCGATAAAACCGAGGTTCGTTATAACAGCGAGTGGTGTGATCCTTTGGGCGCCGCTGGGATGATTCAGTTGGCGGCTAAATATACGGTTGCGCAGATGTTGGAGAGGGATGACTTCACGAAGCGCTATAAGGCTGGCATCCCGATTTCTGTCCATGAATTTTTGTACCCATTGATGCAAGGTTACGATTCAGTAGCGCTCAAGAGTGACTTGGAGTTGGGTGGTACTGATCAAAAATTTAACTTACTCGTAGGTCGAGAGCTTCAAAAAGAGTACGGTCAAGAGCCGCAATGCATTTTGACCATGCCATTGCTCGTAGGCACTGATGGTGTGGATAAGATGAGTAAGTCCAAGAACAACTACATTGGCATCAGTGAAGCGCCTAATGAGATGTTCGGTAAGCTCATGAGTATCTCTGACGATCTGATGTGGGATTATTTTACTTTGCTCTCATTTAAGCCGATAGCAGATATACAGGCGATGAAGTTGGCTGTTGAGCAAGGTCAAAATCCACGTGACTTCAAAGTAGCGCTCGGTCAAGAAATTGTTGCTCGTTTTCATGGTTCCGACTCAGCAGTCAAAGCCCTAGAAGACTTTAATCATCGTGCGAAGGGCGGAATTCCTGATGATATTCCGGAAGTTTTAGTATCTGGTGCTCCGCTAGCGATTGGGCAATTATTAAAACAAGCCAATTTAGTCCCGAGTACCTCAGAAGCTATGCGCAATATTGAGCAGGGTGGTGTCAAGATTGATGGTGCTACTGTCAGTGATAAGGCACTCAAGCTTGAGTCGGGTACTTATGTTTTACAGGTTGGCAAACGCCGTTTTGCTAAGGTGACACTTAGTTAAAGATGACGCGTCTTTATTTGATTCGTCATGGTGAAACTTTGTGGAATCGTGAAAAGCGTCTCCAAGGTCATTTAGATATTGGTCTTAATGAGACGGGCTTATGGCAAGCAGAGCAGGTCGGTCGTCACCTCGCCCAGCGGCCTTTGCAAGCCATTATTAGTAGTGATTTAAGTCGTGCAGCTGATACTGCACAAGCGATTGCCCAACATCATTCAATCAGTCTTCAGCTCGATGAGCTATTGCGCGAGCGTCACTACGGCAATATGCAAGGCTTAACTTACGATGAGGTGGCGGCGCATCACCCCAGAAATCATTTAGCCTGGAAAAATCGTGAGCCTGACTTTTGCCCTGAGGGGGGTGAAAGCTTGAGACAGTTTTATGAGCGCGTGACGCAATCAGTGCTCGCTTGGGTCAAAAAACACCCCGCTGCAGAAATCGTGATTGTTGCGCACGGCGGAGTTCTCGACTGTATCAATCGCTATGCGAGAGGAATTGGTTTATCGGTCGCACGCGATTTTGAAATTTTGAATGCTAGCCTCAACACGCTTACCTATCAGGATGCCCAGCTCAAAATTGAGGAATGGGGTAATACTGAGTTTCTAAAGCATCAACTCAACAAATCTTTGGATGAGTTAGATGGCAGCCCTAAATGGGCATAAGCTGCGGGAGTGGCTACGCGACCTCTAGGAGTGCGTTGTAAGAAGCCTTGCTGAATAAGATAGGGCTCAATCACATCTTCAATGGTCTCACGCTCCTCGCTAATCGCCGAGGCTAGGTTTTCGACACCCACTGGACCACCGTTGAATTTATGAATAATCGTCTCTAATAATTTCCGATCCATCACATCAAAGCCCATAGGATCAACATCTAGCATAGATAGAGCCAGATCCGCAGTGTCTTTCGTAATCGTGCCATCACTTTTTACTTCAGCATAGTCGCGCACACGGCGTAAAAGACGATTGGCAATACGAGGAGTGCCTCGTGAGCGCTTAGCGATTTCTATGGCGCCAGCATCATCCATACTGGCTTGCAGAAGATTAGCAGAACGCTTAACTATTTTGGATAGCTCATCGACTGAGTAAAACTCTAAGCGCGCCACAATCCCAAAGCGATCGCGTAAGGGGTTGGTTAGCATGCCTGCACGTGTGGTTGCACCAACGAGTGTGAACGGCTTTAAATCTAATTTGACGCTGCGTGCAGCAGGACCATCACCGATCATAATGTCAATCGTATAGTCTTCGAGTGCAGGATAGAGTATTTCTTCAACCACGGGCGACAAACGATGGATTTCATCAATAAATAAAACATCGTTTTCTTCTAAATTGGTGAGTAGGGCTGCTAAATCTCCAGCTCGTTCTAAGACAGGCCCACTGGTTTGTCTAAGATTAACGCCTAATTCCTTGGCAATGATATGTGCGAGAGTGGTCTTCCCAAGTCCTGGGGGACCAAATAGCAAAACATGATCTAGTGCTTCGGAACGTTTTTGGGCTGCGCTAATGAAGATTTCTAATTGCTCACGAGCTTTTTTTTGGCCTACGTATTCATCGAGCTGTTTGGGTCTTAAGGCGCGCTCTAAAACGGAGTCATCAAGACTGGCTTGGTGGCCAACGATTCTCTCGCTGGGGGCTTCGCCTGGGAAATCTTCCGCATCGATATTATCTGTTTTGATGACCATAGCAAGAGTGTATTACGAATCAGTTCTTCGCCAAAATCTTCAAAGCCTGACGGATGCCATCGGAGACATCTTGTATGTCTTTAAGATCTTTAATGGCCAACTGTGCTTCTTTATCTGAGTAACCTAGAGCACATAGAGCTTGGATGATTTCATGTTGATTGCCTGCAGGCGTATGCGCCACATGCCCTAAATCAGGACCTAATTTACCCTTGAGTTCTAGCAAAAGTCGTTCAGCAGTCTTTTTCCCAATACCGGGTACTTTGACAAGCCGACTACTATCTTGCAAAGAAATAGCTTGCGCAATTTCACTCACATTTAACCCCGAGAGAACAGAAAGGGCCGTTCTCGCCCCAATACCCGAAACCTTAATCAGTTCTCTAAATGTCATTCGTTCAGCTTCAGTGATAAAGCCAAATAGTTGATGAGCATCTTCTCTGATGGCAAGATGAGTTAAGACAGTCACTTTTTCACCGACGCTAGGTAATTGATAAATCGTACTCATGGGAGCATCGATTTCATAGCCAACGCCATGGCAATCCACTAGGATCTTAGGGGGGGTCACTGCAATCAGTTGACCTTGTATTCTTCCAATCATCTGCGTATCTTAGCTGATTGAGCGAGATTTTGAAGTTTTGACTTCATCTCATGTTGATGGGCAGCACAAATAGCAGCGGCTAGCGCATCAGAGGCGTCAGTACCTGTGATTTTTTTCATACTCAATAAGCGGCGTACCATCTCTTGAACTTGTTCTTTTTTTGCGCACCCTGTGCCCACAATCGACTTTTTGATTTCTAAAGCGCTAAATTCTAAAAGAGGAATGCCAGTGGCCACCAAGGCCGCAATCGCTGCACCACGAGCTTGTCCCAATAAGAGAGTAGAGCGTGGGTTCACGTTAAGAAAGACCTGTTCCATGCTCACTAAATCCGGTTGATAGGTTTCAACCACTTCGCGGATACCCGAATACAAGGTGGCAATCCGATCGGGTACGGGTATCTGACTTGAACCCGTCTCAATCGTACCTGAAGCAATATAACTGAGGCGTTGACCCTGGCTTTGGATAATGCCAAAGCCAGTCGTTCTTAATGCAGGGTCAATGCCTAAGATTTTCATCTTAGTGTCTAAAGTGACGAGTGCCCGTATAGACCATAGCAATACCTCTTTCATCTGCCGCTGCGACTACTTCTTCATCGCGCATACTGCCGCCAGGTTGAATCACACAGCTAGCACCCGCATCGACAACTACATCTAGACCATCTCTAAATGGGAAGAAGGCATCGCTAGCAACAGCAGAATTCTGTAAAGAGAGCCCAGCATTTTGAGCTTTGATGCTAGCAATCCTAGCGGAATCAATGCGGCTCATCTGGCCAGCACCAACACCGAGAGTCATCCCATTGCCACAGAAAACAATGGCATTGGATTTCACATACTTGGCAACACGCCAAGCAAACATTAGATCTTGCAGTTCTTGTGCTGTCGGTTGACGTTTGGTCACAACTCGAAGTTGATCCATGCCAACATTTTTCACGTCGGGAGTTTGTACCAAAATACCACCACCAATACGCTTAATGTCTTGTGGATTGATCGTTTCTGCTAACTCAATCTCGAGTAAGCGCACGTTTTGTTTGCTAGCAAAAATAGCCAATGCTTCGCTCGTGAAAGCGGGTGCAATTAGTACTTCAACAAATTGTTTTGAAACAGCTTCTGCGGTCGGGCCATCGACCGCACGATTAAATGCAATGATTCCGCCAAAGGCAGAGGTGGAGTCAGTTTTGAAGGCTTTTTGATAAGCCTCTAAGGGTGAACCTGCAACTGCCACACCACAAGGATTGGCGTGTTTAATAATCACGCAGGCTGGCTCCCCAGTAGTGATGGTAGAGCCAAAACTTTTTACACACTCCCAAGCGGCATCTGCATCTGCAATATTGTTATACGACAGCTCTTTACCTTGTAATTGACGGTAGTTCGCCAGGGCGCCAGCAACAGCGCGCGTGTCCTTATAGAAGGCTGCAGTTTGGTGTGGGTTCTCGCCATAGCGCATCTCTTGAACTTTATTGAATGCTAAATGTAAGGTATCTGGATACTCAGAACGTTGTTCGTGAGCTAAATCTTGGCCTAAGCTCGATAAGTAGTTAGCAATTGAGCCGTCGTATTGGGCTGTATGAGCAAATACTTTTTTGGCCAAACGGAAATTGCTTTCGAAAGAAACTTTATTTTTGTTAGCGCGCATTTCTGCCAAGATAGACTCATAGTCTTCTGGTGAAATAAGAACGGTGACGTCTTGATGATTTTTGGCTGCTGCGCGCAGCATCGCTGGGCCACCAATATCAATATTTTCTATCGCATCTTCAAAAGAGCATTGTTCTTTAGCTACTGTTTGATTAAAAGGGTAGAGATTGATGACCAACATATCAATCGTTTGAATACCATGTTGAGCTAGCGCTGCCATATGCTCTGGGTAATCACGGCGGGCCAATAAACCACCATGAACCATAGGGTGTAATGTTTTGACACGGCCATCGAGCATCTCAGGAAATTTGGTGAGTTCAGAAACTTCGATGACGGGCAATTTATTTTCTGCCAATAATTTAGCAGTACCACCTGTAGAGATGAGTTTTACACCGAGTTCATGTAAAGCTTTAGCAAAAGGCATGATACCGGATTTGTCAGATACAGATAAGAGAGCAGTTTGAATCATAAGAGTGCTTATAGAAAGTTAGATAAGTTGATGTTGGGATAATTTTTTACGCAAGGTGTTACGGTTAATGCCTAAGTAATTGGCTGCTAAAGATTGATTGTAGTCTGCATGTTGCATGATGAGTTCAAGCATTGGTTTTTCAACAACTTCTAGAACCATTTGGTAGATATTGCTTGGTTCTGAATCGCCTAGATCATCAAGGTAGCGCTTGAGATGTTTTTCAATCACTAATGCCACAGGATTGGGGTTTTGTACCATTTAAGCAGCCTCTTCATATATTAAGTATTCAGATTCATTTTTGAGGCTTTCAAAAAACAGATTAACAGCCTCTAACTGTTCTTGACAGTTATCAATAGTATTCATTTTCTGTTTAAATGCATGTGAACCACGCAGGCCTTTGCAATACCACCCAATATGCTTGCGTGCTGAGCGTACGCCAATATAATCGCCATAAAAATGATGGTGATCACGCAGATGGTCGTTCATGATGGCTTGAATTTCATCAACTTTTGGGGCTTCAAGAAATTGACCAGTCTTCAGGAAATGGTTAATTTCTCTAAAAATCCATGGCCGCCCTTGGGCTGCACGTCCAATCATGAGGGCATCTGCTTGGGTATATTTCAGAACTTGTTGGGCCTTCATGGGGCTATTGATATCACCGTTGGCCACGACCGGTATGCCTACAGCAGCTTTGACTGCAGCAATCGTCTCATATTCTGCTTCACCATGATAAAGATCGGCTTTGGTTCTACCGTGAACTGTCAGCATACTAATGCCGTTATCTTCCGCAATCTTTGCAATACTTAAAGCATTTTTATGTTCTCGATCCCAACCCGTTCTGATTTTCAAAGTCACTGGTACTTGGGGGTGATGCCGTTGAACATGGCTGACAATCGTATGAACGATCGTCGCTACGAGTGGTTCATTGCGAAGCAGTGCTGAGCCTGAGGCAACATTGCAAACCTTCTTGGCGGGGCAGCCCATATTGATGTCAATAATTTGTGCGCCACGCTCAATATTTAATAATGCTGCCTCAGCCATCATCTGCGGGTCTGCGCCTGCAATCTGAACTGAAATTGGGGCCACTTCGCCATCGTGATTAGCACGGCGCAGAGTTTTTGAGCTATTCCAAAGCATTGCATTGGATGCAATCATCTCTGAAACGGCATATCCAGCGCCTAGACGCTTGCACAACTGTCGAAAGGGTCGATCAGTTACGCCCGCCATGGGTGCTACAAATAAGTTATTAGAGAGTTGATAGGGGCCTAATTTCATCAGGGCGCCACTCTATCATGACGAGCTTACTTTTGCCTATTTTTTAGGCAATTAGCGTTGCCCAAACATCATTTGGCGTGTGATCTTTGATTTAATCGGGGGCATCAATTGGAGGGCGGACAGAGCGAGTCCGCGAGCCCAAATTACGGGCTTTATTTTTGAGGTAAAGATACGTGCTAAGAAGTCGGTGCTTCTGATGGTCACACGTCGATCTTGCTGGCGCTTGGCAGCGTATCGAGCCAAGCAATTTGCAATTGAATCTGGCATGAGTAGTTCTTCTGCCAAGGTGTGTGCATCTCTGAGGCCTAAATTTAAACCTTGACCTGCTACTGGGTGGAGCGTTTGAGCGGCATTACCAATCCAGACTTGATGACCTTCTACAATCTCTTCTCTGGCATTGAGTCCTAGAGGATAGGCGCGTAAGTCCCCGACTTCTAAAAATTCACCCGCGCGTGTACCAAAAGCATTTTGTAAGGCCTGAATGAATGACTCTGGGCTGAGTTGTAAGCGTTCTTGAACGCTATCAGGTTTTGCACACCAAACCAAATTCAGAAACTGCTCGCCCCGATGGCTAGGAAGAAGAGCTAGTGGACCTTCTGAGGTGAATCTTTCCCAAGCATAGTGGCTATTGATCTGATTCGTTTTTACCCAGCCTACGATGGCACTTTGTTCGTAGTCACGATGGATGGGGCGTTCGTCTTGATCTTTAAATAAGCCACCTTCTGCATGAATGAGGACGGTTGCCTGATCCTGCTGAGGAGCAATTTCTTCTGTGTGAGAAAAGTGCCATTGAAATTGGCTAGCACTTCTTGCAATTGACCGAAGTGCTTGACGCAATGCTAGATGAATATCGGCGTAGCGCACCACATACCCTAAGGCCTCTTGACCTAACTCTTCACGACGTACTATGGCACGCCCAAAATGACCTTGGTGAGATACATGAATGGTATGGATGGCCGGAGCATTGGGGTGCCAAGCACCAATACTTTCCAGTAGTAATTTGCTGCCCTGAGAAATAGCGATACCACGCGTGTCGGCAGTTTCAAAAATACGATCATCTTCTGATAAACGATCGTATAGCTCAATGGGTAAATTTGGATTTTTCTGTAATAACCAAGCAGCGCATGCAAGACCTACAGGACCTGCTCCAGATATACGAATTTTTTTCATGCCCGCATCAATGCTTCAATATCGGATACCGTTACAGGAACATCACGTGTCAGTATCTCAGGGTCAGCGGATGTTACGTGAACATCATCTTCAATACGAATACCGATACCCCAATATTTTTCTGCTGCCTGACTGCCATGCCGTATGTATAAACCAGGCTCAATCGTTAAAACCATCCCGGCCTCGAGTTGACGCCAGGGTTGATCGCCAACCCCGGGTTCTCGATAGTTGCCTACATCATGCACATCCATACCCAGCCAGTGACTTGTGCGATGCATATAGTAATCTTGGTAGGCTTTAGCTTCTATCGCATTAGCGACGCTACCCCATTTTGATTTAGGTAATATTTCCAAATCTAAAAGACCTTGCGTGAGAACCTCTAGTGCTGCTTCATGAGGTGCCTGAAAGTTCGATCCTATGCGCGTTGCTGAAATGGCTTTTTCTTGGGCTTCTAGAACAATTTCATAGATGGCTTTCTGAGGGCCAGAAAACTGACCATTCACAGGCAAGGTTCTGGTAATGTCCGAAGCGTAGCTGTCTAGTTCGCAGCCAGCATCAATCAAGCATAAATCGCCATCGAGAAGTTGCGCATCACCAGCGCGGTGGTGCAGAGTACAGGCATTTTTTCCGGCTGCAACAATGCTGTTGTATGCCACATGCTGTGCCCCCATTTTACGGAAGATGTAGAGTAATTCTGCTTCAAGATGGTATTCGTGCATGCCGGGTTGGCAGGCTTGCATAGCGCGAATATGACCTTGTGCAGCAATCTTCGCTGAGCGCCGCATGATCTCGATTTCAGCGCTATCTTTTAATAGACGCATTTCATGCACGATTTGTAAAACGTCATGAATTGCTGATGGAGGTCGTTTACCGCTTCTACTTTGCTGGCGTAAAACATCAAACCAAGATTCAATCTCTCTTTGTAGATCTCGATCAATTTTGGTATGCAGACTTTCAAAACCATTCATCAAGTCAGGCATACGTGTATGAAGTTCCGTGAGGGGGTAAGCAAAATCGACACCTAAAGCTTCGGGTGCTGCTTCAGGTCCTAGTCGCCAACCATCCCAGATTTCGCGTTCTAAATCTTTGGGGCGGCAAAATAAGTGAGTTTGAAAACCTTGCTCTGAAATTTGCATCACCAGGTAGGCCCCAGGCTCATTAAATCCAGTGAGGTAATAAAAATCAGAATCATGGCGATACGGATATTCGCTATCGCGATTGCGCAATTTTTCACTCGCCGTATTGAGCAACAATACGCCTGAGCCAGTTTTCTTTTGGATGGCTTTAGCTAGGCGCTCACGCCTTTTCGCATACAAAGCTGTATTCATAACTAAATTATGACTGATTATTGAGTTCTTGGAGGCGCTCTGGGGTGCCAACGTCGGTCCAGGGGGTATGTAATAAGGCACCACCCACTTTTCCTGCTTCTATCAGGTCGCGCAATAAGGGGGCTAGTTTTGCCACGCTATGAGCCTGAATATGGCTAAATATCGACCGATGATAGATGCCTATACCGCTAAAAGTGTGGGTGTTGATGGATGATTCTTTAGGCATGACCTTCCCGCCCTCTAGACAAAAGTCACCCTGAGGATGGTGAGGTGGGTTGGGAACCATCCATAAAAATGCGGCCACTCCGTTCTTGCGTAGCTCAGGGATGGTTTGCTGAATAACATTGAAGTCCAGTCCTGGCGTAAAAACATCACCATTAATGACTAAAAAATAATCTTGGGGATCGAGCAGTGGTATCGCTTGGGCAATGCCGCCAGCGGTTTCTAGAGCCGTATCTTCTGCTGATGTATGAAACTCGATATTGGGATATTGCAATCGTACTGATGCTATATGTTCTACGATTTGTGACCCCAGCCAAGCGTGATTGACTACGACTTTCTTAAATCCAGCGTTTGCAATCGCCTGAATATGCCAATCGATCAGAGCCAGACCTTGTACTTTGAGTAGGGGTTTCGGTTGTTGGTCTGTGAGCGGTCTCATTCTCTCGCCCCGGCCAGCTGCCAGAATCATCACTGGGATACTAGCCGTGAGCGTCATCAAAAAGTCAACCCATCTGGACGTTGAATACCTTCAACTTGATCAAAAAGATGAACTAGAGGTTTGAAGGCGTTATAGCGTTCGGCCACTTTGCGGGCGTATTTGAAAACAAGGGGAATGTCTTTCAGATAACCATCTTTACCATCTCGGTGGAAAAGTCTGGCAAAGATACCTAAGACTTTGAGATGTCGTTGTAGTCCCATCCACTCAAAATCACGGTAGAAATCACCAAAATCTTCGCTGACGGGTAGCCCAGCTTTTTTAGCATCCTGCCAATAGCGAATCAGCCAATCCATTTGCTGGGCTTCTTCCCATTCGATATAGGCATCTCGATACAAAGAGGCCAAATCATAGGTTATCGGGCCATATACCGCATCTTGGAAATCTAGGATGCCAGGATTGTTCTCTGGAGCGACCATCAAATTCCGGCTATGGAAGTCTCTATGAACATAGACCTGCGCTTGTGCCAAATTATTTTTCAATAGAGCCGCAAATACTTCTTGAAGTTGCTGTGATTGTTGATTAGTCAGCTTGATATCTAAGTGACGCGTTAGATACCACTCTGGGAACAGCGCCATTTCTCTGGAGAGCAAGGTGGTGTCGTATTCCGGTAGCACATTGGCTTTACTGCTCAGTTGAATTTTGATAAGTGAGGCATTGGCATCTAAATACAGACTATTAGCTGACGATTCAGAGAGTTCAGACAAGTAGGTGGTGTGACCCAGATCACTTAACAGTAAAAAACCAGCCTGGCTATCTTTGGCCAAAATTTCAGGTACAAGAACCCCGCTTTGGGCAAATAATTCAGCCACCTTCACAAAAGGCCCCGTATCTTCATGGCTGGGTGGGGCATCCATCACGATATAGCTGGAAGAACGATCCCTACTTTGGAGGCGAAAGTATCTCCTAAAGCTTGCATCGCTCGAGGCTGGGGCTAGAGACTCAAGGTCAAGGACCGGATTGAAATTTAATCGATTCAGCCAGTCTTTAATTGCTAAAAAGCGGATATCTGTCGTCATGGATTCGTATAATAAAAGACTTAAGGAATATGCCTAAATCTTTTCAACATTCCAGGGTTTGTCCGCCCTTTCCAAAGTCAAAACTAACGTACTGGTTGGTAGGGGTTTGGACTTGTTGTTTTTCGGCCAATATCTTGGCACAAAATGCTAATTCCGCCCAAGAAACCCTCAGTCTGAAGCTTGAAGATCAACTCTTAGTGCGTCCACCGGTCTTGGATGAGCAATCTCCTACCTTTACTTCATCAAAAAAGGTCGATGGTGTAGTTGACCGAGTGATGAAGTTAGAGGGTGATGCGGTGATGCGGCGCAATCGAACGGTGATCAAAGGAGATGTGATTACCTATGATCCAGATACAGACATCGCTGATATTGAAGGTAATGCCGTACTCCTAAAAGAGACCACTTACTTCAAAGGCCCGCGTGCCAAGTTACGTCTAGATGCTCAAGAGGGTTGGATGGATACCCCTATTTTTGAGCTTAGGAATATTGGGGGTAGTGGAGAGGCTCAAAGAGTTGATTTTCTGCCCGATGATCAAATTGAGTTTCAAAAACTGAAATACACCACATGCCGACCGGATAATGTGGATTGGTATATTAAAGCTTCACGGATGGATGTGGAGCAAGACACCAACTCAGCGGTAGGGCGTAATGGGGTCTTACATTTTTTTAATGTACCCGTCTTATATACCCCGGCATTTGCTTTACCTACTAATTCAGAACGGCGTTCTGGCTTTTTATCTCCCACTTATGGACGTTCTAACAGAAATGGTTGGGACATTCGTGTACCGTATTACATCAATATCGCACCCAATCGCGATATGACTTTATTTCCTCGTTACCTGCAGAATCGTGGTGAGCAGATTGGTACGGAGTTTAGATATTTAGATCGTAACTACGCCGGTACTCTGACTGCTGAATACCTAAGTGACGATAAGTTATATAAAAAAGATCGTTGGGCCTTTGGTATTAAGCATGTACAGAATGTGGCTCAGGGTATTCAGGCATACAGTGATTTCAGCAAGGTATCTGATGATTTCTATGTGGATGATGTTGGCCGAAATTTAAGTGGCGTGGTCAATCGTCAGTTCAATCAAGAGATTGGTGCGAGAACTGCTATACAAGGTTGGACAGTATTGACACGCGTTCAGAAATTCCAAACCTTACAGCCTGATCCTACTATCCCCACAGTATTGCCTTATGAGCGTGAACCACAAATCAACGCTCGCTACGGCAAGATGAGCGCACAGGGTTTTCAGTGGAATGTAGAAACGGATTTCACACGTTTTACCTTACCTAATCGACAGCTATTCATTAATCCGTCACGAGTTTTCTCAGATGGTAATCGTGCCTATGTGAATACTTCAGTAGCACGCCCTTTCTTGACGCCAGGTTACTACTTCACGCCCAAAGTTAGCCTGCGTTCTGTTAGTTACGACGTCAATCAGTTTCAACAGTATTCAACGGGTGGTAACTTTAATCGCAACATCACTTTACCGACTTTGAGCCTAGATTCAGGTATGGTCTTAGAGCGAGATGCATTTGAGCTCAAGCCTATGTTTGGTAGAAATATGTTGATGACACTAGAGCCGCGTGCTTTTTATGTCTACACACCTTATCGTCAACAATCTGATTTGCCGATTTTCGATACTGCAGATGCTGGTTTTGGTATCGCTCAAATTTTTAGTGAAAATACTTTTGCCGGAAATGACAGAATCGCAGACAACAATAAATTAACCGTAGGTGTTACTTCTAGATTCATTGATGCAGATAGTGGTGTTGAAAGATTTAGAACCATCTTTGCTCAGAGAACTGACTTTGATGGTCAAAGAGTGGGCTTGTATTCCGAGTCAACGACACCGGCTAGAAAAAGATCTGATTTATTAGCAGGTTTGTCAACTCGACTTGCTGGTAACTTTAACGTTGATGGTGTGGCTCAATATAACGAAGACATCGCTAAAATCGTCCAGCAGACCGTGACCTTAGGCTATCGCCCTGAGTTAAGAAAGTTGGTCAACGTGAGTTATCGTAGAACGATTGACCCCACAAGTGCTCGGGCGAGTTTGGATCAGTATGAAATCTCTGGTCAATGGCCCATTACCCGAAAGTGGTATGGCGTAGCGCGTTACAACTATGATTTGATCTCTGATCGTGTCTTGAATCGTTTGATGGGCTTAGAATATGACGCAGATTGTTGGGTGGTGCGCGTTGTTCAAAGACGTTTCCAGAATACGACCGTGTTAGCCACTTCAGAAATCTTTATGCAGATTGATTTCAAGGGTTTTTCTGGATTTGGAAGTAATCCGATTAATCTGATACGCTTTAATGTGCCAGGGTATGAGCCTGTGAGTGTCAACCCAGCACCGATATCACCGTTTGAAAGTTACGAATGAAAAGAATACAAGGATGGTTTTTCAGCTTACTACTAGCGAGTAGCACGTGCGTCATGGCGCAGAACACAAGCCGTGTGATCGATGAAGTCGTAGCGATTGTTGATACTAGCCTTGTAACTAAAAAAGAGTTGCAAGATCGTTTAAATCAAGTCGAGAAGCAATTAAAAGCAAGTAACCGTGCTATTCCTGTTGAGGAATTAAGAAAGCAAGTCTTAGAGCGTCTCATTATTGAGCGTATACAACTCAACTTAGCGCGTGAGCAAGGTCTGCGTGTAACAGATAAAGATTTAGACAGAATTATTGGCAATATCGCTGCTCAAAATAAATTAACAGTAGATGCTTTTAAAAAGAAGATAGAAAGTGAAGGTATACGTTTTTCTAAGTATCGTGAGGATATACGTCAAGAAGTGACTATTTCTCGTTTAAGAGAGCGCGAAGTCGATGCTCGTATTCAGATGACAGAAGCTGAAATAGATAGTTTCTTATCAGAAAGAAACCGGGGTCGCGCAGCGGTGCCTGAAGAAATATATTTAGCTCAGCTATTGATTCCTGTGCCGAATGGGTCTTCTGATGCTGAAGTAGAAGGTATCAAAACCAAAGTACAAGAACTTCTACAACAAGCTTCTAATGAAAAAGACTTTGTTGCTTTTGCTAAAAAAGTGGCTCAAGCGGGTGGTTATCGTTATGAAGACTTGGGTTATCGCTCTTTAGATCGTTTACCGCAAATTTTTATTGATGCGGTTGCCGGCGTACCAGCGAACAAGCTGGTTGGGCAGGCTGTACGTAGTGGTGCGGGCTTTCATATTTTGAAGGTGGTTGATCGAAAAGGTGGCGTTGCTGTTGAGAACATTGTCGTTAATCAAACCCTCGCAAGACATATTTTGATTAAGCATAAAGATAATTTGACGGATCTCGAGGCACAAAGACGTTTAAATGGTTTCAAAGATCAAATTCGCGTTAAGACGGCTGATTTTGCACAAATTGCCCAAAAATATTCAGAAGATGGTTCTGCAGCCAATGGTGGTAATTTGGGCTGGATGTCTCCTGGTGAGCTAGTGCCAGCCTTTGAGCAGGCTATGAATCAATTGGCTATCGGGGAAGTCAGTGAACCCGTTCGTTCAGAATTCGGCTGGCACCTGATTCAGGTGATCGATCGTCGCCAGGCTCAGCTATCAGCTGATCGTCAAAGAGATTTTGCAAGGGCTGCGCTTCGCGAAAGAAAACTAGATCAAGCCTATGAGGACTGGATTCGACAAATTCGCGATGCTGCGACTGTAGATATTCGACAAGCCAACTAGTATGTTAAATCTTGCCATTACGACCGGAGAACCCGCTGGTATTGGCCCTGAGATTAGCTTGCGGGCTGCAAAAAAAATCATAGAGCTGCATACAGATGTCAGCCTATCCTTGATTGGTGATGCGCATTTATTATCAGGCTTTTCTTTACCTCGTTTATCAATTGACCCGGTCCCATTGCGTGCACCTGTCACTCCTGGTGTGCTTGATGCAGCCAATTCAGCCTATGTGATTGATACCCTCAATAGGGCTACCGATCTTTGTTTACGAGGTCACTATGATGCAATGGTCACAGCCCCGGTGCATAAAAGCATCATTGCTGAGGCGGGTTATAGTTTCATGGGCCACACTGAGTATTTGGCAGAGCGCTGCCAGGTGAAGAAGGTGGTGATGATGCTCTGTGGGCATCCTCAAGTGGGACAAGATGTTTTTCCGAAAATGCTCAGGGTTGCATTAGCGACCACTCATATTCCCTTGGCTCAAGTCGCTGCTACGCTCAAGGTAGAGGATCTAAAAGCCATTATCCAAATTGCTCATGATGATTTACGGAGTAAATTTGGCATTGCTCAGCCCAAAATTGCTCTGACTGGCCTCAATCCTCATGCGGGTGAGTCTGGGAAGATGGGTAGAGAAGAAATTGAAATTATTAAGCCTGCCTTGGATTGGGCCAGTCAGCAGGGAATAGACGCTCATGGTCCGTATCCGGGAGATACTATTTTTACTCCAGAGCATTTAAGGGGGTATGACCTGATCGTCGCTATGCAGCATGACCAGGGCCTGGCCCCCTTCAAGATGCTTACCTTTGGTCAAGGCGTTAATGTTACCTTGGGCCTGCCTATTATTCGTACATCTGTAGACCATGGGACTGCCTTAGGTATTGCGGGTAAGAATCAGGCTGATGAAGGCAGTATGCTCGCAGCTCTTGAGTTGGCCTATCAACTTGCTAAGAAACATGCGACATCAAGTTAAGAAACGTTTTGGCCAACATTTCTTAGTAGATCAAGGTGTCATTACCCAGATAGTCAATTCAATTGCTTGTCAAAATAGCGATCATGTCATTGAAATAGGTCCTGGTATGGGCGCCATGACTCAATTGCTACTAGATCGATTGGATCATTTGAGTATTGTTGAGATTGATCGTGACTTAATCGATTATTGGGAAAAACAGGGTTTATCAAAGCTCACTATTTATGGGCGCGATGTTCTTAAGTTTGATTTTTCAGAATGGTTTAAAACAACTGCAGGACCTGGCCAACATTTTATTGTCGGTAACTTGCCCTATAACATCTCATCACCCATTTTGTTTCATCTCGTGCAGTATGCAAATCAAGTAACTGGTCAAATTTTTATGCTGCAAAAAGAGGTCATTGATCGTATGCTGTCTCAAGCTGGCGATAGCGAATTTGGCCGTTTATCGGTGATGTTACAAGCTAGATATGACATGTCTTTGGTCTTAGATGTTCCGCCTGAGTGCTTTGACCCGCCGCCAAAAGTAGATTCAGCAGTTGTGCGTATGGTCCCTAAGAAAGATTTTTCTTTATCTTCAGAAGAGTACTTGGCTCTTGAAAAAATAGTGACGCAGGCATTTTCTCAAAGAAGGAAAGTATTACGTAATAATCTGAGCTCCTTCAAAAACCTTCTTGGTATGACCGAGCAGGAGCTAGGACAAAGAGCCCAAGAGATTACTGTAGAAAGATATATAGAGTGGGCTAAAGCTTGGGCTATTTCTCATAAGAATGCGGATCAATAATACGCATTTCTGATTCAATCCAAGCTTGAGTTTCTTGATGTAGAGTATCGGCACTCTTATTTGCAGAGCTAATGGCGGGGCCAATCGATACAGTGATTTTTCCTGGGTATTTTAAGAAACTATTCCTTGGCCAAAAGTGCCCTGCATTGTGTGCCACTGGCAGAACCCAAGCTTGCGTAGCGCTGGCCAGGCGAGCGCCACCTTTGCGGTAAGCAGGGGCGCTTCCCACAGCGGTTCGTGTACCCTCAGGAAAAATAATGATCCAGTTACCTGCTGCTAAATGTTCTTTACCTTGAGCAGCCACAGAAATCGAGGCAGATGAACGATCAGAGCGATTAATATGAATCATCCTAAGTAGCCCTAAGGTCCAGCCAAAAAATGGTATCCAAAGTAATTCTCTTTTAAATACGAAGCAAAGTTGGCGGGGGAAAATAGTCATAAAAGAAATGGTTTCCCATGCCGATTGATGTTTCGCCAGGATGATCACTTTCTCGTCTTGTACAGCTTTCAAATGCTCTAGGCCTTTGAGCTCATAAGAGATGCCGCATAGCCATTGGCAAACCTTAACAACGGTATGATTCCAGCCCAAAGCGAGTTGATAGCGACGGCGATGATTCAAAAGGGGGAAACTGATCATGCAGATCACTGCATAGATGGGTGTGTAGATCAGTAAAAAAACAAAAAATAGTAGCGATCTAATGGCGATCATAGATGGGAAGAAATATAGTGATTAGCAAAAGCCATCAAATTAGTATGAATCGCTGTATAAGGGGGTAGTTGACCGCTAGCGCGTGCTTTTTCGCCTTTTCCAGTTAAAACGAGATGAGGATCAGCGCCTAAGTTCACGCCAGCGATGAGGTCGCGAACGCTATCACCAACGATTGGCACACCTTTGAGTGAAATGCCGTAGCGCTCTGCAATTTGCTTCATCATGCCTGACTTTGGTTTGCGGCAGTCGCATTGATCCGCATCGGTATGTGGACAGAAAAAGATGGCATCCACTGAGCCGCCTAGTTTATGTAGTTTGCGGTTCATCTTCTCATGTATGGCGTTTAGGGTATCCATGTCATAGAGGCCGCGACCGACGCCAGATTGGTTTGTTGCAATCACAATGTGGTAGCCAGCCTGATTGAGCTTAGAAATAGCTTCTAGACTTTCAGGGATAGGCAGCCATTCATCAGGTGATTTGATGTAGGCATCGCTGTCTTCATTAATCACGCCATCGCGATCTAGAATAATGAGACGAGAGCTTAATTTTTGACCCATATTAATTAGCTAGCTTACTGATGTCTGCCACTTGATTCATGAGGGTATGCAGTTGATGAAGTAGCGCAATACGATTATTTTTGAGTTTTTCATCAGGGCACATCACCATTACATCAGCAAAAAATTGATCGGTAGCCGCACGAATGCTTGCAAAAGCCTTCAAAGCTTGTGCATATTCGCCTTTTTGTAAGGCGGCTCGTGCTTGAGGCTCAATCGTTTCCAAAGCTTGATAAAGACTCTTTTCAGCAGCTTCTCGAAATAGAGTTGGATTCACAGAACTGGGTGTTTGACCATCTACTTTTTTAAGAATATTGCCAATACGTTTATTGGCTGCTGCCAATGCTTCAGCTTCTGGCAGTTGAGCGAATGCTCTGACTGCTGCTAAACGCTGCAATAAGTCGGCCAAGATATTAGGATTTAAGCTAACGACCGCATCAATTTCTTGACTGGTATAGTTTTTCCCGTCAGAGGCTTGATCTTTGAGATAGGCCTTGAGACGGTCCAATATAAATTGATAGATCTCATGCAGTTGAGCATTGTCTTGAACTTCAGCTTGCTTGAATGTTGCTTTAGCTATTTCAAGTAAGTTTTGTACTTTGAGTGGTAGTTGTTTTTCAATCAAGATACGGCAGATGCCTAAAGCATGTCTGCGCAGGGCAAAGGGATCTTTCTCACCGGTGGGTGCTAGGCCGATACCCCAAATGCCGACAATGGTTTCAATCTTGTCGGCAAGGGCTAATACGGTACCGACTTGAGATTGGGGTAATTGATCGCCAGCAAAGCGAGGGAAGTAATGTTCCATACAAGCTTGTGCCACTTCAGCACTTTCGCCATCATGGTGTGCGTAGTAGCGTCCCATGATGCCTTGAAGCTCCGGAAATTCACCAACCATATCGGTTAATAAGTCACATTTTGCGATTTCAGCGGCTCGCTGAGTATCTTGTGTAATCTGACTTTGATTGGCAAACAGTTCGTTTGCAATCCAAAGTGCAATCGTTTGCACACGTTCGCTACGCTCGAGTTGAGTGCCGAGTTTATTGTGATATACGACCTTAGATAGATCTTTGATGCGATCTTTCAGAGCTTTCTTTTTATCTTGCTCAAAGAAGAATTTCGCATCGGCTAAGCGTGGCCGCACGACCCTTTCGTTACCAGAAATAATGGCATCTGGTGTCTTGGTCTCAATATTCGAGACAATCAAAAATTGATTAACGAGCTTGCCTGTTTGATCCGTTAATGCAAAGTACTTTTGATTGGTTTGCATGGTTAGGATCAGGCATTCTTGCGGCACGTCTAAAAATTCTTTCTCGAATGAGCAGGCATAGACAACAGGCCACTCTACTAATGAACAAACTTCTTCGAGCAGACTTTGTGGCATAAGAACTTGGTGTCCTTGAGCTTTTTCATTGAGTGCGAGCTTCATTTGATTTAAGCGCTTATCAAAATCAGCAATCACTTTGCCTGAACTTTCGAGAGTTGTTTCGTACTCAGAGGCGTGCTTAATGGTCAATGAACCGTCGCTTAAAAAACGATGACCAAGGGTCGTATTACTACTCTTTAAGCCCAAAGCGTGAACGGGTAAGACTTCTGAGCCATGCATGACTATTAAATGGTGCGCAGGCCTAACGAATTGCACATCGACTGCTTGTGCAGTACCCGCATCAATCTGGTAGCGCATGACTTTGGGAATCGGTAATTTACTCAAACAAGTATTAATGGCTTGTTGAGCGGCATCGGTCAGGCTTAATCCAGCTTGGTCAAGTTGGATATAGAAAGTTTCATTCTTACCTTCGCCATCACGCTCTAGCTGAGCAAGATTTACTTGTTCAATACCCAAAGAACTAAGTTTTTTAATTAATGGTGCACTCGCTTGACCATTAGCATCGAGACCGATACTAACAGGCAAGAGTTTTTCTCGACGTCGTTGTTGAGGTGCTTGACTTAAAACATCAGTGATCAATACAGCAAGACGGCGAGGTGTGGCAAATTTTGTACAAGTGGAACTATTGCTTAAAACGCCATCTTTTTTGAGTGATTGAAAAATACTTTCAGCAAAGCTATCACCCAGTTTAGATAGAGCCTTAGGTGGTAGCTCCTCAGTCAGGAGTTCAATCAGTAAAGGTTGTAAAGACATATTAATTTGCCCCCTGTGCACACATAGGGAAGCCTAATCTTTCTCTTGAGTCATAGTAAGCTTGAGCGACTGTCTTGGATAAATTTCTGATTCGTCCAATATAAGCTGCTCTTTCTGTCACAGATATCGCACCTCTCGCATCTAAGAGATTAAATGTATGCGCGGCTTTTAAAACCATTTCATAGGCAGGTAAGGCTAACGGGATTTCCATCAAACGCTTTGCTTCTCTCTCGTAGTTACCGAATTGCTCGAATAACCATTCACTATTGGAGTACTCAAAGTTATAGGTCGACTGCTCCACTTCATTTTGATGATAGACATCGCGATACTTAACGCCATCTGTCCATACGAGATCGTATACGTTTTCTACTTTCTGCAGATACATAGCTAAACGTTCTAGACCGTATGTGATCTCGCCTAAGATGGGTTTGCAATCGAGGCCGCCGACTTGCTGAAAATACGTAAATTGAGTAATTTCCATGCCGTTGAGCCAAACTTCCCAACCCAGGCCCCAAGCGCCCAGTGTGGGGTTTTCCCAATCATCTTCAACAAAGCGCACATCGTTTTGTTTCAAATCAAGACCCAGAGCGGCGAGACTACCAAGATAGAGCTCTAGGATATTTTCAGGTGCTGGTTTGAGAACTACCTGATATTGATAATAGTGTTGCAAACGATTTGGATTTTCACCATAGCGACCATCTTTGGGTCGTCTAGAAGGTTGAACATAAGCAGCTTTCCACGGTTCTGGCCCAATGGCACGCAGAAAAGTAGCTGTATGTGATGTCCCTGCGCCAACCTCAAGGTCGACGGGTTGCAATAGGGCACAACCTTGTTGGTCCCAATACTCTTGTAACTTTAGGATAAGTTGCTGAAAGGTAAGCATATTCACTCAATTAGTCAGACCCTCAATTTTACCTGTCTTGGGCTTCAAACTAGCTTTTTTGAGCGTATCCAGCAAAAAAATAGAGTGAGTATTGAAATTCCGAGGATGGGAAGGTTCCCGAGGTGGACATAGGGGGTTTTGCCACTAAATGGCTGGACAGTGCCGGTGAGGGCCTCTTGTTCAAATTCTGCGAGCGTGGATGTCACTTGACCACGTTCATTAATGATCCCGGTAAGACCCGTATTGGTAGCACGTATAGTGGGGATTCCAGTCTCTAAGGAGCGTAAGCGTGCCAAGCGTAATTGTTGTTCTGCAGCTTGACTCTCACCAAACCAGGCAAGGTTGGTGATATTGACCCAAATGTGATGCCCTTGAAGGTCATACTTTTGGCGCTTCGCGATTTCAGAGCCAAAAACATCTTCATAACAGATCATCACACCCAGCCGAATGGGCTTTTCAGTATGCAAAACCATGGGGTTCTGTATGAGGTCACCGCGTTTAAATTGTCCTAGAGGTACTCCAAAAGCATTAACAAACCACTGAAAGCCGGTAGGTACAAATTCACCAAAGGGAACTAAATGGTGTTTGTCGTAGCGGTAGGTTTGCTTGTGATCAAAGCCAAGCGCTGAATTAGAAAGTTCTTGATTGTCGTGGCTACCTAGGATGCCACTGAGGAAAAATTGGTTTTTATCACCCAGTGACTTTTGCAAAGATTCAACATTGAGTACTCGATCGGTGATGGGTAAAGCTGTTTCAGGGGCTACGACTAATTGAGCTGAACTTGTACTTAATTTTTTTAAATAAAAATCCTGTTGTGCAATTGCTTGCTCTTGGCTCATAAATAGGGGCTGCGGAAAATTACCCTGTAGTAACTCTACTGAAATTCCTGAACCATAAGGCGTAGTAAATGGAATTAAGGCTAAACCGTTGCTGAGTGAAACGATAAAAAGTACGGTGATAGATTTTTTTATTAGGCTGGTTTTTGCCAGAGCAATAAAAGCTGCGGTAAAACTGGCTATCCAAGTGCATGCAAGACCTCCTAGGATTGGAGCCCAACCAAAAAATGCACCGTCGATTTGAGATTCAGCAATGCCAGCCCATGGAAAACCTGTAAATACTATCCCTCTAAGCCATTCAGCTAGGCAAATACTGCTGGCTAGCGCTGCCGGTAAAAAAGAAAAATGAATCAGTTTGCGCGCTGTTGCGACGCTGAGCGCAAACCAAATTGATAAATATGAAGATAGGGCAACTACTGCAAATATCGAGAGTAATACATGCATTCGACCAACATCATGAAGGCTGATGTATATCCACCAGAGCGCATTCACAAAATAACCTAGTTGATAGAGCCAAGCGTGAAGTAGGGGTTGATTGGATTTTTTATAGAAATGAAAAAAAGCAGTGAGTGCAAGTAAAAACCACCAGCCACCGTAAGGTAGCTCAGTCATCCAGGCTGTCAGTGAACCTAGTAAGAGAAAGAGTGCAGTTTTAATCAAGATCTTGCGGTTTGCTAGCAAGAATAATGTGAATTTGTCTCGCGTCAGCTCGTTGTATCTCAAACTCATAGTCTCCGAGTTTGATTACATCGCCTTTATGAGGAAGTTTGCCAAGATGTTTAAGGATGAAGCCGGCAAGAGTATCGTTGTCCTCATCATAAAAGCTGGTGTTGAGAAACTGGTTCACTTGCTCGAGTTCAGCAATGCCTTTGATTCTAAATTTTCCATCGTTGGTCTGGATAATGTTGTCTTCAGAATCATCGATGTCATGCTCATCCTCGATGTCGCCTACGATTTGCTCGAGTACATCTTCAATGGTGACTAAACCTGCAATGCCACCATATTCATCGACGACCATTGCTAGATGGTTGCGATGCTCACGGAAGTCTCGAAGCAAGACACCTAAGCGTTTGGATTCAGGAATAAATACTGCCGGTCTGAGCCAATCACGTATATCAAAACCTTCTTCTTGAGAATGGCGTAGTAAATCTTTGGCTAGTAGTATGCCAATGACGTTATCACGACTGTTTTCATAGACTGGAAAGCGAGAGTGGGCAGCTCGAATAACTTCATTAATGGTGTCTTCAAGTGATGCATTGATATCGATCCAGTCGATTTGCGAACGAGTGACCAAGATATCTCGAGCAGTCATTTGACCCACTTGGAAAACACCTTCGATCATAGCTAATGCATCTGCATCGATCAAACCTTCTGATTGAGCTTGGCGAAGAGTTTCAAGTAGTTCTGCTCTTTTTTCCTCGGCAGAGGCAGGCGATGGGGACAGTAAACGTCCTAATTTTTCGAGTAAGGTTTGCGACTCAGGTTCTGCTGACATAATGCCTAAGCATAACGGATTTTTGTGATATTACAAATAAGGATTTGCAATTTTGAGTTTTTGCAAAATGGCTACTTCCAAGCTCTCCATGGCTTCTGCCTCAATTTCATCTTCGTGATCAAAACCTTGGGCATGGAGTGCCCCATGCACCAAAAGATGGCTTAAATGATCAACAATACTTTTTCCTTGAGTTTTGGCTTCTTGCACCACTATGGGCCAGCAAATCACTAAGTCGGAGTGGAGCGCTTGACCTGGTGTGTGATAGTTGAAGGTCAGAATATTGGTGGCATAGTCTTTATTGCGATAAGCCGCATTCAGTTTGCGGCTTTCTGCTTTACCGGTAAAACGTAAAGTCAATTGCGCATCATTTTGAATAGTCATGCGCAATATTTTTTTTAATTGAGCCACACTCATGATGGCATTGATAGATTCCTCTAATTTGGCTGTGCCAAATTGAATCTCAATGAATACTTTATTCGACTTCATTCTTGAATGATGAGCTCACCTCTAAGAGAGTGAGCTAAAGCTTCTGTGTATTTAACAGGTAGCAATTTACCAATTAGGCGACGTGCTTGATCGTTGCCGATGTCAATATTGACCACGCGATTATTCTCGGTGCGCCCCTGAAGACGTAGGCCATCTTTGGCCATACTTTCAATCATGACTAATTCTTCTTGACCAACCATGGATTGGCTGATTTCAAGAATATGCTTATCAATTTGTCCCACAAGACGTTGTAAGCGTGCGACTTTTGTGGCGCGCGGTGTGTCGTCTTTTAGATTTGCTGCAGGCGTGCCTGGGCGTTCGCTGTAAATAAAGCAGTAACTATTATCGAAATATAAATCTTCAACCAGACGCATGAGCATCTCAAAGTCTTCATCAGTTTCGCCAGGGAAACCGACAATAAAATCACTTGAGAGTGAAAGGTTAGGTCGTATTGCTTTGACTTTACGTATGACACTTTTGTATTCAAGACTTGTATAGCCACGTTTCATGGCGGCCAATATCTTGTCTGAGGCATGTTGCGCTGGAAGATGTAAGTGATTGACGAGTTTAGGTAACTTTTCGTAGCAATCAATCAGGCGTTGCGTAAATTCTTTAGGATGACTGGTTGTAAAACGAATTCGTTGAATGCCTGGGATCTCTGAAACATACTCAAGGAGTAAAGCGAAGTCAGCAATTTCTGAGGTGTTACCCATTTTGCCACGATACGCATTCACGTTTTGACCTAGTAGGTTAATTTCTTGAACGCCTTGGGCTGCTAAAGTAGCTACTTCCGTCAGCACGTCATCTAAGGGTCTAGAGACTTCTTCGCCGCGAGTGTATGGCACAACGCAGTAGCTACAGTATTTAGAGCAGCCTTCCATAATCGATACATAAGCTGCACCACCTTCGACTCGAGCCGGAGGTAAGTTATCAAACTTTTCAATTTCCGGGAAGCTGATGTCGACTTGAGGCAGGCCACTTTGACGGCGCGCAGAAATTAAATCAGGCAGGCGGTGTAGGGTTTGCGGGCCAAATACCAAATCAACATAAGGAGCGCGATTAATAATATGCTTACCTTCTTGGCTGGCCACACAACCACCAACACCAATGATCAGTTCTGGCTTAATGGCCTTGAGCTCTTTGAGTCTACCTAGGTCAGAAAAAACTTTTTCCTGAGCTTTTTCTCTGACAGAGCAAGTATTCAAAAGAATGACATCAGCATCCTCTGGGGTTTCTGTCTGAACAAGTCCTTCTTTGGCATGTAAGACGTCAGCCATCTTGTCAGAGTCATATTCATTCATCTGACAACCAAAAGTGCGGATATAAACTTTTTTCATAATTACAGTAATTGAAAGGCGATGATCGCTACTATGGTTGGGGGTAGTGCAGCTAAGAAGAGCCACAGTGCGGATACATTTCCATCCGGAAAATGCTCACGGAGTATCGACATACCAGCAGGGTTAGGTGCATTAGCAATCACGGTTAAGCCGCCGCCCGTAATTGCACCTGCTACTAGGGCATATTTAAATTCATCGCTAACTCCTTCTACCAATGAGCCTAAGTAAGTTAGAGCAGCATTATCTGTGACTGCAGTTAAAGCGGTTGCGCCGAAGTAAACCACAGTAGAACTCATACTTTCTAATGTGGGTTGCAGCCACCACTGTTGCATACCACCTAAGACGACTAAGCCGGCTAAGAAGAATGCCACCATTAAAGCCTCTTTTAATAAAAGACGGCTCTGATATTTGGCATATGCATGGGTGTAACCTAGGAAGAAAAGTAGTAAACCCATGAAGACCACAGGATGGTGTGCAAAAACCACAATACTGGCCAAGAAGAATAAATGAACGGCAACGACAAACCAGGGTATTTCATCCGCTTTGTCATTCGTAGCTTGTTTAGGTAGATCTTTATGAACCAAGAGGGTTAAAAGAACTGTGTTCACTAGTACGGCAAGTGCTGCTTTTGTACCAAAGGTATAGAAAACAAAGCTGGTCGACCAATTCCAAGTGCTAGCCACCATCAAAATCGGAGGAGCTGCAAAGTTAGTCAATGCACCACCAATCGAGATATTGACAAATAAGACACCAATGGTGAGATACATCAACTTCGTGTTTTTGGTCTGACTAAAGATTTTTTTCTTTAGCAGTAATGCTGCCAAGGTCATTGCAGCCGGCTCGGTGATAAATGAGCCTAAAAGGGGCACTAGGCTTAGAGTGACAAAGTAATTCGTGATGTTTGCATTGAGGCGAAATAGTTGACTGAGTAAGCCAGAGACTATGCGCACGAGTTCAGACGCAAAATGTAAGATCGGACGGCTTGCAGCTACAACCATAATGGCGAAAACAAATAAAGGCTCGGTATAGTTTCTGCCTTCGACATATTCAATCGATGACTGAATAGACCCTGATTGAGCTGCCATAAATAAAACTAGGACCATCGCCCAGAAGCCAAACACAGCCTCCACTTCGCCCAAGAGATGCCAGAGGCCTGCGTGATTGGGTTGTTTGTGAGCAAGTCTCTCGAAGAGGCTAGCAGAAAAAGTATGAAGTACTGCAATACAGAACAGCGTAGTCGCAATAATTTGTACGGTGGTTGGATTCATAAAAGGCCCTTTCTCTGGGAGATATTTTAAGCCTTTATGTGAATAAACCGCCAAACGGCGGTCTATAGAGTGTTATGGTTATTTATAGAAACTTAGGGGCGCAAATAGGCGTATTTTTCTTTAGCTTGTAGATTGGCTACTTCTGCCACACCGGAAGGCACAATCTTGGCTTCTAAAACGACTTGCTCTTTGGCAATTTTTCTAGAAACTAAGGTGTTATTGCAGACTCTAAATTCAACACCGCGACTGGCTAGCTCACCGATCGGGCCTGCAAATTTTCCACCAGCCATGTTTTCGGCACCTTCAAGCAGAAAATCAATGCCTGGGCCATGAGTGACCACAACAATTTTTGCACTAGGATCGGCATTGAGGTGGTTGCGAATATTGCCAATTGCACGACTAGCCTGTTGTACACCTTCATTGATGTGATAAACCACTTTAGTTTCTGCATGAGCGAGACTGCTAATCAAAATGGCAGCTACAAAAGCAATAGATCGACTTATTTTCATATTTCCCTCCATGGGCATTGATTGTTTATTAGGTCTTATGCCGTTTAGTCTAACACCAGTTATCTTCACAGAGTTGTGCCCAAAATAAAAAAGACCCAGCTGAAAACTTGGGTCTTTTTTAAGTGTTTTGGTGGCGATTCAGGGATTCGAACCCCGGACCTGCGGATTATGATTCCGTCGCTCTAACCAACTGAGCTAAATCGCCGAAGTTAGAGATTATAGCCCAATCGCTCTAGGAGGAGCAATTGGACTATTAGGCTTCTAAAGTAGGTAATAAAAAACGGCGACCTTTTGAGTCGCCGTTATCTTTTTTGCTTAAGAGACTATGGATTAGTCACCAGCGTAGATATCTCTATCTTTCGTTTCACGCATGAACAATGTACCGATAACCAGTGTCATTGCTGCGATGATGATTGGGTACCAGAGACCATAGTAAATGTTACCGTTCTGAGCAACCAAGGCGAAAGAGATTGTTGGCATCAAGCCGCCGAACCAGCCGTTACCAATGTGATATGGCAATGACATAGATGTATAGCGGATGCGAGTTGGGAACAACTCAACGAGGTATGCAGCGATTGGGCCGTAAACCATCGTTACCAAAACAACCAAGAACACTAAGAGAGCTAGTACAGCAGGTACGTTCACCTGGGCTGGATCAGCTTTAGCTGGATAGCCTGCAGCATTCAAAGCCTCACGAACAGCTTTCTTGAACGCAGCATCTTTAGCTTTAGCTTCATCAGCAGGGATACCTTTAGCTGTGTAACCTTCGATCTCTGTATCACCAATCTTGATCTTCGCTACTGTGCCTGGTGCGCCAGCAATCGTTTCATAGCTTGCTGAGTTTGAGGCCATTGTTTGTTTAGCGATGTCACAAGAGCTTGTGAACTTAGCAGTACCTGTTGGGTTGAACTGGAAAGAACACTCAGCTGGATCTACGGTGATTGATGCAGGTGATGTTGCCATTGCTTTTTCCAATGCTGGATTTGCATAGTGTGTCAAAGCATTGAAGACTGACAATGGTGTATTCGGGATATAAGTGATGATGGCGAGCAAGAGGCCCAACATGATGATCATCTTACGGCCGATACGATCAGACAAGGCACCAAATACGATGAAGAATGGTGTGCCGATAACGAGTGAACCCGCAATCAAGAGGTTGGCTGTCTTAGCATCTACTTTCAAGACTTGAGTCAAGAAGAAGAGTGCGTAGAACTGACCTGTGTACCAAACAACAGCTTGACCAGCAACCAAACCAAACAATGCCAAGATAACGATCTTTAGGTTTTTCCATTGACCGAATGCTTCTGTCAAAGGAGCCTTAGAAGTTTTACCTTCTGCTTTCATCTTCTGGAATGCTGGAGATTCGTTCATTGACAAACGAATGTATACAGAGATACCTAATAAGACGATAGAGAGAAGGAATGGAACACGCCAGCCCCAAACTTCGAAGTTTGGACCAGTCAATTCACGTGTGAACAAAATCACGAGCAAGGACAAGAACAAGCCGAGTGTGGCTGTAGTCTGAATCCAAGCTGTGTATGCACCACGCTTACCATCTGGAGCATGCTCGGCAACATAAGTTGCAGCACCGCCGTACTCACCACCCAGCGCCAAACCTTGAAGCATACGTAAAACGATCAAGATGACTGGAGCAGCAACACCAATGGTGTTATATGTAGGCAGAATACCAACGATGAACGTTGCACCACCCATCAATAAGATGGTGACCAAGAAGGTGTATTTACGACCAATCAAGTCACCTAAGCGACCAAACACCAAGGCGCCAAAAGGACGTACGATAAAGCCAGCAGCAAATGCCAAAAGGGCAAAAATAAATGCTGAGCCTGCATCGAGACCAGCGAAGAATTGCTTAGCAATAATCGCGGCCAATGAGCCGTACAAATAAAAGTCATACCATTCAAATACCGTTCCCAGAGAAGATGCAAAAATAACTTTGCGTTCTTCTGCGGTCATCGGGGCTGCAGTTTTAGCCATGTTTCCTCCTAGTTAATGAAATGAAGGCCGTAAGTATCCCGACCTTGACCACATGATTAATTTGGGGGCTTACCGAATTCTGACGGCTTAGGGAAATTACTTACTAAATTGGGGTAATACAGGGGCTAATCCGTTGATTTATCGATTTTTCTCATCTCTTTGGCGTAGAGCCAGGTGATTAGGAGGTAAATCAAAATTGCGCCTTGGGCGCCGAACCAATACGTGAATTCCCAGCCATGAAAGCTAAATCTGAGTGGTTCTGGCGCAAGGCCTACAAGCATAGTGACGCAGAACCATGCAATCAGTAGCTTGAAAGTCAGTCGCTTATTTTTTTGCCACTTGGTCATTTGGCATCCGCTGGTAAGGTCACACGAATACATGTGCCCGAAGGATGGGACTGGTTTTCTTGTGCGTGATCTAGGATCTCAATTCGGCCACCATGTTGTGTCGCGATTTCTTTAACAATCGCTAAGCCCAGACCACTGCCCTCCACATCGCTACCCAGGATGCGGTAAAAGCGTTCAAGCACACGTGTACGTTCTTCTACTGGGATGCCAGGGCCTGTATCTTTGACTTCGATTTCAATAAAGCCTGGCCGACTAGCGCGCTTAACCTCTACGGTGACATGACCGCCGATGGGCGTGTATTTAATGGCGTTATCAATGAGGTTGTTAAATAACTCGCGCATCATCACGGCATTTCCCATGATGTGTACTGCATATTCGTGGGTATGGCAGCCTAAATCAATTTGTTTAGACCATGCCGCATTAAGCCAATTCTTGGTGGCTTCTTGAGCGGCGATATTAAGATCAATCTTTGCCCGATCAGACAGATTGGTAGTGTTCTCCATTCTGGCTAAAGAGAGCAGTTGTTGTACAAGGCGCGCGGCTCGGTTAGAGCTATCGGCAATTTGTTCTAGTGAGCGCTTAAGTTCCTCAGGGTTACTTTCTCTTTGCGCTAACTCCGCTTGCATTTGTAAACCAGCTAAGGGGGTTTTGAGTTGGTGAGCAGCATCGGCAATAAAGCGCTTCTGTGCATTGACAGAATCTTCTAGCTGAAAGAGGACCCCATTAAAACTAGAGATGAGCGGCATGATTTCTTGGGGGGCTGCTTTTTCTTCAATCGGGCTTGTATCTTCTACATGACGATTGCGAATGTGATTTTGTAGAGCGTGCAATGGAGCTAAACCACGCGTTAGACCAAACCAAACTAAGACCACCACAATCGGCAAAATAATGAACTGCGGCAGAATCACGCCTTTGATAATTTCGTTAGCTAACTGCGAACGTTTATCAAGAGTTTCCGCAACTTGAACAAGAATGGTGTTTGCATCTAAGTTAGGGTTTTGTGGCAGTAGTGTTGAGGCAATCCTAATTTTTTCACCATTGATTTTGGCATCACGGTAGGTGACAACTCCAATTTGAGTCACATCATCAAGACCTGGAATAGGTAAATCTTTATCACCTGCAATTAGGTAACCACGTTGGTCGAGTACTTGAAAATAAATACGATCATTTTCATCCGCTTGCAGTATTTGCTTGGCAGAATGAGGTAGGCTCAGGCTGACATTCTCCCCTTGTATGCGGACCTGCTGTGCAATCGCTTGCACATTGTTTTCAAGTCCGCGATCAAAAGGTGCATTAGCTATTGATTGAGCCACTAAATAGGTGACCGCAATACTCATTGGCCACAGCAATAGCAATGGCGCTAACATCCAATCAAGGATTTCTCCAAATAAGGATCTAGGGCCACGTTCTTGAGGTTTGCCCGCTTGAAGTTCGCTAGGTAATAGCTTTTGCAGTTCCGAATCAATGACGGCTGCCACAGACATACCTATCAGAGGGTGGATGAGGAGGAGGGTTCTTTATTGGCAGCGGGAGGCTGAAACTTTTCTAAGCAGTAGCCCAAACCTCGAATGGTAGCGATACGAATACCGCCCACCTCAATTTTTTTACGTAGGCGGTGAACATAGACTTCTATGGCGTTATTACTCACCTCTTCGCCCCACTCACATAGATGGTCGACTAATTGATCTTTAGATACAAGGCGACCGACTCTTTTGAGGAGGATCTCTAATAAACCTAACTCACGTGCTGATAACTCCAGCATCTTGTCGTCAATATAGGCAACACGACCCACCTGATCGAAATTGAGGGGGCCATGTTTCACGACAGTCGGGCCACCGCCAGATCCACGGCGCGTTAGAGCGCGTACTCGAGCTTCGAGTTCCGTTAAGGCGAATGGTTTTGCCATGTAATCATCTGCACCACTATCCAAGCCCTTGACGCGTTCGTCAGTCGAGTCAGCTGCAGTGAGAATCAGTACGGGGATCATTGAGTTTCTGGCGCGTAAACGCTTGAGAACCTCAAGACCTGTCATTTTGGGTAAGCCTAAGTCTAGTATTAGAAGGTCAAAAGTTTGAGCTGATAGAGCGAGGTCGGCAGATTGACCGTCTTTTACATGGTCCACTGCATAACCAGATTGTCTAAGTGATCTAGTGAGGCCGTCTGCTAGAACATTGTCGTCTTCAGCGATTAGGATTCTCATATAACCTTTAGCCCTCAGGGGTCTGTTTTTTTAGTGTGATACTTATAGTTGCAAGTAGTTTAATAGCTAAATTAAGAGAGACAAAAAAATCTTGCACAAAGTACTGTTTTTATATACAGTACTCAACATACAGCAGATTTTTACGGAAAAACAGGCACAGGAACAAGAAAAGGACTCATATGGACGATCAAAAAAAGACATCTTCAGCCAATCTATCGAATATTGACGGAATGAGTACTGATAAGCAAAAAGCCTTGAGTGCAGCATTGGCTCAAATCGAAAAACAATTTGGTAAAGGCTCAATCATGCGCTTAGGGGATAGCGAGATTGAGCAAGATATTCAGGTGGTCTCGACGGGCTCTTTAGGCTTGGATATCGCTTTGGGTGTTGGTGGTCTTGCGCGTGGTCGTGTGATTGAGATTTATGGGCCTGAGTCATCCGGTAAAACGACTTTAACTTTACATGCTGTAGCGGAAATGCAGAAGCTCGGTGGGACTTGTGCATTTATCGATGCTGAACATGCGCTCGACGTACAGTATGCTGCCAGACTAGGCGTAGATGTTAATAACCTATTGATCTCACAGCCAGACACAGGTGAGCAGGCATTAGAAATTGCAGACGCATTGGTGCGTTCTGGTTCGATTGACTTAATCGTGATTGACTCTGTAGCTGCCTTGGTGCCAAAAGCAGAAATCGAAGGTGATATGGGGGATTCATTACCAGGTTTACAGGCACGTTTGATGAGTCAAGCTTTAAGAAAGCTCACAGGAACAATCAAGCGTACTAATTCGATGGTGATTTTCATCAACCAGATTCGTATGAAGATTGGCGTGATGTTTGGTTCGCCTGAAACCACCACGGGTGGTAATGCCCTCAAGTTCTATGCTTCTATGCGTCTAGATATTCGTCGTATCGGTAGTATCAAAAAAGGTGATGAAGTCGTAGGTAATGAAACTCGTGTCAAGGTGGTTAAAAACAAAGTATCTCCACCATTTAGAGAAGCCTTGTTTGACATCATGTACGGTGAAGGTATTTCCCGACAAGGTGAAATCATCGATCTGGGCGTGGAGTGCGGCATCGTGGATAAATCAGGCGCTTGGTACAGTTATAACGGTGATCGTATTGGCCAAGGTAAAGATAATGTGCGTGAGTTTTTGAAAGAAAACCCAGAAATCGCTCAAGAGATCGAAGCTAAGATTCGTGAAAAATTGGGTGTGAAGGGTGGCACTGTATTGAGCCCTAAAGAAGAGGCTGATGCCTGATAAGCCAGTTATCAGTCTCAAAGGCCGGGCCCTACGATTTTTATCAAGACGGGATTACAGTCGACAAGAGCTTCGTAAGAAGCTCTTGTCTTATGCTGAATCTGAGGTTCAGTTAGACGAACTGCTTGATGATCTACAGAAAAATCAGTGGTTGAGTGATAAGCGCTATGCCGAAAGTCTGGTGCGCCGACGTACAGAACGATTCGGCAGTAAAAAGATCTTAGAAGAGATGCGTCAAAATGGGCTGTCAGATGACTTACTGAACGAGTACCGCGAAGATCTTAAGGCGCATGACCCTCAACTGGCCTTTGAGCTGTGGCATAGGAAATTTGAAAATCTTCCTACAGACCCAAAAGAAAAGGCTCGTCAAATTCGATTTTTAGTCTCACGAGGATTTTCTTCGGATCTGGCACTGAAGATTGTCAGTGGTCGCCTCAATAGCAATGATTTTTCCTCAGGGTAAACACTAATCTGGTGTAGACTCTCGCGATGACTCGTAATGTAGATGTTCATAAAGAGCTAATTCATACCCGCTCCATAAAAACCCAAGTATTCCGGCGTGATGATGGTTTGTGGGAAATAGAAGCCTATCTTTTGGATACCAAAGGGAAGGACTTTCATTTAGCTAGCGGTGTGAAAAAACAGGGTGAGCCTATCCATGAAATGAAACTGTGGGTACTCATCGATACACAATTCAATATCCTAGATGCCTCGTCTGAGAGCTTGGCTGTGCCGTATGAAGGTTCGTGTGAACGCATCAATGGAGATTACAAAAAACTCATTGGACTCAATTTAGTACAGGGTTTTAGAAAGAGTGTCCATTCACTTCTTTCTGGTATTCAGGGGTGTTCTCATATCACCGAATTATGTTCTGTACTGCCAACTACCGCGATCCAGGCATTTGCAGGTGAAGTCATCAAGATTAGGGATCATGCTGAGCAAAACTCAGAGGAAATGCCTTTTCAGTTAAATCGCTGCCATGCCCTGAGAACCGATGGCGAGGTGGTTAAAAAATATCATCCAAAATGGTTTGGCACCCCTTTAGAACCGAGGGAAATACCAAAAAAGAGAGGGTCGGACTCAGACTGAGGATAATAGCGGGTTTTGATAGTTAGTTAATACAACTAAGACAGAGTTAAGTAAGTTAAAAACATTAGTATTTTCAAGATTATTAACAGGGAGCTTCCATGAAGATTCATGAGTACCAAGGCAAAGAAATTTTGCGCCAATTCAATGTACCAGTACCAAACGGTATTCCTGCATTAACCGTAGATGAGGCTGTTGCAGCCGCACAAAAATTAGGTGGACCAGTATGGGTTGTTAAAGCCCAGATCCACGCGGGTGGTCGCGGTAAAGGCGGTGGCGTGAAAGTAGCGAAAAGTTTAGAAGAAGTAAAAACATACGCTAGCCAGATCTTGGGCATGCAGTTAAAGACACATCAAACAGGCCCAGAAGGTCAAAAGGTACGTCGTTTATTGGTTGAAGACGGTGCAGATATCAAAAAAGAGTACTACATCGGCATCTTGACTGATCGCGCGACTCAAGCTGTTGCCGTGATGGCATCTAGCGAAGGTGGTATGGATATTGAGGAAGTCGCTGCTAAGACTCCAGAAAAAATCATTAAAGTATTTGTAAACCCACTCGTTGGCTTAACAGATGCTGATGCCTTGAAGTTAGCGCAAGGCATTGGTGTACCAGAAGCTTCACAAGCTCAAGCTAAAGAAGTATTGAAGAACTTGTACAAAGCTTATATGGAAACAGATGCTTCATTGGCTGAAATTAATCCTCTCATCTTGGAAGGTAACGGCAACATTAAGGCTTTGGACGCGAAATTCAACTTCGATTCAAATGCCCTGTTCCGTCACCCAGAAATCGTTGCTTACCGCGACTTAGACGAAGAAGATCCAGCCGAGGTTGAAGCTTCTAAGTTTGATTTGGCTTACATCTCATTGGATGGCAACATTGGTTGCTTGGTCAATGGTGCTGGTTTGGCGATGGCTACCATGGATACCATCAAGTTATTCGGTGGCGAGCCCGCTAACTTCTTGGATGTTGGCGGTGGTGCTACTGCTGAAAAAGTCACTGAAGCATTCAAGATCATGTTGAAGAACAAGAATGTGAAAGCGATTTTGGTCAACATCTTTGGCGGCATCATGCGTTGTGATGTGATTGCTGATGGTGTGATTACTGCATGTAAAGCAGTCAACTTGAATGTGCCTTTGGTAGTTCGTATGAAGGGTACAAATGAAGAGCTCGGTAAGAAGATGCTTGCTGAGTCTGGTTTACCAATCATTAGTGCCGATACGATGGCAGAAGCTGCAACTAAAGTTGTTGCTGCAGTTAAATAAGTTGGCCACGAAAGGATAGAAGATGTCTATTTTGATTAATAAAAATACGCGTGTTATTACCCAAGGTATTACAGGTAAGACGGGGCAATTCCATACAGAGAAATGCCAAGAATACGCTAATGGTAAAGAGTGTTTTGTTGCTGGTGTGAATCCTAAGAAGGCTGGTGAAAAGATTTTTGATATTCCCATTTACGCCACTGTTAAAGAGGCTGCCTCAGCAACGGGCGCAACTGTATCAGTGATCTACGTTCCACCCGCAGGCGCTGCAGCTGCGATTTGGGAAGCCGTAGAAGCTGATTTAGATTTGGCCATTTGTATTACCGAAGGTATTCCTGTTCGTGACATGTTAGAAGTTCGTAACAAAATGGCGCAAAAGGAAGCCAAGGGTGGCAAAAAGACTTTGTTGTTAGGCCCTAATTGCCCTGGTTTGATTACTCCAGAAGAAATCAAGATCGGTATCATGCCAGGCCACATTCATCGTAAAGGTCGTATTGGTGTGGTGAGCCGCTCAGGTACCTTGACGTATGAAGCGGTAGCTCAGTTAACAGAAATTGGTTTAGGTCAATCATCTGCTGTAGGTATCGGTGGCGACCCCATCAATGGTCTAAAGCACATTGATGTGATGAAGGCTTTCAATGATGACCCAGACACAGATGCAGTCATTATGATTGGTGAGATTGGTGGTCCTGATGAGGCAGAAGCAGCTCGTTGGTGTAAAGCCAATATGAAAAAACCTGTGGTTGGCTTCATTGCGGGTGTGACTGCGCCAGCAGGTAAGCGTATGGGACACGCAGGTGCTTTGATCTCCGGTGGTGAAGATACAGCAGATGCTAAATTAGCCATCATGGAAGAGTGCGGTTTCAAGGTAACACGTAATCCATCAGAAATGGGCAAACTACTCAAAGGTTTGTTGTAAAATTCGTGTAAGCTTTGAAGTAGTAATAATGAACGGGGGCTTTTGCTCCCGTTTTTTTAATAAAAACAAATGAGGATGACATGGAATTTCTCGCGATGATTGACTGGGCAGTAATTGCTCAAATTATCTTGATTGATCTTTTGCTAGGTGGTGACAATGCTGTTGTGATTGCTCTAGCTTGCCGTAATTTACACCCCAACCAGCGTCGTAAGGGCATCATGTACGGCACAGCAGGTGCCATTATTCTGCGTGTGGTCTTGGTAGCATTTGCAGTGACCTTATTGCAAATCCCATTCCTGAAGTTTGTTGGCGGCCTGTTGCTTTTCTGGATTGCTTATAAGCTGATTATCCAGACGGAGGAAGGGGACGATCATGAGCTAGAGGCATCAGATAAATTATGGTCTGCTATCAAAACCATTATCGTCGCTGATATTGCAATGAGTGTTGATAATGTGATTGCTATTGCCGGTGCTGCTGGTCAAGTAGACGTTGCGCATCATCAGTATGGCTATATTGTGTTCGGTCTTTTGGTTTCTATTCCAATCATCGTTGCAGGCAGCCAAATTGTCTTGTATTTGATTGATCGTTTCCCATTAATTGTTACCCTCGGTGCTGGTCTCTTAGGTTGGATTGCTGGTGGCATGATATGCTCAGATCCAGGTTTGATTAAACAGTTTGGTGAAGGTATCCAAGATTACGGAACCGCTGCAAGCGTTGTGTCTGCTGTCGGTATTATGTTGGTTGGTGAGGTGATGAAGCGCTCAATGAAAAAGAAGAAGAGCGCAGCTAGCTAAACTAAGTAGTTAACTGATATAAAGCCTGTTGAGCGAAAGCTGAGCAGGCTTTTTTCTTGGGGCTCTTGATTTGAAGCAATTTAAAGCTTTTCCTACAATAAATTCATGCCCGTGTAGGTAGTTTATTTGAGATGATATGAACTTGATTATTTGTGGGGTGAATATGAATCAAGTGTTATCAAAAAAAGAAGCTGGCTTTACATTAATTGAGTTGATGGTTGTGATTGCCATCATTGGTATTTTGGCTGCGATTGCGGTGCCTCGCTATCAGGATTACATTGCAAAAACACGTGTGACCGAAGGTCTCAGTTTGGCCTCGGGTGCTAAGCTAGCAGTCACAGAAGTGTATTCAAGTAAGGGTGCAGCAAACATGGCTGAGGCGACTGCGAGTAGCTATCAGTCTGTTTCAAGTCAAAGTGTGCAAAAGGTTGAGATTGAACAATCAGGTGCAATTTCAATTCATTTCAACAATAACGTCGCTGAGGCAGGCGCTAATGTACTTAGACTGATGCCTGTGTACCAGTTAGATGATAAAAACTTGGTAGAGGCAGATTTGAGTGATAGCAAGGCTAAGCCTTGGGCTGGTATGTGGTCCTGTAAAGGCTCAGGTAGTACGCTGACACCAAAGTTTTTGCCTGCTGATTGTAAATAGCAATTAAGGGGTGGCGGTCCAGGTTCCAGACTTGCCGCCACTTTTTTCAAGTAGGCGTACTTCTTGTATGACCATGCCACGATCGACGGCTTTGCACATGTCGTAAATCGTCAACAAGCCAATCTGAACACCAGTTAGCGCTTCAATTTCAACGCCAGTTTGACCTATATTCTCTGCAGTGACTGTGCAACGAATGGTGTTATGAGTCGCGTCAGGCTCAAACTCAACGGCTACCCTTGTTAAGGCAATGGGGTGACATAAAGGAATTAAATCAGAGCTTCTCTTTGTGGCTTGGATAGCAGCAATACGTGCAATACCAATCACATCCCCTTTTTTGTGAGATCCTGATTGCACCATTTCAAAGGTGGAGGCTTGCATCTTGATGAGCCCAGTGGCTACAGCAATACGATGGGTGTGTGCCTTATCGCCCACATTGACCATATGAGCTTGTCCGGATTCATCAAAATGTGTGAGTTTATTCATGATTAAGTTGTACCATAATCTTATATATGGGATCTAAATTTACTTCATTTAGTCAAAAAGCACTATGTGTCGCTTTGGCAATGATTTTTCAGCCAGCAGCCATCTTAGCTCAAACGGAAACTAATCGGGTTGCGCAGGACAATCTCAATCGTGTGATGCAAAAGCCCCAGGCGCATTCGGAATTCAAGCCCGATAATCGTATGCCACAGCAACCCAGTTTAGTTTTGCCTGACCTGGGTGACGTCTCAAGTGCTGCTCTGACACCTTTAGATGAGCGTATTTTAGGTGAGCGGATTATGCGAGAGATCAGGCGCGATCCCGATTATGCTGATGACCCCGTTTTTTATGACTATCTCAATGCTATTGGTCAACACTTGGTGGGTGCTGCACGACAACAGAAAGTTCCTGGCATGGAGGGGGCAGGAACCTTTGCTATCCAGTTTGAGCTTTTTGGGGTGAGAGATCGCAGCATTAACGCATTCGCATTACCCGGTGGATTTATTGGTGTGCACACGGGTCTGGTAGTTGCTGCTGAGTCTGAGTCCGAACTAGCTTCAGTATTGGGCCATGAAATTGGGCATGTCACGCAAAAACATATTGCGCGTATGTATAGTCAGCAAGGAACTAACTCACTCATCGCATTAGCATCCATCATCGTTGCTGCTCTGGCTGTCAGTCGTAATCCTGGTGCAGCCCAAGGTCTAGCGATGGGAGGTCAAGCGCTAGCTATCCAAAATCAACTGTCATATTCACGTGATGCTGAGCGAGAAGCTGATCGTATTGGTTTGCAGATACTGCAAGCAGGGGGTTTTAATCCCCAAGGGATGCCCGATTTTTTCCAAAGAATGCAAAGAGCCAACAGCATCATGGAAAGCGGTGTGCCAGCCTATGTTAGAACACACCCTTTAACGACTGATCGTATTGCTGACATGAGCGATCGTGTGCGCAGTTTGCCAGTTCGTAAAGTGGAGTCTTCACTTGAGTTTATTCTCATGAAGGCGCGCGCACGACTGATTCAAACCGTGAGCACAAGTAATTACCCAGAACTCAGGCAATTACTCAATAGTCTTACTAGAAAACCCGAGGCCAGTAAGCAATTGGAAGGCTTTTATGGTTTGGCATTATTAGACCTCAAGTTGGGGCGCTTGGCTGACGCTGAAGCCGCATTACAGAAGGCGCGTACGCTCACGCAGCAGCTCAGTGGACGTGGGTCGCCGATGTTGAGATATAGCGTTGCCTTAGAGAGTACAGCCATTGATATTCTGATGGCTAAGAAACAATATGATCAAGCAGCCAAAGCGATTGCTCAGCAAAGAGCACAATTTATTCACTCACGGACTTTTCAGTTGCAAGCACTTGATGTGCAACTGAAAACTGGACAACTAGATGAAGCCATTGCTTGGTTAAAAAATCAAACCAAAATTCAAGCGAGTGATACAACATGGTGGGATTGGTTATCCCGTGCCTATGCCAAAAAAGGTAGAGTTGGACTTCATCATGCCGCTTTGGCAGAGAAGTATGTGACTCAAGGGGCCTGGGTCGCCGCTATTGAACAAACAAAATTAGCAAAGCAAGCTGGCGATCTGGATTTTTACCAAGCTTCTGAACTGGATGCGCGTAGTCGCCAAATACAAGATTTATATCGTCAAGAATTACGAGATGACGGTAAGAGGCCTGGTTGAGCTTTAATATCAGTCATGCGTGTTTGCTCAATGGCTATTTTTTTGTTTTTCAACTGCACTTCTCCGAGTAATCCGCAGCCGGTATTGATTTCAGCGATCCTGGAAAACTCTTCCAAGTCAGCATCATGAAGCTTAGCCCAAAAACGATGTTTTTCTTTTAAAAAATCGCCAGCCTTAGCAACTTGAATCAGACTTTCACATTGAAAGATGATGTGACCCTCTTCATCCATATAACACTCAATCGGCTCCAAGGGGTTGCCGCAGGTACTGGTTAAGGTTTGATTAAAAAGCCGCGCAACAAATGGCGTGTAGGAGATGCTTAGATACACTTTTTGTGGGCCATTTTGAAAAAACCATTCTTGAGTTGCCCAGTCATAACAGCGATTTCTTTCAATATATTCAATCAAGTGACGCTGATGAATAATGTCACCTGCTAAATGATGTTCTTGAGCGTATTCGTTACGCATGCGCCATTGACCTCGTGCGTCAATAGCTAACCACCCTCTACATTCGGGAACTTGTGGCCACTTGATCAGCGCTTGGATGACTCTTTCATCCATGATTAGTGAAAGCCGTGAATGGTCTCTGGTAACTTGATGTGTTCTTCTTGGGCAGGGCTTGAGTGTATATGGGCAATTCTCCAACCCATTGGGCCTTGAATCAAGACATAAGAAAAATTGAGGAAAAATTCAGGCTCAATTTGTTGTGGATCTAAGCGGACTGCCTCTGTGGTGTCGAAGAATGCAACAGACATACCTGTATGACCAATACCCTGAATAGGATCAAGCCATAGAAAATTATCTTCCAGAATTTTCTTGAGACCATCACGTAATTCAGCATGACCTGAGAGACGTTTACCGCCTGGCAAAATACAAGTGATGGAGTCTTCATCAATCCATAAATCAATCGATCCTTCAAGATCATTGCGATGTAAAGATTCTCGCCATGCTTCAATAACCTCTTCTGGCATTTGAAATAAGCGAGCTTGTTTGGGCATAGTAATCTTTCTAGATGATTTCTAGCGAGTTTAGGACGGTTTGTGGCTGGATGTCTACCAGGCAGCGATAGTGGCCTAATGGACAGGTCCTTTTGAAGCAGGGACTGCAATCTAATTTTAACCAGTGAATCTTGGCAAGATTGGATAAGGGTGGGGTATGTCTAGGATCGCTGGAGCCAAAGATGGCCACTTGGGGAATCCCTAGTGCTGCAGCAATATGCATGAGTCCAGAATCATTACTGACAACTCCTTGCGACACACTAATTAATGAAACAGCATCGTCAAGCGATGTTTTGCCACAGAGATTGATGATGCGATCTGTTTGGCTATGAAGCACAATCTCATCACCCAATGCCTTTTCTTTGTTGCTACCCAAAATTAGGATAGTGGCATTTCTTTGGCGTTCGCTAAGTGCCTTCGCTAATTCAGCGTAATGACTGCTCGGCCACTGTTTGGCTGGACCATACTCTGCGCCGGGACAGAATATATAAAGACCCTCATGGTTTTGTAAAGTCTTCGCATAATCTCGGGCTCTACTCTTCATCACATCTTTACAGATCAGGCGCGGCTTAGATTCCTCTGGGCTTAACTCCTGGCCTGCTAATGCCAAATAATGTTGATGCATGGGAGGACGATTTTGCCTTGATGGGTTACTCAGAGTTTGGTTGAGTAGACCCCAGCGCCACTCCCCTAAGTAGCCAATTCTTTTAGGAATATTCGCAAGCCAAGGAATTAAAGCGGATTTGAAGCTATTAGGTAGCACATAAGCTTCATGATAATTGTTAGTTTCTAATTGAGTGGCTAATTGACGGCGCTCTTTCCATTGCAATTTGCCATGCAGTAGAGGAGCTTGAATGATGTCATTGACTAGCGGTATGAAGCGCATCACAGAGGCAACCCAAGGGGTTGCCAAGACATCAATACTTGATTCAGGAGACTTGAGATGTAGCGCTCTGATGAGAGGCTCAATCATCACCGCATCTCCAATCCAATTAGGTGCGATGATGAGTATTCTTTTCATATATTCAGTGACCGCTAGGGGCTGTGCCTGGTTTTAGGCGATATTCAGTGCCACAGTAAGGACATTTGACGTGTCCTGTACTGAGGATGTCTAAAAAAACACGTGGGTGAGAGCTCCATGCTGGAGATTTTTTATTAGGACACTGAAGTGGCAAGTCGCGATGACCGTCAATTTCAATAAGTTTTGCTTGATCCATAATCGCTATCTATCAAACTAAAGTTAACCAGTGTTCATACTTGGCATTTTTTCCGGCGACTGCATCAAAGAATACCTTTTGTACCTTTTCGGTAATAGGGCCGCGACCTCCGTTACCAATTGGACGATCGTCAAGTTCACGAATCGGTGTCACCTCGGCAGCAGTGCCAGTAAAGAAGGCTTCATCAGCGCAATACATTTCATCACGCGTAATACGCTTCTCTTTCACTTCGATACCTAAGTCTTTAGCAATGGTGAAAATGGCATCGCGTGTAATACCATCCAAACAAGAGGCTAAATCGGGTGTATAGATCACCCCGTTTTTGACAATAAATACGTTTTCGCCAGATCCCTCAGAGACGTAGCCATCAGTATCTAAAAGTAATGCTTCATCGTAGCCGTGAGCGCTAACCTCTTGGTTGGCCAAAATGGAATTGATGTAATACCCTGAAGCTTTTGCACGCACTAGAGACACATTGACATGGTGACGTGTGAATGATGAGGTTTTGACACGGATACCTTTGTTGAGGCCGTCTTCGCCTAGGTAGGCACCCCATTCCCAAGCAGCAATTGCAGTATGAATTGTGTTGGTCTTGGCTGAAATACCTAATTTTTCTGAACCAATCCAAGCAATAGGTCTGAGGTAGCAAGAAGTCAATTTATTTTGGCGGACTACTTCACATTGCGCCTTTGCAATTTCTTCAGGGGTGAATGGAATTTTCATCTGAAAAATTTTTGCTGAATTAAACAGGCGTTTGGTATGTTCTTGAAGCCTGAAGATAGCAGTGCCTTTTTCAGTCTTGTATGCACGCACACCCTCAAAGACACCCATGCCGTAATGCAATGTATGTGTGAGCACATGAATCTTGGCATCTCTCCATGGAACAAGTTGACCGTCCATCCAGATGAAACCATCACGATTTGCCATTGACATAAGCTGATCCTCAGAACTCAATTGAAAACACTATTGTAAAACAGGCTGCCCTTCATTCACTCCCAATCCTACCTATAATTGTGGACAAAAGAATGGAGACACTGTGAAGAGCCATCACGCTTGGCAAAAACATTTCTGGGAGGGGTCAGCGACCATGCGTCGATCTGCCCCGGCTGTGGCGACTTGGGGATTGGTGACCGGAATTGCTATGGCGAAGTCAGGGCTAACCATAGGCCAATCTATTGGCATGTCATTGATGGTCTATGCTGGATCAGCCCAGTTGGCCGCCTTACCCCTCATTGCAGGCGGGTTCCCACTGTGGACCATCTTGGTAACGGCATTTATCGTGAATTTACGTTTCGTTATTTTTAGTGCAGGTATTCATCCGCATTTTAAAGATAGGCGCTTTTGGCAAAGAACTGTCTTGGGCTATCTCAACGGTGACCTGACTTTTGCGATGTTTCTAAGCCGTTATCCAAGGGCGGAGAGAAAGCCTGAAGAGTTACATTACTTTTTGGGAATGTCCTTGACTAACTGGAGTATGTGGCAGTTAGGCTCTGTGTGCGGTATCGTTTTCGCTGCTTTTATCCCTGATTCCTGGGGTTTAGGCTTTGCTGGCGTTTTGGCCTTGATTGCCATTACAGTGCCGATGATTCAAGGTAGGGCTGCCATTTTTGCGGCACTCGTTGCTGCCTTTATTTCGGTATTGGCCTATGGCTTGCCGTACAAGCTCAATTTGCTACTCGCCGTGATTGCCGCCATTCTGGTAGGCTTGTGGCTAGGTCGTCGAACTCCTAAATCTGAGGGTGTGGCATGACTACCCTGCAAATTTGGCTGGCCTTGATTGGCTTAACTCTTGTCACGATCTTGACCCGAGGATTTTTTCTGCTGTGGGGTAACCGTTTTGAGTTACCAGAATCGGTCCAAAACGCCATTCGTTATGCGCCCATGGCCGCTTTGATTGCCATCATCGTTCCAGAGTTGCTGATCAATAAAGATGCCTCTGAACAGAGTTTGAATTGGTTAGGTCGCGTTGATTTTTCCCAGCCTCAATTTCTGGCGGGGGTTATTGCAATTTTGGCTCACCTGTATATCAAGAATATGGCCTTGACTATCGGTATTGGCGTCGCAGTTTTTATGCTTCTAAGGGCTATTTGAGCCCTCTAAAAATAGGCGGATCATGTCTGGAAAAGGGTAAAATCACCTTTTTCCAGTAATTCATTAAAAACATATGCCTGGCACGTCTAAATTGAACTTCTTCCGTCTTTCTGAGCTCGCCCAAGCAGGGCAATTAAAGGGCAAAAGAGTCTTTATCCGCGCTGACTTAAATGTGCCGCAAGATGAGGCGGGGCGTATTACTGAAGATACTCGTATACGTGCTTCTATTCCTGCGATAAAAATTGCTTTAGAAGCGGGCGCTGCTGTGATGGTGACATCCCATTTGGGGCGTCCCACGGAAGGTGAGTTCAAACCTGAAGACAGCTTAGCGCCGGTGGCTGATCGCATCGCGGAGCTTTTAGAAAGAAAAGTCCCTTTGATCAGTGACTGGGCAGATGGTGCATTCTCTTTAGAACCCGGTGATTTAGTTTTATTGGAAAACTGCCGCTTGAACGTCGGTGAGAAAAAGAATAACGATGACTTGGCAAAAAAGCTTGCCAAATTATGCGATGTCTATGTGAATGATGCCTTTGGTACGGCGCATCGTGCGGAAGCGACGACTCATGGCATGGCCAAATACGCGCCTATAGCCTGTGCTGGCCCTTTGATGGCTGCAGAGTTAGATGCTTTGGGTAAAGCCTTACATCATCCCAAGCGACCTTTAGTTGCGATTGTGGCTGGTTCTAAGGTATCTACGAAATTAACGATTCTCAAATCGCTCGCTGAAAAAGTAGATCAACTCATTGTCGGCGGTGGTATTGCAAATACCTTTATGTTGGCAGCAGGTTTGCCAATTGGTCGATCATTGGCTGAACCTGATTTGATTGGTGAAGCTAAAGTGATTATGGATATGATGGCCAAGCGTGGCGCATCTGTACCTATCCCTACGGATGTTGTGGTGGCTAATGAGTTATCACCACTGGCCCGCGCGAACCGGGTGGCCGCGGTCGATGTTCAAGCGGATGACATGATTTTGGATGTGGGTCCTAAAACGTCTGCGGAGCTAGCTAACATCATTGCCCATGCCGGCACGATTGTTTGGAATGGACCGATTGGCGTTTTTGAGATCGATCAGTTTGGTGGTGGTACCAAGATGCTGGCAGCCGCCATTGCGCATTCCCCAGCGTTTTCGATTGCTGGTGGTGGCGATACATTAGCTGCTATTGCCAAGTACGGTATTGAAAAACAAGTGGACTATATTTCTACGGGGGGTGGTGCTTTCTTGGAGTTTTTAGAAGGCAAAACCTTGCCGGCCTTTGCCATCCTGACTGAGCGAGCGAGCACATGATCCGAGCTACCAAAATTGTTGCAACACTTGGACCTGCCTCTAGTGATGCAGCGGTTTTGCGACAGTTAATTGCAGCTGGCGTGGACGTAGTGCGATTAAATTTCTCGCATGGTACTGCAGATGACCATCGTGCTCGTGCACAGTTGGTACGTCAGGTCAGTGCAGATTTGGGTCGTGAAGTCGCCATCATGGCGGATTTGCAGGGACCTAAAATTCGTGTGGGTAAATTTGAATCAGGCAAGATTTTTCTGAAGGCAGGCGATACCTTTATTTTGGATGCCGCTTGCACTCTCGGTAATCAAGAGCGCGTCGGGCTTGACTACAAAGATTTACCTAAAGATGTCAAAGCCAAAGATAAGTTGCTACTGAATGATGGTTTATTAGTATTTGAGGTTCAGCGTGTCGAGGGTTCATGTATTCATGTGCTTGTCGAATTAGGTGGTGAGCTGTCCAATAACAAGGGTATTAATCGAGCCGGTGGTGGCTTGTCTGCGCCAGCTCTCACTGAAAAAGATAAGCAAGATTTAGTGAGTGCGGTTGAGTTAGAGGCCGATTACATTGCGATTAGCTTTCCCAAAAATGCTCAAGATATGTTGGTCGCTAAAGCTTTAGTAGAAGAAGCTGCCAAGAAGAATCAACATCAGGCAAAACTGATTGCAAAAATTGAGCGTGCTGAGGCCGTGATTGATCAAACCTTGCAAGAAATTTTGGATGTCAGTGATGGCATCATGGTGGCCCGTGGTGATTTGGCTGTTGAGGTAGGTAATGCAGCTGTGCCTGCATTACAGAAGAAAATGATTCGCATGGCGCGAGACTCTAATAAGTTAGTCATCACTGCTACGCAAATGATGGAATCGATGATCCAAAATCCAGTGCCCACACGTGCTGAAGTTAGCGATGTGGCGAATGCTGTTCTAGATGGCACAGATGCCGTGATGTTGTCTGCTGAAACAGCGTCAGGTCAGTATCCCGTAGAGACTGTTAAGCAAATGGCGAATATCTGTTTAGAGGCTGAGAAAACAGAAGTACATCATTTGGACAGTGACTTTTTTGATCAACAGTTTTCAAGAATCGACCAGTCGATTGCCTTTGGGGCCTTGTTTACTGCTTACCATTTAGGTGTCAAAGCTATTGCTGCTCTGACTGACTCTGGCTCTACAGCCTTGTGGATGAGTCGTCATAAGATTCGTGTACCTATCTTTGCGATGACGCCAAAAAAGAAGACTGAAAGAAAGATGGCTTTGTATCGTAATGTGCACCCATTACGTATGGATACGAGTAATGATCGTGATACCGCTTTGGCCCAAGCCGAAGCCCACTTAAAGAATCTTAAGGTGGTGGCTGCAAACGATACGATCGTGCTTACAGTTGGTGAGCCTATGGGAGCGGTTGGTGGTACGAACACCTTAAAAATTGTCAAAGTTAAATAGTATTTGGGGAAAAAATATGGCATTAGTTTCTATGCGACAACTTCTTGATCATGCTGCAGAGCATGGTTATGGTTTACCAGCATTTAATGTGAATAACTTAGAGCAGGTGCAGGCCATCATGGCAGCTGCCGATGAGGTGGGTTCACCTGTCATTATGCAAGCATCAGCGGGCGCCAGAAAATATGCCGGTGAAGCTTTCTTGCGTCATTTAATTGATGCAGCCGTCGAGGCATATCCGCATATTCCGGTTGTGATGCACCAGGATCACGGTCAAAGCCCAGCAGTATGTATGGCTGCGATTCGTTCAGGTTTTACATCCGTCATGATGGATGGGTCTTTAGAAGCCGACGGTAAAACAGTGGCGAGCTACGACTATAACGTTGCAGTCTCGCAAGAGGTCGTTAAGTTTGCTCACTCTATTGGTGTAACTGTTGAAGCTGAATTAGGTGTGTTAGGTTCGCTAGAGACCATGAAGGGTGATAAAGAAGATGGTCATGGTGCCGAAGGTACGATGACACGCGAGCAGCTTTTGACAGATGTGGAGCAAGCAGCTGATTTTGTAAAAAAGACACAGTGTGATGCTTTAGCTATCGCTATTGGAACGAGTCACGGTGCATATAAATTTACTAAGAAGCCCACCGGTGACATTTTGGCGATTGATCGCATTAAAGAAATTCATGCGCGTATTCCGAACACGCATTTAGTGATGCACGGTTCATCGAGTGTGCCCCAAGATCTGCTCGCGATTATTCGTGAGTTTGGTGGTGATATGAAAGAAACATATGGTGTACCTGTCGAAGAGATTCAAGAAGGTATTAAGCACGGTGTACGAAAAATCAATATTGACACTGATATTCGTTTGGCGATGACCGCTGCTATTCGCCGCTATTTATTTGAAAACCCAAGTAAGTTTGATCCGCGTGATTATTTAAAGCCTGCTCGTGAAGCGGCAAAAGAAATTTGTAAAGCACGCTTTATAGCTTTTGGTTGCGAAGGACAGGCTGGAAAAATCAAGCCAGTACCTCTAGAAAAAATGGCAGAGCGCTATAAATCAGGCGAGCTCACCCAATTAGTTAAATAATATGCAAGCCTTATACGAATCTTCCATTCAATCCCTACCACTGATTTCTAAGGGTAAGGTGAGAGATATTTATGCGCTAGGTGATAAGCAATTATTGATGGTCACCACAGATCGACTATCAGCTTTTGATGTGGTGATGGGACAGCCGATTCCTGGTAAGGGCGTTGTCCTCAATACTATGGCTAATTTTTGGTTTGATAAATTGCGCCATATCATCCCTAATCATTTGACAGGCATTGATCCAGTAACAGTCGTTGCTGACTCTGAAAAGAATCAAGTCCAGGGCCGAGCTATCGTTACCCAACGTCTAAAACCTATTTTGGTGGAGGCGGTCGTTCGAGGTTATCTCTCTGGTAGTGGTTGGAAAGATTATCAAGAAACAGGTTCAGTCTGCGGTATTCAGTTACCGACTGGATTGCAAAATGCACAAAAGTTGCCTGAGCCTATTTTTACCCCAGCAGCCAAAGCTGAGGTGGGTGAGCATGATGAAAATATATCGTATGCTGAAGTAGAGCAGCGGATTGGTGCTGATCTAGCAAAAAAAATCAAAGACGTCAGCATTCGCTTGTACCAAGAGGCCTCAGATTATGCGGCGACTAAGGGCATCATCATAGCCGACACTAAATTTGAGTTTGGTCTGGACGACAATGATCAATTGGTCTTGATGGATGAAGTGTTAACTGCTGACTCTTCTCGTTTTTGGCCTGCTCAGTCTTATGTGGTTGGATCTAACCCGCCTTCTTTTGACAAACAATTCGTACGTGACTGGCTGGAACAGGTGCGTATTGATGGGCAGCCTTGGAATAAAAAACCTCCAGCGCCTGCCTTGCCCCAGGATGTAATTGAAAAAACAGCCCAGAAATATCGGGAAGCTCTAGCAGTTCTTACTTCATAGTAAAGCGAGAGGTAGATATGACAACGGTAACGATCGGTATCTTGATGGGATCCAATTCTGATTGGGACACGATGCAGCATGCTGCACAGGTGTTAGATCAATTTGGAGTGAGCTATGAGGCTAAAGTCGTCTCTGCGCATCGTATGCCTGATGATATGTTCGCTTATGCCGAACAAGCTCAAGGGCGTGGTATTAAAGCGATTATTGCGGGTGCAGGTGGTGCTGCTCACTTACCTGGTATGTTGGCTGCCAAGACTATCGTCCCTGTGTTCGGCGTGCCGGTAGCATCTAAGTATTTGCGTGGTGAAGATTCTTTACTCTCAATTGTGCAAATGCCTAAAGGTATTCCTGTTGCCACATTTGCGATTGGTGAGGCAGGTGCGGCCAATGCAGCATTACATGCCATCGCTAATTTAGCTGTCAATGACCCAAGCTTGGCGAAGAAATTAGAGGCGTTTCGTCAATCTCAAACTGAGATGGCTCGTCAAATGGAATTAGCTAAAAAATAATATGTCGAGATTAGATCCAATTTTGCCCGGCTCTTATTTAGGGATTCTGGGGGGCGGCCAATTAGGAAGAATGTTTACTCAGGCCGCTCAAGCTATGGGTTATAAGGTTTGTGTCTTGGACCCCGACGCCCATAGCCCTGCAGGGCTTGTTGCTGAAATGCATATTCAAGCTGAATATACAGATCATCAAGCTTTAGCCCAGATGGCAAAGTATTGCCAAGCGGTCAGTACCGAATTTGAAAATGTTCCTGCTTTGACACTGGATGAACTTGAAAAGTTAGGCGTTTATGTTGCGCCTAATAGCCAAGGTGTCTCTATTGCGCAAAATCGAATTGTCGAAAAGAAATTCCTAGCTACATGGCAGCGCGAGGCAGGTATCGGTCCTGCTCCACACGCAGTTATTGAAAGAGAAGAAGATTTAGCTCATGTCGCTGCTGATCTGCTGCCAGGTATTTTAAAGACGGCGCGCATGGGTTATGACGGTAAAGGTCAAAAGACTGTAAAAACAGCAGAAGAGTTGCGCGAGGCATGGCAACAGTTTGACAGAGTCCCCTGTGTTTTAGAAAAGCGCATGGATTTGGATTTTGAGGTCTCGGCATTAGTGGCTAGAGGTCATGATGATGAAGTCGTGATTTATCCAATTGCTCAGAACATGCATCGTCAGGGCATTTTGCATACCAGTACCGTACCGGCTCCAGCAATTAACGCTCAGCAAGCACAAAAAATTAGTGATGCTGCTAAGGAAATGATTCGTCGCTTAGATTACGTAGGTGTTCTTTGTATTGAATTTTTTGTATTGAAAAATGGTGAATTAGTCGCTAACGAGATGGCTCCTAGACCTCACAACTCTGGTCATTACACTCAAGATGCTTGTGTTTGTAGTCAATTTGAACAGCAGGTGCGTGCGATGGCACGATTACCACTGGGATCGACCGCGCAGCACACGCCAGCGATGATGCTTAATTTGTTGGGGGATGAGTGGTTATCTGGTGATACTCAGGCAGAGCCAGCGTGGGCTGAAGTGCTTCGCTTCCCAGAGGCCAAATTACACCTGTACGGTAAAGCAGAACCACGTCAGGGCAGAAAGATGGGCCATATTAATTTGATAGCGAAAGATAGCGAAGGTCTTAACTCGCTTTGTGCTCAAGTCAGTGCTATCTTAAAAATCAATCGTCAAGAATAAAGATAAGTATGAGTCAGTCGCCTGAGATTGATCATGCACTGGCCTTGCTCAGGGCTGGACAAGTCATTGGTTTACCAACTGAAACTGTTTATGGTTTGGCAGCAGACGCTAGCGATGAAGCAGCCATTAAGAAAATCTATGAGCTCAAAGGAAGGCCTGCTGATCATCCACTCATAGTGCATATTGCTCCGCCTAGTCTCAAAGATAAAGATTCTGAAGAGGCTTGGAGTCTTGCCTTGCAACCCTGGGCGAGAGATATTCCTGAAGAAGCCTTGGTCTTGGCTAAAACATTTTGGCCAGGCCCTCTAACAATGGTCTTAACTAAAGCAAAACAGGTCAGCCCTCTAGTGACCGGTGGGCAAGACACAGTCGCCATACGTTGCCCAAATCACCCAGTAGCTATTGATTTGCTCAAGCAATGGGGTAAAGGTTTGGTGGCTCCTTCAGCCAATCGTTTTGGCAAGGTGTCGCCAACTTGTGCTCAAGATGTCTTGGATGAGTTTCCTCGTCAAGATTTATTTGTGATTGATGGCGGGGCTTGTCAGGTCGGTATTGAATCTACGATTATTGATTTGACTAGAGTAGAACAGTTGGGGCCTCGTCTTTTGAGGCCTGGCATGTTAACGGAAGATACTATTTTGCAGGCCCTATCTCTAGTGGCAAAAGAGAGTGACGATAGTTCTCCTGTGCCTAGGGTGTCGGGGAGTTTGTCGGCACATTACGCCCCTAAAACCCCGTTGATCCTTAGAGGGCGCAATACCGTTTTGCCTGATTTAAATCATAAAAAAGTAGCATATGTGAGTTTGGGTTTAGATCCTCAACCTTTTGCTCAGGCGAGTGAGTTGACACTTTTGGAGTGGGGTTTAAATCCTGCAAAGTATGCACAGCAGCTCTATCGTGTACTAAGAGATTTTGATAAAGAAAACTACGACTATATTATTTTTGATGAGCCACCTCATGCTCAGGAATGGCTAGCAATATTAGATCGTTTAAAGAGAGCTGCTCGGGGCTCTGGTCATTGATGGCTGGGGCCATCGTCAAGTAACCAGCTCAATAGGGCATCATGTATAGGCCTGCCAGTGTTGGCTAAAGAGTGATTGATCATTGAGCTGACCGCATAGACTTGGCCTGTGCGACTGACTACGTAGCCAGAAATACTGCGCACATCAACCAGTGAACCTGTTTTTATATAGGCGCCGTAGCGTCTTAAACCTACAGGAAAAGTCTCAGTATTTTTTTCAAGAAGTGCTAACTCTTTTTTGCTGGGGAAATATTGTCTGAGCTTGTCGGTCAGACGATGTTTCATGGTGCCATCGACACCGGCAATTGGTAGAGATTCCACAAAATAGTCTCGATAAAAAGAGTTGATGCCTAACATCAGTATTTCATTGAGATGTTGCGATGAGATACGCTCTATTCTGGATAGCCCTGAACCATTTTCAATCACCAGTTCGCTGAATTCTAAGTTTTTCTTTTTAAGCCATTCCTTCATGATGGCAGCAGCATTTTCATTATTCTGAGCCCTGCCATTTCTTTCCAGGGCGAGAGTGAGCATTAATTGCTTAGCCATGACGTTATTAGATAGTTTGTTCACGTCACGAACCGATTCATAGAGCGGGATGCCATAGTGTGTGTGGAGTGGTTTAAAGGAGTTTGTTAGCTGACCTTCTTTAAATTTAGGGGGTCTAAGCCATACACCGCCTGCATCTTCCCAAGCGGCGATGATGCCGTTTTTAAGAAAAGAATCAACGTCTCTCACGACCACATTCCAGCTTAAATTATTACAAGTTTGTGGAAGATCGCCATTAAAGATAGCGGTGATTGCCCCAGCTTTTGTATGTTCAACTTGGATATCAATATTTTGCTTCCAGTCTTGGCAGGGGCGGTCCGTCAGTTTGAGATTATTTTCAATTCTTAAGTTGGCCAGGCGTGGTGTTTGACGGATGATGATATTGCCATTCGACGCTGCACTAATTTGGAAGCTCAAACTATGAAATGCAAACAGCAATGCATCCGGCTGAACGTTATAGGCCCTGAGTGGCTCGCCATCAGAAAAGGAAGATTGGCGGACAGATTGATCATAGCTACTGCGATCAAAAATAAGATCTCCCTGAATTCTTTTGATTCCTAGAGCTCTGAGGTTTTGCATGAGCTTGGCGATTTCTTCAGGAATCAGTTTCGGGTCACCATACCCCTTAATGAGTATGTCGCCTTTGAGTAAATCTTTTTCAATTTGCCCATTCGTAAATAAATCAGTTTTCCAACGATATTCAGGGCCCAAAATTTCCATGGCTGACAGACTTGTCAGTAATTTCATGGTAGAGGCAGGATTCATCGGCTCGGTTGCATTCATTTGCAGAACCGAGTTACTTTGATGGATGGATTGATGAAGTTTTTTTGCTTCTATTTTTTGGACGCTGATGCTAATCGCCTGCCCTGGAATACTACTACGTTGCAGTGCGTTTTGGACTGGTTTAGGTAGAGGACTCTGTGCAAAAGCGAAATGAGCACAGGCCATTAAACACAAAAATGCCCCTTGGAATATGCTCTTTTTCATCATGAGTCATGATTGTAAGTCCCTTCAACAATTGCGCAAGTACTCATTGCAGGCTTTGTATGACTCGTGCTGACCTGAGGAGGCGATTCACTAATTGATGGCTACCCTCGGAACTGATTTCATAGCGATTAGAAAAATGGCTAGCTCGCTCCAGTAGAGGATCGTTGAGCAACAGTGCGCTTGTTTTTGCCTTGTGAGCTAAATGAAGAATAGGCTCACTATTTTCGCCGATATCATCTAAGTGCCTGATGAGTTCGCAAGCCCAATTTTTGTGATGTCTAATCAATTCGTCGTACATCACGGCCATGGTAATGCCGCTATTCTTTAAGCGATTAAGCGCCTCTTGATAGCTGGTTTTCAGGTTTAAATCTTCACAAAACGATGCACCATTAAAGGGTTTTTGAAGAAAACCATCAAAATCATCGTAAAGCTTGAGCCAAGATACAGGCCTTTGGGCGCTTGTTGCAAAAAGAGTAAGCCCTATTTTCTTCTTCAGGTGCTGAATATCTGAAAACAGATCTTGTTCTGGGTGTAAATCCATAATCATGGTCTGAATAGACTCACGTTGAATCAGTTCAAGAACTTCTTCAGTGATTGCTTGATAGGCATAAGTCTGAAAACCTAATTCTTCAAGTGTATGACTCATGATTGCGCAGGCCAATTTATGGTCATCAATAATGCAGACTTTTTGCTGGGTATTAGCTTCTTTTTTGCTTAATGGCATAGATCTCTTTTGGATAGGTTCATGAATGCTTCTTAGAGCGGGAATAAAAAAGGATGCATTGAATCCATAGCTAGGATGGCAATTTACTTCTAGATCACCACCCATTAAGCGAATCATGCGCTGACATATATCTAAGCCAAAGCGTTGATAATCATTTCTGATAGGGCTTACATTGAGTTGGATTTTGTCGGGGCCATTTGCGCAATAGAACTGAATGATTTGACCTGAGTAGTCCTCAGCGCTCACGCGAACATGAAGTTCTACTTGGCCGTGGTATTGGTATTGCAAAGCATTACGCAGAATATTATTCAGAATCTGTTGAATGCGATGGGGGTCTAGCAGTAGGCTAGGCGCCAAACTGCGATCTATGTATACCTGGAACGTACAATCATTTTTCTTGGCAAGATGATGAAGTTTTTTGGCGCGATCTAGAACAATTGTTTTAAGACAATAGGGTTGTAAATTCAGATTGATGAGACCGTCTTGAGATTTATAGATGCTCAGTTGATTATCTAAAAAGCTCTGTAGCTCAGCTATTTCTTCTAAGCTATCGTGTATAGGAGAGTTTGGCTCTAGACCCAGAGCGATTTTTTGGTAAAGAGATTCTAGGTTGGCCAGCGGTGTCCTAATGTCATGCAACAAAATTCTGAGAGCCTCTTCTTGATGATCACCTTGTGTAATTAGTTCTTTATTTTTTAGGAACAAATTCTGGATGGTCGTTTTCATCAACCCCATCGCCAATAGAGTACATGCGATAGTGGCCAAGTAGGCTGCATGCCAGATGCTTTGATTAATTGGGATAGTCATCTGTGAGCTTTGCTGAATTGATGAAGTCAATCAGCTGTTTGATGCTATTGACCTGCAGTTTCTTATAGATGCGTACCTTGTATGTAGCTACTGTTTTATTACTGATTTTGAGAAGGCTTGCAATATCAATATTGCTTTTGCCAGCAGCCATGTGCTCCATGATTTGAAATTCTCGACTAGACAGTTCGCTAATGGCGCGTTCTTGATCTGAGATGGGTTTGCCATATTGATTAAGGCTAAAGAAACTATAGCCACAGGCAACAGCCGTAATCGCTGAGACTAAGAGTTCTGAGCACGCAGTTTTGCTGATAAAGCCATGCGCGCCAATACTTTTGACGCGATAGCTGTAGACCCTTTCGTCAAGAGCAGACATGACTAAGAAACGAATATTAGGATGCGTTTTTTTAACTTTACGAATGACTTGTAGACCATCTACCTTGGGTAGATTGATATCCAGAACCAACATGTCTGGTTCACAGTCTTTAATCTTTTGTAGGCAGGCCATGCCATCATAGGCCTCACCCACAATTTCGAGTAATGAGTGTTTCAAAATCATGGATTTGATTGCCCAACTCATTGCTGGATGATCATCCACTAATAAGATGCGACTTTTTTGCCCACGATTTATGACCATCGGTGAACATCCTTCCATGTTGTGCTCATTTTGTGCATCTGGGCAATCTTTCCCACATCCAATGGACTTGCAATGAGATTGCCGTACCCCCAAGTGAGACCGGCTTGCAGACATAGCTGTCTTTGGCTGATAAATTCGATGCCAGAGACAATGCAATCGACATGGCTAGTTTCACAAATACTTTTCAGAGTGAGAAGTTGTTGGAGGGCCTCGCTGTGAGTGAGCCCATCAATCAGCTTAGATATATCCACATCAATAAACTGCAAGAGTTTTTTGTGGGCAAGTTCTGCCACTTTTTCTTGTCTGCCTTGGTAATGAATGCCAAGCGTGATACCCAAGCGCTTGATTTTCAGTAAGGCGTGAGCTAATGATTTGTCCCCATCGGCTGGTACATTAAAGATACTCATATGTATGAGGCCAAGTGCTAAGTGGTAATTGGCGAACTTATTTTGTAGGGCTAGTAAAAAGCGTTCGGCCTCTAGCCATGAAGCTCGAATCGGAATAATCATTTGGCGTGGTTTTGCCAGACTAGACCAATAACTGGCCGCATCTAGACCGTCTTGAATTAAGCGCAGCGCATCTTCATCAGCACAATCTAGGGTCGGTAGATACAAGACCTTGAGTAATTCCAGGGTTTGAAGGTTGGCGATCGGTAAAAAATCTCTTTGACGGCTTTGCGCCCATTGAGCAATATCTAGGGCTTGTTTGTCTTGCGTCCACTGAAAGGGGCTTTGTATATCCCTCACTTGACGTTTAGGTCTAAGGGACCAATTTCTGAGCAATGCGGATAGCTTCGCCTTAGGCGTCATAAAAAACCTTATAAATCAATGGAATAGTGATTGGCTAGTACGCTAAATGATTAGCGATTGGCTACATGACGTGGGGTTATTGATAAAAATCACCCCCCAACTTGAAAACAGCTCATAGCATCCATATAATTAGCACTCAACCAGTAAGAGTGCTAACAAATGTTTAGAACTGTTATTGGAATTATATTTAAGTTTTTTTACTAACTATTAAGTTAATACTTACTAACCTTTTGAAGGAGTGAATATGAACCTACGCCCTCTACATGATCGCGTAATCATTAAGCGTCTTGATAACGAGACAAAAACTGCATCTGGCATCGTCATCCCAGACAACGCTGCTGAAAAACCTGATCAAGGTGAAGTTTTGGCTGTTGGCGCTGGTAAAAGAGATGAAGCTGGCAAGACCATTCCGATGGAAGTCAAAGTGGGTGACCGCGTGCTCTTTGGCAAATACGCCGGTCAAACTGTGAAGGTCGACGGCAACGAATTACTCGTGATGCGTGAAGAAGACATCATGGCTGTTGTTCAGAAGTAATTAGAGAAGATAGAAAGGAATTCAAATGGCAGCAAAAGACGTATATTTTGGTGATAGCGCCCGTACACGCATGGTTGAAGGCGTGAACGTATTGGCTAACGCAGTAAAAGTGACTTTGGGTCCTAAGGGTCGTAACGTAGTCCTAGAGCGTTCATTTGGTGGCCCATTGGTGACTAAAGACGGTGTATCAGTCGCTAAAGAAATCGAGCTCAAAGATAAGCTCCAGAACATGGGCGCACAGATGGTCAAGGAAGTGGCCTCTAAGACAGCTGATAACGCTGGTGACGGTACTACAACCGCGACAGTTTTGGCTCAATCAATTGTTCGTGAAGGTATGAAGTTCGTTGTTTCAGGTCATAACCCAATGGATTTGAAGCGCGGTATCGATAAAGCTGTTACAGCAGCGATTGAAGAGATCAAGAAATTAAGTAAGCCTTGTACTACCACTAAAGAAATCGCTCAAGTAGGTTCGATTTCTGCAAACAGCGACTACAGCATTGGTGAGCGTATTGCTGAAGCCATGGAAAAAGTAGGTAAAGAAGGTGTGATTACTGTTGAAGACGGTAAATCATTGGCTGATGAATTGGATGTTGTAGAAGGTATGCAGTTTGACCGTGGCTATTTGTCACCTTACTTCATTAGCAACCCAGAAAAACAAGTGGCTGTTTTAGAGAACCCATTCATCTTGTTGTTTGATAAGAAAATCAGCAACATTCGTGATCTCTTGCCAGTGCTTGAGCAAGTCGCTAAATCAGGTCGTCCATTGTTGATCATTGCTGAAGATGTTGAAGGCGAAGCCTTGGCAACTTTGGTTGTGAATAACATTCGTGGCATTTTGAAGACCTGTGCTGTGAAGGCTCCTGGTTTTGGTGATCGTCGTAAAGCGATGTTGGAAGACATTGCGATCCTCACTGGCGGTCAAGTGATTGCTGAAGAAGTCGGTTTGACACTCGAGAAAGCAACATTGCAAGACCTAGGTCAAGCTAAGCGTGTTGAAATTGCTAAAGAAAACACAACCATTATTGATGGTGCAGGTGATGCTAAGAACATCGAAGCTCGTGTTAAGCAAATTCGTGCGCAGATCGAAGAAGCTACAAGCGATTACGATCGTGAAAAACTCCAAGAGCGCGTCGCTAAGTTAGCCGGCGGTGTGGCAGTGATTCGTGTTGGTGCTGCAACTGAAGTTGAGATGAAAGAAAAGAAAGCACGTGTTGATGATGCATTGCACGCAACTCGCGCAGCGGTAGAAGAAGGTATCGTTCCTGGCGGTGGTGTTGCTTTGGTACGTGCTAAACAAGCTATCTTGAATCTCAAGGGTGATAACGATGATCAAAACGCAGGTATTGGTATCGTATTGCGTGCGATGGAAGAGCCATTGCGTGTGATCGTTTCTAATGCTGGCGAAGAAGCTAGCGTGATTGTGAACAATGTTGCCGCTGGTAAGGGTAACTATGGTTACAACGCAGCGAGTGGTGAGTACGGTGATCTCGTTGAAATGGGTGTGATTGACCCAGCTAAAGTCACTAAGACTGCCTTGGTGAATGCCGCATCTGTTGCTGGCCTATTGTTGACGACTGACTGTTCTGTTGTGGAAGCACCAAAAGATGATGCTCCTGCAATGCCAGGCGGTGGTATGGGCGATATGGGTGGTATGGGCGGTATGATGTAATTGCCTGTAACCCAGGTCAAAAGGCGCCTTCGGGCGCCTTTTTTATTGCTCTAAATTTTTATGTTTTTGTTTTCTGCTGGCGAATTGTTTTTTCTTGCTACGCATTACTTGTGATGTTTTTTTCTTGCCATAAGACTTAGGTTGAATACCAGCCTCAAGAAGGGCTTGTCGTTTTATTTGAGCTTGTGTGAGACGCTTGGATATGTTCATGCACTGATCATAGGTGAAATTTAGATATAAAAAAACCACCGACATGCGGTGGTTTATTTTTTAGGATAAAGGATTTACTCCACAGCTTTGACCATATCCTCAATCACCTTCTTCGCATCACCGAAGACCATCATAGTCTTGTCCATATAGAACAATTCATTGTCTAAGCCAGCATAACCTGCTGCCATAGAACGTTTATTAACAATGATAGTTTTGGCCTTAAACGCTTCTAGAATCGGCATGCCGAAGATTGGGCTGCCAGGTGTTCTGGCTGCAGGGTTGACAACGTCATTGGCTCCAAGAACGAGGACGACGTCTGCCTGACCAAATTCACTATTGATATCTTCCATCTCAAAGACTTGATCGTATGGCACTTCAGCTTCGGCGAGTAAGACGTTCATATGGCCTGGCATACGACCTGCCACTGGATGAATCGCATACTTCACTGTGACACCGTTATGGGTCAATTTTTCGGTGAGCTCTTTGAGGGCATGTTGTGCGCGAGCTACGGCTAAACCATAACCAGGAACAATAATGACAGTTTCTGCATTAGTCATTAAGAAAGCAGCATCATCAGCCGAACCCGATTTCACATTACGTTGCTGTTGTGCGCCACCTGCCGTAGCGCTGGTTGCATCGCCACCAAAACCACCAAGAATCACATTAAAGAAAGAGCGATTCATGGCCTTACACATGATGTAAGACAAAATGGCGCCTGATGACCCCACCAATGAGCCAGCAACGATCAACATAGAGTTGTTTAGGGAGAAGCCAATTCCGGCAGCAGCCCAGCCGGAGTATGAGTTCAGCATCGATACCACCACGGGCATGTCTGCACCACCAATAGGAATGATGATTAAAACCCCTAATACGAAGGCAATGACTGTCATGACGATGAATGGGGTCCATGCAGGATCTACACCGGGTGATGTGGCAAACATAATGCCGCCACCGATCATGACAATGGCTAATACTAGATTGAGTAAATGTTGACCAGTAAAGGTGACAGGTGCGCCTTGAAATAAGCGGAATTTATATTTACCAGACAGTTTGCCAAAGGCAATCACTGAGCCTGAGAAAGTAATTGCGCCCACAAAAGTACCAATAAACAACTCAAGACGGTTACCAAAAGGAATGGGTTCACCGGGGCCGGCAATATTAAATGCCTGTGGCTCGGCCACTGCTGCAATGGCGATACAAACTGCAGCCAAACCAATCATGCTGTGCATAAAAGCGACTAGCTCAGGCATTTTGGTCATTTCAACACGCTTAGCCATCACGGCACCGGCGCCACCACCAATGACTAGGCCAGCTAATACATAGCTTAAGCCGGTAGCGAGTGATTCTTTAGCTAGCATCATGATGAGGCCCACGGTCGTGGCCACCGCAATAGCCATGCCGATCATGCCAAAGACATTACCTTTGATTGAGGTCGTGGGGTGAGACAAGCCTTTCAATGCTTGAATAAAGCATATCGATGCCACGAGGTAGAGCAGGGTGACTAAATTCATGCTCATTGCGCATCTCCTTTGGCTTTTTTATCTTTTTTCTTGAACATCTCTAACATGCGACGTGTGACTAGGAAGCCGCCAAAGACGTTGACTGCAGCTAAAGCTACAGCCAGGGTACCCATGCTCTTGCCGAGTGCGCCCTCAGTGAGAGCGGCTGCTAGCATGGCCCCTACGATAATGATGGCAGAGATGGCATTGGTGACCGCCATCAGTGGGGTATGTAGAGCGGGGGTGACATTCCAAACTACATGGTAGCCAACATAGATGGCTAGTACAAAAATAATCAAGTTATAAATAGTGGGGCTGATAACGTCCATGATCTTCCCTATTAGCGGTTATTTTGTCGTAAGACCTGACCGTTTTGGCACATCAAACAGGCAGTCACAATGTCATCATCGGTGGGGATGGCTAATTTAGCTTCCTTATCAATAATGAGTTTCATAAAGTCCATTAAGTTTCTGGCATACAGGGCTGAAGCGTCTGCGGCAACCATACCCGCTAAATTGGTGTAACCAATCAATATCACACCATTTTTGTTCACCACTTGATCGGCTTCTGTGAGAGGACAGTTACCCGCTCCGTTTTCTCCTTTACCTGCTGCAAGATCAACCACCACAGAGCCTGGTTTCATTTGTTGAACGGTTTCTGTGTGTAGTAGGGTGGGAGCCTTACGTCCGGGAATTAATGCTGTCGTAATAACGATATCGGCTTGTTTGGCACGCTCTGCAACTAAAGCGGCTTGCCTTTGCATCCAAGCTGCAGGCATGGGGCGCGCATAACCACCAACACCTTGAGCAATTTCTCTTTCTTCCTCGGTTTCATATGGCACATCGACAAATTTTGCACCGAGTGATTCAATTTGTTCCTTAGCTGCCGGTCTCACATCGGAAGCCTCAATCACGGCGCCTAAGCGTTTAGCAGTCGCAATTGCTTGAAGACCTGCCACACCTGCACCCAAGATCAAAACCCGTGCGGCTTTCACTGTACCGGCTGCTGTCATTAGCATCGGCATGAAACGTTGGTAATGATGTGCTGCAACCATCACCGCTTTGTAACCAGCGATGTTGGCTTGTGAAGACAGTACATCCATACTTTGCGCTCGCGTTGTACGGGGGGCTGCTTCAAGAGCAAAAGCAGTAATCCCCTTTTGGGCCATAGCGGCATTATTTGCATCATCAAATGGATCAAGCATGCCTAAGAGCACTGCATTGGCTGACATTTTGCTAAGTTCAGCATCGCTTGGCGCACGGACTTTAAGAACTAGCTCTGCACCAAGTGCCTCGTCGGCGTTACCTATTGTTGCACCAACGCTTTCATAGGCGCTATCAGGTTGGCTACTGGCTACGCCAGCACCTTGTTGAATGATGACAGTGTGACCTTGACTGATATACTTTTTTACAGTTTCAGGTGTGGCAGCTACACGGGTTTCGCCAAATCTGGTTTCCAAAGGAATACCAATACGCATGAGGGTTCCCCTCCATTGTTATAAGTTGTATAGGTTTATGAAAGTAATTTCCTGAGGTTTAATTTACCTCACTTTTGATGTCACTTTAACACGCATTTATACTAATTTCTTACTAGCAATTTTTGCTAACTGTTTGAAACACTTGAATTTTTATGAACTTAAGTCAGCTAGATACCACCTTTACTCAGCAAATTGACAGTCCTAAGACTAAAACCGTCGTAGTGGGGATGTCTGGTGGTGTTGACTCATCGGTCACAGCTTGGTTACTTAAACAACTGGGCTTTCAGGTGATTGGCCTGTTTATGAAGAACTGGGAAGATGATGACAATAGTGAATATTGCTCTTCTCGTCAGGACTGGATTGACGTTGTTTCTGTAGCTGATTTGATTGGGATTGACGTTGAAGCAGTGAACTTTGCCGCCGAATATAAGGATCGAGTATTTGCAGAATTTTTGAGAGAGTACTCAGCGGGGCGCACACCCAATCCGGATGTTTTATGTAACGCCGAAATTAAATTCAAAGCCTTTTTGGATCATGCAATGAGATTGGGCGCCGATATGATTGCCACAGGGCATTATGCGCGCACCGAAGTGCATGATGAAGTTGAGTTACATAAAGCGAGTGATCTGACTAAGGATCAGAGTTATTTCTTATATCGTTTGAGTCAAGCTCAGTTGCAAAAGGTGATTTTCCCATTAGGGGGTATTCATAAAACGCAGGTCCGAGCGATTGCACAAGATATCGGATTACCCAATGCAGCCAAAAAAGACTCTACCGGTATTTGTTTTATTGGAGAGCGACCTTTCAGGGAGTTTTTAAATCGATATTTGCCTACTGCCAAAGGCCCTATCAAAAATGACCGTGGTCAGATTGTTGGAGAGCATGTCGGCTTGGCTTTTTATACCCTCGGTCAAAGAAAAGGTATTGGCATCGGCGGTCAAAAGGAAAGCTCTGGGGATCCTTGGTTTGTTGCTAAAAAAGATATGGCGACTAACACCTTATATGTGGTGCAAGGCCATGATCATCCATGGCTACAAAAGAAGCAATTGCAGGCCAGCCAACTATCTTGGACTTCTTTACAAGCCCCTGAAGCTGGAGCATTCACTGCCAAGACGCGTTATCGGCAGGCCGATGCAGCGTGTCATCTCAACTATCTCGGGTCTGAGCGTATTGAATTAAATTTTGCTCAAGAGCAGTGGGCAGTCACCCCAGGCCAGTCGGCAGTCTTGTACAAGGGTACGCGCTGCCTAGGCGGTGGCATTATTGATACCTAAAATGGCTTAGAGGGGTGGTACTGTTTGTGCAAATGAGGGGCGTTGCATCAATTTCTTGTAAAGCTCACTCAGGTTCGGATATTGATGCGCCCATTTCAGCTCTGGAAAGCGGAAGTTGAGATAGCCCAACGCACAACCGACGGCAATATCCGCCAAAGATAGCTGTTTACCAAAACACCACTCATTTTGATCCAGACTTTTTGACATTGTCTCTAGCGATTGATTGACTTTTTCCATCTGTCGATCAATCCAGGCCTGGCTTTTTTCATGGTCAGGGCGCCAAGTGGCTTCTAGACGCGCCAAAATAGATGCATCTAGCACCCCGTCGGCGAGTGCTTCCCAGGTTTTCACGGCAGCTCTCTCTTTGCCATTGATCGGGATTAACTTATTCACGGGGCTCAGGGTGTCGGCATATTCAACTATGACCCTAGAATCAAACATGGCACCGCCATCATCTAGGATGAGACAAGGAATCTTGCCTAGAGGGTTTGCTTGAGCAATCGTGGTTTGTTGATCCCAAACATTTTCTAAGATGAGAGGAACCTCGATTTTCTTTTCAGAAAAAACAATGCGTACCTTACGTACGTATGGGCTAGTGTGTGATCCAATGAGTTTCATGATGCTGAGTATAGCTATTTCGTGTGACCTTAGCAGAAGGACTAAAATCACCATTTAATTGTTAGTTTGTATAGGAATGACATCGTGAGCACCAATTTAAGCACTCTGAACGCCTTATCACCCTTAGATGGTCGATATGCCCCTAAAGTCGACGGTCTAAGACCCTGGTTATCTGAGGCTGCTTTTATGAAGCAGCGTGTCACGGTAGAGGTTCATTGGCTGATTGCCCTCTCGCAAGCCAAGTTGCCAGATTTTCCTAGCTTTGGTGAGGCAGCAGAGAAAACCTTGCTCCAATTAGCGCGGCAGTTTTCAGATGCAGATGCTACCCGTATTAAAGAAATTGAAGCTGTTACTAATCATGATGTCAAAGCTGTGGAATATTGGCTTAAAGAAAAAGTAAAAGGCCACGCAGAGCTAGAAAAAGCGAGTGAATTTATTCATTTTGCATGTACGTCTGAAGATATCAATAACACTTCGCATGGTTTGATGCTCAAAGGAGCCAGAGATGAGGTGATCTTGCCTAAGCTCGAGCAAGTATTGGCTAGTTTAAAAGCCCTGGCTTTACTGAATGCCCGCGTTCCCATGTTATCTAGAACCCATGGCCAACCAGCATCACCGACCACTTTAGGTAAAGAGATGGCCAATATTGCTATGCGACTAGAGCGAGCCATTTTGAAAATCAAGCAAGTCGAACTATTGGGCAAAATGAATGGTGCAGTTGGTAATTACAACGCTCATTTGTCTGCTTATCCTCAGTTAGATTGGGAAAAGTTTTCTAAAGAAGTCATTGAAAAGCGCTTAGGGCTTGTCTTTAATCCCTATACCATTCAGATTGAACCGCATGATTACATGGCTGAGTTGTTTGATGCTGTGGCGCGCGCAAATACAATTCTTCTAGATATGAATCGTGATATTTGGGGATACATCGCTTGGGGTTATTTCAAGCAAAAAACTAAGGCAGGAGAAATTGGTTCCTCGACTATGCCGCACAAGGTCAATCCGATTGATTTTGAAAATTCAGAGGGTAATTTGGGTATTGCTAACGCATTGCTCAAGCACCTTTCAGAGAAGCTACCGGTGTCGCGTTGGCAAAGAGATTTAACTGATTCAACCGTTTTAAGAAATCTTGGCACTGCATTAGGTCACAGCTTATTGGCTTATGAAAGTGCTTTGAAGGGTTTGGGTAAGCTAGAAACCAATCCAACACGCTTAGCCGAAGATTTAGATAATTGTTGGGAGGTGCTCGCTGAGCCAGTACAAACAGTCATGCGTCGCTACGGTGTGCCCAATCCATATGAGCAGCTTAAAGAATTAACCCGTGGTAAAGGTATTACGCCTGAAGCCTTGCGCGAGTTCATTCAAAAATTGGCCATTCCAGACGCTGCTAAGCAAGATCTTTTGCAAATGACGCCCGCAAGCTACATTGGCAAAGCGATTGAGTTAACTGAACGTTTGGCTGCTAAATAAACGAGTGCAATTTAGCTTTAAAACCCATTTATTTTTAACGCTCTATCGAGTGTTGTGGCTGCTGGCCTTGCCAGTTGCATTACTGCGTTTATGGCTAAAGGGTAAAAAGCTACCGGCTTATCGTAGCCATATAGGAGAGCGGCTGGGTTGCTATGCTTTCCCAATCACAAGTCGCCCGGTATGGGTGCACGCGGTATCCGTCGGAGAAACTCGGGCTGCTGAGCCATTGGTTCGAGGTTTATTGGCGCTAGATCAAAAGGTTCTATTAACGCACATGACACCTACAGGTCGAGCCACGGGTGCCGAAATCTTTGCTGCAGAGATTGCTGCGGGTCGTGTTCAGCAAGTCTATTTAGCCTATGACTCTTTATTCACCTTGCCAAGATTTTTTAAGTTCATCCGGCCCAAGATAGGTTTAATTATGGAAACCGAAGTTTGGCCAGAAATGTTGGTTCAGGCTAAACGTTTTGGAATCCCGATGTTCTTATCGAATGCTCGTTTGTCGGATAAAAGTGCCAAGCGCTTTCGCTTTTTTGGCAATATTGCCTCAGAGATCCTCAAAAGCTTTGACACGATCTTCGCGCAAACACAACATGACTTACGTAACTTGAGGAGCCTAGGCCTAGATCGTATCAAGGTCATGGGCAATATGAAGTTTGATGTGAAACCCAATAAAGACATGATTGAGAGCGCGATACAGGTCCGTCAGGCTTTGGGTGAGCCATTATTGATTATCTGTGCTGCTAGTACTCGGGATGAAGAAGAGGCCATGATTCTTAAGGCGTGGCAGCAGTGCTGTCAGCAAATGGGATCTCAGGCAGCTAGCTATCGTCTTTTGATCGTGCCACGTCATCCACAACGTTTTGATCTGGTCTATGAGCAAATGCAAGCCCTAGGAGATTCTGTTGGCAGACGTGCTGATGCAAAAGATAACTACGCACTTGCCCAAGTCTTAGAATCGCACCGCCTGGTATTGGGTAACACCATGGGAGAGATGGCCCTGTATTACGGTATCGCCGATTTAGTCATCATGGGCGGCACATTGAAACCCCATGGTGGGCAGAATTTTATTGAGGCTGCCGCTCTTGCTAAGCCTGTGATCCTTGGCCCTCATTGCTTTAACTTCCAAGAGGCTAGTCGTGATTTGATTGCGGCTGAAGGCGCTGTATCTTTGGAAAACCCAGAAGATTTGGGTATGGCTTTATATGAGTTATTACAAAACCCACAACGTCTAGAGAAGCTGGGTTCGAATGCTTTTGAGTTTGCTAATCAGCATATTGGGGCATCGCAAAAAACTCTCGATGCCCTAAGCTCTTATCTAAAGCAAAATTAGACTTGTGCCCCGTAGTTGGGGTCGTCTGACTTACTGGTTGGTGTTTTGCCCTCGGCCTTGATCAGGTCCTCACGACGTATACCAAGCCACATGGCTAAAGCGGCGGCTACGAAGACGGATGAGTAAATACCAAACAAAATACCAATGGTGAGCGCTAGCGCAAAGTAATACAGCGTAGGGCCGCCAAATAAGAGCATGGCCAAGACCATCATTTGCGTACTGCCGTGGGTAATGATGGTACGGCTAATGGTGCCTGTGATGGCGCTATCGATGACTGTTTTGGTATCCATCTTGCGATGTTTTTTGAAGGTTTCACGGATACGGTCAAAGATCACCACGGATTCGTTGACGGAGTAACCCAAGACCGCTAACACCGCTGCGAGTACGGAGAGCGAAAACTCCCAACCAAAAGCTGCAAAGAAACCCAAAATAATCACAACGTCGTGTAAGTTCGCCACAATACCAGCGACCGCATACTTCCATTCAAAGCGTACGGATAGGTAAATCATGATGCCGAAAACAACGAAGAGTAGGGCTAAGAGACCATCTGTTGCTAATTCTTTACCCACTTGTGGGCCGACAAACTCAACCCGTTGTAGTTTGACATCCGCGTGTGATGACTTGAGTTGCTCTAAGACGAGTTCACTTTGTTTTGCTGAAGAGATAGTTTTACCTTCGGCATCCTTTTGTATAGGGAGGCGGATTAAAACATCTTTTGAGCTACCAAAGTTTTGCACTTGGATATCTTGATAACCCATCTTGCCTAAGTCTTGGCGGATCGAATCTAAGGGGGCTGTCTGTTGGTAGTTGATTTCCATCACAGTGCCGCCGGTAAATTCAACGGACAAGTGCAGGCCTTTAAAAGCAATGAAAAAGACTGCAGCAATAAAAGTTGCTGCCGAGATAATGTTCAGCACCAAGGCATGGCGCATGAACGGAATATTTTTTTGAATCTTGAAAAATTCCATGATGATTCCTTATTCCGTAGGGCGCCAAATTTGGCCGATGGATACGCTTTGCAATTTCTTTTGGCGGCCGTACCAGAGGTTGACGATGCCGCGGGCGAAGAATACTGCAGAGAACATGGAGGTTAAAATGCCGAGGCTATGAACGACAGCAAAGCCTCGCACAGGGCCAGAGCCAAAAGCCAATAGGGCAATACCAGCAATCAGAGTTGTGATGTTGGAGTCTAAGATAGTAGCCCAAGCTTTTTCAAAACCTGTGGCAATGGCTGCTTGAGGTGATGCGCCGGCGCGCAACTCCTCACGGATACGTTCATTGATCAGAACGTTCGAGTCAATCGCCATACCCAAAGCCAATGCCATCGCCGCAATACCTGGCAAGGTCAATGTCGCTTGCAGTAAAGATAGAATCGCGACTAATAAGAATAAGTTCACCGCTAAGGCAATGACTGAGAACACGCCAAAAAGCATGTAATAGGCAATCATGAAAATCGCAATCGCGATAAAGCCATAAATTACAGAATTAAAGCCTTTGCTAATGTTATCTGCACCTAAGCTAGGGCCGATGGTGCGCTCCTCGATGATTTCCATCGGTGCGGCTAGAGAGCCGGCACGCAGGAGCAAGGCTAAATCATTAGCACTTTCTGTGCTGGGTTGGCCGGTAATTTGGAACTTGGCACCAAACTCACTCTGAATAGTGGCAACAGTTAGCACTTCACCACGACCTTTTTCAAAGAGGATCATGCCCATCGGCTTGCCAATATTGTCACGGGTAATTTCTTGCATGACACGGCCGCCCGCAGAGTCTAGGGTAATACTGACCGCTGGTCTTTGATTAGAGTCAAAGCCTGCTGAGGCACTGGTGATGCGATCACCACTAAAAATAACTGATTTTTTGAATACGACTTGACGTCCATCACCCATTCTGAAAACGTCAGTACCGGGTGGTGGTGCTTCGCCAGACAGCAAATAAGTTTTGACGGGGTCCGCTAAGCGTGATTCCAGTGTTGCCGTACGACCAATAATATCTTTAGCGCGCGCTGTGTCTTGAACTCCGGGTAATTGCACAATAATTCGGTCAGCACCCTGCTGTTGAATCACAGGTTCTGCAACGCCGAGTTCATTGACACGATTATGTAAGGTCGTGATATTTTGCTTAACAGCATTTTCTTGAACTTCCTTAATCGCAGCATCTCTAAATTTACCAACCAAACGAAAGCCATCTGCGGACTTTTCAATATTGAACTCAAGGTCAGCTAATTGTTTATTGAGAAGATTTCTGGCGTTACCCGCTTCTTCCTGAGTGCCAAAACGAATCAGGATTTGGTCATTTTGACGCTCGATCCCATTGTGACGAATATTTTTCTCGCGAAGTTGGCTGCGAGCGTCGGTTGCTAGAGATTCGATCTTCTTCTGTAAGGCACCACGCATATCCACTTGTAGGAGAAAGTGGACGCCACCTCTTAAGTCAAGACCGAGGTACATCGGCATGGCGCCCATACTCGAAAGCCAAGCGGGAGTATTTGAGATGAGATTAAGTGCAACGATATAACTCGGATCATCCGCATTTGGATTTAACGATTTTTGTAAGGCATCCTTGCCGCGGATTTGATCATCTGGCGAGGAGAAGCGAATCTTGATGGTGCCGTTATTCCCCATGCGCTCATAAATAACGCCTTTATGGGCAATTTGGGCACTTTGGAGAATATCTTGAGCCCGATCTTGCAGACTAGGCTCAATCTTGACGGTCGCTTTACCCGCTGAGATTTGTACAGCCGGTGCTTCACCAAAAAAGTTCGGTAAAGTGTAAATGGCACCGATCAGCAGTGCCACCACAATCACCAGGTATTTCCACAGAGGGTAGCGATTCATTCTAGACCTTTAGTTTTAAATCTCTTTGAGCGTGCCTTTTGGCAAAACAGCTGTGACAGATGATTTCTGCATTTTTACTTCAGTGCCAGGCAGTAATTCAACGGTAATGTAGTGATCTTTGAGGGTGGTAATACGACCCATTAAGCCGCCTACAGTCACTACTTCATCGCCCACAGCCAATGCGTCGAGCATATTGCGTAACTCTTTTTGACGCTTCATTTGTGGACGGATCATGACAAAATATAAGACCACAAACATCAAAATGAGAGGGATAAAGCTCATTAAACCACCGCCCTCGGCGCCACCTGCGGCTTGGGCATAAGCATTGCTGATCAACATAGTATTTCTCCTTAAGAAAAGCTGATTTTAACCTGATGCATGGGCCACACCCAGAGCGCGGTCTTGGGCGAATTGAGCCATGAATTCCGGGAATTGATCCTGATCTAGAGCCGCTCTGATCTCATTCATGAGATTCAAGTAGTAATGAATGTTATGAATGGTATTCAGTTGTGCTCCCAAGATTTCATTGGTTTTTTGTAGATGATGTAAATAACTGCGGGTAAAGTTTCTACAGGTATAGCAGCTACAACTGGGGTCTAGTGGTCTGAGATCATCCTTGTAGGCAGAGTTTCTGAGTTTGAGGTCTCCAAAACGGGTAAAGAGCCAACCATTACGGGCATTACGGGTCGGCATCACACAGTCAAACATATCGATACCTTGACTGACGCCCAAAACTAAATCTTCTGGGGTGCCCACCCCCATCAAATAATGAGCTTTTTGTTCGGGCAGTTGTGGACCTAGAAACTTCAGGATTCTCTCGAAATCCTCTTTGGGTTCACCCACGGATAGGCCGCCAATCGCAATGCCATCGAAACCTTGTTGGGATACTTGCTCTAAGGAGTGGGCCCGTAGATCCTCGAACATGCCACCTTGCACGATGCCAAACAGGGCGTTAGGGGTATTGAGTTCTCGAAACCGTTTTAAAGAGCGTTCTCCCCAGCGCAGAGAGAGTTCGAGTGAGCGCTTGGCGCTCGCATGATCTGTGGGGATGCCGTGAGTTTCGTAGGGGGTGCATTCATCAAACTGCATAGCGATATCACTATTGAGAACCGCCTGAATATCCATAGATACTTCGGGAGACATGAAAAGCTTGTCGCCATTCACAGGAGAGGCAAAAGTAACGCCTTCTTCAGAAATTTTTCGTAGTGCCCCGAGGCTAAATACCTGAAACCCACCAGAATCGGTCAGGATAGGTTTATTCCAAGCCATAAAGCGATGTAAACCCTGATGTTTGCCAATCACGTCTAGGCCTGGTCTTAGCCAGAGATGGAAGGTATTACCCAGAACAATTTGCGCTTCTGCTTCTGCTAAATCGCGGGGTGTCATACCTTTGACGGTTCCATAGGTGCCAACAGGCATAAAAATAGGCGTCTGCACCTGGCCGTGAGTCAGTTGTAATTCACCGCGACGGGCCAATGAGCGTGAATCTTTTTTGATTAGTTTAAAAATGGCTTGGGTCATTGTTTGTTTAAAAACATCGCATCGCCATAGCTAAAAAATCGATATTTCTCTTGTATGGCATGTTGGTAGGCTTTCATGATGGCTTCGTAACCTGAGAAAGCGCTTACTAACATGAGAAGCGTAGATTGCGGTAGGTGAAAGTTAGTAATCAGACAGTCTACCATTTTGAATGTGTAGCCCGGGGTGATAAAGAGATTGGTGTCACCCTGAGTGATGCCTGAGTTCGCATATGACTCTAAAGTTCTCAAGCTCGTCGTTCCTACAGCTATCACGCGACCCCCAGCAGCTTGCGTCTGCCTAATTTGTTCCAAAGCCTTGTCTGAGATTTCATACCACTCACTATGCATTTGATGTTCTGCTAGATTCTCGTGGCGTACTGGGCTAAATGTGCCCGCCCCTACATGCAAAGTAATGGTGGTTCGTTGTACACCCATGGCATCAATTTCTGACAATATGGAATCATCAAAATGTAAACCTGCAGTGGGTGCGGCCACAGCCCCCGGTTTTTCTGCATACACCGTTTGATAGCGCTGTTGATCATTTGCACCCGCTTGATGATCAATGTAGGGGGGTAAAGGAAGTTGCCCAAAAAGCTCTAATGAATCTAAACAGTTTTGACTAAAGCCAAGGCGGTAAAAAGGGGAGTGGTCTTGACGTTCTAAAACTTCGATCACGAGCTGATGAGCATCATTCTCAATTAGGATGCGGCTGCCCACGGTGGGTGATTTAGACGCTCTAATTTGAGCAATTGCTTCACGCTCACCAATAATTCGTTCAAGCATCACTTCTACCTGACCGCCGGTCTGTTTGCGTCCAAATAAACGCGCCGGAATCACTTTGGTATTGTTAAAAACCAGTAAATCTTGAGGCCTGAGTTCGTTTTTTAATTGTTTAAAAAAACTATCTCTCAGATGGGGCTCTCTGTGTGGGTCTAAGACCAACAGACGGCTTGCTGAGCGCTCTTCGAGTGGAAATTGCGCAATCAGCTCTTCAGGCAAGTGGTAGTTAAAGTCAGAAAGTTTCATGATGTTTTGTTAAGAAGTAAGATTCTAACCATGGTTAGCCCTCATTTGCCTGCACCCTTACTGAAATTAGGTTTTAAAGAAGCCCTTGAAGTCTTATTTCATTTGCCGATCCGTTATGAGGATGAAACCCATTTATATCCCCTAGAGGAGGCCCTTCATATACATGATCGTGAAGTGCAGACTCAGGGTTGGATCATTAAGCAGGATCTGGTTTATCGTCCTCGGCGCCAGTTAATTGTCACGGTGAAGGCGGGGGATAGCCTAGTGGCTTTACGGTGGTTCAATTTTTACCCTTCACAGATGAAGCAAATGGCGGTGGGGCGCCACATTAGATTTAGAGGCTTGATCCGTACAGGTTTCATGGGCCCCGAGATAGTACACCCAGTCGTCAAGGTGTTAGATGAAGATGCTCCTTTACCCAATACCCTGACTCCGGTTTACTCGACGATTGCAGGGGTCTCTCAGCTGAGTATTCGTAAGGCGATTTTGCAATTTCTTAAATCTCCCGATTTGCAAAAAGAATTAGCTGATACCTTACCCCCTTCACTGATACAAAGCTATTTCCCACACCTAGAGCTACCTTCTTTATTGGCGGCTCTGAATGTCTTGCATCAGCCTGCTGCAGATGATGATTTAGAGGCCATTGCTAATAAGACTCATCCAGCTTGGCGTAGAGTTCAAATTGAAGAGTTATTGGCGCAACAGGTTTCATTGATTCGTGCCAAAAAAGATCGGCAAGCGCGCCTTGCTCCAAAAATTCCCGTCAAAACCCTAGCCAATGGCCTATTGAGTCAATTTGAAAAGACCTTACCCTTTGTATTAACGGGGGCTCAACAACGCGTCTGGCAAGAAATTCAAGAGGATCTATCTTTGGGTTACCCGATGAATAGACTATTGCAAGGGGATGTGGGTAGTGGCAAAACCATCATTGCAGCACTGGCCTGTTTGCATGTGATCGATGCAGGTTGGCAAACGGCCATCATGGCTCCTACTGAGATTTTGGCTGAGCAACACTATCGTAAATTGAGTGTTTGGTTAAATCCTTTGGGAGTCAAGATCGTTTGGTTAACGGGCTCATTGAAGGCTTCTGAAAAAAATAAGGCTTATGAGGAGATTGCCTCTGGCCAAGCGCAGCTTGTGATTGGTACGCATGCCTTGATTCAGGATGCGGTCCAGTTTAAAAAATTAGGCTTTGTGGTTGTGGATGAGCAACACCGTTTTGGGGTGAAGCAACGTTTAACTTTGCAGGAGAAGTTAACTGACGAATTGCTCAGCTGTCATCAGTTGATGATGTCGGCTACACCTATTCCTAGAACCTTAGCCATGACTTTTTATGCTGATCTAGAAATGTCAGTCATTGATGAATTACCCCCAGGTCGGCAGGCCATAGTGACAAAGCTCATGAAAGAAGACCGTCGTGATGAGTTAGTCGCGAGTATGCTTAAAGAGCTCAAGGAAGGGCGGCAGGCTTATTGGGTGTGTCCTTTGATTGAAGAGTCAGAGGCGATGCAATTACAGACAGCTACAGCCACGTATGAATATTTACAACAAGCTGCCCCCGGTCTACAAATAGGTCTTATTCATGGGCGACTCAAGCCCTCTGAGAAGCAAGATGTGATGGATCGTTTTGTGCGTGGCGAAATTCAGGTACTTGTAGCAACCACGGTCATCGAAGTGGGTGTTGATGTTCCTAAAGCATCTTTGATGGTGATTGAAAATGCAGAGCGCTTTGGTTATGCACAGCTTCATCAGTTAAGAGGGCGCATTGGTCGAGGTAGTGATGCCTCTATTTGTATTTTGTTATACGGTCAACAAATCGGTGAGGCAGCCAAAACGCGGCTACAAACTATTCGAGAAACTCAAGATGGGTTTTTAATTGCAGAGAAAGATCTTGAGTTGCGCGGACCTGGTGAGATATTAGGTTCTCGGCAATCGGGCGACGCATTACTTCGTTTTGTGGATTTGCAGCGTGAACAAGGTTTGATTGCTCAGGTGCAAAAGTTGGCTTGGGTGATGATGGATCAATATCCCGAGCATATTCAGGCCCATTTAGTTCGTTGGCTCAGACATCGGGTTGACTTTGTCAAAGCATAGGCTAATCCGATTAAGATATTGCATTCTTTAAAACCATTATTTCTTGTGAAATCTAGCAAACTTCAAGATTACTTGGCTCTGATACGCTTTGATAAGCCGATAGGGACTCTATTGGTTTTATGGCCAACGCTGTGGGCCTTATGGTTAGGTAGTGAGGGATGGCCAGGATGGCCACTTTTCTTGATTTTTTCATTGGGTTGTTTTTTGATGCGCAGCGCAGGTTGTGCCATCAATGATTATGCTGACCGTGATTTTGACAAGCATGTGCGTCGTACCGCAGAGCGGCCCGTGACTGCAGGGCGTATTGCGCCGTGGGAAGCCTTAATGGTGACAGGTATTTTGGCTTTATGCGCCTTTATCTTGATTTGGCCTTTAAATAACTTAACGAAGGCATTATCGGTACCTGCTCTGGCAGTCGCCATCATTTATCCATTTACGAAACGCTTTTTTTCAATACCTCAAGCGATTTTGGGGATTGCATTTTCATTTGGTATACCCATGGCATACGCAGCGATACAAAACTATTTGCCAGCCTATATCTGGTTACTAGTGCTTGCTAATATTGCCTGGGCCATCGCCTACGATACAGCTTATGCCATGGTTGATCGTGAAGATGATCTGAAGATTGGTATTCGAACTTCAGCCATTACCTTTGGTCGGTGGGACGTTTGTATGATTGCCTTGTGTTATGCCAGCACAGTCATGCTCCTGGGTTCGGTCGGTTACCAACTGCAGCTCAAACTTTATTTTTGGCTGGGATTAGTCTTGGCAGCCATCCTGGCTATTTATTTTGTTTGGCGTATACGTAAGCGTCATCCACAAGATTGCTTTACGGTATTTCGTCAAAACAACTGGTTTGGGGCTTGTATTTTTCTAGCAATCGCCCTGGGCTTATGAGTCTAGTCGCGACCTAATTCTTCACCCATTTCAGCACCCCGTGCACGAGCAGCTTCTAGAGCTTCAGAAACGATACCTTGTAGATCCATTTTTTCAAAAACTTGTAAGGCTGCATAAGTCGTGCCACCTTTAGAGGTCACTTTCTCGCGCAATACCGATGGACTATCTGTGGATTGTTGAGCGAGCATAGCAGCACCCAAGGCCGTCTGAATTGATAATTTTCTTGCGCTAGCCGCATCTAGGCCTTGTGATACACCTGCTTTTTCAATGGCCTCAATAAAGGCAAAGAAGTACGCAGGGCCGCTACCAGAGACTGCAGTAATACTATCCATGAGTTCTTCATGTTCAACCCAGACATGACTACCCATCGCTTGGCAAATTATCTCTGCGATTGCTCGCTCTTCATTATTGCTTGATGCGCTGGCAAAAAGACCAGTCATGCCTTGATTAATCAAGGCGGGCGTATTAGGCATCGCACGGATTACTTTAGCGTTATTCGTCCAGCGGCTGATATCTGTCGTTTTTATGCCGGCAGCCACACTGAAGAGAAGAGGTTGGCTTACCAATTGAAGCGCGGCGTATGCTCGTGCGACTTCTTTGAATTGTTGTGGTTTTACAGCTAACACAGCCACATGGGCTTGTGATAGTGCATTGGTCATAGAGTCAATATTGGGGTGGGTTTCGATACCAAAGTTTTCGCGTAGACGAGTTTGGCAATCAATACTGGGATCAGCAACACTGATATGTTTTGCTTGAGCGCCTTGTTTGATGAGGCCGCCAATAATGGCGCTAGCCATATTGCCGCCGCCAATGAATACAATTTTTAAATCACGCAATATCATTTTTTACTCGCTTGCCAAAGATTGCAGTACCAATACGTACTATCGTACTACCTTCTTCAATCGCTACTGCTAAATCACTAGACATGCCCATCGATAGGGTATTGAACAAAGGCGCTTGATTCTGGATGGCGGGATCTTTGGCAATCGTCTTAAAAAGCTCCGCTAAGCTGCGATGATCTGCTCTACTATCTTCCGCATCAAGCTTGGCAGCAGGAATAGACATTAATCCTCGAAGTTCTAGGTGGGGGAAGTCAAGTAAGGCCAGGCAAAAATCTTTTGCCTCATGAGGAGAAATACCGCTTTTGCTATCTTCTTGGCTGATATTGACTTGTACGCAGACTTGAAGCTTATGGAGATGTTGAGGTCTTTGATCGTTTAAGCGTTGTGCAATTTTGAGTCGATCAATTGTGTGTACCCAATCAAAGTGTTCAGCCACATCCTTTGTTTTATTGCTTTGTAAGGGTCCAATGAAGTGCCACGTTAAGGCCTCGCGAATATCTTGAAGTGCTTGAATTTTGTCCACAGCTTCCTGGACATAATTTTCGCCAAACTGCAACTGACCAGCAGCATATGCGGCTCTGACCGCTTCATCATCAAAGGTTTTGGACACCGCAAGCAGGGTCACGCTGTCCAGAGGGCGTTTGGCCCTCTGGATGGCTAAAGTTATTTCTGAACGAACCTTATTTAAGTTTTCATGAATGGCTGACATAGCCATTATTTTGCTCTATCAGGATGTCGAGGTGCTCAATCCAATGCTCGACTGGTTTTTGATCATTTTGTAAGTGGGTAATACAACCAATATTGGCTGAAACAATTTTGCTGGCTTGGTTGTTATGGCAAGCATTGAGTAAATGATTTAGTTTTTGTTCGCGCAGCTGTTCAGACAAGTCAGCTTGCAAAATAGAGTAGGTGCCTGCAGAGCCGCAGCATAGATGACTATCCTGGCAAAGAGAGACTTTGATGTTGAGGTTAGAAAAGAATTGTTCTAAGCCACCTTTGATTTTTTGTCCATGTTGCAGAGTGCAGGGTGGATGGAAAACAAGGCGCTCAGCAGGACTGTTCTTGAGTAAATTCTTAAGTGCGTCTGTGTGACGCGGTAGATACTCTACGAGATCCATGCAGATAGAGGAGACCTTAGCCGCCTTATCGCGATAGATGGGGTCATCTTTCAAAATATGACCATATTCTTTGACTGTAACGCCGCAGCCTGACGCATTCATAATCAGAGCATCAACTGCCTGGCCTTTGCAGTCAGGATGCTCGCCCGTGATGTAAGGCCACCAAGCATCAATATTGCGTTTCATTTCGGCGAGTGCAGCTTCTTGTTCATTCAAGTGAAACTTGATGGCGCCACAGCAACCTGCTTTAGTTGCGAGCAGGGCATCAACACCAAGACGATCTAAAACACGTGCAGTCGCATGATTGATGTTGGGTAGCATGCCAGGTTGCACGCACCCTTCAAGCATCAGTACGCGTTCTGCATGTTGACCGGGCATCGGTTTTTTGCCTGCAGGACGCCCTTGCGGAATTTTTTTCTTCAGTACTTTAGGTAATAAAGGTCTGACAAGTCGACCGATTGACATCCCGGTATCAAATAAAGGCTTGTTGGTCAGACCATACGCTAGTAATTTGCGTAACCAAAGTTCACCCATGGGGCGTTGGGTTTGTTGTTCTGCCCAATGGCGACCGATATCAATTAAATGACCATAGTCTACGCCGCTAGGACAAGTGCTCTCACAGTTGCGACAAGTCAGGCAGCGATCCAGGTGTAGACGTGTTTTTTCAGTAGCGGGTCTACCTTCTGCCATTTGTTTGATGAGGTAGATACGCCCTCTAGGCCCATCGAGTTCATCACCGAGGAGTTGGTAGGTTGGGCAGGTAGCTGTACAAAAGCCACAATGAACGCACTTATTTAATATTTTTTGTGCGGTAATGCCTTCAGGCGTTTGGCTTAAATGGGGAGCTAATTCTGTTTGCATAATTAATTTATTCTTCCAGTTGCAAAGACGCCTTCAGGGTCAAAAGTTTGACGCAAGCGATTTTCAATCAGATGTAAGGCCTGAGTCTTGGGGCTGTCTTTCAGAGAGGCGCGTAGCTGAGGTGAACGATCCGAACCTCTAAATAGGCTGAGGTGACCGCCAAGCTCACGTGCTTTTTGACTCCAAGAGGCGTAATCTAATTCTCCTTGTACCCAACGTTGCCCGCCATGCCATTCAACCAGGCAATCCTGAGCGATGGCTAATGGAGGTGTGGTGGGTGGTAAGGCAAAGCGCCAAAGCTTAAGCTCAGGATTGAACCATGGGTGACTTTGCTCGCGTAGCCCTTGCCAGTGGAGTACTGCTTCGGATTCATTAACGGTTTGCATGCCATATTCTTTAAATGCAGAGATGGCTGATTGAACAGCGGCTTTAGCACCGTTCAGACGTAAATGTAGAGTGCCTTCTTGTTGACCTTGCCAGCTAGAGGCATTGATGGGCCAAGGTTGACTAGCTAATGTATTACTCAAGCGTATGGCTTGCTCTTGAGACATTCTGGCGCTAACCGTGGCTGATGCGGCAGGTTTTGGTAAGACTTTGATGGATACATCGAGGAGTAAGGCTAGCGTGCCCATAGAGCCTGGCAAAAGACGAGAGATATCATAGCCGGCCACGTTCTTCATCACCGTGCCACCAAATTTAAGAACATCGCCACGTCCATCCATCACGGTGACCCCGAGTACAAAGTCACGCAGATTGCCAACGCTGATTCTGCCAGGGCCAGCTAGGCCAGAGCAGACCATGCCGCCGATGGTGGCGTTCTCATAGACAGGTGGATCAAACGCAAATTGCTGATCTTTGCTAGCGAGTTCGGCGAGCACTTCTTTGACGGGCGTGCCTGCTTTGACAGTAATGACCAGCTCATCTGGCTGATACTGAACAATCCCCTGATGAGATTGTGTGGGGAGTACAGTGCCACGAAGTTCATTGCCTAGCCAATCTTTTGTGCCGGCACCGCGAATTCTGAGTGGGGTTTTTGAACTTCTTGCTTGGGCAATTGCGTCTTTAAATAATTCGTATTGGTCAGCCATCAGAATCTTTCAAGTTCAGGGTGAGGTAAAACGCCACCAGATACGCGCATACGACCATATTCAGCGCAGCGATTTAATGTCGGTATTGCTTTGTCAGGATTAAGCAGTTTCTTAGGATCAAAGGCAGCTTTAACTCCCCAAAACATTTCTCGCTCATTTTCACCGTATTGCACGCACATTGAATTAATTTTTTCAATGCCCACCCCATGTTCACCCGTGATGGTTCCGCCAAGTTCAACGCATGTCTCAAGAATATCGCTACCGAACTCCTCGGCACGATGCCATTCATCTTGATCTGCGCCGTTGAAAAGAATGAGGGGGTGCATATTGCCATCACCGGCATGAAACACGTTGATGCAACGCAATTGATATTTGACTTCCATCTCTTTAATGCGCTTAAGAAGGGTGGCAATATGTTGTCGAGGAATAGTGCCATCCATACAGTAGTAATCGGCTGAGATACGGCCGGCCGCTGGGAATGCGTTTTTACGGCCGCTCCAAAACTTCAGACGTTCAGCTTCTGATTGAGAAACCTGTATGCGGATAGCACCACTATTTTTAAGCACTTGAGTCATGCGCTCAATTTCTTCAGCGACCTCTTCAGGGGTGCCATCAGATTCACAGAGCAGAATGGCTTCTGCCTCAGTGTCATAGCCAGCATGAACAAATTCTTCGACTGCGCATGCGGCTGCTTTATCGAGCATCTCTAAACCTGCAGGGATGATACCCGCCGCAATGATCGCCGCTACTGCATTCCCACCTTTTTCAACATCATCAAAGCTTGCCATGATGACTTGAGCGAGTTGAGGTTTAGGTACCAATTTAACGGTGATTTCAGTCACCACCGCTAGCATCCCTTCGCTACCAACTAGGATGGCGAGTAAGTCTAAGCCTGGCGCATCGGGTGCTAGGCTGCCAAATTCAACGACTTCACCAGTCATCAACACCGCTCTAACCTTAAGTAGATTATGTAGTGTGAGACCATACTTGAGGCAATGAACTCCGCCTGAGTTTTCGCTCACATTACCGCCAATCGAACAGGCAATTTGTGAAGAAGGATCGGGTGCGTAATACAAACCATATTGAGCCACCGCTTCAGAGATGGCAAGGTTACGAACACCAGGTTGAACGACAGCGGTTCTTGCAATCGGATCAATCGCAAGAATTTTTTTGAATTTAGCCAAAGATAATACGAGACCATCAGCAATCGGCATTGCGCCACCGGATAGGCCTGTACCTGAGCCACGAGGCACAATCGGCACTTGTAATTCATGGCAAACCTTCATCACTTGGATCACCTGATCTTCAGTTTCAGGTAGAGCCACAGCCAAAGGCATTTGACGGTAAGCCGCTAATCCATCACATTCGTAGGGAATAGTATCTTCGGGCTCCCACAGCAAGGCGTGTTCGGGCAGTATGGACTGAAGACGGCCTACTAGGGTCATTTGACGCTCCTTGAGGGCCGTAAAATTGATATCGGCAGGTTTATTCATCGTCTCACTTTTTCTAAGATATATGACATTCTAGCCATTTCCATATAATCTGACATATGGGGAAAAGATTAACGCAAATAGCCACTCGCACCGGTGATGCCGGCGAGACCGGTCTTGGGGATGGGCAAAGAGTTTATAAAGACCATTTGCGCATCTGTGCCATGGGCGATGTGGATGAGTTGAACTCGCATATCGGCCTATTGATGACCGAAGACTTACCCGCCTCAGTTGCTAGTGAACTCAAAGCGCTTTTTTCTCAAATTCAGCATGATTTATTTGATTTGGGGGGTGAGCTTTGTATCCCGAATTACACCCTCTTGAAAGAGGAGCAAGTTGCTCAGCTCGATGTTTGGTTAAAGCAATACAACGATACCTTGCCAAAATTAGAAGAATTCATATTGCCCGGGGGTAGTCGTGCTGCTGCACAAGCGCATATTTGCCGCACGGTCTGCCGCAGAGCCGAGCGCTCGATTGTTAAGCTGGGGCGCCATGAGCCTATTCATGACACGCCTAGGCAATACGTCAATCGCTTATCCGACCTCTTGTTTGTCTTGGCACGTGTCTTAAATCGTGCGGCAGGCGGTGCGGATGTTTTGTGGCATCACAAAAAAACAGCTGAATAAGTCATAGCTATTTGGCTTATCAAATACTCCCAATAAAAAACGCCTCCCAAGGAGGCGTTTTACTTTCCGAAGTTCAGATTACTTTTTTGCGCGACGCTTCTTGACCGCATCCGCTAATACCTCAAGAACTTCCAAGGAGTCATCCCAATTAATACATGCATCAGTAATGCTCATGCCGTATTTAAGATTTTTGGGATCATCTTTGCCGGGCGTAAACTTTTGTGTACCAGCATGAAGATGGCTTTCGACCATCACGCCAAAGATTTTCTTGGATCCCTTGGCTAGTTGTGCAGCAATATCTTTAGCCACTTCAATTTGACGTTCATGCTGTTTGCTTGAGTTGGCGTGAGAGCAGTCCACCATAAGAGATGGGTTGAGCTTGGCGGCCTCTAGTTCAGCGCAAGCCTTATTGACACTTTCTTCGTCGTAATTCGGTGCTTTGCCACCACGCAGAATCACGTGACAATCCGCATTACCTTTAGTTTCAACAATCGCGACCTGACCATTCTTGTGAACGGATAGGAAGTGATGTCCTTTGCTAGCAGACTGAATAGCATCAGTGGCAATTTTGATATTGCCATCCGTACCATTTTTAAAACCAATTGGTGCTGACAAACCTGAGGCTAACTCGCGATGAATTTGGCTTTCTGTGGTGCGCGCACCAATAGCGCCCCAGGAAATCAGGTCGCCAATGTATTGTGGGGAAATCACGTCTAAGAACTCACTACCGGCAGGCATGCCTAAGCGATTAATTTCCATGAGTAAATGTCTTGCCACACGAAGACCTTCATCGATTCTGTAGCTTTCATCGAGGTATGGGTCATTAATGAGACCTTTCCAACCTACAGTGGTACGTGGTTTTTCAAAATAAACACGCATCACGATCTCGAGTTCGCCGGCATACTTTTTGCGTTGTTCTAATAAGCGGCTAGCGTACTCAATGGCTGCGCTAGGGTCATGAATCGAGCATGGACCAATGATGATTAATAAGCGATCATCTTTGCCGTTGAGAATGTCACGAATCTTCTTGCGGGTTTTTTGGATGAGTGACTCAACACTGCTTCCCTTGATCGGAAAGAAGCGAATCAAATGCTCAGGCGGCGGTAATACCGTGATGTTCTTAATGCGCTCATCATCCGTTTCTGAGGTCTTATCTACACTGGCGTACCAGCTGTCTAGATTACTGAGGGCTTTATCGGCCATTTTTCACTCCTTCGTTTACCGCTTTGTTTTTGTCAAAAAAAAACCGCCGGGACATCGGCGGTTTATTTGGAGCTGCGAATTTATTTATAACACTTCGCCTCTCGACCGCCTTGGCCAGAGATACTAAAGTAATAGAAATAGTCTTTGTGCAGCATCATGGCTCTAATGTAGCACAAAATATTGAAAATGAGAAAAATGCCTCAAAGGACCTAAGCGGTCCCGCCAACGGTCATGTTTTCGATTCTGAGAGTCGGCTGTCCCACACCCACGGGTACGCTTTGGCCTTCTTTACCGCATACACCCACACCACTATCTAAGGACATATCATTGCCGATCATCGAAATATCTTTTAGTGACTCAGGCCCATTGCCAATAATTGTGGCGCCTTTAACCGGATATTGAATCTTGCCGTTTTCAACCCAGTAGGCTTCTGAGGCTGAAAATACGAATTTACCGCTTGTGATATCAACTTGACCGCCGCCGAAATTAACAGCGTACAAACCCTTTTTGATGCTCTGAATGATTTCTTGGGGGTCGTGAGAACCAGAGAGCATATAAGTATTTGTCATGCGTGGCATGGGCAGGGCTGCGTAGCTCTCGCGGCGCGCATTGCCAGTGACCGGCATATTCATGAGACGTGCATTCAGGCTATCTTGGATATACGTTTTTAGAATGCCATCTTCGATGAGGGTCGTGCACTGTGTGGGATTGCCCTCATCATCCACGCTCAATGAACCACGACGCCCTGTAATTGTGCCATCGTCAACCACAGTGACTCCTTTGGCTGCTACGCGCTCGCCAATTCTGCCGCTGAACGCCGAAGAGCCTTTACGGTTAAAGTCGCCTTCTAGACCATGACCCACTGCTTCATGTAAAAGTACGCCCGGCCAACCAGGACCGAGTGCGACTGTCATAGGGCCAGCGGGAGCAGGGCGAGACTCTAAATTGATGAGGGCGCTACGTACGGCCTCATTGATCCAGTAATCGATTTTGTCGCTAGTCAGTAGTTGATAGTCAAATCGGCCGCCGCCACCGGATGAGCCCACTTCACGACGACCATTTTGGCTCGCAATTACCGTGATGGACAGTCTCACGAGTGGACGAATATCGGCGGCAATCGTGCCATTAGCGCGTGCGACTAAAACGACATCATGTTCTGCTGCAAGACCGGCCATCACTTGAGTGATGCGCGGATCTTTGGCTTTCGCTGTTCTTTCAATGGACTCCAGTAGGGCCACCTTAGCCTTGGCATCCATTGCAGTGATAGGGTCATTGTGTGGATAGAGCGCAGGTCTGGCATACGTTTTTTTCTGCGGCACTATGTACTGACTATGTTGTTGTGCGCCGATGATTCGAGTGGCTTTGGCTGCCTGAGTAATGGCAGCAGCACTGATTTCATCGGAATATGCAAATGCTGTTTTATCGTGACTGATGCTACGTACACCCACGCCCTGATCAATGCTGAATGAGCCTGATTTAACGATGCTTTCCTCAAGACTCCAAGATTCGCTCAGAGTTCTTTGGAAATAGAGGTCGGCATCATCGAGTTGATGGTGATGCATGAGCGCAAGAGTTTTTCTTAAGAATGATTCATCGATGCCATGAGGGCTTAACAAAATATCTTTTGCAATCCCTAGGGCATCTTGAGCCGATAGGGCTTGTTGATCGATTAAGGCAAGAGGATGACTCATCTTTATAGAACTCTATGCTGTAAAGCTGGTAATTTTGAACGAATTTCAGAAATCAGGTTTTTATCCAAATCGGCACATACGATGCCATAGCCATCTTTTAACTCATCGACCGTATTACCCCAAGGATCGATTAGGATAGATTGCCCCCATGTATTACGCCCATTTTGATGTTTGCCGCTTTGCCCGCTGGCTAAAACATAGCATTGATTTTCAATGGCTCTGGCCTTTAGGAGGGTTTCCCAGTGGGCTTTGCCTGTGGTGTAGGTGAAGGCGGCGGGGATTAAGTGACAGTCCACAGCGCCTAGTTGACGATACAGCTCAGGAAAGCGTAAGTCATAGCAAATCGACAAACCAAAGGACCAAGCTTGCCCTGCAATCTCAATTTCAAAACGACAAACTTCACTGCCCGCCTCAATGGTACTTGATTCATCGTAGTGCTCTTTTTCATGATGAAAGCCAAATAAATGAATCTTGTCGTAGCGGGCGATGATTTTGCCGCAAGGGTCAAAAACTAAAGAAGAGTTTCTGACTTTATTGGCCTGTTCTGCTAGAAGTGGGATCGTGCCCGAAACCAGATAAACACCATGTTCTTGGGCTAATTGGCTCATGGCATCTTGGATAGGCCCCTGAGCAAACGCTTCTCTAATTTTTACCTTATCGTCATCTTGCTGACCCATGAGGCAAAAATATTCAGGAAGCAATACAACTTGTGCCCCAGCCTCGTGCGCTAGCCCCACTAGATCTGTGGCGCTTTTTAGATTATCAGTCCAGCTGGTGCCAGAAGTCATCTGGATAGCCGCTACGCGCAGAATTGAACTCATTGCTCTATTCTAGAGCTATTTTTTACTTGGGCTATTTTGTTGTTTGAGGAGGGATTTATCTCTGATGTCTTTCAGTTGGGCCTCGTTAATCGGCTGGCCCTTACTATCTAAAGCAATGATTTCCGGTTTATCCCAGCCACCCTGAATTAAATAGTCCAATTGGAAGAGTTTGCTGACAGGATCAGCAATTAAGTATTGGCCTAAAAGAGTACTTAAACCAATAATGGGATTGACAAAGGTATACGCAACAGATGCTGAACCAGCGTTTAGGGCGGGTAGTACAGTGATACGTATATCTTGAGTTTCATTGAGTAAGTTGGCGCGGCCGCTCAAGCGGACGTTGCCTTGAGGGCTTCTTAGGCTGAGATCTTGAATTTGCGCAATACCATTTTGGATCATCCCTTTTGAAGTGATTCGATCAAAAGGCATTCCTTGAGACACGATGGGTTTGAGTACCCCACCAATATCTAGTGTGGCCAAACGGTTGAGTCCTTGGAAACTTAACACACCTAAAAGGCGGGCAACCCCAGGCTCTACTTGCAAGACAGTGCCCTTAATTAAATCGAGCGACAAATTGCCGTTCAAAGACTTGAGATCAAAACTGTAGGGTGCATTAGACCAAGAAATAGATCCGACTAATTTACCGGCACCCTTATCCACGGTACTTGGGAAACCAAGATTTTTGAGAAGCTCACCGGCATTATCAATATCTAGATCAAAGTTCAGTATTGTGCTACCTCGATCATCCTTGATGCCCGCCTTCGGTAGTGCCCATTTGCCAGTAGCTTGAAGTTCAGCCACAGGCGTTTTTAAATACAAACGATCTATGCGCCAATCATTTTTGTCATTGCTTGCAAGCAGACTCATCTTGCCATAAGGCTTGCCATTGAAGATCAGGGCATCCGCTTCAATATCCAAGGCTGGAATTTTCTGCATGCGTTGGTTGATGCCGCGGGTGAGCGTATCTCCCTGAGATTCATTTTGAATATTGAGTTTTTGTAATCTTGCAGTGAGCTTTCCCTGTGGTAGGCCGATTTGTGCCGATTTCCATTGCACTAAGCCAACAGCTAGCTCTGAGTTGATGCTGGCATGCCATTGATCTTTTTCATGTGTTGCTAAAACGGCAACATCCTTAAATTCTCGGTCGGCGACGATCAGGCGATCCACATAAGCCGAAATAGTATCTATGGCTGGGGCGCTAGGATTGGCTGATTTAGTGGGTGCATTGGTTTTGATGGTTTTTTCATACCAGTTTTGCCATTCATCAAGATTTAATGTGTTGAGAATGATGTTGGTTGTAAAGCCTTGCTTGGGGAGATTGACGGGGGAGTTAATGCCGATGGAGCCGCGCAGTGCTTTTTGTTCTGCCCAAGCCAACTTCATATCAATTAACTTACCAAGAACGAGCTGCCCTTTATTCTCGAAAACGCCCGTATCTTTGTTGCCTTGCAGTACAAATTGACCCGTTAAACCTTGTCCAGTTTTTTTGCTGAGAGGTTGCGGTAAGCGACTTTGAAATTGTTTGAAATCGAGACCTAAATCTAGCTTGTAACCTTTAGAGCCAGCATTGAAGAAGCCCTCTACTTGAATAGGTCCGTCGAGTTGCTTTATGATATTTTTTTCTTCTGTTTGGCTAGAGGATGATAAGTAGTCAAGCAATTCCTGACTTTGAATCGTGCCGCTTAACTTCGTGCGTTGGGCCTTTTGCCAAGGTAATTGCGTGGGGATACTCGCCATGATATGGCCCCCCCAGACATCAAAGCCTAGTTTTTTGGCCAAAATTTGTTCTTCAGAGAAAACAACAGTGCCGTTGATGTTCTTCACGGCGAGTTGTTTGTTATAGAGTAGTTCGTTAGCTTTTAAAGCCAACTCACCCTCCACGCGAGTGTCAATAGATTTTGCAAGAGGTATATCTAATTTAATGAGTAATTCAGCATTACCGCTGATTTGAAATTCTTGCCATTGAGAATATAAGCGTTGCCCTACTGGACTCTTTGCAAAATAGTTAAGGAGGTCTTGAGTGGGGCCGCTCGCTTTACCCTGAATTTCAAGATGAGTATCTTTGGCGGTGATGTCTTTGGTGTAAGCGCGTGTATTGCTCAGTTGAATTTGTTCAAAGCTCGCTTTTTCAGCGAGCACCTCAAACTCCCCACGGTTCATTTTGATGAGGCCGCGAAGACCATAGAAATCAGACCACAGCCCTTTTTGTTGAGGATCTGCTGGAGCTGGACTGTAGCGTACCTCGCTGACGGGTAAGTGAAGGGTGAATACGCCGATATTTTTATCATTAAATGGTAACCATTGAGGGTGCCCATCAATTTCTAATTTACCTTGGCGAACGACACCTGATTTGAGATTGCTGCGGATATAGTTGCGCGCGTCGGCTGACATGGCTTTGGGAAAGTATGCAGTGATGCCAGCAATATTGGCCTCGTCAATCTCGAGACTAAGCTTGAGATGATCTTTATCTTTTTTATCCTTGAGGGGATGTGTATATTGGCCATTAGCCTTCAGTTTTAAATCATCATTTTGAAGAGCTAAATTTTTAGCACTGACTGACCAATACTTCTCTTGTCTTTGCCAATGGATCTTACCTTTGATCTCTTGGAAATATAGATCACTTTTTTCAGTCAAGTCCAAAAGATTTAACTGGGTATGTGTAGACCCTAGATGAATTTCACCACCAAGCTCAGAGGCTTGTATTTTCCCGCTTAGGCTGCGAATTGAATAATCATTTTTTTGGTAAGGCGTGATATTGATGTCATCAAATGCCATGACCACTCGATAGCTAGCATTTTTTTGCCAAGGCAGTTGGATATCAAAAGGAAGTTTCTTGCTTTCTTTATGCCAACTGATATCCAGATCACGGATTTTTCCAGACGCTTGGAAGCGTTGATTGAACTGATGAAAGTCCTGCGGTAGAGGAAACTGATTCAATAGTTCCTCAAGGAGTGAGACCTCAATTTTTTCTGCCTGAATACCGGCATGTTCGATGGCGCTGATTGATTTAGCTTTTTTCCAATAGATGGCAATATTTTTTAATTCTTCTAGAGGCGATTGTGCTTTGACTTTCCATTGCAGCAGAGGAGTAGTCACAGTCATTTTTTGACCATTGAGGAACTGATTGATTTCAGATTGTGCATAAGCAATCTTGAGTTCTTGCTTGAGACGTCGCCAATCAATGTGTAGTTGTTGTACCTCTAATAATGCTTTTGTTTTTTCAGCAACGCCACCACTTAAGTCAGTGCTACCTTGTGATGAAATTTTGCCGTCCTTTATTTTGAAAGGGAGCTCTATGATTTGATGAATTTTTGCAACTTCAAATTCTTGAATATCCCAGTTAAATTGGCCATGCCAGTCAAGCCAATTGCCGGCGTTCCCGAAAATACTATGTCTAAATTGAGCGTTCAGACCAACCAGATTTTTGGAAAAGGGTGTGCTGGCTGATAGTTCAATAGCGTGCCTAAAGAGATGACTTTCTAAATCAAGTTTGTGTATTTGGAATTGGTGAGTATGGTTGCCATAGCGTTGATCATCCCAGACGATCTTTGAGTTAGATATTTGAATACGATCTTGTTCAAAGATCCAGTTACCTACATCATGTCCTGCAGAGTTGGCATTGATATCAATCCCGGCAATATTCCAGTTTCCTTGTTGGTCACGCTCTACTTGAATCGTTGCATCTTTGATTAATAAAGAGCGAAACATGGGTTTTCTGAACCACAGGGAGTCCCATGAGACGGTACCTTCGACTTCCGGAATCTTGAGCGCTATAGCGCTAGCTTCGTTGAGTTTACGTAGCTCAATATTTTTAATGGCAAAGGATGGCCAAAAAATATCCCATGATGTTTGTATGGACTCAACCTTGACCGATAGCTGAAGTTGCTGGCCAAGCAGTTTTTCGAAATCTTCTTTTTTCTGATTGATTTGTGGCCAGTAATAAAAGCGTACTGTCAGATGAATAGCAATCGTCAAAATGAATACTGCAACTGCAAAATAAGCACTGATACGCAACCAACGCTGGTCATGCGGTTGACTAGCTTTTTCCTTAAGCGCTTGGATGAGCTGCAGAAAAGATTTAATTGCAAACATACCCCACATTATGCGATAGCCGGCAGCCCAAGACTAGCGTTAACATCTTGATTATGAATCTAAATAAATCTAGCTTAGAGAGAGTTTTTGAGCATTCCGCCTATGCCAAGCGTTGGTTAAGTGCTCGGCCCCAATGGCAGGAGGAGTTGGAGCGGGAGGGGCAGCGTGCTCTGGATCCGGGGGTGATTGAGGAAATTCTTGAGCAAGCAAAACACTTTGCACAAGAACCGGTGGTTGATCTGGAAATTGTCGCACGTGAGCTACGTTTGGCTAGGCAGCGTTTCATGTTACGTCTCATTTACCGAGATTTATTAGATTCGGCTTGCCTTGGCGAAGTGACTCAGGCCATTTCGCAATTTGCCGAGCGTGTGCTGGCCATAGGCATTCAAGCTATTAGCCAAGATATGTCTTTGACTGTGGGAAGACCCTATGCTGAAGATCGTTCGCCAATGCCCTTGATGGTTGTTGGTATGGGCAAATTGGGTGGTCGAGAGCTTAATGTTTCCTCAGATATTGATTTGGTATTCCTCTATGAAGAGGAGGGGGATACCCAAGGGGGTTCTAAAAGTATCTCCCATCACGAGTGGTTTACACGCTTAGGTAAAAAATTAATGGGACTCCTTGCGGAGGTTCAGGCAGAGGGTTTTGTATTCCGGGTGGATATGCGTCTACGCCCCAATGGTGATTCTGGACCGCTGGTATGTAGCCTGGGCATGTTGGAAGAGTACTTTACAGTCCAAGGAAGGGAGTGGGAGCGATACGCCTGGATCAAGGGGCGCTTGGTCTATCCTCCAGAGGGTTCAGATCAGTACCCTAAGCGGGTCAAGCTATTGCAAGATATTGTGCGCCCCTTTGTTTATCGGCGCTATTTGGATTTTGGTGTCATTGCGGCGATTCGTGATTTACATGGGCAAATCCAAGCTGAAGCTGAAAAACGATCTTTAGCTCACCCTGAGCGCGCTGCGGATATTAAATTGGGTCGTGGAGGTATCCGCGAGATAGAGTTCTTAGCGCAGATGTTTCAGCTAGTGAGAGGCGGCCAAGACCCTAGTTTACGCATACGTCCTACGCTAGACGTGTTACAGCTTGTGGTGGATAAGCAATTGATTCAGCCTCAAGATTATCAAGCTTTGACCCAGGCTTATGACTATTTGCGGCGCTTGGAGCATCGTTTGCAATATTGGGAAGATGCTCAGACACATCATTTGCCTAATGATGATCTTGCTCAAGAGAGACTTTCAAGGGCGATGAACCATGCCACGGTGGATGAGTTCAGGCAAACCTTATCAGCTCATCGGGATCGCGTAGCTACATTATTTGCCAATGCATTTGTACTCAAGCCAATTGACAGTGATGTGGATCATGAGGTGGCTGATGCACCATGGAACCCTCCAGAGTGCTATGAGCAGTTAAAGGCGGCATGGTCTACCTGGCAGGGTGGTGCGCGGTATCGCTCTTTAACCGATGGCTCCCGACGCCGCTTCATACAACTCATTAGCTACTCTTGTAAACAAATTGCAGATACCGATTGGTCTTTGGAGAAAAAAGATCGCGTCTTAGTCAGAATGCTCAATTTGCTAGAGTCGATTGCGCGACGTTCTTCATATTTGGCACTTTTGTCTGAGTACCCACACATTACCGCCAAATTAATTGCGCTGATTTCATCCTCGAGTTGGGGTACGGATTACCTCATCAAACATCCTCATTTGTTAGATGACTTATTGACGGGGCAGGGTCAGTATTCTCCTGAAGAACACCCTGAGGTGTACTGGGATCAATTAAGAGCCGAAGTGAACTTGATGCTTGATGATGTTTTGGATCAAGGCGATCAGGGTGAACGTGCCATGGATATTCTGCGTCAAGTACATCACACGGAAACTTTCCTGACGCTCTTAGCGGAATTAGGGATTGGCCGTTCAGAGCCTTTGGCTATTGAAAAGGTCAGTGATCGACTCTCGGCATTGGCTGATTTGATTCTGTCTATCACTTTGCAACGGGTTTGGCCTTTTGTTCTCAAAAAATTTAAGCTTGAAAGTATTGAGCCACAATTTGCCATCATTGCTTATGGCAAATTGGGTGGCAAAGAGCTGGGTTACGCTTCCGATTTAGATATTGTGTTTTTGTATGATGCACCGCCTGAAGATCAAGCAGCGCCAGAAATTTATTCTTTTTTTGCGCGTCGCTTGATTGCCTGGCTAACTACCGCGACACCGGCGGGTGTTTTATTTGAAATTGATACACGTCTAAGACCCAATGGTGTATCTGGTTTATTGGTTACTAATTTGGAATCATTCAGACGTTACCAGTTGCGAGAGGGAGATAACGCAGCTTGGGTTTGGGAGCATCAGGCTCTCACGCGTGCACGTTATTGCGCCGGTGATCAGCGTATTGGCCAGCATTTTGAAGAAATACGTGAAGCAGTTTTGGCGCAACAACGCGATACTCCAACCCTCAAGCAAGAGATACGCAGTATGCGCCTGAAAGTGTCTGAGGGGCACCCGAATGACACTGATAGTTTTGATGTGAAGCATGACAGTGGCGGCATGGTGGATATTGAGTTTGTTGTTCAATATTTAGTTCTACAACATAGTGGTCGTTATCCTACGCTGTTGGGGAACTGGGGCAATATTGCTCTACTTAAACGCGCCGCCGATGCTGGTTTGATTGCCAATGAGTTGGCTGATCAAGTGGCCAATGCTTATCGTCTTTACAGAGAGTATCAGCATCGTGCACGCTTAGATGGTGCTGAAAAAACTCGTATTGCGCCTGCGGATATGACTGATGTATTGCAGCAAGCACGCAATGCAGTCAAACTGCTTTGGCAAGATGTCTTAGAGACTTAGCATTTCGCGTGCATGGCGTAAGCTAGTGTCTGTGAGGTTTTCTCCGCCTAACATGCGTGCGATTTCTTGAATACGTCCTTGACGATCTAGATAGTTAATTTCTGAGACCGTGCTGAGATCTTTAATCTGTTTTGTCACTTTCCAGTGTTGGTGTGCGCACGCAGCTACTTGTGGCAGATGGGTCACGCATAAGACTTGATGTTTTTGACCGAGTTCTTGAAGACGTTTGCCTACCATGGCTGCCACGGCGCCGCCGACACCTGAATCGACTTCATCAAAAATTAAAGTCGGAATCTGACTGGCTTCAGATGTGATCACGCTAATGGCAAGACTAATGCGCGCTAACTCTCCACCTGATGCGACTTTTGCTAAAGATTTCGCTTGTACACCTGGATGCCCGGCGACTAAATACTCAATACTTTCTTGGCCGAAGGCGCTAGGCTCTGCTAATGTTTCTAGGTGTATTGCAAATTGACCTCCAGTCATTGCCAAATCTTGCATGGCCAATGTGACTTTACTACTGAGATCTTTTGCTACTTTTTGTCTTGCCTGCGTGAGTTTCTTGGCTGATTTTTCATAGATGGCCAGTTGTGCTGCACATTTCTTTTCTAAAGCGCTGATGTCTTGAGCATCTTCAATGGCTTGTAGTTGTATTTGGGTGTCTTGCCAAAGTTGTGGCAAATCTTCTGGGTTCACACGGTACTTCTTTGCCGCCGAAAAGAGTGTTTTCATGCGCTCTTCGATGTCAGCTAATCGGTCGGGATCTAATTCAATTTTTTGTAGATAGCGATTCAGATTTTGAGCAGCTTCTTGGCTTTGGATGAGGGCAGATTCTATGGCTAAGCGCGCATCTTCGAGGTGGCTATCAATTTTGGCTAGATCTTCTATCGCGTCATATGCCTGACTCAGTAGTTGCTCCACATGCGGTTCGGCTTCCTGTAGATGGTGTAAGGCGGTTTGTGCCCCATCGAGCAGGCGCGAGGCATTAGAGAGGCGTTGATAGTTTTCTTCAACTTCAGCCCATTCACCAGGCTGAGGTGAAATTTCATTGAGTTCATTGACCTGCCAAGCCAAGCGCTCTTTTTCTTTCAGTAAGTGTTCTGCCGCATGTAAAGCGTTATTCAATTGTTGTTTGGCTTCATGCCAAGCATGGAAATCTTGGCTCACCTCAGCGCGTAATGCCTGTAATTGCCCGTACTCATCCAGTAAATCTCTTTGTGCACCTGTTTTCATCAGGGCTTGATGAGCATGTTGACCATGAATATCAATTAATTGTTCGGCCAGACTTTTGAGTTGTGCCAGGGTGGCTAAGCTGCCATTGATAAACGCACGACTGCGGCCATTGGACTCAATAATGCGTCGAAGAATAATGGTCTGCCCATCGTCCTCTAAAGAAAAACCTTCGTTATCGAGAAAGGCTTTCATTCTGTTGAGGAGACTGTCAACTATGGAGAAGACCACCGTAATTTCAGCTTTACTTTTACCTTCTCGAATCTGGCTTGGGTCTGCGCGTTCGCCCAAGGCGAGTGCGAGTGCATCGAGTAGGATTGATTTACCAGCGCCAGTCTCGCCTGTTAGGGCCGTAAAGCCTGCCTCCAGCTCGATATCAAGCTGATCGACGATGACAAAATCCCGAATAGATATATGGCGCAACATGACTGATTAAAAAGAAGAGGGGTATTCATTCCAATGCAGTTTCTGGCGCATTGCACGGTAATCGCTATGACCTACGGGGTGAAGTAAGGTGACATTTTTATTGGAGCGTTCAATACGAATTTGATCGCCAATTTTTAAACTGGTCAGAGATTGCATATCAAAGTTCACGCAGACGTCTTTACCGCTGACCAGTTCAATAGTGATTTGTGAGTCACTCGGTAGTACGATAGGGCGATTCGATAGAGCATGCGGTGCAATGGGAGCTAAGACCATCCCAGCTACTGCGGGATGCAAGATAGGGCCTCCTACAGACATTGCATAAGCTGTAGAGCCTGTTGGGGTGGCGACAATTAAGCCATCAGAGCGTTGGTTATACATAAACTGGCCATTGACATTGACCGTTAACTCCACCATGCCAGCAATACCTGAACGATTGACCACTACATCATTCAGTGCCGAGCCTTCTCCAATAAGGGCGTTATTTCGATAAACCTTGGCTTCAAGAAGGTAGCGTATATCTTGTTCATAGCGCCCAGCCATCATGTCTGTGATTACGGACTCGGCTTCCTGAATCGGAATATCGGTCATATACCCTAAAGTGCCCATATTGACGCCCACGATAGGAATACCAAGGCCCGCTATTTGACGGGCGATACCTAATAATGTGCCGTCACCACCGACTACCAAAACCAAGTCTACATTTTGTGCAAAACGACTTGTTGGTAATTCTGGAAGTTGATGTGCTGAGCTGTGGCGTGCCGTTTCTGACTCCAAGAAGACTTCGCAGCCTAGTTTTGCCAGAATTTCGGAGATATGTTTCAAAATCTGCGAAAAGCCTTCGGCCTGGTATTTACCAACCAGAACTATCTTTTTGAAATGCTTTTGCGCAGTTTTTGACTTAACATTGGACATGTAATGATTAAACCATAGCGGTAATGACTCTACAATTTCTCAATTATGGATGAGCGCTCCAAAGTATTACTGAAAATTCTGATCGAACACTACATTGCTGATGGTCAGCCGGTGGGCTCACGCACGCTCTCAAAGTATTCAGGCTTAGATTTATCTGCTGCCACCATCCGTAATGTGATGTCTGACTTGGAGGAAATGGGTTTTGTGTCTAGCCCACATACTTCAGCGGGCCGGATTCCAACGCCTAAAGGTTATCGTTTGTTTGTCGATACCATGCTCACGGTGAAGCCTTTGGAAGAAATCCTCACCCATGAGGTCCAAGATGCGATTCAGATTGATGCACCTCAAAGAGTGGTCACAGCAGCTGCCCAGGTTTTGTCTAATTTATCGAGTTTTGCAGGCGTCGTATTGACCCCGCGCCGTTCCGAGCTCTTTCGGCAGGTCGAGTTTTTACGCTTATCAGAAAAGAGAATCTTGCTGATTTTGGTGACCCCCGATGGGGATGTGCAAAACCGCATTATCTTGACGCAAAAAGATTACAGTCCTTCTGAGTTAACCGAGGCTGCAAATTACTTGAATGCTCACTATGCCGGCCTGAGTTTTTATGACGTACAGGGGCGCTTACGTCAGGAGTTAGAGGGTTTGAGAACGGATATCGCCAGTTTGATGGAAGCCGCTTTACAGGCTGGAACAGATGCGAATGAAGCTGAAGCAGACGTGGTCATATCAGGAGAGCGACGCTTGCTGAATGTGAACGATTTGTCTTCAGATATGGATAAGTTAAAACGTTTGTTTCATCTTTTCGAAGAAAAAACCGGTCTATTGCAGCTGTTAGACGTCTCTTCTAAAGCCGATGGCGTACAAATATTTATTGGTGGCGAAAGTCAGTTGGTGCCCATGGAAGATATGGCCATTATTACAGCCCCATATAACGTTGATGGTAAGGTGGTGGGTACCTTAGGGGTGATTGGCCCCACACGTATGGCTTATGAACGTGTCATACCGATTGTCGACATTACTGCTAAATTACTCTCAAGTGCTTTAAGCACGAAATAAATAAAAAATTGGAGACACCATGGGGCCACATCAAAAACCCTTAAGAACAGGCATTTTGTTGGTGAACTTAGGGACGCCGGATGCACCGACGGCCTCGGCAGTTCGCCCATACTTACGACAATTTTTATCCGATACGCGTGTGGTTGAGATACCCAAATTGATTTGGTGGTTCATCTTAAATCTCATTATCTTGCCCCTGCGTTCATCAGCTTCAGCCAAGAAATACGCGAGTATTTGGATGAATGGGCCTGATGGGGGTTCGCCACTTTTAATTCATACGCGACGCGTCGCTCTTGCTTTAGAGCAGCAGTTGCTCTCCCATGAGAAAGACATTCGCGTCGAGATGGCGATGCGCTATGGCAACCCCAGTATTGAGTCTGCCATGAAGAAGCTACAGTCTGATGGTGTTGAGCGTTTACTGGTTCTACCCATGTATCCACAGTACTCAGCGACAACCTCGGCATCTAGTTTTGATGAAATCTTCCGGATTTTAAAAACTTGGAGAAATCAACCTGAAATCAGAATTGTGAAGCATTACCATGATCATCCAGCCTATATCCGGGCGTTGAAGCTACAGGTTGAGCGCTATTGGGATGCCCATGGGCGCCCTGATTTTTCTCAAGGGCATAAGGTCTTGTTTTCATTTCACGGAGTACCTAAGCGTACCTTGGATAAGGGCGATCCTTATCATTGTGAATGCCATAAAACTGGACGCTTATTGCGAGAGGCCTTGGGTTTGTCGGCAGAGCAGGCCATGGTTACCTTTCAATCTCGTTTTGGTAAAGCGGAGTGGTTAAAACCTTATACCGCTCCAACGGTTGATAAGTTGGGACATGAGCGTTTACAAAGAATGGATATATTTTGTCCGGGCTTTCCATCTGATTGTTTAGAAACCCTCGAAGAAATTGCGATGGAGGTGAGGGAAGAGTTCTTGACTGCAGGGGGTGGCGAGTATCACTACATCCCTTGTATGAATGATTCTCCTGATTGGATCAGCAGCCTAGAGGAAATCGCCTTGCAACACATGGGGGGCTGGCCTATGCAGCCAGAATCTAGTCAAGAGGTCGCCATGCGCTTACAACGTGCTCAAGCCTTGGGTGCCAAAAACTAAACCCTTGAAATCCTCTTAATTGGCCCTATATAGGTCTTTGTTAGTTAAACAAAGACCATTATGAACGACCCTCAAAATCCAGAAAATAATAATCAAAACAAAGAGTTAGAACCTATCCAGGCTGAGGAAGCCGCGAAAGAGGCGGCTAACGAGTTAACGCCAGAAGAAAAAATCCTGGCTTTAGAACAGCAAGTGGCCGACTTGCAAGATCAATTTTTGCGCGCCAAGGCAGAGGCTGAAAACAGCCGACGTCGTGCTATCGAGGAAGTTGCTAAAGCCCATAAATATGCTATCGAAGGCTTTGCTGAGCATTTATTGCCCGTGGTTGATAGCTTGACCGCGGCCCTGGCTGATCAATCAGATGATTTGGTCAAGGTGCGTGAAGGTGTTGATCTGACCATGAAGCAGTTGATGTCAGCCTTAGAAAAAGGTCGGGTGATTGAAATTAATCCGGTGGGCCAAAAGTTTGACCCTCATCAGCATCAAGCGATTTCGATGGTGCCTTCTGAGCAAGAGGCGAATACGGTGGTCACCGTTTTACAAAAAGGCTACATGATTGCTGAGCGAGTCTTAAGACCAGCCTTGGTAACAGTTAGTCAGCCGAAGTAGGCGCTAACTTGAAATCAGCAGATTCAGACATATATACAAAACATAGATTAATTTAGGAGTAGAACATGGCAAAGATTATCGGTATTGATTTGGGTACAACGAACTCATGTGTGGCAGTTTTAGAAGGTAATAGCCCTAAGGTGATTGAGAACGCAGAAGGTGCGAGAACAACTCCATCGATTATTGCTTACATGGAAGATGGTGAAATTTTGGTAGGTGCACCGGCTAAGCGTCAGTCAGTGACGAATCCTAAAAATACGCTATATGCCGTTAAGCGTTTGATTGGCCGTAAATTTGAAGAAAAAGAAGTTCAAAAAGACATTTCCTTGATGCCATATAGCATTAGTAAAGCCGATAACGGTGATGCTTGGGTAGAGGTGCGTGGCAAAAAAATGGCCCCTCCACAAATCTCTGCAGAAGTCTTGCGTAAGATGAAGAAAACAGCTGAGGATTACCTCGGTGAGGAAGTGACCGAAGCGGTGATTACTGTACCCGCTTACTTTAATGATAGTCAGCGTCAGGCAACTAAAGACGCAGGTCGTATCGCTGGCTTAGATGTTAAGCGCATCATCAATGAGCCTACGGCTGCTGCTTTGGCGTTTGGTTTGGATAAACAAGAAAAAGGCGATCGCAAAATTGCTGTGTACGACCTAGGCGGCGGTACATTTGACGTCTCAATTATCGAAATCGCTGATGTGGATGGTGAAAAGCAGTTTGAGGTTTTATCAACCAACGGTGATACTTTCTTGGGTGGTGAAGATTTTGACCAGCGCATCATTGACTTCATTATTGAAGAATTCAAAAAAGAGCAGGGTGTTGATTTATCAAAAGATGTGCTCGCTTTACAGCGCCTAAAAGAAGCTGCTGAAAAAACCAAGATTGAGCTCTCATCGAGCCAACAATCAGACATTAATCTGCCCTACATTACTGCTGATGCAAGTGGCCCTAAGCATCTGAATATCAAGCTCACACGTGCCAAGCTCGAGTCTTTGGTTGAAGATTTGATTGCGCGCACGATTGAGCCATGCAAAACAGCGATTAAGGATGCTGGTATTGCTGTGGGCGATATTCATGATGTGATCTTAGTCGGTGGTATGACTCGTATGCCGAAGGTTCAGGAGAAGGTCAAAGAGTTTTTCGGTCAAGATCCTCGTAAAGATGTGAACCCAGATGAGGCCGTTGCTGTCGGTGCTGCAATTCAGGGGGCTGTTTTGGCGGGTGACCGTAAAGACGTTTTGCTTTTAGATGTCACCCCTTTGTCTTTGGGTATTGAAACCTTGGGTGGTGTGATGACAAAGATGATCACAAAAAACACCACTATTCCTACCAAGCATGCTCAGGTCTTCTCAACGGCTGAAGATAATCAACCGGCTGTGACGATCAAGGTATTCCAGGGTGAGCGCGAGATGGCCTCTGCGAATAAATTATTAGGTGAGTTCAATCTCGAAGGAATTGCACCTGCAGCGCGTGGCACCCCTCAAATTGAGGTTTCTTTTGACATCGACGCCAATGGTATTTTGCATGTAGGCGCCAAAGATAAGGCGACTGGTAAAGAAAACAAAATCACGATCAAAGCTAATTCAGGATTGTCTGAAGAAGAGATTCAGCGCATGGTCAAAGATGCAGAAGCCAATGCTGAAGAAGATCGTAAATTGCGTGAGTTAGTTGACGCTCGCAATACTGCCGAGGCTTTAGTGCACTCTACTAAGAAAGCTTTAGAAGAGCATGGTGCTAGCTTAGAGGCGGGTGAAAAAGAAAAAATTGAAGCCGCTATGAAAGACTTGGAAGAGGCAGCTAAAGGGTCTGATAAGGATGCGATCACAGCCAAGACTGAAGAGTTGGGTAAGGTCAGCCAAAAGTTAGGCGAAAAGGTCTATGCTGCGATGGCTGAAAAAGCTAAAGCTGGTGAGGCGCCTGCAGGTGAGGCGAAGCCAAAAGATGATAATGTGGTTGATGCTGAATTCAAGGAAGTGAACGACAAGAAGTAAGCATAGGCTCCACCCAATCAACTACACGATTAGGAATTTGTTTTGGCTAATAAGCGTGATTTTTATGACATTTTGGGCATTGCCCGAAATGCTAGCGACGACGATATTAAAAAGGCTTATCGCAAGTTAGCGATGAAGTATCACCCTGATCGTAATCCGGGTAGTCAAGAGGCTGAAGAAAAATTCAAAGAGGCTAAAGAAGCCTACGAGATGCTGTCTGATCCTCAAAAACGTGCCGCATATGACCAATATGGTCATGCGGGTGTCGATCCTAATATGGGTGGTTTTGGCGGTGGGGCACAAGGCTTTGGTGGTTTTGCCGATGCCTTTGGTGATATTTTTGGCGATATCTTCGGTGGTGGTGCGCGCGGTGGCCGAGGTGGACCACAAGTCTACCGCGGTGCAGATTTGCGCTACAGCATGGAGATTTCTCTAGAGGAAGCTGCCCACGGTCATGAAACGCAAATTAGGGTACCTAGTTGGTCGAATTGCGAATCTTGTGAAGGTACTGGTGCTGAACCAGGCTCTAAAGTAGAGACTTGCTCCACCTGCGATGGTGTGGGGCAGGTGCGAGTTTCGCAAGGCTTCTTCTCCATGCAGCAAACCTGTCATCGTTGCAGTGGTACAGGTAAGTACATTCCTAAGCCTTGCAGAAAATGTCATGGTTCTGGGAAGATCAAGTCGCAAAAAACTCTTGAAGTCAAAATTCCAGCTGGCATCGATGATGGCATGCGCATACGTTCGGCGGGTAATGGTGAGCCTGGTGTCAATGGTGGCCCCCATGGCGACTTATATGTTGAAGTACACATTAAGCCCCATCCTGTATTTGAACGTGAAGGTGATGATTTGCATTGCCAAATGCCAATTTCTTTTGTCGATGCTGCGCTAGGTGGGGAGATTGAAGTCCCAACCTTGTCGGGTAAAGCTAGCTTTGAGGTGCCAGAGGGTACTCAAAGTGGCCGCACATTCCGTTTGCGTTCTAAAGGAATTAAGAGTTTAAGAACAGCCTTGCCGGGTGATTTATATATTCACGTACAGGTAGAAACTCCGGTGAAGTTAACGGATGCACAAAAGAAAATCTTACGTGACTTTGAAGAAAGTTTGCAATCGGGTGGGGCCAAACATAACCCACAACAAAAAGGCTGGTTTGATCGAGTGAAAGACTTCTTTAACTAAGCGTCGGCTTTAAAACAATGCTCGGGGCCAGGAAACTGGCCCTTTTTGACTTCTGCGATATATGTTTTGAATGCTTCTTCAATCGAGTTCGAGGTGGCCAGGAAATTTTTGACAAATTTCGGCGCTCGCCCCGGAAATGCGCCTAGTAAATCATGCATCACTAGAACTTGACCCGAGCAATCTGGGCCAGCACCAATCCCAATCGTTGGTATTGAAATTGCTTGAGTGATTTTTTGACCTAAAGTCGATGGGATGGCTTCAAGCACTAAGAGTTGTGCCCCTGCTTTTTCTAAGATTTGCGCATCCTCGATGGCTAATTGGGCTGCTTCTGGTGATTTGCCTTGAACCTTAAAACCACCCATGGTGTGAACGGATTGTGGCATGAGACCTAAATGTGCGCAAACCGGTACGCCATGCTCTACCAGATGTTTGACTGTATTGGCTAGGTGGCGGCCACCTTCTAGCTTCACCATTTGTGCACCGGCACGCATGAGTGCGGCCGCATTTTCTAATGCTTGATCAGGATTGCCGTAACTGGCAAATGGCATATCTGCTAATAAAAAAGCATGGTGACGACCACGTGCTACTGCGCTCACGTGATAGACCATATCTGCGATGGTAACCGGTGTGGTGCTGGTGTGACCTTGAATCACATTACCTAAGGAATCCCCCACCAAAATTACATCAATGCCAGCGCGATCCATGAGTGCCGCAAAGCTAGCATCATAGGCCGTGAGGGTTGTAATTTTTTCGCCACGGGAACGCATTTCTTGTAGATGACTGATTGTCATCACAGGGCGTGATGGGTTTTCTTGTAAATAAGACATAGGCGCTTATTCTAAACCTTGCTGGGGCAGCAGCAACCTTTAATTTTTTCGATGCGTTGATTTTGTAGGTGCGGCAGGTAGTCAGCTAATTTGCCAAATCGAGGGAGGGATAAATTAGGTTCGATTTCTAATAAGGGCAGTAAAACAAAAGCTCTTTCTACCATTCTAGGGTGGGGTACTTGCAGTTGTTCATCATCGAGAATGACTTGATCATAGGCGAGTAGGTCTAAATCAAGTGTTCTTGGAGCGTTTAGAAAGGGACGCTCACGGCCAAAATCATTTTCTACTTGTTGGCAGACTGTCAGTAATTGATGTGGGGTGAGTTCGGTCTCTAAAGAAATAACTGCATTGATGAAGTCTTGCCCATCGCAACCGATGGGGGCGCTTTGATACATACAACTGCGCGTTAATACTTTTAGCTCGCGTCTTTGCGCGAAACACATAATGGCATCTTTGATGAGTTGTTTTGTATCACCAATATTGCCACCTAGACCAATGTAGGCCAATGCCATCTCAACTACTCCCTCGTGCTGTTGTGCTTACTTTATCTTTTTTTTAAAGTTTTTGCTCGACGGGGGTCTTTTTTGTATTTCTGCGGCGACGACGCTTGGGACGTTCAGGGTTTGCATTAGACAGAGTTTGTTCTTCTTTGACTTGCTTGAGTAGTTCTTGGCGCTGGATTTCATCACTGTGCGCAAATTTGTCCCACCAGGCGGCTAGTTCAGTGGGCTTCTCCCCAAGCTGGCTACGCAGCAGAAGAAAATCGTAGGCTGCCCTAAATTTTGGATTTTCAATCAGTTTGTATGGCCCGCGTCCCACGCGTTTGTCTAAGCGCAGTTGTAAAGACCAGATTTCACGCATATCTGCTTCATGACGTCTTTGCATGCCCATAAAGGCACGTTGGCTGCTTAAAACCTCATCGATTGCTGCGTGTAGTGCAGGGACCGTGGGTAGTTCTGCCTCGTATTTAGCCCAACACTCAATCACCTCGTGCCACAAGAGAGTGGCAAAGAGAAAGCCTGGAGAAATCGATTTACCGGCTTGGACACGTGCATCAGTATTTTTTAAAGCCTGTGAAACAAATGCCAGGCGATCTTCGTCTGCGGCGATTTTGTTGACGAGAGGTAGAACGTAGGGACTAAGACCTAATTGACGTAGACCCAAAAGAGATTGCCAAGCATGACCAGACATGAGTAGTTTTAGGATTTCATCAAACAGGCGTGCCTCTGGGACATCCTGAATGAGACTGGCTAATACGGTAATGGGTTGAGCGGTTTTTTGTTCAATCGTAAAACGAGTTTTGGCAGAAAATCGAATGGCGCGTAGCATACGCACGGGATCTTCCCGATAGCGCTGGCTAGGTTCGCCAATCATGCGAATCATTTTTCTTTCAATATCTTGGATGCCGCCGTGATAGTCCAACACGATCTCTGATTGCGGATCGTAGTACATAGAATTAATCGTGAAATCTCGTCGCAGAGCATCTTCTGCTTGGGTGCCCCAAACGTTGTCGCGCAAAATCCTACCTGAGGCACTCACATGCCCCTCTTCTTGCTGGCTAAGAGAGCGAAAGGTTGATACTTCAATAATTTCAGGACGTTCTTTGCCGTAAAAAGTGACGTGCACAATCTGAAAACGCCGCCCGATAATTCGTGAGCGACGAAACAGTTTTTGTACCTGATCAGGTGTTGCGCTCGTGGCCACGTCAAAGTCTTTCGGAGCGATACCTAATAGCAGATCTCGGACTGCGCCTCCTACGATGTAGGCATCGTGCCCTGCCTCTTGGAGAACTTGCGTCACCTTAATCGCGTTTTTTGAGACTAAGGACAGATCGATCTTGTGATGCTTCTTGCTGATCTTTTGAGGGTGAAAATTTTTACCGTGGGCGATTTTCTTTTGCGCCGGTGATTTCTTAAAAATGCGATCAATAATTTTTTTGATCATGCAAATAAATCCAAGATCTTCCAACCACGTCGTATGCTTTCTGCGCGTAAGCGTTGATCGGGGTTTGTCGCTATCGGGTTTTGTACTTTTTCCAACAAGGGTAAATCGTTCATAGAGTCGGAGTAGAACCAGGTTTCGCCGACAGTGGCCCAAGTTAGATTGAGGCTTGCTAGCCAGTTTTCAACGCGGATTACCTTCCCTTCTCTAAAGTTAGGTAAACCGGCGACTTGACCAGTGAAGCGTGCGTTGGGATCATTATTTTCAGTGGCGGGTTCCGTGGCAATCAAGTGTTCTACACCAAAAGCGTGTGCAATGGGGCGGGTCACGAAGCTATTCGTGGCCGTCACCACAGCGCAGATGTGACCGGCGGATTGATGTTGTTCTACAAGTTGGCGAGCGCTATCACGCAAAGCAGGTTGAATCACTTCTTGCATAAAGTCTGCATGCCAATTGGCAAGTTGCTCACGCGTGTGGTTGGCAAGCGGTTGCAGCGCGAACTCTAAAAAAGCATAAATATCTAGGCGACCTGCTTGATAGTCCTGATAAAAGCGCTCATTCTCTTGCGCGTAATGAGCGCCATCGACAACACCGCGTTTAACTAAATAGCGGCCCCATTCATGGTCGCTATCAATCGGTAAAAGGGTGTGGTCTAGGTCAAATAAAGCAATACCATTCATAGCCGCCATTATCCTGATTTTTCTTGGAGTAGTTGTTTCACGAGTGGTAACGTGACGGCGCGTTTGGTTTCAAGAGAGTAAATGTCTAGGGCTTCAATCAAGCTCATCAGACTTGGCATGTCTCTGTGGAAGTGGTGTAACAGCCAAGGAGCGACATCTGCAGATAAATTCATGCCGCGTGCTAAAGCGGCTTGTTCAATGGCTAAAACTTTTTCTGGATCAGAAAGTTCTTTGACTCGATAGACGCATGCCCAGCCTAAACGGGTTCTTAAATCTTCTCGAATATCTAAATATGTAGGTGCTTGATCACTCGCGGTGAGTAATACGCTTTGATTTTGGTCTTTGATGAGATTGTGGATTCTGAATAACCAAGCTTGTTGATCTGTATTGAGTAGTTGGGTGTCGTCACAGGCAACACAGGATAAACGGGCCTCTTCTAGCCCTTGTATCGCTTGTTGCCAAGCCATATCAGAGCTAGTCGGAGATAAAAAAATGCCGTTTTGCTCGGGGGCTTCTTTACTGTAAGCAAATAAAAGATGAGATTTACCAGAGCCGGATGCTCCCCATAAATGGATCATCCGTTCGTGAGCTGGTAGCGCGCTATTTCGCACTTTGCCTGCTAAACCCAAGAGGTGTTGATGTAAGGCTTCATTACCCTGTGGCAAATAGTTATGCAGCGTGGGCTTGGGAACCTCACTCAAATTAAGGGCATTTTGCTTGGGTAAATCAACCATACTATTTATTGCGGTACCAAGATGACTGTTGATATCGCTCAAAGCCATGACGGGTGAGAACGAGCAAGATTGCTGATAGTGGTAGGGCTAATAAGATGCCGAAAAAGCCAAACCATGATCCAAATAGAATCAGAGCAAAAACAACAAGTACTGGATGAAGTCCAATTCTTTCCCCCACGAACTTAGGAGTTAAAAATAAACTTTCAATCAGTTGGCCTAGGCCAAAAATAATGAGCACACCAATAATCGGTACAGCACTTTCGGCTTGCAAGATGGCAGATAAGAGTGCCAATATAAAGCCCAAAGCAAAGCCAATGTAGGGGATGAATACCGCAATACCAGTAAATAGGCCTAGGGCTAAGGCGCCGGTAATATCGAGTATCGAGAGTGCAACACAGTAGTAGATTGCTAAGTAAATAATGACGATCAATTGGCCGCGAAGATATTGTGAGAGCAGTTCATCAATTTCACGGGCAATGGTATTGGTAGTCTCTAAGGATTTTCTGGGAACAATATGCTGTATTTTCTCCAGAAAGTGATCCCACTCAGTGAGTAAATAAAACATCACGAAGATAATCAATAGGAAATTCACTAAGCCAGACAAAATACTTTGTGTTGAGGCCAGTAGCGCACTCAAGCTAGAGTTAATCAGGGTATTCGCATTCTCAGAGAGTTGTTGGCTGATTTTGGTTTGGATGAGTTCGCGTGTTTGGGCTAGATCAATTTTCAAGGCGAGCTTGTCGATGTATGGCTGAAGATTATTTTGCAGATGCGTCAGCCATGCGGGTAGTTGCTCGCGAATCAGTGGAATTTCACTTTGCAAAACCGTCACAATGAGGGCAAAAAGCCCTAGTATTGAAGCTAGAGCCAGGATAATGGTGCTAATGGCAGCGAGCGCGCTAGGGCTGCGTAAACTGATGAGACGTAGATAAACCGGCCTTAAGACATAAGCCAAAATAAAGGCGGCAAGGAAAGTTGTTAATAAAGAGGCCATAAGGACGACTTATCCACTAAAATTCCATGATTCTACCGATACATAACCATTTTTAACCATGTCAGCACAAAATACTCAAAATTCTGGATTGTCTTATCGTGACGCGGGTGTCGATATCGAGGCGGGTGACGCTTTAGTCGAGCGCATTAAGCCTTTGGCCAAAAAAACCCTCCGTGAGGGTGTATTGGGCGGTATTGGTGGTTTTGGAGCACTTTTTGAGGTCCCTAAGCGTTATCAAGAGCCTGTTTTGGTGTCTGGTACTGATGGTGTGGGAACAAAGTTAAAACTTGCTTTTGAGTGGAATCGTCATGACACCGTCGGTCAGGACTTAGTGGCCATGAGCGTGAACGACATCTTGGTACAAGGGGCTGAGCCTTTATTCTTCTTAGACTATTTTGCCTGCGGCAAGCTCTCTGTAGATACCGCAGCCACTGTGGTTGGTGGTATTGCACGAGGGTGTGAGTTGGCTGGTTGCGCTCTGATTGGTGGTGAGACTGCAGAAATGCCGGGTATGTATCCTGAAGGTGAGTACGACCTAGCCGGTTTTGCCGTCGGCGCAGTAGAAAAGAAAAAAATAATTGATGGCTCTAGCATTGCAGCGGGTGATCGGATTCTGGGCTTGGCATCTAGCGGAGCCCATTCGAACGGATACTCTTTGATTCGCAAGATTATTGAGCGTGCTCAAGCGCGCCCTAGTGATTCACTCAACGGGCAGCGTCTTGAAGACGTGGTGATGGCCCCCACACGTATTTATGTGAAATCCATGTTGCATTTGATGCAGCATTGCACTGTTAAAGGAATGGCTCACATTACGGGAGGTGGTTTAGTCGAAAACGTGCCACGTGTATTACCTGAGCATGTACAGGCTGTTTTACACCGTAGTGCTTGGCAAATGCCTGCTTTATTCCAATGGTTACAGCAACAAGGTGGCGTAGAGGATGCCGAGATGCATCGCGTCTTTAACTGCGGCATTGGTATGGTTGTGATTCTTGCTGCTGATCAGATCAAGGAGGCCAAAGCTATTCTTGAGGCGCAAGGTGAAACGGTTTATGAGTTGGGTGAAGTTGTCGCTAGACCGGCAGGCGCACACCAAACTATTGTGGTTTAGTCAAAAAATCAAAGCAGTATTTGAGAGCTGCATCGAGCGATCCTTCGGATAAGGGGTCAAAGCAAGTTTTATCGCTGATACCTCTTAGCCATGTGATCTGGCGTTTAGCCAATTGGCGTGTAGCAGTAATAGCCTGCTCACGCATTTCTGCAAAAGTAGTTTGATTATCTAAATACGACCAAGCTTGACGATAACCTACCGCCCTGATGGCTGGTAGGTTGGGATGGAGTGCTGGGTTTGCTTTTAATTGTTTTACTTCATCTAAAAACCCTGCATTTAGCATTTGTTCAAAGCGCTGTTCAATTCTTTCGTGAAGTATTTTGCGGTCCCCCGGTTCCAGGCTGACCAGGTGCCAGATCGAGTCTTGGACTTGATCTTCATAACGGCCGGTTGTTTTAGGATTTTCAGCTTGCCATGCGCTCATTGTTTTACCGCTGATGAGATAGACCTCTAGCGCTCTCTGAATTCTCTGAGAGTCATTCGGTTTGAGGCGTTCTGCTGTGAGCGGGTCGATCTTGGCTAAACGGGCGTGTAAAGTCGGCCAGCCGATGGACTGTGCTTCAGATTCTAATTCTGCGCGAATGACTGGATCAGCCGTTGGCATTTCACTTAAGCCATGGGCGAGAGCTCTCCAGTAGAGCATGGTGCCACCGACAATCACGGGTATGTTGCCGCGGTCGCGTATTGTTTTGACAAGCTTTTGGGCATCTTGGGCAAATTTTGCCGCTGAATAGGGTTCATTGGGCTCGCAAATGTCGATGCAATGATGTCTCACCTGTTGCAGTTCAGTGGCGGACGGTTTGGCTGTCCCAATATCCATGCCACGATAGACCAAAGCCGAGTCCATACTGATGATTTCAAGTTCACGTTGATGGGCGTGCAATTTATCTGCGAGCCGCATACTTAAAGCTGATTTACCACTGGCTGTGGGGCCGGCAATGACTAAGACGGCCTGATCCATTAGCGACCCCGCATGAATAATTTGTCTAAGTCTTGAATACTGAGTTGTATCCAAGTGGGGCGTCCATGGTTACATTGATCGGCACGATCGGTGGTCTCCATTTGTCGTAAAAGCGCATCCATCTCGGCAAGATTGAGGTAGCGATGTGCGCGAACTGCAGCATGACAAGCTTTTGTGGCTAATTCCTCATGTTGCGCGGCCTCTAAAACAGCTTGGCTACCAGTCTGATGCAAATCTTCTAATAAGTGACGCAATAGTTCTGCTGGGTCAGCCTTCGCTAATAGGACGGGCAGACTACGAATGGCAATTTCATGTTTGGATAAAACCGACAGGTCAAAACCCATCTGTCTGAGTGCGGCGCGAGCCTCTTGAGCAAGCCCAGTCTCTTTTTCAGAAACATGGACCACAATCGGTACAAGTAACTCTTGTACACGAACTTCTGCACTTAATTCAGTTTTGAATTTTTCATACAAGACACGCTCATGTGCCGCATGCATATCAACTAGAACTAGGCCATGTTTGTTTTGGGCCAATATATAGATGCCACCAATCTGCGCAATCGCATGGCCCAGTGGTAAATCATTCGACTCTGGTATGGCTTGCGGCTGGGCAACGCTGGGGGTCAGTTTGACAAATAAACGCTCTAAATCTGTACGCTCAGTAACGGGTAGATTGAGATTCTTTGACTCAATGAATCGATTCCATAGCGGATTGCTAGGAATGCTTTGCATAGTTTCCATAGCGCTTGCGCTTGCAGGTTTGGCAAGAGCCTGATGAATTGCTTGATAGATGAATTGATGAACGGCACCGCTTTCCCGAAAGCGGACTTCTGTCTTGGCCGGGTGCACATTCACATCAACTAGTTCCGGTTGAATTTCTATGGCCAACACTAACATCGGTTGTCGATCACCATGTAATACATCTTGGTAAGCGGCCCGAATAGCGTGTTGTATGACTTTATCTCTGACATAGCGGCCATTGATATAAGTAAACTGCATATCAGCTCGCGCGCGACTGGCAGTCGGCTGGCTGATAAAACCACGAACCGATACTTGCCCTTGAAGCACTTCAATGGGGATGCGATGGTTTTTAAACTCTTCTCCCAAGATGGCATCTACACGCTCTGCGATTGATTGGCTAGGCCAACGTTCAATCACTTTGCCGTTATGCCAAACGGCAAATGCAATATCAGGTCTTGCTAAAGCAATACGACGAATCACATCTAGGCAATGGCCTAATTCGGTAGCGGGACTTTTGAGGAACTTGCGGCGCGCAGGGGTATTAAAATACAGGTCAGCGACATCAATGCTTGTGCCAAGGGGCCCCGAGGCTGGAGCCACATCTTGCACGCATTGACCCCCGTTCACTTGAATGCTCCAGGCATGACTTGCATCGCTAGTACGAGTAGTTATGTTCAGGCGTGAGACTGAGGCGATGGAGGCGAGGGCTTCCCCCCGAAATCCCAAAGAGGCTACTGATTCCAAATCATCTAGGCTACGGATTTTGCTTGTTGCGTGACGTGCGATGGCTAAAGGCAATTCATTAGCCACGATACCTATGCCATCATCTTGGATCAGAACGCGTTGGCAACCGCCTTCTTCTAGGCGAATGGTGATCGCTCTAGATTGTGCATCGATCGCGTTTTCTAGAATTTCCTTAACGACTGATGCTGGTTTTTCAACGACTTCGCCAGCAGCAATCTGACTAATGAGAGTATCGGGTAATGCAGCAATCGAGGCACGCATGATTAATGATGCTTGTGCTGTTGTTCCAGCTGCTCAATTTGCGCTTGTATTTCTTCGATATCACTCGCATCACTGGCATGCTCGATGTAACGCTGCATATCTTCAATCGCTGGACGGATATAGTCTAGTTGTGCCAAAGCTAAGCCTCGATCCCTGATTTCTTCTAGAGCATCGGGTAGAAGTATCACTAGCCGTTGTTGGATGCCTAAAAGACGCTCCCAGCGTTCTTGCTGCGTATAGATCGCTTTTAAGTTGCGCAAGTAACGAGAGAGAATTTCTCTTGAGCTCGAGGTGCGCAAAAAAATACCTAAGGGTAATTGCAGTTCATCTTTATATCCTTGGGCATCCAAATAAGGATCTAGCATGTTCTGCAGCTCTTGTTTTGATAAGGAAGTGCCTGTCAGAGGGTCGATGATCACCTCACCTTGCGGTAGAGACAGACGCACCATAAAGTGATTTGGAAAAGACACCCCCTTAATGGGTAGATCGATCCTTTGGCCTAGTTCAATCAGCAAGATAGCCAAAGAAATCGGTATGCCACGCCGCGTTCTAAGTAGGCTATGGATGTATGAGTTATCTGGGTCGTAATAGTTGTTTTGATTAGGGCCAAAGCCCAGTTCTTTGTAAAAGTAGAGCTTCAGAATTTGTAGTTTCTGTAAGCCTGACATTTCTTTACTGATTCGGGCATGCAGTTTCTGGGCAAGACCATCGATTTCATCAACGACATGCTCGACATCTAGGTCAGGATAGGCATGTTGTGCAACCGCGATCGCTGCTTCAGTCAATGGAAAGTGATCATCATCGGCTACGAGTGTGGCGAAGTAATCTAGCTGTTGAGTGGGCATATATTAATTAATGAGCTCGTAGTAAGAAGTCTTTGGTTCTAAAACCTAAGAGCCATAGACATGCTAAGTATGTTACACCGGCAAAAGATATCCAAGCTGTAAAAATGCCGATGCGTAAAAACGGGGTGCTTTGTAGAGCAATCCAATCGTGTTGTTTGAGGCCGCTATACAAAATCACGCTAATTAATATCAAGGCAAGGAGAAGTTTTGCAAAGAACATCAGCCAACGAGCATTTTTATGAAACACGTTTTTGCGATGAAGGCCATACCAAAGTAGTAAGGCATTCATGATCGCGCCCAAGCCAATAGACAGGGCTAAACCTGCGTGAGCAAAGTAAGGCACAAAAATGATGTTCATGAGTTGTGTGGCAACTAGCACCAGAATAGCTATTTTCACTGGCGTTTTAATATCTTGGCGTGAATAAAAGGCGGGCGCCAAAATCTTAATCATGATCAGACCAATCAGGCCAACTCCATAAGTCGCTAGAGCATAACGCGTCATATGGACATCGTGAGCGTTGAAGGCGCCATAGTGATACAGAACCGCAGCCATCGGTTCGCCAAAAATAAACAGGGCCACTGCGCTAGGCGCTGCCAAGATAAAGGTGAGCTTCATGCCCCATTCCATGAGCTGCCCAATATGTTCATGATCACCTGAAGCATTGGCGCGACTGAGGCTAGGAAGTAATACTGTGCCAATCGCAACCCCTAGCAAGGCTGTCGGAAACTCCATGAGGCGATCGGCATACGATAGCCAAGAGACACTACCTGCGACTAAATGGGAGGCGATGTTGGTATTAATGATTAAGGATAATTGCGCTACCGATACCCCAAATAAGGCCGGCCCCATAAGCTTGACGATTTTTTGAGCCCCTGGATGAAGCCAGGCAGCCTTGATCGTAGATGGGCCTAAACCAATTGTGGGCAGCATGCCAATACGCTTTAAGGCTGGAATTTGTATCGCTAACTGCAAAATGCCACCCAAGATCACGCCACAGGCTAGGGCATAAATCGGTGTCTCTAGGTAGGGTGAAATAAAAATTGCCGCCCCGATCATCGAGAGATTTAATAAAACGGGCGTAAATGCGGGGATACCAAAACGCTTATAGGTGTTTAGGATTCCGGCTGCCAATGAAACCATGGAGATCAGGGCGATGTAGGGAAACATCAGTCGAGTGAGGCCAATCGCACTGTCTCTACCTGACTCGGCTAAGCCAGATGCGATTAAATAGACCAAGAAGGGGGCGCACAAAATCCCTAAGAGGGTGCTGAGTATGACCGCCCAGAATAAGAGGGTGGCGACCGCGGAAACGAGTTGTTGGGTGCCTTCTTGACCCTCTTTGGCGTTAGTTTCACCCAAAACGGGTACAAAAGCCTGGGAAAAGGCCCCTTCCGCAAACATTCGACGCAGTAAATTAGGCAGTCGGAAGGCCACATTGAAGGCGTCGGTCCATTCTGAGGCCCCAAAGGTCCTGGCGATTAAGGTTTCCCTCAAAAGCCCCGTAATACGGGATAGCATGGTCAGACTACTGACTTTGGCGGCTGCAGATAATAGATTCACGACGTTAGTTTTACAGATTTTCGGCGGGGGTGGTAGTCTAATGGCGGATAAGATATAATGCTAGTTTCTGATTTTCAGGGATATTTTGCTGGTGCACGGTAATAAGGCTGTGAATTCAGCTAGCAAAACCCTCAAAAATGCAGTTCTGATTGTTTTTTATAAAGGTTAAAAATGGCAAATACCGCCCAAGCTCGTAAACGTGCCCGCCAGGCCGTTAAGCAAAACGAACATAACGCCAGTTTGCGTTCACGTTTGCGCACAGCAATTAAATCAGTGCGCAAAGCTGTAGAAACTGGTGACAAGGAAGCCGCTGCGAAAGTTTTCCAAACAGCGCAAGCGACGATCGACAAAATTGCTGACAAGAAGATTGTGCACAAGAACACGGCTGCACGTACAAAGTCTCGCTTGTCTGCTGCTGTAAAAGGCATGGCTGCTTAATTAGCACGTTGTGCAAATAAGCCCGTTCCTGTTGTAGGAGCGGGTTTTTTGTTTTTAGGTATTTGGTTTTACGGGGAGTTCGCAGGCTTCGACCAAAGGTAAATTATTGTCTTTTGCGAAATTCTTCACGAAATCAAGCGCTTTGGGTTCTATGTCTTTGAGTCGTTCGTCGACAATGACACATTTAACCCCTGCAACGATCACGGGTTTGACATAGGGTGAGTAGGTCAAGCGAGGATCGCCAGTGTCGTCTTCAGGTCGAAATTGAGCCATGACGCCACATAAGCGCTCTGCCCAATCGCTGGGTCGAAATGGTTTTCCATCGTGGGTCAGACCTTGAATGAAAAATTGTTTGTTCGACACAGTCTAGGCAGCTTGAATAAAGGGATGGATAATTCGGGTTAACCCGATGATTTTAGCAGTTTGAGATTGTGATCAACCAATATATTTAATTTGAATCGGAAAGATAGGTAAACCAATATGGCAGCCACTGTTCCAGTGAGACACTATCTGCAGTTCGCTGATTTCGATGCGAAGGACTACGCCTATCTACTAGAAAGATCTGCTTTACTGAAGGCCAAGTTCAAGCGTTATGAGACTTGGCATCCCCTTCATGATCGCACCTTGGCAATGATCTTTGAAAAAAATTCTACGCGTACACGCTTATCTTTTGAGGCGGGGATACATCAGTTGGGGGGTCATGCTGTCTTTCTGAATACCAAGGATACTCAATTAGGTCGTGGTGAACCGGTTGAAGATGCGGCCCAGGTGATTTCTAGAATGACTGACATCATCATGATTCGCACTTTTGGTCAGGACATTATTGAACGATTCGCGGCCAACTCTCGGGTGCCTGTGATTAATGGTTTAACCAATGAATATCACCCCTGTCAGGTCTTAGCAGATATCTTTACCTATGTAGAGCATCGTCAATCGATTGCCGGTAAGACGGTGGCCTGGGTTGGGGATGCTAACAATATGGCTTATACCTGGATACAAGCCGCTGAAATTTTAGGCTTCCAGGTTCATTTCTCAGCGCCGCTGGGTTATCAATTAAGGGCTGAAATGTTAAGCCCGAATGCCAAGCAATATTTGAAAGTCTTTGATGATCCTAAAGCGGCTTGCGAGGGCGCTGATTTGGTAACCACTGATGTGTGGACCAGTATGGGTTATGAGGCTGAAAACCAAGCCCGTTTAGCTGCATTTAAGGCGTGGATGGTTAACCAAGACTTAATGGCTGTGGCCAAGCCTGATGCCTTGTTTATGCATTGTTTGCCTGCTCACCGCGGTGAGGAGGTTTCTGCGGAAGTGATTGATGGACCACAAAGTGTTGTTTGGGATGAGGCGGAAAATCGCCTTCACGTTCAGAAGGCTTTGATGGAATATTTGTTGTGTGGCAAGTTGTAATGACCCTTTGAGTAAATAAATATGTCTGATATTAAAAAAGTAGTACTGGCCTATTCTGGTGGCTTAGATACCAGTGTGATTTTGAAGTGGTTACAAGACACCTATCAATGTGAGATTGTGACCTTTACGGCTGATTTAGGCCAAGGTGAGGAGTTAGAGCCTGCCCGTGCCAAGGCTTTGAAATTCGGGATTAAGCCTGAGCATATTTTTATCGATGACTTGCGCGAAGAGTTTGTGCGTGATTTTGTTTTCCCGATGTTCAGGGCTAATACGATTTATGAAGGTGAGTATCTCTTAGGTACATCGATTGCTCGTCCGCTGATTGCCAAGCGTCAAATTGAAATTGCTCGTGCAACGGGTGCTGATGCAGTCTCGCATGGTGCTACCGGTAAAGGGAATGATCAGGTCCGCTTTGAGTTGGGTTACTACTCGCTTGAGCCATCGATTAAAGTGATTGCCCCATGGCGCGAGTGGGACTTACTCTCTCGCGAAAAGTTACTGGCCTATGCAGAAAAGCATGGCATTCCTGTAGAAATGAAACACAAGCAGGGTGGAGCACCCTACTCTATGGATGCTAACTTGTTGCATATTAGTTATGAGGGGCGCCATTTAGAAGATCCTAAAGCCGAGGCAGAAGAGGCGATGTGGCGTTGGACTGTATCTCCTGAGCAGGCTCCCGATCAAGCCGAATACTTGGATATTGAGTATGAAAAGGGCGATCCTATCGCTATTAATGGTAAGCCTTACAAGCCCCATGATTTACTCGCTGAGTTAAATAAGATCGGTGGCAAACATGGCATCGGTCGCTTGGATTTGGTTGAGAACCGCTATGTGGGTATGAAGAGCCGTGGTTGTTATGAAACGCCTGGCGGCACAATTCTGCTGAAGGCGCATCGTGGTATTGAGAGTATTACTCTTGATCGTGAAGTCGCCCATCTCAAAGATGACTTGATGCCTCGTTATGCAAGTTTGATTTACAACGGTTACTGGTGGGCACCAGAGCGTGTGGCTTTGCAAACATTGATCGATCATACCCAGCAGCAAGTCAGCGGCTTTGTACGTTTGAAGTTGTATAAGGGCAGTGTCACTGTCGTTGCACGTGATTCAAAAAATACCCTTTTTGATCAAACAATCGCCACCTTTGATGACGATGGTGGTGCATACAATCAGGCCGATGCCGGCGGCTTCATCAAGTTAAATGCTCTGCGTATGCGCATTGCTGCGAATGCACGTCGTAAGCGTGGCCTCTAATTTAATAAGGACAAAAAATGCAATTTGAACAAGTCACAGTGAACAAAAAGGCGAATGTTTTTTTTGATGGCAAATGTGTGTCACACACGGTCACGTTGGCCAGTGGTGAGCGTAAATCTGTAGGTGTTATTTTGCCAAGCACCTTGCGTTTTGATTTAAGCACTCGTGAAGTGATGGAAGTCGTTGATGGCACAGCTCATGTGAGTATCAATGGTGCGGCAGAGCAAGCTTATGCTGCTGGTCAAGCATGGACTGTTGAAGCCGGTGGCTACTTCATTATTCGTGCAGAGGCACCCGTTCATTACGTTTGCCACTTTGGTTAAACCTACTTCGGTAGACCAACAACGCGGTGGTTCGGCCCAATTCCTTTTTTGGCGAACCAGCCGCGATTCATTTCTAAAGCATAGCGAATAGCCTGATGGGGGCAATGATTTGTCTCTGTCATTGCTTGCATATCTTCAATATTCACAATCTTGCCATCATCGGCAATAAAGGCGATCGATAAAGGGATGCGGGTGTTTCTCATCCAAAAACAATGAAAAGCCTTGTCTTCAAACACAAACAACATACCGTCATCATCGGGTAAAAATTGGCGATACATGAGACCTTGCGTACGAGCTGCGGGCGTTGCGGCAATCTCAGCTCGGATTGTATAAAGCCCAATGCTTAATTCGGTATGTGAGGTCTTTTGGGCCTCGGCTTGAAACCCACATAAGCTTAGGGTTAACCCAAGTATGACTAAAAAACTCCCTCTGTATCGATACGAAAACATCTTCTTTTATATTTTTCTGTAAGTTTGGTGTTGAGTTATCAGGCGACAATAAGCCTAGCTAGGTGGACTGTATCAGAGGTGTCACAGGTCTGATCAGAGTCTTTGCACATTTACCCCATGTCCAAAGTAGTACACTATGCGAAAATAACAATTCCTTACAATGGAGAGCACTTGCATGTATAAGCATATTAAGGTCCCAGCTGGTGAAAAAATCACCGTCAATAAAGACTATTCATTAAACGTTCCAGATCATCCAATCATTCCTTACATTGAGGGAGATGGTACAGGTTTTGACATTACCCCCGTGATGATCAAGGTGGTGGATGCCGCTGTTGAGAAAGCCTACAAGGGTAAGAAAAAGATTTCATGGATGGAAATCTATGCTGGTGAAAAGTCCACCAAAGTGTATGGCCCTGATGTTTGGTTGCCAGAAGAGACTCTGCAAGTTCTCAAAGACTACGTTGTTTCAATCAAAGGTCCTTTGACAACTCCTGTAGGTGGCGGTATTCGTTCTTTGAACGTGGCCTTGCGTCAAGAGCTTGATCTTTATGTTTGCTTGCGCCCTGTACGCTATTTCAAAGGCGTGCCATCTCCTGTGAAAGAGCCAGAAAAAACCGATATGGTGATCTTCCGTGAAAACTCCGAAGACATCTATGCGGGTATTGAGTGGCAAGAGGGCACTGAAGGTGCCAAGAAGGTCATTGAATTCCTAACCAAAGAAATGGGTGTGAAGAAGATTCGCTTCCCAGCTAGCTCAGGTATTGGTGTTAAGCCAGTCTCCCGTGAAGGTACGCAGCGTTTGGTTCGTAAAGCGATTCAGTACGCGATTGATAACGATAAGCCATCCATGACGATCGTTCATAAAGGCAACATCATGAAGTTCACTGAAGGTGGCTTCCGTGATTGGGGCTATGAAGTTGCGATCAAAGAGTTTGGCGCACAGTTAATTGACGGCGGTCCATGGTGCAAGTTTAAGAATCCTAAGACAGGCAAAGATATCATCGTTAAAGACGCTATTGCAGACGCCTTCTTGCAGCAGATCTTGTTGCGTCCTGCTGAATACAGCGTGATCGCCACATTGAACTTGAATGGCGACTACATCTCTGATGCCTTAGCGGCTCAAGTGGGTGGTATTGGTATTGCTCCAGGCGCTAACTTGTCAGATAGCGTTGCGATGTTCGAGGCAACTCACGGTACAGCACCTAAGTACGCAGGCAAGGATTACGTGAACCCAGGTTCAGAAATTCTTTCAGCTGAAATGATGCTGCGCCATATGGGTTGGTTTGAAGCCGCTGATTTGATTATTAGCTCGATGGAAAAGTCAATTTTGTCTAAGAAAGTGACATATGACTTTGCTCGTTTGCTTGAGGGTGCTACGCAAGTATCATGCTCTGGCTTTGGTCAAGTCATGATCGACAATATGTAATTGAGCATGCTTCAGAAAAACCCCGGGATATCCCGGGGTTTTTTATTTTCTAGGTAAAAATCCTTTCTGACTGATTTTGGAACTTGTGTTTAGAATAAGGGCATGAGTAAACAAAAAAGATCTGGACAAATTGACTTACCCGTTATTAAGGGTGATGAAGCTGCCGTCATGGATCGTCAGGCTGAACGTGTTCGGCCTCCTAAAATGTATCGTGTGGTTTTATTAAATGATGACTACACTCCTATGGAGTTTGTGGTCATGATTATTCAAGAATATTTTCACAAGAATCAAGAAAGTGCCACGCGAATTATGTTGCAAGTTCATCTTGAAGGTAAGGGCGTTTGCGGCGTCTATACCAAAGATGTTGCTGCAACGAAAGTGCATCAAGTTGTCGATCGCGCGCGTGAGGCAGGACACCCATTACAGTGCACTATGGAGGAAGCATGATTGCCCAAGAGCTAGAAGTCACTTTACATATGGCATTCGTTGATGCGCGCGCATCACGACATGAGTTCATCACTGTAGAGCATCTACTATGTGCGCTATTAGATAACGCGACTGCCACTGATGTACTCAAGGCGTGCGCGGTCAATATCGATGATTTAAAAAGTCATCTAAAAAATTTCATCAATGACAACACGCCCATTGTGCCGGGTACTGAAGAAGTCGATACACAGCCTACCTTAGGTTTTCAACGCGTGATCCAAAGAGCCATCATGCATGTGCAGTCGACCTCTAACGGTAAAAAAGAAGTGAATGGCGCCAATGTGTTGGTGGCCATTTTTGGTGAAAAAGATTCTCATGCGGTCTACTATTTGCAGCAGCAGGGCGTGACCCGCTTAGATGTAGTCAACTACATCAGCCATGGCATTCGCAAAGATCAAGCGGAGAGCCCAAAGCCACAGGAAGGCGCCAATGAGTCTGAGGAAGGCAATGCCTCTGGCAAGGATAGCCCCTTAGAGCAGTACACCCAAAATCTCAATGTGATGGCACGCCAAGGCCGTATTGATCCTCTGATTGGTCGTGAAGCCGAAGTCGAGCGCGTGATTCAGGTGTTATGCCGCCGTAGAAAAAATAATCCTCTGTTAGTTGGTGAGGCAGGGGTCGGTAAAACCGCGATTGCAGAAGGTTTGGCTTGGCGGATTACCAAAGGTGATGTTCCTGATGTTCTTTCGCAAGCCGTGGTCTATTCTTTAGACATGGGTGCATTGCTAGCGGGCACCAAATATCGCGGTGACTTCGAACAGCGTTTAAAAGGCGTGCTCAAGAATCTCAAAGATAATCCGAACGCTGTCCTCTTTATTGATGAGATTCATACCTTAATTGGTGCAGGTGCTGCTTCAGGAGGTACCCTAGATGCGAGTAATCTACTAAAGCCTGCTTTGTCAGGTGGTCAGATGAAGTGTATTGGCGCCACGACCTTCAATGAATATCGAGGTATCTTTGAAAAAGATGCTGCGCTTTCTAGACGTTTCCAGAAGGTGGATGTGGTTGAACCTACAGTCGATCAAACTGTACAAATTCTACGTGGTTTGAAATCTAAATTTGAAGAGCATCATGGTGTGAAATACGCACAAGGTGCCCTAACTGCTGCTGCTGAGCTCTCCTCACGCTATATCAATGACCGTCACTTACCTGATAAGGCGATTGATGTGATTGATGAAGCAGGTGCTGCGCAACGTATCCTGCCTAAGTCAAAGCAGAAAAAAACGATTGGTCGCCAAGAGATTGAAGATATTGTGGCTAAGATTGCGCGTATCCCGCCTCAATCGGTCTCTGTGGATGACCGTAGCAAACTACAGACCCTTGATCGTGACTTAAAGAGTGTGGTGTTCGGTCAAGATCCTGCGATTGAAGTATTGGCTGCCGCTATCAAAATGTCACGCGCTGGCTTGGGTAAAGAAGATAAACCGATTGGCTCATTCCTCTTTTCAGGCCCAACGGGCGTGGGTAAGACTGAGGTTGCTAAACAGTTGGCCTTTATTATGGGTATCGAGCTGATTCGCTTTGATATGTCTGAGTATATGGAGCGTCACGCAGTCAGTCGTTTGATCGGCGCGCCCCCAGGCTACGTTGGTTTTGATCAAGGTGGATTGTTAACTGAGGCTGTGAATAAAAAACCTCATTGCGTCTTACTGCTAGATGAAATTGAAAAAGCACATCCCGATATCTTCAATATTCTTTTGCAGGTCATGGATCACGGCACGCTTACCGATAACAATGGTCGTAAAGCCGATTTCCGTAATGTGATCATCATTATGACTACTAATGCCGGTGCTGAGACTATGCAAAAGTCTACGATTGGATTCACGACTGCGCGTCAGGCGGGTGACGAGATGGGGGATATCAAGCGTACTTTCACACCTGAGTTCCGCAATCGTTTGGATGCCATTGTGGCCTTCAGAGCCTTGGATGAGGCGATCATTTTGCGAGTGGTCGATAAGTTCCTCATGCAGCTTGAAGAGCAGCTACATGAAAAGAAAGTGGATGCCAACTTTACAGATCGATTGCGCCAGTATCTTGCCAAGCATGGCTTTGACCCATTGATGGGAGCAAGACCTATGCAGCGCTTAATTCAGGATCTGGTACGTAAAGCCTTGGCTGATGAGCTGCTCTTTGGCCGTTTAGCTCATGGCGGACACGTGGTGGTTGATATGGATGATCAAGATCAGATTGTCTTGGATTTCGATGCCCCGGTGCGCCCATTTACGGGCAAGCAGACCAGTGGTAATGCCGCCTCGACGCAAGAGGCCTAAGCTAGGGTATTAAGACTAAGCTCGACCCGTACTACCAAACCCGCCAGTGCCTCTTGCGCTGGCGGTAAATTCCTCAACTTCTTGCCATTCAACTTGAGCGACAGGCACGATGACTAGCTGAGCTAGGCGCTCCATGGGTTCTAACTTAAATGCGGTTTGACCGCGATTCCATGTACTGACCATCAACTGCCCTTGGTAATCGGAGTCAATTAAGCCGACTAGATTGCCTAAAACGATGCCATGCTTATGACCGAGGCCTGAGCGAGGCAAAATCAAGGCAGCGTATTGAGGGTCGTCTAAGAAAATCGATAACCCTGTGGGTACCAGAACGGTTTGGCCTGGTTCAATAGTGATTGCTTCATCGAGGCAGGCGCGTAAATCGAGTCCGGCACTCCCAGCTGTGGCGTATTGAGGCAGGTTATTGCGCATGCGCTCATCTAAGATTTTGACTTGTAGTTTTTTCATTGCTTAGGCTTTAGTGGAGATATATTCAATTAACTCACGAGCCAAACTGATTTTGTCTTTACGGCTCGTCGTGTGTTGTTGATCTTTTTCGATATAGAGCAATTGGTTTTCATCCAAACCAAAGGTCTCGGGCCCAATATTGGCTATTAATAGAGGGATATTTTTACGAATTAATTTATCTTTACCGTTTTTCTCGAGGTCATGGCTCTCCGCTGCAAAACCGATGCAGTAGGGCTTGGGGTTGGAGCCAGTATGATCTACGACAGACTTTAAGATATCTGGGTTAGGTTCGAACTCAAGATGAAGATCGCTTAGCCCCCGTTTTATTTTTTCGTCAGCTGGATTTTTAATCGCCCAATCAGCGACGGCGGCAACGGCAAAGAAAAAGTCTGTGCGTTGCTGGCGGATGCATTGCATCACTGCAGCTTGCATGTCCTTTGCGCTCATGACATCGTGACGCTTAATTCTTTGAGTAAAGGTCAGAGGTGTCTCTAGATGACAGGGGCCGGCCACTAAGTCGACAGTCGCACCCGCTTCAACTGCAGCTTGGGCAATAGCAAAACCCATCTTTCCTGAGCTACGGTTAGTGATGCCGCGTACTGGATCAATCGCTTCATAGGTGGGACCCGCTGTAATGAGAACATGCTTACCTACAAGTACTTTTTTCTGCAGGTGAGCCTGAATACCAGCAAATATTTCTTTAGCCTCTAGCATGCGCCCCATGCCATTTTCACCGCAGGCCTGTGTGCCTGAGGTAGGCCCCAAGATCTCAATACCTTGAGTGATCAGTCCGGCTATGTTTCTTTGAGTCGCAGGGTTCCCCCACATTTGTCGATTCATGGCAGGAACCACGATCAGTGGGCAATCGCGTGCTAAACAGCTCACGCTAATTAAATCATCCGCGAGACCCGCATTGATTTTTGCAATCAAATCTGCGCTGGCAGGTACGGCAACCATTAAATCGATCTGCCGAGTTAATTCAATGTGAGCCATGTTATTAGCAATTCGGTTATCCCATTGACTCACATAGACTGTTTGACCGCTCAGTGCTTGCATAGTGACTGGTGTCATGAATTGCGTTGCAGATTCACTCATCATCACTTGAACTTTGGCGCCTGCGCCAGTGAGTAGACGAACCAACTCCGCCACCTTAAAGGCTGCGATACCGCCTGACATGGCGAGCAGAATACGTTTACCTTGCAAAAGACTCATGAGCGATTGACGCGTCTTATTTCATCGATGAGCAACAGTACCACACCCAGACTAATCGCGCTATCGGCAATATTAAAGGCGGGCCAGTGCCAACCAGCGTAATGTAAATCAATAAAATCAACTACAGCGCCGTAAGCAATACGATCAATCACATTGCCAATGGCGCCGGCTAAGATGAGGCTGAGTGCTGTGCTGAATATTTTCTGCTGATGATTCTTAAATAAGAGATAGATAATAAAAATTGCAGCCACAATACCCAAGCCCGTAAAGAACCAACGTTGCCAGCCACCTGCTTGAGATAAGAATGAAAATGCAGCCCCGGGGTTGTAGACCAAAGTCCAATTCAAAAATGAAAATACAGGTCGTGGAATCGCCTCAAATAAATAATGTTTAGCGATTAACTTGGTGATCTGATCAATGATCAAAATAATCAGGGCCAATCCTAGCCATGAGACCGCGCTTGAAGATTTTCCTGATGAACGTTTAGCCATAAATTATGCGTGCTCGCGTTGTTCACCCGCCCCAAACAGATTAGAGGTGCAGCGACCACATAATTCTGGGTGTTGTGGATCATGACCTACATCATCGCGATAGTGCCAGCAACGACCGCATTTGGAGTGACTCGATGGATGCACTATCACTTTGAACTCTGAACCAGTCGAAACTTTTACACTGGCCGCTGAGGTAATCGTAATGAAACGTAAATCATTACCCAGACTTTGTAAGATGGCAGCCTCTTGTGCAGGGGCTTCGATAGTAATTTCTGCCTGTAATGATGAGCCTACACGACCTGCCTCACGTTCGGTTTCAATGGCTTTCGTAATCTCCGAGCGCATTTCACGAATCTTGGCCCATTTATCGAGCAAAGCATGACTATCTGCGATATTGGGTAAAGCATAGAACTCTTCTGTAAAGATCGTATCTTGACTATCGGTTTGGTGAGCAAAAACTTGCCAAGCCTCTTCTGCTGTAAAGGAGAGGAAAGGAGCAATCCAACGTAAAAATCCCTGCGTAATGTGATACAGGGCATTCTGTGCTGAGCGGCGTGCCGGTGCATCAGCCTGTAGGGTATACAGCCGGTCTTTCAGAATGTCTAAATAGAAACCGCCCATATCTTCAGAGCAGAATGTCATCAAGCGACTGACGACAGGATGAAACTCATAAGCATCATAGTGTGCCAAGGTGCTCTTTTGTACTTCCTCACTCAGGGCTAAAGCGTATCGATCAATTTCTAGCCATTGTTCTGGAGGCATCTGATGTTTTGCATAATCAAAATCAGATAGATTAGCCAGCATAAAGCGTAGGGTATTGCGAATGCGGCGATAGCTTTCTACGACGCGTTTCAGAATTTCTTCTGAGATGGTCATTTCACCCGAGTAATCGGTAGAGGCTACCCATAGGCGAATAATTTCAGCGCCCATGCGGTCGGCCACTTCTTGAGGGGCCACTACGTTACCAACCGATTTACTCATTTTGCGACCTTGACCATCGACTGTGAAGCCGTGTGTCAGTAGGGCTTTATAGGGAGCTTTGCCATCTAGCATCGCACCTGTGAGTAATGAAGAGTGGAACCAGCCACGATGTTGGTCAGAGCCTTCTAAATAAAGGTCAGCCCAGTGTTCATCAGCCGCTGCGGGTTTATGATTATCGGTGAGCGTATCTTGATGTGAGCCACGAATCACATGCCAGTGGGTAGTGCCCGAGTCAAACCAGACATCTAAAGTATCTTTATTTTTCTCATAAGCGTTAGCTTCTGCGCCGATGAGTTCGGCGATATCTAGTTTTTGCCAAGCTTCAATACCTTCTTTTTCCACACGTTGTGCAATGAGCTCGAGAAGCTCTACGGTGCGTGGATGGGGCTGGCCAGTTTCTTTATGAATCAAAAAGGCCATCGGTACTCCCCATTGACGCTGGCGTGACAGCGTCCAATCGGGGCGATTAGCAATCATGCTATGCAAGCGTTGCTGCCCCCATGCGGGGTAGAACTGAGTCGCTTGGACAGCCTTGAGCGCAGTTTCTCTGAGTGAGGCGCCATCAACAGCTTTATCCATGCTGGCAAACCATTGCGCTGTGGCGCGATAGATGACAGGGGTCTTGTGACGCCAACAATGCATGTAAGAGTGTTCTAGCTTGCTTGATTTGAGTAAGGTGCCGACGTTTTGTAAAGCTTCTACGATCTTGGGGTTGGCTTGCCAAATGCTCAAGCCTGCAAATAAGGGGAGGGTCGATGCGTATACACCGTCACCCATGACTGGATTAGGAATTTGATCGTCTGGTAGGCCATGTGCTTTGCATGACTTAAAGTCTTCTTCACCATAAGCGGGGGCGCAATGAACCAAGCCTGTACCGTTATCTGTGCTGACATAGTCAGCCAGATAGATAGGGGCGGTTCTTTGGTAACCTGGATCTGCGTCGTATAGTGGGTGTTTGAAATGAACTCCTGCTAACGCAGCACCTGGACATTGTGCAAGTACTTCACCAGCCAAGCCATAGTTCTTTAAACATTCTTCACGTCGTTCTTGAGCCAAGATCAATAGACCGCGCTCAGTTTTGATTAATTCATAGATGACTTCAGGGTGAAGGTTAAGTGCCATATTGGCCGGTAGTGTCCAAGGGGTTGTGGTCCATATAACGGCCATTCCTTGTTCGCTAGGCAGTTGCTTGAGGCCAAACGCTTGGGCTAGAGCAGTCAGTGATTCTTTGGCAAAACCAAAACCGACATCGACTGCTAAATCTATTTTATCTTTATATTCGACTTCCGCTTCAGCTAGCGCTGATCCGCAGTCAAAACACCAATTCACGGGTTTGAGTCCGCGAAAAACAAAACCCTTCTCATAAATTTTGCCTAGAGCACGAATCTCATCAGCTTCATTTTTATAAGACATGGTGAGGTATGGGTTTTCCCAATCTGCTAGAACGCCCAGTCTTTCAAAATCTTTCTTCTGCTGATCTACTTGCACTTGTGCATACGCACGTGCTTTGGCTTGAACTTCTGCGGTACTTAAGTTTTTGCCAAATTGTTTTTCAATCTGAATCTCAATAGGCATGCCATGGCAATCCCAGCCAGGGACATAGACAGCATCCATGCCACTCAAACCTTTGGCTTTGACAATCATATCCTTGAGGATCTTATTGACCGCATGCCCGATATGAATATCGCCATTGGCATAGGGAGGGCCATCATGCAAGATGAATTTCTTCTTGCCTTTTTTTGCTTGACGAATTTTTTGATAAATTTTCTTGGTTTTCCATTGCTCTACCCAAAGAGGTTCTCTTTTAGGTAGATCACCGCGCATGGGGAAGGCGGTATCTAATAGGTTGACCGGATAGTTATTCTTTTTTTCAGACATACTTATTTCTTCAATTTATCAAAATAGTTCTTTGCATAAACTGCATCGCTAGCAATGGCAGTTTGTAACTGAGTTAAATCTTCATAACGTGCTTCGTCCCGAATTTTTTCGAGAAGCTCCACCTGTACTAGCTTGCCGTAAACCTCTTCTTGGAAGTCAAAAATATGCACTTCTAATAGATAGCGCCCAGAATCATCGACCGTAGGGCGCTGACCTAGACTTGCGACAGCAGAAAGAGGATTTTCCCTCAATCCGTGCACCAAAGCGATAAAAATCCCTTCAATCGCGGGTTTTCTGACGTGTAAGCGGTTAGCTACTGCTAAATTCAACGTAGGAAAGCCCAAATTTCTGCCCAGTTTCTGACCATGTAGCACATGCCCAGAAATCATATAAGGTCGACCCATGAGCGATTGAGCGTGCGCTAGATCGCCTACTTTGAGGGCTTGGCGGATGGCTGAGCTAGACACTCGTTCTTCATCGTGTGTGATGGTGGGGAGGCTCGCCACTGTAAAGCCTAAGCGCTGTCCGGCATTGACAAGACTCTGAAAGTCCCCTTGGCGACCTGCGCCATAGCGAAAATCATCGCCGATTAAGATATGACGCGTTTTGAGTGATTGATGCAAGAACGTTTCTTCGAAAGCTTGGGCACTCATCCCTGAAAAACTGCTATTGAAGTGCTGTACATAAACATAATCGACACCACAGGCTGCAATAGCGGATAATTTGTCCCTTAAGTTAGAAATCCTTGTGGGCGCCATAGCAGGCTTTAAGATTTCGATAGGGTGAGGTTCAAAAGTCATCACACATGATTGAAGACCCTGCTCTTTAGCAGTTTTTACTAATCTTGTAAGCATGGCCTGATGCCCCCTGTGAACCCCATCAAAGTTGCCGATGGTCAGTGCGCATGGGGCCCAATGGTTAGGCGAGGGAATGCTTCTAATGACTTTCACGATAAGCTATCCATTATATTGTCGAGCATGAAATCTATCGTCATTCTTATTTCTGGCCGTGGTTCCAATATGGAAGCCATTGTTAGAGCTTGCCAAGCTGAGGCTTGGGGGGCTTCTATCGCTGCCGTTATTGCTAACCGACCCACCGCCAGTGGCCTAGATTTTGCAAGACAGGCGGGCATTACCGCCTTGGCAATCGATCACAAAAATTATTCGAGTCGCGAGGAGTTTGATGCGGCTCTGATGGTTGAGATTGATCGTTTCAACCCTGATTTGCTAGTTTTGGCCGGTTTTATGCGTATTTTGACCCCTGCTTTTGTGAATCACTATGCCGGCCGCCTGCTCAATATTCATCCCTCTTTATTACCGGCCTTTCCTGGGGTGCACACTCACCAGCAGGCTCTGGACGCTGGCGTTACAAGACATGGTGCGACGGTCCACTTTGTCACCGAAGAGTTAGATCATGGCCCGATTGTGATTCAGGCATCTGTGCCGGTTTATCCGGGGGATAATGAAGATACATTGGCAGCTCGTGTATTGGTCCAGGAACATCAAATTTATCCACGTGCTATTCGATGGTTTATTGAGGATCGCCTCAAGATTGTCGGTGATCAGGTGCTAGTCACACCCCCTGAGATTCAAATGATTCATACAGAAAGTAAATAATGACCCATCTTAAAGCCATGGCAGCGCGCGCAAAAGTCTTGCCACATCATGTCGAGCAATTGGCATTTTTGATTGAGCAGTTGGGTCCACTGACTTATCCGGCGGATATGGTGGTGAGCCGCTATTTCCGAGCGCAGCCTCAGTTAGGTAATCGAGATCGTGCTCTTTTGGCCGAGGCCTCATTTACATATTTAAGACGCAAATCTCAAATTGCTCAGTTTGCGCAAAGTGGTCAAGGGCCCTTAGGGCGACGTTTGGCTTTATTGGCCTTGCACCATACTTTTATAGATAGTGATTTGGGTACGGGGCAGCGCGCCGAAAGCGCTCTCGCAGATATGGCTTTTGTGGTTCAGCCCCCAGAGATTGAATGGCTACAACGTTATGCCAGTCTAGATCGTGAGAGTTTGGCGCCGCACATTCGTTTTAACTTGCCCGAGTGGCTCTGGCAAAGAATGTGTGCTGAGCTATCAGATGAGTTTGCACAAAGCTTGGCAGAAGCGATGCTGAAGTCTGCACCTTTGGACTTGCGTGTGAATACACTCAAGGCCCAAGCTGAAGATGTCATGCAGCAACTCAATGAGCTTGGCGGACGTTATCAAGCAGTCGCGACTCCTTATGCCCCGGATGGTTTACGCCTCAAAGGTAAACCCGCTTTACAAAACCAAGAGCTCTTTAAAAAGGGTTTAGTAGAGGTTCAAGATGAGGGTAGCCAGCTCTTAGCAATGCTCTTAGCGCCCAAGCGTGGTGAGATGATCGTTGATTTTTGTGCTGGGGCTGGTGGTAAAACCTTGGCGCTAGGCGCCATGATGAAATCGACAGGTCGCCTGTATGCACTCGATGTTTCAGAAAAACGTTTGGCTAATTTAAAACCCCGTTTAGCCCGTAGTGGCTTATCTAATGTGCATCCGGTCTGGATCGATCACGAGAATGATGTCAAGGTTAAACGCCTAGCGGGTAAGATTGATCGTGTACTCGTCGATGCACCTTGTAGTGGCTTGGGTACATTGCGACGCAATCCCGATTTGAAATGGCGACAAAACCCTGAGGCGATTACGCAGCTGCATGCAAAACAATTATCAATCCTACAATCTGCGGCTCGCTTACCAAAAATTGGGGGTCGCCTTGTCTATGCAACTTGTAGTTTCTTGCAAGAAGAAAATCAGGCAGTGGTTGAGGCCTTTTTACAGTCTCACCCTCACTATGAGTTGTTAAGCCCTAAGGATGCCCTCAAGGGCAGTTTCCCGCAGCATGACGGTACGCCTATCGGGGGTGAGCATTTAGGCTATTGGCAGTTATGGCCTCAAGTGCATGGCACAGATGGCTTTTTTGCAGCGATCTTGCAGCGGAAAAGCTAGATAAATTTCTCTAATTTCGCTTAATTTGGAGTTATTTTTCAGCAAATAAGCTGATTTTGGTCAAAACCTTGCATCATCAAGGTTTTGATTTTATGACTAATTTGTTAAAATTCGAGCATTAACAACGGGAGAGGAAAGCCACATGGCTTCATTGGAAGTATTTCGCGATCATTTTTTAAATGGGTTGGCTAATGGCTATTTGGATTTAGCGTGGTGGCAGATCATCGTAGTGACGTTGGTGCTCACACACATTACGATTGCTAGCGTCACCATCTTCTTGCACCGTTGTCAGGCACATCGTGCCTTAGATTTACATCCTCTTCCATCCCATTTCTTTCGCTTTTGGCTGTGGTTGACCACTGGTATGGTGACTAAAGAGTGGGCTGCGATTCATCGTAAACATCACGCTAAATGCGAAACCGCAGATGATCCTCATAGTCCGCAGGTACTAGGTATTCAAACCGTTTTAAGCCGTGGTGCTGAGTTATATCGTGCTGAGGCAAAAAACCGTGAAACGATTGAAAAGTATGGTCATGGCACACCTGACGACTGGGTGGAGCGCAATGTTTATTCCAAGTATCAGTGGCAAGGTGTGGGTTTAATGTTGATTATTGACCTATTCTTATTTGGTGCTATTGGGGCAACCGTATGGGCGGTCCAGATGCTGTGGATTCCGATTACAGCCGCCGGAATTATTAATGGTATCGGCCACTATTGGGGATACCGCAATTATGAGTGTGAGGATGCTTCGACCAATATTTTGCCTTGGGGTATTTTGATTGGCGGCGAGGAGCTGCATAACAATCATCACACGTACGCCACGAGTGCCAAGCTATCTAATAAATGGTACGAATTTGATATTGGCTGGGGTTATATACGCGCTCTCGAGATGATGGGTTTGGCTAAAGTGAAAAAGACGCCACCCAAGCCTGTATTGGCAGATGTGCGTCAAGCTTGCGAGCTAACTTTGCAAGCAGTGATTGCTAATCGCTATGAAGTGATGTCCCGCTATTCAAAGGCACTGCGCAAGACTCTAGATCATGAACTGACGCATATGCGTGAACTCGCAGGACGCTTCAGTGGTGCGCATACATGGCTACAAAAAGACGAGAGTAAATTAAGCTCAGATGAAAAAGCCCGTTTACAAGATTTGATGGATCAATCTAAAGCGGTACGCTTGATGATTGAGATGCGTCGCGAGTTAACTGCTCTTTGGGGTCGCTCTAACGTGACGAAAGAGCAGTTGATTGTGCAACTCCAGGATTGGTGCCAACGTGCTGAGGCTAGCGGTATGCAAGCTTTACAGGACTTCTCCTTGCGCTTACGCCGCTATACTTTGAAGCCTGCCTAGCCTCTATCAATCCAACAGCCAATAAAAAACCCGCTTAGAGCGGGCTTTTTATTGCATGCCACTTAAAGGCATGACCAGATTCTTCAATCAATTATTTGATCTTAGTTTCCTTGTAAGCAACGTGCTTGCGTGCTTTAGGATCAAACTTCATGATTTCAATCTTTTCTGGCATCGTACGCTTGTTCTTGGTCGTGGTGTAGAAGTGACCTGTACCAGCTGTAGATTCCAGTTTGATTTTTTCGCGACCGCCTTTAGCCATTTTTGAGCTCCTTAAATTTCACCGCGAGCGCGTAAATCGGCCAATACGGCATCAATACCCACTTTGTCGATCAAGCGTAGACCAGCGTTCGTAATACGCAAGCTGACCCAACGATTTTCAGATTCAACCCAAAAACGACGGTTTTGCAGATTAGGCAAAAAGCGACGCTTCGTCTTATTGTTTGCATGGGAAACATTGTTGCCGACCATCGGCTTTTTCCCGGTGACTTGGCATACTCGTGCCATGACACACTCCTTTAATTGCGAAAAAACAAGATTGTATCAGGTGCGGCACAAGTATTCCACTACTTCTCTAGAAAAGCCATTTTTAGACCATGACTGCAGCGCGCAATGGTGTTTATAAGTTAGTATTTACTACCATTAATAGTTAAATAAAACCTTGCTCATGTAGAGAAATTGCCCCATTTTTTGAAACAATCAAGTGGTCTAAAAGATCAATTTGTACAAAGCTTAAAGCTTGCGCTAAAACAGCTGTTAGCTCTAAATCATCGGCACTTGGCTTTAATTCTCCGCTGGGATGGTTGTGCGCCACAATTAAATTGCTACAACCCAAATCCAGACACTCTTTGAGTACTTCTCGAACATGGACGGTGGCGCAGTCCACCGTGCCACGAAAAAGTTCTTTGGCGCATATCAGTTGATTGCCAGGGTCTAAAAATAAGCAGGTAAATACTTCATAGGGTTTATGACCAATGGTGTTGATCAGAAAGTCTTTGACTAGCCCAATCGATTGCAAATTGTTGCGTTGTTCCAGTTCTTCAATATAGCTGCGACGTGCTATTTCAAGGCAGGCGCGCAATTGGGCCCATTTCGAAACGCCGATTCCCTTAAATTCTTTAAACGCCTGGTAGTCGGCATGCAATAGTTTGCCTAATGAGCCAAAATGCTGAATGAGCCGCAGTGCCATTTCACTAGCACTCTCCCCCGGAGTGCCAGTACGTAAAAATAGAGCCAAAAGCTCAATTTCACTGAGTGAACTAGGCCCTTGTGAAAGAAGTTTTTCTCGGGGTTTGTGTGGGTATGTGGAATCTTTTTTAATAATCGAATTGCTAGCTAAAATAGGCCTATGACTAAATCTGACAAAAATACGACTTGCGTCTCGAGCAGTTCTTACCTGACGTTGAACTACCGCATCGGTTTGCCTGAAGGTGGCGACTTGGTAAACACTTTTGAAGATAAGCCTGCCACATTGTTGATGGGTACAGGACAGTTGTCGCCGATCTTGGAAGACGCTCTGTTGGGCTTGACGACGGGCGAGCGTAAGGTTTTTGAGTTCCCGCCTGAGAAAGCGTACGGGGTGCGTAACCCTGATTTGGTGAAACAGATTTCTTTGCAGACTCTGCGAGAAAACAGCTCGGCGGAGGAAGACTATCAAGCCGGAGATATGATTGAGTTTAATGCGCCCAATGGTGCGAAGTACTCGGGTACCTTGCTGGCGATTGATGAGCAAACGGCCACCTTTGACTTTAATCATCCCTTGGCTGGTAAGACTATTCAATTTGAAGTTGAAATTATTGGCATCCTCTAAATGACTCAGAGTTCCACTGTTGCTGATGCTGAGATTGTGTTGGCGCAACCGCGTGGTTTTTGTGCGGGAGTAGACCGAGCGATCACCATTGTTGAGAAAGCCTTGGAAAAATTTGGGCCGCCTATTTATGTGCGTCATGAGATTGTGCACAACGCTTATGTCGTTAATGATTTGCGCGCACGCGGTGCGGTTTTTGTAGATGAGTTGTCTGAGGTGCCCACGGGTGCAACTGTCATTTTTAGTGCTCATGGTGTATCGCCCGCGATTCGTGAAGAGGCGACTCGACGGGGGCTGAAGATTTTTGATGCCACATGTCCTTTGGTGACTAAGGTTCATGTTGAGGTCATCAAAATGCGCAAAGAAGGTATGCAGGTGGTGATGATTGGTCATAAAGGTCATCCTGAGGTTGAAGGCACCATGGGCCAGGTCCCTGATGGCATTCAACTTGTAGAGTCCATTGCTGATGTGGAGCGCTTAAATATTGCCAGCGATAGTCCGATTGCTTACGTCACTCAAACCACTTTGTCTGTCGATGAGACGGTGGAGATTGTGGCTGCTTTAAAACGTAAATATCCGCATATCACACAACCCAAAAAACAAGATATTTGTTACGCCACCCAAAATCGTCAGGACGCCGTGAAATTTATGGCACCACAAGTTGAAATAGTTATTGTGGTTGGTAGTCCAAATAGTTCCAACTCCAATCGCTTGCGTGAATTATCTGAAAAGCTGGGTGTAATTTCCTACATGGTGGATCATCCAGATCAATTGCAGCCGGAATGGTTTGTGAATAAAAAGCGCGTGGGCTTAACAGCAGGTGCGTCAGCACCGGAGAGTTTGGCGCAATCGATTATTGAGAGGATTAAATCATTTGGTCCTCGCCAAGTCAAAAACCTAGAGGGTATAGTAGAGACCACAGCCTTTGCTTTACCTAAAGGGTTGAATGATTAAATTTTTTGGGCACTGATTAGGAGATCGTGAATGAACAAAAAAATAGTTTGGGCACCCTTAGCCATCGCACTCGCAGTGAGTATCGTTGCTTGTGGCAAAAAAGAAGAAAAAGCTGCAGATGGTTCGCAGATCATCAAAATTGGTCACGTAGCACCTCTGACGGGTGGCATCGCTCATTTGGGTAAAGATAATGAGAATGGCGCACGTCTTGCCGTGGAAGAGGTGAATCAAGCAGGCCTTACGATTAATGGCAAGAAAGTCACCTTGGTTTTAGTACCTGAAGATGATGCTGCTGATCCTAAGACAGCGACTTCTGTGGCGCAAAAATTAGTAGATGCAAAAGTGGTTGCCGTTGTTGGGCATCTGAATTCAGGGACCACGATTCCAGCTTCCAAAATATATAGTGATGCAGGTATTGTGCAGGTATCCCCTTCAGCAACGAACCCCGATTACACCAAGCAAGGCTTTAAAACGACATTCCGCTTAGTGGCTACCGATGCGCAACAAGGACCGGCTTTGGCTAACTACACGACTAAAAATCTGAAAGCCAAGACAGTGGCCATTATTGATGATGCAACTCAGTATGGCAAAGGTTTGGCAGATGAGTTTGAGAAAACGATTAAGGCCGCTGGAGTGAAGGTGCTTGCTCGTGAAGCAACCAATGACAAAGCGACCGACTTCAAAGCCATTCTGACCAAGATCAAGGGTCTTAAGCCCGATGTGATTATGTATGGTGGTATGGACGCCACAGGTGGCCCATTGGCTAAGCAAGCTAAAGAGTTAGGCATCAAGTCAAAAATTGTTGCTGGTGATGGTGTGTGTACTGATAAGGTGGCAGAGTTAGCAGGTGATGCAGTGAGCAATATTATTTGTTCTGAAGCCGGTATGGCACTTGCCAAAATGGAAGCAGGCGAAGATTTCCAAAAGCGCTACAAAACACGTTTTAACGCTGACGTACAAATTTATGCACCATTTACTTATGACTCTGTCATGGTGATTGTCGATGCGATGAAGCGTGCTAATTCGACTGAGTCAGCGAAGATTCTTGAAGCGGTAGCGCAAACCAATATGAAGGGATTGATTGGTAACATTGCTTTTGATGCCAAAGGTGATCTCAAAGAGGGTGTGATTACTCTTTACGAATACAAAAACAAAAAGAAGTCAGTTCTCGAAATCGTCAAGATGTAAAGCAAACGGGGTGTCAGATGACACCCCGCATTGTTTATGGATATTTTTTTACAACAAATTATTAATGGCCTTGTACTAGGCAGTATTTATGCCTTGATCGCCTTAGGCTATACGATGGTCTATGGTATTTTGGGCATTATTAACTTTGCTCATGGTGATGTTTTGATGGTGGGGGCCATGTTGGCCTTGACCTTCATCATGACGATGATGGGTTTGTGGCCCGATATGCCGGCATGGTTGACGCTTTGTTTGGCAATCGGTTTCTCGATGGCTTTGTGTGCGGCTCTGAGTTACTCCATCGAAAAGATAGCTTATCGCCCCTTACGTCAGGCGCCTCGTTTAGCACCTTTGATTACAGCAATCGGCGTATCTATTTTGTTGCAGACGATTGCCATGATGATTTGGTCCCGTAACCCTCTGACATTTCCGCAGTTATTACCGACTCAGCCTATGCAGGTATTCGGGACGGGTGCCACGATTACAGGTAAAGAAATTGTGATTCTTCTTACTTCATTGCTAGTCATGGTGGCTCTATTACTCTTAGTTGAAAAAACTCGCTTAGGTAGAGCCATGCGTGCCACTGCAGAAAATAAACAAGTGGCAGCCCTGATGGGCGTGAACCCCAATCGGATTATCTCAATCACATTCATGTTGGGCGGTGCCTTAGCGGCATTAGCAGGAGTGATGATAGCGACCAACTATGGTAATGCTCATTTTTATATGGGGTTCATTCCTGGTCTGAAGGCCTTCACAGCAGCGGTTTTGGGAGGCATTGGTAACTTACCTGGGGCGATGTTAGGCGGTTTACTGCTCGGTTTAATTGAATCTCTAGGGGCAGGTTACATTGGCGATCTGACTGGTGGTGTGCTGGGCTCAAATTACCAAGATGTATTTGCCTTTGCGGTCTTGATTCTGGTTTTGGTATTTAGACCTTCAGGGCTCTTGGGTGAGCGGGTGGCTGATCGTGCTTAAACCCAATCCAATCTTTGCTCAGAAACCTTTTCTAGGTCTTGCTCTATTTGCCAGCGCTATTATTTTGGCGCCTTGGATTGTGGGTGGTATTGGTGGTAACTACTGGGTACGCATACTCGATTTTGCCCTGTTGTATCTGATGCTCGCTATTGGGCTCAATATTGTGGTTGGATTTGCAGGTTTGCTAGATTTGGGTTTCATAGCTTTTTATGCTGTGGGGGCTTATACCGCTGCATTACTCTCATCGCCACACTTGAGCTCTCATTTTCCATGGATTGCCGAGCTTTTCCCGCATGGCCTACATTTGAGCGTATGGCTCATCATTCCAATTGCAGCGACCATTGCCGCCATTTTTGGATGTTTATTAGGTGCGCCAACGCTGAAGTTAAGGGGAGACTATTTAGCGATAGTCACCTTGGGCTTTGGCGAAATTATTCGTATTTTTATGAATAATCTAGATCGTCCTGTGAACATTACCAATGGTCCCAAAGGGATTCGGGCCATCGATCCGATAACTGTCTTTGGTGTCGACCTCTCTAAAAAAGTAGATCTTGGTTTTATACAAATTGAAGCCGTCTATTTGAGCTATTACTTATTTGTACTCCTGGCACTCTTAGTGATTCTGATTGCTTATCGCCTACAACATTCTCGTTTGGGCCGCGCTTGGGTGGCTATCCGTGAAGATGAAATCGCCGCGAAAGCTATGGGCATCAATACGCGCAACGTCAAACTCTTAGCCTTTGCTTTGGGTGCCTCATTTGGGGGTGTGGCTGGTGCCATGTTTGCTGCTTTTCAGGGTTTCGTATCACCCGAATCATTTGTGCTTTGGGAATCAATCGTGATCTTGGCGATGGTTGTGTTAGGAGGTATGGGGCATATCCCTGGCGTGATTTTGGGCACTTTTTTATTGGCAGGTTTACCTGAGCTTTTGCGCGCGGGTATTGAGCCTTTACAAAGAATGCTTTTCGGTTCGGTGGTGCTTGAAGCAGAAATCATTCGACAATTGTTATTTGGTTTAGCCTTGATCTTGATCATGTTGTATCGCCCGCAAGGTATTTGGCCGCCTTCTCATCAAGTGGGAAGGAGAACATCATGAGTCAATATCTCCTAGATGTGCGAGGCGTTGTTAAGCGTTTTGGCGGACTAGTTGCCTTACAAGATGTTTCTTTACAAATAGAAGCTGGTTCTATTGTGGGCTTGATTGGACCCAATGGGGCAGGCAAAACGACTTTCTTTAATGTCATTACCGGTTTGTATGAACCGGACGCTGGTGAGTTTTATCTTGAGGGGCAGACTTATGAACCTCGAGCAGTTCACGAGGTCGCGCAAGCTGGAATTGCTCGCACTTTCCAAAATATTCGTTTGTTTGGTGAGATGACTGCCATAGAAAACGTCATGGTAGGTCAACATATCAGAACTCAATCTGGAGTTTGGGCTACGATTTTGCAAAGCCAAAGTTTTAAAAATGAAGAGCGTGAAATCCGTGAACGTGCCCAAGCCTTATTGGATTATGTAGGTATTGCTCGATATACAGATTTCACGGCCAAAAATTTATCTTATGGTCATCAACGTCGTTTAGAAATTGCGCGAGCACTGGCTACCCAACCCAAATTACTGGCTTTAGATGAGCCAGCAGCCGGCATGAATGCCACTGAAAAACTAGAACTGCAAGCGCTATTAGAAAAAATTGCCGGCGATGGGAAAACGATTCTTTTGATTGAACATGATGTCAAATTGGTCATGAATTTATGTCAACGCTTAACTGTGCTTGATTACGGTCGCGTGATTGCCGAGGGTCGGCCTGAAGATGTGAGGACTCATCCTGCTGTGATTGAAGCTTACCTAGGTGGGGCGCACGCATGAGTCTCTTAGAACTTAAAGGTCTAAAAGTTTCCTATGGGGGTATACATGCGGTTAAAGGGATTGATTTGGCTGTTAAAGAAGGCCAATTAGTCACTTTAATTGGCGCTAATGGTGCAGGTAAAACCACGACTATGAAAGCGATTACCGGAGCCCTAGCATGGGCTGGTGGCGAGGTGTCTTACCAAGGTCAAAGTATCGCCGGCGTGGGTGCCGATGTTTTACTCCAAAGAGGTTTGGCCATGGTCCCTGAGGGTCGAGGCATTTTCATGCGCATGACCGTCGAGGAAAACTTATTGATGGGGGCTTATATCCGTGATGATCAAGTCCAGATCAATGCGGATCTAGAGCGCATGTATAGTTTTTTCCCTCGTCTTAAAGAGCGCTTAGGGCAGTTGGCGGGGACCTTATCGGGGGGTGAGCAACAGATGGTAGCGATGGCTCGCGCCCTCATGTCGCGGCCGAGTCTATTGCTGTTAGATGAGCCCTCGATGGGTTTATCGCCTAAGATGGTGGAGACTATTTTTGAAGTCATTCGTCAGGTGAGTGAGGGTGGCACGACGATCTTGCTGGTGGAGCAAAATGCACGTCTAGCCCTACAAGCGGCTCATCATGCGTACGTGATGGATAGTGGTTTAATCACTATGTCAGGTCCAGCATCTGAATTACTGAATGATCCTCAAGTCAGAGTCGCCTATCTAGGCGAGTAGTCACCACGATTGTGGTGACTTAAGCCTGGCAATTGATCAAATACTCTGAATGACCTGCTTGAGCATTTTTACCATGAGGGCTAATTCTTCACGGCTAATATTGAGCGCAGGCATGAATCTCAAAAGATTAGGACGGGGCGAATTGAGTAAGAGGCCCACAGGCTCTAGCTGACGAGCACGTTCGACGATTTCAGGGCCGATGTCACGACCTAATTTGAGGGCTCGTAAAAGACCTTCGCCACGCTCACCTTCTAGGCCTAATTCTTGACTTAAGTCTAGTAATAGACCCCGTAGATACTGACCCTTAGCTTCTACCTCTGCTAAAAAACCAGGGGCTAGGAGTTGCTCTATGACGCTAATACCTACAGCGGTCATCAAGGGATTACCGTTATAGGTGCCCCCTTGGTCGCCGGCTTCAAAGCAAGCGACATCATTTCTGGCTAATAGAGCCGCAAGCGGCACGCCACCACCAATACCCTTGCCTAGGGTCATGATGTCTGGTTCGATACCATACAACTGATGTGCAAATAATTTTCCTGAGCGACCGCAACCTGCTTGTACTTCATCGACGATCAGAAGAATTTGGTTTTCACGAGTCCACTGACGTAAATCTTTCATGAACTGATGATCTGCAGGGATGACACCCCCTTCACCCTGAATCGGTTCTAGCATCACAGCGACTGTACGATCGGTTTTGAGTGCTTTTACAGAGTCAAGGTCGTTTAAATCGGCCTTAGGGAAGCCAGCTACTTGTGGGGCAAACATCGTATCCCAACCTTCTTTGCCAGAAGCGCTCATGGTTGCTAGAGTGCGCCCATGAAAGCCATGTTTGAAGGTGATGATTTCGAAGGCTCCTGATTTGTGTAATTTGCCCCATTTACGAGCCAATTTGATCGCACCCTCATTGGCTTCTGCGCCGCTATTGGCGAAGAAGACCTTATCAAAGCAACTATTAGCCGTTAGCAAATCTGCCAAGCGAATCATCGGCTCGTTATAAAAGGCCGGGCTTGGATTAATGACTTTGTGGGCTTGTTCATTCAGTGCCGCAATCATGCCTGGATTGGAATGTCCCAAGCAGTTGACTGCCCAACCTTGTAAGAAGTCTAGATACTTTTTCCCTTGGTGATCTATGAGCCACGAGCCTTCACCTTTAACAAATACAAGATCGGGCCGCTTCGTGATGTACATCACGGAGTCGGTATGAAGGGCAGGGCTTAAAGTTTCCATAGTGTCTAGAGTATCAAAAAATTATGATGGAGTTGCGGTTTTTTTAGCCAAATCCGCCGCGCTGGTGAATGCGTCTGCAAAGAACTGATCGGCGGGTAGTTGACACTGCGCCACAAACTCGTTGCGGGCCGATTCAACGACAATCGGCGCACCACAGGCATAGACTTGATGACCTGACATATTAGGAAAATCATGTATGACTGCTTGATGCACAAAACCTGTGCGTCCAGCCCATGCATCTTCTGCTAAGGCATCAGAGATCACTGGAATGTATTGGAAGTTAGGTAATTCTTGCGCCCACAGTTTGCACTGTGCATCATGGTAGAGATCATGTGGGCGACGACCACCCCAATACAAACTAATTGGACGCGCAATTCCTTGGTGGCGGATATGTTCAATAATCGCTTTGATTGGAGCAAAGCCTGTACCCGAGGCCAAGAAAATAATTGGCTTCTCAGAATCTTCTCTAAGAAAGAAGCTCCCTAAGGGCCCTTCAAAGCGCAAGATATCTTTTTCTTTCATCATCGTGCCGGATTCATTACTGCCAAATACGAAATCGGTGAAAGTGCCACCAGGCATGTGACGAATGTGAAGTTCAAGAGGCCCTTCTTCATGAGGGGCGCTAGCAAGTGAGTAGGCGCGACGTTTGCCATCTTTGAGTAAAAACTCAATATACTGACCGGCTAAGAACTGAAAGCGCTCGGTCGCTGGCAATTGCAGCTTAACAATCACTACATCAGGGGCGGCACGTTCGAGGCTGGCGACTCGGCAAGGAATTTTTTTGATCGGTATATCGCCAGCGCCTGTCACTTCACGCACATCAATTTCTAGATTGGTTTGAGGTTTTGCGCAGCAAAAGAGTGCCAGTCCTTGGGTTTCTTCGGCAGCGCTGAGGGCTTTCTCGCTATGATCACCATGCTGAACTTGACCGGCAGTAATTTGACCCTTGCAAGAACCGCATGCACCATTTTTGCAGCCATAGGGTAAATTAATACCTTGACGCATCGCGGCTTCTAGAACTGTTTCGTCAGCGCTGCAGGTAAATGCTTTTCCGCTATTTTTTAGGGTAACCTGATAAGACACGATAATCCTCTCTCAATACCAAATAAATCTGGCAATTCATGCGATTTAAATATAAACCTAGGATTTTAATCGTTGGCTGTGGAGACGTGGGACTTCGCCTCATACCCCTGCTGCGCCAACGTTTTAAGATCTATGCTCTAACATCCTCCCAAGAACGTCTTGAGGAGTTGCGAGCTAGGGGTACTTGCCCGATTTATGGCAATTTAGACGAGCCAGAGAGCCTTATCCGCATAGCCGCCATTGCTCCTGAGATTATTGTGCATCTCGCACCTCCGCAAAATATGGGCGCAGAAGACTTAAGAACTCGCCATTTACTGGCGGCTTTGGGTCCTGCTAGTCGCTCATTGCAACGTTTTGTTTATATCAGTACCACAGGAGTTTATGGTGATCATCAAGGTGCATGGGTCACTGAGACGAGCCCATTAAAAACCCTTTCGGACCGAGCCATGCGTCGTGTCTCTGCTGAGCAACAGGTGCGTGCCTGGGCAGTCAGTCATCAAGTGAGAGCGCACATATTGAGAGTGCCCGGCATTTATGCTTTCGAGCGTTTGCCGATCGAGCGTTTACAAAAAGGCACGCCCGCACTTCGTGAAGAGGAGGATGTCTACACCAGTCATATTCATGCCGATGATTTAGCTAGGCTGATATGGGTCCATCTCTATCGTGGCAAAAACCAAAGAGTAGTCAATGCTTGTGATAATCAATCGATGCCCATGGCTGATTATTTTGATCAGGTGGCTGATGTCTTTGAACTACCTAGACCACCACGTTTGACACGTACAGAGTTGACTCAGCAGGTTAGCCCCATGATGTTGTCATTTATGAGTGAATCAAGACGTCTGAAAAATCAACGTTTACAGGAGTTACGCTTTCACCTGCAATACCCAACGGTCTCAGATTTTCTGGCGTTTACTTCCAGTTATCTTTTAAATTCACGATCAGATTAAAGACTGCTTTCTGAGCAGTGTGGTCGATTCGATCAGCCACGAAATAGCCGTGACGCTCAAATTGATACCGAGCTTCAGATTCAACTTGATTCAAGCCTTCTTCAATATAAGCCGCTAGCACTTGTTTTGAATCAGTATTTAAGGCTTGTAAAAAGTCTTTATCGCCCGAGTCTGGGTGTGGGTCGGTAAACAAGCGGTCATAGACTCTGATTTCTGCAGGAATCCCTGTTTTTGCGCTCACCCAATGCAGATTACCTTTGACCTTGTAATTATTAGAGCCAGCTGTACCGCTCTTACTGTCTGGAAAATACTGCGCGTGTACAGCCACTACCTCACCTGCATCATTCGTATCGTAACCCGTACATTCAATGACGAAGCCATGGCGTAGACGCACACGGTTACCTGCTTGACCATTTTGTGGTGGATACAGCCTAAAGAAACCTTTGCTAGGTTCAATCATGAAGTCGTCAGCTTCAATCCAAACTTCTTTAGTGAGATGGAAGTGTCTTTCACCCCATTCAGGATGTTGTGGATGTCTAGGCGCTGAACAAGGCTCTGCGTGATCGTCAGCAAAATTATCAATGATTAATTTCAGAGGCTTCAGAACAGCAAAGGCGCGAGGTGCTTTAGGTTCTAAATCATCACGCAGGGCTTGTTCTAAGACTGACATATCAATCCAGCTATCTGCGGCCTTAGAGACACCAATCCGCTCGCAGAATAACTGAATGCTCTCTGGCGTATAGCCACGACGACGAATACCCACAATCGTAGGCATGCGTGGATCATCCCAGCCATCCACTCGTTTTTCTTCTACCAATTGCAATAATTTCCGCTTGCTGGTGATGGCGTAAGTCAGGTTTAAGCGCGCGAATTCATATTGCTTAGGCAATGGATCTTTAAATACGCCAGCATCACGCAGGGCTTCGAGCACCCAATCATAAAGAGGCCGATTATTTTCAAACTCTAGTGTGCAAATAGAGTGCGTAATGTTTTCAATAGCATCAGAAATACAGTGCGTGAAATCATATAAAGGGTAGATGCACCATTGATCGCCAGTACGATGATGGTGAGCATGGCGAATACGATAAATGACCGGATCACGCATCACGATATTCGGGTGTGCCATGTCAATTTTGAGACGTAGGACATGGGCGCCATCGGCATATTTACCCGCCCTCATGGCCCTAAAGAGTTCTAAATTCTCTGCGCTAGTACGATCGCGATAAGGGCTATTGATGCCAAGCTGACCAAAATTACCACGATTTTTGTGTATTTCATCAGCACTTTGGCTATCTACATAAGCTTTACCAGCTTGTATCAAGATTTCCGCATATTCATAGAGGCGGTCAAAATAATCGCTAGCGTAATACTGGTGTGCAACCCCTTGGCTCTCCCATGAGAAGCCTAACCATTGCACCGCGTCTAAGATGCTATCTACGTATTCAGTTTCTTCCTTGCTGGGGTTGGTGTCGTCAAAGCGCATATGGCAGCGCGCACCCCCAGGGGCTGAGGCATAGTCCTTGGCTAAACCAAAGTTCAGGCAAATACTCTTGGCATGACCAATATGAAGGTAGCCATTAGGCTCGGGTGGAAAGCGTGTAATGACGCTAGGTAAGGCTTTTCCGTGAGCATCTAGGCGTTGGGCATGCTTACCCTGTGCTAGATCTTGATCAATAATTTGGCGCAAAAAATTCGAGACCTCAGGGGTCTCGAATTTAGAAGCAGAAGAGGCATTCTTTTCAGACATGCCTATATTGTAAATTTAATCTTCGGCAAAGGCTTCTTCTCGTGTTTTCTTCACTGCTGGCAATGCCACGATGACCACCAGCAAAGCCGCTGCAATCAAGAGCGCCAAAGACAATGGGCGTGTGAAGAATACTGAGAAATCACCTCTAGAAAGCAGCAAGGCGCGACGGAAATTTTCTTCCATCATTGGACCCAGGACGAAGCCTAGTAAGAGTGGAGGTGCTTCACAGCCTAATTTCACGAAGAGGTAACCAATCACACCAAATGCAGCGGTCATGAATACGTCAAAGGTATTGTTGTTGACCGTATAGACACCAATACAGCAGAAGACCAAGATGGCTGGGTAGAGGTGGCGATAAGGAATCTTCAACATCTTGACCCAAATACCAATCAAAGGCAGGTTCAAAATGATGAGCATCAAGTTACCGACCCACATCGAAGCAATCAAGCCCCAGAAGAGTGCTGGATTAGAGGTCATCACTTGTGGACCTGGCTGAATGTTGTGAATTGTCATCGCACCGACCATCAAAGCCATCACAGCATTTGGTGGAATACCTAAAGTCAGTAATGGGATGAAGGACGTTTGTGATGCTGCGTTATTCGCACTTTCAGGACCTGCTACACCTTCAATCGCGCCTTTACCAAATTCAGCGTGATGTTTAGAAGTTTTCTTTTCTAAGGTGTAGGCTGAGAAAGCTGCAAGCGGAGCGCCACCACCCGGCAAGATACCCAAAATAGAACCAATGGTCGTGCCACGCAAGATTGATGGGACCATGCGTTTGAAATCTTCTTTGCTAGGCCAGAGTGTGGTCAACTTGTTTAAGAAGGTTTCACGGTGTTCACGTTGCTCGAGGTTGCCCATAATTTCTGCGAAACCAAAAACACCCATGGCGATAGCGACGAAACCGATACCGTCCATTAACTCAGGGATGTCAAAGGAGTAGCGCGCAGCACCTGAGTTCACGTCTGTTCCCACCAAACCTAAAAGCAAGCCTAAGATGATCATGCCAATCGCTTTGATGAGCGAGCCAGAGGCAAGCACAACAGCACCGACCAAGCCAAGAATCATCAAAGAAAAATATTCAGCAGGGCCGAATTTAAAGGCGATTTGTGAGAGTGGCGCAGCAAAGGCAGCTAAAACTAAAGTCGCCACGCAGCCAGCAAAGAATGAGCCAAAACCAGCGGTGAAGAGAGCTACGCCCGCTCGCCCTCGACGAGCCATTTGGTAGCCATCAATCGCGGTCACCACCGAGGCTGATTCTCCTGGAATGTTGACCAAAATGGCTGTCGTTGAACCGCCGTATTGGGCACCGTAGTAAATACCTGCCAGCATAATCAATGCCGCAATTGGAGGTAGGGCATAGGTGGCGGGCAAAAGCATCGCAATCGTGGCAATCGGGCCTAGACCAGGAAGTACACCAATCATCGTACCCAGTAAGCAGCCCAAGAAGCAATACAGTAAATTTTGTAAGGTCAGCGCTGTACTAAAACCCAGCGCGAGGTTATTGATCAGTTCCATGAATTGTTCTCCTGATTCTTATTATTAGGCTCTGAGGAATGCAGGTAAAACCTGGAATTGCAGGTTTAGACCCCATACGAAAGCGACATAGGCAATCACGTTCAAAATCACAGCATTCACGACTGTGCCTTTCCAGTGGAACTCATGGCTAGCCATCGCTGAAATAATGACCAAGAATGTGAGCGATGCGATCAAGCCCATCGGTTTTAGCATTAAGCCAAAAAGTACTACCGAGCCGGTGACCCACAATACTGAAGGCCAATCCCACTTAGGAATCTTATCTTTTTCACCTTTGGATTTCATGGATTGCATCGTGATGATGGCGCCAATAATGGCCATCAAAACGCCCAACCAAAATGGAAAATATCCCGGTCCCATCTTTGCTGCAGTACCCATGTTGTAGGTTGTAGCGATACTCGCAAAGATCACGCCCACAATCACAAACATCAGCCCAGAGGCAAAGTCCTTTTGACTTCGAATTTGCATGGTTTAACCCTTTTTTAGTTCTTGTATAAAACAGAAGGTGTATTGTAAGCTTTCTTTAAGCCTAAACCCCAAATTTAGACCTAGGGTTTATACGGTGCCTTTTTCACTCTGAGATAATACGTTTCATGAAAGTTAATCAAATACGCGAGAGTTTTTTAAAGTTCTTTGAGTCCAAGGGGCATCAAGTGGTGAGCTCCAGCCCGGTGATTCCCGGGGATGACCCGACCCTGTTATTTACCAATGCAGGGATGAATCAGTTCAAAGATGTCTTTTTGGGCTTTGATAAACGCCCCTACAGCAGAGCCACAACTGCCCAGAAATGTATTCGTGCAGGCGGTAAGCATAATGATCTAGACAATGTGGGTTACACCGCCAGACACCATACATTTTTTGAGATGTTAGGTAACTTTTCTTTTGGCGATTATTTCAAGCAAGACGCGATTCAATACGCATGGGAGTTATTGACCACTGTCTTCAAGTTGCCTCCTGAAAAACTTTGGGTCACGGTATACGCTGAAGATGATGAGGCTTATGAGATCTGGGCCAAAACAATTGGTGTGCCTACAGAGCGAATTATCCGTATTGGAGACAACAAAGGCGCGCGCTACGCATCAGATAACTTTTGGATGATGGGTGACACAGGTCCATGTGGTCCTTGTACTGAAATTTTCTATGATCACGGTCCTGAGATTGCGGGAGGTCCTCCAGGTAGTCCTGATGAAGATGGTGATCGTTATATTGAAATTTGGAATAACGTCTTTATGCAGTTCAACCGTGATGAAGCGGGGGTGATGCATCCATTACCTAAGCCCAGTGTTGATACAGGCATGGGCTTAGAGCGTATTGCTGCAGTGTTGCAGCATGTGCATTCCAATTATGAAATCGATTTATTTGTCCATCTCTTATCAGCGGCTAAGGCAGCAGTTGACCAAGCCGGTGCAGGATCTTGTGATGCGAACAGTCCCTCATTGAAGGTGATTGCTGATCATATTCGCGCATGTACTTTCACAGTGGCTGATGGTGTGATTCCAGGCAATGCTGGGCGTGGTTATGTACTACGCCGTATCACGCGCCGTGCGATACGCCATGGTTATAAATTAGGTGCGCGTGCGCCATTTTTCCATCAATTAGTCCGAGCCCTTGTAGCGGAGATGGGGGATGCCTATCCTGAGCTAAAGACTCATGAGGCACGAGTCACTGAAGTACTCAAGCAAGAAGAGGAGCGCTTTTTCCAAACCATTGCAAATGGCATGGATATCTTAGAAGCGGCTTTGACACAGGGTACAACGGTTTTGGATGGAGAGACTGCCTTTAAGTTGCATGATACCTACGGCTTCCCCTTAGATCTGACTGCTGATGTATGTCGTGAACGCGGCGTCAGCGTTGACGAAGTAGCCTTTGAGGCTGCGATGAATAAGCAGCGTGAGCAAGCGCGTGCCGCCGGTAAATTCAAAATGGCCCAAGGTCTAGAGTATTCAGGAGCGGCCACAGAGTTCCAAGGTTATGAGCGTCTCACTGAAGAGGGCTCTCAGGTATTGGCCATATATATGGATGGCAGTCCTGTGAACGCTATTAAGGCGGGTGATGCTGCGGTGGTCGTTTTGGACCGCACTCCGTTTTATGCAGAATCTGGTGGTCAGGTTGGTGATACCGGTGAACTGAAGAATCAAAACAGTCTTTTTATGGTCGAAGACACTCTTAAAATTCAAGCGGATGTTTTTGGTCATCATGGTCAATTACATGAGGGTGAACTAAAAGTTGGTGACCGTCTGCTAGCTCGTGTAGATGCTGAGCGTCGTGCGCGTACCGTGCGTCATCACAGCGCCACTCATCTGATGCATAAAGCCTTGCGCGAAGTACTAGGCTCTCATGTGCAGCAAAAAGGTTCTTTAGTCGACCCTGACAAGACGCGTTTTGACTTTACACATAGTCAGCCTTTGAGCACCGAAGAGATCCGTCGTATCGAGGATATTGTGAATGCGGAGATTCTGGCTAATGTGCAAACTCATGCAGCGGTCATGAAGTTAGAAGATGCTCAAAAAACAGGTGCCATGATGCTTTTCGGAGAAAAGTATGGCGAGACGGTGCGTGTTTTAGAAATCGGTAGCTCTAAAGAGCTCTGTGGGGGCACCCATGTAACACGCACAGGCGATATTGGTGCATTTAAGATCGTCTCCGAGAGTGGCGTTGCGGCTGGGATTCGTCGTGTAGAAGCCATTACTGGAGATCGCGCCCTCAGCTACTTGCAATCTCTCGATCAGCAAGTGAATACGCTGGCTAGTTTGCTCAAAGCAAGTCCAAGTGATTTGACGGCTCGTATTACCCAATTACAAGAGCATGCCAAAACTTTGGAAAAAGAGATTGAGCGTCTCTCATCCAAGTTGGCGGCGAGCCAAGGCGATGACTTACTCAAGCAGGCTACTGATTTACAGGGCATTAAAGTTTTGTCTGCGCAATTAGATATGGCTGATGCTAAAGCCTTGCGCGAGACGCTTGACCAGTTGAAAAATAAACTCAAAACAGCGGTGATTGTTTTGGCGAGTGTGCAAGATGGCAAGGTCCAATTAGCGGCTGGCGTGACCTCTGATCTCATCAGTAAAGTCAAAGCCGGTGAGTTGGTCAATCATGTCGCTCAGCAAGTCGGTGGCAAAGGGGGTGGTAAGCCCGATATGGCCATGGCAGGTGGTACAGACCCTAAAGGGCTGACGGGTGCTTTGCAAAGCGTCAACACTTGGGTGCAAGAACGTCTATGACCCAGAGTTTTGATGTTGAAGTGGATGCGCGCGGACTGAATTGTCCGCTGCCCATCTTACGTGCCAAAAAAGCCTTAGCAGATATGCAAAGTGGTCAAATACTCAAGATATCTGCCACTGATAGTGGCGCCGCTCAAGACTTCCCTGCTTTTGCAAAGCAAACTGGCAATCAATTGATTGCCAGTGAGCAGCAAGACGATGCTTTAGTTTTTTATTTAATTCGTCGCTAGATCTGAGCGATTCGGATCATCTGTTTTGGTGCGCCAGAGCGAATACACAATCCCGCCGATCAAAATCGCCAAAGTCAGTCCAAGGGCAATGACTGCTGGAATCTTGATGCCTAGCATCATCAAAATGATCTTTGCGCCAACCAGAATCAATATCAAAGCCAAGGCGTACTTCAGATAATGAAAGCGATGGATCATTGCAGCCAATGCAAAGTAAAGGGCGCGCAGTCCTAAGATCGCAAAGATATTGCTGGTATACACAATGAAAGGATCTTGTGTAATGGCAAAGATAGCGGGCACTGAGTCTACGGCAAAAATAATGTCGGCCGCATTGACTAAGATGAGCGCTACAAATAGCGGTGTATAAAAGCGCGTCAACTTACTTGTTTTGGGGTCGATCAGCGTCACCCAGAAGCGATTACCATGAAATTCATTGGTAATCTTCATGTGCCGATTCATCCACTTCAATAGGGGGTTTTCGGCAAATGATTGATTGTCATTTTCTTTGGTAAAGAGCATCTTGACCCCGGTGATCAGGAGGAAGGCGCCAAAGAACCAGAGAATCCATGAGAATTGAGCAATCAAGGCAGCTCCCGCGCCAATAAAGATCGCTCGTAAGATCAGAGCTGCGATGATGCCCCAAACCAAGACACGGTATTGATAGATACGTGGGATTTTTAGAAAGCCAAAAATCAAAGCAAAGACAAAGACGTTATCCATCGAGAGGGATTTTTCAACTAAAAATCCGGTGTAGTAATCAATCGCTGAACTCTCGCCAAATTGCCACCAAATCCAGCCGCCAAATAAAAGTGCTATGGCGATATAGCCTGCCGAGAGCCATAAGGATTCTTTAATTTCGATTTCGTGATCGGTTTTATTGAGAACGCCCAGGTCAAAGACCATCAGGGCAATCACCACCGTTAGGAATAAGAGCCAAGCCCAGATAGGGGCGCTCGCAAATGTGTAATCCAACCAAGCCAAGGCTTGCATGTGTAACTCCTTCAATCCCTCCTCTTAAAGGAATTTGAGTTAACGACATCACAGCCTGGAGGGAGGCGACCGTCAGAGGGGCCCGTCAACAGCTTGAAATTTTAGCGATGACTTAAAAACTCAGCAAAGCCCTTACTGACTTCAGGGTGGCGCAAAGCAAACTCGACTGTGGCTTTGAGATAGCCTAACTTAGAACCGCAATCGTAGCGGACACCCTCGTATTCGTAAGCTAATACTTGTTCTTGTTGCAGTAAAGATTGAATCGCATCCGTTAACTGTAGTTCACCACCTGCACCGGGTTTGAGATTGCGAATATGGTCAAAAATACGTGATGACAAAATATAGCGACCCACGACCCCCATATTCGATGGAGCTTTCTCAGGGCTTGGTTTTTCTACAATGCCGTTGAGTTTGTAAATGCGCTCATCAAATACCTTGCCATCAATCACACCGTAGGACTTACTTTGTTCTGGTGCGATTTTTTCAACCCCAATAATAGAGCTGCGGTAATGCGCATATTTATCCACCATTTGCTTCATTACTGGTACGGGACTGTCTAGTAGGTCGTCTGCCAATATCACAGCAAAAGCCTCATCACGAATCAGCTTTTCGGCGCACAAGACGGCGTGACCTAAGCCTAGGGCCTCGGGCTGGCGTACGTAGACGCAGTCAACATGACTGGGTTTGATACTGCGAACAAGTTGCAAGAGCTCAGTTTTATTTTTAGCTTCGAGTTCCGCTTCAAGTTCATAAGCTTTGTCAAAGTGGTCTTCAATAGCACGTTTACTACGCCCTGTTACAAAAATCATTTCGGTGATGCCAGCGGCCATCGCTTCTTCTACTGCATATTGAATCAATGGCTTATCAACCACATTGAGCATTTCCTTGGGGCTTGCCTTGGTGGCTGGCAAGAAACGTGTACCCAAACCTGCAACTGGGAATACTGCTTTGGTAACTGGTTTTGACATAGTTCGATAAAAAATGAATAAAAATTATTGGGGCAAACGGGCTAACTGTGCGACTAGTTTTTCATGCAGGGCTTCAAAATCAGCTAAGCGCTGTTTTTCTTGAACCACCACGGCTTCTGGCGCTTTAGCTACAAAGTTCTCATTACCCAGTTTACCCTTGGCTTTTGAAATTTCTGTAGAAATTTTTTCAATTTCTTTGGATAAGCGCGCGCGTTCTGCGCCCGCATCAATTTCTACTTTAAGCAAAATCTTGGTATCACCCACAATCGCTACCGGAGCGCCCGCCCCATCTTGTTCAAGGGCGGCATCGCTACTGTAGATTTTGACTTCTGAAAGTTTGGCTAATGCTTGTATGTAAGGTGCGGCTGATTCCAAAATTGCAGCGGGCCCATGAATGTACAAAGGGACTCTTTGCGCTGGAGATATTTGCATTTCGCCACGTAAGTTACGACATGCATCGACGATCGCTTTGACCTTGGCTACGAAGGCTTCGCTTTGTTCATCGAGCTTTTGCATTTGCGCCACTGGGTAGGGTTGCAAAGCAATCGTCGCACCTGCTTGATCCGCTAACTTCTTACCTGACATCGGCGCAACAATTTGCCATAGCTCTTCGGTGATAAATGGGATGATGGGGTGAGCTAGGCGCAAAATTGTTTCTAGTACGCGCAACAAGGTGCGGCGTGTGGCCCGTTGTTGTGCTGGGCTGCCGTTTTGCAGTTGTACTTTAGCGAGCTCTAAGTACCAATCGCAATATTCATCCCAAACGAATTGATAGATGCTAGTGGCGATATTATCGAAGCGATAATCATTAAATCCCTTAGCAATGTCAGCCTCAGTTCTTTGTAGCAGAGAAACAATCCAACGATCGGCTGCTGAGAAGTCTAAATAAGCATCAGGTCCACAGCCACCCTGACAGTCATTCATACCATTGTCATAGTCGGTATCACTACAGTTCATTAAAACAAAGCGTGTGGCATTCCATAACTTATTGCAGAAGTTACGATAGCCCTCGCAGCGTTTTTGATCAAAATTGATATTCCGGCCTAGGGTTGCCATCGAGGCGAAGGTAAAGCGCAGTGCATCGGTGCCGAAAGCGGGTATCCCATCTGGGAATTCTTTTTTGGTCTTTTTGGTGATGCTCTCCGCTTGTTTAGGATTCATTAAGCCTGTGGTACGTTTGGCTAGTAAGGTATCCAGGTCGATGCCGTCAATCAAATCAATTGGATCCAAAGTATTTCCTTTGGATTTACTCATTTTCTGGCCTTCGGCATCTCTGACTAAGCCGTGAACATAAACTGTTTTGAAAGGCACCTGACCAGTGAAGTGGCAGGTCATCATGACCATTCGTGCTACCCAGAAGAAGATAATGTCAAAACCAGTGACTAGCGTCGATGAGGGTAAGAAGCTCGCTAGAGCCGGTGTCTTGTCCGGCCAGCCTAAGGCAGAAAAAGGCACTAAGGCAGAGCTAAACCAAGTGTCTAATACGTCGGGGTCACGTTGTAGGCGACCTTCATAGCCATTGGCCTTAGCTTGTGCGTAGGCGCTCGCCTCATCTTTGGCAACAATGATTTGACCGTCATCTTGGTACCACGCTGGAATCTGATGGCCCCACCATAACTGACGCGAGATACACCAGTCTTGAATATTTTCTAGCCATTGCGTGTAAGTTGTTGTCCAGTTCTCAGGAACAAAGCGTACATCACCGCTCGCTACTGCATCCAAGGCTGCAGCGGCAATCGATTGGCCAGGGCGATACAGGTTATGTTCGCTTGGTTTGGACATAGCCACAAACCATTGGTCTGTGAGCATAGGTTCAATCACTGATTTGGTGCGATCACCACGCGGTACCATCAGAGTGTGCGCTTGCACTTGATCGAGTAGGCCGGCTGACTCTAGGTCAGCCACAATCATTTTGCGTGCCTCAAAGCGATCCATGCCATGATATTTGAGGGGCGCTGCATCATTGATCTTGGCATCGAGAGTCAAAATATTAATCATGGCCAGGCCATGGCGCTGCCCGACGGCATAGTCATTAAAGTCGTGCGCTGGGGTGACTTTCACAACCCCGGTACCAAATTCTTTATCGACATAGCTATCAGCAATAATCGGAATCGTGCGATTGCAAAGCGGTAGCTGTACTTCTTGACCGATGAGGTGGGCATAACGTTCATCCTCGGGATGAACCATCACGGCCACATCTCCGAGCATCGTTTCAGGACGTGTTGTAGCCACAGTGAGATGACCCGACCCGTTCACAAGCGGGTAGCGGATATGCCATAGAGAGCCTTGTTCTTCCTCATTTTCCACTTCAAGATCAGAAACGGCAGTTCCTAAGACGGGATCCCAATTGACTAGACGCTTGCCGCGATAAATCAAACCTTGCTCGTAAAGTTTGACGAAGACCTCGATCACTGCTTTGGACATCTTTTCGTCCATGGTGAAGTATTCGCTAGACCAATCAATCGATGCACCCAGGCGTCGAATTTGTCGCGTAATCGTAGAGCCTGATTCTTCCTTCCAAGCCCATACCTTTTCTAAGAACTTTTCGCGTCCCAAATCATGTCTCGAAATCTTTTGTGCATCCAGTTGACGTTCAACCACGATTTGCGTAGCAATACCTGCATGATCAGTGCCAGGTACCCAGAGGGTGTTTTTGCCCGACATTCTCGCGTGGCGAGTCAGACCATCCATAATGGTTTGGTTAAAGGCGTGGCCCATATGTAGGGTCCCTGTGACATTGGGTGGGGGTAGTTGGATACAGAAATTACCCTCAGAGGCTGCGTAATTGGGTTTAGCAATACCCCGTTTTTCCCACTCGGGACCCCATTGCGCCTCGATAGCGGCGGGATCAAAAGATTTAGCTAATTCAGATGGATTTGTAGACATAGCTAGCAATTATAATTTTTTGTTGATACGAAAAGGCAGTTGTGAACAATATTCTTGAAAATCTCAATCCAGAGCAGTTAGAAGCGGTTACCTTGGAGCCGCAAGATCCTCATGGCCAAATGCGCTCCGCTATGATCCTAGCCGGGGCTGGCAGCGGTAAAACTAAGGTTCTCACCACCCGTATTGCTTGGTTAATTCAAACGGGCCAAGCTTCGCCTGTGGGTATTTTGGCAGTGACTTTTACCAATAAGGCAGCCAAAGAGATGCTCACGCGTTTATCTGCGATGTTGCCTATTAATACGCGTGGTATGTGGGTAGGAACCTTCCATGGTTTATGTAATCGCTTGTTAAGAGCCCACCATAAAGATGCAGGTTTGCCATCGACTTTTCAGATTTTGGATACCCAAGATCAACTATCAGCCTTGAAGCGCCTTTTAAAGGCGCTCAAAATCGATGATGAAAAATATCCCCCTAAGCAACTGCAATATTTCATCATGCATGCCAAAGAGCGTGGTAAGCGTCCTCAGGATATGGTGCGCGGTGATGCGTTTGAGAACACGATGGTAGAGCTTTATCAGGCCTATGAAGAGCAGTGCCAGCGTGAGGGAGTGGTAGATTTTGCTGAGCTCCTTTTAAGAAGTTATGAATTACTCAAGCATCACTCGGCGATTCGGGAGCATTATCAGGCCCGTTTTCGACACATCTTGGTAGATGAGTTTCAGGATACGAATGCTTTGCAATATGCTTGGTTAAAGCTGATTGCAGGTCATGGTACAGATCAGGTCAGCTCTGTTTTTGCAGTGGGTGATGATGACCAAAGTATCTATGCTTTCCGGGGCGCTGATGTTGAGAATATGCGCCTATTTGAGAAGCAATTTAAGCCCTACTTAGTCAAGCTTGAGCAGAACTATCGTTCCTACGGCAACATTTTAGATGCAGCGAATCACTTGATAGCGAATAATGCCGAACGTCTCGGTAAGAATTTGCGTACTGAAGCAGGGCATGGTGAACCTGTTCGGGTATACGAAGCAGCTTCAGATGGGATGGAGGCCGCTTGGATTGTTGATGAGATACGCGCAGGGATTAATGAGGGTCGCAGCCGCAGTGAAATGGCCATTCTTTATCGCAGTAATGCGCAGTCTCGCATCATTGAGCACGGCCTATTCTCAGCAGGCATCCCTTATCGTGTTTATGGTGGTTTGCGCTTTTTCGAACGAGCTGAAATTAAGCATGCTTTAGCTTATTTGAGATTGTTAGAAAACCCGAATGATGACACCTCATTTTCGCGTGTTGTGAATTTCCCAACGCGTGGTATAGGAGCAAAAACCATCGAGGTTTTACAAGATACCGCTCGTTCAAATAATTGTTCTTTATATGCAGCAGCCCCTTATCTGCAGGGGAAGACAAGTCAGACTTTGGGGGCATTTGTGCGTTTGATTGAGCACATGCGCGATGCGACACGACACTACACCTTACCTGAGACTGTCGATTATGTGATTCAGCATAGTGGTTTGATTCAGCATTACCTCAATGAAAAAGAAGGTCAAGATCGTATTGAGAACTTACAAGAATTAGTGAATGCAGCGACCGCTTTTATTGCAGAAGAAGGCATTGCTCAAGACACTAGCGCTAGCTCGACGCCATTTTCTGAAACAGGTGATGTATTAGAGATGTCACCGCTGGCGGCTTTCTTGGCCCATGCTTCATTAGAGGCTGGAGATAATCAAGCTCAGGCAGGACAAGATGCGGTGCAGTTGATGACAGTGCATTCTGCGAAAGGCTTAGAGTTTTCCATGGTGTTCATTACTGGTTTGGAAGAAGGTTTATTTCCTCATGAAAACAGTATTAATGAAGACAAGGGTTTGGAGGAAGAGCGTCGTCTCATGTATGTGGCGATTACGCGCGCTAAGGAAAAACTGTATCTATCGCATACGCAATCCAGAATGCTACACGGTCAAGTGCGCTATAACTTACCCTCGAGATTTTTAGAGGAGCTCCCCGCACATACCTTGAAGCATCTTACGCCTCGGCAAAAAGATGCGCGTTGGGGTTCGGTGAGTCGTCAACCATCATGGTCTACAGGCAGTGATTGGTCTGGCGCAGCGCCGCTTGGTGATGTGCAGCATCGCGTTCGCAATGATTCAATTACCGCTCCGCTGAGTTCAATATCTAAACAAGCGGGTCATGGCTTTCGGGTCGGGCAAAGCGTTTTTCACACAAAGTTTGGTGAAGGGCGAATCTTAGCTTTAGAAGGTCAGGGTACTGATGCTAAAGCGCAGGTGAACTTCAATCGTCATGGCGCTAAATGGCTGCAATTAGCGATTGCAAAGCTCACGACGATTGATTAATCAGGATCGAAACAGGCTTTCCAGGTTGCAAAAAACGAACAGTACAAGACTGTGAGTGCTGCCATGGAATAAGGGGGGATGATGAATGGGATGGCCACACGCATGCCCATGCCGTCGAGTAATGCCTCAAAGAAGAATGGCATGGCCACGATGATGATGGCCCAAATAATCATGTAGTAAATGAAAGCTCCTCGGTTACTCCAGCAGGCAATCCAGCTCGAGAATAGCGCCTGACCTACAGACATCTTTCCCCAGGCGACCAAAAGGGGCGCAAACCACATAATCATGGCAATCGGCACGTATAGCAGTAGGCCAACACCTAAGCCAAAGTAAATACTCTCCACATCTCTGAGTGTTGGTGGTGATTGTTGCGTGAGGATGGTGAGTAGCTGTTTAAAGTCAATGAAGGCGCTAGCAATTAGGCTCAAAATCAGAATCAAAAAAGCGTAAATAGTCCCGAGGGTCAGCAGATTTTTACGGACCAATGGGTCGACAGTTTTAAAGCCGGATAAATAGACTGTGGGGTAGACTCTCTCGCCTCTAATCACCATTTGGCAAGCTGTCATGAAGCCCACGGTTAAACCTGGCGTCAATACCAAAATAATAAAAACGCCAAAGACAGGTATCAAGATGGCGAACTGAGCGATAAAAATATACAGAAATACCAGCATTAAAAACGCCAAAGGGTTTTTCTTGAACAGCCAAAAACCTTGGCGCATCCAGACATATCCATCAGAAGCAAAAGCGTGTTTAAGTTGCATAGCTGTGATTAGACCGTAAATTCTTGATTTCGTCTTGCGATGAGGACTCTCTCAAAGTGAGTAGGGTCATGCGGCGTGAGTAAGGCTGCATCTCGCGGCAGATAAAAATCCCACAGGCGAGAAATCCAAAAGCGCAATGCCGCTGCACGCAGCATCAATGGCCAGGCTTTCATTTCAGCATCGCTGAGGGGGCGAACTAATTGATAGCTATTGATCAGCGCCTGATAACGATCGCTCTGTAATTCACCGTTAGTTAAATCGATGCACCAGTCATTCGTTGTGACGGCTAAATCAAATAACCATTTGTCTGTACCGGCAAAATAAAAGTCAAAGAAGCCGCCGAGTTGATCCTCACCATGAACCTCATCAAACAAGACATTGTCTCTAAATAAGTCACAATGACTAGGCCCGCTAGGTAAAAGACTATAGTTGGCAGACTGAAAAAAATCACTTTGTGTTTTTAGCTCGCTCAGCAATAGTTCTTGTTGTTGCTTTTGTAGATAAGGTAAAACCGTCGGCACCGTTTCTTGCCACCATCCGAGGCTACGTAAATTCGGTTGATGCATGGGGAAGTCCATACCTGCTAAATGCATGCGAGCCAGCATATCACCCACCAAGGCACAATGAGTCGCCTCGGGCTTCAGTTTTGAGCTGCCCTTGAGCTTGGTCACGATGGTAGCGGGTTTATTTTTAAGCTGGGAAAGTAGTTGGTTCTCGCGGTTACGAATTGGTGCTGGGACTTTAATAGCCTTCTTAGCTAAATGCTCCATCAAGTTGAGATAAAAAGGCAGCTGTTCGCTCGTTAAGCGCTCAAAAAGGGTGAGGACATATTCTGTTTTCTGGCCAGACTGATCCTCAACTTGTATAAAAAAGTTACTATTTTCAATACCCGAGCTGATACCCTGCAGACCTTTTAAACGGCCAAGGTGATCATAGTGCTTAGCAAACCATGATTCGGCTTCTGTGAATGCGACTTCAGTAAAAACGGCCATGATTAGAAGGGCAATTTGACAGAGGGAACGCGGTTCACGTCTTGATTTCGAATTTTTGGATTGGCACTATCTTGCGGGTTGCTCATTTCGTAGCGCGTGCCTACCCCAGTCTGTACGACGACCTCTGTGCTTTTACCGGATTCGCGATATTCCTTAATTTTTGTACCATCAGCTTCTTGATGGGTAAAGCTAGGCTGTTTAGTGTCTGATTTGCCTGTTTCGGCTCGATTTTGAATGCTTGGAATAATGGGTTGTTGATTAATTTGCTTGAGCTCTTCGGCGCTTAATGCCTGCCCGGTTTGTGCGCTAAGTCCTTGACTAAAAACAACAAAAATGAGTGTTGCGAAAATCGCTACGGGTTTTTTCAAAGGGGTTCTTAGCATCATGTTTTAAAAAAAATAGAAGAATAGACCTATCAATTGTACGATTGCGGGATGTCTTTAGATTCTCTTTTACTGGTTGACGGTTCCAGTTATCTATACCGTGCTTTTCATGCCATGCCAGACCTTCGTAACTCGCAGGGATTTCCTACGGGTGCGATTCAGGGCATGGTCAATATGATGCGCCGCGCCCGTGCAGATTTTCCAGCGAGTCACATCGCCTGTGTTTTTGATGCCAAGGGTAAAACCTTTCGTGATGATATGTATCCTGAGTACAAGGCGAATCGTAGTTCTATGCCTGAGGATCTGGCCTTACAAATTGAGGCGATACATCAAGTGGTCAGTGCTTTAGGTTGGCCTGTACTCGTCGTACCAGGCATTGAGGCTGATGATGTGATTGGTACTTTGGCTTGCCAAGCTTCTCACTTAGGTTGGAGCACAGTGATCTCTACCGGTGATAAAGATCTAGCTCAGTTAGTCACGGATCAAGTGACATTAATTAACACCATGACTGCTGAAAAATTAGATGTGGCTGGTGTGACCCAAAAATTTGGTGTGCCCCCCAATCGAATTGTTGATTACCTGAGTATTACGGGGGATGCTGTTGATAACGTACCCGGTGTACATAAAGCGGGCCCCAAAACTGCTGTGAAGTGGCTCACTGAGTTTGGCGATTTAGACACCTTGATGAGTCGGTCAGCGGAGGTAAAAGGGGTGGTGGGTGAAAATCTGCGCACGGCTTTACCGTGGCTACCCAAGGCGCGTGAGTTATTAACAGTGAAGACGGATTGTGATTTAAATGATCATGTACCGCATCTGGAGAAACTGCGAGCGGCACCTGAAGATCGTGATCGATTGAAGGAATTATTTACTCAATTTGAGTTTCGTTCTTTATTACGCGATCTTGAAAAACATACTCATCTCAGTGGCGATGCCCCTCTGCCACCTCAGGCCGTAGAGGGTGCCGGTGGTGCGAGCATCACGATCCCTGCTTCTGCAGACTTATTTGGTTATGTGGCAGAGCATGATGCACAGCCTATTGCTAGGCATTATGAGTGTGTCACTACCCTAGAGCAATTACAAAAATGGCTCCATCAAATTGAGACTGCAACTTTAACGAGTGTCGATACGGAAACGAATAGCTTAGATCCTATGCAAGCTGAGTTAGTGGGTATTTCTTTATCGTTAGAGTCGGGTCTTGCTTGCTATATTCCGGTAGCACATACCACCCATGAGCAACAATTGGATAAGCAAACAGTTTTAGACAAGCTTAAGCCATGGTTAGAGAGTGAGCATCATCACAAGTTAGGGCAAAACCTCAAATATGACTGGCATGTATTTAAAAATGTAGGCATCACTTTGCGAGGTATTGCGCATGACACGCTCTTGCAATCATATGTCTTAGAATCACATCGGTCCCATGATATGGATAGTTTGGCCAAGCGTCATTTAGGCGAGACCACGATTAGCTATGAGCAAGTTTGTGGAAAAGGGGCTCATCAAATTACTTTTGATCAAGTTGCGCTAGAGCAAGCGACTGCTTATGCAGCCGAAGATGCTGACATTACTCTGCGCTTGCATCAAGCCTTGCAAAAAGGCATGCAGTCAGAGCCTCGCCTGAAAGAGGTTTATGAAAAGATCGAGATGCCTGCCATGAAAGTATTGGCTCGCATGGAGCGTGAGGGTATTTTGATTGATGTGGAGCGGCTCGGTAAGCAGGCACAAGAGTTAGGTCACCGCTTACTGTCTTTGGAAAAACAGATCCACGAGCTCGCTGGGCAGCCATTTAACATCCAGTCACCCAAGCAGATTGCTGAAATTTTATTTGAGCGCTTGGAGCTTCCTGTGGTGAAAAAAACGCCATCTGGAGCGCCGTCGACGGACGAAGAAGTCCTGCAAAAACTGGCTGAGAATTATCCATTGCCTGCCAAAATTTTAGAGTATCGAAGTTTGGCTAAATTGCAATCGACCTATGTTGAAAAATTGCCACGTATGATTAACCCACAAACTGGACGAATTCATACGAGTTTTTCGCAGGCGGTTGCGGTCACTGGCCGTTTGGCATCGAGTGATCCCAATTTACAAAATATTCCGGTTCGAACCGAAGAAGGTCGCAAGATCAGAGAGGCATTTATTGCTCGACCTGGTTGTCAATTAGTTTCTGCGGACTATTCGCAGATTGAGTTACGCATCATGGCGCACATTGCTGAAGATGAAAACTTGTTAAAAGCATTTGCAGCAGGTGAGGATATTCATAAAGCGACCGCAGCAGAGATGTTTCATGTCTCTTTAGATCAGGTGAATACTGAGCAAAGACGTTATGCCAAAGTGATTAACTTTGGATTAATTTATGGCATGAGTGCATTTGGTTTGGCTGGTAATTTAGGCATTGAGCGCTCAGCGGCACAGCAATATATTGATACTTACTTTGCACGTTATCCTGGCGTTGCTCAATATATGGCACAAACTCGAGAACTCGCTAAAGCCAGAGGTTATGTTGAGACTGTCTTTGGACGCCGTTTATGGTTGCCTGAAATAAAGAGTCCTCAGGCCATGCGTCGTCAAGCAGCGGAGCGAGCAGCAATCAATGGGCCTATGCAAGGTACTGCTGCTGATTTGATTAAATTGGCCATGATTGCAGTTCAGAAATGGTTGGATGAAGAAGGCTTAAAATCGAAACTATTGTTACAAGTGCATGATGAATTGATATTGGAGACTCCGGAAGAAGAGTTGGCTTTAGTAAAAAAACATCTGCCTGAGCTAATGACTGGTGTGGCGCAATTAAAAGTGCCGCTCCTTGTTGAGGTAGGGGTGGGTATGAATTGGGAAGAGGCGCATTAGTGTTTCAATCAATCAGGAGGCAATTATGAAAACAAAGATTACGCAAGATATGGTGGCAGACACAGCAGCACTATTGGCAAGTGATACAGCTCGTCGCCGAGACTTTTTAAAAGTGGGCGCAGGCATTGCCTTGGGTGCTGGTTATGTTGCAGCAGCTGATCCTGTCATGGCGCAAGCGATTAAGACAGATTTCAATGGTATTAAAGGCGAGGAAGTGTCATACAAGTCCTTGGGTGTTGATGTACCTGCTTACGTTTCTAAGCCAGAAAAACCAGCTAAAAACGGTTTTCCCGTAGTGATTGTTGTGAGTGAGATTTTTGGTGTCCATGAGTACATTGCTGATGTGACGCGACGTTTTGCTAAACAAGGCTATATGGCGATTGCCCCCGAGTTTTTTGTGCGCGCGGGTGATCCCAACCTCTTGGGCACTGTGGCAGAAATACAAAAAGAAATCGTAGGTAAGACACCCGATGAGCAAGTGATGGCAGATATTCGTGCAGCCATTGCTTGGGCTGGAAAAAATGGCGGTGATACTCGTCGGGTTGGCATCACTGGCTTTTGTTGGGGCGGCAGAATTACTTGGTTAGCTGCTGCTCAGGTGGCTGAGATTAAGGCCGGTGTGGCTTGGTATGGTCGCTTGGTTGGTGACAAAACACCCAATAACCCACTGCACCCAGTTGATTTGGCTGCTCAAATCAAGGCACCAGTTCTTGGTTTATATGGTTCTGCTGACACAGGTATTCCTTTGGATACGGTCGACGCTATGAAAAAAGCGCTGCTAGCAGCCCCACAAAATCGTGCTGCTCAACAATCGCTTTTTGAAATTTATCCAGATGCACCACATGCCTTCCATGCGGATTACCGTAATACCTATCGCGAGGGACCTGCTAAAGATGGTTGGCAAAAATGTCTCGACTGGTTTAAAAAGCAAGGGGTTGTATGACCTTGATGTGGATTATCCTAGCTACCACGGTGGCTGGGGTGTTGAGTATCTCAGCGGCAGCGAGTCTGTCGCTGACGGTACTTTCAAAAATGGTCGATCGCATGGTCAGCCTATCAGTTGGCGTCTTATTGGCCACTGCTTTACTGCATAGCCTGCCAGAAGCCTTTACGACCCCTAATGTTGATATCACCTCACTTTTTGTAGCGCTATTGGTTGGCTTGCTTGGTTTTTTTATTCTTGAAAAAGCAGCACTCTTGCGCCATTCTCATCATCATGAGCACGATGGCCATGGCCACCATCATGGTCACGATAAGGAATCTGCCGGGCGTAGTGGTTGGGTCATTCTTTTAGGTGATGGCTTGCATAATTTTGCTGATGGCATTTTGATTGCAGCGGCTTTTTTAGCCGATCCTCACATCGGGGTTCTGACTGCCATTGCCATTGCTTTGCATGAGATTCCGCAGGAGGTCGGAGATTTTATTGTTCTCATGAATGCAGGATTTACACGGACTCGTGCTTTGGTCTATAACTTCTTAGCAAGCATGATGGCTGTTTTAGGCGGTGTTTTAGGTTACTTTTTCCTAGACAGCACGACGCATTTAATTCCTTACGTGATAGTTTTAGCTTCAAGTAGCTTTATCTATATTGCTGTGAGTGATTTGATGCCTCAAATGCATCGACGCCCTCGTTTGAGAGAATCTATGGAGCAGGTCGTCTTGATTGCTTTAGGTGTTGCTTTGGTACTCTTGGTTTCTGAAATTGCTCATTGGGGCCATGCCCATTAGTTTTTAGCAATCGGTCGAGTGGGTTCGCTGCACCACTCGCTCCAACTTCCCGCATAGAGTTTTGCAGAGTCAATGCCAGCAAGGGCCATGGCAAAAATATTATGACAAGCAGTCACGCCTGAACCGCACTGATGCACCAGTTCTAAGTCAGAGCTGAGTGCTTTAAATTCCTCTGCTAATACTTGGGGGTCTTTAAAGAGACCATGGCTATCTAAGTTATTTCTAAAAAAGCGATTCAGGGCACCTGGGATATGACCACCTACCGGATCTAGTGTTTCATTTTCACCCATGAAACGATCTGGCGCGCGTGCATCTAGGATCTGAAATTGTCGATCTTGAAGATTTGCAAGTACAGCGGCGCTATTGATGACGCCGTGAAACGGCTCTACGTCTAACTGCTCAGTTGTTGGATGATACTGGGTGCCACTGTCGGTGGGCAGGCCAGCCTTGAGCCAAGATTCAAAACCACCATTGAGAACTTGAACGCGCTGGATGCCTGAGGCTTTGAGCATCCACCACATTCTGCAAGCAAAGGCTCCGTACTGATGATCGTAGATGACGATGCTTTGCTGATGGGTAATGCCAAGACGAAGGCAAGTCTGATGCCATGATGAAAAATCGGGCAATGGATGGCGACCGTTATGACCATTTTTCGGGCCAGATAAATCACGATCTAGGTGAACATACGCTGCGCCAGGGATATGCCCCATTAGATAGGCATCATGACCACTCTCAGGTTTTGCTAAATCAAAGCGGCAGTCATAGATCAGGGGTGCCTGATGGTTTTGGATTTGTGCCCATAATTCAGCAGCGTTAATCAGAGGTGAGTTCATGAATTTTCGTAGGCCATCACTTTGCGATACCACTCATGAAAGTGTTGCATACCATCTTCCATAGGGGATTGATAGGGCCCCACTTCATTTTCGCCACGCTCGAACAATGCTTTACGACCCGCATCCATGCGTTCAGCAATTTCATCATCTTCGATACAGGTTTCCATGTAAGCGGCACGTTCAGCTTCGATGAACTCGCGTTCGAATAGGGCGATTTCTTCTGGGTAATAAAACTCAACAATATTGCGCGTCTTATTAATTCCCATTGGTTGTAATGTGGAGATACATAAAACACCGGGATACCACTCCACCATGATGTTGGGGTAGTAGGTCAGCCAGACTGCGCCATATTTTGGCAGTTGACCATTGTGATGACGCAAGACGGCTTCATGCCAGCGCGCATAGGTGGGTGAGCCAGCCTGTTGTAAGCCTTTATGAATACCGACAGTCTGAACGCTAAACCAGTCTTCAAATTGCCACTGTAAGTCATTGCACTCGACAAACTTCCCAAGACCTGGATGAAATGGTACTACGTGATAGTCCTCGAGATAGACTTCGATAAATGTTTTCCAGTTGTAGTTACAGTCATGTACTTCAACATGATCAAGCATATAACCGGAAAAATCCAAGTCTTTGGCAATGCCTAAGTTTTTTAAATCTTGATGCACATCGCGCGGACCTTCAAAGAGTAAACCTTGCCAATTTTGTAGAGGTGTCTTACCTAGGTTCAAGCAAGGCTGTTCTGCAAAATGAGGCGCACCCATCAGTTCGCCGTTGAGTTGATATGTCCAGCGATGGAGTGGGCAAACAATATTTTGTGTATGACCTTTGCCATTGAGCATGATTGCTTGACGATGGCGGCATACGTTAGACAATAATTCAACACCCTGCGTGTTGCGAACTAGAACTCGACCCTCATTTTCAGCGCTTAAAGTTTGGTAATCCCCAATTTCAGGCACCATAAGTTCATGCCCAATATAACCTGGGCCTTGTTTGAACAGTAGTTCAATTTCCTTGTTGTAGAGCTCAGTATCGAAATAAGCCGATACTGGCAGTTGTAGCTTGGACGGCGCAAGATGCTGCGCGGTAGCTAGATTAGTCATTCTTCCCACCCCCGATAAAAAAGTCAGCCGAAGCTAAGCGGAACAACCAATCCAACCATCGACAGGTCGATATTGGAAAGGGAAAATGATTATACCCGTGCTAAAGCCTTAAAATTGCTACGTATATTGTTTTGCGTCAACAAATTGGACGATTTATGCCTAAAAAACCAGCCTTACCCATTGAGTTCAACGATGACATGCCATACGAAGAGGCGATTGCTCAATTGGAGCAACTGATTGCTCGTATGGAGTCAGGTCAGTTGAGTTTGGAAGATACCTTAAAAGCCTACCAAGAGGGTGCGGCTCTCTTAAAGCATTGTCAGGCTGTTTTGCAAAAGGTAGAGCATCAAGTCAAAGTATTTCAGGCTGCCCCGTGACTCATCTTCCATCAGAGCTTGAGCAAGCTGCATGCACGATCGAGCAGCGCTTACAAGATACTTTTAAACAATCATCGCTAGCTCCCCGTTTATGGGAAGCGATGGAATATGCCGTCATGGGTGGCGGTAAACGTATTCGCCCACAATTGGTGTTAGCTTCGGCAGCCCTGAATGGCCGGGGTTTGCTACAAGAAGCTGCTTTAGACGCGGCTGTGGCGATCGAGTTGTTTCATACCTACTCGCTAGTACATGATGATTTACCTGCGATGGACAACGATGATTTTCGTCGTGGTCGCCCCACCGTTCACAAAGTTTTTGATGAAGCTACAGCGATCTTGGTAGGAGATGCGCTACAAACATTAGCTTTTGAAACTATTTTGCAATCTCAGCACATCGGGTATGAGCAAAAAGTTGATATCTTGACTGTCATGACTCAAGCGGGTGGGGCTGAGGGCATGGCCGGTGGTCAAGCCATTGATTTGGAGCATGTGGGGCAGGCGATGGGTTTGACTGAGCTTGAGCAAATGCATCGCATGAAAACGGGCGCTTTGCTCAGGGCATCTGCTGTGATGGGCGGTATTGCGGGTGGCTTGGGACGAGCCCAGATTGACGCTTTAGATCGTTATGCAAGTCATTTAGGGTTGGCATTCCAAGTCGTAGATGATGTCTTAGACGCCACGATGGACTCGGCTACATTGGGTAAAACAGCCGGAAAAGATGCCCTTGCAGAAAAGCCAACCTATGTCTCTTTATTAGATTTGGACAAGGCGAGAGCTTTTGCGAGAAAATTACACCTTGCCGCTATTGCGGAAATTAAAGACGAGGACCATGCCAGTTTCTTGTTAGCAATTGCTGATAGAGTAGTTGAGCGTTCCAATTAACTGGCCATCATATGACGAACAAGTTGGATTCCATTCACAGTCCTGCCGATTTACGCAATTGCAGTAAAGCGGAGTTGGATGACTTAGCGATTGAGCTAAGACAATTTCTCTTAGATAGTGTTTCTAAGACTGGTGGACACTTGTCTTCTAATTTAGGCACCGTTGAGTTAACGATTGCTTTGCATTATGTTTTTGAGACTCCTTACGATCGCTTAGTTTGGGATGTCGGCCACCAGAGTTACGCTCATAAGATTCTGACAGGTCGTAAAGATGCAATGTCTACTTTGCGTCAGTACGGTGGTATTTCAGGTTTCCCGCGCCGCTCTGAAAGTGAATACGATACCTTTGGCACAGCACACTCATCAACGAGTATTTCAGCTGCATTAGGCATGGCTTTGGGTGCCCGTGCTCAAGGTGAGAAGCGAGTTGCTGTGGCTGTCATCGGTGATGGTGCTATGAGTGCTGGTATGGCTTTTGAAGCGCTTAATAACGGTGGCATCTATAAGGATTTGCCGCTAGTCGTGGTGTTAAATGATAACGATATGTCTATTTCACCTGCTGTGGGCGCGCTTAATCGTTACTTGGCACGTTTAATGAGCGGTCGTTTTTATGCAGCCACCAAAAAAGGTTTAGATAGTGTCTTATCAATGGCGCCACCATTACGTGAGTTTGCCAAACGTCTAGAAGAGCATGCCAAAGGCATGGTGGTGCCTGGCACTATTTTTGAGGAATTTGGCTTTAACTACATAGGCCCGATTGATGGACATGATCTCGATTCTTTGATCCCTACTTTGCAAAATGTCAGGCGTTTAGCTCTCGAGGGTGAAGGCCCACAGTTTTTGCATGTAGTGACTAAAAAAGGCCAAGGTTACAAATTAGCAGAAGCAGATCCGATTCTTTATCACGGCCCGGGTAAGTTTGATCCATCCCAAGGCATTAAGCCGAGCACGACAAGTAAAAAAACATTTACTCAAGTCTTTGGTGAATGGCTGTGCGATATGGCGGCTGCGGATCCCAAATTGGTAGCTATCACCCCGGCTATGCGTGAAGGCTCTGGATTGGTTGAATTTGAAAGTCGTTTCCCACAACGTTATTTTGATGTGGGCATTGCTGAGCAGCACGCAGTTACTTTTTCCGGCGGTCTAGCTTGTGAAGGTTTAAAACCGGTAGTGGCGATTTATTCAACGTTTTTGCAGCGTGGCTATGATCAGTTGATTCATGACGTGGCTTTACAAGATTTGCCTGTGGTATTTGCATTAGATCGTGCAGGCTTAGTTGGTGCTGATGGTGCCACTCATGCAGGCGCCTATGACATTCCATTCTTGCGTTGCGTACCTAATATGATTTTGATGGCCCCGGCTGATGAGGCAGAGTGCCGTGATCTTTTGACGACTGCTTATCGTCAAAATCATCCAAGTGCAGTGCGTTATCCGCGCGGTGCTGGTGTGGGTGCGGTAGTGAGTCAAGAATTAAAAGAGTTACCTTTAGGGCGTGGCGAAATCCGTCGTCAAGGTAAAAAAGTAGCGATTTTGGCTTTTGGAACATTGCTATACCCCGCCTTAGATGTGGCTGAGCGTATCGATGCCACTGTGGCCAATATGCGTTTTATTAAGCCAATAGATGCCGATTTAGTTTGTTCTTTGGCTCGCACGCATGACTTGCTAGTGACCCTTGAAGAGGGTGCGATAGGCGGTGGTGCCGGCAGTGCATGCTTGGAAGTGTTAGCAGAGCAGGGTATTGAGGTGCCCTGTTTACAGCTCGGTTTACCCGATCGTTTTGTTGATCATGGTGATCATGCCCTACTCATGAAAGAATGTGGTCTGGATGTAGACGGCATTCAAAAAGCCATTCAGAAAAAACTGGATTTATCTCAAAAAAAGCGCGCAGCCTGATTTTGTCGGACAATAACGTTATGAACGATATCAACACCGCATTTCTTAAAGGGCAGGCTATGCCCGATGTGCAGTCCAGCCACGATCACCGTAACATTCCTATTAATCGGGTGGGTGTTCGTGGTGTGCGTCATCCGATCTTGATTCAGGTGGGTGATACGGCGCAGCACACGGTGGCGACATTCGATTTAGATGTGGCTTTACCTGCAGACAAAAAAGGCACCCACATGTCTCGTTTTGTGGCTCTTTTGCAAGAGCAGCATCAGGCCTTAGATGCGGCATCGATTCGTGAAATGGCCAGCAAAATGCTGGATCTTTTGGATGCAACAGCAGGTCAGATTCAGTTCAAATACACCCAGTTCATCAATAAAACTGCACCTGTATCAGGTGTACAAAGTTTGTTGGATTACGACGTCAGCTGGGATGTGCGTGCTGAAAAAATCAATGGTCAAGCGCAAACAACTCTCTACCTACAAGCGGTGGTTCCTGTCACGAGTTTGTGCCCATGTTCTAAAGAAATCTCAGAGTATGGCGCTCACAATCAGCGTTCACATGTCACCATGAAGGTTGAGTTGGCTCAGGATGCTAAATTAGATTTAGAAGAGTTGGTCAAGATTGCTGAAAGCCAAGCCTCTTGTGAGTTATGGGGTCTTTTGAAGCGCCCCGATGAAAAGTACGTCACCGAGCGTGCGTATGACAACCCTAAGTTTGTAGAAGACTTAGTGCGTGATGTCGCCGGACAATTAAAGGCAGACAAGCGTATTCAGAGTTTTGTGGTTGAAGCTGAAAACTTTGAATCGATTCACAATCATAGTGCTTACGCACTGATTTCATCTAACTGATCTAGAGGCCAGCGCGGCCTCACATCAAAGCTGCGACTGCTTGTGGCCAAGCTAGGGTTTTGTGCCAAGCGCATGGCTCCTGCAAAGGCAATCATGGCGCCATTATCGGTGCACAAATGAAGGGGCGGGTAATGTACTTTTGCGCCAATTAATTCGCAAGCATGATTGAGGTGTTCGCGTAATTGCACGTTAGCGCCAACACCGCCAGCGACGATTAAATGCTGTTGTTCATGAGTATTGAGTGCCGCAATACATTTTTCAGTAATGACTTCAGTGATCGCTGCCACGAATGAGGCGGCGATATCAGCTTTCGCAGATGGTTCTAAATTTTCTGTCCCGCCTAACTTTTTCACTTGTGTGAGGACCGCAGTCTTTAAACCAGCAAATGAAAAATCTAAATCTTTTGAGTGCAGCATAGGTCGTGGGAAGTTAAAGCGCTCGCTCTGACCTGATTCTGCGAGAGCGGAGACTTGCGGTCCACCCGGATAGGGAAGACCTAATAACTTGGCTGTTTTGTCAAAGGCTTCGCCAGCCGCATCATCGAGTGTCTCGCCTAGGATGATGTATTGCCCCAGACCTTTGACAAGCATCAGTTGTGTGTGCCCCCCTGACACTAAGAGAGCAATAAATGGAAATTCGAGAGGATTCTTCTGCCCTAGCAAAGGTGACAAAAGATGACCTTCAAGATGATGGATTCCTATGGTTGGAATACCGAGAGCCATTCCTAAAGCTTTCGCTACCGAGGTTCCGACGAGTAGCGCACCTGCCAAGCCTGGCCCTTGGGTATAAGCGATCGCATCGATGCTATGAAGATCAGCCCCAGAATCTTTAACTACTTGATTAATAAGGGGAATAATCCTTTTGATATGATCGCGTGATGCTAATTCAGGGACTACGCCCCCGTAATTTTGGTGCATCGCGATTTGCGAATAAAGGGCTTGACCTTTGATTTCAAAGGAATTATTTCCGCTAACCTCGACAATCGCTAGGCCGGTTTCATCACAAGAAGTTTCTATACCAAGAACTCGCATAACAGTATTTTGCCGTGCTACAATCTCGTTTTACAGTTTTTTCTGACTAAATCAGAACATTTTTTAGAGTAAACAGCATGACAACTATCCGCTTACGCGAAAACGAACCTTTTGAAGTGGCATTACGCCGTTTTAAGCGCGCTATTGAAAAGAATGGCCTCTTAACTGAACTCCGTGCTCGTGAGTTTTATGAAAAGCCAACTACAGAGCGCAAGCGCTTGAAGGCTGCTGCTGCGAAACGTCATTACAAGCGTATCCGCAGCCAGATGTTGCCTAAGAAAATGTACTAATTCTTTTCCGGGCAAGCATACTTGCCTTGGGATACGATAAACCCACTGCGGATATGCCCAGTGGGTTTTTTTATTTGGAGAAAAAATGAGCCTGAAAGACAGCATTACAGAAGATATGAAATCCGCCATGCGTGCCAAAGATACGGAGCGTTTGGGGACCATTCGTTTATTACTGGCTGCGATGAAGCAAAAAGAAGTAGATGAGCGTATTGAGTTAGATGACGCTGCCGTGTTGGCCATCATTGAAAAACTCATTAAGCAACGTAAAGACTCCATCAGTCAATTTCAAGCGGCCGGTCGTGATGATTTGGTTGCTAAAGAGCAAGCCGAATTAGTGGTTTTGCAAGCCTACATGCCAGCACAATTATCAGAAGAAGAAGTGCGTGCGGCAGTCTCCGCTGCGATTGCACAGGTGGGCGCCGTGGGTCCTCAGGATATGGGTAAGGTCATGGGTGTTGTAAAACCTCAATTGGCTGGCAAGGCCGATATGGGAATGGTTTCCGCAGCCGTGAAAGCCTTGCTCACCAAATAATTTCTGATTGACCGCATGATTCCACAATCATTTATCACTGACTTACTCAATCGTGTTGATGTGGTTGAGATTGTGGGTCGTCATGTCACGCTCAAAAAGGCAGGCGCTAATTTTCAGGGCCTATGCCCTTTTCATAACGAAAAATCTCCCTCTTTTAGTGTGTCACCCACTAAGCAGTTTTATCACTGCTTCGGTTGTGGCGCTCATGGTTCGGCCATTAGTTTTTTAATGGAATACTCGGGTCTGACTTATGTCGAGGCCATAGAAGACTTGGCGCGCTCAATCGGGTTAACGGTACCTAAAGAAGAGCGTCGACCTGCTGATGTGCAAAAGCAAAAGCAAGCATTGGCGATGGGTGAGATGATGGAGCGAGCGGCTAACTACTATCGTCAAGAGTTAAAGCAAAGTCAGCGTGCCATCGACTATCTTAAGGGTCGTGGTTTGAGTGGTGAAATCGCGAAACGTTATAGCTTGGGTTATGCCCCAGATGCCTGGCAGAGTCTTGAAGCTGTATTTGGCAGTTATCAGCAGGATGAGCTGGCGAAAGTGCTCATTGAAGCAGGGATGGTGATTCAATCAGAGAGTAAGCGCTACGACCGCTTTCGAGATCGCGTCATGTTTCCAATACGCAATACTAAGGGTCAAGTGATTGCCTTTGGGGGGCGCATCATTGATGCGGGTGAGCCTAAGTATTTGAACTCTCCCGAGACACCACTTTTCTCCAAAGGACATACTCTCTATGGCCTTTTTGAAGGGCGCTTAGGAATTCGTGACAAAGGCTATGTGATTGTGTGCGAAGGCTATATGGATGTAGTCGCTCTGGCACAACTGGGATTTCCGAATGCTGTGGCTACCCTTGGAACGGCCTGTACTTCTCATCATGTGCGCTCATTAATGCGTCAAGCTGATCGTATCGTGTTTTCCTTTGATGGCGATGCTGCCGGTCGTCGAGCGGCAAAAAGAGCGTTAGAAGCTACTTTGCCAATGATGGCCGATGACAAAGCAGTGAGCTTTTTATTTTTACCCACAGAGCATGATCCCGATAGTTATGTCAGGGCTTATGGACAAGAAGCTTTTGAAGCGGCAATACGTTCAGCCATGCCTTTGTCAGAGTATTTAATTGAAGTAGCCGCAGAAGAACAGGATTTAAAAACGCCTGAGGGTCGTGCGCAAACCCAGTTTCATGCAAAACCTCTCATCGCAGCCATGCCAGCGATTGCCTTGCGTAGTCAAATTCTGCATGAGTTGGCGCGCCGACTGGTCATCAGTGTGCCAGAGCTAGAGAGCTTTATGGGTTTGAAAACAGCGCAAAAAGTGACTGAAAGCGTCAAGCCAACACCAGAAAAAAAAGAAAAGGCGGCTAGCCAGTCTGTCGATTTAGCCCAACAAATCGTTAAGCTGTTAATGCTCTACCCAGCCTTGGGTAAGCGCATTGATCAATTTCAGAAACAGCTCATTCTGTGGGTGGCAGAAAAGCGCTCAGTCAAAGCTCACGAGCTTATGCAAGATTTATTGAGTCAGTGCGAACAAATGCCACCGAATGTAGGCTTTGCGGTTTTTCAAGAGCAATTGGACCAAAGTGCTCATGCAAAAACCTATGCCGTATTAAGAGAGCGTCTGATGAGTACTGAATTAAGTTACGAATATGCTCAAGAAGATTTCTTTGGCATGCTCAAAAAGCTCGAATTGCAGTCTTATAAGGAAGAAATGACGGCCATAGCCCAAAGAATGGGTGAAGGTAAGGCTTTACCTGGGGATCCCGAAAAATACCGTGAATTAATGGCAAAACTGAAATAATCTGGAAAAACTACACTGAGCCGACTATAATAGAAGGTTTTCTGAATTCCAATTAAATTCAAGAACTTAGGGTGGCCCAGTCGGCCCCCCACTGGCTCTTGATTAAAGTTAGTGAGCACAAACTATGGCTGTTGCAAAATCAAAAAAAACGATCACCAAAGCAGTTTTGAAAAAGACTGCAGCTAAGCCAGCGGCTAAAAAGCCAGTGGCCAAGAAGTTAGCCAAACCTGCTGCTAAAAAGGCGGTTGTTAAAAAGCCAGTGGCTAAAAAAGCAGCAGCTAAGCCAGCGGCTAAAAAGCCGGTGGCCAAGAAGGTAGTCAAACCTGCTGCAAAGAAGCCGGTGGTTAAAAAGCCAGTGGCTAAAAAAGCAGCAGCTAAGCCAGCAGCTAAAAAGCCAGTGGCCAAGAAAGTGGCTAAACCTGTTGCTAAGAAGCCGGTGCCTAAGAAGGTGGCTAAACCAGTCAAGCCAGTAAAAGTAGAAAAAGGTCCAACGAAAGCTGAAATTAGAGCCGCAGAGCAAGCTAAGAAAAAAGAACTCCAAGCTCAGTTAAAGCTAGAAAAGCAATTACAAAAACAATTAGAAAAAGAACAAAAAAAGGCTGCGGCTGAAGCTGCTGCTGCATTAGCTGTTCCCAAAAAGCGTGGCCGCAAACCAAAAGTGGTTGAGCCAGGTGATCCAAATGTTGATCAACGTACAGACCGCCAAAAAGCACGTGATCGTAAGGCTAAAGAAAAAGCCTTGCTACAAGAATTCAATGCCCAGAAACTAGGTAGTGAAGAACAGCAAGAGTTACGTCGTGCGCGTTTGAAGCAGTTGATCAAGATGGGTAAGTCTCGTGGTTATTTGACCCATGGCGAAATCAATGACGTGATGTCTGACGAGATCTCTGATGCAGATTCATTAGAGACTTTGATTGGCTTGTTAAGCGATATTGGTATTACTGTTTATGAGCAAGCTCCTGATGCTGAGACTTTGCTGCTCAATGAAAATGCGCCATCAGCCACTACAGAAGAAGAAGCTGAAGAAGAGGCTGAGGCTGCTTTATCAACGGTCGATTCTGAGTTTGGTAGAACGACTGATCCAGTACGTATGTATATGCGTGAGATGGGTACAGTTGATTTGTTGACGCGTGAAGGCGAGATTGTTATTGCCAAAAAGATCGAAGCTGGTCTTAAAGATATGGTGATGGCTTTGTCTGCATGCCCGGTCACCATTGCAGAAATTTTAGATAACGCGCAAAAGATTAAAGATGCCACTATGGAAATCGACGAGTTCGTCGATGGTCTCGTGGACCCTAACGCTGAAGATATCCCTATGTCTGCTGCAGAAGAAGAGGAAGACCTCGATGATGCTGACGAAGATGAAGATGACATGGACGAAGAAGGCGGCGGCGGTGGTGCTAGTGCGGCCTCAGCTAAACAATTAGAGGAGTTGAAGCAACTTTCACTCGAAAAGTTTGATGTGATTCGCGCGCAATTTGAAAAAATGCGTCGTGCACATGAGCGTGAAGGATATAACTCGCCCGCTTATAAGAAAGCGCAAGAAGTGATTCGTAATGAACTCATGGGTTTCAGATTTACAGCGAAATCTGTTGAGAAGTTGTGTGACACCATGCGCAAGCAGGTCGATGAGGTATGGACTTTAGAGCGTAATTTGGTCGGTTTGCTGGCGAATAAGGTCGGTGTGCCTCGTAATGAAGTTCTAGCTGCATTGCCTAAACAGGCTTTGAATTTGAAGTGGACTGCTAACTTACTCAAGGAAGCCAAGCCTTATAGCGCCATTCTCGAGCGTAACGTACCAGCAATTCAAGAGATTCAGCAAAAACTGATTGATATTCAGAGCGCAGTTGTGTTGCCGCTTGCAGAATTGAAAGAAGTCAATAAGCGCATGAACGAGGGTGAAAAGCGTGCTCGTGAAGCGAAGCGTGAAATGACTGTAGCTAACTTGCGTTTGGTTATTTCGATTGCGAAAAAATATACCAACCGCGGTTTACAGTTCTTGGATTTGATTCAAGAGGGCAATATTGGTTTGATGAAGGCGGTTGATAAGTTTGAATATCGTCGTGGTTATAAATTCTCTACCTATGCTACTTGGTGGATTCGTCAGGCGATCACACGTTCTATTGCCGATCAGGCAAGAACCATCCGTATTCCAGTCCATATGATTGAGACGATCAATAAGATGAATCGTATTAGTCGTCAAATCTTGCAAGAGACCGGTATTGAGCCAGATGCTGCAACTTTAGCGCAGAAGATGGAAATTCCTGAAGACAAGATTCGTAAAATTATGAAGATTGCTAAGGAACCTATCTCTATGGAGACACCGATTGGTGATGATGAGGACTCGCATTTGGGTGACTTCATCGAAGATACCAACACCTTGGCTCCTGCAGAAGCAGCTTTACATGATTCGATGCGTGATGTTGTCAAAGATATTTTGGACTCACTCACACCTCGTGAGGCTAAGGTTCTCAGAATGCGCTTTGGTATTGAGATGAGTACCGACCATACGCTGGAAGAGGTTGGTAAACAGTTTGATGTCACGCGTGAGCGTATTCGTCAGATTGAAGCCAAAGCTTTGCGCAAAATGCGTCATCCAAGCAGAAGCGACAAACTCAAGAGCTTCTTAGAGGGAGATTAAGCAATAAGGGCCCTTAGCTCAGTTGGTTAGAGCAGAGGACTCATAATCCATTCACCCGGATTGTCCAAAGCTCTAAAATCCAGTAAAATAAAGGCTTACAGCGTTTTTTTACAAATAAAATCTGCTTACACACCACTTACACACTTTTTCAGCTTTTTAGGGGTGGTTTTGTGGAGGTTAGCAGCAGTAGTGAAATGAAGGGGGTGTGGCGATGTATAAGGCGCAATACAAAGCGAACAACGCATATGAGAGTTGGACGAACATCGGCACATACAGCAGTGAGAGTGAAGCGATGAATGTGGCGATGAAGAAAAAGAACAGCGGCGCACTGATGGTGAGAGTAATCGATAGAAACGGCAGCGTGGTGTATTCAGGTTAAAACACAAAAGGGCCTATAGCTTAATGGTAAAGCAGGCGACTCATAATCGCTTGAGTGCTGGTTCGATTCCAGCTGGGCCCACCAAATACATACAGAGCTGCTACCGATAGCAGCTCTTTTTTTGTCTGCGGTGTTTTGATTGTCCAAACTATTTAATGACACTACAGTAGCGATATGCCAGAGCAAAAAGAAACGACACACACACTGATTGAGCGTTCGCTGATCGTGTATCGGCGTGAGCGCAGCAGCATATGGCAGTGTCGATACAAGGTTGATGGCGTATGGCAACGAGCATCGACAAAAGAGAGCGACTTAAAAAAAGCCAAAGCACGGGCAAACGAACTGTTGATGGAAGCAGTAATACGCAAACGCTCAAATCTGCCTGTTATTACACGCAAGTTTAGAGATGTGGCACGGCTGGCAGTGGAGCGGTTAGAGCACGAGATTGCGATCGGCAAAGGCAAGCGCAGCTACACAGACTACATACGGGTGATTAACGATTATCTAATCCCGATATTAGGCAGAAAAGCGATAACAAGCATCGACTACCAAGCATTAGACGAACTGAACGAAAAACGCACAGCGATGATGGAAAAAGTGCCGACACAAAGCACGATGCTGACGCACAACGCAGCACTGAATCGTGTGTTTGACGAAGCGGTAATACGGGGATTTTTAACAGAAGCGAATAAGCCAAAGTTAGAAGCGACAGGCAAAAAGAGTGAGCGCAGAGCAGCGTTTGATATAAATGAGCTGCGGGCACTGCTGGCTAACTTTGATGGGTGGATTGAAGCGGCACGCACAGCGCAGAGCAAAGAGATGCGAACATTACTGCGTGATTATGTGGATGTGCTGATTGACACTGGCGCACGACCAGGCGACGAACTGTTGAACTTACAGTGGCGACAGATCAAGTTTGCGATGAAACCGATACTGACGCACACAGGTGTGATTGATAACACAGACGATCAGCACGAAGAAATAACGCTTCCAAACCTAAATCGCAGCGTAGAGCTGGTCGTCAGCGGCAAAACAGGCACACGCACGATCGTGGCGATGAATAGGACGGTTAAAGCATTAGAGCGCATCGCACTGCGCAACTACGACATTGATGACAGCATTGTCGATCCATTTAAGCAGCTAACAGTGCCGACAAACAAAGACTATGTGTTTAGGACACTAGATAAGCAGCCGCCGACAAGCTGGCAAAAGATGTTTGAGAGCTACTTAAAGGAACACAACTTACTGATTGACCCGATTACTGGCAACAAGCGTGTGTTTTACAGCCTGCGACACACATATGCGACATTAGCACTGACAAACGACAAAGTGCCAATACACACGCTGGCAAAGCAGATGGGCACAAGTGTGCTGATGATCGAAAAGCATTACAGTCATCTTAAAGTCGTCCAAGCGATTGACCAGCTGCGTGGCGAAGAGACACGCAAACTCATTGATGCGGGTGGCGTGGTCGATGAGACTTACACAAGTCAGCGCAAGCTAAAGAAACAAGCAGCGCAGAAAAAGAAGGCATAGTATTCTTACTATGCCTGTCATCTGTGTCAGCGTCGATTATTTTTACGCATCTCAAACCGCTTAAATATTGCTCTTTAGCGTCGTTTGACTGGATTTATGGTGAGCACGGCTGTTGTTTTATTGCGTGGCAAGCTGGGCTAACTGCTGCTGTGTTTTGCGAAGCTTTAAGGTAAGCGCAGCACGACGGGCAGATTTAGCAGCAGCTTTGGCAGCACTCTGTTGCGCTTTGACACGCTGTGTGTCGGCGTTTAAGTTTGCTGTTGGACTGACGACTTCTGCGATACGCACTGCGCTTCTCCTTAATGTGTAGCAGTATTTAATCGTTGGCAAAACCTTTGCGCAGCGCAATGCTGGCCGCTTCGATCTGTGCGTCAAGTTCGCCGTTGCTGATAGCGGACTTAATCAGTTCAAGCGTAGGCACGATATCTTTGCTGTTTGCGATCTCTACTGCCGTTTTGCCTTTAGCTAACTCAAGTGTTCGTGCGCCGTATTTGATATGGACGCAGAGTTTGCCGTTGTCCGCTACAAAAGTCCAAGCCTTAACAGTTTTGGCAACTTCGGCTGTTTTACGCAAACCAGTGTCAGCGTCTGTGTAGCTGCGCAGGCGTGTAGCGGTATAGGCAGTGCCGTTTTGCTGTGCTGTGGCTAATGCGATTTGCTCATCTACTCTGCGCAGCAGTTTATGGCGACGGGCAAGCACAGGGCTGATGTGAGAGGGCTTTTTGGCTGTGGTTAGTTTTAGCTGTGAAAGTGTCATTTTTGCTCCTTTTTTGCGATGTGAAAAAAGCACTACGCACAGCACGATATGACCTGAAACGCAGGCTGGACAAGAGTTTTGAGGGCAAAAAGACGGGTTTGAGCAGAGATGGGAAAAATATTTTGGTTTTCCTGTTCAAACATAAATAACTGTATGAAAGCCATACATACAGCACAGCACAAAGCAGCTTATATCGCAGCGCAGCACGACTACCTACAGCGTGTAGCGCAGCACTGCGACTACGCCATCACGCTACAGACCAGCTTACGCACAGCAGGCATTAAGGCACGCACGATGGAGGGCAGGCTATACAAGGCACAGGGCAGCTTACGGCAGCTGCGCAACAAGCTTAACAGGCTACTGACAGGCAACGGCTATAAGCGCAACAACAGGTATTTGCCAGTGTTTGTGGCTGCGATAGAGGGCACGACAAACGACTACGACTTAAACAGGACGCTACACATACACATAGCATTAGGCAACACAGGGCATACGGCAACAGAAGAAACACGCAGGCTATTAGAAGACGGCATTAGGCAGATATGGGCAGCGACAGATGTAGGCACAGCAGATGTAAAGGTGGATAGGCTGACAAAAGGCACAGAGAACAGGTGGATGGGCTACATAGGCAAAGAGGCACACACGGGCAGCACAGGCAACACAGGCGTTATTGACTACAGCAACACGCAAATCCCAGCACATTTACTACAAGACTGACTACAAGCAAAGACAGGCAGGCAACAACATAGGCAAGCGTGTGATTTGACGCAGCGTTAATCGCACGACATTTACAGTTTGATAAGAGCGATGCTGACACTGGCGACAGTGTTAGTTGGATATGCTTTGTCTAAACATTGTCAAACACTGAACAACACACTCAAACACAATAAGACAACACTGGAACACTGACACACAGCACAGATACACAATGAACGAACAGTGAATGACAACGGCGACGCAGTGAAACAAAGACACAGCACAGATAGAGATACAGAGGAATACGAAGCAGCAACAAGCAGCACTGTGGTCAAAAATCAGCACATTGATGAAAAATGGGCTATTGCTGAAAAACGCAGCACGGATTTTTAGGGCTACAGCTGAAAACTGGGTAAGTAGCACACGCAGAGCAACGCACACAGCGCATAGCAAGCACTCAAAACGCTTCTATGCGCTGTTTTTACGCTTTTCGAATAGCAATACAGCAGCGCAGTGCTACAAACAGCGTGTAGGGCGTTTTACAGCATCTGTGCTTGTGGCTTTTTGACTACGGATACACGCAGAGCAGCGGTAAATATGTATGAACAGGAAATACGCAAAAACTGTTCAAACCGTGTAAGCCGTTGATTTTTGGAAGGTCTTTGCGAATCAAAAAGAGGTAGGAAAAACTTTGAAAAGAAAACAAACTGTGTGTAGCAATAAATGTTCAAAACCGAAGGAGAGCTACACAATGGCACAAGCAGCAACATTAGACGCACAGCAGCTACAGCGGGTATTAGACTGCCTGAAAACACGCAGGCACTACAGGCGCAACAGGACGATGATTTTGCTGACGCATTGGTCGATGTTGCGTGTAGGGGAAGTAGCAGCACTGCGCTACTGTGATGTGTTAGACAGCGATGGGCAGATATTAAGTGAGACCGTGCTGGCAGCAGAGCAGACAAAGGGCGATCGGAGCAGGCGTATTTGGTTTAATGAGCGTATGCGGTCAGAGTTGGCAGCGTATGTGGCAGCACACAAGCCCAAATACAAGACACAGAGGCTCTTTTACACGCAGCGCAGTGAAGGCTTTACGGCAAATACGCTGACACACATTATCAACGGCATCTACAGCCAAGCGGGCATCGCAAACGCATCATCACACTCTGGCAGGCGCAGTGGGCTGACTACACTGGCAGATAAGGGTGTGAGTGTGCGGGTGCTGATGGCGTTAGCAGGACACAGTCAAATCGCTACTACACAGCGATACATTGATCTGCGTCCCAGCGTCGTTAGGGCTGCGGTGGAGTTGGTTTAGGAAAGCTTCGAAATAACTATTTCTTCACCACGACAGGTAAATCGTGTAAGAGCATTTTTGTGGGAATGTGAAATCCAACCTCTCGAAGCAAAATAGATAAGAGCGGCGTGCGCATCAATGCTTACAAAGGCGTCATCATCTGAAATATGTTCATACTTCTCCCACAAACTAAAATCTGGCTCGAGCTTCAAATATTCGAGTGGCAACGGACTATTTGAAATGTAGAGTTTGACTTCACGAAGCAGTCGAGATGGTATTGAGCAAAGCATACGAAAAATAAGATTATTACGGACTGGAATCAAGAACTTCCCTATTTTTTCTGAAACGTTAAGTTCCGAGTAGGGTCTTTGTTCGAGCTTCTTTACGGTCCAAGGGCGACAGTTCCAGGCTGGACTTAAAACAGCGATTCCATTTGGCTTCAGTATTCTTTCGATCTCTTTAAAAGCTTTTTCAACTTCTGGAATATGCTCTAAAGCGGCAAAGGAAAAAATAAAATCTACAGATGACGGCGCAAGCGGCAAGGCTCGCGCATCCCCTTCAAAAATATTCAAGTCACTTCCATAAAGTTCTTTTGCCAACGCTACAGCAGTATTGGAATATTCAAACCCTTTCCAGTTTTTATGGCTGGTATTCAAGTGCCCAAGACCGCAACCGATCTCGATTACCACGGCGTCATCAGTTATCTGGTGCTGCTTTAAATATTTTTTTACGACTTCCAGCTGTGCGTTGGGCCTTTCTGACGTTTTTTTCTGGTTGTCAAAAGAGCCGTAGTTATGTCCGTCGGCCTTATACACATCAGAATAAAGTTGCTTTGTGTCAAGTTTTTGACCTTCGCTTAGATTTGTTTGAACCATTGTCGTTACCGTTGTGTCTATAAGTTATAGTTAGTTTAACAGCGCACAGCAGAGCAGCATAGAGTTTTGGCTGTGCGCAGAGCATTACTTAAGTGATACATTGCGGTTGCGCTGTGTCTTTCATTGTGTAGCAGCATAGTGCGCATTTGCTTACACACTTTGCTACACACCAAAAATAATCACGCTATTAGCCGCATAAATGCTGGATTTATTTTGAGTGTCTTTTCTCATAATCCTTTGGTCCGCGGTTCAAGTCCGCGAGGGCCCACCAGTATGTCAAAAAGCCACCCTTTGAGGTGGCTTTTCCATTAATACATTTTCATTGGCAAATTTATTCATAAGGTATAGGATATAAATACCATTCTATATAGGGGGGTGTTATGAATCCAAATGATCTAATGAAATGGCAACAAGAAAGAGCTAAAGAGCTATTTGCAATTTCTCATAAATTACTTGAGACAGCTAAACAGTTAAGTGAGCACCAGGTCGCAGAAATGAAAGCGAGTATGGATCACGCCAAACTGTATGCCAAACAAGCGGCCACTAATGACATGGCCAAATTAAAGGCTTTGCAAGAGCAATTTGCAGAAGATGCCCAGGTTCGTATGGCTTCGTATCAAAAAAAGATCAAATCTATTTTGAAAAACATCGAAGATGAAGCGGTTGATGAAGTCGAAAAGCATATTAATAAAGCGCGTGATGCGATGGAGCAGTGGCTTAAAAATGCGAGTAAAAATATGCCCGCTGGCTCGGAAAAATTTGCCGATATGATTCGTGATGTTGCCGATGCCGGCCATAAAGTGCTCAAAGAAGGACGAAAAATGGCCAAGCAAGCAGCAGAGGCTGCCGAATCGAGTATGGCAAAAATGGAGCGTGCCAAGCCCGCCGCTAAGAAGGCGCCAGCACGCAAGGCTGCAGCAAAAAAGGCAACGGCTAGAAGGCGCTAAGGCTCAGATTTAGATAAGAAAGCACCGAAAAGGTGCTTTTTTATTGGGCTTAATATTCTCTTAAGCCTTCGTTTTCTCAGATAACTATAATCCCCTCATTCTCTAATTTGATATTGGAACGATTATGTTGCTAGCTCTGGTGGCACTGTATTTATTGGTCTCAATTGCGATTGGCATGATGAGCGCGAAAAATGTCCATAATGCGCGCGACTATATTAATGCTGGCCGTAATCTGCCAATGCCCATGGTTTTGGCCATGGTCTTTGCCACATGGTTTGGTGCTGAAACTGTTCTAGGTATTTCGGCGACTTTCTTGGAAGATGGTTTTAGAGGTTTAATTTCGGATCCGCTGGGCGCTTCACTGTGTTTGGTCATTTTTGGATTGGTTTTTGCTAGACCTTTATACAAGATGAACCTTCTGACCTTAGGGGACTACTTTAGGATTCGCTATAACAAACAGACGGAAGTGATTTTGTCTTTATGTATTGTGGTGTCCTACTTGGGTTGGGTTGCGGCACAGATTACCGCTCTAGGTTTAGTCTTTAACGTTTTATCTTATGATCTCATCAGTCAAGACCAAGGGATGGTGATTGGTGCCGCGGTGGTGCTTCTCTACACTCTTTTTGGTGGTATGTGGTCTGTCGCGATTACCACTTTTATACAAATGATCATCATCATTTTGGGCCTTTTGGCTGTAGCTTGGATGGCTGGTGACATGGCTGGTGGTATAGATAAAGTGATTGCGAGTGCTCACGCAGCCGGTAAATTTGAGTTCTTACCGAAATGGGACCTGCTCGATATTGTGACGTGGGTGGGAGCCTTGGTAACGATGGGTCTGGGATCCATTCCTCAGCAAGATGTTTTTGCGAGGGTCAACTCCTCTAAAAATATTCGGGTGGCCGTTTGGGGGACGACATTGGGTGGTATTGCCTATTTCTTCTTTGCCGCCGTTCCATTGTTCTTGGCCTATTCAGCAACAATGATTAACCCTGAACTAGTGGCTAAATATTTAGGTCAAGATTCGCAATTAATCTTGCCGATGTTAATCCTGTACGAGATGCCTTTTTACATGCAAGTTATTTTCTTTGGGGCACTGATATCAGTCATTATGAGTACTGCTTCGGGTACTTTATTGGCGCCTTCGGTGACATTTTCAGAGAACATTCTTAAATCAGTCGTGCCTCATATGACTGATCGCCAGTTTTTATGGTCGATGCGCACCACTGTTGCAGTCTTTGCTTGTATCGTCACCTTCTATGCTGTGTACTCCGATGCATCGATTCATCATATGGTCGAACATGCCTACCGGATTACTCTTGCGGGAGCCTTTGTACCTTTAGCCGCTGGTCTATTCTGGAAAAAAGCGAGTAATTTAGGCGCTGCCCTTGCTATTACCTTTGGTTTGGGTGTATGGTTATTACTCGAGTTCACAAGTGTGGAGTTATGGGTGGATCCTCATCTGATTGGATTGGTCGCAAGTGCTATAGGTATGGTTTTGGGGACCTTAATGGTGCCACGTCAAGCACATCATCAAGAGGTGCATCATCATTAATATGTTCAAAAAGCTACTGCTTGTTTCTCTCGTTTTAACGGTGACTGCTTGCACTACTGTTAAAGAGGAGCCTGTAGCTGTGATCCCCTCAGGAGATACGCATTGGACATTAGAGTTCACCTGGTTGTACCGAGATCGCCCAACACATAAGCAAACCTTCCAGTATGAAAGTCGTCGAGATTGTTTTGATGCGATGTATCAGATGCAAAAAGACGCTAGCAAGAAACGCTTTCATGCGGGAGCTGGTTTATGCACCAAGCTATTTGCCGATGGTCAAGAGCGTAACCATAACGATGTCCTCGGCAAGCGCTAAATTGCCCTGACTATGGTTTAAGGGCTTATGCGATTGGCCGGCTTAATAAGATCTTTTTTCTGATAACCTAAGGCAGCAGCGCGAGCTAATAAATCATTTTCTAAGGCTTGAGGTAGCTGTGCTTGTCTTGCAAGTATCCAAAAGAACTTGCCACTAGGCTCACCGATTAAAACCCATGAGTAATCGGGGGCCAAATCAATAATCCAGTAATCGCCATAAAAAGGACGGAAGAAAGAAACGCGTAATTGAGCGTTTTGACTACCCGGCACTACCTTTGCAATTCCTTTAGCTTGTTTTAGGCTGTGTTGCTTTTGACAGCGATTGATCACTTGAATATGTCCGTCATCTCGTAGACTGTAATTGGCAGTCACTATCAAACAGTCCTGATCTTCAAACCAATTGGGAAGGCGATAGATTTCATACCAGGTGCCTAGATATTTTTGTAAATCAACACTGGCAACTGTTTTTAATGGCGCAGTACTCTGGCGATAGACCGGTTGACTGGCGCAAGCTGCGAGTAAGAGGGTGCACAATGAGACTAAGATGGCGCGACCTAAAGAGTATCTATTTAATTGAGCAAATTTCATAGTTCAATCGTAAACTATTTTTTATGAAAAAAATTAAAGTTTGGGATTTACCCACACGTCTGTTTCATTGGCTATTGGTGATTTCAATGGCTATCACGATGATTTTGATTCATATCGATGGCTTATGGATCGATTGGCATGCGCGTTTGGGTTATTTGATACTGGCTTTGATGACTTTTCGTTGGCTGTGGGGCTTTTGGGGTAGTCAGTACGCGCGGTTTAGTCAATTTTTAAAATCACCCCAAGAGACTTACCAATATATTCAACAAAAAGATCCTGCGACAAAACCGGGCCATAATCCCCTTGGAGCCTGGTCTGTGATGGCCTTATTGTTATCGATTACCATACAGGCGCTCACGGGCTTATTTATGACAGATGAAATTGCCTTCAATGGCCCCTTGTATGCCTATGTATCGAGTACTTGGGTCGACTATTTCATCTGGGTGCACCATCAAAATCAATATGTTTTGATGAGCTTGATTGCATTACATCTGGGCGCAATCTTTTATTATCAAGTGATCAGAAAAAAGGACCTCATAGGTCCTATGCGACATGGCTATCAAGAAGTGGATGAGCGGCACTTAGCTGCTGATGATCATTGGCGCTTACGCAGCCGAGCGCTCATCATTTTTCTAATGAGCGCTCTCGTTTATTTTTATTTCTTTCTATAGTTATCGTGACAAGCTTTACAGGTTTGACCTGCCGCTGCGAATGCTTTTTTAATAGATTCGAGATTACCTGATTGTGCTGCGGTATTGAGGTCTGCTACTGCTTTTTGCATTTTATCGGCGCCTGCTTTGAATTTATCGGTTTCTTTCCAGATCTCAGGTTGAGAGCGACCTCCTTCAGTACCAGGACCAAATGCTTGCCAAGGTAATGCAGCCATCGTGTTGACGATAGCAGCATTCGCAATCACTTCATCTTTGTTGTACGGCTTTTCACCTTTAACGACTGCGCCAATTCTGGAAAAATGCGCACCCATGACGGCAAAACTACCTTTGCGGTAATTGATGGCATCTTCACTTTTTGCAAATTGTGCATAGCTGGTCAGTGGGCTGAGGGTAAGAGTTCCCAAAAGACTAGCCAAAAGAATTTTTCTCATTTTTTCTCCTTTGATATGTGTAAACAACACATTCACTTTACTCCTGTATGGAGAAAATATCTTGAATCTTCTAGTGTGATGATTTTTAATAAAAAATCATACGTAGTGGTACAAGAATGATGTCAATCAACCAGTAGCTGGCACCCATTAGAGGGAACATCCAATATTGGCTGATCAGTCCGCTAATTACTAAGGCCAGTACCACGAAAAAACCGTAAGGCTCAATTCGGGAAAAGGGAACGGCCCATTTCCAAGGTAATAAGCCGGTCATGATGCGCCCGCCATCGAGGGGTGGTAGTGGGAATAAATTAAATGCAAACATCACGACGTTGACCAAAATACCTGCCTGACACATTTCAATAAAGAAACGTTCTTGGACTGAATTACCCAATAGAAGGATGTATGCAATGCCCCACAGAACAGCCTGAAAAAAATTAGAACCTGGGCCCGCTAAGGCGACCCATATCATGTCTCGCTTAGGATGATTTAAGTTGCCAAAACGCACAGGTACAGGTTTGGCATAGCCAAACAAGAAAGAACCTGCCGTGGCGAGATACAGTGCTGTCGGTATTAATAGAGTGCCAACGGGATCAATATGTTTGATGGGGTTGAGTGTGACTCGGCCTAATTGATAGGCGGTATCGTCGCCCAATAACTTGGCGCTATAGCCGTGAGCTGCCTCGTGCAAGGTGATCGCAAAAATAACAGGGATTGCATAAATGGCAATCGTTTGAATAATGTCATTCATGTTCATGAGGGTTGTGGGCCCACTTCATAGCCGGCCTCTTCAATCGCTTTTTGTAGTTCAGCGTTGGTGAGTGCGGAGTCGACTTGGACTGTCTGGGCCCCAATATCGGTCTCAACCTTAGCTTGCGGATCAATGGCGAGAATAGCTTTTTGAATGGCTTGGGTGCAATGACCACAATTCATGCCAGACACTTTAAATATTTTCATAACTGAGTCCTTACTGATAGACATCAATGCAGCAAACCGTAATAGCCTTATTATCGAACTTATGAGTCAATTAGTCACCTTAAAAATTGATGGTATGACCTGCGCGTCCTGTGTAAGCCGTGTAGAAAAAGCTTTGCAAAAAACATCTGGTGTGCAAGCTGCAAGCGTTAATTTGGCTACAGAAAAAGCGCAAATACGTATCGAAGATGGTTGGGATCAGGCGCCGCTGGATTTGATCAAGGTGATTGAGCGCACGGGTTATGAAGCCCATCTGCCCAATATGCCATCTAAAGTCAAAAAGCCATGGTTCGATTTGCATGGGACTTGGGCATTAGGTTTAGCTATCGTTTTATCGCTACCTTTAGTGATGCCAATGATCTTCATGCCATGGTGGGGGCATGACGCGATGTTGCCCGCAAGTACTCAATGGCTCTTAGCGACCCCTGTGCAATTTATTTTGGGAGCACGCTTTTATCGTGCCGGCTGGAAGGGTTTGATGGCGGGTTCTGGAAATATGGACTTGCTAGTAGCTATAGGAACAACAGCCGCCTATTTTTTGAGTTTGTATCACTGGTGGATTCTGGGGTCGGATAGTACTCATTTATATTTTGAGAGTTCGGCTGTAGTCATCACTTTGGTGATGTTGGGTAAATGGCTGGAGTCACGTGCGAAACAAAAAACGACACAAGCGATTACTGCCTTACAAGCTTTATCACCCGTGACAGCACGGTTGATTGCATCAGATAGCGATCAATCTGAGGAGCAATATCAAGAGCTGCCTATTGCGCAAATCTTACCTGCGGATCGTCTGATTGTTTTGCCAGGCGAGCGTATTCCTGTGGATGGCAGGATCTTAGAGGGAGAATCTTCTTTAGATGAAGCCATGCTCACCGGTGAAGCGGATTTAGTCACTAAGCGAGTGGGTGATACTGTGTACAGCGGCTCAATCAACACAGTCGGTCGTCTCATTATCCTTGCTGAACATGTGGGACAAGACACCTTACTGGCTAAGATGATTCAGATGGTTGAAGATGCGCAGGCTCAAAAAGCGCCAATTCAACGCCTTGTTGATCGCATCAGTGCTATTTTTGTGCCAACTGTGATTGTGATTGCGCTACTCACATTCATTACTCATATTTTCATGGGCCGTGACCTTGCATTAGCTCTCATCAATGCTGTGGCTGTGCTAGTGATTGCATGTCCTTGTGCCTTGGGCTTGGCAACACCGACGGCTATCATGGCAGGTACCGGTTTGGCAGCTAGACGTGGTGTATTCATTAAAGATGCTCAGGCTTTGGAGCTCGCTCATCGGATTCAATTGGTTGCTTTTGATAAAACAGGAACTCTGACTTTGGGTCGACCTCATATACATGAGACTTATATCAATGATGAGCATGCCCAGCAAGCAATATCCATCTTATACGCCATGCAATCTGCCAGTGAACATCCATTAGCGAAGGCGACTTTGGTATGGATCAAAGAAAAAAATCTGACTAAAGATATAGTCAGTATTAAAGAAATAACAACATTACCAGGGCAGGGGGTGCGTGCTGAACTTGATAGTGGTGAGCGTTATGCCTTACTCGGTTATCAACAAGCTCAGGAGTTAGTGCCTGGTATTTCAAATCAAGCTATCGTTGAGCATGCTTTGAAGCAAGGATTATCTATGGCTTGCTTATTAGATTTGACGGCAGAAAATTCTTCGAAATTACTGGCAGTCTTAGTATTTGATGATGAGATTAAATCCACAGCTAAAACGACTGTTACACAGCTCAAGGAGCTAGGTATTCGGGTGGTGATGATTTCTGGTGATCATCTCAGTAGTGCAAAGCGTGTGGCGCATGCAGTCGGCATTACTGAAGTCTATGCCCCGGTATTACCTGATCAAAAAGCACATCAAATTGAAGATCTCAAATCAAAAAATCAGATAGTCGCTATGGTTGGTGATGGCATTAATGATGCACCGGCTCTGGCGGCGGCGGATGTTGGTATTGCTATGTCTACTGGAACGGATATTGCTGTGCATACCGCGGGTATAACGGTGATGCGCGGTGATCCACTCTTGGTGGTTGAAGCGATCGATATTTCAAAGAGAACATGGCGCAAAATTCAACAAAATCTCTTTTGGGCATTTATTTATAACTTGATTGGTATTCCACTAGCGGCTATGGGCTATTTGAGCCCTGTTATCGCTGGAGCGGCCATGGCTGCATCGAGTGTGAGCGTCGTGAGTAATGCGCTCTTATTGAGGGCGCGCCGTTTTTGAGCGACGTAAGCGGTTAATTAAGAAAAATAGTAGTGCCACCACCGGTGCAGCAATACCCCCGGCTAACTCTGGGGAAACATCATAGCCGCCTGCTTTCAGACCTTTGAGCATGTAGATAAAAAGACTCACAGCATAATATGTCAGCACTAGGACAGACAGGCCTTCCACAGTCTCTTGTAAGCGCAATTGTAGTTTTGCCCGTTGATCCATACTCATGAGTAGTTTTTGAGTTTGCTCTTCATTCACATACTCGATACGTGTTCTGAGAGTTTGGGTCGTCCGTGCAATCCGATCCGATAAATCACGCAGACGTTTTTGAGTCCACGAGCAGGTACTCATAGCAGGCTGAAAACGTCTATCCATGAATTCAGAGAGAGTTTGAACACCGGGTACAGGACTTTCATTGAGCTCCTGTAAATTTTTTTCTACTAATTGGCTATAGGCATCTGCAGCAGTAAAGCGTAGACCATGATCGGAAATCCATTGTTCAGTGCGTGAGGCGAGTGCTGATAGGGTCGCTAAGAATTGACCATCTCGCTCTGTCTGAATCCCTTGTTCTTGATGCAGGCTGGCGATATCTTTAGAAATTTGTGAGAGCTCTTTTTCGGCTTGTTTAAGGGGTAGTGAGAGACTTTTAGCTAGAGGAAAGGCAATCATTGCCGCCATACGATAGGTTTCGACTTCAATGATGCGACGTGCAATACGACCTGCTTGGCGTGAGCCAATACCTAGATTAGGAACTAAATAAGAGATATAACCATCATCATTAATTTGCAGGTCTGTCCATAACTGAGCTCTTTGGCTTGTCAGAATATGGCTACCTAATAGGGTGTTGTTATTGAATAAGGGCGCGATTTCAATGGCATCAGCAACCAAGCCACGATCTTCGAATGCAATATCAAGAGCTGCAATTCTCAGCCCACCAGACATTTCCGGAGCTTGTAGCCCCAGTTCTTGAAAACAGGCGGCTACTCTTTGAAGAATTCTCTGACGTGACTGAATATGGGTTTCACTGAGCAAACTCTCTTGCTGAACCATGACTGAGATCGAGGCGAATTCACCATGCAATTCCCACTTCAATATGATTCTTTGTGGTGACGGTTCGATTTCTAGAATTCGAAAAGACTGACCATGATGAGGGTCGATATTGATCTTTAAAGCTTCAGAAAGCTGATTGATCCAATGGAGTTGTGCTTGTCTTGTAGCGTCATCAATTAAAAAAGCTTGGCTGAAAACACGATCTCTTGGCCACAGGGCTACAGGGGGTCTTGCATGAACTTCTTCATGCAAGACATTGCGTAGTGGATGATCGTATTCACGCATACTTATTATTTATAGGTAACTAACTCGATGCCCTCTTTTTGCATGATACGACTAATGACGGGTAGTGCAGCAATTTCTTGTACGTAGGTCCAGTAGTTTGCATAATCCTGTGGATTGATACGTGCTAGTCCTGCCCAACGAATAAATGCTAGCGCGTAACAATCTGCACCGGTGAGTTGATTGCCAGCAATAAATTGTTTGCCTTTCACTAAAGCATCGATTTCAGCTAGATATGATTTGAATTGTTCTAGTGCAGTTTCTTTAACTGCAGCCTTACTATCTTCTGTGGCAAAGCGTTCTGGACGGAAGACGCGAGTAAAGGTGGGGTGCACGGTGTTATTCATCCAAGCTAGGGTAGATAGCACTTCTGCACGGGCCATAGCTTCTGTCGGTAAGAGGCGAGCTTGTGGAAATTGATTGTTTAAAAAATCAATAATCGCCATCACTTGTGTCACAAGTTTTCCATCCACAATCAAGGCTGGTACTTGGCCACGAGGATTAATCGCTTGATATTCAGGTTTGAGTTGTTCCCCATTACGTAGATTGATCAGGGTGCTTGTGAAGTCTTGACCCGTTTCACGTATCAGTTCCAAAGCCACATGTGGCACAAAAGAACAGGTGCCGGGGGCGTAATATAGATGTAGTTGCATGTCTGTCTCCTTTTGATTAGTGTTGTGAGTATATGACGATTTCAATAGAGCAATTACCTGTGATCAATGCCTATGAGCTGCGTTCACGATTATGTCGAGGACCGCTAGAACACAAAGGTCATGGTGGTCGTGTTGTGATAGCGGGTGGCGCCAACGGTATGCAAGGAGCCATTCTGCTCGCTGGCCGCGCGGCACTACATCTGGGGGCAGGCTGGGTTCATCTACAAACCATTGATGACGCAACTGCTTTGCTCCATGAACAAGCTGAACTCATGATTCGTCAATGGCAGCCCAGAGGACTCTTGCAAGAGACCGCTGATGTTTATGCGGTGGGCCCTGGTTTAGGTCAATCTGCTCGTGCCTATGAGCTTTTGGTGGAAGCATTAAGCTTACCCCAGCCCCTTATTTTGGATGCTGATGCACTTAATCTTTTGGCGGTGCATGAGGAGAGTATGCGCATGCTCCAGGCTCGCACAGCCACGACGATTTTGACGCCACATCCTGGTGAGGCGGCTCGCCTGCTAGGCTGCCAAGTGGCTGATATTCAAAATGAGCGACTTCAAAGCTTGCATACTTTAGTCCAAAAAACCAATGCCTACGTAGTACTAAAAGGTCATCAAACTCTAGTGGCAGGACCGCAGCGACCCGCTCAGGTATGTATGCAAGGCAATTCTGGGATGGGTATTTCTGGCATGGGAGATGTTTTGACTGGCATATTGGCCGGTATTATTGCCCAGGCCAAGTATCATCAGCTCTCTATTGAGGAGGCTTTATTGCTGGCCGTCCAAATTCACGCTATGGCCGCCGATTCCCTAGTGCAAAAAGGCATAGGCCCATTAGGTTTAACCCCGAGTGAGGTGATTCTAGAAGCCCGCTATTTGATAAATGTCAAATCGAGTTAAATTTCATGGGATAATGCGTCATTCGCTATTTTTTATGGGAGCTAATGATGAATGAGTGGCATTCCGAGTCGAAAGACGAAATCAACAAGAAAATTATCACAATGATTGTGATGTTAGCCATCGCAACATGCTTGGCGATTTTGTTTGCTCTGGCAGCAGCCCATATCGGTTACGTACTGTAACTCGCTAGCACATAAAAAAATACCGCCTTTTCAGGCGGTATTTTGTTTTGTAGCTCAATAATCCAGTATTGGATTTATTTAGATTACTGCTCTCTCACCCAAGTTTGAGTGCGACCAATCAAAGAAATACCGATAAAGCCACGTACCTCTAATTTTTTACCATCTTCGGTAGCGACTTTCACTTTGTAAATTTTTCCTTCTTTAGGATCTAAGATCTCACCACCGGACCAGTGGCCTGCCTTGTCCTTTTTGAGACCCGTCATGATTTTCATACCAACAATCGGTTGATCTTTACGGTGATCGGTACAGGCATTGCAATGTGTCAATGGCTTCTCATTAGGGTTGGGGAAGGTTTGCATAATGGTACCTTGCAGTACGCCACCTACTTCTTCAACTTTCACAATTGAACGTGCCTGACCTGTTTTGTCATCAATCGTTTTCCACTGACCAATCACTGGGTCGGCAGCTTGGGAAAATGCAGCTTGGCTGAAGCCACCGATGGCAATGGCCAGGGCGCCTGCTATCACTAAGTTTGTTTTTAAAGATTTCATATAAGCCTCCTCGTTTTTCGTAAGCATAGGGGCAGCTGATTTTTTTTGCTAGTGAGTACTTTCCATTAATGAAAGTGAGGGCATCACTCACTAGGGCTAGTGTGCTAACGGACTTGAGATAGCCTAGCTAGTAAATGAGGTAAGAAAATTTCCGTAATCAGAATGGGGTGACCCCGTAAAGAGTAGACCGTGCGACGCGCCCAACCCAAATTTTTAAAGTAACTGATTTGACGCTGCAAAATGGGGGGATTCTTTTTGTTAAAAAGCACTCCACCTAAGGGTTTGCTTCCTAGTTGTAGGATCTCACGATTAACGCCTGTGGAGCTAGCGGTCGGTAAAATGCTACGCGCTAATACCAAGGGTTCATCTTCTGCCACTGATAGGTAGACTTCGCGTACACGAGCTCGCTGAAGTTGAGCTTGGAGAAGGCTGGCTTCATGGGCTTGTACAGTTTGTCGGCCGTCATGGAGCACTTGAACCTCAATTTTCCGACCGAGCGTTTCTTGTAAACGTTCGGTCAGAGAGTATGGGTAATTCAACCAATCACGCCAAACTCGAGGCACTTGTTGCAAGTGAGCATGAGTTAGATCTTGCCAGCTACGATCTAAGCCGTACTTCATAAGCAATTTAGTTGCTAAAGCTGCGTTTCTGACCTGATGACTGACCTGACTTACCCGATTGCATAAAGCGCGGACCCTTGGGTTTGCCAAAGCCACCCGATTTTTTTGCTTCGCGGTGTTGTCCAAAAGATTTACCACCACGCTTATCGCCGGGGCGATGCATTGGCTTTTTCGGTTTTTCTTTAGGCTCTAAGCCTGGAATAATTTCAGCCTGGAGTGGTTGTTTGGTGTAGTGCTCAATCGCACGTACTTTGACGCGCTCGCGATGCTCAGCCAATGTAATGGCTACACCACTACGACCGGCGCGACCGGTACGACCGATACGATGCACGTAATCTTCAGCTTTCATGGGTAGGCCAAAGTTGATCACATGAGTAATCGTTGGAATATCTAAGCCGCGGGCTGCTACATCAGTCGCAACTAGAATTTTTGTCTGACCTTTACGTAATGACATGAGGCGACGATTGCGAACTGCTTGTGGCATGGCGCCATGCAAGGCAGTAGCAGAGTGACCTGCGGCACGTAATTGATCGGCAATCATTTCGCTGTCTACTTGAGTGCTAGCAAAAACTACTGCTTGTTCCATCGTCGGATCGGAGAGCCAATGATTGAGGAGGGCATGTTTATGCGATACACCATCAGCCCAATGCAAAGTTTGAGCAATATTTTCATGCTTATCTTGGGCGCTAGCTAATTCAATACGTTGCGGTGCTTTCATGAGGCTCTCAGCCAGTTGCATGATTCTAGGTGCAAAAGTAGCAGAGAACATCAGAGTTTGCTGACGCTCAGAACATAATGCGTGGATAGCTTCGATGTCTTCTTGGAAGCCAAGGTCCAACATACGATCTGCTTCGTCAGCGACTAAATATTGCACTTTATTTAAGCGAATAGCGCGACTGTCATGTAAATCAAGCAAGCGACCCGGTGTGGCAACGACTAGGCTGGCACCTCTAATTTGTGCGATTTGTTTGCCATAGGGCATGCCGCCCATGATGGTTGCAATACGAATTCCTTTGCAAAACTTCACTAAATTAATAGCATCATTAGCTACTTGTTGGGCGAGTTCACGAGTTGGGCATAAAACGAGTACCTGGGGTTCTGCACGACCAGGAACTGGTTTGTTATTCGGGTTTTTTGCCAATAACTGATGGAGTAAAGGCAAGAGAAAGGCAGCCGTTTTGCCGCTACCTGTTTGGCTGCTGACCATCCAATCACCGCCTTCGAGAGCGTGCGGAATAATCTGTGCTTGAACAGGTGTAGGGGTTGTAAATCCAAGAGCCTCAGTGGCTTGGAGCAATGGCTGGGCAAGACCCAGATCCTTAAATGTCATGGTCATATCATCTGCGCTAGCGGTCTAGCGCCCTTTTTTGTGTGCGATCTATGGGCATCGACCTACAGACAAAAAAGATTGAAGTATGAGTTCAGAGAACTTATGACTGGGGACGATGTTTCAAACTACCCCGCTATTATGCCACACTTCGGTATTAAAATGTTGCATTGCAAGAATACAAAGCCACAGTACCCAGATTTGTCAGGGAGCCGTGAGTCAGCTTTGATAAGATGCACAGGTTTAAATACCCACCCATTTTGGAGAGAATATGAGCTTAAATAATGTGAGTCCAGGTTCAAAAGCCCCTGATCAGTTCAACGTCATCATTGAAATTCCAATGAATGCTGATCCAGTGAAATATGAAGTCGATAAAGAATCTGGTGCAATTTTTGTGGATCGTTTTATGGGCACAGCAATGCATTACCCATGTAACTATGGCTATATTCCACAAACATTGTCACAAGACGGAGATCCTGCCGATGTGCTCGTGATTACTCCATTTGCCTTACCTCCAGGGGTTGTTGTGACATGCCGTCCTTTGGGTGTCTTGAATATGGATGACGAGTCTGGTGGTGACGCCAAATTGGTGGCTGTCCCGACCGAAAAAATTCTGCCTTTGTATAACCATATCCAGAAGCTAGAAGATTTGAACCCCTTAGTGACTCAACAAATTCAGCACTTCTTTGAACACTACAAAGATCTTGAAAAAGGTAAGTGGGTCAAAGTGAAGGGTTGGGATGGTATTGAGGCCGCGAAGAAAGAAGTGGTCGAGAGTATTGAGCGTTATAAGAGCGGTCAATAAAGTCAGCCTAGCGGGAGTTCTTAGGAATTCTTAGCATCAGGATGGAGGCAATGGGATAATAAAACCATGCCTCCATTTTTTATTGCTTGCTCACAATCGAACCCTGTCCTTGGAGATTTTGCGCAGAATGCGCAATTGATCTTAGCTGCCGCGCAAAAAGCGCACGAGCAGTCAGCTAAAGTCCTAGTCACCCCTGAGCTATCGCTCACAGCCTATCCTCCAGAAGATTTATTACTCAGAGAATCATTTATTGCGGCATCTGATGCAGCATTAAAAAAGCTCACTCTGGATTTGGCAAAGTTTAAAGATCTACATGTCTTGGTGGGTCATCCCCATCGTAGTTCACAAGGTTTGCAAAATTGTGTGAGCGTTTTGCTAAATGGGCAAGTGATCACACGTTACGCTAAACAGAAATTACCTAATCACGAGGTCTTTGATGAGGTCCGATATTTTGTCCCTGGGAATGAGGCTTGTGTATTTGAGGTCGAGGGTAGGCGTCTAGGCATCATTATTTGTGAAGATGCTTGGCATAGTGGCCCGGCAGCACAAGCAAAACACCAGGGCGCCGAGATTTTATTAGTGCCTAATGCCTCTCCTTATCACATGGAAAAGCAAGGAGTACGTCAGGCGGTCATTCAAGCGCGCTCTTTGGAGTTGAATATACCCGTCGTGTATGTCAATGCAGTCGGGGGGCAGGATGAATTAGTCTTTGATGGCGGGTCATTTTCCCTTGATCAAAAAGGTCAGCTCATTGCCCGTCAGGCTTCATGGGTTAATGCCGATTATTTGCTGGAATGGCAGGCACATGGAGCCTGCGGTGACATTCATCCTGTAGCGCAGTCCGTGGAGCAAGATGTCTACAGTGCTCTAGTCTTAGGTGTACGTGATTATGTAAGCAAGAATGGTTTTCCGGGTGCCATCATTGGACTATCAGGCGGTGTTGATTCCGCTTTAGTGCTTGCCATCGCTGTCGATGCGCTGGGTGCTGACCGTGTACGGGCAGTCATGATGCCCTCGCGCTACACCGCAGATATCAGTTGGATCGATGCGCGAGAGATGGCCAAACGTCTACAAGTCCAATATGACGAATTAGCGATTGCTCCTATGGTCGATGCTTTTGAGGCTTCTTTGGCTGAGGAGTTCAAATCATTACCGGTGGATGTCACTGAAGAAAATATTCAGGCACGTATTCGTGGTACTTTGTTAATGGCACTATCTAACAAAAGTGGTCGAATTGTCCTCACCACTGGCAATAAAAGTGAGATGGCCGTGGGATATTGCACCCTCTACGGGGATATGGCCGGGGGTTTTGCGGTGATTAAGGATGTAGCCAAAACCTTGGTCTATCGTCTTTGCCATTACCGTAACGCAATCGCTCCTGTTATTCCTGAGCGCATCATCACACGGCCCCCATCTGCGGAGTTAAGGCCTGATCAAAAAGATCAGGATAGTTTGCCCCCTTACGATATTCTTGATGCGATTGTTGAGCGCTATATGGAACAAAATGAGGCGATAGATACGATCATTGCGGCAGGATATGCTCAGGAAGATGTTGAAAAAGTGACTCGTCTCATTAAGATCAATGAGTACAAGCGTCGCCAGGCCCCGATTGGTGTCAGGATTACCGCTCGAGCCTTTGGCCGTGATTGGCGTTACCCCATCACGAATCGTTTTCGTGCCTAGTGAACTTATGCCTGCGATTCGGTATGATTGATAAAAAGGAGATTGATATGAAACAAATTACCGCTGTAATTAAGCCATTTAAGTTAGATGAAGTGCGTGAGGGTTTGGCTGATTTGGGTGTAACAGGTCTCACGGTGACAGAGGTCAAAGGTTTCGGTCGTCAAAAAGGTCACACTGAGCTTTACCGTGGTGCTGAGTACGTTGTGGATTTCTTGCCTAAGGTCAAAGTTGAGGTTGTGGTGGCTGATGATCGTGTAGAAGCTGTGATTGACTCAATCGTGAAATCAGCGCATACCGGCAAGATTGGCGACGGTAAGATTTTTGTAACACCTGTAGAGCAGGTGATTCGTATTCGTACTGGTGAGACGAACGAGTCAGCTATTTAAGTAGGGCACGTTTTATTGAATCAGCCAATGCCCTGCAAAGGCAATAAACAGTAAACCGGTACTACCTAATACAGCGCTGTAGATCGCGGGCCTCTGACTGAGGCCCGTTGCTATTTTCTGACCCAAGATAATTAAGCAGCTCAGGTAAGCGATGCTAACAATTTGTAGAACCACGCCTAATATCAAGAATGAGAGGGCGGGTTGAGAATAGCTTGGGTCTACAAACTGTGTAAAAAATGAAATGAAAAAGGCAATCGCCTTGGGATTGGTGAGCGATAAAGTGAGTGCCGTTCGAAGGGCGGGTGTATTGACTGCCCAAGATCTCGATGTTGCTGGCGTTTTAGCTTGAAGTTTTTGATAGGCGCTCAATAGCAGTTGTAGACCTATGAAGCCCAAATAAAGGGCACCTAGCCAACGTACGATGGCATAGACGCCAGGCGCGTAACTCATCAGAGACGCTGAGCCTAATGCTGCTAGGATCATTAATACAGTATCGCCCAGCACAATGCCAGCAGCAGCTGCCCAAGCCCGCGCGCGATTTTGGCTTAATGCTTGAGCGAGTACATATAAAGAGTTAGGCCCGGGTAAAAGCACGATAAAAATCGTGCCTAGAAGATAACTCGAGAAATTCAGGACGCCGAAGGTGTGAAGACCTTCCATCAGACGTCCTGAAAGTGATTAAGCAAGGCTTTCTAGATAACGTTGCGCATCAAGCGCAGCCATGCAGCCCGTTCCTGCAGATGTGATTGCTTGGCGATAGATGTGGTCTTGCACATCGCCTGCTGCAAAAACACCAGGAATATTCGTGGCAGTCGCATTACCACTTAAGCCAGAGCGAGTTTTGATATAACCGTTTTCCATATCAAGCTGGCCCACGAATAAATCGGTATTGGGTTTATGACCAATCGCCACGAAGATGCCTTTGAGAGCAATTTCTTTTTTCTGGCCATTAGCATGCGCAAGGCGCACCCCTGTGACGCCGCTTTGATCGCCTAATACTTCATCAAGCGTACTATGCCATTCGATCGCCACTTTACCTTCGGCAACCTTGGCCATGAGGCGATCAATCAGGATAGGTTCAGCGCGGAACTTATCGCGACGATGAATAACAGTGACCTTATTGGCAATACCTGCTAGATAGAGGGCTTCTTCGACCGCCGTGTTACCGCCACCAATCACGCAGACATCTTGATTGCGATAGAAGAAACCATCACAGGTTGCACATGCCGATACACCTTTGCCCATAAAGGCTTCTTCACTCGGTAAGCCTAGGTATTGGGCAGAAGCACCGGTGGCAATAATCAGAGAATCACAAGTGTAAGTGCCAGCATCACCGATCAGTTTGATGGGCTTTGCAGTCAGTTCAGCGGTATGAATATGGTCAAAAATAATTTCTGTTTTAAAGCGCTCTGCATGCTCTAAAAAGCGTTGCATGAGTTCTGGACCCTGCACACCATGTGGGTCGGCCGGCCAGTTCTCAACCTCGGTCGTGGTCATTAATTGACCGCCTTGGGCCAAGCCTGTAATTAAGGTGGGGCTCAGGTTCGCGCGGGCTGCATAAACGGCCGCGGTATAGCCTGCTGGGCCCGAACCAAGAATTAGTAGTTTTGAGTGTTTAGTCGTAGTAGTATTCATAAGCACATTATAAGAGTGCTGACGTTTTTTGTTGATTACAATCTAACGAATATGGCACGAATAACACCTTCTACCCAGTCTAGCTCTGGAACTTCTATAAAAACTGAAGCAGAACAACGTTTTGCTCGTTTAGTCTGGGAGGTTAAGTGGTTAGCCTTTATGGCTTTGACCGTCGCCTTGTTTGCCATTCTATTTACTTACAGCAAAACTGACCCCGCTTGGTCACACGCCAATCAAGTAGCAACAATTTCTAACCTTGGCGGACGCGTAGGTGCATGGATCGCAGACTTGATGCTATATGTTTTCGGTGCCTCAGCCTATTGGTGGGTGATTTTGCTCTTACGCCGTGCAATGAGAGGCTGGCAAGAGCTTAATGCTTTGAAGTTGCCAGGTCAGTCTTTGGCCCCTGAACCTTTTTGGCCTCGCTTTTTCGGTTTTGGTCTGACGCTGTTTTCGTCGATGTGTCTCGAGTCGATTCGGATGCACAGTATGACGATGGATTTACCAAGACCACCTGGCGGTGTTTTAGGTGAACTCTTCGGGGATCCTTTACAGATGGCGATAGGCTTTACTGGCTCCACCTTATTATTACTTGTCACTCTGGCGATCGGCTTATCTTTATTCTTAAGATTCTCATGGTTAAGCTTGGCGGAGCAGATGGGGCGCCAGTTGGAATTGTTATGGCGTCGTGTTCGTGAGCGTCGTGAATCTGAGGCTGATCGAAAAATTGGTGAGGTAGCCGCAGAGGAGCGTGAAGAGCACGTTGAAGAAGAGCGAGTAAAGATTGAAGATGCGCCACCGGTACCCATCTATCGCGCGCCGCTAAAGGTTATTAAAAGCGAACGAGTAGAGCGTGAAAAACAGCAACCGCTCTTTGCAGAAATGGCGGATACGGCATTGCCACCCCTTTCTTTATTGTTAGAACCCCCTGAAGTGAAAGCTGAATCGATTTCTGCAGACACTCTAGAGTTCACTTCACGTTTGATTGAGCGAAAACTCAAAGAATTTAATGTGGAGGTCAAGGTCATCTCAGCCCATCCAGGGCCGGTGATCACCCGTTATGAAATTGAGCCTGCGGTGGGTGTTAAAGGCAGTCAGATTGTTAATTTGCAAACCGACCTCTCACGTGCTCTTGGGCTTGTCAAAGTGCGTGTCGTTGAAACAATTCCGGGTAAAACCTGTATGGGCATTGAGTTGCCTAACCCCAATCGTCAGTCTGTTTATCTCTCTGAGATTTTGGGCTCGCGGGTATACAACGATAGCCATTCTTTATTGACTTTATCTTTAGGTAAAGACATCGCTGGTTTGCCCATCGTTGCAGACCTGGCCAAGATGCCCCATTGCTTGGTGGCCGGTACGACTGGTTCAGGTAAATCGGTCGGTATTAATTCGATGATCTTATCTTTGCTCTACAAAGCAAAGGCAGATGAGGTGCGTTTGATCATGATTGATCCGAAGATGCTCGAGATGTCGGTATACGAAGGTATCCCTCATCTTTTGTGTCCGGTCGTCACAGATATGAAGCAGGCTTATAACGCTCTTAACTGGGCTGTTAATGAGATGGAGCGACGCTATAAGCTGATGAGTAAGTTTGGGGTACGTAATTTGGCTGGTTTTAATAAAAAGATCATGGAAGCCGAAGAGCGGGGCGAGCATTTATATAACCCATTTAGTTTGACGCCAGACGATCCAGAGCCTTTGCATAAGGCACCATTGATCGTGATCGTGATTGATGAGCTCGCTGATCTGATGATGGTAGTTGGTAAGAAGATTGAAGAGTTGATTGCGCGCATTGCACAAAAAGCACGTGCTGCAGGTATCCATTTAGTTTTAGCTACCCAGCGTCCGAGCGTCGATGTTATTACGGGCTTAATCAAAGCTAATATTCCGACTCGTATCTCATTTCAGGTGAGTGGCAAGATTGATAGCCGCACCATTTTGGATCAACAAGGCGCGGAGAGTTTATTGGGTATGGGGGATATGTTGTATATGGCTCCTGGTAGTGGTCTGCCCATGCGTGTACATGGTGCTTTTGTGACAGATGAAGAAGTGCATGCGGTGGTTAGTTGGCTCAAAGAGAAAGCCGGCGAGCCTAAGTACATTGACAGTATCTTGGAGCCGCAAAGTGAGTCAGATGCCGTGGGCGGTGCAGAGGCTAGTGGAGAGGCCGATCCGCTGTACGACGATGCCGTCAAAATTGTTCTGGAGAACAAGCGTGCTTCGATTTCTTTAGTACAACGTCATTTGCGCATTGGTTACAACCGTGCCGCACGTATTCTTGAGGATATGGAACGTGCTGGCTTGGTTTCAAAGATGGGTAGCAACGGTAACCGAGATATTTTGGTCAAAGGACCAGAGCACTAATTCATGCCTCAATTGATTATTTGGCTTATTAGCCTTGTTGCCCTATTCAGCGCTTCTGTAAAAGCTCAAACTCAAGCAGATGGCATTACCCAGCTCAAACAATTTTTATCTCAAGTGCAGTCCGCTGAAGGCGAGTTTGAACAACAGCAATTAAGAGCTCCCCGAGCGGGTGAAGATAAGCCCAAAGTACTGCGTAAAAGTTCGGGGCGTTATGTATTCAAGCGCCCTGGACAGTTTCTTTGGGAGACACAAAAACCATTTGCACAAAAAGTGATATCCAATGGTCAACAGATCTTGATCTGGGACCCAGATTTAAATCAATTGAGCATCCGCCCGATTGCTAGAGGTTTAGCAGCGAGTCCTGCAGCGCTATTATTTGGTGAGCAAGCTTTAGAAAATAACTTTGATCTCATCTCTGGTGGTGAAAAAGGGGGGGTGCAGTGGGTTGAATTAAAGCCCAAAGGTGATGCCGCTGCAGTACAAAATTATGTACGCCTCGGTTTGGGTTTCAGTGATGGCCTACCTCGTGCTTTAGAGCTACATGACAATTTTGGAGTAGTCACCATCATCGGACTAGGTAAAATGAGAATCAACATCAATGTGGAGGCTCAACAATTTAAATTTGAGCCTCCCAAAAACGCAGAAATTCTTAAGTTAAATCAGTAGTACTAGACCAGCCCAAGCCCTTATATGATTGATATTCAGCTCCTTAGAAAAGATTTAGATGGCGTTGCCCAGCGTTTAGCTGCTCGTAAGTTTGAGCTTGATACTCAAACTTTCAGTCATTTAGAGTCTGAGAGAAAAATAGTACAAAGTCGTACAGAAGAATTGCAGGCCAAGCGCAATCAGTTGGCCAAAGCGATTGGTATGAAAAAAGGTCAGGGGCAGGACGCTAGTGCCGAAATGACCGAGTCTGCAGCAGTGAATGCTGAGCTTCATCAGTTGACAGAAAAGTTGACAGTTTTGCAGTCACAGCTCAACGATTTCCTGATGAGTATCCCTAATCTGCCAGATACATCTGTACCCCATGGTAAGAGTGATGCAGACAATCAAGAGGTTTTGCGTTGGGGCACTGTACCCAGATTTGATTTTCCTATTAAAGATCATGTGGATATTGCCACTGCTTTAGGACTGGATTTCGATTCAGCCACCAAAATTACAGGTTCACGTTTCGTGGTGATGCGTGGGCAAGTCGCTCGTTTGCACCGTGCTTTGATTCAGTTGATGCTCGATATGCATACGGCTAAAGGTTATACCGAGCTCTATGTACCCTATATCGTTAATGCAGAATCCATGCGTGGGACTGGGCAGTTGCCTAAATTTGAGGCTGACTTATTCAAAGTGCCAAGACGGGTTGGTGGTGATGATCAAGATGCGGCTAGTGATGCAAGCTATGAAAACTTTTATCTCATTCCAACCGCTGAAGTACCTGTCACTAATTTGATGCGAAACACGATTACGACGGCTGAGGACTTGCCACAGCGATTTGTGGCGCATACCCCCTGTTTTCGTTCGGAGGCAGGTAGTTACGGGCGAGATACGCGCGGCATGATTCGCCAGCACCAATTCGAAAAGGTTGAGTTAGTGCATATTTCTAAACCAGAAGATTCGATGGCTGCCCTAGAGCAATTAACTCAAGACGCTGAAGAGGTTTTAAAAGTATTAGAACTCCCTTATCGCAAAGTCCTTTTGTGTACTGGTGATATGGGCTTTGGTAGCACGAAGACTTACGATTTAGAGGTTTGGTTGCCAGCGCAAGACGCTTATCGCGAAATTAGTTCTTGTTCCAATATGGGTGATTTCCAGGCGCGGCGTATGCAAGCACGCTATAAGCAGGGACAGGCGAAACCGGAACTCGTTCACACACTCAATGGTTCTGGTTTAGCAGTGGGGCGCACGGGTGTCGCAATTTTGGAAAACTATCAGCAAGCTGATGGTAGTGTGAAAGTTCCAAAAGCCTTACAAAAATATATGGGTGGCATCGAAGTTCTCGCGCCATCGACTTAATTTGCTAGTTTTTAGTGCGAAATCTCCCCGCTATGCACCATTTTGTTTAGGTAAAACCCTAAAGATGCTTTAAAAATATGGCTTGCCGGTGAGAATTTGTGTTTTAATCTAACCGTTACAAGTTGTGTTGATCTAATAATAAAGAGACGATTAATACCCATTTGTACAACCCCCAGTTTTAATGTTGAAAGGTGAATAATGAACAAAGCTGAATTAGTTGAAAAAATTGCAAAAGATGCTGATATCTCTAAAGCTTCTGCTGAAAGAGTATTGAATACATCCATTGATGCCATCATCAAGGCTGTTACTAAGGGTGACAAAGTACAGTTGATCGGTTTCGGTACATTTGGTTCTGGCAAGCGTGCTGCACGTACAGGCCGTAACCCAAAGACTGGCGAAGCCATCAAGATTGCTGCTGCTAAGACTGTGAAATTCACAGCTGGTAAGGCTTTCAAAGATGCAGTGAACAAGCGCAAGTAATTCTTGTATGCTCTGTAAAAAGGCTGCTCCAAGTGAGCAGCTTTTTTATTGCCTAAAATGGGCCGATGAAGCTTTTTTTTGATATCTGCGTATGAGTCATTTGATGCCCGCAGTATTTATTGGCCATGGCAACCCAATGTATGCCATTGAGCCCAATCGCTATGCGCAAGCATGGCAAGCATTATCAAGCCGTATAGCAAAGCCTAAAGCGATCTTAGTCATTTCCGCGCATTGGTTAACGAGTCAAACTTGGGTGACAGCGATGACGCAGCCACCTACTATCCATGATTTTTCAGGGTTTCCTGAGGCCTTATTTAAAGTCAGCTATCCTGCACCCGGATCGCCGCAGCTGGCTAATCAAGTGGCTGACTTATTGAGCCCTACAGAAGTCATACTAGAAGAGTTTGAATGGGGTTTAGACCACGGTGCTTGGGCGCCACTCCTACACATGTACCCCAATGCTGATATACCTGTGGTGCAATTAAGCTTAGATGCTCGATTAACGGGTGCGCAGCATTACGCCTTGGCTCAACAACTCAGACCCTTGCGTGAGGCGGGCGTCCTTATTGTGGGAAGCGGTAATGTTGTCCATAATTTGCGAGTCATTGATTTCACGCAAGAAAAAATTTATCCATGGGCTGAAAGATTCAATACCTATTTTCGTCAGAATCTATTAGCCCATCAGCATCAAGCTTTAATTAATTTCCAAAACTTTGGTCAAGATCACGTTTTGGCAGTACCAACCTTAGAGCATTATTGGCCTGCGCTGTATGTCCTTGCTCAGCAAGCTGATATTGAGCCGGTGAGCATCATTGTTGATGGGATAGATGCGGCTTCTATTAGTATGCTGTCATTCGTAGTAGGGCAGGTTTAAGCAAAGCGCGCGGCCAGTGCAGTCAAGCCGATCTCTTCTAGTATGCGATCTTTGCGGCGCGCTGCAGATGTCCCTGAGCTACCTCGGTAGCTGGCAATAATGAGTTCATTTTTCATTGAATGTTCCCAGCCAATTAATTCTGTGACGGTCACTTCATAGCCATGGGATTCGAGTTGTAAGCAGCGCAGCACATTGGTGATGTGGCTGCCAAATTCTCGGGTATGTAAAGGTCTGCGCCAGATTTCAGAGAGTTCATTTTTTAATTGATGGCCTTTAGTTTGGCGCAAGGCTGCAGCGACTTCAGCCTGACAGCAGGGTACTAAGACCATGAATTTAGCTTTTTTCTCAAGGCCAAAACGAATCGCATCATCGCTTGCTGTATTGCAAGCATGTAAGGCAGTCACAATATCTACTTCTTGCGGGATTGCGGGGTGTTTCTGGGCTTCAGAGCTTAGACAGTCAATAAACACCATATTCTTAAAGTTCAGCTTTTGCGCAAGGTCTTGAGACTTTTTCACCAAATCAGAGCGACTATCAATGCCAATAATCTGGGATGGATTTTTTTGTAATTTACAAAATAAATCATTAAGCAAAAAGCCCAAATAGGATTTGCCGGCGCCATGATCGACCAAGGTCATATGCCCTTTCTCCAAGCATTCACGCATGAGTGGTTCAATAAATTGAACTAGATGAAAGACTTGCTTGAGTTTGCGACGGGAGTCCTGATTCAATTTGCCATCGCGCGTGAGGATGTGCAGCTCTTTTAACAATTCCACGGACTGGGTGGGTAAAACATCATATTTCTCGGTCACTGGGTTATCTTTCTGGCTTGCGCAGGCGCTGTCCACTAAACTATAGGGCTTACTAGAAGTGAATATTATGACAATAAGCTCCGATATCGCCAAGGAAGTAGCTCGCCGCCGTACTTTTGGCATTATTTCCCACCCTGACGCTGGTAAAACAACGCTGACAGAAAAGCTCTTGATGTTTTCAGGGGCGATTCAATTGGCGGGTACGGTTAAGGCACGTAAAAGCGGACGTCATGCGACTTCAGACTGGATGGAAATTGAAAAGCAAAGAGGAATTTCCGTGGCCAGCTCAGTCATGCAGTTTGAGTACCGTGATCATGTAATTAATTTATTAGATACCCCAGGCCACCAAGACTTTTCGGAAGATACCTATCGCGTCTTAACGGCGGTGGATTCGGCATTGATGGTCATTGATGCTGCCAAAGGTGTTGAAGAGCAAACCATTAAGTTATTGAATGTATGTCGGATGCGACATACTCCCATCATTACATTTGTGAATAAGATGGACCGCGAGACGCGTGATCCTATGGAGCTCATGGATGAGCTAGAGTCGATTCTCAAAATTGAATGTGCACCAGTGACATGGCCTATCGGGATGGGTAAGAATTTCCGTGGCGTCTATCACTTAATTCGTGATGAAATCCTACTTTTTTCTCCTGGTAATGACCGAGCTGATCAAGAATTCGAGTTAGTCAAAGGCATCGACAACCCCAAACTACATGAGTTATTCCCTGACGAGATGGCGCAGTTACAACTCGAAGTCGAGCTAGTGAGAGGTGCATCGCATGCATTTAATTTGGAGCGTTTTTTAAACGGTATTCAAACTCCTGTTTTCTTTGGTTCGGCGATCAACAACTTTGGTGTTCGAGAGATTCTGAATGCCCTCTTAGATTGGGCGCCGGGGCCTCGTGAGCGTGATGCTACGGTGCGCGTGGTTAAGCCTCAAGAAAATAAGTTCTCAGGCTTTGTCTTTAAGATTCAAGCCAATATGGATCCAGCACATCGTGATCGCATTGCTTTCTTACGAGTGTGTTCCGGACGTTTTGAGCGGGGCATGAAGATTAACCATTTGCGTATTGCGCGTGAGGTCAAGGTATCCAATGTGGTGACCTTCATGGCTTCATCACGTGAGCAGGTAGAAGAAGCTTACGCGGGGGATATCATTGGTTTACCCAATCACGGCAATATGCAAATTGGCGATAGTTTTTCTGAAGGTGAAATGTTGCAATACACCGGTATCCCATTTTTTGCACCTGACTTTTTCCGTGTCGCCAGAATTCGTAACCCCATGAAAATCAAGCAACTCCAAAAAGGTCTACAACAACTCGGTGAGGAAGGCGCTGTTCAAGTGTTTCGACCTGTCAATAGCAGTGATTTGATTTTGGGAGCGGTGGGGGCTTTGCAGTTTGAAGTCGTGGCCAGTCGCTTACTGAATGAATATGGTGTGGATGCTGTATTTGAAAACTCCAGTATTCATTGCGCACGTTGGATCAGTTGTGAAGATAAAAAAATACTGGCTGACTTTGAAAAATCATCAGCAGGCCATCAATTAGCTCATGATGCGGCTGATAACTTAGCGTTTTTAGCGACCTCTTCTGTCAATTTGCGTGTCACCCAGGAGCGTTGGCCACAAATTGTCTTTCATGAAACGCGTGAACATTCAGCAAAACTCTAAATCATTGAAGATAATCGTGTAATGGCTGCTACTGAACAACCGATTGTAGTTATAGGCGCAGGTTTAGCCGGATTAACTGTGGCTTTAGAGCTCGCAGAAAAACATACCGTCATTCTTTTGGCCAAAAGACACTTAGAAGAGTCTGCCACCGCCTGGGCGCAAGGCGGTATTGTGGGCGTGATTGATGAGCAAGATAGTGTCGATGCTCATGTTAAAGATACAGTTGAGGCAGGTGCGGGCTTGGTCGTTGAGTCGACCGCGCGCTATATTGCTGAGCAAAGTTCCTTGGCGATTGATTGGTTGATTGAGCAGGGGGTGCCCTTTACCCCAGATCCTGAAGGCCCTAAGGGCTTACATTTGACGCGTGAAGGTGGGCATAGCTATCGACGTATTGCCCATGCAGCCGATGCTACGGGTTGGGCGATTCATCAGGTTTTGTTAGCTAAAGCAAAACAACATCCACGCATTCAGATTCGTGAAAAGTGTATGGCTTTAGATCTGATTACGAATAAGCATCTTGCTGAGCAAAAAAAATCTAGCAAAGCACAAGCTTGTTATGGCGTTTATGCATTAGATATTGAAAAGGGGCAGATAGAGACCCTCGCTGCCCAAGCTGTTGTTTTAGCAACAGGTGGTGTGGGTAAGGTTTATCGTTACACCAGTAACCCTGAAACTGCTACTGGTGATGGCATTGCCATGGCTTGGCGGGCAGGTTGCCGTGTAGGCAATATGGAATTTGTTCAGTTTCATCCTACTTGCTTGTATCACCCCCAGGATCGAACTTTTCTCATTACCGAAGCCTTAAGAGGCGAAGGGGCTCAGCTCAAGTTACCCGATGGCACGCGATTTATGCCACACCATGATGCCCGTGCTGAGTTGGCTCCGCGGGACATTGTGGCGCGTGCTATCGATTTTGAAATGAAAAAGCATGGTCTTGATTATGTGTTGCTAGACGCCACGCATTTAGGCGAGCAAAAAATTAAAGAACATTTCCCCAATATTTATGCAAGATGCCAGGCTTTGGGCATTGACATAGCCAAAGAGCCTATTCCAGTGGTGCCTGCGGCGCACTATACCTGTGGAGGAGTAGTTACCAACTTACAGGGTCAGACTGATTTACCGGGTCTTTATGCGGTGGGTGAGGCCACCTATACGGGTTTACATGGCGCCAATCGTCTAGCAAGTAATTCATTGCTCGAGTGTGTTGTGATTGGCAAAGCAGCAGCACGGCAAATTGATCAAGAAAGCCCGCATGTACAGCCTGCTATCTTGCCCTGGGATGAGTCGCGCGTCGAAGATGCCGATGAAAGTGTTGTGATTGCCCATAACTGGGATGAGTTGCGTTTGTTGATGTGGAACTATGTGGGCATTGTGAGAACTAATCGGCGTCTTGAGCGTGCTTTACACCGTATTGAGCTTCTCCAAAGTGAAGTGCAGGAGTATTACTCTAACTTTAGAGTGAGTCGTGATCTATTGGAATTGCGTAATCTTTTGACCTGTGCAGAATTGATCGTACGTTCAGCGCTCATGCGTAAAGAGAGTCGTGGCTTGCATTACAGCCGTGATTATCCGCAAAGCTGGAGCGTTTCTTACCCAACAATTCTGACGCCGATGCCCAAATCAAAAATAAATTAAATTAGGCCATCACCCTTAGTGAATAATCTGTGGCGGCCACGTCTTTGGTGAGCTTGCCAATCGAAATGCGATCGACTCCTGTGGCGGCTATCTCGCGGACCTGGACTAAGTCGACGCCCCCAGAAGCCTCTAGCAAGGCACGACCTGCGGTCAGTTGGACAGCTTCGCGCATTTGATCGGTAGAAAAGTTATCTAAGAGAATGCTGGTTGCGCCGGCATCTAGGGCTTCCTTCAGTTCAAGAAGATTTTCTACTTCAATCTGAATACTGACAGGGGCATTGAGTGCCTGAGCTTGTTGAAGTGCTTGAGTGATGCCACCCGCAGCTGCAATATGATTTTCTTTGATCAAAATGCCATCCCATAAAGCAAGGCGTTGGTTTTGACCGCCGCCGACCGTCACTGCGTATTTTTGTGCTTGTCTGAGCCCGGGCAAAGTTTTTCTAGTATCTAAAATATGACAACCATGAGGATTGGGGCTAGCACCTTCAATCGCTTTTACATAAGCGTGCGTGATTGTTGCGGTTGCTGAGAGGGTTTGTAGAAAATTGAGGGCGGGGCGTTCAGCTGATAAAAGCGCGCGAGCACGTGCTTGAATAAAACATACTTCACTGTTGGCCTGCATGGCATCACCTTCACGGTAACGCCATTGAATCTGAGCGTCTTGATCGAGTGTTTTTAGACAAGCCTCAAACCATGCCACACCACACAAGATGGCGTCTTCGCGTACGATTAGTCGAGCCGTTTTGAGGTCATCCGGTACTAATTGAGCGGTATAGTCGCATAGACCAATATCTTCAACCAATGCTTCACGAACATTGCGTTCAATAGCGGCCGACAGGGTTTCATTACTTTGGTACATTAGGCCGCTCCAATGTTTTTAACAAAGCCGTGCTGAGCTTGTGCCAATAACTCGGGATGGTCTTGGGTAAATTGCAACATTTTTTCTATACAATTTTTAGCATCCACTCGAATCGATTCTGGGACAGTGATTTCGCCCTTGCCTGTATCTAGACTATGCAAAATACCTTCTAGACCATTCATCGCCATCCAGGGGCAATGAGCGCAACTCTTGCAGGTGGCACTATTCCCAGCAGTTGGAGCTTCAATCAATGTTTTATGAGGGGCCAGCTGCTGCATACGATGCAAAATACCTTTGTCTGTGGCCACAATAAAACGTGTCTCTGTGCGGTCTGTTACCGCTTTAATCATGGCTGAGGTAGAGCCAACCACATCTGCTAGAGCGACGACGGCAGCAGGAGATTCAGGATGAACTAAAACGAGGGCGTCAGGATATTGCTCTTTGAGCAACTCTAATTCTTGGGCTTTGAACTCATCATGCACAATGCAATGCCCTTCCCAGAGCAATATATCAGCACCCGTTTGCTCGGCAATATAGCGACCCAAGTGACGGTCAGGTGCCCATAGTATTTTTTTACCTTGTTGCTTGAGGGCATAAACAATCGCTAGGGCGCATGAGCTAGTGACCATCCAATCGGCTCGCGCTTTGACTGCGGCACTGGTGTTGGCATAAACCACTACTTCACGATCTGGGTGGGCATTACAAAATGCCTCGAAGTCGTCCGCTGGACATCCTAAGTCGAGTGAACAGGTCGCGTCTAAGTCGGGCATGAGCACCGTTTTCTCAGGACTCAGAATTTTGGCGGTTTCGCCCATAAAGCGTACGCCCGCCACGACTAATTTTTTTGCCGGATGATTTTTACCAAAACGAGCCATCTCTAAGGAGTCAGCAACGAAACCCCCTGTTTCCCAAGCTAAATCTTGGATGTCTGCATCGACATAGTAATGTGCGACTAAAACAGCGTTTTGCTCCTGCAATCGCTCTTTGATCTGAGCTCGTAAGATTGTTTTTTCTTCTAAAGACAAAGGGCGTGGTACTTTTGCCCAAGCCTGAGCGGTACAGCTAATTCCCTGGGCATTTTGTAAGGGATATTCGTAAATTTCTTGGTTCATCGTTGAATCTTAAGGATATTTTGATACTGTCCCTAGGGCAAATTGGAAAATGTAATGTTCAATAGGTATATTGTCCCTTACTTAGTAAAATTCAACTAGAAAAACAAGAATATTGATACAGTACCAACAGGTACGAGGAGAGTAGATATGTTTGGTAAGCGCAACAAAAACAATTTATTAATGCCTAGCCAAGAGCGCTTTGACACGCTCATTGGCAAGAGTTCAGAGATCTTTGGTCGTATGGCCGTTGGTGATAGCCTACGTATTGACGGTAAAGTGGTCGGCAATATCGAGAGCATGCCAGAGGCGAAGGTCACTGTAGCGATTGGTATCGATGGTACTGTGATTGGCGATATTTTTGCTCATCGAGTCATGGTTGCAGGCAAGGTAGAGGGCAATATTTACGCAGCGGAGCGTGTCGAGTTTCATCGCTCAGCCTCTGTGAAGGGTGATGTCACCTATGGTTCTATAGGTATTGAGCATGGTGCGCAAATTGTTGGTTTGATTATTCAAGGTGCTGATCGTGAACCTGCTACTCAAGCTCAATCAGTGATTGCCTCTGCAAAAGATAAGCGTTAATTTTTAGTTCACAGTAGAAAAATAAAAGGGCTCATGAAGAGCCCTTTCTTATTGAGTGAGCGTTTTTATTTACGCTTTAAATCACCCTTGACGGTGCCGCCTCGCTGAATCGTAATGCTGGCATAGGATAGTTTGCCATCTACTGTAGCGCGACCGCCAATAACCAAGTCACGACAGTCGATGGTGCCTAGTAGACGACCTTTGACGTTGATGCTATCGGCATTCACTGTGCCATCAACTAGGCCGTTAGCGCCAATCAAGAGGGTCTGCACCGATAGGTTTCCTTTAAATGTGCCATCGACTGTGATGGAGCCGCCTGATTTCATATCCCCAGTAAACTCAAAACCTTCGCTGATGATAGAAGGCTTGAGCATATTGGATCCAGAGCTCGTAGGAGTTTCTACCTGAGAAAGATCTAGGTTTTCAGCAGCTTCTTGGCCACTCTGGCTGTCATACTCATTTGAACCGTCTTCTGGTTTTTTGTTGTTGCCAAACATACGCTTCTCCAAAAGTCTTAAGCGGCACTATAGCCGTTATCGTTTTTCTGTAGTGAACCTTGTAAGTCCCCACCTTTTTCAATCTCAATTTCGGCGTATTGCACTGAGCCAATTACTTTGCCGGTAGAGCGGATAAATAAAGATTTGCGAGAAGTGAGGTTTTCATGAATTTCGCCACGCACATCAACAACGTCAGCGGTGACCTTACCCTTCACAACGCCTGTGCTACCGACTAGGATTTCACGCGCTGTGAGTTCACCTTCGATGGTTCCTGAAATAGAGGCGATATCGGGCACAACAAAGTTACCGGTTAGTTTGACGCCTTCACCGACTGTCAAGCAGCCGTTTTGGTTATTTTCCGCCATATTCTTTCCCTATTTAATTGGTGGTATAAATTAAAGCTTCTAAATTTTAACGCTATTGGCCTTCGGGCGAGGTAGAATGCGCAACCGGAGGGTATTTATGCAAAGAGTGATGTTGCGTGCCAAATTGCATCGTGTCAAGGTGACAGAAGCAGATTTGGAGTATGAAGGTTCGTGTGGTATTGATGAAGACTTGCTGGATGCAGCAGGTATGCGCGAGTATGAAAGAATTGAGCTATACAACATTAATAATGGTGAGCGTTTTTCAACCTACATTATTAAAGCGGGTCGTGGTACGGGGGTGATCTCTCTCAATGGGGCTGCTGCTAGAAAGGCTCATGTCGGTGATTTATTAATTATCTGCACCTATGGGCCGATGAGTGAGCAAGATGCTGCTACCTTTATCCCCAAGGTTGTCTTGGTCGATGAGAGAAATAAGATTAAAGAAGTAAAAAAAATTACGATTTAATCGACAGGATTACCAAATTACAAAGCCGGCTGATGCCGGCTTTATTCATTGCAAGACGCAAAACAAAAAACTAAAAAAAATAAAAACTAAACCGAAACAAAACCAAAAAAGCTACAAAACCAGAACGCTAAAAAAGCTAAAAAGGTAGTTGGGCATCGGGCTTCACAGCCAAAAATGCTTGCCTAAACTCTGCTTGGATAGCCTCGATTGCCTCTTGTGTATCTGCTTCAAAACGCATCACGACGATAGGAGTCGTGTTGGAGGGGCGAGCTAAGCCAAAACCATTGGCATACTCGACGCGTACGCCATCAATCGTATTGATACTTTGGGCGCTAGGGAACTGGGGGTTTGCTTTGATTTTCTCTAAGAGCTCAAATGACTCACCCTCAGCACAAGGCATTTGAAGCTCTGGGGTACAGATGGCATTCGGTAAACCATTCAGAATGGCTGAGGGATCGTTAAAGCGACTCAAAATTTCAAGTAAACGTGCGCCTGTGTAAAGACCATCATCAAAACCGTACCAACGTTCTTTAAAGAAGATGTGACCGCTCATCTCACCCGCTAATGGGGCACCTGTTTCCTTTAATTTGGCTTTGACCAGAGAGTGCCCGGTCTTCCACATCAGGCCTTGACCACCATGAGCCTGAATATGCTTAGCCAAATTTCGGGTACATTTCACATCGTAAATAATTTGGGCGCCTGGATTTCTGGATAGTACATCCTGTGCAAAAAGCATCATTTGGCGGTCTGGGAAAATCACTTGTCCGTCTTTGGTAACAACGCCTAAACGGTCGGCATCACCGTCAAAAGCTAAACCAAGCTCATTATCTGTGGTGCGTAGATTTTCAATCAGATCTTGTAAATTTTCGACGTGTGCAGGGTCTGGATGGTGATTGGGAAAATGTCCATCGACTTCACAAAATAGTTCTTCTACTTCGCACCCGAGTGCGCGAAAGAGTTGACCTGCGAATGCACCTCCCACACCATTACCACAATCGACTGCGATTTTGAGTGGCTTGGCTAAGCGCACATCAGAGACGATACGTTGTAGATATTCGGGGAAAATTTGATATTCAGAACGAGTGCCTTGGCCATGCGTAAATTGTTTAGCCACGATGCGTTCGCGCAATGCCTGAATTTGCTCGCCATATAAGGCAGATCCACCGAGCACCATTTTGAAGCCGTTGTAATCGGGTGGATTATGGCTGCCGGTAATCATGATGCCTGACTGTGCCTGACGACCATTGAGAGGAATATTGGTGCCGAAATAAACCATTGGGGTTGCGACCACGCCAAGGTCGATCACATCGATACCACTCGCTAAAAGACCAGCAGTCAAGCCTTGCACGAGGGCTGGACCTGATAGACGTCCATCACGGCCGACGACACAAACAGATTCGCCGCGTTCTTTCATGGTGCTACCAAAAGCGCGACCAATCAGTTCGGCAATATCAGCATTCAGAGTTTTATCAATAATGCCGCGTATGTCATACGCTTTGAAGATCGATGTAGAGAGTTCCATAGGTCTATTGTTGTGTGAGCCAATTGAGGCGTGCTTGAGTAATCGCATCGATACCCTCGGATACCTGCTGTGGATTTTTGAGGGCTTCTTGTATTGGTTTGGCTAGGCGCTTGCCTAATTCGACGCCGGGTTGGTCAAAGCTATTGAGATTCCAAATCGCACCTAAACAGAGTGCACGATGCTCGTATAAAGCGAGAAGTGAGCCAAGATGATAGGCGTCTAGGCGAGGTAACCAGATCAGGTTGCTGGGTCGACCACCCGGACAGGAGTCGTAGGCATTCTTTTCTTCTGAGCCATTAGCGAGCGCTTGAGCTTGCGCCAGACAGTTTGCAATCAGTAATTGATGATGTTCAGCAGCTTCCGATAATTGACTCATCGGTTCGCGTACCGCAATAAAGTCCACTGGAATGATTTGCTGACCCTGGTGCAGCATTTGGAAGTAGCTGTGTTGTGAATTACTGCCGGCGCTACCAAATACGACAGGTGAAGTCGGGTCACTGACACTGCCATCGATTCCAATCGTTTTACCGTGACTTTCCATTTCTAATTGCTGGAGCCATTCAGGTAAAAAGCGTAAACCGTGAGCGTAAGGCACGATGGCTTTTGCCTGGATACCATGAGTTCTTTGGTTATGAATCAAGGTGAGGGCCAGCAACAGGGGCATATTTTCGTGAGCTGGGGCATCTCTAAAATGAAGATCCATTGCATGAGCACCTGCTAAAAAATCCTCGAATGCGCTAAAGCCAAACTTGATGGCAATGGGTAAGCCTACTGCTGACCATACCGAGAAGCGACCGCCCACCCAATCCCAAAAAGGGAAGATATTCTCTTCTGTGACACCAAAATCTTTAGCAGCCTGTACGTTAGCGGTGACTGCAATCACCGATTTTTTCAACTGCGAAGGTGTTAATTGATGTTGTTTGAACCAATTGATGACCGTACGAGCATTGCGGATGGTCTCTAAGGTGGTAAACGTTTTAGATGTAACGAGTACACGCGTGCTGTTTGGTTGTGCTTTGGCTAGAGCTGTGGCTAATTCAGCGCTATCTACATTGGCAACAAAATGAAGACGAATCGATTTGCCCTCTTTGGGGCGAACTTGGTACAAAGCATCACAGACTAAACGTGGACCCCAGTCAGAGCCGCCAATGCCTAAGCAAATGATGTCGGTGATCCCTATGAGTTGATTACAAAACGCCGACATTTTTTGCCATACTTGTTTGACCTCAGGCATCACATCTGTGCCATCGATCAACATGGGCTGCATACTCAAATTACGCAAAGCAGGGTGAAGCGCAGCACGTTGCTCTGAATGATTAATCGTTTGTCCTGCAAACAGTGCTTGGCGTTTATCTAAGGCGCCGCGCTCATGGGCTAGGGACAATAGGTCCTGCCATTGGGCTGGATTGATTTGTTGATAGGCCGTATCGAGGGTGAGTCCGGCTGCACTGATTAATGGAAGCATTTATGAATTTTATCAGTAGGAGGGGACGGAAAAATGAAAAAATCGACTTCAAGACGACTTCACTCTATAATCATCGCTGTTTTGGAAGCTTGGCAGAGCGGTTGAATGCACCGGTCTTGAAAACCGGCAAGGATGCGAGTCCTTCGTGAGTTCGAATCTCACAGCTTCCGCCAGACACACAACTCCCGTATAGATTCGCTCTGACGGGAGTTTTTATTTGAGAAAAAGCATTTGTAATTCATTGAGGTATTGCATACCTAATGGGCTAGCTTTCAAGTAACGAGGATCTTCGTCGAGTAGGTTTTTGCGTAAAGCTTCTTGGATTTCTCTTTGAATCACGCTGATTTCAAGACCAGTTCTTTCTTTGAAGTACTCAGTGGGGACGCCTTCTACTAATCTGAGGGAATTGAGCATGAATTCGAAGGGTAGATCATGGCGGTCGAGTTCACGCTCTTCAATGAAAACCTGAGGATTTTTTTCCATCTGCTGCATATAGCTTTCAGGATGTTTTTCTCGGGTGGTTCTGCGAATGCCAAACGCGGAGCTGATCTTGCCATGAGCGCCCGCACCGATTCCCAAGTAGTCACCAAATTGCCAATAGTTCATATTGTGTTGGCAACGCGAGCCTTTTTTGGCATACGCTGAGACCTCATAACGTTCGTATCCTGCAGCCGCGATCGTGGCCATTAATTCTTCTTGCATGATGTGTGCGAGATCATCTTCAGGCAGTACCGGGGGGTATTTAGCAAAATACGTGTTGGGTTCCAAGGTCAGGTGATAGAGCGAGAGGTGACTTGTTTGAAAAGAAATTGCCGTCTCAATATCGCGCTTAGCCATTGCCAAACTTTGTTGGGGTAAGGCGTACATTAAATCGATATTCACTTCATCAAACAAAGACTGCGCATATTGAATCGCAGCTTGTGCCATCTCACTATTGTGAACGCGCCCTAAAGATTGCAGATGTGTATCGTTAAAGCTTTGCACCCCAATGGATAGACGATTGACCCCAGCATCCTTAAAGGCCTGAAATTTCTCTTGTTCAAAAGTGCCAGGATTGGCTTCTAAGGTGATTTCTGCATCTGCATTGATAGGTAGTAGGGCGCGAATATCGGACATTAGCTGAGCAATACCTGTTGGAGATATCAGGCTAGGTGTTCCACCACCGATAAACACAGAGTGGACTCGACGACCCCAAACACTGGCCAACTGTGCGCTTAAGTCTTCTCGCAAACAGTGGAGGTAGCGAGTTTCATCAAATCCTGTGCTGGGATCCCCTGAGGTATTTTTAACCTGATGGGAATTAAAGTCACAGTAAGGACATTTTTTAATGCACCAAGGAAAATGAATATAAAGAGAGAGCGGCGGTAAGCTCGAAAGTTTCATGCCAAAGCTTGCAGTTGTTTTAGTAACAGCTGTAGTGCCTGACCGCGGTGACTCAGCTTATTCTTATCTTCAGCGCTCAGCTGTGCAGCGGTTTTATGGAGTTCCGGAATGAGAAAGTGGGGGTCATAACCAAAACCACCGGAGCCACGGGCCTCGTCGATGATTTCTCCTTGCCAGTAGCCTGTCGCGATGACGGGTTCTGGATCCTCTGGATAACGAATATAGACTAGGGTAGAAATAAAGTGGGCTTGGCGTTCGGTGACGTTTTGTAAATCACGTATGAGGCGAGCGTTATTGTCTGCATCGCTAGGTGACTTTTTATGATCCGAGAGGGCGTAGCGAGCTGATAAGACGCCAGGGCGACCTTCTAAGGCTTTGACACAGATGCCTGAATCATCAGCCAGCGCAGGTAGGCAACTTAAGCGACTTGCATGGCGAGCTTTGGCGAGAGCGTTTTCCACAAATGTAGGATAAGGCTCATCACAGCTACTAATCCCAAATAGGCTCTGGGGTAAGACCTCAAAACCCAGGGGGGCGAGGAGCTCATTGAACTCTTTAACTTTCCCCGCGTTATTGGAAGCTAAAACAACTTTCATCTTAGTTCTGTGAGAGTGTTTTCTTTTGTAGCTCGATCAGCTCTTTGATACCTTTTTCACCTAAGTGCAATAGTTGGCTTAGCTCATCTTTTGAGAAAGCTTGTCCTTCGGCTGTCCCTTGAATCTCAATCATGCCGCCTGAGCCGGTCATCACAATATTCATATCCGTATCGCAGGCAGAGTCTTCGTTATAGTCAAGATCAAGCACTGGGACTCCCTGATAAATGCCTACCGAGATCGCTGCGACTTGGTCGATGATGGGGTCCTTTTGTAGAACTCCCTGATTTAAGAGTTGGTTGACTGCGTCGCGTGCGGCGACAAAAGCCCCGGTAATGGCGGCAGTTCGGGTGCCCCCATCGGCTTGGAGAACGTCACAATCTAGATGAATCGTACGTTCGCCTAATAGCTCAAGTTGAAAGACGCTACGCAGTGCTCGCCCAATCAAGCGTTGAATTTCTTGGGTACGGCCACTTTGCTTACCTTTGGCAGCCTCGCGGTCAGAGCGTGTGTGGGTTGAGCGAGGTAGCATTCCGTACTCAGCAGTCACCCAACCCGCCCCTGAGCCTTTCTGATGCGGAGGCACTTTATCCAAAATACTCGCGGTACAGAGTACATGTGTATCGCCAAATTGGACTAAAACAGAGCCTTCGGCATGTTTGGTGAAATGGCGTTGAATATTGACCTGACGCAAACTGTCATAGGGTCTTTGGCTGGGTCTTTGAATAGTTGTCATGGTAAGACTTTACAATAGCTAAATGATAGAGAGTATGACCGGTTATGGTACTGCATCCCAAAGATTTGATTTGGGGGGTGGATTATTTGCCAGCATTAGCGCTGAGTGCCGCTCGGTCAATAGTCGTTTTCTGGATCTCAACCTGCGTCTGCCTGATGAATGTCGTCCTGCAGAGCTTGCTATTCGTGATTTGGTTCATCAGCATATTCAGCGGGGCAAGCTCGATATTCGTTTGCAGTATCAATTAGAGGAAGCCAGCAACCCAAGCTCTGCAGAACTGATTGACCCAGATGTTTTGCAAAAATTACTGCTAGCGCAAGAGCAAATTCGTCATTCTGTGCCAGATGCTGGGCAATTAAGGATGGCAGACATTTTGCGTTGGCCTGGTCTGATTAGAGAAGCTAAAGGTAGCGAGCAAGCCTGGCGTGAAGCTAGTTTAAGTGTCGTGCGCCAGGCCATCACGACTATGAAAGAGGCGAGACGTGGCGAGGGCCAGGCTTTAGCCCTGATCATGAAACAGAAAACCCGAGCGATACGTGAGATCGTCAAGCAATTAGAGCCTCTCATGCCACAGATTGTTGCTGCTCACCAAAATAAGCTGCAGCAGAAATTGACTGAAATGTTGGCAGGCCAAGATGCCCAGGGGCAAGCTATTCAGCGCCAAGATATTGCCGAGCGTGTGCGCCAAGAACTCATTTTGTATGGTGTCAAAATTGATGTGGCAGAGGAATTAGGGCGTTTGTGTACCCACTTAGATGCCATTGATCAGGCTCTTAATAAGGGCGGTGCTGTGGGTAAGCGCTTGGATTTCATCATGCAAGAGCTCAATCGTGAAGCCAATACCCTCGGATCTAAATCGGTCTCGCAAGAGAGTAGTCAGGCATCAATCGAAATTAAGATTCTGATTGAGCAAATGCGCGAGCAAGTACAAAACTTGGAGTAACTATGGCGACCAATCATTTTTATACCGGCAGTATGTTGATGATTGTGGCGCCATCGGGCGCCGGTAAATCATCCTTGGTTAATGCTTTATTGGAAAAAGATCCGAGCTTACAACTCTCTATTTCTTGTACAACTCGCGCACCTCGGCCTGGTGAAGTGAATGGTCGTGAGTACCATTTCTTGACTGAAGCAGAATTTAAAGCGCGACGCGATGCTGGGGACTTTCTGGAATGGGCTGAAGTGCATGGTAATTTTTATGGCACTTCACGTTCATGGATTGAAGGTCAGATGCAAGCTGGCAAAGATGTGATCTTAGAGATCGACTGGCAAGGCGCTAGACAAATTCAGAAATTAGTTCCAAGTGCGACTTGGATATTTATCTTGCCACCTTCTTTGGAAACGCTAGAGGATCGTCTTAAAAAACGTGCCCAAGATGATGAGGCAACCATACAAAAGAGAATTGCTGCTGCTAAAGAAGAGTTGGCGCATGTTCGCGAAGCTCATTATTTAGTGATTAATGATTTATTCGAGGCTGCTTTATTCGAATTAAGACAAATTATTTCTGCGACGCGTCTGCGTGCAGATTGTCAGTTAGCCCGTCATCAAGACCTTGCTCAGCAGTTAGGGGTTTTATCAAATTAGGCATTTTTGGGAGAAATTTCCCTAAGTGCGTTATCCTTTAGGTATTGATGCTTAATTAGAGATTAAAGATGGCACGTATTACTGTAGAAGATTGTTTAAAAACCATCCCCAACCGTTTTGAATTGGTGTTGGCAGCGACTTATCGCGCACGCCAGTTGGCCCAGGGTCACGCACCTCGTGTGAACTCCAAGGACAAGCCAACTGTCGTGGCTTTGCGTGAAGTTGCAGCGGGTGTTACCGATCGAGACATGTTGGTTAAAGTACCTCTGTAAGAGAGGTGCCCGGTGGCAGAGCGAGTCGATGCGCAAGGCATCATTGCCGCCTTCTTAGAGCAGTCGAGCCGCCATTTATTTGGCCCCACCTCCCAGCCGTCTGCTCCACCTAAGTCACAAGTTATTTCTGTATCGAGCTTGATTGATAAGCTCGATCATCTCAAGCCTGAAGATCTGAGTCTCATCCGTCGGGCATTTCAATATTCTGATAACGCCCATCTAGGGCAATATCGTCAATCGGGTGAGCCTTACATTACTCATCCACTCGCTGTCGCTGAATTATGTGCTGACTGGAAGCTAGATGCTCCTTCTATTATGGCTGCGCTGTTGCATGACGTGATTGAAGATACTGGCAGTACACGCCAGGAGTTGGTTGAAATTTTTGGTGCCAAAGTGGCAGAGTTAGTTGAAGGTCTAACGAAGCTCGATAAATTAGAATTTCAAAGCCATGCCGAAGCTCAAGCGGAGAGTTTTAGGAAGATGTTTATGGCGATGGCGCGGGACGTACGCGTTATCTTAGTCAAGCTCGCAGATCGCTTACATAATATGCGTACGCTCGACTCCATGGCCATAGAAAAGCGCCGTCGCGTTGCCTTAGAGACTGCAGAGATTTATGCCCCGATTGCCCACCGCTTGGGCTTAAACATGGTGTATCGCGAGCTACAAGATTTAAGTTTTAGACATTCTTCACCCTTTCGTTTTGCCACTTTAGATAAGGCCATTAAACGTGCCCGGGGTAATCGCAAAGAGATGGTTAATAAGATTTTGGATGCTGCCCGTATGGCCTTATCTAAATCTGGTTTGGAAGTGGATTTAAGAGGTAGAGAAAAAACGCTCTATAGCATCTATCGCAAGATGCAAAGTAAACATCTCAGTTTTTCAGAAGTTTTGGATGTTTATGGTTTTCGTGTCACCGTAAAAAGTATTGATGATTGTTATCGTGCCTTAGGTGTGTTGCATAGTTTGTACAAACCTATGCCTGGAAAATTTAAGGATTACATCGCTATTCCCAAGCTCAATGGTTATCAATCTTTGCATACGACCTTAGTCGGACCATTTGGTATGCCGGTGGAGTTTCAGATCCGTACTCAAGAAATGCATCGAGTGGCAGAAGAGGGTGTGGCAGCACACTGGGCCTACAAGGATGGTGAAAATGACCTCACAGAAATGCAAACGCGAGCGCACCAGTGGTTGCAGTCATTGGTCGATATTCAGGATATTAGTGGTGACTCACAGGAGTTTTTAGAGCACGTCAAGATTGATTTATTCCCCGATGCAGTTTATGTGTTTACGCCCAAGGGTCAAATCCGCGCTTTACCAAGAGGATCTACCGTGCTTGATTTTGCCTATGCAGTACATAGTGATTTAGGCAATCAGTGCGTGGCTGCAAAGGTCAATGGGGTGCAATTACCGTTGCGTACCGAGCTCAACAATGGCGATATTGTTGAAATTACCAGCGATCCCAACTCTCAACCAAATCCTGTTTGGCTGACTTTCGTTAAAACCGGTAAGGCACGCGCTGCCATTCGTCATGATTTGAAGACAAAGCGTTACAAAGAATCTATTCAGCTAGGTGAGCGCCTACTTTTGCAAGCACTCAGACAGCAGGCGATTGATTTAGCTATGCTTGATGATGGAGTTTGGGAAAAATTAATTTATTGGACTGGATCAAAGACACGTGATGATTTGTGCGCCGATATTGCCATGGGTCATCGTGTGCCCGCTGTGATTGCCAAGAGAATTGAATTTATCCTTTCAGAGAACTCTGGCAGTGGACAGATGCGTTTGGATTCTCAAGCATGGGATCAGGCTTTGGCCGCTGATCACCGTCAAGCAATCATGATTGATGGTGCTGAGGGAGAGTCGGTGCAGTACCCGCACTGTTGTTATCCCATTCCGGGCGATGTCATCTTGGGATACTTGGGCAAAGGTGAGGGTTTGCAAATTCATACGCGTGAGTGTCGTCATGCGCAACGTTTACACAATAAAGATCCTGAACACTGGGTCGATGTGATTTGGTCTGAAGATATTAAGCGCAGTTTTGATGTGGCTATACGAGTCGATGTGGTCAATGGTAAGGGGGTCCTTGCCAGAATAGCGGGCACATTGACTTCAGCAGATGCCAATATTGCTCACGTGACGATGGATGATCGCTTGACTGAGCATGCCGCTAGTATGCGTTTCGTGATTCAGGTCGAAGGGCGTTATCACCTTGCCAAAGTCATGCGACGTTTGCGACAAAATCAGGATGTGATTCGCATTAGTCGAGTGCTTGGTAAGTAACTTCTAAAATCTCAATCGCTTTGGACCCCTTGGGAGTTTGTAGTTGCACGGTATCTCCAACCCGAGCTTTGATAAGCGCTTTGGCAATCGGTGAAATCCAGCTGACGTAGCCTTTATCGACATCGACCTCGTCAACCCCAACAATTGAAATTCTGGTTTCTTCACCATCCGCATTGAGATAGTTGACTGTGGCACCAAAAAATACTTGATCTGTTTCTTCGCGCGCAGCAGGGTCAACTACTACGGCATCTTCAAGGCGCTTGGTTAAAAAATGAATGCGTCGATCGATTTCACGCAAACGTTTTTTGCCATATTGATAGTCGCCATTTTCTGAGCGATCACCATTAGAGGCTGCCCACGAGACCACGCGCACGATTTCAGGGCGTTCAACATCGAGTAGATGTAAAAGCTCGTCTTTAAGTCTTTGCTGACCCTGCGGAGTTATGTAGTTTTTAATTTCCATGGCATAATAGCGGTCTTATGCGGCTGTAGCTCAGTTGGATAGAGTACTTGGCTACGAACCAAGGGGTCGTGGGTTCGAATCCTGCCAGCCGCGCCATTTAATTTGTGAAGGGCCTAGTTTAGCGCTAGGCCCTTTTGCATTCAAGTCAATCTGTCCTGAAACGGTCTACTCATGCGTCCCATTCAGGCGGCCTACTCAGTCAGACCCTCTTTGACAAAACTTCCCTAATTAAATCATCGGTTTACAGATCAATTACCCTATTGTTGAACAGGGGATACGAGAATTTGAGAAAACAATTTTCTGTGTTTAAATGAATACAAACTTGATAAGAGGAGATGTTATGAAAGTTTCGAGCCTGTTAAAAGCGCTGATGCTCGCCTTAGGTTTGTCATCGACCCTAGCGATTGCTCAGTCATATCCTAATAAACCAATTCGTTTGATTGTGCCTTTTGCTCCTGGCGGTACCACAGACATTATTGCCCGTGCTGTTGCAGATCCATTGGGTAAAGCCTTAGGTCAGTCTGTGATTGTTGAGAACAAAGCCGGTGGTGGTGGTTCTATTGGTGCGCTTGAGGTCGCGAAAGCTCCTAAAGATGGTTATGTCATCGGTATGGCTACAGTCTCCACCACAGCTGCTAATCCAGCGATTAATAAAAAGATTGGTTATGACCCTGTGAAAGATTTCCAGGCGATTACTAATATTGCAGCTACACCGAACGTGATTGCTGTGCATCCTAGCTTTGCTGGTAAGGATTTCAAATCGTTCCTAGAGATTATCAAGAAGAACCCAGGTAAGTTTTCTTATTCGAGCTCAGGTACAGGTGGTATTGGCCATTTACAGACTGAGTTGTTTAAAAACTTGACAGGGACCTTCATCGTACACATTCCTTATCGTGGCGCCGGCCCAGCATTGGTCGATACGGTCGCAGGCCAGGTTCCTATTATTTTTGATAACTTGCCTTCAGCATTACCCTTCATTAAAGATAATCGCTTAGTACCGATTGTTGTTGCGGCTCCTAAGCGCGTAGCAGGTATGCCTAATGTGCCCACATTTGCTGAAGTGGGTTTGGCTCCAGTTAACCGCATGGCTTATTACGGTTTGCTAGGTCCTGCTGGTATGCCTAAAGAAGTGGTTGATAAGATTTATGCAGCGATGCAAAAGGCATTGCAAGACCCAGCTTTACGCAAGCGTATTGAAGATACAGGTTCGATTATTGTTGCAAATACACCTGATCAATTCACCGCAGAAATTAAAGCCGAGTTTGAAGTCTACAAAGACGTTGTGCAAAAACAAGGTTTGACGCTCAATTAATAGGAGGCTGCGTGTCCGTCACGACGACTGTCGCTGGCGGCCACATAGCCATCCTCTAGTTCGTTTGATAAACGCCAGATAAACTGGCCTGCGCCAAAATCCATATAAGGGTCATCGACACGTTTGAGTTGATGACCTTTTTTAATGAGTTCATTCACTGTCTGCGCATTCATGTTGCTTTCTACATCTAAAGTGTAGTCACGATTTACTTTCCAGCGAGGCGCATCGCATGCAGCTTGCGGCTGTTGTTGGTAGTCGAGCATGCGCACTAAAGTTTGTAGATGACCTTGAGGCTGCATATCTGCACCCATGACACCAAAACTCATTACCGGCTGCACATGTCCTGCCACGGTTTTTGTCAGAAAACCTGGAATGATTGTGTGGAAGGGCCGTTTGCGACCAGCTACAACATTGGCTGAGCGAGGATCAGAAGAAAATGCAAAGCCGCGGTTTTGCAGACTGATACCAGTCCCTGGTACAACGACCCCAGAGCCAAAGCCCATGTAATTACTCTGAATAAAAGACACCATTCGGCCAGATTCATCTGCAGTACTGAGGTAGATTGTGCCTCCCAATCTAGGTATACCGGTTTGTGGACTCGGCATGGCATGGTCAGGGTCAATTAATTTTGCGCGCGCGCGAAGATAGTCGGGGTCTAAAAAATCTTCCGTGCGATATTGCATGCTGCTTGGGTCAGCCACGTGCGCGTATAAGTCACTAAAAGCCAGTTTCATGGCTTCAATTTGCAGATGTTGGCTAAGACTGCTATCCACTGGAATGTTGCCAATATCAAAGTGTTCCAGAATGCCTAGCGCAATCAGTGCAGCAATTCCTTGACCATTAGGCGGAATCTCGTGCACATCATAGCCACGATAGTTTTTGCTAATCGGTGTTACCCAATCAGGGCGGTATGAGGCCAAATCATCTAGGCTTAAGGCGGCGCCATTTTCCTTGGCGGCGTGACAAATCTGTTCAGCAATTTGACCTTGGTAATAATCTTTTGCCCCATGTAAGGCTAAGCGTTCTAGGGTCTTAGCGGCACTAGGCATAGTGAAGCGCTCACCCACATGAGGTGCGCGTCCTAAAGGCATAAAGCAATCGGCAAAACCGGCTTGGTCTTTGAGTTCAGGAATTGCTGCTGCCCATTTATAGGCGACCACAGGTGGTACTGCGTAACCTCTTGCGGCAATCTCGATAGCAGGAGCGAGTACTTGATGCCAAGGTAGGGCACCAAATTTTTGATGAAGGGCTTCCCAGCCAGCGATCGCACCCGGCACAGTCACGCTATCCCAACCTCTTTTAGGACGCTTTGCTAAACCATTTTCATCGACGCCGTATTTGCCAGCGAAGTATTCAGGGGACCAGGCTTGCGCTGAGTGACCTGAAGCATTTAAACCATGCAAGCTATGGCCATCCCAAACAATTGCAAATGCATCACTACCAAGACCGCAAGAGACGGGTTCGCAGATCGTGATTGCGGCAGCGGCTGCAATCGCAGCATCAATCGCATTACCGCCCTCGTGCAGGATTTTTAAGCCTGCTTGAGCGGCATAGGGGTGAGATGTAGAAACGATATTCCTACCAAAAACCGGAATACGGCTAGTGGGATAGGGGTTTTGCCATTGAAATGGTTTGTGCATATTTGTCTCCTAGGGACTATCCTACAACCTTTAGCATTTTTGTGTTGATAAGGATCGTTAATGAAGCGCTTCATCCACCGTTTGTGGCGTGCCAATGAACTCATTTGGTTGTTTTTGGCTGTCCTGGTATCGGTAGCGGCTTTAAGTAGCGTGGCATTTTTAGCCGATCGTATGCAACTTGCCTTCGAGCGAGATGCGAAGCAACTCATTGGTGCTGATTTATTGGTGCAAAGCGATCAACCATTACCGCGCTATTTTTTAGATGAGGCGCAAAAAAGTGGTTTAACAACGGCGCAGACCACAGTCTTCCCAACCATGGCGACCCATCGAGAGCAGAGTAAATTAGTCGCTCTCAAAGCGGTCACACCCAGCTACCCATTACGCGGACAGTTACTCTTGGGAGATACGCCCACAGGTCATAGTCGAGTGGCTACTGGCGCGCCTGGGATTGATGAAGCGTGGATTGATCCAGCGCTGATGCCGAGCTTGCAAATTAAATTAGGCGATACCTTGCAATTGGGTTATGCCCGCTTTCGGGTGACGGCCTACATTCATCAAGAGTTAGACCGTGGTGCTGGTTTTTTAAATTTTGCACCGCGTGTCATGATTCATGCAGATGCGCTAGCCGCAACAGGTTTGATTGGTTTTGGTAGTCGTGTCACTTATCGTTTACTGCTAGCAGGTGATGCTCAAGTATTAAAAACATATCAAGCATGGGTGGATCAAACGATTAGTCAGAAAGATTTACGAGGGATCAAGGTAGAAGGTATTGATAACAGTCAACCTCTGATGCGCAGTACCCTAGATCGAGCTGAAAAATTCTTATCATTAGTTGCCTTACTCACCGCCATGGTGGCTGCGGTCGCGATTGCCTTAGCCGCACGGCGTTATGTCAATCGCCAAGCGCAAGCGAGCGCGATTTGGAAATGCCTGGGTGCCACACGCATGGAAATTTTGTTAGATCATATTCGTGTGACTGCCACCTTGGCCTGTCTGGGAGGCGTTCTCGGAGCGGGTCTCGGTTGGTTGGGCCACCAGGTGTTGCTGTGGTTCTTGCAGGACCTTTTGGTCGCGCAGTTACCAGCTAGCTCTTTATGGCCATTTGTTTGGGCTGTCTTGGTAGCCATGGTTTTACTTTTAGGTTTTGTTTGGCCGCCTTTATTTGCCTTAACAAAGATTTCGCCACTGATGGTCTTGCGTAAAGAGATTTCTTATCGCGCCGTATCGGCTTGGTTAGTGTTATTGCTCGGTTTAGCGGCGTTTGCTTTATTGCTTCTCGTGGTGGCGCAAAGCCCTCAGTTAGCGCTTTATACATTGGGTGGTTTTGCCGCTGCCGCGATACTTTTTTGGGTATTTGCTTGGTTATTGGTACGCGGCCTTTCATTTCTTGCGCAGCAAGCATTTTTGGCTCAAGGGGTGATTCAGCGTTTTGTCTGGCAAGCGATGTCGCGGCGTGCTGCATTTACCAGTTTGCAAATCGCGTCTTTAGCGATTGCGCTGATGGCACTCTTACTTTTGTCCGTGGTACGCCATGATTTATTGTCTGCATGGCAGACGAGCCAGGCGAGCTACGCACCCAATCGTTTCTTAATTAATATTCAGCCTGATCAAGCGCCACAAGTTGAGAAGCACCTGCGTAATGTAGGTATTGAAGAGGTGACCTTATATCCCATGATTCGGGGGCGGTTAGTCCAAATCAATGGCAAGACTGTCACGCCTGATGATTTTGACGAGGGTCGAGCCCAAAGACTCGTTGATCGAGAGTTCAATCTCTCTTACGGTACTGATATTCCTGAGGGTAATCGTATCGTTGCTGGTCGTTGGCATCAGGTAGCGCGTGATGAATTATCGATAGAAGAGGGCATTGCCAAGACCTTGGGTCTGAAGTTAGGGGATCAACTGACATTTGATATGGCGGGTTTGTCTGTCAATGCCAAAATTACTTCTATCAGAAAACTCGATTGGACCAGTATGCGAGTGAATTTCTTTGCGATACTCTCACCATCGACTTTGCAAGACATGCCGCAAACTTGGATTACGGCATATCGTCAAAATCAAGAACAGATTGGACATCTGCCTGCTGATATCGCTTTGGTTGCTAAATTCCCCAATATAACGGTTGTTGACGTGGATGCCTCACTCAAACAAGTCCAAGATGTTCTGGATAAATTGTCCGCTGCGATTGAGTTATTGTTCTCGCTCACCATTGCGGCAGGCATATTGGTGCTGGGTGCGGCATTGGCCAGTACGCAAGACGAGCGTATGCGTGACGCAGGTTTGTTGAAAGCCTTGGGGGCGAGTAGTGCGCAAGTACGCAAAGCTTTTTATACAGAATTGATTTTGATCGGTATGGTCTCTGGTCTACTCGCTGCTATTGCTGCAAGCGTGGTGGGTTCATTGTTGGCTCAACGTGTTTTTGAGATGCCCTTACAGGCTTCTTTGAACCTCTATATCTACGGTATTGTGGCAGGCACAATAGCCAGTGTGATTGGGGGCTTATGGCTCGATGGTAAAGTGTCGCGTAGTTCAGCATTGCAAGTGTTACGCGATGCTACCTAATGGATGAGTGATGACAGAGAAAACGACCTACGAATTAATCGGTGGCGAAGAAGGTGTGAGAGCCTTGGTTGATCGTTTTTATGATTTGATGGATTTGGATCAGGCTTATGCAGGGATTCGTCAAATGCACCCCCAAGATTTAACAAGCTCCAGAGAGAAGCTCTATCTCTTCTTGAGTGGCTGGATGGGTGGGCCTGATCTTTATGTACAGCAATATGGACATCCACGTCTAAGAGCGCGTCACTTACCTTTTCCCATCGGTTTGAGTGAAAGGGATCAGTGGTTGCAATGTATGGGTGCAGCGATGAGAGATTTAGAGATTCAAGGACCGCTCTTTGAGCGCCTCATGCAATCATTTTTCACTACTGCTGATTGGATGCGGAATCGTTCGGGGTAGTTGTACTAGTTTGGTATGTGCCCAGCGATCAGGTAACATTTGGCGATGAGTGCGATCCAAGAGCGCAGTCAGTGGCCAAAAAAATAAAGTGATACTAAAAAAGATCAAAGAAAAACTCAGCCCCATACTTTGGCGACCATAGATTTGTAAAGAGACGTACAACAACAGGGCTGCAGGTATGAGCCACAGTGAGCCATACGCATAACGTGCTAAAGCTTGTGAGCGTTTGAGTAACTGGCCCTCAGCGCTAACCATTTGGATGCGCCAAGTCTGCATAGCCAAGGTTTGACCTGTTTTCGTCCAATACCAAGTGAAATAAAACGCCAGTACTAAATAGGCGTGAGCCATCAAGAACCAAGCAGGTGCCGTGACTTGGGCGAGAACGCCGATGATTAGATGGGGAACCAAAAAAGTGAGGGCCAGCACACCCATGAGCACCAACATTTCATAGAGGTTAAGGGCGATTCTGCGACGAATGCTCGGTGCTGGCAGTTGATTTAAATAGTCAGCCGGTAGTGGCTGAAAACCCGAGTTTGTTGTTGAAGTGCTGGCCTTGTTTTTCACAGGGCTTATTTTAGCGTTGGTGAGGTCACCGTGGTAGGTTTGTTTTGACGGCGCTCCGCTAATTTCTTTTTATCTTCTTCGGATAGTTGTTGATAAGCTTGCCATGCCTCTGCTTTTTTCTCTGGTGAGATATTCAGGGTACGAAGATAGTTGTCGCGCGCTTTTTGACGTTCTTGAGTGGATAGTTGGGCCCAACTTGTCATGCGGGACTGTAGGGTCTGTTTGTCTTGCTCAGACATGCGTGGATAGCGATTGGCTACTTCTAACCATTTTTTTTGTCGATCTTTTGTAAGGCTTGACCAATCTGACTCTAACGGAGCCAGAATTAATTTTTGATCCTCACTGAGGCGCTCCCAGTTTTGTGCAAAAGCGCTGACTTGATAGCCCAATAGAATCGCGACAAACACCAAGATCTGCATGAGTATGCAGCGACTTAAACAAATATAGCGATTTTGGCATTTTGAATCGCGCAGTAAGGCCCATACAGAAATCCGAGTCGAGCTCATTTAAGCCTCGTCTTCGTCGTCTTCGGGGACTACTTCTAGATCCTTACCGTTGGTGATTAAAAAGCGCACATAGCCATCATCTTTGTAGGCTTCAAAAGGCACTTGATCAATCAATACTGCGCTATCGACTTTGGCAATATCTTTGATACGTTGATCACTTTGCCAGTCTGCAATGAAGAATAGACCAAGGACTAAGGCAGCCATCGGCAAGTATGTCGCTATCTTCAACATCGACCCATTCGATGTGAAGCCCCAATTAGTTTTGGGGTGGCCAGCAAATGCGTACTCTGGCACTGCTACTGGTGATTTTTGGGCATCTAGGGCTTGCAAACGAGCTTCACGTAAGCGCTGCGCCACTTTTTCAGAAACAGGGAGGTCTTTGCTCAGGGCGTGAGTCAACATCCCGAGATTCTGCTCGAGGTGTTCCGCTTGTGTTGTGTTCCATTTACTCACGATTAAGTCCTTGTTTTTTAAGGGCATAAGCCAATGCTGAAGCAGCTCTTGAGCAATGTGTTTTCACGCTACCTTCAGAGCAACCCATGATTTTTGCCGTTTCTGCAATATCAAGCCCGTCCCAATAACGCATGAGGAAGGCTTCGCGTTGACGTGTCGGCAGCTTTTCAATCTCATTTTCGATGATTTTGAGCGTTTCTTTACGTTCGAGTAGCTTTTCAGCATTGTGAAGGAAGCTAAACTCATGATTTACATCAATAAATTCCAGTGGATCGGAAGAGTCATGACCGTCTTCAGGGTCTTGAGACTGGAAAGCAGAGAAAAAGCTCAACCAGTTATTTTGGGTTTTTTGCCGCCTAAACCAGTCCATCGTGGCATTGTGCAAAATCCGATTAAACAACATGGGGAACTCTTGGGCAGGATGGTCGCCATACTTTTGGGCTAAGCGCATCATGCTGTCTTGAACGATATCGAGGGCTGCTTCGTCATCTCTCGTGGCATAGGCCGCCCGCTTAAAAGCTTTGAGCTCAATGCTTTTAAGAAAGTCGGAAAGTTCTTTTTCAGATGCCATATGCGTATTAGACAACTTATTGAAAGTCTACCCAAGAGTTCTGCTTATAGGCTAAAATAGTAGGTTCGACTTGCCGGACCTTTCATGAGATGGTTTTTTCCGGATTAAGCGCTAACGGCTCGCGCCTTGACCACAAGTTAAGTGTCAGAGCAACCCAAACAATTTTTTGCCGAAAATTGCAAAGGAGAAAATGATGAATGCAAATAACAGCGCGGAACTTTTGAACCCTGCTAAACAAAACGATGTCAGCGGCCCAGAAATGATTGGTGCCGAAATTCTTGTGCATGCTTTGCACGCCGAAGGTGTGGAATTTGTCTGGGGCTATCCCGGTGGTTCAGTTCTTTACATCTACGATGAGATTTTTAAACAAAACAAGTTTGAGCACATTTTGGTGCGTCACGAACAGGCTGCAGTTCATGCTGCTGACGGTTACGCGCGAGCCACAGGGAATGTGGGCGTCGCTTTAGTGACCTCAGGCCCAGGTGTTACCAATGCCGTGACCGGTATTGCTACAGCCTATATGGACTCTATTCCAATGGTCATTATCACGGGCAACGTCCCAACGCACGCCATTGGTGAAGATGCTTTCCAAGAGTGTGACACTGTGGGTATTACTCGCCCCATCGTCAAACATAATTTCTTGGTGAAAGACGTTAAAGATTTAGCGCTTACCCTGAAAAAAGCTTTTCATATTGCTAAAACAGGTCGCCCTGGCCCTGTGGTGGTGGATATTCCGAAGGATGTTTCATTCCAAAAGGCGCCATTCCATTACCCTAGCGATTTGATGATGCGCTCCTATAACCCGGTGAGCAAAGGTCACAGCGGTCAGATACGTAAGGCTGTATCACTATTGTTAGAGGCGGAGCGTCCTTATATCTATACCGGTGGTGGCGTGATTTTGTCAGACGCCGCTGCTGAGCTAAAAGCTTTTGCTGAACTACTCGGCTATCCAGTGACCAATACTCTGATGGGTTTGGGTGGTTTCCCAGGTACACATCCGAATTTTGTGGGCATGCTGGGTATGCATGGTACGTATGAAGCGAATATGAGCATGCAGCATTGCGATGTTCTGATTGCTATCGGTGCGCGTTTTGATGACCGAGTGATTGGTAATCCAAAACATTTCGCAAGCAACCCTCGCAAAATTATTCATATTGATATTGACCCCTCAGTGATTTCTAAGCGCGTTAAGGTCGATGTACCGATCGTGGGTAATCTCAAAGAAGTATTGGTTGAGATGACGGCTTTGATTCAGTCTTCACCCGCGCGTAAAAACCAAGCTAAGGTTGACGCTTGGTGGTCACAAATTAATGAGTGGCGTAAAAAAGACTGCTTGAAGTACGATCGCGATTCAGAAATCGTCAAACCTCAGTATGTGGTTGAGAAGATTTGGGAGCTCACCAAAGGTGATGCTTTCATTTGTTCTGACGTGGGTCAGCATCAAATGTGGGCAGCGCAGTTCTATAAATTTGATAAGCCACGTCGTTGGATTAATTCAGGCGGCTTGGGCACCATGGGTGTTGGCTTACCTTATGCCATGGGTATCAAAAAGAAGTTCCCTGACTCAGAAGTCGTCACTATTACAGGTGAAGGTTCTATTCAGATGTGTATTCAAGAACTATCCACTTGTTTGCAGTACGACACGCCTGTCAAAGTGGTATCTCTGAACAACCGTTATTTAGGTATGGTGCGTCAGTGGCAAGAGCTGACTTACGACAAGCGTTACTCACACTCCTACATGGACTCTTTACCTGACTTTGTAAAGTTAGCTGAAGCTTTTGGTCATGTGGGGATGCGTATTGAGAAGAAGTCAGACGTTGAGCCTGCTCTCAGAGAGGCCTTTAAGCTCAGGGATCGTACCGTGTTTATGGATTTCCAAACGGACCCTGGTGAAAACGTCTGGCCGATGGTTCAGGCCGGTAAGGGCATTACAGAAATGCTCTTGGGAAGTGAGGATTTGTAATGCGACATATTATTTCCGTGCTCTTGGAGAATGAACCGGGTGCCTTGTCACGCGTGGTCGGTTTATTCTCTGCTCGCGGCTACAACATTGAGTCACTCACTGTGGCGCCAACAGAAGATCCTTCTTTATCTCGCATGACGATTGTGTCAATTGGTAGTGAGGATGTGGTGGAGCAAATTACCAAGCACCTGAATCGTCTCGTCGATGTGGTCAAGCTCATCGATTTGAGCGATGGCCCGCATATCGAACGCGAGCTAATGTTAATCAAGGTGCGTGCAGTGGGTAAGGAGCGTGAAGAGATGAAGCGTATGACGGATATTTTCCGCGGTCGCGTCATTGATGTCACTGATAAGTCATACACCATTGAGTTAACTGGTGATGCTGCTAAGTTAGATGCTTTTATTGAGGCAGTGGATAAGAGCGCTATTTTGGAAACGGTTCGCACCGGTACATCAGGTGTGGGTCGTGGTGAGCGAATTTTAAAAGCTTAATATTTTTAAATAATTAACAAAGACTAGGAAAGACAACATGAAAGTTTTTTACGATAAAGACGCAGATTTATCTTTAATCAAGGGTAAGCAAGTCACTATTATTGGTTACGGTTCACAAGGCCATGCACACGCTCAGAACTTAAACGATTCTGGTGTGAAGGTCACCGTTGGTTTGCGTAAAGGTGGTGCGTCTTGGAATAAAGCTGCTAATGCTGGTTTGCAAGTGAAGGAAGTTGCGGAAGCGGTCAAGGGTGCTGATGTAGTCATGATGTTGTTGCCTGACGAGCAAATTGCCGAGGTCTACAACAAAGAGGTAGCTCCTAATATCAAAGCGGGTGCTGCACTTGCATTTGCTCACGGTTTTAACGTTCATTATGGTCAAGTGATCCCACGTGCTGACGTTGATGTCATCATGATTGCACCTAAAGCACCAGGTCACACTGTTCGTGGTACCTACACACAAGGTGGTGGTGTACCGCATTTGATCGCTATTCATCAAAACACAACAGGCTCTGCTCGTGATGTTGCTTTGTCTTACGCTACAGCTAACGGTGGCGGTCGTGCTGGCATTATTGAAACTACTTTCCGTGAAGAGACTGAAACTGACCTCTTTGGTGAGCAGGCTGTCTTGTGTGGCGGTACTGTTGAATTGATCAAAGCTGGTTTTGAAACTTTGGTTGAAGCAGGTTATGCCCCAGAAATGGCTTATTTCGAGTGTTTGCACGAGCTCAAGTTGATCGTTGATTTGATCTACGAAGGTGGTATTGCCAATATGAACTACTCGATCTCTAATAACGCAGAATATGGTGAGTACGTTACTGGCCCACGCGTGGTGACAGAAGATACCAAGAATGCAATGCGTCAGTGTTTGAAAGATATTCAAACAGGTGAGTACGCGAAGAGCTTCATCTTGGAAAACAAAGCGGGCGCCCCTACTTTGATTTCACGTCGCCGTTTGACTTCTGAGCATGAGATCGAAGTTGTTGGTGCGAAGTTGCGCGCCATGATGCCTTGGATTGCTAAAAACAAACTCGTTGACCAAAGCAAGAACTAAGAACCAAGATCAATTCATAGATAGGAGACAGCATGGCAGTTAATTACCCACATCCAATCATCGCTCGTGAAGGTTGGCCGCATGTGGCAATCAGTGGTGCTGTGCTGTTTCTGGTTCATTCCATGGGAGGCTGGGCTTGGTCTTGGCCCTTTTGGATTATTTTTATCTTTGTGGTTCAGTTCTTTCGTGATCCAGGTCGTCTAGTGCCTGTTGCCAAAGATACTGTTTTATCGCCTGCCGACGGCAGAGTGATTGTGGTTGAAAAAGCTTTTGATCCGTACGCTAAACGTGAAGCATTAAAAATCAGCGTTTTCATGAACGTCTTTAATGTCCACTCGAATCGTGCGGCTGTTAATGGCGTAGTGAAGGCCATTGAATATTTCCCTGGCAAGTTTGTGAATGCCGACTTAGATAAAGCCTCAGAAGAAAATGAGCGCAATGCAGTCATCATTGATGCCAATGGTCATACCATCACCTTGGTGCAAGTAGCTGGTTTGATTGCGCGTCGCATTCTCTGTTACATCCGCTTAGGGGATCGTCTGAAAAAAGGTGAGCGCTATGGCTTTATTCGTTTTGGCTCACGCGTAGATGTTTATCTCCCACTCACAGCAGAACCCCTAGTCACGGTTGGGGAAAAAGTCTCTGCTACAACCACCATACTAGCCAAAATTCCCGGTTTAGACTCATAATAGGTTCATGAGTACATTTCGTCGCCGTCGTTTGCGTTCGACTAAGTCATTGCCGTCGAACGTCACCCCCTTACGTCAAGGGGATTGGAATCCTAATGCAGGACGTGGGGATCGTCCGCGTAATCGTGGCATCTATTTGTTGCCGAACGCCTTTACTACGGCAGCTTTGTTTTGTGGCTTCTTTGCGATTGTGCAAGCCATGAACCAACGTTTCGAAGCGGCAGCCATTGCTATTTTTTGTGCTTTAGTTCTTGATGGTATGGATGGCCGTGTGGCGCGTATGACCAATACGCAAAGCCCATTTGGTGAGCAATACGACTCTTTGGCGGATATGGTTTCTTTTGGTGTGGCTCCTGCCTTGGTTGCTTATGAGTGGGTACTGAAGGATTTGGGTAAGTGGGGTTGGCTGGCCGCTTTTGCTTATTGCGCAGGGGCTGCCTTACGCTTAGCCCGCTTTAATACCAATATTGGCGTGGTTGATAAACGCTTCTTTCAGGGATTGCCCAGCCCAGCTGCTGCCTCTTTAATCGCCGGTTTTGTGTGGTTAGCGGTGGATAACAAATTGCCTGTCCAAGAGTACGCGATTCCTTGGGTGATGTTTGGTTTAACCATCTATGCCGGTATTACGATGGTATCTAACGCCATGTTCTATAGTGGTAAGGCGCTTGATGTCCGTTATCGCGCCCCCTTTGGCATGATGGTGGTCGTTATTTTGGGCTTTGTTTTGATTTCTAGTGACCCACCTTTGGCCCTATTTGGCTTATTTGTGGCTTATGCGATTTCTGGCTATGTATTTTGGGTTTGGCAGAAATTTGTTGCAAAGCAAAAAGATGCCCCGAATTCATTGATTGACACACAATAATCATTTTTGTGTATATTAGTGTTTATGAAATTTAAATCTTTGCTTCTCTTGTTACTGGGACTAGGTCAAAACCTGGGGTCGGTGCACGCTTGAACGATTAGCAAATATAAACGAGCAAACATCAAACCCCGGCCCAGCTGGGGTTTTTTATTATGGGTAGTTCTAATGTAGGAGGCGGTATGACAGATAAGTTGATCATTTTTGACACCACATTGCGTGATGGTGAGCAGTCGCCTGGCGCTTCAATGACTAAGGACGAAAAGGTCCGTATCGCTCGTCAGCTCGAAAGACTGAAAGTGGACGTGATTGAGGCAGGTTTTGCCGCGAGCTCCAATGGTGACTTTGAGGCGATCTCGGCCATTGCTCAGGTGATTAAGGATTCGACGGTATGTTCTTTGGCACGCGCCAATGAAAAAGATATTGGCCGTGCTGCAGAAGCATTGAAGGCTGCGAACTCTAAGCGTATCCATACTTTTATCGCTACCAGCGCCTTGCATATGGAAAAGAAGTTACGTATGACGCCTGATGAGGTCTATGAGCAAGCGATTAAAGCAATTCGCTTTGCCCGCTCACACACCAATGATGTTGAGTTTTCTCCAGAAGATGGCTATCGCTCAGATGTGGACTTCTTGTGCCGCGTCTTAGAGGCGGTGATCAAAGAGGGCGCCACAACGATCAACGTGCCCGACACGGTGGGTTATGCGGTACCTGAGCTCTACGGTGAGTTTATTAGAACTTTGCGCGAGCGCATTCCTAATTCAGATAAAGCTATATGGTCTGTGCATTGCCACAATGATTTAGGTATGGGTGTGGCGAACTCCCTAGCAGGGGTGAAGATTGGTGGTGCGCGCCAAGTCGAATGTACGATCAACGGTTTAGGTGAGCGTGCTGGCAATACTTCTTTAGAAGAAGTCGTGATGGCGATTAAAACTCGTAAGGACTACTTCAATTTGGCGGTAGGCATTGATACGAGCCAAATTGTGCCGGCCTCAAAGATGGTGTCACAAATCACTGGCTTTGTGGTCCAGCCTAACAAGGCTGTGGTGGGGGCGAACGCTTTTGCCCACGCCTCTGGCATTCACCAAGATGGTGTTTTGAAAGCTCGTGATACCTATGAAATCATGCGTGCTGAAGATGTGGGTTGGTCTGCCAATAAGATTGTTCTTGGTAAATTGTCAGGGCGTAATGCGTTTAAACAGCGTTTGCAAGAATTGGGTATTGAGTTGGAGTCAGAGGCTGAGCTCAATGATGCATTTGCACGGTTTAAAGCCTTAGCTGATCAAAAAGCAGAAATTTTCGACGAGGATATTACAGCGATTGTTTCTAATACCGCACAAGCGGAAGCTAGTGATTACTATCGTTTTGTCTCCATGGCGCAAAAGTCTGAGACGGGTGAGCGCCCTCAGGCCAAAGTTGTATTCAAGGTGGGACAAGAGGAGTCGGTCTCACAAGCTGAAGGCAATGGCCCCGTCGATGCCACTTTGAATGCTATTGAAAGTAAGGCGAAATCTGGGGCTGAGTTATTGCTCTATTCAGTGAATGCGATCACGACCGGCACAGAGTCTCAGGGTGAGGTGACGGTCCGCTTGTCTAAAGGGGGCCGTATTGTGAACGGGGTCGGCACCGATCCGGATATCGTGGCAGCATCGGCCAAAGCTTATTTGGCGGCCTTGAATAAATTGCATGATCCGAGTCAGCAAAAGCTCAACGCACAAATGGCTCCATAAGACCAAAGAGTCACAGGGTCGCAGGACCTGATTAAGCAGGGTGAACAGGGCGAAAAATCGCCCTGTTTTCATATAAACCCTTGATTTATATATGTTTAGCTCTTGAAACTGTCTTTTTAGGACAAAATCAGCTACAATTTGAGTCTTGCCTGTTTTTAGGTATGGGTCGTCAAAAGCCAAGGATTGATAGGTATTTTTAGGTTTTGGCGCTTTTTAACACGGCATCAGCGGTTCTCAGTAGAGCGACTGCGGTGTTCGCAAGTGGAGTAAATAATGACTGTAGCAAATATTAATAAGGCTGAAATCGTTCAGCAAAACGCTCGTGGCGCAAATGACACAGGTAGTCCAGAAGTTCAGGTTGCTTTGTTGACTGCGCGTATTAACGAGTTGACCCCTCACTTCAAGGCCAATGCCAAAGATCATCACAGCCGTCGTGGTTTGTTGAAGATGGTGAGCCGTCGTCGTCGTTTGCTCGACTATCTCAAGGGTAAGGATTTTGATCGTTACCGTGCCTTGATTGATAAGCTCGGTCTACGTAAATAAATTTCGAAAGATGCCTGCTAAGTTTTTTTAAGCAGGCATTTTCGTTTAGGGCGGAGTGTATTTGCGCGCTGGACCCGTGTCATTCCATAGGTAAGTTTGTAAAAGCTTTTCTCTGGAATGGCATCCACGCCAAACAATACGCATCTGCTCCAGTGCTGCCATGACGCTGCTGTTTCATGGCGATTGTTGATTGGAGATAGATATGACTATGTTTAATAAAGTAGTAAAAACGTTTCAATGGGGTGCACACACAGTGCGCATGGAGACTGGTGAAATCGCACGTCAAGCCAGTGGTGCAGTCTTGGTGGATGTGGACGATACAGTTGTATTGGCAACGGTTGTAGGGGCGAAAAACGCCAAACCGGGCCAAGACTTTTTCCCGCTGACAGTGGATTACCTAGAAAAAACTTATGCCGCTGGCAAGATTCCAGGTGGTTTTTTCCGTCGTGAAGGTCGCCCATCTGAGGGTGAAACATTGATTTCACGTTTGATCGACCGTCCGATTCGTCCTTTGTTCCCAGAAGGTTTTTATAACGAAGTACAAGTGGTGATCCATGTGGTATCGATCAACCCCGATGTGCCTGCAGACATTCCTGCGATGATTGGTGCATCTGCTGCTTTGGCGGTCTCTGGTATTCCATTTAATGGTCCGATGGGCGCTGCTCGTGTGGGTTATCAAGACGGTCAATACATTCTCAATCCAACGCGTTCACAACAAGTGAACAGCCAATTGGATTTAATTGTTGCGGGTACGCAAACTGCTGTGTTGATGGTGGAGTCTGAGGCTCATCAATTATCAGAAGAAGTCATGTTGGGTGCTGTCGTTTTTGGTCACGAGCAAGCGCAAGTGGCGATTAACGCTATTAACGACTTGGTTCGTGAAGGTGGTAAACCTGAGTGGGATTGGCAGGCTGCTGCTAAGAACGAGCCTTTGATTGCTAAAGTCACTGCTTTGGCTGAGGCAGGTTTGCGCGAAGCTTATCAAATTCGTCAAAAGCAAGCTCGTTCAACTAAGCTTAAAGAAGTGAGTGCTGCTGTCTTGGCTAAGCTCGCTGAAGAAGGTGAAGTGGATGAGGTCGAGGTCAGCAATATTATTTTCGAACTCGAGTCGAAAATTGTTCGTAGCCAAGTGTTAAATGGTGAGCCGCGTATCGATGGTCGTGATACTCGTACAGTTCGTCCGATCGAGATTCGTACAGGTGTATTGCCACGCACACACGGTTCAGCTTTATTTACTCGCGGTGAGACACAGGGTCTGGTGGTCGCGACTTTGGGTACGGCACGTGATGAGCAGATTATTGATGCCTTAGAGGGTGAGCAGCGTGATCGCTTCATGTTCCACTACAACATGCCTCCGTTTGCGACTGGTGAAACTGGCCGCGTAGGTAGTCCTAAGCGTCGCGAAATCGGTCACGGCCGTTTAGCTAAACGTGCTCTGATTCCAGTATTGCCAACACCAGAAGAGTTTGCTTATAGCTTGCGTGTGGTTTCTGAAATCACTGAGTCGAATGGTTCATCATCAATGGCTTCGGTGTGCGGTGGTTGCTTGGCTTTGATGGATGCAGGTGTACCTGTTAAAGCACATGTGGCGGGTGTTGCCATGGGCCTCATTTTGGATGGCAATCGTTTTGCCGTGTTAACAGATATCTTGGGTGATGAAGATCACTTAGGTGATATGGACTTTAAGGTAGCAGGGACTGCTAATGGTATTACTGCTTTGCAGATGGATATCAAAGTTCAAGGTATTACCAAAGAAATCATGCAAGTCGCTCTTGCTCAAGCAAAAGAAGGTCGTTTGCATATTTTGAGCAAGATGCAAGATGCGATGAGTGGTGTACGCACTGAGCTCTCAGCCCATGCCCCACGTATGGTGACCATTAAGATCCATCCGGACAAAATCCGTGAAGTGATTGGTAAGGGTGGTGCAACCATTCAGGCGCTCACCAAGGAAACAGGTACTAGCATTGACATTACTGATGACGGCACAGTGACGATTGCCTCTACCAGCGCTGAAGGCATGGAAGAAGCGAAGCGTCGTATTGAAGCCATTACTGCAGAAGCAGAAATCGGCAAAATCTACGAAGGCCCAGTGGTTAAGTTGCTCGAGTTTGGTGCACTAGTGAATATTCTTCCTGGTAAAGATGGTCTCTTGCACATCTCTGAAATCGCCAATGAGCGTGTGAAGGATGTCAAAGACTACTTGCAAGAAGGTCAAGTTGTGCGAGTTAAGTTGTTGGCTGCTGATGATCGTGGTCGTTTGAAGTTATCTCTCAAAGCTGCTTGTGCTGAAGAGGGTACCAGCATTGCACCTCTGAATGGTGCGGCTGTCGAAACTTCTGATGCTGCGGCTCAAGAGCAACAGCAACAACAGCAGCAACAATAAATTTGAGTCGTATGCGCGCGATTGAAATCAGCGCATTCGGTGGGCCAGAACAACTCAGTTTGGTGAATCGAGCTGAGCTGGCCATACCTCCTGCAGGTTCTGGTGAGGTACTGATACGGGTGCGAGCAGCGGGCGTCAACCGTCCTGATGTATTGCAACGTAAAGGACTGTATCCAGTGCCGCCGGGGGTCTCTGACCTACCTGGTTTGGAGCTCGCCGGTGAGATCATCGGTGGGGACTTATCTGCCCCGAGTAATTTCTTTAGTCTTGAAGTGGGGCAGCGCGTTTGCGCTCTGGTCGCCGGTGGTGCCTATGCTGAATATTGCATTGCACCTTTGGCGCAATGTTTACCTGTGCCGCGTGGTTTATCCGATGTTGAAGCGGCCAGTTTGCCTGAGACCTACTTTACGGTCTGGAGTAATGTCTTTGATCGTGCCAAGCTTTGCGAGAAAAATGGTCAAAAAGAATCTTTGCTAGTGCATGGGGGTAGTAGTGGCATTGGGGTCGCAGCGATTCAGATGGCGACTGCTTTAGGGCATCCTGTGATGGTGACTGTGGGTAGCCCTGCTAAAGCCAAAGCCTGCCTTGAGCTCGGTGCTGTTTTGGCGATTGATTATCGTCAAGCAGATTTTGTGGAAGAGGTACTTGCACATACGCAAAAGCGTGGTGTGGATGTGATCTTAGATATGGTAGCGGGCCACTATCTTCAAAAAGAAATTAATTGCTTGGCGGATGATGGAAGAATTGTGATTATTGCAACTCAAGGTGGCAAGATGGGTGAGGTCGATTGCTCACAAATCTTAAGACGTCGCTTGAGTATTTCTGGTTCTACTTTGCGACCACGTTCAGTTGATTTCAAAGGCGCGATTACTCGAGCTTTGAGAGCGCATATTTGGCCACTCCTAGAGTCTGGGGCAATACGGCCGGTCATACATCAGGTATTTCCCTTGGCCAATGCAGCAGCAGCGCATACTTTGATGGAATCTAGTCAGCATATCGGTAAGATAGTGTTATCGATGGATGAGGAGAGATAAAACATGAGACCCTTGACGATGGTCGGTAACTGGAAAATGCATGGTAGCTTGAGTGCTAATCAAGCGTTTCTGCAAGAGTTGCTCGCTGCGCCTGATTTAGGCAAAAAACCAGGGCGTTTTGCTTTATGTGTGCCTTATCCCTATTTGGCTCAGGTCAGTCAGTTATTGGCCCATAGCCCTGTGGTGTTGGGTGCGCAAGATATTTCAGATCATAGTCATGGCGCTTACACGGGCGAGGTCAGTGGTCAAATGCTCAAAGAGTTTGGTACCCGCTATGTGATCGTAGGGCATTCTGAGCGTCGTGCCTACCATCATGAAACCGATGATTGTGTTGCGCGCAAGGCGAAGGCTGCCCTTCTTAATGGGATTACGCCGATTATTTGCGTCGGTGAGACTGAGTCTGAGCGTGATGCAGGTCAAACTTTGCCAGTCGTTCGACGCCAATTACAAGCGGTCTTAGATCTTCTACAAAATAAGATTGCTGATTGTTTAATTGCCTATGAGCCGATCTGGGCGATCGGAACCGGGCGTGTAGCCAGTCCTCATGAAGCTCAAGACGTACATCGTGAATTACGTCTGCAATTAGCGAAGTTCGATGCCGATGCTGCATCAAAAGTCGCGATTTTATATGGCGGTAGTTTGAAGCCTGACAATGCCAAAGAAATGCTGGCGATGCCAGATATCGATGGGGGTTTGGTGGGGGGTGCCTCTTTGGTAGCAAAAGATTTTTTGGCTTTATGTGCCATTGACCAATAAAATAGCGGATTAATTGGAGATTCATAGACATGGAATGGGTTAAAACATTACTAGTGGTTTTGCAAATCGTCTCAGCCTTGGGCGTGATTGGTTTGGTCTTGGTGCAGCAAGGTAAGGGTGCTGATATGGGGGCCGCCTTCGGTGGTGGTTCATCAGGCAGCCTATTTGGTGCTGCTGGTTCGGCTAACTTTTTGTCTCGTTTGACAGCTGGCTGTGCCACGATTTTCTTTTTGGTCACGATCGCTATTACATGGATGGGTTCGACCAAGTCTCAAAATGCCGGTGTTTTATCAGGAACTAGCGCTCCTGCGCCAGTAGTAGCGCCTGATGTACCACCTGCTGCAGGTGCCGCTCCAAGCGCTCCTGTTGCTCCAGTCAAGGGTTCTGGGCAAAACGTTCCAAAATAATTCCCTACCGTAGTAAAAACCTTCGGTTTTTGAGTCTAAATAGGCTAAAATCCTAGGGTTTTTACTGAATGCCGTCGTGGTGAAATTGGTAGACACGCTATCTTGAGGGGGTAGTGGCGAAAGCTGTGCGAGTTCGAGTCTCGCCGACGGCACCAAGAAATTAGGGACAAGGTCATGCAGTCAGTCTCTTGCAAGACCTTGAGAGGAAAATTTGCCTTATTTGCTAACGGATTAGAGAACAGGACCACTCTTGAACTTAGAAGCCTACTTACCCGTCTTTTTATTTATTCTTGTGGGTATTGGAGTTGGTCTAGCTCCCATGGCCTTGGGCAAAATCTTAGGTCCCTCTAAACCCGATACAGAAAAAGTCTCCCCATACGAGTGCGGTTTTGAAGCGTTTGAAGACGCCCGTATGAAATTCGACGTTCGTTATTACCTGATTGCCATTCTTTTCATTCTCTTTGATTTAGAAACAGCCTTTTTGTTTCCATGGGGAGTCGCTTTGTCTGAGATTGGCTGGACGGGTTATGTGTCGATGGTGATTTTCTTGTTGGAATTTGTCATTGGATTTGCGTATATCTGGAAGAAGGGCGCCCTGAACTGGGAATAAGGATTAAGGGATATGTCAATCGAAGGTGTTTTAAAAGAAGGCTTTATCACCACATCAGCGGACAAGTTGATTAACTGGACGCGTACAGGCTCTTTGTGGCCTATGACTTTTGGTTTGGCCTGTTGTGCTGTTGAAATGATGCACGCCGGTGCTTCACGTTACGACTTGGATCGTTTTGGCGTTGTGTTTAGACCATCACCCCGCCAGTCAGACCTCATGATTGTTGCTGGCACTTTGTGTAACAAAATGGCACCCGCTTTACGAAAAGTATATGACCAGATGCCTGAGCCACGTTGGGTCATCTCAATGGGTTCTTGTGCAAATGGTGGTGGTTATTACCATTACTCCTATTCAGTGGTGCGTGGTTGTGACCGTATCGTGCCGGTCGATGTTTATGTGCCAGGTTGCCCCCCGACTGCTGAAGCATTGATGTACGGCATCATGCAGTTACAGGCCAAGATTAAGCGTACGAGCACGATTGCGAGAAAGGCCTAAGATGTCTCATTCACTAGCTCAGTTGCGTGCTTGTCTAGAAAAGACACTCGATAAAAAAATCGCACAGCTCCAAGAAAACTTGGGTGAACTCACTTTAATTGTGAAAGCTGAAGATTATTTAGAGCTTGCCCGCACTTTGAGAGACCACCCTGATTTAGGTTTTGATCAATTAATTGATTTGTGTGGCGTCGATTACAGCGAGTATGACAACGCGACTTGGGAAGGCCCACGATTCGCAGTGGTTAGTCACTTACTCTCTGTAAAGCACAACTGGCGCTTACGTTTACGTGTTTTTGCACCACAGGATGATTTTCCCTTGGTGGCTTCTGTGACACCCATTTGGAACTCTGCGAACTGGTTTGAGCGTGAAGCTTTTGACTTGTACGGCATCCTATTTGACGGCCATGACGATCTACGCAGAATCCTGACAGACTACGGTTTCATGGGCCATCCCTTCCGTAAAGACTTCCCTATTTCAGGGCATGTTGAAATGCGTTATGACCCTGAGCAAAAGCGTGTGGTTTATCAACCAGTCACCATCGATCCACGTGAGATTACACCGCGTGTGATTCGTGAAGAGAACTACGGAAGCTGATCATGGCAGAGATAAAAAATTACACACTCAATTTCGGTCCACAACACCCGGCAGCACACGGCGTTTTGCGTTTGGTTTTGGAGCTAGATGGTGAAGTCATTCAGCGTGCTGACCCGCATATTGGACTCTTACATCGCGCTACTGAAAAATTAGCAGAAACAAGAACTTGGGTACAAAGTGTGCCCTACATGGACCGTTTGGACTATGTATCGATGATGGCTAATGAGCACGCTTATGTCATGGCCATTGAAAAGCTTTTGGGTGTGGATGTGCCAGAGCGTGCGCAATACATCCGTGTCATGTTTGACGAGATTACTCGTCTGTTAAATCACTTACTCTGGATTGGTTGTCATGGTCTAGACGTGGGTGCCATGGCAGTCTTCTTGTATGCCTTCCGTGAGCGTGAAGATTTATTTGATATGTATGAGGCGGTCTCTGGTGCGCGTATGCACGCCGCTTACTATCGTCCTGGTGGCGTTTATCGTGATTTGCCAGAGAGCATGCCACAGTATCAGGCAAATAAGATTCGTGGTGAGAAGGCTGTGAAGAAGCTCAATGAAAACCGCCAAGGTTCTTTATTGGATTTCATTGAAGACTTCACCAAGCGTTTCCCAGCTTATGTGGACGAGTACGAAACCTTGCTGACTGATAACCGTATTTGGAAGCAGCGTTTAGTGGGTATTGGTGTGGTCTCGCCCGAGCGCGCTCTGCAATTAGGTTTTACCGGTGCAATGTTACGTGGTTCTGGTATTGAGTGGGATTTGCGTAAGAAGCAACCTTACGAGGTCTACAGCAAGCTCCAATTTGATATTCCTGTGGGTAAAAACGGGGATTCATATGACCGTTATCTTGTGCGCGTAGAGGAAATGCGCCAATCGAATCGCATCATCCAGCAGTGCGTGGAGTGGTTACGTAAAAATCCAGGCCCTGTGATGAGTGACAACCATAAGGTTGCCAACCCTAAGCGCGAAGATATGAAAACCAATATGGAAGAGTTGATTCACCATTTCAAGCTCTTCACTGAAGGTATTCATGTGCCAGCAGGTGAGGCTTATGCAGCAGTTGAGCATCCTAAAGGTGAATTTGGTATTTACGCGATTTCAGACGGCGCTAACAAGCCTTACCGCCTGAAGATTCGTGCCCCTGGTTTTGTGCATTTATCTGCTTTGGATGAAATGGCTAAGGGCCACATGTTGGCAGATGCTGTCACGATTATTGGTACGCAGGACATTGTGTTCGGCGAGATCGACCGTTAATTGGAAATATAGAAAAAGGATCAGAGAACGAGATGTTGTCACAACAAGCCCGTGCTGAAATAGATCGTAACGTTGCTAAATATCCCGCTGACCAAAAGCAGTCTGCGGTGATGGCGGCTTTAGTCGTTGCTCAAGATGAATATGGTTGGGTCAGTCCAGAAGCGATTGAAGAAGTAGCACAAATTTTGGATATGCCACCGATTGCGGTGCAAGAAGTGGCTACTTTCTACAATATGTATGACACCCAGACAGTGGGTCGTTTCAAGATTACGGTTTGTACCAATTTGCCGTGTGAACTCTCAGGTGGTGCAAGAGCAGGTGAGTACCTCAAGAAGAAGTTAGGCATTGATTACAACCAAACCACAGCTTGTGGCACTTTCACCCTGAAAGAGGGTGAGTGTATGGGAGCTTGTGGTGATGCGCCTGTGGCTTTGGTGAATAACAAAACCATGTGCAGTTTCATGAGCAATGAAAAATTAGATGCTCTGATTGAAGATCTCAAAGCGCAAGGAGCTAAATAATGACCTGTTTACATGATCGTCATATTCAGCCTTTAATTCTTGCTGGTTTAACAGGCGACAACTGGCGCTTGAAAGACTATGTAGCGCGTGGTGGTTATGCTCAGTTGCGTCGCATTCTGACCGAAGGCATTACGCCAGAAGCGGTGATTGCTGAAGTCAAGGCCTCAGGCCTTCGTGGTCGTGGGGGTGCAGGCTTCCCAACCGGTTTGAAGTGGAGCTTTATGCCCCGCCAATTCCCTGGAGATAAATATCTCGTTTGTAATACCGACGAAGGAGAACCAGGGACATTTAAAGACCGTGACATCATTCGTTACAACCCACATGCTTTGATTGAGGGCATGGCCATCGCCGCCTATGCCATGGGTATCAAAGTCGGTTACAACTATATTCACGGCGAAATCTGGGAAGGTTACGTTCGTTTTGAAGAGGCTTTAGAAGAAGCGCGCGCCGCTGGATTCTTGGGCGAGAAGATCATGGGAAGCGATTTCTCATTCCAATTACACGCGCACCATGGTTGGGGTGCTTATATCTGTGGTGAGGAAACAGCTTTATTGGAGTCGCTTGAAGGTAAAAAAGGTCAGCCCCGCTTCAAGCCACCATTCCCGGCGAGTTTTGGTTTGTATGGCAAACCCACCACGATCAACAACACAGAAACTTTTGCGGCTGTACCTTACATCTTCGCAGTTGGCGGTGAAAGCTATGCCAAGATGGGTAAGCCGAATAATGGCGGCACGAAGATTTTCTCCATCTCGGGTGATGTTGAAAGACCCGGCAATTATGAGATTCCGCTCGGTACACCTTTTGCCAAATTGCTTGAGCTAGCAGGTGGTATGCGTGGCGGTAAAAAAATTAAAGCCGTCATTCCGGGTGGTTCATCGGCCCCAGTAGTGCCCGGCGCGATGATGATGGATACCGATATGGATTACGACAGCATTGCTAAAGCCGGCTCGATGTTGGGTTCTGGTGCTGTGATTGTGATGGATGAGACACGTTGTATGGTCAAGTCACTGTTGCGTTTGTCTTATTTCTATCACGAAGAATCATGTGGCCAATGTACGCCTTGTCGTGAGGGTACCGGCTGGTTGTGGCGCATGGTTAATCGTATTGAGCATGGTGAAGGTCGTCCTGAGGATCTCGATTTGCTCAACGATGTCGCTGCCAATATTCAGGGGCGCACGATTTGCGCTTTAGGTGATGCTGCAGCTATGCCTGTACGAGGCATGCTCAAGCACTATATGGATGAATTTGCGTATCACGTAGAGCACAAGCGTTGCATTGTGCCTGCTTACGTTTGATGGCTTGAAGACCGACAGGAAAAAAGATGGTTGAAATCGAAATTGATGGCAAGACGGTTGAGGTAGAGCAGGGTGCCATGGTGATGGAGGCGGCCAAGAAAATTGGTACGCACATTCCTCATTTTTGTTATCACAAGAAACTATCCATTGCTGCTAACTGTCGTATGTGTTTGGTTGAGGTGGAAAAAGCACCTAAGCCACTCCCTGCCTGTGCAACGCCTGTGACGCCAGGTATGAAAGTACATACTCATTCTGAGAAAGCGGTTGCTGCTCAGAAATCAGTCATGGAGTTTTTGTTGATTAACCACCCCTTAGATTGTCCGATTTGTGACCAAGGTGGAGAGTGTCAATTACAAGATTTAGCGGTGGGTTACGGTAAGACCAGTTCGCGTTATCAAGAAGAAAAGCGCGTTGTATTCCATAAGAATGTTGGTCCACTGATCTCTATGGAAGAGATGAGTCGCTGTATTCATTGCACACGCTGCGTACGTTTCGGTCAAGAGATCGCCGGCGTCATGGAGCTTGGCATGTTGCATCGTGGTGAGCATTCTGAGATCACCGCTTTTGTTGGCAAGACCGTAGATTCTGAGCTCTCGGGCAACATGATTGACTTGTGCCCAGTCGGAGCTTTAACCAGTAAACCATTCCGTTATTCAGCACGCACTTGGGAGCTGGGCCGTAAACGTTCGCTCAGCCCACATGATGCTTTGGGTAGCAATATTGTGGTGCAGACTAAAGCTAATTTAGTGAAGCGCGTCGTGCCTTATGAAAATGATGCGATCAATGAGTGTTGGATCAGCGACAAAGATCGTTTTGCCTATGAAGGCCTCAATAGTCCAGATCGCTTGCAAAAGCCGCTTGTCAAACAAGACAACCGCTGGATTGAAACTGATTGGGAGACGGCGCTGCAGTATGTCGCTCGTTCATTCTCAGCCATTCGAGCAGATCATGGCGCTGAGTCACTAGCGGCCTTTTCTCATGGTTTAGCCAGTGTTGAAGAGTTACATTTGCTCAAGAAGATTTTTAAAGCTTTGGGTTCTGATCAGGTAGAAACACGTCTGCGCACTACTGATGTGAGTGCTGCTCCAGTCATGCCATGGTTGGGTATGAGTATTCCTCAAGTCGGTCAGTTACAGCGTGCCTTCTTTATTGGTAGTTTCTTGCGTAAAGATCAACCGCTTTTGGCTGCGCGCGTGCGTCTAGCGACGAAAAAAGGTTTGAAGGTGAGCCGTTTGGGCGCAAGCCAAGAAGATTGGTTAATGCCTGTAGCGAATACGATCAATGTGGCTCCTTCACAATGGATCGCAGAATTAGCGGCCATTGCTAGCGCAGTCGCTCAAGTCAAGGGTGTTGCTGCGCCAGCACAGGCGAGCGTGACCCCTGTTGCCCAAGCGATTGCAGAGAGCTTGTTGGGTGGTGAGCGTAAGGCGATTTTCTTGGGCGCTGCTGCTGTGGCTCATCCACAATATGCACAACTACATGCTTATGCTCAGTTTATCGCTGAGCACACAGGCGCTGTTTTAGGTTTCTTGCCAGAGTCTGGTAATACTGTGGGCGCTCACTGGGTGGGTGCGGTATCGGCTCAAGGCGTTCAAGGTTTACTCGCTAAGCCTCTCAAGGCCGTTGTCTTATTGGGTGCAGAGTTGGATGATTTTGCTAATCCGCAAGCGCTCAAAACTACTTTATCTCAAGCCGGTACTGTGGTGGCGTTGACTGCTTTTGATAGCCCTGAGATGCGCGCGCTTGCCGATGTTCTCTTGCCGGTTGCGCCCTATACAGAAACATCAGGTAGTTATGTCAATGCTGCTGGCACCTTGCAATCCGTGCAAGCCACTGTGAAGCCATTGGGTGAGGCACGCCCTGCATGGAAGGTGCTGCGTGTTTTGGGCAACTTACTCAACGTCGATGGTTGTCACTTCAATAGTTCTGAAGAAGTTTTGAGTGAAGCTAAGTCTTGCGGTGATATTGGCCAGGCTTTGAACAACACTACTTCGGCTAAGCCCCAAGCCCCTGTAGGTCAGGCTAAAACTGTAGAGCGTATCGCTGATGTACCTATTCATGCAACCGATGCGATAGTGCGTCGCGCGCCTGCTTTGCAAGCGACTACAGATAGCGCGCGTGCACAAACGATTGGTCTGGCTTCAGATATTTTTGCCGGTCTTGGTATTCAGAATGGCGATTTAGTCAAAGTCACACAAGACTCCTGTGTTGTCACAGCCAAGGCCATTGAAGAAAAATCATTAGCTGCGGGGGTTGTACGTGTTTCAGCGGCAACGGCTCACAGTGCTCAGTTGGGCAATATGTTCGGATCTTTGACTGTGGAGCGTGTATGACCGAGTTGATTCAAACCATCAATACCCACGGTCTAGCGCTCTTTGGTGAGTTGATCTGGCCAGTTGTTTGGTCTTTGATCAAGATTGTGGTGATTGTCTTGCCAATGTTTGGCTGTGTTGCTTACTTGACGCTTTGGGAGCGTAAGCTCATTGGCTGGATGCATATTCGTCTTGGCCCCAATCGAGTCGGCCCTCTAGGTTTGTTGCAACCGATTGCAGATGCTTTAAAGCTATTGCTTAAAGAAGTCATCATGCCAAGCAAGGCCAATAAGGTGCTATATATCGTTGCGCCTGTGATGGTGATTGCTCCTGCCTTTGCGGCTTGGGCAGTGGTGCCGTTTCAGCTTGACTTGGTCCTTGCCAATGTTAATGCTGGCTTGCTGTACATCATGGCCATTACTTCGATCGGTGTATACGGCGTGATCTTGGCTGGTTGGGCATCGAACTCTAAGTATGCGTTCTTAGGGGCCATGCGTGCTTCTGCGCAGATGGTCTCCTATGAAATCTCGATGGGTTTGGCTTTGGCAGCTGTATTGGTCGTGTCTGGCTCATTGAACTTAACGGATATCGTCAAATCTCAGCAAACGGGTTACTTCGCTGATATGGGCCTTAATTTCCTCTCTTGGAATTGGTTGCCCTTATTGCCGATGTTCTTGGTTTACTTTATTTCAGGGGTGGCCGAACTGAATCGTCACCCGTTTGACGTGGTCGAGGGTGAGTCTGAGATTGTGGCCGGTCATATGATTGAGTATTCAGGTATGGCATTTGCCATGTTCTTCTTGGCTGAGTATGCCAATATGATTTTGATCGCCACTTTGACTGCCATCATGTTCTTTGGGGGTTGGTCACCGATCGTCGATTTACCTATTCTGCGTGATATCCCAGGATTTTTCTGGTTGGCTGCAAAAACATTTTTCTTCCTGTCTTGCTTTATTTGGTTGCGTGCGTCTTTCCCACGTTATCGCTATGACCAATTGATGCGCTTAGGTTGGAAGGTATTTATCCCCATCTCCTTGGTTTGGGTCTTATTGGTTGCTGCTTGGCAGTTATCGCCCTTGAGTATTTGGAAATAGGGCAAAGGCATAGATATGTTGATGAGAATCCGTGAGTTCTTAAGCAGTCTTCTCTTAAAAGAGTTGCTTCAAGGTTTGGCTTTAACTGGGCGTTATTTATTTAAACCCAAAATTACAGTGCAGTACCCTGAAGAAAAAACACCTATGTCACCGCGCTTCCGCGGTTTACATGCTTTGCGTCGCTACCCCAATGGCGAAGAGCGCTGTATTGCTTGTAAATTGTGTGAGGCTGTCTGTCCTGCGATGGCTATCACGATTGAATCCGATCAACGTGATGACGGCACGCGCCGCACTACGCGCTATGACATTGATTTAACAAAATGTATCTTTTGTGGTTTTTGTGAAGAAGCATGCCCAGTAGATGCGATTGTTGAAACGCATATTCATGAATATCACGGCGAAAAACGTGGCGATTTGTATTTCACTAAAGAAATGCTTTTGGCTGTGGGTGATCGTTACGAAAAAGAAATCGCAGCTAATAAAACAGCGGATGCTAAATACAAATGATGCTAGAACCTAAATCTATTCTCTTTTACGTCTTTGCAGCAATATTGATTATTGCGGCCTTGCGCGTCATCACTGCTAGAAATCCGGTACACGGTGCCTTGTTTTTGGTTCTATCGTTTTTTACAGCAGCCGCTATTTGGATGCTCTTGGAAGCAGAATTCTTAGCCATTATGTTGGTCTTGGTCTATGTTGGCGCCGTGATGGTTTTATTCCTCTTTGTGGTGATGATGTTAGATCTGGATTTAGGACATTTGCGTAAAGATTTCAAGCGCTATATTCCTGTAGCTTCTCTAGTGGGTGCTATTGTGGTTGCAGAAATGGCGATCGTCCTGATTAGGGGATTCATCGGTACACGTGCACCCGTGCAGAGTTTGCCTCCCGAAGTCGCTGCAAATAACACCAAGGCATTGGGTACTCTGATGTATACCCAATACTTGTTTGCTTTTGAGGTGGCCGGTTTAGTCTTATTGGTCGCGATTGTGGCTGCCGTGTCTTTAACTTTGCGTCGCCGTAAAGATACAAAAACCCAAGATATTCCAGATCAAATCCGTACCCGTCGCGAAGACCGTCTACGCCTTGTAAAAGATATGGGTGTTGATGAAGCCCCGAAAAAGTAAGCCATCGAAAAGAGATTAATTATGGAAATCACACTCGCCCACTACCTTGTCCTTGCGAGCATTTTGTTTGCCACTGGCGTGGTTGGAATTTTTCTAAATCGTAAGAACTTGATTGTTTTGCTGATGTCGATCGAGTTAATGCTCTTGGCTGTGAACCTAAACTTTGTCGCTTTCTCTCATTACTTGGGAGATCTTGAAGGCCAAGTATTCGTATTTTTTATTTTGACTGTTGCTGCGGCTGAGGCAGCGATTGGTTTGGCAATTTTGGTGACCTTATTCCGTAAGCTTGATTCAATTCAAGCTGAAGACTTAGGCGAGTTAAAAGGTTAACCACTGGATAAGAGATTTAAGAGAACAATATGACACCTACCTTGAACCCTCATATCCTACTAGCGATTCCTCTGGCGCCGCTCGTGGGTGCTGCGATCGCTGGTCTTTTTGGCACTAAATTCTTTGGTAATCTTTTGCCAAGAGCCATGGCGCATATCGTCACCATCCTTGGTGTGGCAATTGCTTGCGTACTGTCTTTCATGGTTTTGAAGGATGTCATGGCAGGGGCGCGTTTTAATGAAACGATTTATACCTGGATGCAGTTAGGTGAGTTAAGTCTAGATGTCGGTTTCTTGATTGACCCATTAACAGCCATGATGATGGTGGTGGTTACCTTTGTTTCTCTAATGGTCCATATCTACACCATTGGTTATATGTCAGAAGACGAGGGTTATGCGCGCTTCTTCTCTTATATTTCTTTATTCACTTTTGCCATGCTCATGCTCGTCATGAGCAATAACTTCCTCCAACTTTTCTTTGGTTGGGAGGCGGTTGGTTTGGTGTCTTATTTATTGATTGGATTTTGGTACAAGCGACCCACTGCGATTTTTGCCAATATGAAAGCCTTCTTGGTCAACCGTGTGGGTGACTTCGGTTTTATTTTGGGGATTGGTTTGTTATTAGCTTATAGCGGCAGCATGAGCTATGACGGTGTGTTTGCGCAAAAAGATGTCTTGGCACAACAAACACTGCCAGGTACGGATTGGAACCTGCTTACGGTGGCCTGTATTTGTTTATTTATCGGTGCGATGGGTAAATCAGCGCAATTCCCATTACACGTGTGGCTGCCTGATTCCATGGAAGGCCCGACGCCAATTTCTGCATTGATTCACGCAGCCACCATGGTGACAGCCGGTATCTTTATGGTCAGTCGTATGTCTCCTTTATTTGAGCTGACTGATACGGCTTTATCTTTTGTTTTGATCATTGGTTCTATTACGGCACTCTTCATGGGCTTTTTGGGGATTGTGCAAAACGACATCAAACGTGTGGTGGCCTATTCAACGCTCTCACAGTTAGGTTATATGACTGTGGCATTGGGCGTTTCTGCATACCCGATTGCTGTCTTTCACTTGATGACCCATGCTTTCTTTAAGGCACTTTTATTCTTAGGTGCTGGTAGTGTCATTATGGGTATGCATCACGATCAAGATATGCGCAATATGGGCGGTCTTTGGAAGTACATGCCGATCACCTGGTTCACTTCTTTGATTGGTTCCTTGGCATTGATTGGTACACCGTTTTTCTCGGGTTTTTACTCGAAGGATTCGATCATTGAGGCAGTCGCCAAGAGTCAAATTGCCGGTTCTGATTTTGCTTTCTTTGCAGTCATGGCGGGTGTTTTCATTACAGCCTTCTATTCGTTCCGGATGTATTTCCTCGTATTCCATGGTAAAGAGCGTTTTGGTCAGGCGCATGATGATCATCATGACGCTCATCATGACGATCACCATCATGGTCTGGCCCCAGGACAGAAACCTCATGAATCACCTTGGGTTGTGACCTTGCCACTCGTACTCTTGGCTATTCCTTCTGTGGCGATTGGTTATTTTGCTATCGGCCCCATGTTATTTGGTGAATTCTTTGGTCAAGCCATTTTCATTGATGCCCAAAAACATTCAGCATTAGCGCAGTTAGCGGCTGACTTCCATGGCCCAGTAGCGATGGCTGCTCATGCGCTTCATACCCCTGTTTTATATCTAGCTCTTGGTGGTGTGGTCACGGCTGCCGTGTTATATCTGTGGTTGCCGCAGATCCCAGCTTTCTTTGCGCGTGTCTTAGCTCCGCTCAAAAAGATTTTAGATAACAAATACTATATGGATGATTTGAACCAGGCATTATTTGCCAAAGGTTCGATTGTCTTGGGTCGTGGTTTGTGGAGGGGAGCTGATCAAGGTCTGATTGACGGTTTGATTGTGAACGGTAGTGCCAAATTGGTGGGCTGGTTCTCAGGCAGCGTGCGTCGCGTTCAATCTGGATTTTTGTATCACTATGCTTTTGCCATGATTCTTGGCTTGATCGGTTTGATCAGCTGGATTCTATATACCCATTTAAAAACTATTCAATAAGCACAGAGCCTTTGTCATGATTCTTTCTTACGCAATTTGGTTACCCATTATTTTTGGACTGGTGATTTTGTTCACCGGTTCAGATAACAGCAAGGCTTATGTGCGCGTGATGGCATTGATTGCCGCTTTGATTAGTTTTGCCGCCACCTTACCTTTAGTCACTGGTTTTGATACGACCACAGCGGCCATGCAGTTTGTCGAGCAATACGCGTGGGTACCTCGTTATGACATTCAGTATTTCTTGGGTGTAGATGGTATCTCGATGTGGTTTGTTGTGCTCACTGCTTTTATTACAGTGATCGTCGTGATTGCAGCATGGGAAGTGATTGAGACCAATGTGGCTCAATACATGGCCGCCTTTTTGATTCTTTCAGGCTTAATGATTGGGGTCTTTGCGGCCTTGGATGGTCTGCTCTTTTACGTATTCTTTGAGGCCACATTGATCCCGATGTACATCATTATTGGTGTATGGGGTGGACCGAATCGTGTTTATGCAGCATTTAAGTTTTTCTTGTATACCTTATTAGGTTCTTTGTTGACATTGGTGGCGATTCTTTATCTCTACAGTGCCACGGATACTTTCAATATCCTAGCTTGGCATAAAGCACCGCTAGATATAACAGAACAGATTTTGATTTTCCTGGCTTTCTTCATGGCCTTTGCTGTGAAGGTGCCGATGTGGCCAGTCCACACTTGGTTGCCAGATGCACACGTCGAAGCTCCTACGGGAGGTTCTGTAGTCTTGGCGGCCATCATGTTGAAGTTGGGTGCTTACGGTTTCTTGCGTTTTTCTTTGCCCATTGCACCGGATGCCAGTCAATATCTCGCCCCCGTCATCATCACCTTATCTTTGGTAGCGGTCATCTATATTGGTTTAGTTGCCTTGGTTCAGGCGGACATGAAAAAACTCGTCGCTTATTCATCGATTGCGCATATGGGTTTTGTCACTTTAGGCTTTTTCATCTTCAGTCCTTTGGGTATTGAAGGGGCGATTGTGCAAATGATTTCGCATGGCTTTGTCTCGGGCGCGATGTTCTTGTCGATTGGTGTGTTGTATGACCGTATGCATAGCCGTCAAATCGCTGACTACGGTGGTGTGGTGAACACCATGCCTAAGTTCACAGCTTTTGCCGTTTTGTTTGCGATGGCGAACTGTGGTTTGCCAGCCACTTCGGGGTTTGTCGGTGAGTTCATGGTGATTTTGGCTGCGATTGATTATGACTTCGTCATTGGCATCTTGGCGGCTACCGCTTTGATCCTGGGAGCCGCTTATTCTTTATGGATGACTAAGCGCGTCTTTTTTGGTGAAGTGGGTAATGAGCAGGTGGCAGCCCTGACGGATCTAAATCGCCGTGAATTTTTCATGATGGGAATCTTGGCAATATTCACGATTGGTCTAGGGGTGTATCCAAAGCCTTTGACAGATGTGATGCATGTATCTGTGATTGAGTTACTCAAGCACGTGGCTATTAGCAAACTTTAAGAGAAAACGCTGAGCACTGCGTAATAGATAAGGAATAAAAAAATGCAAATGACAGACTTGATCGCTATGTTGCCCGAGTTGGTGATGCTTGTGATCACCTGCTTGATGCTGCTGACTGTTTTCATTAAAGAGCAAAAAGTCAATGATGAAGATGTTTTTGAGACTCCTCGTGCGAGTCAATTGACCTATCAACTGACATTAGTCACCTTATTGGGCTTAAGTTTTGCTTTTGGTTTGCAGGCAGTCGACCAGCCAGTACATGCCTTTAATAATATGTTCTTGGTTGATGCGCTATCTAGCTTATTAAAGTCTGTCGCTTGTTTAGCATTACTGATTAGCTTGATTTATTCAAAGCAATACTTAGTCGATCGTGGCTTGTTTAGAGTTGATTTCTTTGCTCTCACGATGCTGTCTTTGTTGGGCCAGTGTATTTTGATTTCAGGCTCTAACTTAATGAGTCTGTATCTTGGCTTAGAGTTAATGGCTTTGCCTGTCTATGCGCTCGTTGCTATGCAAAGAGATTCGCGCTGGAGTATTGAGGCGGCGATGAAGTATTTTGTACTCGGTGCTATGGCTTCTGGTTTCTTGCTCTACGGTATGTCGATGCTCTATGGTGCGACAGGTAGCCTAGACCTCAATGAAATTTATAGAGCAGTCGGTAGCGGTGGTATCAACCGTTTGGTCTTGGCGTTTGCAGTTGTATTCATTGTCTCTGGTTTGGCATTCAAGCTGGGTACGGTGCCGTATCACATGTGGGTACCTGATGTATATCAGGGTGCTCCTACCGCGGTTACGCTCTTAATTGCTGGTGCACCTAAATTGGCGGCATTTGCTTTGGTCTTCCGTCTCTTGGTGGGTGGTTTATTGCCTCTGACTGCTGATTGGCAGCCGATGATTATGATCTTGGCCGTTTTATCATTGATCGTCGGTAACCTGACTGCGATTGCGCAAAGCAATCTGAAACGTATGTTGGCGTACTCGACTATTTCGCATATGGGTTTCATGATTTTAGGTATGTTGTCCATCTTTGATCAGCATGCCTATACTGCGGCATTGTTTTACGCAGTGACTTATGTGCTCACTACTTTGGGTTCATTTGGCCTCTTGATGCTCTTATCGCGTCAGGGCTATGAGTGTGAAACACTCGATGACTTAAAAGGCTTGAATAAGAGAAATCCATGGATGGCCTTTATTGGTTTGATATTAATGTTCTCTCTAGCAGGTATTCCGCCAACCGTTGGCTTTGCTGCTAAGTTATCGATCTTGGAAACGATTGTTGATGCGGGTTATCTCTACCTGGCTATCATTGCAGTGCTCACCTCTTTGATCGGTGCTTTTTATTACCTCAGAGTCGTCAAAGTCATGTACTTTGATGAGCCTATTCAGACTGAAGCGATTGCCGCTCAGGGTATAGCTAAAGCGATTTTTACTGTGAATGGCTTATTTGTTTTGTTGGCCGGTATTTTCCCTGCCACTTTAATGGCTTTGTGTTTGAGTGCGATGAGTAAAACTCTGTTAAGCTAATTCTATGCAGCCAGTCACACTAAGCATTGAGTCTTGGATATTTATATTGGTCGCCCTCGTGGCGGCCAATTTACCTTTCTTGTCCCAAAAATTTTTATTTATCGTCAGACTCAATAAAAAGCATATCGGCTGGTGTTTGTTAGAAATGTTAGTTTGGTATGCTGTGGTTGGGTTCATCGCTTATGCATTAGAGGCCTCGATTGGCAATGTTTTTGCTAAACGTTGGGAGTTTTTTGCAATCACGATCAGTCTTTTCTTAGTGGCCGCCTTTCCTGGTTTTACTTGGCGCTTCTTGCTTAAACATCGCGCCGAATAGTGAAGCCCCCACAACTGCAAGACCTGCCTGAAAGTGATGCGCATTTGCGCGAGACCTGTACCTCATCTGCTGAGGTTTATCAGGGTCAGTTTTTAAAAGTCAAAAAAGATATCGTGCGTTTGCCCGATGGCCAAGAACACTTTCGTGAGTACTTTGTTCATCCTGGTGCAGTCGCCATCGTGCCGATTTTGCCGGATGGTCGTATCTTGTTAGAAAGACAGTTTCGCTATCCAGTCGATGCTGCCATGATTGAGATCCCCGCAGGCAAGCTAGATCCCAATGAAGATCCTTTGGTGTGTGCCCAGCGTGAACTCAAAGAAGAGACTGGCTATACCGCGACAGAATGGTCCTACCTGGGTAGGATTCATCCTGTGATTTCTTATTCGACAGAAATCATCGAAATTTACATGGCAAAAAATTTAGTGCAGGGGACAGCAAAATTGGATGCTGGGGAGTTCCTTGATGTGTTTGCCGCCACCCTCAGTGAGATGCATGAATGGATCGCCACCGGGCAAATTACCGATGTCAAAACCATTATCGCGGTCTATCATCTCAGTCGTTTGCCGCAGTTTCGGGACATGTAAGATAGTCTTGGTTTCAACAAGACGGAAGAGGCAAAAAATAGCCTTAGTTTTTGAAGATTACTTGCCTTAATTGTGCGCTGCAAAATAAAATAGCGTTATGGCCAATTTCATCGATCCTGCAATCCTATTTTTCGTTTTCGGCTTTTTTGCTGGCTTTGTTAAATCGAATCTAGAGATTCCTCCGCAAATCTCCCGTTTCTTATCTCTCTATCTTTTGATGGCTTTGGGGTTAAAGGGTGGTTTTGCTCTCGCACAATCAGGTTTCACAGCGCATGTGGCGCTGAGCTTGGGTATTGCAGTATTTATGGCCATCTTGGTGCCGTTGGTCGCTTATTCATTACTGAGTCGAGTCATCAGCCGTTTTGACGCGGCTGCTTTAGCCGCCACTTATGGCTCAGTGAGTGCGGTCACTTTCATTACTGCCACCCAACACTTAGATCAGTCGGGTATTGCCTATGGGGGCCATATGGCCGCGGCGATGGCTTTGATGGAATCCCCAGCGATCATCATTGCGATCCTTTTTGCGAATCGCGTACGTCAGTCTCAGGCCAATGGTCAACAAGTAGAAAATGTGAGCATCGGTAAATTACTTCACGAGTCATTTACCGATGGAGCACAGCTCTTGCTCTTGGGGGCGATGGTGGTCGGTTTGGCTACAGGGGATGGTGGTCAAAAAGTCATGGGCCCGTTTTCTGTTGATTTATTTAAAGGGATGTTGGCCTTCTTCCTCTTAGATATGGGTTTGACAGCGGCACGCAACTTTAAGAGTGTGCTCAGCCAATCATTCTTTGTGGCACTTTATGGGGTCGTCGCTCCGATCACCCATGCGATGGTGGCACTCGGGCTTTGTTATATCTTTGGCCTGCCTCTCGGTGAGACAGTCTTGCTGATGGTTTTGGCAGCCAGTGCCTCTTACATTGCCGTGCCTGCAGTGCTTCGAGAGTCCATGCCGGAGGCCAACCCAGGTCTTTACTTTGGCATGTCTTTAGGGCTCACATTTCCCCTCAACATCATTGTGGGTATACCGCTCTACACTTGGATTGCGGAACAAGTGATACGCTAGGCTTTGTTAAGGGAATACCCCTAGCCTCAAGTTGTATCACTTAGTGTCCAATACAGGCTGTTTTGAGAGATCTTCTCTAAAAAAGCCCCCATAGTCGAGTTCAATAGTGAAAAAATGCCAACAATGTGGAACTGAGGTTCTTCATCAAGAACAACATCAAGACGCCAAATCAAAAGCGTCTTTAGAAATCCTACATTGCCATCATTGTGGTTTGATTCAGCAGGCCCATATTCCAACGGAAGACGAGTTAAAGATCTATTACTCGCATCACTATCGTACTGACTACAAGAGTGTTTATCAGCCCAAAATCAAATATGTTAGACGCGCTGGTTTGGCGGCGCTCGATCGGGTTCATTTTTTAGAAAAGCATTTAGGCAAGATCCATGGTCAGCAGTTGATTGATATCGGTGCTGGTGGTGGTGAGTTTGTTTATATGGCTCATAGCCATGGCTTTGCCGCGCGTGGCATTGAGCCTAATCAAGGGTATTCTGAGTTTGCACGCCAGGTCTACGACATGCGGATTGACACTGCGACGATTGATGCTTTGGAGGCTCAATCAGCGGACGTGATCACGATGTTTCATGTGCTTGAGCATATGCCTAAACCCGATGCGGTGATGCGTAAAGTATTTGAGTCACTCAAGCCAGGCGGGTATTTTTTTGTCGAAGTGCCCAACATCTTGCAGCAAGATGCATCACCACACAACATTTACTTTAAAGCACATTTGTACTATTTTAGTGAATATAGTTTGCGGGCCATTGCTGAACCTTATTTTGAAGTGCAAGCGCTTGAGTCCCACGGTAATTTAAAAATGCTTTTTAAAAAGCGTGAGATTGTGAAAAACTTCGCAGCACCCAGCCCAGCGACGATTGAGTTACAGAAAAAAGCGCTGTCTCAAAAGGGGTGGTTGAGTTACTTAACAGTGGGTGGAGGTTGGAAGAAACCTCTACGTCGCGTGTCTCAATATCGTGCAGAGGCACAGATCAAAGACATGAGCCCTAAAGTTTTGTTAGACCAATTGCGCTGCGCTAAACCCTAATTATCACAGGCCCTTAGCAATAAAAGCGGCTTTAGTCACATCAGTCATCCAGACAATGCCGTCACCGACTTGACCGGTTTGGCAGACGTGGATAATTTTGTCCATGAGGAGATCTGCGACCTCATCGGGGCAGACGATTTCAATACGGATCTTTTGTGTGTAATCCGTTAACTCATCTTTAATCGACGCTTTTTCTACTTTGTTAGGGGCGCTGCAACCCTCAGCTTTCGAGACCGTCATTCCTGGAAAGCCAGGGGTATCCATCAAGGTGTTTCTCAGGATGGGTAATTTATTTGGGCGAATGATGGCTTTGATTTCTTTCATGCTTCTGTCTCCTTATCTTCAAACCATCCGTAGAGTACGGGTAAAACCAAGAGTGTTAATGAGGTAGAGGTAATCAACCCTGAAATCACAACGACTGCCAAGGGGCGGGTCACTTCAGAGCCGGGACCGCTGGAGAATAGCATGGGGATCAGTGCGAGCATCGCAACGCTCGCAGTCATCATGACAGGTCTAAAGCGATGTGTGCAACCATCGATGAGAGCCTCTCGCAATGAGAGCCCATCTTCACGTAATTGTTTAATGAAGGAGACGAGGACCACGCCATTCAAAACGGCAATACCCCATAAATTGATGAAGCCGACTGCCGCTGGAACAGAGAGGTATTCCCCTGAGATTAAAAGACCAAAAACGCCACCAATCGAAGCGAAAGGTAAGACCAAGATAATGAGGCCTGCTAAGCGGACTGACTTAAACAGCATAAATAGCAAGAAGAAGATAGCGGCGATGGTCAATGGAATGATGATCATTAGGCGAGCCATGGCACGTTCCATATTCTCAAACTGGCCACCCCATTCTAGGTAATAACCACTGGGGATAGTCATCTCTTTGGCTATCCGAGTTTGCGCTTCTTTTACAAAGCCACCCAAATCGCGACCGGTGACGTTAACACCAATCACGAGGCGACGTTTACCCGATTCACGGGAGATCTGAGCGGGACCATCAATAATCGCAATTTCAGCCAAATCTTTCATTAAGACCAGTGCGCCATTAGGGGAGCGCAAAGCAATATTTTCGATCGCTTTAATATCATTACGGTAGTCGATAGGGTAGCGTAGGACCAGTGGAAAGCGTCTTTCCCCTTCAAAGACTGTTGTGGCTTGCTTGCCACCGATGGCCGTTTCGATCACATCATTGACATCTGCTACGTTGATACCATGACGCGCAATCGCATCACGATTAATTTTGATATTGATGTAGTTTTGGCCTGAGACTTGTTCAATACGTAAGTCAGTGCTACCCGGTGTGCTACTAAGAATCACACCCATTTGGGTGCCTAAATTTTTCAGTGTCTCTAAGTCATCGCCAAAGATCTTGACAGCCACTTGCGAGCGTACGCCCGAGACCATTTCATCAACACGAGCAGCGATGGGTTGTGAAATCGCTAGCTCAATACCAGGGAGGGTCTTGAGTTTTTCACGAATTTGATTCGCAATTTCTTCTTGTGTCAGATCGCGATCACCTAATGGTTTTAGAGACACAATCGGATCAGACTCAAAAGGTTGCCCAGGATCTGCGGGTGACTCACCGCGACCTAAGCGGGAGACGGCTTTTTCTACACCCGGAATGGTCATGATGCGCTTCATCGCCTCGAATTCAAGCTTGATCGATTCTTCTAATGAGATATTTGGAGCGCGCACAATTACAGGCGTGACAGCACCTTCTTGCATCACTGGAATAAATGCTTTACCCAAGAGCACAAAGCCTACCAAGCTCGCACCTAGGGCCAATATCGAGCGCTGTACAACCTGTTTTGGATTGGCCAAACACCAGTCTAGCCAGCGCATATAGGGCGCCTTGAGTTTGGCGACGAATTTCGTATCGTGCTCAGCGCCCCCCTTGAGGATGTAGGAGCACAGTACTGGAGACAGGGTGAAGGACAGAAGTAGGGAGATAGTTAATGCAATAGCGATGGTGAGAGCCAAAGGTGCAAACATCTTTCCTTCCATGCCTTCTAATGAGAGCAAAGGCATGAAGACCAAAATAATGATACCCACGCCAAAGAGCACGGGTTTGCCGACTTCAGCTGCAGCTTCTAAAACAATACGATTCTTGGATTCACCTTGCTTTAAGCGCTCACCGAGTTTGGCAAAGGTATTTTCAACCACAACGACTGAACCGTCGACCATAATACCAATCGCAATCGCAAGACCTCCTAAGGACATGAGGTTCGCAGAGATGCCATAGCGATTCATCATTAAGAAAGTCAACAATGGTGTCAGTACGAGCGTCGCCACCACAATCAGAGATGAGCGCACATCGCCTAAGAAAATAAAGAGCACGATGATCACCAAGATGATGCCCTCAATCAACACCTTGGCCACGTTAAACATAGCCGCATTGACGAGATCGGTACGGTCATAGAAGGGGACGATCTGCAAACCTTCTGGTAGCAGACGTAATTCATTAATCTCTTCTACCTTGGTTTTGATACGATTTACGACCTCACGCGCATTAGCGCCGCGAACCATTTGCACAATACCGGCTACAGATTCAGTGGCCCCATTTTTAATAATGGCCCCTTGTCTGACTTCGCTACCAATGGTGACTTCGGCCACGTTTTTCACAAAGACTGGCGTGCCGCGTACTTCTTTAAGAACAATCTGTCCAATATCTTCGGTTTTTGTAATGAGGCCTAAGCCACGAATCAAATAACGTTCGGCAAATACGGGGAGTTGCCCGCCGCCAGAGTTAGCGTTATTGCGTGCCAGGGCTGTATACACATCTTCAAGACGTAGTTGATAGTGGCGTAAGCGATCTGGGTTTACTAAAACGTGATATTCCTGTGCATAGCCGCCCATGGTATTAATTTCAGCAACCCCAGGGATGGAGCGCAACATGGGGCGTACCACCCAATCTTGGATGATGCGACGTTCCTTGAGTTCATCGACTGTCAATTCGCGATTACCATCGCTAGGGTGTTCTATGGTGTATTGGTAGATTTCACCCAGACCTGTAGAGGGTGGCGCCATGACAGGTGCCACGCCCTCAGGCATACGAGGCACCACCTCCATTAAGCGCTCCATGACTAGCTGGCGAGCAAAGTAGATATCTGTTTTATCCGTAAACACTAAAGTAACGACAGAAATACCGTTACGGTTTAAAGAGCGCATTTCTACTAGACCGGGCATGCCTGTCATGGCAATCTCAATCGGTACTGTGATGAAACGTTCGACTTCTTCAGGTGAGCGACCGGGTGCCTCGGTGGCGACCTGGACCTGAACGTTGGTTACATCAGGAAAGGCATCTACAGATAATTTCTTGACAGCCAAGAGGCCGACAAAAAACAAGGCAATAGAAATAACAATGACTAAGAGTCGCTGCTGGAGAGCGAAGCGGACAATTCTGTCAATCATTTGCTACCACCGCTTAACTGCTTTTTACGTTCTGTATTGAGGTGGTAAGCCCCTTTGGTGGCAATTTTTTGACCGGCTTCAATGCCTGAGTAAATGGGGCGCAAGCCTTTGCTCTCAGGCCCTGTTTTGACGGTCACCATCTTGAAAACATTATCTTCGCCACGCACAAACAGGTGGTCATAGTTACCATCACGAACGACCGCTTCTGCGGGGACTGTGAGGGCCGGTACAGGTTCACTTTCAATGAGCATAGTCGCTAACATGCCAGGGCGTAAGCGTCGATCTTTATTGTTCACCTCGGCACGCATCTTCACAGTACGAGTTTCCGGGTTCACGATAGAGCTGACAAAAGACACTTCACCATCGATGATGGCGTTGTTTAAGGCCACAATCTGAATTTGTAGTTTCTGACCCTTTTTAATCAAAGGCGCATTCGTTTCTGGAATATTCGCGATGGCCCATAAATGATCCAAGTTAGCAATCGTAAATAAGGCATCAGAAGGCTGCACGACTTGGCCGCGATTAATTTGACGCTCAACCACTTCGCCTGGAATGGTTGCAGTGACGGGGTTGATCGATTCAATCACGCCTGTTTGTGCCAAACGATCAATACTTTTTCTGGTCATACCTTGCACCAGTAATTGATCTTGAGAAGCGCGAAGTTCAGCTCGGGCATTGGCAGCCTCCGATTCACGACGCTGTAATTCAGCCAAAGCAATCACATCTTCCTTATAGAGAATCTTGGCACGTTCAGCGGCGCGGTTAGCCAGATCGCTGGTATTGCGTGCTTTGATATAAGCCAGTTGTGATTGAGTCAGTTCGGTAGATGTGATCTTTGCTAGTAAATCACCTTCTTTCACGACCTGACCTGGCAATGCGAGCATTTCGGTGACGCGACCTGTAACATTAGCACCAATGCGAGCTAAGTGGGATTCATGAAAATCAACGCGTCCGGATACGCGCACCACTTCAATGAAAGGGCGCACGGCGACCTCGCCGATTTCCACCATATTCAGAATATCCTCGTTCACGTACACTACTTCGGGGTCTTGGATACGAACCGGTGAGGGCTTATGGTCGAAGACATCAAAAATATAGAGAATGAAAACGAACAAAATGACCCAAGGTAACAAGGGGGTCGCCGATTGAACTGCAGCAGGGGATTTATCAAAAACCTCTACTAGTTTGGGCGCTTTTTTATTAGCTAGTTCACGAGTCGTTTTATTAATGGTTTCCTGAAACTCCTTGGCGACATCAATCGCTTGGCCCGATTGCTTGATAGCCCAGTCTTTGATGGGAACCACTTTATCGCGAAGACTTTGTAAGAGAGGTAATTTCATCTTAAGGGTTTGCTTTGACTAAAAGGTTATCGGGATTGGCGCGTAAACGTTCGATTTCAATAATGATGCTAGCGAGTTCGAATTTGGCACGGATCAAGTCTGCACGAGCAGCACGCAAAGTTCTTTGAGCATCCAAGTACTCTAAAAGGCCACGTTCTCCAAAGCGAAACGAAGCTTCAGCAATTCGACGTGCATCGGTGGCTTGTTGGATCACTTCATTTTCGAGCGTGCGTACTTGATATGAAGAAATTTCATATTGCTCATAAGCCAGCTCAAGCTGAGTTTCAAGTAATTGAGTTTGATAGTTCAATTGATTCTGTGAGCGAGCGACATTGGCCGCTGCCTCACGTACTTGACCGATCCGCCAGTCCCAAATCGGAATCGTCACTACCACGCCATAGCTACGATTGGTAAAGTCCGGTTCTTTGTTTTCTTGCCCTTTAAAGGCTAATTGAGGTAGGCGGGTATTTCTCTCTAGGCTTAGGCGAGATTGATTACTCTCGAGCTGGAGACGGGCGCGATTAATTTCGGGGTTTTGCGCTTTTACTTCAGCCAAGAGAGTCTCTAGCGAAGGAAGGTTGTCCTTCGGAATATCTTGAAACTTAATTTCAAACTGAGTGGGTAGATTTTTAGTGCCCACCACTAAGCGTAATTGAGCCTTCGCTTGATCTAAGCGTGATTTGGCTGCTTGAGTATTGATTTGCACATTGAGTAAGTCGGTTTCAGCACGAATTAACTCAAACTTCGCTGTTTCACCGACTTGATAACGTAGGCGGATGCGATCGCGGATTTGGCGAGTTAAATCAAGGTCTTCATTGGCCGCTTTAAGCTCTTCAACACGACGAATGTATTCGTAGTAGCGAGTTTTGACGCGCGCCACAATTTCATGTCGTTTTAAGAGCTCTGAGGCCTCAATCGCCTTGAGATTTTTCTCCGCCGCATTGACGCGAGGTACACGCATATAAGGCATGTCTATGGGTTGTGTCACTGACAGGGATTCCACAGTGCTCACGCTGCCACCTTGGCGTTTTTGGTCACCTCGCAAGGTTTCAAATTGTGGGTTTGGAATAGCTCGAGCAGTACTCAGTTGTCCTGCAGCTGCTTGAGTCTCATTTTTAGAGATTTGGACTTCCGCATTATTTTCCAGCGCCAAACTAATTAAATCGTTAAGTTGAAGCTGTTTTATTTTCGCAGTCGGGTTGGCACTCACCCAGGATGAGCTAAGAGCACATGCACTCATAGCAAGGGCGCTGAGCAAGTGACTCCATTGGAGTCGGCTGGCTTTCATGAGTATTTTTTTATTAGCCAAAATCGTTGTCTCTTATTAATCTAGTCTTACTAGTTTTTATGAATGTAATCATCATAGATTGTATTAGGATAACTAGGGTTAGCCCTTATGAAAACGGGGCTTTGTGGCACAATAGAGGTGCAGGTGCACCATTTAAAAAGTATTTCACTTGAAAACTTCTAGATTGGCACCAAATAGATGACGAATCATGAAAGTTTATAACCTCGCTTGCCCATTAGATCACCACTTTGAAGGTTGGTTTGCTTCAGAGCAGGATGCGCATGACCAGCAAGAGCAAGGCCTCTTGCGCTGTCCAGTCTGCGATAGTGATGAGATCACTCGTTTACCCTCTGCGCCTAGAATTTCAAAAAAAATGGCCGAGCCCCCAGTGGAAACCGTCCCAGCCGATACTGGCAATGCCATGGTGCTCTCAGGCAATGAAAGTGCTAAGTTACAGGCGCAGATCCAGGCGACGATGCTTAAAGCCATGCGTGATCTGATGCAAAAAACGGAAGACGTGGGCGATAACTTTGCCGAAGAGGCGCGCAAGATTCATTATCGTGAAGCTCCTGAGCGCAGTATTCGTGGTCAAACGAGTGCTGACGAGGCTGCTGAATTGCGGGAAGAGGGTATTGATGTGATTGCCTTACCGGTTATCCCCGCTCTTAAAGATACTCTGCAATAAGGATTCATTCGGTCTTTATTCGTCCTGCCCTCAAAGATTGGGGCAAATCAGTTGCGCTTAACGGGTCGGTACGACCTTTTTTTGGCGCGTGAGGTCTTCTACGGGGACCTCGTCGGGTCTTAAACGTCTTTCGCAGACTGGTTTTCCTTCGAATACGCGCATCATGGAGCAATCTTTGCCTGCTGACTCCGACACAGCATGGTCCGTCGGGCTTTTGCCTGTCGCTACGGTTGTGCCTACGCTAGCCGCTGTGACCGGGTAGGTAGCTACCATGGCACAGCCACTCAGGCTTGTCGCGCAGAGCGTAAGACCAAAATAGATAAAAGCTCTAAAATAATTGGGTGTCATTAATTAGCAATGTATTGATCGGTAAAAAGTTCAAACAGGCTATAGTTGCAGCAGTCATACTATAAACACTATAAATGAAGCAGGAGACAAAAATATGTCAATAATTATTGGCCACCATATTAATGGGCAACAAGTGCAGTTTGGGGGTGCTACAGCACCCGTTTATGAACCCGCAACGGGGGCTGTTCGTGCCCAAGTTGAATTGGCCAATGCTGATCAAGTCGGTCAGGCAGTAGCTGCCGCGAAAGCGGCTTTCCCAGCCTGGTCAACGACCCCTGTGACCCGTCGCGCGAAGGTCATGTTCAATTTCAAGCAGATTATCGAGGCACGCGTTAATGAATTAGCTGAAGCTATTACACGTGAACACGGTAAAACTTTTGATGATGCCAAAGGTGAAATCGCTCGTGGTTTAGAGGTAGTTGATTTTGCATGTGGTATTCCGCAGTTACTCAAAGGTGAGTACACCGAGCAAATTGCCACAGGCATGGATGCCTGGACGATGCGTCAAGCATTAGGTGTATGTGCCGGTATTACTCCTTTTAATTTCCCGGCGATGGTGCCGATGTGGATGTATCCCGTGGCGATCGCTTGCGGCAATACATTTGTACTCAAGCCTTCAGAGCGTGATCCATCAGCCACTCTACTCGTTGCAAAGTGGTTGGAGGAGGCTGGTTTGCCCAAGGGTGTATTTAATGTGGTGCAGGGAGATAAAACAGCCGTTGATGCATTGTTAGCACACCCCGATGTCAAAGCAATTAGTTTTGTCGGTTCAACACCGATTGCTTCTTATATCTATGAGACAGCGGCTAAGCATGGCAAGCGTGTACAGGCTTTGGGCGGTGCAAAAAATCATATGGTGGTGATGCCTGATGCAGATTTAAACCAGGCAGTTGATGCTTTGATGGGTGCCGCTTACGGTTCTGCAGGTGAGCGCTGTATGGCGATTTCTGTAGCGGTGGCTGTGGGTGATGTAGGTGATGCCTTGATTCAGAAATTAGCAGAGCGCATCAAAACCCTTAAAGTCAGCAATGGACTCACACCGGGTGCTGATATGGGCCCATTAGTAACGAAGGCCCATCTAGAGAAAGTCACTTCTTATGTAGAGTCAGGTCTTAACGAAGGCGCCAAACTGATTGTGGATGGCCGTGGTATTCAGGTGGTGGGTTGTGAAAACGGTTTCTTCTTAGGAGGTTGCTTGTTTGATCACGTCACGCCTGAGATGAAAATCTACCGCGAAGAAATCTTTGGCCCTGTATTAAGTGTCATGCGTGTGCCTGATGTGGCAACAGCGATTAATTTGATTAATGCTCATGAGTACGGTAACGGTACGGCTATCTTTACGCGTGACGGTAATACCGCCCGCGAATTCGTCAGCCGTATTCAAGTAGGTATGGTGGGTGTGAATGTGCCAATTCCAGTACCTATGGCATTCCACTCATTCGGGGGTTGGAAACGCAGTTTGTTTGGAGATCATCATGTGCATGGTCCTGAGGGCGTTCGCTTTTACACCCGTATGAAGGCTGTCACACAGCGTTGGCCAGAAACCATCGCCGCAGGTCCTAGCTTTACGATGCCAGTCAACGGCTAAAAAAGACCTTTTTTCTGCAAAATCAGGCTTGCATTTGATTTAACGCAGAAAGTCTACACAGGCTGGTCACTACAATGATGGGGTGACCAGCCCTCATCTTCGTCTCGTATCTAATGCCTCTGAGGCTTTATTTCAGCCTGAGCTCTTGCGGCGTTTTGATATTAATGGCCCGCGCTATACCTCCTATCCTACGGCCGATCGATTTAGCGCTGATTTTGGTGAATCTGATTATCTTTTAGCTCTCAAGCGAGTGGCAGCAGAGCAAAAGCCGCTATCGCTTTATTTTCATATCCCTTTTTGTCCCAATATTTGTTACTACTGTGGTTGTAACAAGATTATTACGAAGGATCATCGTCGTAGCGCTCAATACATTCGATATTTGGCGCAAGAGATGGATCAGGTCGTTACTGCGATGGGTCGACTAGGGAGAAAGATTCCAATTAAGCAATTGCATTGGGGCGGGGGTACACCCACTTTTTTATCGCATGATGAGATGAAAGAGCTCATGGCTCATATCCAAAGCCATTTTGAGTTTTTGGATGGCGGCGAATACTCGATTGAGATTGATCCTCGCCGTGTGCAAGAGTCTGATATCGCTCTCTTGGCTGATTTGGGCTTTAATCGCATTAGCTTGGGAGTTCAGGACTTTAATCCCGATGTGCAAAAAGCGGTACACCGCATCCAAACGATTTCTGAAACGCAGGCTGTTCTGGATTGGTCTCGAAAGTATGGTTTTACTTCAAGTAGTGTGGATCTGATTTATGGTTTACCGAAACAGACACCGAAGACTTTTTCTGAAACGGTAGCGGCAGTGATTCAGATGAATCCTGATCGCTTATCGGTCTATAGCTATGCGCATTTACCTCATTTATTTAAGCCGCAACGCCGCATTGCTGAGATAGATTTACCCATCGCAGTCGACAAGTTACAAATCTTAGCCAATACCATTGAGCAGTTACAAGATGCCGGCTATGGCTTTATTGGTATGGATCATTTTGCAAAACCAGATAACGAGCTCAGTGTGGCGCAAAGGGAAGGGCGCTTGCATCGTAATTTCCAGGGTTATTCAACCCAAGCTGAGTGTGATCTATTGGCATTTGGTGTTTCATCCATTGGTAAGGTAGATAATGCCTATGTACAAAATGTCAAAACCACAGATGAGTATTATGCAGCGCTTGATCAAGGCCATTTGCCTGTGATGCGTGGATTGATACTCAGCGCTGATGATCTGTTGCGTCGCGAGTTAATCAGTGAGTTGATGTGTCAATTTTCTTTAGATACAAAAGCATTTGCCCAAAAGTACCAGATTGATTTTCTGACTTACTTCGAGGATGAGTATCGCGAGCTTCAAGATTTACAGCGTTCAGGCCTTGTGGAGCTGAGTGAACATGGCATCCATGTGCCATTGCGTGGGCGCTTATTAGCACGTCGGGTAGCGATGGTCTTTGATCGTCACTTGCGTTTGGCAAAGACAAGTTCGGCTTATTCGAAAGTTTTATAGGAGAGTATTTTGCGTTTATTTTTGAAGAGCATCATAGGATTCATTTCATTGTTCGCTGTGCACAATATCGTCTTGGCCCAAGCAAATGCGATCACTATTGGTGTCGAAGTGAGTCAGAAAAACTTTACTGATCAATACGAAAGAGATCTCTTAATCCAAAAAACGACTGAGTGGATTTTCTTTGCTCCCGATCATGCTGCTAGTGAAATCATGAACCAAGTTTTAGAGGGTAAGGAGCAGCATGAGCTTGCTCAAAAAAATATGGTCTATTTAGCCGACATTAGCAAAATGCCAAGCTTAGTGAGTCGTTTTGTCGCATTGCCGAATATGCAAAAACTCAAATATTCAATCGGTTTGGGCCAGGATGCCCAGACATTGGCCATGTTTCCGCGTCAAAAAGCGTCAGTCACCATCTTGCGTTTGGAGAACTGGCGGGTCGTTGAAATACGTTTTTCACAAGACAGCCATAAGCTTAAAGACCTCTTGGTGACAGGGCGTCTATAGTTAGGCTAAAACCCTAGATGACTAATCTAAAAACATAATATAAACTTATATATTATTAAGTGATAAAAGGAGTAAACATGCTACGTTTTGATATCCCTCCCGTGAATGCCAATGTGGCTCGCTTTGAGGCATTCATTACATTTGCCGTATGTTTAGTGGCGCTCTTAGGCTTTCCATACCTCCTGCCGATCTTGGCTCTGATGGGTTTAGTCAGAGGTTTTTTTGGGCACTATCGCTGCCCATCCCATCGTTTGTTCTCAGCGGTCATGAACCGTATGGGCATTGCCGGAAAAAAAGAGAACGCGGGCGCCAAGATGTTTGCTAACAAAATTCTGTTTATTGCAGCGAGCGTCGCAAGTATCTTGTTTTTTACCGGTCATCCATTTTGGGTCGTACCAACAACTGCGCTGATCATTTTCTCCAGTATGGAATGGATGTTTTCATTCTGTGCTGCATGTTGGGCTTATGGTTATTGGTATAAGGTTTTTCCGCCTAAAGCCAATTGATCTAGACAAACTTCTTACATTCTTTATAAGGGCCTAAATAAAGGCCCTTTCTTAATTTTTCCTTAATTAAAACAAGCACAAATTCAGCTACTGTGCGGCATGCACAGAATATTTGATATTTATAAGTCTTGGCCTAAAGTCACAATCCACTCAGAAATCTATACATTGATCCTGAGTTTGTATATTTCTACTCTGCTCAATCAGAAGTTGTGGGCTCAGCTGTCTGATATTCAGACAGATCAATCTTTGACCAATCAGGCCATTTTTGGATTGGCACTATTTGTTCTGCTGACGACTCTGAACTATTGGATTCTGAGTCTCATTTCATGGGGGCGTAGCCAGAAGATAGTATTAGTACTGGTTACTCTGGCGGTGGCCAGTGCGGCGCACTTTAGTAACACTTATGACGTCCACTATGACACTAGCATGATGGCTAATTTGTTAGCAACTGATTATGCAGAATCGCGAGAATTACTGAGTTGGCGTTGGTTGTGGAGTGTGTGGATTTATAGTGTGCCTGTCGTTTTGTTGGGGCTGAGTACGCGTATTTCAAAGCTGACTGTAACGCGCAAAGTTACGCATAAGTTGATTGGTGTGTCAGTCACACTGGTATTGAGCTTGATGTGTTTGCTGCCACAGCTTAAGACTTTTACCAGTGTCATGCGCAATCATCATGATTTGCGACACTATGCTATTCCAGTCAGTATGGTGGTGTCTGGCATCAGGCAGGCCACAGTGCTTAAGGCTGTGCCAGCAGAAAAATTAGTCAAAATAGGAGAAGATGCTCAATATCAGGCTCCAGTCGATAAAAAAAATGAGTTGATGGTGATTGTTGTGGGTGAGACCGTTCGTGCAGCGAACTGGGGTCTTAGTGCTTACTCACGAGATACCACGCCACTATTGCGTAAAAAGTATGTGATTAACTTTCCTTATGCAGTCAGTTGCGGTACTAACACTGAAACATCGGTCCCTTGTATGTTTTCTGTTTATGGCCGAGAGAATTACAGTGAGAGAAAGATTAAAGAAACACAAAACCTACTTCACATAGTTCATAAAGTCGGTTTTGGAGTGACATGGATTGACAATCAGTCGGGTTGTAAAGGGGTTTGTGCGGGTCTTGAGTTTGTGGATGCTAAAAAATTCTCAGATCCGAAAGACTGTTTTGAGGGGCACTGCTATGACAGTAATCTTTTGAGTGCTTTGGAGTGGTCAATAGATCACCAAGCCGGTAATCAGGTGATTGTGCTGCATCAGATCGGTAATCATGGCCCAGCCTATTACAAACGCTATCCTGAAAACCATGCTTTCTATCAGCCAGAGTGTCGTGATACTAATCTTGATCGCTGTTCGAAAGAGAGTCTGATCAATGCTTATGACAATAGTATTCGCTATACCGACAAATTGTTGTCTGGCGTCATTGATCTTCTGGAGAAGCAAAAGAATAAAAATGTGAGCATGATTTATGTCTCAGATCATGGCGAATCATTAGGTGAAAAGGGTGTTTATTTGCATGGTATGCCTTATGCGATTGCACCTAAAGAGCAAAAAGAAGTACCCATGATGTTTTGGTTTTCCGAGCAATATCAAAAGACATATGCAAAGTCTGTTGCCTGTTTAAAACAGCAGTCAAAAGATCCTGCTCATCACGACCATATCTTCCACACAGTTTTAGGCTTACTCAATATACAGACGGCCAGTAAAAAACAAGAGATGGATCTGTCGCAGGTATGTCATGGCTAAGGCGAGTTATGCTTCTCTAGTACCTCAAGTTAAGGTCTTTGTGGCATTGATTGCAGGGGTTTGGCTTGCTGATTACAGTCATTTAGATTTTTGGTTAGAACAACAATTTTTCAATCACCAGACGCAAGTATTTACCTGGAGACATCATTGGCTGCTAGATATGCTATTGCACCATGGTCTCAAAAACTTAATGTATCTATTAGGTTTTCTCTCCATACTGTTAGCCATTTATGCTGTCAGAAAAAAATGGATCAGCCACCATCAGGCTATCTGGGGAGCTGGAGGAATTCTGTTTTTACCGCTACTGATCACTGGATTGAAGCGCATCACTGCAAAACAATGTCCTTGGAGTATTGATGGCTTAGGTGGTGCCAGTCCATATGTGCATCTTTTAGACAATAGTCTAGAAAGTTTAGGAAGCCAATGCTTCCCTGCGGGGCATGCGGCTGGCGGTTATATGTGGCTTGCTTGGGCGGCGACCCTTGCGGTGTCACATCCTCTCCTGGCTAGAGTGATTTTATGGTTTGGTCTATTGATGGGTAGCTTAATGGGACTTGCACGCATGATGCAAGGAGCTCATTTTTTATCTCATGTCATAGCAAGCGCTGCAATATGTTGGGCATACATGCTCACTGTGCAGACGATCTTTAATCGTAGAGTGGGTTATTTGGAATGAGAGTGCTTTCATTTTTAAAGCGACGTTTGATCTATGCATTTGCTTACTCGCTAGCGGGCTTGCGTTCTGCGTGGCAAACAGAAGAAGCAATTAAATTTGAGGCTTGTCTTTTGCCAGTGCTCATAGCCATAGCGATTAACTTTGGTAATAGCAATATTGAAAAAGCACTTTTAATTTCTTCCAGTCTTTTAGTACTCATTGTCGAACTACTCAACACGGGTTTAGAAAAAGCAATTGATCGAGTATCAATGGACTATCACGAACTATCCAAAGTCGTGAAGGATATTGGTAGTGCGGCGGTTCTTTTGAGCATGATTAATTTTTTAATTACTTGGGCTCTGATATTGATGTGATGATTTACTCTAAAAAGAATTTATTCCTTTTAATTCTCTCAAGTTGTTTGAGTGGATCCGTATTGGCAGAAGACGCGGCCTGCGAAAAAGTTGCCCCAGCACAGCTCAACTTGGCTCAAGCGATGGAGCGTGCGCTTCAATGTGGCCCAGAATTCCAGACTTTTCGCTGGCAATATGAAGGTCAATTAGCCGATGCCAAAATACTGAAGCAAAGACCGAACCCGAATTTCAGTTATGGGGTCAGTATGTTGAATCTGCACCCTAGCCAATATCCTGAAAATCGCAGTCGTATGGAAACGGGTACGCGCATCGATCAACTCTTTGAGTTGGGTGGTAAGGGGAAATATAAGATTCGCGCTGCTGATGCGCTCGAAGTGGCAGCGCAATATGACTTGAAGTTCAATGAAAAATTGGCACTTGTGAAGGTGCAGCACGCGTATTTTGATCTTTTGGCAGCGACTCAAAGAAATCAAGATTTGCGTGATTTAAGTCAGTTAAATATCCGCGCTAAAGAGGTGGCAGAAATTCGTCATCGTGCTGGGGATATTTCTCAATTTGAATATCAGCGTTTACTCATCGATATTCAGAGGACCCAAAATGATCTTGAGCTTGCTCAGATTGAGCTAGTTAAAAACCAAACGCAATTCGCTCAATTATTGGCTTATCAAAAAGGGCTAGAAAGTCTACAGCTCGCTAAAAATTGGCCAACACCCATGCAGTCATGGCCAGCCTTGGATTATGAAAAATTACTGCAACGCTCTGATTTGCAAGCGCTACGTCAAAAAACAATCAGCGCCGAAAACCAACGCTTGGTGGGGCGTGCTCTAAAAATTCCAGATCCAACGATCGGGCTGCAATACAACCATCAACCGGTGACTGGTCTAGCCAATAATGGCACGATCAATACCTACTCAATTGGTGTGAGCATTCCCTTATTTGTAAGACATGCCTATCAAGGCGAGGCTCGTAAAGCAGAGGTGGAGTATTACCAGGCTCGTGATCAGCAGTTACGTGCGGAAAGAGATGCCCTACAAGTAGTTCTTGAGCAAGAAAAAATCCTCAAGGCCAATCAAGCAAGGCATATTCGTTTACAAGAAGACATCTTGCCTGCTGCTGAACATGCTGCTAAGTCAGCAGAATATGCCTATCAAAAAGGGGCTATTCAATTACTGGACTTACTCGATACGAGGAGAACCCTAAGAATCGTACGCAGTGAGGCTGCACAAATACAGGCCGAGTATGCCAAAAGCCAAGTGCTTTACCGGCTTTTGATTGAAGTGGAAGACCTAAAACCATGAAAAAAATATTTCCCTTTTTGAAAGACAGTCTTGCCTTAATTATTTGGTTGTGGCGATTTGTTCAGCAATTGCTTATCAAGCTTCTGCGTAGAGCAATTGACTATCTGCGTCATGGACGTCTTCTGCAGAGTGCTCGACAATTGGAGCAAGGGCTGATTACACAATTAAGTACCCATTTACCTGCGGAGCCACAACGCTTTTGGCAGGCACATCATCGGATCGTATTAAAAATCATTTATATCAGTCTGATCATTTGGTGCTTCGTCAGCATTGCTAAATGTTCCTATACGCCTAGCAAGATCGTTGTTAAGCCTGTGATTGAGGGAAATTATGTGAGCTTTACAGGTACCAATAAGCCCATTAACGGGATCAAGGTTGTTGATCTGAGTGCTGGTAGTACGCAAATCATTAGTTTGCCTGGGCGTTTGGTTTGGAACGAAGAAAAAACTGCAAAAATGCTCAGCCCATTTTCAGGGCGCGTGCAATCTGTTGAGGTGCAGCTTGGGCAAGTGGTCAAGAAGGGTCAAGTCTTAGCCACTATCCAGTCGCCTGATTTTGGAGTTGCACAAGCAGATGCCAAGAAATCTCAAGCTCAAGCACGTTTAGCTAAAAATAACTTAACGCGTGCCAAGGATTTATATCAACATGGCATTCTTTCTAAGAGAGAGTATGACCAAATTCAGGCTGATGCTGAGCAAGCAGAGGCGGAGTATCAACGTGCGCATGCCAGATTGAAGAATCTGGACTCTGATTATCAGCAAGTGAACCAGGTTTTTGCACTCAAGGCGACTCAAGATGGTATGGTCGTCGAGAGAAATATTTATCCTGGTCGTGAAATCACTAGCGATGCAAGCGCGGGTTATTTGTTCACGATCACAGATCCTAGCCATTTATGGGCTACTTTAGAAGCCGCTGAGGTCGATTTAGGGCGCTTTGCGATTGGGGCAGAGATCAGTCTTTATAACAACGCCATCCCAAGTCAAAGGCTGACAGGCAAGATTATTCAGATTGCTGATTTTGTTGACCCTGTGACGCGCACAATCAGAGTTCGTGCTGAGGTACCGAATAACTCACGATTATTAAGAGCAGAAATGTACGTCCAAGGCGATATTCCTCTGAGTAATATCGAGGGCATTGTTGTTCCAGCTAAAGCCGTTTTCTTAGTGGGTACTCATCATTTTGTTTTTGTTGAGGTCGAGCAAAATAAATTTGCGCGTCGAGGTGTTGCTTTAGGCGCTCGCTTTGCCGATAAGGTGGAGGTGATGGAAGGCCTCAAGCCTGAAGATCGCGTTGTATTGGAAGGTAATTTATATCTCAATGAGATATTGCGTGACCATATGCGCTCACACGGATCTAGAGATCCGTCTTTCATAACACCAGCAAAGCCGATTTTGGAGGATTACCCTCTAGATGTTCATGTGGGTAACTAGCTATGCTCAATCGAATTATTCAGTTTGCTCTAGACCAAAAGCTCTTTGTGAGTTTGGGTTTACTGATTCTGATTCTTTCAGGTGCTTTAGCATTTAAAAACTTACCCGTGGAAGCTTTTCCTGATGTCTCGGATATTCAGGTGAATGTCATTACTCTTTATCCGGGTAGGGCTGCTGAAGAGGTGGAGAAGCAGGTCACGATCCCTATCGAAATCGCGCTCTCGGGGCTGCCTAATTCTGTGCGTATTTTTTCGCATACGCAATTTGGACTCTCTTTCTTGATGGTCACTTTCAATGACAAGACCACAGACTTTATTGCAAGACAGCAGGTCGCTGAGCGACTTAGAAGTGTTGATTTGCCGCCCGGGATACAACCTGAGATCGCACCTTTATCAACTGCGATCGGTGAGATTTATCGTTTTCGTCTCAAAGGTATTGGTAAAGACACGCAAGAGTTAAGAACATTGCAGGATTGGGTGGTTGAAAAACAACTGCGCCAAGTGCCTGGTGTGGCTGATGTGGTCGTGATAGGTGGGCAGGTCAAGCAGTATGAGGTCAATCCTAATTTAGCCAAGATGCGCGACTATAAAGTTAGCTTAGGAGAATTATTTGAAGCTTTATCCCGGGGCAATGCTAATGCGGGTGGAGGTCGAGTTGAAGAAGGACGACAACAATACCTCTTGAGATCTTTAGGGCTATTTAAGTCTTCTGCAGAAATTGGTAGCGTGGTGGTTGCTGAAAATCGGGGTGTGCCGATTCTGGTTAAAGATATTGCAGAGATCAGAACGACTTATGCACCACCTCAGGGTTTAATGGCTCAAGATGAGGAAGACGACATCGTTGTAGGTACGGTATTAATGAGAAAGGGCGAGAACCCTTCCTTAGTACTTGAGGGTATTAAGCAAAGAGTAGAAAAGCTCAATGATGAGATATTGCCCAAGGGTGTGACCATTGAGCCTTATTACGATCGTTCTTGGTTAATTGATAAAACCTTGAGAACTGTTTTTGGTAATTTAGTCGAGGGTGCCATCTTAGTTGTTTTGGTGCTCTACTTATTCTTGGTCAATGCGCGCGCGGCTGCGATCGTAGCGATGACCATCCCGCTAGCGCTATTGTCGACCTTTATTGGTTTAACTATTGTCGGTATACCTGCCAATTTACTATCGTTAGGCGCCATGGACTTTGGCATCATTGTGGATGGTGCGGTGATTGTGGTGGAAAATATTTTCAGACGATTAGGTGAACTCAATGATCAGCAGATTAGCCATGCTCGCGAAAGAAAGAGGGCGATTCTAAAAGCCACATCTGAAGTCGCAAGACCGACATTGTTTTCAATCATCATCATCATTGCGGCACATATCCCGATTTTTACTCTGCAGCGTCACGAGGGCAAGATCTTTGCGCCCATGGCTTATACGGTAACATCCGCTTTGATTGGGGCGCTGATTGTGTCACTGACGGTGGTCCCCTTATTCTGTTACCTCTTTCTTAAAAAAGACATTGCGCATGAGGACACCTCCATGGTGAGGTGGTGTAAAGAAAAATACCGCATTGTCTTGGATTGGGCGCTCAATCAAAAACGCAAAGTCATCAAAATCGCTCTCGGCATGATGTTGCTCACCATAGTGGTGGGTAAATTTTTGGGTAGTGAGTTCTTGCCGGAGTTAGATGAAGGCGCGATGTGGATCAGTATTGATTTGCCAGCCTCAGTGTCTATTACTGAGGCAAAAGATCAAGCGCGCCTTTTGCGCAGCATCATTGCACAAACACCTGAAGTTTCATCGACGATTTCCAAAGTGGGTCGTCCTGATGATGGTACTGATCCAAAGTTAATCAACACTGTAGAAATATTAGTTGACCTCAAGCCCGAGAAAGAATGGCGCTTTTGGCATAAGAAGACGCATATTATTCGTGAGATCGAAAATAATCTGAGAGCCATGCCGGGGATTGAGCCCAATTTCTCGCAACCTGTGCGCGATAACATTCTTGAAAGTATTTCCCAGATTAAAGGACAGATTGTGATCAAGGTTCTGGGAGATAACCTGGATCACAATAAAGAAGTGGCTGTTGATATCTTAAATCAGGTCAATCAAGTTGAAGGCGTCGTACGTGCCTTTATTGACCGCGAGGGCGAGTTGCCACAATTTATTCTCGAGATTGACCGAACTCAATCTGCCCGTTACGGACTCAATGTCGGTGACTTGCAGGATGTGATTGAAACTGCTTTAGGTGGTCGAGTGGCTACTGAATTATGGGAAGGTGAGCGCCACTTCTCAGTTGTGGTTAGGCTGAAGGAGACGCAGCGTTATTTGGGTAATTTACCGAACACCTTGGTGACTACTAAGACAGGTGCGCAGGTGCCACTCTCTGAGCTCATGAATTTCAAAACCGTCTCTGGCGCCATGAATATCAGTCGTGAGAATGGCCAACGTGTTACTTCAATTGGTGTTTTTATTCGTGATCGCGATATGGGTAGTGTCGTCAAAGATATGCAAGCGCGTGTGGCTAAGCATGTGAGTGTTAATGACGTCAGGATCGAGTGGTCGGGTGAATTTGAGAACCAAGAGCGCGCTATGAAGCGTTTATCGATTGTGATCCCTATCTCTATTTTGGTGATCTTCCTATTACTCTTTAATGCCTTTAAGTCATTACAAAGTGCTTTATTAATTATTTCGAACGTACCCTTTGCCATGATTGGTGGTGTATTGCTCTTATTTATTACCGGTACACCACTATCTGTATCTGCAGCCATCGGCTTTATCGCACTCTTTGGTCAGGCAGTCCTTAATGGTGTGATCTTAGTGACTTACTTTAATCAGCTGCAAATTGAAGGTTTAACTTTACGAGAGGCGATTGTGCAAGGCGCCACTGAGCGTTTAAGAACCGTTTTGATGACAGCCATGTTAGCGATGTTAGGCTTACTGCCGATGGCTTTATCAAGCGGTATTGGTTCGGAGACGCAAAAGCCTTTGGCTTTGGTTGTGATTGGTGGCCTGATTAGTGCCACACTACTCACTTTGGTGGTGTTACCAGTCTTGTACGAGGCTTTTGCTAACTACGCGACCCGACATCGCTACGAGGAGTAATTGACTCCCTAAGGTCATGTATCAGTGGTTTTATTGCCAAATAGGCGGCTTTTTAGCCGCCTTTTCTATGGCGACAAGATATTCTCTGTGAGCAGCCTCTTCAGCTTCATTAGCGCGCCGTACCTTAAGATCCTGAGGTAAGGGTTGGCGTTTGAGCTCTGAAATAGCTTCTAATTGGTCTAAATCGATACCTAAGCCATCTTGGCCACGTGTCATGGCGAGATAGACTTCTGCCAATAACTCGGCATCCAAGAGGGCGCCGTGCAAAGTGCGATGTTCATTGCTAATTTCAAAGCGTTCACATAGAGCGTCTAGTGAATTACGTTTACCCGGGAACATTTCGCGTGCTTCTTTGAGTGTGTCAGTGACCTTCGCAATATGCGATTCAAAGGTGCCCAATTTCAGGCGCTTGAACTCCATATCTAAGAAGCCAACATCGAACGGGGCATTATGAATAATCACTTCAGCATCTTTAACGAAGCTCACTATCTCATCAGCGATACTTGCAAAGACGGGTTTATCTGACAGAAATTCCACCGTCAGTCCGTGAACAGCGACAGCGCCTGGGTCAATGTCGCGCTCAGGGTTGATGTAGTGGTGTAACTGGCGACCGGTGAGGCGGCGATCGACCATCTCTAAGCAGCCGATTTCAATAATGCGATCCCCAGTGCTTGGGTTTAAACCAGTCGTTTCTGTATCAAGAATAATTTGGCGCATATCAGTCTTTGAGCATTTCAGGGGCTATCTCGAGTGGACCATCACCACTGTATTTATCAAAGTATAGATAAATCACCGGAGTGATTAATAGAGTCACCACTTGTGAGACCAATAAACCACCCACGACAGCAATACCCAAGGGTTGGCGTAATTCAGCGCCAGCCCCAAGACCCAAAGCAATCGGTAAGGCACCCATTAAGGCGGCTAAGGTCGTCATCATGATGGGTCTAAAGCGCAATAGACAGGCTGTACGAATGGCTTCTAAAGGTTTCATGTTTTGATTTCTTTGGGCATCTAGCGCAAAGTCAATCATCAGAATCGCATTCTTTTTCACAATACCAATCAAGAGCAAGATACCAATTGTGGCAATCATGGTCACTTCTAGATCAAACATGCGTAAAAAGACCAGGGCGCCTACAGCCGCTGATGGTAAACCCGCCAAAATCGTTAGCGGGTGAATATAGCTTTCGTATAGGACTCCTAAAAGTACATAAATCACTAAGACGGCAGCCAATAACAAGATCACCTGGCTACTTTGACCGCTCTTAAATACAGCGGCGTCGCCACCATAACTCGTGATGATGGTCGGTGGCAGTTCAATTTCTTTTGTGAATTGCTCCAGTCGCTTAGTCGCATCTCCAAGAGCAGCGTCAGGAGATAAGTTAAAGGAGATGGTCACAGCGGGTACCTGGCCTTGGTGATTCACGGATGTGGGGCCAATCGCACGGCGGAAGTTGGCAATGCTCGATAGCGGGACTAACTTATCACTGCGACCACGCACATAAATACCTGCTAGGTCAGATTCATACTGACGATGTTCAGGCGCTGCTTGTAAGATCACTTGATAAGTATTCACGCTGGTATAAATCGTAGAAACTTGGCGTTCACCATAGGCGGAGTACAAAGCGCTACGTATATCGGCAATGGAAACGCCAGCACTGGCGGCTTTTTCGCGATCAATATCAATTTGCGCTTGTAAGCCACGCAATTGTGAGTCGGTCGTGACGTCGCGGAATATCGGATCATTGCGCATTTTCTCGACCATCTTGGCTGACCACTCATTCACGCCCTCAAAACCCACACTTTGCAAAATAAATTGATAGCGGCTTTTCGTCACCTTGCCACCTAATTGCAAGTTTTGTATCGGGCGCATATAAACTTGCAAGCCTGGGATGTCGCGTAATTCTTTACGTAATTCTTCCAGCACTTTTTTCATGTGGACACGTTCGCTACGGGGCTTGAGGTTCACAAACATGCGGCCTGTGTTTGTGCCTGTGCTCGCACCACCCCCTAGGATGGACACAAGGCTATCAATATTGCGATTGTTGCGCACAATGGCTGCAGCCTGATCTTGCAGTTCGAGCATCGCCGTGAATGAAATATCCTCAGCGGCTTCTGTGGTGATAAATAATTGGCCAATATCCTCTTCTGGGAAAAATCCTTTTGGGCTCCAGACAAAGAGCACTATGGTCAGGATGAAGGTGGACAGAGCACCTAATAACACCTTATTCCGGTGTGTGAGTGACCAGTCTAAGGCGCGTTCATAAACTTTGAGTAAGGCTGCGAAGTATTCGTCAAACTGCAGTACTAGAGGATGACGACTTTCACTCATATGACCATCTTTAGGCAGGAAGCGGCTGGCTAACATTGGTACTAAGGTGAGTGATACCACGGCAGATACGAGGATGGATAGCGAGACCACAACCGCAAACTCTCTGAAGAGTAATCCTAATGGGCCGGGCATAAAGAAGATCGGGATAAATACGGCCACCAAAGAAATCGAGATCGAGAAGATCGTAAAGCTCACCTCGCGACTGCCTTTCAGAGCCGCTTTGAGGGGATGCATGCCTTGCTCAACATAGCGCATGATGTTTTCTAGCACCACAATCGCATCATCGACCACCAGGCCAACGGCAATCGTAATACCTAAGAGGGAAATATTGTCCAGGCTATAGCCCATCCAATACATCAAGAAGAAGGCGCCGATGAGGGAGACCGGTAAAGATAGAGCCGGAATAATCGTGGCAATCGCTTGCTTTAAGAATAAGAAAATTACCATGACCACCAATGCAATCGTGAGCATCAGAGTGAAGTTCACATCATGGATGGATTCACGAATCGATGCGGAGCGATCGATCAAGAGATTGATTGCGACCGATGCAGGCATTTGCTTTTCAAACTGCGGAATAATTTCTCGAATCTTGTCGACTACTTCCACTGAGTTGGCCGTGGGTTGGCGCAAGATGGCAATCGCAATTGAGCGCTCACCGTTATAGGCTGCTAAAGTTTTAATCGACTCATAGCTTTCTTGAACCCGCGCCACGTCGGCGAGTCGAACAGGTAAACCATTGCGTTGCGCAATGACCAAATTACCGTATTCTTTAGCGCGGACCATCTGCGGGTTCGCATAGATCGTCAGCTGTTGGCGTGGACCATCTAAAACGCCTACAGGTGTATTGGAGTTGGCTGCATTGATGGCTTTAGCAACATCATCAATCGTTAAGTTCTTCGCCGCTAATTGTGTAGGAATGACATCCACGCGCACGGCGTAACGCTTTTGACCATAGACCAATACTTGAGCAACGCCATTGATGGTCGAGAGCGTCGGTGAGATGAGATTTTCGGCATAGTCACTCAGCTCTGATAAGTCCATGGAAGGACTCGTCATGGTCATGATCAGTACGGGTGCATCAGCAGGGTTCACCTTACGATAAGAGGGAGGGGTGGTCATCTCTATGGGTAAGCGTCGTTGTGCGCGTAATAAAGCCGCTTGGACGTCAACTGCAGCTTTATCGATATCACGATCATTATTGAATTCCAGCGTGATATTGGTGGTGCTCAAAAAGTTGGTTGAGCTGATGACGGTAATACCGTCAATCGTTGAAAATTCTTTCTCTAAAGGCAGTGCCACTGAGGAAGCCATATTTTCAGGGCTGGCTCCTGGCAGAGTGGCTGTTACTTGAATAACCGGTGTATTAAAGCTCGGTAAAGCCGCCACTGGAATTTTGAAATAGGCCATCGCTCCTGCAGCCACTGTAGCGAGTGACAGCAGGATCGTCATCACAGGACGACGAATACATAACTCAGAGATATTCATTCAGCGGCTTTCTTTGTCTCGCGAATCGTGCCGCCGGGGCGTAGATTTTGTTTGCCCTCAACCACAATCTTGTCATTCTCGTTGACACCACTCACAGCCGTTTGGCCTTGGTATTGGTAGAGCACTTTAATCGGTTTGAGGTCTACCTTATTCTCAGCATTGACGACATAGAGGAAGGTGCCTTTTTGATTAATCACCACAGCTTGTGTTGGAATCACCAGGGCATCACTCATCGTTTTAGCGGTTAACTTGACGCTCACAAATTGCCCTGGAATCAGCTGACCCTTGGGATTGGGTAGTTGTGCCTTGACACGCACAGCGCCAATGGCGGGGTCGACTTGGTTATCAATCACATACACTTTACCTTGTACGCTGTCTTTGCTACCCGGTAAGCTGATGCTGACGCTCAGATCATCTTGACCCTGGCGCTCACCCATAATCAAAGGCAGTTCCTTTTCTGGAACCGTAAATTGCACATTGATGGGGTCCATCTGTGTGATCGTGACTAAAGCGCTAGTAGTGGTGGTGCCTGAGGCGGTTGTCGCAGTGGTGACGTTGGTCCCTGCTTGTACGAGGCTACCGGGGTAGACGTTGATTACCCCTGCGCGACCTGTAATCGGTGAACGAATACGATCGTAGCTCAGGGCGACTTCAGCCGCTTTTGCATTGGCAATAGCAGTTTGCCAATTCGTCTTACTGGTATCGAGCGCAGCTTGAGATAAAAATTTCTTGGCAAACAACTCTTTGGCACGTTCATATTGGCGCAGAGCATCATCGGCTTGTGCCTTGGCTTTTTCATAATTGGCTTGGCTAGCGCGATCATCCAAAGTGAAGAGCAGCTCTCCTGCTTTGACAGTTTGACCTTCTTTAATATGAATCTTGCTGACTAAATTAGTGGTTTGAGGGCGAATATCCACAATATTCGCTGAGGCAATCGTGCCACTAGCTTCTAGAATGATCGGGATTGCCTGCTTTTCAATCACAAAAGTCGTGACTAATTGTGGACCGCCTTTTTTAGTATTCGCAGGGAAGAAGTAGTTATATGCCGCATTGGCTGCGTAAACCAAAATCACCAGTAAGACTACTTTCCAGCGATGCGCCCATAGCCAAGACATGGATTGGCGTAAGTTGATTTTCTGAAGGCCGTTTTGTGCCGTATTAACCAGTTTGCAGGCGAGCTGTGTGATTTGATTTTTTATAGTTTTTTCCACTGACATAATCTAAAGGCGCGATGCCTTATCTCCTTGACTGTATAAGGGGAATTCTCGCACATTGTGGCTAGGGTTGCCGATTTTTAGCAAGTCCAGAAACGAAGCTCAAAAAGGCCTAAAAACACCCTCAAAAACCACGAAGGACTTGGTTAAAGGTAGTCTGCAACGCCTTGATTAGCCAGGGCATCGGCTAATTCATTGCCGGGGTCGCCATTATGTCCTTTGACCCAGTGCCACCGAATCTCATGCGAGCCTAAGAGGCTGTCTAACTCTTGCCAAAGATCAACATTTTTGACCGCAGCATTACTCGCCGTTTTCCAGCCGCGGGCTTTCCAACCCGCGAGCCACTCCGTGACGCCTTGCATGACGTATTTCGAGTCGGTATACAGGTCAACGATACAGGGATGTTTGAGGGCTTTGAGTGCATGAATAATCGCTGTCATTTCCATGCGATTATTGGTTGTCAGAGCTTCACCCCCGTGTAAATGCTTTTCTTTAGCACCGGAGCGCAAGACCACCCCCCAGCCACCCGGACCAGGATTACCTTTACAGGCGCCATCGGTATAAATGGTCACATGACTCATGATTCAACCTTTTGTTGTTGACCGCCAAGATGTGCAACGGGATTGAGTTGTGCGGTGGTCGGTAGAGGTTTGGTTTCAATTTTGCCGACCAAGCGTAAATGATTAACGCGTTTAATCGCTGAAACAATAAATACGGAGCCTAGGACGGGCCACCAACGATCACCGGCTTTTTCTAAAAAAGCCATCTTTTCCATACCTGAGGCACTGCGAAGCGGCAGGCGATAGCAGCCGAATTTGCCACGATCGACCGAAAAATCTAAGAGCTTGAGCCAATCTTTCACCCTGAGCAAAGCAATAAATTGTCCTTCGCGAGGCAAATAGGGGGTGCCAATCCAGTGGCTTAGGTACTGGCGTAAGCCCCATAAACTCGCCGGATTAAACCCGGAAATAATCACGCGACCTTCGGGAACTAAGACGCGGTGAACTTCTCTCAGAACTGCATGCGGGTCTTCGGCAAACTCGAGTACATGAGGCAATACGATCAAATCTAGACTTTGTGTAGCAAAAGGCAGTTCTTCAGGAATCGCTGAGACTGTTTGCCATTTTGGTGAATCCTCGCCTTCTGGACGGTCATGAGCACTTCTGACAATCAATTGGCAAGGCATACGATTTTCTTTGAGGGTGTTTATCTGTGGCAAACCGATTTGCAGCGCGTGGTAGCCAAAAATATCACTCACCATATGGTCAAACTGAGTTTGTTCCCAAGCCAAAACATATTGCCCTGGCGGGGAATTCAGCCAGCTATCCCATGACAACCAGGGATTGTTTTGTGAGGTGATGGGTGTGTGACTCATGGTCTAATTATGAATCATGGCGCGCTCTGCATTACAAGTCTTTCCAATCCCGGCTTATGACGACAACTATATTTGGTTGTTATCAGATGGCGAGCATGCTGTTGTGGTTGATCCTGGTGATGCGCAGCCAGTGATTGCAACCCTACGACAAGCCCAGTTAAAACTCACGGCGATCTTAATTACTCACCATCATGCCGATCATGTGGGGGGTATTGCTGAACTCCTAGCTTGGAGCCGCAGTCAGGGCGACACAGTTCAGGTTTATGGACCTTTAGCGGAAGAGATTCCAGAGTGTCATCAGGGGCTGGTAGCGCGCGATAGCTTACATTTTGCAGCGCCAGAACTCGATATCAGCGTCTTAGAAGTACCAGGACATACGCGTGGCCACATTGCCTTTTATTTGGAGCATCAGGGTCAGTCGCACCTTTTTTGTGGTGACACTTTGTTTGCGAGTGGCTGTGGGCGGCTATTTGAAGGGACTGCCTCACAGATGTGGCAGTCATTAGATCAGCTTCGTCAATTACCCGATAAGACATGGGTGCATTGTGCCCATGAATACACCTTAAGTAATATACGCTTTGCTTTAAGTATTGAGCCTCATAATGTTGATTTGCAGCAGTGGGAAGCTCGTGCCAAAGCCTTAAGGCAAGTGGGCAAGCCCACTGTGCCGACCACGATTGGACATGAAAAGAAAGTGAACCCTTTTTTGCGTTGTGAAGAAGATTCTGTGATGAGAGCAGTTCGGTTAGGCGACCCACAGCTGGCTTGCGACCCTGTCAGTATTTTTGCCAAACTGCGCGCCATGAAAGACGTATTTCGATGAACAGCCGTCTCATACAACGCATCTTAATTCTTGTATGTGCCACCAGTTTGGCTGCTTGTGCTAGTTTGCAAGAATCTGCTGAGTGGACCAATGAAAATTATTCAGGGCCTAAGCAGACCGGTAAGGCGCGTAAGGCGCCGCGCGTGAATATCGACAAACAATCTGTTACGGGTATGCAAGCCCCTTACGAAGATTTGTGGGATCGTATTCGTGATGGTTTAGTTCTTCAAGAGCCGGAAACGCCGCTAGTGATTAAACATGTACGTTGGTATGCCGATCGCCCTGATTATGTGGATCGCATGATGTCACGTTCTTCACGCTACCTCTTTTACATTGTTGAAGAGGTAGAGCGACGCAAGATGCCCATGGAGTTAGCGCTGTTACCGTTTATTGAAAGTGCTTTTAACCCACAAGCGTTTTCAAGGGCTAAAGCATCAGGGATGTGGCAGTTTATGCCGGCCACCGGTAAAGATTTCAAACTCACACAAAATGTTTTTCGTGATGAGCGACGTGATGTCATCCAGTCTACTGAAGCTGCTCTCGATTATTTGCAACGCTTATACCGTATGTTTGGTGACTGGAATCTCGCTTTAGCTGCATACAACTGGGGTGAGGGGAATGTTTCAAAGGCGATTAGACGTAATCAAGCGCAAGGTTTGCCCACCGATTATTTGAGCTTGAAGATGCCCGATGAAACACGCAATTACGTGCCCAAATTAATGGCGGTCAAGCGCATTATTCAAGATCCCAAAGCCTATGGTTTGACATTGCCTTCTATGGAAAACCACCCTTACTTTGTGATTGTCACTACAGAGCGAGATATTGATGTGGATCTTGCCGCGCAGTTTGCCCGTATGACGGTCGATGAGTTCAAGGCCATGAATCCCTCATTCAATAAGCCCGTGATTCTAGGAGCGAGTGAGCCTCAAATTCTGCTGCCTTTTGGTCGAGCCGAATCATTCCAAGAAAATCTCAATGCCTATAAAGGTCGTTTGTCATCATGGACCGCAGTGCGTCTGGGTCAAAGAGAGTCAGTCGATCAATTGGCAAAACGACTAGAGATGGATCCGAATAAAATCCGCGAGATCAATGCGATTCCCAAGGGTATGCGGATTAAAGCGGGGTCGACCATCATTGTTCCTAAAGGAAATAAATCATCTGATGTGCCGACACACTTAGCCGAAAATGCCAGCTTAAAGCTTGAAAAAGAAGTGGCTGCGAAGAAGAAAAAAGCGCATAACTCTAACCAAGCGAGCCAGGCTAAAAAAGCCAATACGGCTAAAAACAGCCCTCGTAAAGAGCAAAAAGTCGCAGATAGCCGCAAAAAGCCTCAGTAAGCGCATAGACAGCCCTTCTCCCTTTTATAGAAGGGGCTATTCCCTTAGGTGAATCCCTGATGTGTCAGTCCTCAGTCAGGCTTAGACTTCAAATTTATAAAGTTTTACTAAATTAATCGTCATCAGAGGGAGTTTCTATGTCTGCTTACAAGACATTTCACGAGCGTTCAATCAAGGATCCACAAAGTTTTTGGGCTGAGCAGGCGCAATTGATTGAGTGGTTCAAGCCATTTGATCAAGTACTGGAGTACAGCAAGCCACCGTTTGCAAAGTGGTATGTGGGCGGCAAAACCAATTTGTGTCATAACGCGGTTGACCGTCATTTAAAGACGCAAGCCGATGCTCGTGCTTTGGTAGCAGTATCGACAGAAACTGATCAAGAAAAGGTCTATACCTTCAAAGAACTTCATACTGAAGTCAATCGGATGGCTGCGATTCTGAAAGACCAGGGTGTGGCAAAAGGGGATCGCGTATTGATCTATATGCCCATGATTGCAGAGGCATGCTTTGCGATGTTGGCTTGTGCGCGTATCGGCGCCATTCACTCGGTTGTATTCGGTGGCTTCGCCTCACACAGTCTCGCCTCCCGTATTGATGATGCTAAACCCAAGATGGTGATCTCTGCGGAAGCGGGTGCTCGAGGTGGTAAGGCTGTGCCTTATAAGCCGCTTTTGGATGAAGCGATTCAGTTAGCGACCCACAAGCCTGACCATGTTTTGATTGTTGATCGTCGCTTGGTTGAATTCACGAAAGTGGTAGGCCGTGATTTGGACTATGCCACTGAGCGTGCCAAGCATATGGATGCTCAAGTGCCTTGTGAGCACATGGATGCGACTGACCCTTCTTATATTCTGTACACCTCGGGAACTACGGGTAAACCGAAGGGCGTGCAGCGTGATACTGGTGGCTACGCCGTAGCCTTAGCTGCTTCCATGAAATATATCTATGGGGGGCAAGCGGGTGAGACTATGTTCACCACCTCTGATATTGGTTGGGTAGTAGGACATAGCTACATTATTTATGGACCCTTGATCAATGGTATGGCGACCATCATGTATGAAGGCACACCACTCAGACCTGATGCGGGTATTTGGTGGAAGTTGGTGCAAGATTACAAAGTGAGTGTGATGTTCTCGGCACCGACTGCAGCCCGCGTACTCAAAAAGCAAGATCCTGCTTTTCTCACTAAATACGACTTATCAAGTTTGCGCTCTATCTTCTTAGCTGGCGAGCCGCTCGATGAGCCGACTGCTACTTGGTTGCATGGTGCAGTGAATAAGCCGATCGTGGATAACTATTGGCAAACCGAAACAGGTTGGCCGATGTTAGCTTTGCAACGCGGTGTAGAAGTCATGCCACATAAATTCGGTTCACCAGGCGTTCCTGTTTATGGTTACAACATGAAGCTTTTAGATGATGCGACTGGTGCTGAGTTGGGCGCTGACCAAAAGGGGGTGGTGGCCATTGAAGGACCATTACCTCCAGGTTGTATGCAGACGGTATGGGGGGATGATGAGCGTTTTGTCAAAACCTATTGGCAAGCTGTACCAGGCAAGATGGTTTACTCCACCTTTGACTGGGGTATTAAAGATAAAGACGGTTATTTCTTCATCTTGGGTCGAACCGATGATGTGATCAACGTCGCTGGCCATCGCTTAGGTACCCGCGAAATTGAAGAAAGCATTTCGAGCCATCCTAATATCGCCGAAGTCGCGGTGGTTGGTGTGGAAGATAAGCTCAAAGGCCAGGTCGCTGTCGGCTTTGCAATTCCTAAGGATGCCAATAAAACGGAGACCTTGGAGGCTGAGGTGATGAAGACCGTTGATTCTCAATTGGGCGCCGTGGCTAGACCTGCGAGAGTTTATATCGTCAATGCTTTGCCTAAGACTCGTTCAGGCAAGATTGTGCGTCGTTCTTTACAGGCTATCGCTGAAGGGCGTGATCCGGGCGACCTCAGTACGATGGAAGATCAAACAGTCTTGGCTCAAATCAAAACGATTATGGGTAAATAAGACCTACAAGATCCCATTAAAAACCTTTAAGTGATTGAATTCAGGGGGATTTATCCCCCTGATTCATTTTTGGCCATGCCAACGAGGGTCGGGGTTAACCATGAAGTCGGGTATAATTCCGATGTTATTAATTTTGAATACTTGCCCTAGCGCTTAAAGACACATTACCTCCCGAAAATCTCAGACCGGAGGTGTCTTTTCCGGGTGAGTGAAGTGTCGGATGGCAGCAGGGCTTTGGAGAATTCCTTTGCTGCCCCCGTTAATTCCTACTCTACCCCTCGCAGTTTTAGCTCTCGCTGATGGAAGTATCTTTCCTGGTTACAGCATTGGTGCGCCTGGTGAAACTGCAGGTGAAGTCGTGTTCAACACGGCGATCACAGGTTATCAAGAAATCCTCACGGACCCAAGCTACTCCAGACAGTTGGTGACATTAACTTATCCGCATATTGGTAATGTGGGTGTTAATCAGCAAGACTGTGAAGCGAGCAAAATCCATGCAGCCGGTTTAATCATTAAAGATTTGGCAATCGTGGCCTCGAATTTCAGAAGTGAGCAAACCTTAAGTGCGTATTTGCAAAGTGAGAACGTGGTCGGTATTGCTGGTATTGATACGCGCAAACTCACTCGGATTTTGCGCGATCAAGGAGCCCAAGCAGGGGCGATTGTCGCGGGTCGCCAAGGCGAGTCATACGCAGATTTACAAGCGCGCGCACTCAAAGCGGCGCAAGCTTTCCCAGGGATGGCTGGCTTGGATTTGGCTCAGGTGGTGACGACGACCCAAGCCTATGAGTGGACAGAGGGTGAATGGACTTTAAGCCTTAACGGTGGCGCACCCGGATTTAAAGTGTTACAAAAACCTCAAAAGCATGTTGTTGCTTATGACTTTGGTGTGAAGCGCAATATTCTCAGAATGTTGGCTGAGCGCGGTTGCCGCTTGACTGTAGTTCCTGCCAAGACATCTGCTCAGGAGGTTTTGGCGATGAAGCCAGATGGTGTGTTCTTATCGAATGGCCCAGGCGACCCCGAGCCTTGTGATTATGCGATTGCTGCGGCTAGAACTTTTATCGACAAGAGTATTCCTACATTTGGTATCTGCTTAGGGCATCAAATCATGGGTCTAGCCTCAGGCGCCAAGACTCTCAAAATGAAATTTGGTCATCACGGTGCTAATCATCCAGTCAAGGATTTAGATGATGGTCGCGTGGTGATTACCTCGCAAAACCATGGTTTTGCTGTGGACGCAAAAACGCTGCCAAGCCATGTGCGCGCCACCCACGTATCGTTGTTTGATGGCTCATTGCAAGGTTTGGCATGGACCGATAAGCCGGCATTTTGCTTCCAGGGTCACCCCGAGGCCTCTCCTGGACCGCATGATATTGCCTACCTCTTTGACCGCTTTATTAAATTGATGTGAGATTGACGAATGCCTAAGCGTACCGACATAAAAAGTATTTTGATTATTGGCGCAGGCCCGATCGTCATCGGACAGGCTTGTGAGTTTGACTATTCAGGTGCGCAAGCTTGTAAAGCCTTGCGTTCAGAAGGTTATAAAGTGATCTTGGTCAACAGCAATCCAGCGACCATCATGACCGATCCAGAGATGGCTGATGTGACCTACATTGAGCCTATTACTTGGGAAGTGGTTGAGCGCATCATTGCTAAAGAAAAACCGGATGCTATTTTGCCGACCATGGGTGGTCAGACAGCCTTGAACTGCGCTTTAGATTTGCACAGGCATGGCGTACTTAAAAAGTATGGTTGTGAGTTGATTGGCGCCTCACCTGAGGCGATTGATAAGGCTGAAGATCGTCAGAAATTTAAAGATGCCATGACTAAGATTGGCTTGGGCTCTGCCAAATCAGGCATTGCACACTCTATGGAAGAAGCTCATAGTGTGCAGCAACGAATTGCTCAAGAGACTGGCGGTGCTGGCTATCCTGTGATTATTCGTCCATCTTTCACCATGGGTGGTTCTGGCGGTGGTATTGCTTATAACCGCGAAGAGTTTGAAGAGATATGTAAACGTGGCTTGGATTTATCCCCCACGCATGAGTTACTGATTGAAGAGTCGCTCTTGGGTTGGAAAGAGTATGAGATGGAAGTGGTGCGTGATAAGCACGATAACTGCATCATCGTATGTTCGATCGAAAACTTAGACCCTATGGGCGTCCATACAGGTGACTCGATCACTGTGGCACCTGCTCAGACTCTTACTGATCGTGAATACCAAATTATGCGTAATGCATCCTTAGCGGTCTTGCGCGAGATTGGTGTGGATACTGGGGGCTCGAATGTGCAGTTCTCCATCAATCCGCGTGATGGGCGCATGATTGTGATTGAGATGAACCCTCGTGTGTCACGTTCTTCGGCCTTGGCATCCAAGGCAACCGGATTTCCGATTGCCAAGATTGCTGCTAAGTTGGCTGTTGGCTTTACCTTAGATGAGCTACAAAATGACATTACCGGCGGTAAAACGCCAGCCTCATTTGAGCCGAGCATCGATTACGTCGTCACTAAGATCCCTCGTTTTGCTTTTGAAAAATTCCCAGCGGCTGATAAGCGTTTGACCACGCAGATGAAATCAGTCGGTGAAGTCATGGCGATTGGCCGTACATTCCAAGAATCATTCCAAAAAGCACTCAGAGGTCTAGAGGTGGGTGTCGATGGCTTAGATGAAAAGTCTCAGGATCTTGATGAAATTACTCAAGAGATTCGTGAGCCTGGCCCAGACCGTATCTGGTACTTGGCTGATGCTTTCCGTATGGGTATGAGCCAAGAGGATGCTTTTAAGCATACCGCGATTGATCCTTGGTTCCTAGCGCAAATTCATCAGCTCGTTGAGATTGAAAAAACTCTACAAGCGCGTGACTTAAAGAGTATCAGTGTCGCCGAGTTGCGCTTTGTTAAACAAAAAGGCTTCTCTGACCGTCGTTTGGCTAAGTTGTTAAAGACTGAGGCCAAGGCTGTGCGCGAAGCGCGCCATGCCTTGAATGTTAGACCTGTTTACAAACGTGTAGATACTTGTGCCGCCGAGTTTTCGACCAACACCGCCTATATGTATTCTTGCTACGAAGCTGAGCATGGTGAGTGTGAGTCCAATCCTACTGGCAAAGAAAAGATCATGGTTTTAGGCGGTGGCCCCAACCGTATTGGTCAAGGTATTGAGTTTGACTATTGCTGCGTACATGCGGCTTTAGCGATGCGTGATGATGGTTATGAAACCATCATGGTCAACTGTAATCCAGAAACAGTATCGACTGACTATGACACCTCTGACCGTTTGTATTTCGAGCCATTGACCTTGGAAGATGTTTTAGAGATCGTTGCCAAGGAAAAACCCAAAGGTGTGATTGTTCAGTATGGCGGACAAACACCATTGAAGTTGGCTTTAGACCTAGAAGCTAATGGTGTGCCCATTATCGGTACAACGCCGGACATGATTGATGCGGCAGAAGACCGTGAACGTTTCCAAAAACTCTTGCATGAACTCGGTTTGCGTCAGCCACCGAATCGCACCGCAAGAACGGAAGAGGAAGCCCTCAAGTTGGCCGACGAAATTGGTTACCCCTTGGTGGTCAGACCTTCTTATGTATTGGGTGGTCGTGCGATGGAAATCGTACACGATAGCCGTGATCTTGAGCGCTATATGCGTGAAGCCGTCAAGGTATCGAATGATTCCCCCGTCCTTTTAGATCGTTTCTTGAATGACGCCATCGAATGTGATGTCGATTGTATTTGTGATGGTCAGCGGGTTTTCATTGGTGGTGTGATGGAACATATTGAGCAAGCAGGGGTTCACTCAGGTGACTCAGCGTGCTCTTTGCCGCCGTATTCTTTATCTCCAGAGACGGTTAATGAATTACGTCGTCAGACTAGTTTGATGGCCAAGGGATTGAATGTGGTTGGTTTGATGAACGTTCAGTTTGCGATTCAGCAAGAAGCAGGCAAAGACATTGTCTATGTCTTGGAAGTCAATCCACGTGCTTCACGTACGGTACCTTACGTATCAAAAGCTACCGGTTTGCAATTAGCAAAAATTGCCGCACGTTGTATGGCGGGCCAAAGTCTGGATCAGCAAGGTATTGGTGAAGAAGTCATACCGCCGTATTTCAGTGTTAAAGAAGCTGTTTTCCCATTCAATAAATTCCCAGGTGTGGACCCTATCCTAGGCCCAGAAATGCGCTCGACAGGGGAAGTCATGGGTGTGGGCAAAACTTTTGGTGAGGCGCTCTTTAAATCACAATTGGCAGCAAGCACCACTTTGCCAAAATCAGGCACTGTGCTTTTGACAGTCAAAGACAGTGACAAGGCGAAGGCGGTTGAAGTTGCCCAAATGTTGCATGGTATGGGTTATGCGATTGTGGCGACACAAGGAACTGCTGCTGCGATTGAAGCGGCAGGCGTGCCTGTGAAACGTGTTAACAAGGTGAAGGATGGTCGTCCTCATATTGTTGACATGATCAAAAATGGTGAAATCGAATTGGTCTTTACGACTGTTGATGAAACTCGTACCGCCATTGCAGATTCGCGCTCGATTCGAACCACAGCGCAAGCCAATCGGGTGACGTACTACACCACAATCAGTGGTGCCCGTGCGGCAGTAGCTGGCATTAAAGCCATCGACCAGCTTGAGGTCTATGACTTGCAGGGACTGCAGGCTTCTCTGTAAAGTAACGGTTTTAATACCCAGAATTAGAAAGCACGAAGTTTTATGAGCACGATCCCTATTACCAAACGCGGTGCTGAACTCCTCAAAGAGGAGTTGCAGCGCTTAAAACATATTGAGCGCCCAGCCGTGATTAATGCCATTTCAGAAGCACGCGCTCAAGGTGATTTATCTGAGAACGCTGAGTACGACGCTGCTAAAGAAAAGCAAGCCTTCATTGAAGGACGTATTCAGGAGTTAGAGGGTAAGTTAGCGGCTGCACAGATTATCGACCCCAGCACACTGGATGTAGAGGGGCGGATTGTTTTCGGTGCGACTGTGGAGTTGGAAGATTTGGAAGATGGCAAAGTGGCTATCTATCAAATCGTTGGTGATGATGAGGCCGATTTAAATAGTGGCAAGATTTCTATCAGTTCACCGATTGCTCGAGCCTTAATTGGTAAAGAAGAGGGTGATGTGGCCACCTTTAGTGCGCCCGGTGGTAACCGTGAAGTAGAAATACTCAGTGTTAACTACGTCTAACGACCATCCACGCGCACAGCGCCTTTTTTTGCTTTTGGTTGCCCTATGGGTAGGCACCCTGATTACGATTGGTTACATTGTCGCCCCGACCTTATTCGCCACACTGACTGACACGCAAGTTGCGGGCATGGTGGCGGGTGTCTTATTTAGAGTAGAAGGCACCTTGAGTTTAATTTTTTCTGCTGCCTTAATGGTCTTTGCGAATTTACTCGTTAAGCGCGGTCTTTTGCAGTACAAAGTCATCCGTTGGTATCTTTTAGCCATGCTCCTCAGTGCGGCCATCGTCGGCTTTGTTTTGCAACCACTGATGAACGCTTTGCGGGAAGAGGCGTTGGCGAATGGCTTTCCTGTGATGCTCTCGCCATTAGCTAGCCAATTTGCCATGTGGCATGGCTTATCAAGCGCCCTTTACCTTCTCCAGACGCTGATTGGTTTATGGTTGCTTTGGAAGCTGACGCGCTATCGCGAAGCGAGCTAAAGCTGCTTTAGATAGCCCAACTTAACCGAGTTGTCTTTTCTTGGCGCTCGTTTGGCGTGGCTTAGCTCGTTTGACCGTGCCACCTGCTGCCACGCGTTCATTGCCTAATACACGGGTGGCAACTGGTTTGGGGCGACGTGTGGGGTTGCGGGTGAACTTTTTCACCATCACTGTTTTAGGACCGCTGCCACGACTTGTTTTTGATTCAGCTTTTTCTTTGGCCGGTTTTGGGCGCCAGAGAACCAATAGTTTGCCGATATGTTGTATGGGGGCAGCGTTGAGGGTGTCGCACAAGTGCTTATAGATTTCTAAACGAGTCTCGCGCTCATCACCGAAAACGCGAATCTTAATCAGGCCATGGGCTTTAAGAGATTGATCAATCTCTTTTAAAACTGCCGGGGTCAGACCATCGGCACCGATCATTACAACAGGTTTGAGGTCATGTGCTTGAGAGCGGAGGGCGGAGCGTTCGGCGGAGTTAAGTTCCAGTACTGGCATAGTGTATTTTTTCAAAAAAGTCCCACATCATACGTGATTGTGCACCTTCAAGAGACTATTTTTCAGGGCTTTTTGCAAAAACAGGCGAAAATAGAGCTTTCTGATCGCAAAAAACAGAAAAACAACGCCGATTAACTGAATAAGTAGTGCTGTGGCTAAGAATAAATTCAATAAAGACTGGTTAAACGATCACCTCAATGATCCCTACGTCAAAATGGCGCAGCGGGAGGGTTATCGCGCGCGTGCTGCGTACAAACTCAAAGAAATTGATGAGCAAGATCGTCTTATTCGGCCTGGCATGGTGGTGGTTGATTTGGGCAGTACTCCTGGCAGCTGGTCGCAGTACGTACGTCAGCGCCTCGTTGAATTCGGTAAAAAAAATCCTCATGTCTCTGAAGGCAAGCCTGATGGCCAAATTATTGCCATTGATATTTTGCCCATGGAACCGATTGCTGATGTGACTTATTTACAGGGAGACTTTCGCGAGGAAGAAGTGTTGCGTCAGTTTGAAGCACTTTTGCCCGGAAACCCTGAAGATGGCCCTCGTGTGGATCTGGTTTTATCTGATATGGCACCTAATTTATCCGGTGTGGGGGTGGCCGATGCTGCGCGTATGGCGCATTTGGCTGAGTTGGCCTTGGAATTTGCCAAAGCGCACATGAAACCCGAGGGTGCTTTACTGATTAAATGTTTTCATGGCAGCGGCTATAGCCAAATCGTTGAATCCTTTAAAAAAGTATTCAAAGTAGTAGCCCCCCGCAAGCCCAAGGCATCGCGGGATAAATCCGCCGAAACTTTTCTTTTAGGTAAAAACTTTAAATAAAGTGCTTTTTGCAAGTGGCTTGGGCGTAAGTCTTTGATAACCACAGGAAAATATAAGGTATTAGCTGCAAAATCAAATCAGGCACTTGAAAAAGGCTCGGAGTAGAATCATATGTGTATAGATTGCATATGGGCATTTAGCCCCAAGGAGAAACTGTGAACAATAATTGGATTCAAAAAGTAGGCGTTTGGTTCATTGTGGGCCTGATCCTGTTCACTGTCTTTAAGCAGTTTGATAAGCCACGTGCTCAAGAAGGTGTGACTTATTCACAGTTCATGGAAGATGCCAAAAATGGCAAAGTCAAACGTGTGGATGTGCAGGGTCGCAATATTCAGGTCACACCGGTTGATGGTCAAAAATATTCTGTAACTAGCCCGGGCGATATTTGGATGGTCGGTGACTTGATGAAGTTTGGTGTACAAGTCACGGGTAAGCCTGACGAAGAGCAAAGCGTACTCGTATCCGCTTTGTACTATCTTGGCCCTACCTTATTGATTATCGGTTTCTGGTTCTTGATGATGCGCCAAATGCAAGGTGGTGGCAAAGGAGGAGCATTCTCCTTTGGTAAATCGCGTGCTCGTTTAATTGATGAGAACAATAATGCGGTCACTTTTGCAGATGTGGCTGGCTGCGATGAAGCTAAAGAAGAAGTATTTGAGTTGGTCGACTTCTTGAAAGACCCTTCTAAGTTCCAAAAGTTGGGCGGTCGTATTCCGCGCGGGGTTCTCTTAGTAGGGCCTCCTGGAACAGGTAAAACTCTTTTGGCTCGCGCGATCGCGGGTGAAGCGAAGGTGCCGTTCTTCTCAATTTCAGGTTCTGATTTCGTAGAGATGTTTGTCGGTGTGGGTGCGGCACGTGTGCGTGATATGTTTGAGAACGCCAAAAAGCAATCGCCTTGCATTATCTTTATTGACGAAATTGATGCGGTCGGTCGTCATCGTGGTGCGGGTATGGGTGGCGGCAATGATGAGCGCGAGCAGACCTTGAACCAAATGTTGGTTGAGATGGATGGTTTCGAAGCCAATAGTGGCGTCATCGTCATTGCTGCGACGAACCGTTCTGATGTTTTGGATAAGGCACTCTTGCGTCCTGGTCGTTTTGATCGCCAAGTACATGTGGGCTTGCCTGATATTCGTGGTCGTGAACAGATTCTCAAAGTGCATATGCGCAAGGTGCCCATCCATGGTGATGTAGATGCCAGCATTCTCGCTCGTGGTACACCGGGTTTCTCAGGAGCTGATTTGGCTAACTTAGTCAATGAAGCTGCTTTGTTTGCGGCACGTCGCAACAAGCGCACAGTAGATATGCAAGATTTTGAAGATGCGAAGGACAAGATTTACATGGGTCCTGAGCGTAAGTCTGCTGTGATGCGTGAAGAAGAACGTCGCAATACGGCTTATCACGAGTCAGGTCATGCAGTGGTTGCCAAAATGTTGCCGAAAGCTGATCCAGTCCACAAAGTGACCATCATGCCGCGCGGTTGGGCTTTGGGTGTTACTTGGCAGTTGCCTGAGCATGACCGTGTCAATATGTACAAAGACAAAATGTTGGAGGATATTTCCATCCTCTTTGGCGGCCGCCTAGCTGAAGAAATCTTCTTGAACTCCAGCAGTACCGGTGCCTCCAATGACTTTGAACGTGCGACAAAGATGGCGCGCGATATGGTGACCCGTTACGGTATGAGCGAGACTCTCGGTACCATGGTCTACGTGGATACCGAGCAGCAAGGCTTCTTTGGTCCATCGAGTTCAAAGACAGTGTCTGAGGCGACTCAGCAGAAAGTCGATGCCGAGATTCGTACTATTTTGGATACCCAGTATGCGGTAGCGAAGAAAATCTTGGAAGACAATCGCGACAAGGTTGAGATGATGGTCAAAGCGTTGCTCGATTGGGAAACGATCGATGCAGATCAAGTCAATGACATCATGGCGGGTCGTCCTCCACGTCCACCCAAGTATCCACCGAGTTCTAATACAGGTGGTCCATCAGGGGGTGCTCCAGCGCCTGCTGAAGGTGGAGCCCCGGCTGCTGCCTAATGCGTCATAGTTCATTAACGCCCGTAGCTTGGCGCTGCGGGCGTTTTTATTTCGATTGGCAAAAAAACCCAGCGCCACTGGTGATGGGTATTCTTAATGTCACACCCGATTCTTTTTCAGATGGTGGTCGCTTTGCCGCCCGTGATGCTGCCTTGAGGCAGGCTGAACTCATGATGGCTGAGGGCGCCCAAATCATTGATATTGGGGGTGAGTCGAGTCGTCCAGGTTCAGAACCTTTATCACTCCAAGAAGAGTTAGATCGTGTGATGCCCGTTTTAGAAGCATTGCAGGGTTGCGATGTAGCTCTTTCGGTCGATACTTATAAAGCGAAAACAATGCAAGCAGCCCTCGATATGGGGGTGGACTGTATCAACGATATTTGGGCCATGCGTCAACCCAATGCCATTCAGGCTGTTAAAGCCAGTGCCTGTGGAATTGTGCTCATGCATATGCAAAAAGATCCGCAAACCATGCAATTTAAGCCGGAGTATGAAGATGTGGTCAGTGAGGTCAATGGCTTCTTGGTCGAGCGTTGTGTGGCTCTCGAGGATGAAGGCATCGCACGGGAGCGTCTAGCGATAGATCCCGGTTTTGGTTTTGGAAAAACCGTCATTCATAATATGCAAATGCTCGGAGCGTTTGATGCCTTTTCGTATCATGGTTTGCCTGTCTTGGCTGGCATTTCCAGAAAATCGAGTCTTGGTGAGATCACTGGGCGTAAAACAGAAGAGCGAATGGTTGCCAGTGTCGCAGCGGCCCTCATGGCCGTGGAGAGGGGCGCCATGATCGTAAGAGTCCACGATGTGGGCCCGACAGTGGATGCATTAAAAGTTTGGTCTGCAGCGACACAATCCTTATAAAATATCGAAATGACAAGAAAATACTTTGGTACCGATGGTATTCGCGGTGAGGTGGGGCAGTTTCCGATCGTCCCTGACTTTGTAATGCGTTTAGGTTATGCCGCGGGTCAGGTTTTAGCCAAAAGCCCTGATGCTCACGGTAAACCGACAGTACTCATTGGTAAAGATACTCGTGTCTCCGGATATCTTTTGGAGGCTGCACTAGAAGCTGGTTTTTCTGCCGCTGGTGTGGATGTCATGCTTTGTGGCCCTATGCCAACCCCAGCGGTAGCTTATTTAACAAGAGCTTTACGTTTATCGGCAGGTGTGGTGATTTCTGCATCACACAACCCGTATTCAGATAACGGCATTAAGTTTTTTTCAGCCAACGGTGACAAGCTTGCAGATAGTGTTGAATTGGCTATTGAAAAAGCCTTAGAGGAACCGATGACGTGTGTCAGTTCAGCGCATTTGGGCAAAGCTAAGCGTATCGATGATGCTGCGGGGCGTTATGTCGAATTCTGTAAGAGCACTTTCCCTAACCACATGGACTTACATGGTTTGAAGTTGGTGGTCGATTGTGCTCATGGCGCTGCTTATCACATTGCACCCCATGTCTTTCATGAGTTGGGTGCCGAAGTGATTGCGATGGGGGTGCAACCCAATGGCAAAAATATTAACGATGGTGTGGGGGCGACTGCACCTCAGGCTTTGATTGAAAAGGTCAAAGAAACAAAAGCAGATTTAGGGATTGCCTTAGATGGTGATGCTGATCGTTTGCAGTTGGTGGATCAGTCGGGTCGTTTATTCAATGGTGATGAGCTGCTCTATCTCATTGCTATGGCTCGTTTAGCGGCTGGCGAGAATGTGCCAGGTGTGGTGGGCACGCTCATGACTAATATGGCGGTAGAAAAAGCACTACAAAAAAATGGCATTGCTTTTGAAAGAGCCAAAGTGGGTGATCGTTACGTTCTAGAAAAGCTCAAAGAGAAATCTTGGCTCTTGGGTGGTGAAGGTTCTGGGCATTTGATTTGTTTAGATAAGCACACCACAGGCGATGGCATCGTCGCAGCACTACAAGTCTTGGCCGCGATGCGTCAGGAAAAGCGAAGCCTCGCTGAGCTTTTACAGACAATCCAGCTTTATCCGCAAACATTAATCAATGTACGTTTTGCAGCGGATTATCAATGGCAGAGTGACGCGAAGATGAGTGCTGCCATCGGTGATGCCGAAAAGCAACTCAATGGCAAAGGTAGGGTCTTGATTCGTGCTTCAGGAACTGAGCCGGTCTTGAGGGTCATGGTCGAGGCCGAAGACGCTCACTTAGCTAAAACACAAGCTGAGAAAATCGCTCAAGTGATTCCACGCCAGTAATTCGACAACGCAGTCAAGCCTGTCATCATCCTGTCATATATTTCCATTATTATGGAAATATGAAAAATACGGACGCTATCCAAGCCTTCATTGCCTTAGGTCAAGAATCTAGACTCAATGTCTTTCGCCTCATAGTGCAAAAAGGGGATGAAGGTTTAACCCCATCACAAATCAAAGAAAAGTTAGGCATACCTTCAGCCACTTTATCTTTTCATCTCAAAGAACTCTATCAAGCCAATTTAATTGTGGTTGAGCGTCAAAGTCGTCATTTGATCTATCGACCCAACCCCAAACAACTTCAATCTTTATTGGATTTTCTGCTCTTTAACTGTTGCAGCGGTAAAGGTTGTGATTTGCCAACATTAAAAACCAAAAAGGCCTCACTATGAAGCGGATGCATATTCATATTGCTGTTACAGATTTAGATGCAAGTATTAATTTTTATAGCAAGATGTTTGCGCAAGACCCCACCATACGTAAAGCTGATTATGCAAAGTGGCAGTTAGATAATCCACGCATCAACTTTGCCATATCTGCTCGCGGCGCAAAAGAAGGTCTCAATCATTTAGGTATCCAGGTTGAAGATAACGCTGAATTAGTAGAAATGAAGGCTCGTTTAGACTCTCTTCAAGGTGAGCTCATTGAGGAGCAGGGGGCTGCCTGTTGTTATGCTCAGTCAGATAAATATTGGGTCAATGATCCAAGTGGTATCGCTTGGGAAACCTTTCATACACTAGATAGCATCCCTGTTTTTAATACAAGTGGTGATGACGCTAGTTGTTGCGTCCCACAGCCTACTGCTGTGGGGGTTTCTATAGCCAATATTCAAAAAAAATCATGTAATTAATTAGGGAGAGTATTTATGAAAACCTACAACATTCTATTTCTGTGTACGCATAATTCAGCACGTTCTGTGATCGGGGAAGTCCTAGCCACGCAAATGTCTGGGGGAAAATTCATTGGCTATTCGGCAGGTTCAACGCCTGGAGGAAGAGTCAATCCATTTGCGGTAGAGATCGCTGAGTCCCTAGGCTATGACACAAGTAAGCTCAGATCAAAAAGTTGGGATGAGTTTGCGGCACCCGGTGCTCCTCAGATGGATTTCATCATCACTGTGTGTGATAGTGCTGCAGGCGAGCAATGCCCTTATTGGCCTGGTAAGCCCGCTACTGCTCACTGGGGGTATCCAGATCCATCGGCCGTGCAGGGCAGCGATGAAGATAAGCGTGCCGCATTTAAACAAGTGGAGATGGGTCTGAAGCGACGCTTGCAAATACTCATGAATTTGCCCCTCGAAAAATTAGACACCATGTCACTCAATCAAGAGCTCAAACGTATTGCGACGGAGAATTAAATGCCAAGCTTGAGAGTGCAAGTGCTTGCAGAATATTTTGGTACTTTGTTGCTACTCGCTATTGTGGCCGGTTCTGGTCACATGGGCGAAACCTTAGGTGCGGGTAATGCAGCCGTCGCACTCTTAGGCAATAGTATTGCCACAGGTGCAGGGCTCTTGGTTCTGATTACGCTCTTAGGACCCATTTCAGGGGCGCATTTCAATCCGGTAGTGACCCTCATGTTTTGGGTACAAAAAGAATACGGCATCCAAAAAGCACTGAGCTTCATCGCAGCTCAATTCACAGGTGCTATTTCAGGTATTTGGCTCACGCACTTTATGTTTGGTTTGGAGATTCTGCAAAGCTCGAGTAAGCAGAGAACGGGGCCCGGTATTTGGTTGAGTGAGTTTGTCTCTACCCTGATACTGTTGGGCGTGATTTATCTTGCGATTCGTGTGGCCAAAGACAAGGTGGCATTATTGGTGGCGATGGTTGTGACCTCGGGCTATTGGTTTACTTCTTCGACATTCTTTAGTAATCCTGCTGTGACGGTAGCCAGAAGCCTCAGTAACACCTTTGTGGGTATCAGCCCAGTGGATATCCCAGGTTTTATCTTGGCTCAGCTAGCTGCCGTAGTCCTCATGGGATTTGTCATTTCTGCTTTCAAAAAGCCGTAGATGAGGGGATCTATCCCCCATAAATCAAAAGGATTTTTTATATAAGATACTGTTTTATATAGTCTTTTAATATTAATCCTGAGTAATGAATTTCCTCTGTGAATGTCACAAAACTTTCACATATCCTAGGTATCGTTCACTTGTGTTGCATGGGCAGCACATTTAATGAATGAGGAAATATATGAAAGCTATTTTGACCAGATCTTTAGTTGCAGGTGTCTTTGCACTTTCAACAGTAACAGCATTTGCCGCTGACATCACGGGCGCAGGTGCAACATTCCCATATCCGATCTATGCGAAGTGGGCAGAGGCCTACAAAGCCAAGACACGTAATGGTTTGAACTATCAATCTATCGGCTCATCTGGCGGTGTCAAGCAGATCAAAGCTAAAACAGTTGATTTTGGTGCCACAGATAATCCTGTGAAGTTTGAAGATCTCGAAAAAGACGGTATGGTGCAATTCCCAGCCATCATTGGTGGCGTAGTACCTATTATTAACGTCGATGGTATCAAGCCAGGCCAGATCAAAGTCACTGGCGACATTTTGGCTCAGATGTTCATGGGTTATATCGTTAACTGGAATGACAAGCAAATTGCTGCCTTGAACCCAGGTGTGAAGTTGCCCGATGCCAGCATTACTGTAGTGCACCGTGCTGACGGTTCAGGTACTACAGCGATCTTTACAGACTATTTAGCTAAAGTGAACCCAACATGGAAAAAAGATGTGGGTGCTGGTGCTGCTGTGAAATGGCCTGCGGCTTCTTCAGTTGGTGGTAAGGGTAACGAAGGTGTCGCTGCTAACGTGGGCCGTATCAAGAACTCCATCGGTTATGTTGAGTATGCTTACGCTAAGAAAAATAAGATGACACATTTGACATTGCGCAATGCTGCAGGTCAATTTGTGGAGCCTGATGATGAGACATTTGCTGCTGCAGCAGCAGGCACAGACTGGGCCAAAATTCCTGGTATGGGTACATTCATTACGAATGCTCCAGGTGCTAAGTCATGGCCAATCACAGGTGCATCATTCATCTTGATGTACAAGCAGCCTACTAACAAAGCCAACGCTGCAGAAGTGATTAAGTTCTTTGACTTTGCTTTCAAAGAAGGTAAGAAGATGGCTGCTGAGTTGGACTACGTGCCAATGCCAGATGCTACGACTGACTTCATTCGTAAGAATATTTGGACGCAAATCAACACCAAATAATTGGTGCGTTTGAAACTAAAGTGATAACCGCAGCCCACAAGGCTGCGGTTTTATTGATTAAAAATAAGAATAAGTTGTTATCTGAGAGAATTTTATGAATCAAGCATCAGATATGTTGACACCACAAGCGGAGAAAGTACTCAAGCGCCAGCGCATCGAGGATTTCTTATTCCATAAAACAACCTTGATTTTTGCTTTAACGGTTTTGGTGGCGCTCATGGGGATCATTATTTCCCTGATCATCAATGCCTGGCCAGTTCTCAAAGAGTTTGGAGTTGGCTTTTTCTTCACGGTTGAGTGGGACATTATCAACGGTCAATTTGGTGGTTTGATTGCTATTTTTGGTACTGTAGTCACTGCTCTAATCGCTTTGTTGATTGCTGTACCGCTGAGTTTTGGTATTGCTGTTTTTCTGACAGAAACTTGCCCGATTCCTCTGCGCCGTCCATTAGGAACTGCGGTGGAATTGTTGGCTGCTGTGCCGTCCATCATTTATGGCATGTTCGGTTTGTTCGTATTCGCCCCTTTGTTTGCTGAGTACATTCAGCCTGCTCTAGCAGCTACTTTAGGTCAGATCCCAGGTTTGGGAATTCTATTTACCGGTGCTTTCAATGGCATAGGTATCTTGTGTGCGGGCCTTATTCTGGCCATGATGGTAATTCCATTTATCGCATCGGTGATGCGAGATGTATTTGAGATCGTACCCCCTGTTTTAAAAGAGTCTGCTTACGGTATTGGTTGTACCACCTGGGAGGTGGTCAATAAAATTGTCCTGCCATACACAAAAACAGGTGTGATAGGCGGCATCATGTTGGGTCTTGGTCGCGCCTTGGGTGAAACGATGGCGGTGACATTTGTGATTGGTAATGCCCACAAGCTCTCGGCATCTTTATTTGCTCCTGGTAATTCTATTGCCTCGACTCTAGCAAATGAGTTTGGTGAGGCTGAGCCTGGCTTGCACTTCTCTTCATTATTTGCGCTGGGCTTAGCTCTGTTCATTATTACTTTTTTAGTGTTAGCGCTCGCTAAATTAATGTTGGCTCGTATGGAAGCTGGACAAGGTAAAAAATCATGATGAATGCAACTGTCAACAGTAATATGAATCCTGCAATCTACGCTAAACGCAAGCGTAGTAATTGGATTGGTCTGACCTTATCTATGTCCGCCATGGGTGTTGGCATGGCGTTCTTGATGTGGATTTTGGCTATCTTGCTTTACAAGGGTATATCGGCTATTGATTTGAATCTCTTTATTTCAAGTACGCCTGCACCGGGTTCTGAGGGAGGTGGTTTAGCTAATGCAATCGTCGGAAGTTTGCTGATCGTTTTGTCCTGTACCCTCATCAGCACGCCTATTGGTGTCATGGCCGGGATTTATCTAGCAGAGTATGGTTCACGTAGCAAAATCGCCACCGTCACACGTTTTGTAACGGATATTATGTTATCCGCCCCATCGATTGTGATTGGCCTATTCGTGTACGCCATTTATGTTGCTCAGGTGAAACATTTTTCGGGTTGGGCGGGAACGATTGCTCTCTCTTTAATTGCGATTCCTGTTGTGGTCAGAACGACAGAAAATATGCTCAGCCTAGTGCCCATTCAGTTACGTGAAGCCGCTTATGCTTTAGGTGCACCTAAATGGAAGGTGTCGTTTAATGTGACACTCAAGGCTGCCCAGAGCGGTGTGATCACAGGTATCTTACTCGCCTTAGCGCGCGTCAGTGGTGAGACTGCCCCATTGTTATTTACGGCACTCAACAATCAATTTTTCTCTACTAATATGAATGCGCCGATGGCTAATTTGCCAGTGGTCATTTTCCAGTTTGCCATGAGTCCTTATGACAACTGGGTTGATTTAGCCTGGGGTGGTGCCTTACTGATTACCTTTGTTGTGCTGGGTTTGAATATATTGACGCGTGTTGTCTTTAGAAAAAAAGTACAGGTATAAGAAAGTAAAGTATGAGAACTAGCTTTGAGATTGAAAAAATTCAAGGAACAATTATGGATAACCAACAAGAATTAAAAAATGCACTTGAGATTAAGAACCTCAATTTTTACTATGGTTCATTTCAGGGTTTAAAGAACATTAATCTAAATATCGCTGAGCGTCATGTAACCGCCTTTATTGGGCCATCTGGTTGTGGTAAATCGACTCTGCTGCGAACCTTAAATCGTATGTATGACCTGTATCCAGGGCAGCGTGCTGAAGGTGAGATTAATTTCTACGGTATGAATATCCTAGATCCTAAGCAAGACTTGAACTTGCTACGTTCAAGGATAGGTATGGTTTTCCAAAAGCCAACACCATTCCCGATGACGATTTATGACAACATTGCCTTTGGTGTCAAGTTGTATGAGTCTTTATCGAAGGCAGAGATGGATGAGCGTGTGGAGTGGGCTTTAAATAAAGCTGCATTATGGAATGAAGTGAAAGATAAACTGGGTCAGAGTGGCTTATCTCTCTCTGGTGGTCAACAGCAACGTTTATGTATTGCTAGAGGTGTTGCAGTGAAGCCATCCATCTTGTTGCTTGATGAGCCCACATCTGCGTTGGATCCTATTTCCACTGCCAAGGTTGAAGAATTAGTCCACGAACTCAAAAAAGACTATACGATTGCCATTGTGACTCACAATATGCAGCAGGCTGCGCGTGTATCAGATTTCACGGCCTACATGTATTTGGGTGAGATGGTGGAGTTTGGTAAGACCGATGAATTATTTATTAAGCCGAAAAAGAAAGAGACCGAGGATTACATTACCGGTCGTTTCGGCTAAAACAGGAGACTAAAAATGGTAGATAAACATTTATCTTCACAATTTGATGCTGATTTAAATTCAGTATGTGGCAAGTTGCTCGAAATGGGTGGCCTTGTTGAGTCGCAAGTTTCTATGGGTATGCGTGCTTTCGCGCAGTTAGATGCTGAGCTGGCTGACCAAGTCATGGCTCGCGAGCGTGATGTTAATACGATGGAAGTAGAAATTGACTCAGCCTGCACAGAGTTAATTGCAAGACGTCAACCCACGGCTCGCGACTTGCGTTTAGTGATGGCTATCTCAAAAGCCATTACTAATTTGGAGCGTGCCGGTGACGAAGCGGATCGTATCGCACGTCGAACCAAGCACATCATGGAAGACAGTGCCTCACACGGCATCAACACTGCTGAAATCCGTTTGGCAGGCCAGATGGCGATTTCTCTTCTCAGAAGAAGTCTGGACTCATTTGCTCGTCTAGATACATCAGCTGCTGCTGATGTGGTCAGTGAAGATAAGCAGATTGATGAAGAGTTTCGTGCATTTGTTCGTAAGCTGGTGACCTATATGATGGAAGATCCGCGCACGATTTCAGTTGCCTTGGATATGTTGTTCATTGCTAAGGCTGTAGAGCGTATTGGCGATCATGCGAAGAACATCGCTGAATTCGTTATCTACATCGTTAAGGGAACTGATGTGCGCCATTTGCCACAAGAAAAACTACAACAAGAGGCAAAAAGCTAATTTATGGCAAGTAGTATCTTAATTGTTGAAGATGAACCCTCTATTGCTGAGCTCATTGCAGTTAATTTAAGCCATGCGGGCTTTTTGCCGGTGCGGGCGTTTCAAACAGAGCAAGCCTCGCAATTAATGAAGGAGGTCTTACCTGATTTAGTTGTGCTCGATTGGATGTTGCCAGGTAAGTCCGGAGTGCAGTTTGCGAAAGAACTCAGAGCTAACGAGCGCACTAAAGATATCCCCATTATTTTACTGACAGCCCGTAGTGAGGAGATGGACAAGATTGCAGGCTTGGAGGCGGGGGCGGATGATTACATCACTAAACCTTTCTCACCCAAAGAGCTCGTTGCTCGTATACGTGCCGTATTGCGACGCAGAGCTCCTCAGTTGGCAGACGAAGTGGTGCAGATCAATCAATTGAGGCTAGATCCAGTATCGCATCGTGTGACTGCCCAAGCTGATGGTCATGAATCTACCTTGGATCTGGGGCCTACTGAGTTCAGGCTACTTCATTTCTTGATGACTCATCCAGAACGAGTTCACTCTAGGAGCCAGTTATTGGATAAGGTATGGGGTGACCATGTCTTTGTTGAAGAGCGCACGGTGGATGTACATATTAAGCGTCTTAGAGCTGCTTTAGCCCCAGCAGGCTGCCAAAACTTGATAGAAACAGTGCGTGGTAGCGGCTATCGTTTAACTAAAAACCCGGTGCTTGAATAGCTTGGTTAGGAAGATATCCAAAGGCCACGGATTGTGGCCTTTTTTATATAAATTGATAAAGGATTAGACCCCAGGTCATGGCGCATATCAAGAGGGCCACCATCACTGCCGCACTACCAAAGTCTTTAGCTCGTTTTGATAAATCGTGAACCTCAAAAGAAATGCGATCAATCGCAGCCTCAACGCTGGAATTGAGTAATTCGACCACTAGAACGGCCAGAACTGAGCTAATCATTAATATTTTTTCTACCGCTGTGACCGGAAGAAAAATAGCAATCGGAATCAAAATTAAAGCCAGAAATAGTTCTTGTCGGAATGCACTTTCTTCGCGATAGGCAAACAGCAAGCCATTCCATGAGTTCACTGCCGCGCGTATAGCTCTGGTGATCCCTTTATTGCCTTTGTGTGGGTTATCTTCAATACGATAATTCGCGCTCATAGATCTCCTTTTATTTCAGGCACATTAAGCAATAGCTATGTGACAAGATGATGTCATTACTTGACTTCAATTTGTCACCAAGTCGTTAAATTTCTATCACATTGCCTTTGCACACTGTGAGTAATTTATGAACAGGGGGCAAAATGAAAGTCACAGTCATTGGCACGGGTTATGTAGGTCTAGTCACAGGCGCTTGTCTAGCTGAATTAGGTAATGAAGTATTTTGCTTAGATGTTGATGCTGAAAAAATTAATTTATTAAACCATGGCGGTATCCCAATTTACGAGCCAGGCTTGAAAGAAATCGTAGATCGTAACCGCGCTTATGGACGTTTAACTTTTTCGACAGATGTCGCCGCTAGCGTAGCCCATGGTGATATTCAATTTATTGCAGTTGGCACGCCTCCTGATGAAGATGGCTCAGCAGATATGCAGTATGTATTGGCTGCGGCTCGGGCGATTGGTCGTTGCATGACCACTTTTAAAGTGATTGTTGATAAATCCACGGTACCCGTAGGTACGGCTGATCGTGTGACTCAGGTCATTGCAGAAGAGTTGGCCATCAGGGGTTTACCTGCAGAAAACTTTTCAGTGGTCTCCAATCCTGAGTTTTTAAAAGAGGGGGCAGCTGTAGAAGATTTTATGAGGCCAGACCGGATTGTGATTGGTACTCAAACTAATGCAGCAGGTTTGGCCGCTAAAGAGCTGATGCGAAAGCTATATAGCCCATTTAATCGTCATCATGAACGTACTTACTATATGGATGTGAGAAGTGCGGAATTAACTAAATATGCAGCGAATGCCATGTTGGCTACCCGTATCTCCTTCATGAACGAAATTGCTAATTTAGCTGATCAAGTAGGGGCTGATATTGAGTCAGTTCGCCTAGGCATTGGTTCAGATAGCCGCATTGGTTATGGATTCTTATATGCGGGCACGGGGTATGGGGGTAGCTGTTTTCCAAAAGATGTGAGTGCACTTAATAAAATCGCCCAGCAATGTGGTCAAGATTTAAAGTTGCTCAGTGCCGTAGAAGCTGTCAACGAACAACAAAAACATATCCTAATCAAGAAAATCACCAGTAAGCTTGGCAAGGATTTAACAGGTAAAACTTTTGCCTTATGGGGTCTGGCATTTAAGCCTAATACAGACGATATGCGTGAAGCGCCGAGTCGAGTGATTATCCGTAATTTGTTGATGCGCGGTGCCTGCGTACAGGCCTTTGATCCTGTGGCGCAATTAGAAGCTCAAAGGGTGCTTTATCAAGATATGGCTGATATTCCAGAGTTATTGGATCAACTAGATTTTGTCGCAGATCCCCAGGATGCTCTTCGAGGATCTGATGCTTTAATTATCGTGACTGAATGGAAGCAATTTAGAAGTCCCGATTTTCACTTGATGAAGCAACAGCTCAAGCTCGGTATGATTTTTGATGGGCGTAATCTCTATGATCCACTACATCTTCAGGAATTAGGTCTGGAATATTACGGTGTTGGTAGAGCATCTCATGGGGCCGCGGACCCATTTGCCTTTGTTGATCAGAATCATCTTCCAACGAGTCGCGAGCCTCTCTATACACACTTCACTGCCTGATCTAAATAATTGGTAAGATTCGAGCTATGTTGTCTTTTCAAGCTCGCATTGTTACGATTATTCTAATCACCATCGTTTTGGGATGGATTTTCTCCCAGCTTTATGGTTTGGTAGGTGGTTTACTAGCAGCCCTGATTTTTTTGACTATCTTATTAGTTCATCAGCTTTGGCATGCCCAGAACTTCACTAAGCTTTTAATGACCGCGCGCTACGGAGATGTGCCCGGAGCATTAGGTATATGGGGTGAAATCTACTATCGCCTACATAAATTGGTCAAAGGGTGGCGTGACCAAGTCCTTGAGGTTGAGAAACAGCATCAGCGGTTTATTCAAGCGATTCAGGCATCTCCTAATGGTGTGATCATGCTGAATGAGGATGATCAGATTGAATGGTGCAATGAAGTCGCTGAGCAACATTTTGGCATACAAGCACGTCGCGATGCTATGCAAAGAATCACCCATATTCTGCGTAAGCCGGCTTTTGTTCAATATATATTGCGTCAAAATTATCGTGATCCGGTTCGCCTGACTAATATGGGTCTTTATGAGCAATATTCTTTGGATGTGCAAATTTTCCCCTATGGCGATAAGCAGAAGCTAGTGCTTTCCCAGGATATCTCTCAGATTGAAAAAACAGACGCTATGCGAAGAGATTTTGTGGCAAATGTTTCACATGAGTTAAAAACACCTTTGACTGTCATGGCCGGTTTTCTTGAAACCGTACAGGAGTTAGATTTAACTGCTGAAGAGAGACAGAAGTACCTTGGCCTGATCAGTGCTCAAACGGGTAGGATGAAAAATTTAGTGGATGATTTATTAACTTTGGCTAAATTAGAAGGAAATCCTGAGCCGCCGATCTCTCAGACCGTTCGGGTTTCTCAATTGATGCAGCGTCTAGTGATGGATGCAGAAGGTTTATCACAGGGTGCGCATCGTATTCGTTCGGAAATCTTGTCAAACAAAGACTTCTTGGGGGATGAGGCTGAAATTTACTCTGCCTTTAGTAATTTGGTTTCTAACGCTATTCGCTATACGCCTGCTGGTGGTGAAGTAACCGTCATTTGGAAGGATGCTGATGAGGGTGGTGTTGAGTTTGTTGTGATGGATACTGGGCCAGGTATAGCAGAGGAACACATACCACGTTTAACAGAACGCTTTTATCGGGTTGACCGAAGTCGTTCCCGTGAGACGGGTGGTACTGGTCTTGGTTTAGCCATTGTGAAGCATGTGGCCACACGCCATCAGGGAGAGTTGCGTATTACTTCTTCCTTAGGGATTGGTAGTCGCTTTACTATCTTTATCCCAGCTCAACGTGTGGTTTCTGAATAATTCAGAATTTAATCTGAGAGCAGTTTGACTAATTCTAATTGACCAATAAACGGCTTACTGCTAGACCTTGCTTGTAGTTGTTTATAGCTGCCCTCAGCTTGCATGATCCACGCGGTGGTGTTATCTTTTAAAAGCATCATAAAGCCTTCACGAATCACTCTGGCTTTTAGTTTCTTATCCAAGACTGGGAAGGCGACTTCAACACGTCTAAAGAGATTGCGATCCATCCAGTCTGCTGAGGATAGATATAAGGTCTCAGCACCATCTGCATAGAAATAATAAATACGGTGATGTTCTAAAAACTTACCAATAATGGAGCGAACTTTGATATTTTCAGAGAGTCCCGGTACGCCCGGTTGTAGTGCGCAGACACCACGAATGATCAAATCAATCTTGACGCCAGCGGCTGAGGCTTTATAGAGCTCGGCAATGATGGTCGGTTCTAGTAGGGCATTCATCTTAGCCATAATTCGTGCCTTACGGCCGGCTTTGGCAGCGCGTGCTTCAGCACGAATGTGCGCGATGAGCTCGCTATGCATAGTAAAGGGGGACTGCCATAATTGCTTGAGTTCAGTGCGGCTACCTGTACCAGTGAGTTGCATGAAGACATGATGCATATCTTCACAAATTTCTTGGTTGGCTGTCATTAGGCCAAAATCACTATATAAGCGAGCCGTTCGTGGGTGATAGTTTCCTGTACCTAAATGGGCATAGCGCTTGAGCAAGACCTTAGATTTGCGACGACCTTGTGCAGGAACGACTTCTCGCCGCACAATCAATAGCATCTTGGCATGACATTTATGGCCGACTACGCCATAGACCACATGAGCGCCCACTTTTTCTAATTTGGCCGCCCAAGATATATTGGTTTGCTCATCAAAGCGCGCCAGGAGTTCTACCACGACGGTCACTTCTTTACCGTTACGGGCTGCTTCCATGAGTGCATCCATCACTTGAGATTGATCGCCGGTTCGATAAACAGTTTGTTTAATCGCTAAAACATCAGGGTCACGCGCAGCTTCTTTGAGCATTTCAAGTACCGGATCAAAAGCCTCGTAAGGATGATGAAGTAATACATCTTTCTCATCCAAAATATCAAAAATGCTATGTTGACCAGGTTTTGGCGTTACAGATTTTGTCGGGGAGTGTTTGGGAAATTTAAGATCGGGCCGGTCGACCAGATCAGGAATTTGCACCAGTCGTACAAGATTGACGGGGCCGTTGACGCGATAACAATCTGCTTCGTTCAAATGATTCATTTGACGAAGATATTTAATCAAGCCTTCTGGCATGGTGTCGGTTACTTCGAGCCTTACGGCGTCTCCAAGATGGCGTGTGGGCAACTCACCCTGTAAGGCCGAGCGCAAATCGGTAATGTCATCTTCATCGACAAATAGATCCGAATTACGCGTGACCCTAAATTGGTGACAGCCGGTGACTGCCATCCCGGGAAAAAGCTGTGGGACAAAAGCTTGCATAAAGGATGATAGTAGTACAAAGCCATGGGGTGCATCACAGAGGTGACTTGGCATCGGTACCACACGCGGTAGGGAGCGCGGGGCTTGGACTACGGCTAAGCTAGCTTCACGCCCAAAGGCATCTTGACCTGAGAGGCTGACAAAAAAGTTCAAGCTCTTATTGATTACCTTGGGGAAAGGATGTGCTGGATCTAGTGCTATTGGGGTTAGAAGGGGAACCAGTTCGGTATTAAAGAATTCTTGAGCCCATTTTTTTTGCCCTGCACTCCATTGGTCAGCCAAATAAAAACGAATACCTTCTTTATTCATCTTAAGCAGGATGTCATCTTGTAATAGCTGATACATACGGCTCACCAAGGCATGGGCTCGTTGAGTTACTAAGTCATAGGCTTTGATGACACTCAAACCATCGGGAGTCTGATTTTGAGGGTTGTCGCGTAATTGCTCCTTCAAACCAGACATACGAATCTCAAAAAACTCGTCCATATTGCTAGATACAATACAGACAAAGCGTAAGCGCTCTAGTAAAGGAGTTTTGGGATTTTCGGCTTGAGCTAATACCCGAGCATTAAACTCCAGTACGCCAATTTCTCGGTTTAAAAGTGCTATTTTTGCCATGTCATGAGTGTGGCAAATCGATATGTCAAAAATATGACAATTTGATGAAATCCAATTGTCATCGCCATGTCATAAAGAAGTCATAATGTTGGAAAAAATAAACCTATCAATCATGTCTAGTTCGATTTCTGCACCCCAAAATAATTTTGCTAATCAAAAAGAAGAGCTAGTCGCTGCCGTTGACCTAGGGTCTAATAGTTTCCGTATGGTGATTGCTAAGGTGATGCACTCGCCATCGGGTACACAGCTTCTACCGATCGACACTCTGAGAGAGTCGGTTCGTCTGGCGGCTGGCTTGAAAGAAAACAAAACCCTGGATCAAAAGGCCTTTCAAAGGGGGCTTGAGGCTTTAAGTCGTTTTGGTGATCGCTTAAGACATTTCCATCCTAAACAAGTTCGTGCAGTGGCTACGAATACCTTGCGTGTGGCGCGCAATGCAGACCAATTTATTCATGAAGCACAAAGACTCTTGGGTTTCCCCATTGAAGTCATTGCAGGACGTGAAGAGGCGCGTCTGATTTATATTGGTGCTGCACATGATGCCCCTGCATGTGATGGTAAGCGCTTTGTCCTCGATATTGGGGGAGGGTCTACAGAATTCATTATTGGCGATGGTTATGACCCCAAGCTCTTAGAGTCCGTCTACATTGGATGCGTCTCGTATTCGCAACAGTTTTTCCCGAATGGTTTAGTTGATGCCTATTGCTTTAAGCAGGCTCAATTGGCGGCGCGACGAGAGATAGAGGTCATTTCCTCGCAATTCCGTAAGATGGGTTGGAAGCAGGCCATTGGTTCATCGGGTACGGCGCGTGCGATTGCGGAATTAATTGCTTTGAACGGTTTTGAAGGAGAGCCTCATGAGTTACCGGTGGGTGATTTTGGGGGTGTCATCACAAGAGATAGCCTTCATGCACTTAAAAAATCACTTATTGAATCTGAATACATTGATCGATCTCAATTGATAGGCCTTAAGGGCGATCGTCGCCCGGTTTTGCCAGGGGGCTTGGCAATCATGATGGCAGCCTTTGATGAATTAGAGATCGATCGTATGGAAGTTACCGAAGCTGCTTTGCGCTTAGGGGTTCTTTATGATTTGATTGGTCGAGAGCAGCATCACGATATGCGTTTTGTGACGGTTGAACAGTTCATGCAACGTTATAACGTCGATCGCTCTCAAGCTTTACGTGTACAAGAAATGGCGAGTTATTTCTTGCAACAATTTCCTAAGCCTAAGACTGAAAATCGTAAAGAAAATCTTAATTTACTAAGTTGGGCTGCGCAGTTACATGAAATTGGCCTCACTATTTCTCATAACGGTTATCACAAACACTCTGCTTATATTGCTACCCATGCTGATATGCCTGGTTTTTCTCGTTTAGATCAGGCGCGTTTGGCTGCTCTATTGCTAGGACATACGGGTAAGTTGGGGAAACTGGCTGTCAGCTCTGCTTATATCGATTGGCGTATGCTTTTTTCAATTCGCTTAGCTTATGTGATCTGTCGCAGAAGGGCTGATGAGAAAGTTCCTGATATACAAGTCAAAGAAATTGAAGGGGGATTCACCATTACGATACCTCAAGCTTGGGCACAAAAAAATCCTCTTACAGTCTACAGCCTAGAAAAAGAATCAAATGATTGGCAAAAAATTGATAAGCGTTATCAGATAGAAATGATTTGAAATCCCATTCCCTAGTAATAGAAAAAGCTTCCCAGTGGGAAGCTTTAATCATTCAAGTGGCCGATCTGATCGATGCTTACGATTGAGCCAAGAAGTGCTTAGCGTAACGCGGATGAATCTCATCAAGTCGCAACATCGTCAAGAAGTCAGCTGTATTGAAGTCTGGGTCCCAAGCGGGGTCGCCACAAATCTTGGCACCCAGACGCAGATAACCTTTAATCAGTGCAGGTGGCTCAACCTCTAATTGATGATTGAGCTCTTCAATTGGTAAGGCTAACTTAGGAAAGACGCGGTATTCAACATCCGTGAGATGTGAGGCGCTCAATTTCTTTGCTAGGCTAGCCGCATAGTGGCCACCGTCACCCATCGGTACGCTGGCACAACCGAGCATAATTTCGTAATTATTTTTCTTCATGTACTGACCTAAGCCGCTCCATAAAGCCATAATGACCCCGCCTGAACGGTAATCACGGTGTACGCAAGAGCGACCCACCTCGACCATTTTTTCGCGCAAATGACGCAGACGAACTAACTCAAACTCTGAGTCAGAGTAGAAGCAACCCATTTCTTTGGCGCGATGTGGCGGTAAAACACGATAAGTACCAATCACTTTTAAGGTCTCGTTATCACGTACCAATAAATGCTCACAGTAGTTGTCAAAAATATCGACATCAAGATCTTCAGCATGAGGGGCTAGGCGGGCACCCATTTCCTCGGCAAATACTTTGTAGCGTAGACGTTGAGCTTCCTTCACTTCATCCTGATGGCGCGCCCAGCTGACGGAAATAGGCTGTGATTCCTTCTTAATGTTTGCCGCTTGAGGACTAGGGCGCTCAATACGAACATTCACGGGTGCGGCACTATTTTTCTTTTTCAGACCGGGTAGTTTTTCTTTCAAAATGACTTGTAGTGGAGCCAGGCGTTCAGACAGACTTTTTTTAGTTTTAGTCTTGATGATGCCATCGGTTAAGATCGATAGTGGGTTTGGAATCTCTCTCATAAAACTGTCTTCCTCATTATCTTTTCAATCATGAGTCTTAATTTAGTGACAGAATGTGTCAGGCGAGTGACGCAATCTTGACACTTGTGTGACTGCCGACGGGCTTCAGATGATTTAAAAACTGTTGGCTAGCGACCGCCCATGAAAACTTCTCCGCATGTGCACGAGCTACTTCACGCGGAATGTTGAGAGCATCTAAACAAGCTTGGCGCAGGTCTTCATTCATGGCCCCTGAATTAGAGTTGCCAATCACATCAATCGGTCCAGTGACAGGGTAGGCAGCAACCGGCAGGCCACAGGCCATGGCTTCTAATAAGACGAGGCCAAAAGTATCAGTTTTACTCGGGAATACGAATACATCGGCAGATGCATAGACTTTGGCAAGCTCTTCTTGCTGTAAGACGCCGAGGTAACTGACTTCTGGATATTTTGCTTTTAAACCAGCAAGCGCTGGACCATCTCCTACCACCCATTTAGAACCCGGTAGTTTGAGTTCTAAAAATGCTTCTATATTTTTCTCAACAGCCACACGACCTACGTATAAAAAGATGGGGTGCGCCGTATTGAGCACTTTCGCATCCTGCATCTTAAAAATGTCTAGATCCACACCGCGAGTCCAGAGTACGACATTGGTAAAGCCGTAAGCTTCGAGATCTTTTTTCACAACCTCGGTAGGCGCCATCACGGCAAGAGAGGGGTCATGAAACCAACGCAAAAACTTATAAGTAATAGCTAATGGAATGGCTGTACGTGCTTTGACATATTCTGGGAAGCGGGTGTGATATGCGGTTGAGAATGGCAGCTTATTTTTGATTGCATAAGAGCGTGCAGCGATTCCTAAAGGACCTTCAGTTGCAATATGAATCGCGTCCGGGTTAAACGATTTCATACGCTCAAGCACTTTTTTCTTCGGAAAGAGAGATAGTGCGATATCAGGATAGGTCGGGCAGGGGATGGTTTTAAATTCTAGGGGTGTAATCATCTGAATTTCATGCCCTAGTTTTTCCAACTCAAAGCGTGTTTGCTTGAGGGTACGAACTACGCCGTTGACTTGTGGCTCCCATGCATCGGTCACGATCATGATTCTCATTGCGGTGTCTCCATTTTTTCAGTAACTTGTATATTGATGGTCTGTGCGCTCAGTTCCTTTGTCTGCACAGCAGTGATGCTCATATCCACGATTAAATCTTTCACGGTTTCTTCTAGAATCACAGGCCAATGCACGATTCGAAGACTGCCATCCGCGTCTTCAACCAAGGCTGTTAGGCTCTCTACCCAGTCACCATCATTGCAATAAAGCAGGCCATCAATCGTGCGTATTTCAGCTTTATGGATATGACCGCAAACGACCCCATCGCAACCGCGCAGACGAGCTTCACGAGCCATGATGTGCTCAAAATCAGCGATATAACTCACTGCATTTTTGACCGAGTGCTTGAGGTATTGAGATAAAGACCAGTATTGCAAGCCCAGGCGCGAGCGGATCTTGTTGAACCAGCGATTCACCCACAAAATGAAGGTATAGAGAGTGTCACCTACGTAAGCTAGCCATTTGGCGTACTGCATCACGCCGTCAAAAAGATCCCCATGAGTAATCCACAAGCGCTTTCCATCGGCCGTCACATGAATGACTTCTTCCTCTACTCGGATATCACCGAAGCTCATGCCAAAGTACTCACGCGCCATTTCATCATGGTTGCCAGGGATGTAAATGACTTCTGAACCTTTGCGGGCTTTACGCAATAGTTTTTGCACGACATCGTTATGCGATTGGGGCCAATACCAGCTCTTCTTTAAGCGCCAGCCATCAATGATGTCGCCAACTAAATAAATCTTATCTGCGTCATTGTGTTTTAAAAAATCGAGAAGATACTTCGCTTGACAGCCGGCAGTGCCGAGGTGGACATCTGAAATCCAGATTGCACGGTAATGGTTCATGAGTGCTTATTGAGCCTGATATTTTTGAAGGCTCGATGACAGATTCATGTCATCTTGATGACACAAAGTTATGACATGCTTGGCGCATGAAAAGTAGTCTACTAGTGATTCATATTCTCTGGGCCTTGATACAGATACCCGTTCTGTTAGCGTTGGGGGCTCAGAAAAGACGCAGCATGATTCAGTCATGGGCGCAAAGATTGCTGCACATTTTAGATGTCAAGCTTGAAGTCCATCATGCTACAGATCATCATCTTAGAGAGCCTGCCTTGTGGGTCGCTAATCATATCTCTTGGTTAGATATCCATGTAATTAATGCAGTGAGTCCTGTGACATTTGTGGCCAAATCAGAAGTGGCGCGCTGGCCGATATTTGGATATCTAGCCCGAGCTATCGACACCATCTTTATTCAGAGAGAACGCGTCACCGATTTACGACGTGTTTTATCAGAAATGGTTGAGCGCTTTAGATTGGGTAAAGCGGTTTGTATCTTTCCTGAAGGCACATCTTCGGAGGGGCGTGAAGTATTAGCTTTTAAATCCAATTTATTTCAGGCCGCAGTCAGTGCAAAAGTCCCAGTTTTACCTATCGCTATTCAATATCAGTTAGAGGGACAGTTCACCTCGCATACCGCATTTATTGGAGATATGGGGCTCCTGGAGTCTATACGTTTGATTATGGATCATCCTGGGATTACTGCACGGCTGACCTTTTTAGAAACGCTAGATGCCAGTACGAACCGTCAAGCACTCATGAGCGCTGCTCATGAATCGATTTCATCAGTACTAAGAGGCTAATCAGTGCCACTTCGGTGATAGTAGACGAATACCAATAGAGATCCAACGATTATTTCTATCCCATTCCCCTTTATTGCCTATCGTCATATCGATTTGGGCACGTTGGGGGATTAACCAGTGTCGAACACCCCCTTGAAACGCTAGTTTTTCTGACGAGTCCTGAAAGCCTTCAGCAATCAAGTAACTGTTTGGAGCAATTTGATACTCCATACCTAGACCTGCGGTAGGAATATATTTTTTTTCATCATTCTTTTGCGAAGCACCGACATTCACATGAATAAATAAACCGTCGTTACGTAATGATTGTGTCCAAGGAATATAGAAATAATGATCGTTCATACGGGGCGAGATGAGGTTCGCTTCATTTTTGACATGACCCACAGCCAAACCCACGGACCAATCATTGGTCTTAGGTGCTCTCAATAAGGTTTTGCCCTGTACTTGTACCAAGCCCCAATGTCCGCCATCAACGGTATCTCCATGGGCCTTGGCGCCACCCACGGTCAACTCAAAATTACCCCCAATATTGCACGAAGGTAGGGCCCAATATTCATTGATATTTTGATTGAATTTGGCCCAGCTTTCTACTTGGCATGAGCCCTCATCGACAATGCGCGCATCATCGGTAATCATAGGGCGAGCGGCCCAAAGTGCATTGCAACATGAGCCCAAGATGCTGATAAGTATCAGTTTTTTAAACATGCGCATACTTTAATACAGTTATATGACGCCACTGTAACAACTGACCCTTATTTTTCTCCTTGCTAAATACATAAAAAAGGCGCAAAACCTTATAAATCCAAGTCTGACGTGCTATTGGAGGCGAAAAACACATTTAATTTAGATGCTTTATTTCCATGACATTTTTATTACTTCTGAGTAAATTCCACTTAGATGTATTTGTAAAGTAAATCACGTGATTAAAGATAAAAAAACGACTCGATTATTGAGGAGACACCGTGATTGGATTTCAGATTGTCTGCCCGTCGATAATTCTCTGGTGGCGTATGACATCTATTTATCCATCATGGAAAAATACTGTGCGAATGAACGTTGCACGGTCAAAGTCTTGTTCGAATCTTTGCCTCACTCCTATACCGCTGTGAGGAGTCATTACCAGCGCTTGCTGAAAAGCAATTGGATTCAGGTTATTAAATCTGATGAAGATGGTCGCGTGAAGTACGTCACGCCAACGGCTAAATCGATCAAAGCCTTCGATAAATTCACTGAGATTTTTAATGGCAATCATCACGCTTAAGTGATGTCAGCACATAAGATGAGTATGAGTCATTTAGATAGCTATCTAAAGTATTTGCGGTTTGCTGAAGAGCTTAATCGTGAATTTTCATTAGATGGTCGTGAAGTCAAAATGCTCGATCTGATTTTTATGAGAGAGCAGCAAGGTTTTCCGTTAAATGTATCTCAACTCATGAGTAGTTCCGATTTGGGTTCTCCAGCCACCAACCATAAAGTGATTGCACAATTGGTGCGCAAGGAGATGATTGAATATCAAATCTTGGATGATCGGCGCGTTAAATACGTATGTGTCAGTGAGAGAGCTAAAAAGCGCTACGCTAAATTAGGCCGTTATATCCATGAGAGTAGCGAACGTCAATTTTGACAATCTTGTCATAAAAGCACTTTTAGAGTACAATTAGCGCCTTAGTCGGAGTGTGGCGCAGTCTGGTAGCGCACCTGCTTTGGGAGCAGGGGGTCCAAGGTTCGAATCCTTGTACTCCGACCACTTTCCCCTCGATTTTCTCTACTTCCGCTCTAAAAGAATAGTCTTGTTACGGCATTGGCCTGGCTGGGCTTAAGCGCTGTCGATAATCAGCGATCGTATGCAGAATTGATCCCTCAGCAATGCCAAGATGTTCTAGGACATGGGTGCCAAGTTGCAGGCCTACCTCAAGTGTTTCGGGCATCGCGACGTTCGCCCCCGCTTTCAGAAGATCTTCGGCGTGTGCGCTATCGCGGGCGCGCGCAATGATTTGCAGGTGTGGATAGGTTTGTCGAATATCAATCACACTTTTGAGTGTGTCTTGGGAGTCGTTCATTGTTAAAACAATCGCTGCCGCGTTTTCTAAATGGATGCGACGCAGGACTTTCGTTTGACTGATGTCACCTAAATACACACGGGTCTTGGAGTGAGCGCCTAAATCTTGCGTGTGCTTATCCATCGCGATGTGAGGAATCTCTAGGGTCTGAAAGATATGGCCGAGTAATTGACCGACCCGACCATAGCCTGCAATGACGACTTGTCCATCGACTTGGTTAGGCAGATGACTTTCCAGTAAGGTCTCTGCATCTGAGTCAGTCTCTAGCAGGCGAATAAGCCATTGCGTGATTTTCTTAGCGATCAAGCTCATCAGTGGGGTGGCAAACATACTGATGGCAATGACCAGCATAAAGAATTGGGATAAGTCAGTACTCAGGATGCCAAGACTCAGTGCTAGGCCAATCACGATAAAAGCAAATTCTCCGCCTTGACCCATTAGTACTGCTGTTTCGATGGCTTTGGGCCAGGCAATTTTGCCAACATAAAAAATGACTGCCAGCACGCTGGCCTTGATCAAAAATAAGCCCAATACAGACAAAGGAATCCAGTAACCATAGGCGACAAATTCTTGAACCTGAATATTCATGCCGACAGTCATAAAGAAAACTCCCATCAATAAACCTTTAAAAGGTTCAATGGTGCTTTCGACTTCGTGACGGAATTGAGTTTCAGCCAAGACTAGTCCCGCCATCAATGCGCCCAATGCCATCGATAAGCCAGATAAAGAGGTGAGCCACGCAATCCCCAAGAGAGTGAGTAAAGTGAGGGCCATAAAGACATCAGAGCGATAGCTCTTGGTGAAGTACACAAAGATCGGTTGAATCAGCCAGCGCCCCAGGAGGTAAATCAAGACCATCAATGCCAAAGCTTTTGCTAGCGTCATGAAGGTGATCATTGCTATGCCGGCTTGACTGTGGTTTGCCATCATTTCGACCAGGATCAAAATAGGGACTACCGCTAAATCCTGGAACATCAAAATCGAAAAGCCGGCCTCACCATGGTGGGTTGCCAAGATGCGCTTATCGCTCATGATCTGCACAACGACCGCAGTAGAGGATAGAGCTAAGACTAGACCTAATAAAACCGATACCGAATAGCTATTGCCAAAGCCATAAGCAATGCAACCGATCATGGAGGCGGTGATGACGACCTGTAAAGAGCCGCCGGTAAATACCCATTGTCTGAGTTGCAGCAGTCTAGCCACCGAGAGCTCCAGGCCAATCATAAACATCAAAAAGATCACGCCGAGTTCCCCAAACTGGGTAATCACTTCATTTTGTGTAAAGCTAATTAACTTGAGAAAATCTAGTGGAGCTAGCCATTCCGAGATGCCATGGGGACCCAAGATCAAGCCCACAGCAAGAAAGCCCAGAATCTGATTGATGTGTAAGCGTTGTAGGAGTGGAATCAAGATGCCTGCCAAAACGAGATAGAGAATACTCTCGCGTAAAAAAGGCAGGGTATGAAGACTTTCCATGGATGATTCCTTGCTATGAGCTCAATATGATCATCATAAAGCTTCGGGTCAGCGATGCCCTATAAATCTGTGCAAAGAAGCGATCCAGTGTGAAATCGTTTGATCGATATCAGAAGAATGAGGAACTCAACCCTAAGTATCTCGATAGATACATTGGGTTGAGTTTGTCTCCTCGGTGAATAAGCGGTATTGACCTTATTGGGTCACGGTTTCGGTAATCGATGAGCGGATCAGATAATCAAAGGCGCCTAATGAGGCTTTTGCACCTTCGCCCATGGCAATAATGATCTGCTTGTAGGGTACAGTCGTACAGTCACCTGCAGCAAATACTCCTGGTAAAGAAGTCTCACCCTTAGCATCTACCAAAATCTCGCCACGTGGAGTGAGATCAACGCTACCTTTGAGCCAATCAGTGTTCGGTAATAAGCCAATCTGTACGAAGATGCCGGCGAGATCTAAGGTGTGCTCAGTCCCTGTTGTACGATCTTCGTAACGTAAGCCAACCACTTTCTGACCATCACCCAATACTTCTTTAGTTAGAGCGCTCTTGATGATGGTGACATTAGGTAAGCTGCCTAGCTTCACTTGTAAAACAGCATCGGCTCTTAATTTAGAGTCGAACTCAATCAAAGTCACATGGCTCACAATACCGGCTAAATCAATCGCCGCTTCCACACCTGAGTTGCCGCCACCAATGACTGCCACACGTTTGCCTTTGAATAGAGGGCCATCACAGTGTGGGCAATAAGCAACCCCTTTACCACGGTATTGTTGTTCACCGGGCACATTCATTTCACGCCAACGGGCGCCAGTACTCACAATCACGGACTTACTTTTCAGTACAGCACCATTTTCTAATTCAACTTCTAATTTTTGATCGACTGAACGCAGGGCGCGGGCACGCTGTAAGTTCATGATGTCAACTTCATAAGATTTGACGTGTTGCTCCATGGCCATCGCTAATTTAGGCCCTTCGGTCTCTTTCACAGAGATAAAGTTTTCAATACCCAAGGTATCCATCACCTGGCCACCGAAACGTTCAGAGACAACCCCAGTACGAATCCCTTTACGGGCAGCGTAAATCGCCGCAGCCGCGCCTGCTGGGCCACCCCCGACGACTAGGACATCAAACTCTTCCTTGGCATTGAGACGCTCAGCGTCTTTATCAGCAGCATTGGTATCTAATTTGGCAACGATTTCTTCGACGCTCATACGACCTTGACCAAAGACTGCGCCATTTAAGATCACAGTAGGCACTGCCATGATTTGGTAAGTATTGACCAGGTCTTGATAGAGGGCGCCATCCACCATCTCATGCTTAATGTTGGGGTTGAGTACCGCCATCAAGTTCAATGCTTGTACAACATCAGGGCAGTTGTGGCATGACAATGAAATAAAGGTTTGGAATGACAAAGGGCCTGGCAAAGTTTTGATCGTATCGATAATGGCTTGCTCGACTTTGGGTGGGTAACCACCGACTTGCAAAATTGCCAAAATGAATGAAGTCATTTCATGGCCCATGGGCAAGCCAGCAAAGCTAATGCGCGCAGGAGCATTTTCAGTCGCTACCGTGAAGCTAGGACGATGTTCGGCTTGACCATCGGTCTTGACCGTGATCTTGTCCGATTGTTCGGCAACTTCTTGTAAGAGAGTCAGCATTTCTTGAGCCTTAGGGCTCTCATCGAGTGATGCCGTCAAGACGACTGCTTGATTAATCTTTTCAAAGTAGGCTTTTAGTTGCGCCTTAATATTGTTATCTAACATGGCCATTCCTTTTTTCTATTTATATTGAAGAGTCTATTGATGAGGGCTTGCACCCTCGCCAATAGACTCTCTTGCGAGAGTCTATGGGTGTTGACTTAGATCTTGCCTACGAGGTCTAAGCTTGGAGTCAAAGTCTCAGCACCTTCTTTCCACTTAGCAGGACATACTTGACCTGGGTTAGCGGCAGTGTATTGAGCAGCTTTCAACTTACGAACTGTTTCAGAAACATCACGAGCGATCTCGTTGCTATGGATTTCAGCAGTTTTGATCACGCCTTCTGGGTTGATGATGAATGTGCCGCGCAATGCGAGACCTTCTGCGTCAATGTGTACACCGAAAGCACGTGTTAAAGCATGTGTAGGATCGCCAACGAGTGGGAAGCGTGCTTTACCTACAGCAGGTGATGTCTCATGCCACACTTTGTGTGAGAAATGAGTATCTGTCGTTACGATGTACACCTCAGTACCAGCCTTTTGGAATTCAGCATAGCTTTCAGCTGCGTCTTCGATTTCAGTAGGGCAGTTAAATGTGAATGCTGCAGGCATGAAAATCAGTACAGACCATTTGCCTTTGAGTGATTCCTCAGTCACAGTAATGAATTTACCGTTGTGAAACGCTTGAGCCTTAAATGGTTGAACTTGTGTATTAATAATTGACATAGCTTTCCTTTTTTTAAAGTTGTTGAACAACGGAGTGAATTGTGCACTTGCACAATTAATCTGTCTAATAGATTAATTAAATCTACTTAATCTATAAAATCGATTTTACTATCGGGGAAACCCTAGACCTAGTAACTACAATCTCAAAATAGTTATTGATAATCATTCTCATCTATGGTATAGTTCTTTCTGTGGGTTCCTCACTCTACCCACAAAGTTTCCTCATACGAAACTTCTCCTTCGATATGCCCCGCGCGGTTGACTCCCAAGCGGGGCTTTTTTTATGTTGACCCAGCTTCTTGGTTCTATCTGGAGATAGCGGTCAATGACGAATAGCGCACGCACGTTTTAAAGACCTGGAATGGGGCAGTGGTTGGTGTTGGTATTTTGCAACACAAATGATAACTATTCTAATTTGTGTTAAGATAATCAACATAATGAAAATAACGCTTGGCTATATATCTAATGATTATCAAAAAGTAGGTTTGCTCGTCACAGGCATTCATCTGGTGTGCCTGGTATGGATATTGGTGTGGGGAATGATTCATTTTGTAGCGCCTGTGCAGGTGGTGATGATGGCTGAAATGATTGATCGCGAAGCTAACTCGATCACTGCTCCCAAGAGCCTAGCGAAAATTCAGGAACAAGCAAAACCAGAAAAAATCAAAGAACCCATGATGACCCTGTCAGAGCGCTCTTCAGAGCGCGTTGAGACTAGTGCTAAAAATAGTCAGGGCCAATTGAGTAGTGCCTCAGTCCACCTACCAGATGCCTATGCCAAAGAGCTTAATAATCCTAAGCCACCTTATCCAGCCATCAGTCGCCGTTTAGGGGAGCAGGGTCGAGTGCAATTAAAGCTCTGTGTGAATGCACATGGAGAATTAGATCTCATTCAATTAGAGCAATCATCCGGCTACCCAAGACTAGATCAGATTGCTCTAGAGACAGTGGGCCGTTGGAAATTCATGCCTGCAAAGCAAGGTGTTCAAGCTATTGCGATGTGCTATCAGTTACCGATTCAATTTACTCTGGAGAAATAGTAGTGAACGAAAAATTAGGTTTTTTTCATATGTTGATAGAAGGTGGCGTGGTGATACAACTCACAGCCTTCATTTTGTTTCTGATGTCGATTGCTTCATGGACTGTGATCATTGTGAAGGCTCACGGCATTCAGGGGGCTAAAAAACAGGCGCAGAGCTTGAAAGATTTTTGGCACAGTCGTGATCTTGAGCAAGGGATTCAAAAACTGGCCGGTGCCGGAAATCCAGACAAAAACGCATTTGAGCATTTGGTTAGAGAGGGTCAATATGCCATCGCCCATCATCGCCATACAGATGCACATCTGCATGACAGCTTAGATCTGAGTGACTGGATTACGGGAACGCTCAAAAATGCTATTGATGATGCCCAAGAAAAATTGGGCGCAGGTTTGGCTTTATTAGCATCGATTGGGTCTACGGCCCCGTTTATTGGTTTATTTGGCACGGTTTGGGGAATCTATCACGCGCTCTTGGGTATTGGGGAGCTCGGACAGGTATCGATTGATCGTGTTGCTGGCCCTGTGGGTGAAGCGCTCATCATGACAGCCCTCGGTTTATTTGTCGCTATTCCCGCTGTATTGGGTTACAACGCACTCGTGCGTGGCAATAAATTCATTTTGGGCAAGCTCAATCGTTTTGCGTATGAGCTACATGCTTACTACATGACTGGACAGAAAACCATCTACACACACCAAAGATAAGGAGGAGCAAATGGCTTTTGGTACTTTAGAACCTGATCAGCAGGATGTCATGAATGAAATCAATATGACTCCGCTCGTGGATGTCATGTTGGTCTTGCTCATCATCTTTATTGTCACTATTCCTGTGATGCGTCATAGCGCTGAACTAGATTTACCTAAGGCGCATTCTCAAGCGATAGTCCAAAAAAATGAAACGATACACCTGAATGTCAATCAAATTGGCCAGTATCAATTGAATAAAAAAATCATGAGTCTTGATGAACTTGAGGCGCGCCTTCAAGAACTCGCCACCTATCATCCTGAGACTGCGCTCCATATTTATGGAGATCAGCGTGTGCCGTATGACTATGTGGCTAAAGCGATGGCTATTGCTAAACGGGCAGGTATCCAAAAAGTAGGTTTTGTGACTGAGGCGAAGTAGTTATGGCGGTTGTTGGAAGTGAACGCCTTGAAATCAAGATTCAGTACCTTAATGGTCGCAGGGCGATTGCAGCGAGGGAATTAATGGGAGAGACCAACAAGATTGTGATTATTCATGATGGGGAGACATATGAACTGAGATTAACACGTTTTGGAAAATTAGTTTTGAATAAGTAAGAATTTAATAGATCAATCCATAGTAGCCAGCCGTACATGGACTTCATTGCAAGTCCACGCGATGCAGCAAGCCAAATGAACTCGAGAGAGAAATCTCACTTTTTTATAAAACAGGAGCTTGTATGCATAAAAAAAATATTTCTGATTTCAAGAAAAAACCAATCACTACCCTAGGTTCAGCCATTGCTGTGATGTTGGTATCTCCCAGTTTGGCATGGGCCCAAACGAGTGAGACAATGCCATTGAATCAAGTCGATGTCAGAGGTCGATACGAACAAGGGGCCACTGGATATCACCAGGGTGTTAGTAATGTAGGTAAGACGGCCCAGGCGGTTAAAGATATTCCCCAGGCAATCACCATCGTGCCTAAAGAGTTAATTGTCGATCGTAATGATGACAATTTAAAAGATGCATTACGCAATGTTGCGGGTATGACATTCAACGCAGGTGAAGGAGGTCGTATTGGTGACAATATGAATCTCAGAGGTTTTTATTCCTTTGGAGACCTATATATGGATGGTATCCGAGATACTGCCCAATATAACCGTGAGGTCTTCAATCTAGAGCAAATAGATGTCTTGCGTGGTTCTGGATCTATGCTTTTTGGCCGCGGTCAGGCCGGTGGTGTGATCAATCAGGTGAGCAAAAAACCATTTATGACTGATAAAGGTCAGGTCTCTGGCACAGTCGGAAGCTATGACTACTACCGCAGTACTGCAGACTTTAACAAGGTGCTCGATCCAGACAGTAGTACCGCATTTAGGATCAATGCACTAGTACATGATGCCAAAAGTTCAAGAGATGTTGTCGCTAGTGAGCGGGAAGGCTTGGCACCAACATTGAGTTGGGGTATTGGTACCAATAATCAAATCACTTTAGGGCACTACTATCTTAAAACGCATAATGTGCCTGATTATGGGGTTGGCTTTGATTCAAGAACACGTTTGCCCGTGAATGTATCTGTGAAGCAATTCAGTGGTACGACCAAGGACTATGAAGACAACACCACGAATATGACCACGCTGCAGCATGAGTACACATTTGATAAAGATACCAAGCTCAGCACTAAATTCAGAAAATCAAATTACCAAAGAAGTTTATGGTCGAATGTGGGGCGTGATACCTATCCGCATACCAACCCACGCTTACCAGCGCCACGAGGAGCTGAGGAAGATACTTATGCCTTACAGACCGACTTTAGTAAAAAGTTCACGACAGGCTCTTTAAAGCACGAACTTTTAACTGGTCTGGAGTACCTCAAAGAAGACTTAAAACGTTGGACATTCAATTACAGCAACTGTAACAGTGGTTCGATCAGTGGTTATACCCTCATAGTTGATCGCTGTGATGTGGGCTATGGCAATCAGATTAAAGATCCGAATACATTATTTGGCTACCGTGGAGATTCCTATTCAGCGTACCTTCAGAACATGATTGAATTTGCACCGGGCTGGAAAGTATTGGGTGGTATCAGACAAGATTGGCTGAAAGCCAATTATCAATCAGCTACTGCCAGCTTTAATGGTGCCAATACAGCCAAACTTAACTTTTCGGAGAAAAGCTATCGTTCTGGTTTGATGTTCCAGCCCGACTCGATGACGACATACTATTTAGCTTGGAATGATTCTTTCAATGCCACGGCAGATCTCTATCAGTTATCCGCAGGAGCTGGATATCCGGCAGAAAGAAGTTCGACTACCGAACTAGGTGCTAAATGGGATCTTTTCGGGGGTGATCTTGCGCTAAGAACGGCTCTCTATCGGGCGAAGAAAGCTTGGGAGCGTAATACTGATCTAGAGAGTACTGGAAGCGTCAATGCGCGCAAACGTCATACCGATGGTTTGGAATTTGAGATGGCAGGTCGTATCAATCCGCAGTGGGAAGTCTTTGCTGGCTTAGCTTTGATGAATGCCAGAATCGATGAGCAGGGTGTTGGTAATCGTTTTAATCCGAACCTGCAACACAATGATGCGATTGTCGGTATGACCCCACGCAATACGCCCAATTACACTTATAACATCTGGTCAACCTATCGTGTTATGCCAGAACTCAAATTGGGTGGTGGCGTGACTGCAGTTGGTCGTCGCATCGTGTATCGCTTAGGAGATGCAGTACCTGCGGTCAATAATATTCCTAGTTATGCCCGCTTAGATGCGATGGCTCAGTACGACATTAAAGATCAATATACCGTCAAGCTCAATATTCTGAATCTCACTAATAAGAAAATTTATGAGACAGCTTATGAAAACGGCGGTTTTGTCGTTCCGGGTACTAAACGAGCGGTTCAATTAACCGGTATTTATAAGTTCTAAGCAGTAGGAGCCATCAGCATGTTGTTACATATTCCTCAAGTTCTAACACAACAAGAAATCATGAAGGTGCGTCAGATCATCGATGCAGCAGATTGGGCTGATGGCTCCATCACTGCGGGTACGCAGTCAGCTAAGAATAAAAATAATCGACAATTGCCTGAAGATCATCCATTGACAGAAGAAGCTCGACAGATTGTTCTGCGGGCCTTATCCATGAATGCGCTTTATCTAACGGGGGCCTTGCCCAAGAAGATTTATCCACCTTTATTTAATCGTTACGACGGGCAACAAAATTCTTTTGGTAACCATATTGATAATTCTGTCAGAACTCATGCTGCTACTGGCCGACATGTCAGAACGGATGTTTCATGCACCTTGTTCTTATCCGAGCCAGAAGATTATGAGGGCGGGGAGTTGATCATTGAGGACACCTATGGCTCACAAGCGATTAAGTTTGCTGCAGGAGATATGGTTCTCTATCCTAGCTCTTCAGTTCATCGTGTAGAGCCTGTGACGAGTGGTTCACGGATAGCCTGCTTCTTTTGGACTGAAAGTATGATTCGCCCCGATGAACAAAGACGACTCCTGTATGACTTGGATATGACGATTATGCAAATTCGTGAACGGTACGGAGACACTCCAGAGTCGATTCGTTTGACTGGAACCTACCATAATCTTTTGAGAATGTGGGCTGATGTTTAATAAGAACACTCTGCAAATATTGAAATAAATCAATATTTGCAGAGTAATCGGACACTTACTATTAGTAATTGAATCAATACGGTTTTGTACTAAAATACCGCCATGCATTCATTTAAGCGCCACATCGTTCACTGGTTTGCCGTACTTGGCATACTGATGTCGGCGCTTGCGCCCACGCTTTCTCAAGCCATGGCGGTCGCCCAAACGGGTCAGGGCATCAGCGTAGAAATATGTACCGTATCAGGTCAGAAAATGGTGCAAATCATTGCAGATGATTCAGAGTCAAAGACCCTAGATCAGAAGCACTGTCCTTACTGTACTTTACAGCCTGCCTTTCAGATTGAGCTCAATACGCAGCTTGATTTTGCTCAAGATCAAGAGCAACTCTTTCCGATACTTTTCTATCAATCACCCAAGCCACTTTTTGCTTGGCTCACTCTGCCCTCTCGGGCACCCCCACAACTCGCCTAATACCCATTAGCGTCAAGCATAGCTTGGCATGCGCACGTCAGTGCATTGGTTTTATGCGAGTTAAAAATGAAACAAAAATTACTGTTTAAGGCGGGTGAAACCGTTTATTTTGCTGGTCAAAAAGGGCCTGCTTACAGAGTCACTAAAGGCAATATTCGTCTCGATCATACTGATGAGGAAGGTGAGATCTCTTTTGCGAGCATGGCTATCCAAGAAGATTTATTGGGTGCTGAAGTCCTTTTAGGTCATAGCTATCAATTTAATGCCCATGCTCTAGTCGATACTGAAATTGAAGTATGGCAAGAGCCTAGTGAACTTTGGGAAATTGCTTTAGCAAAAGAGCTTCTGAAATCAAATCAAAGAAATGCTGAAGTCATTTCATTGAGATGCGGTCAAGCCATTGACAGAATTATCAAGCTGATCAAACTCATGGTCCCGGGTTATCAACAAGCCGCTAATGAGCAATTAGCGATCAATATCTCCTTACCCGCTTTAAGAGAAGCTGCGGAGATGACTGGGCTCACCATTGAGACTGTGAGTCGCTGCTTAACGAGTCTTCGAAAGCAGGGCATCTTACAGCCCATTCCAGGTGCGCGAGGAAATATACGTAATCAGTTTGTCCTCAACCTCAACAACGTAGAACCACTTGCTGCTTGAGATGAGCATTTGGTTTTGGATCATTTACATAACCCTCGGCATCGTTGGATACGCACTGGTGCTGAGGGCAAGAAATAAAAAATAAAAAAGAGAGTGAATATGAAAACATACTTAAAGCCAATCGTGATTGCTACATCGATCTTAATGATGGGTGGTGTTCAAGCTGTGAATACAGTTTTGGATGAGGTCACTGTGACCGGTTCTCGTGAAGAAACTAAAAAGTCAGACTCGATGCTATCTATAGGTGTTATTTCTAGGGATGCGGTTGACTTTACTAAGCCTGGCCATCCGTCAGAAATTATTAGCCAAGTACCTGGTGCGGCAGTGGCGGTGACTAATGGCGAGGGTCATACTACTGCAATTCGTCAAGGATTTACAACGTCACCACTTTATCTTTTCCTGGAGGATGGAGTTCCTATCAGAGCGACAGGTAGCTTTAATCACAATGCTTTGTATGAGGTCAATATCCCAAGCTCTGGAGGTGTTGAAGTGGTACGGGGTATTGGATCTGCTTTATATGGCTCTGATGCAATTGGTGGAATGGTGAACGTATTGACAAAAAAACCGTCTCTTAAAGAGGGAGGTGATGCGTCTTTAGAGTTTGGTGGGCATGGGTATAGAAGATTGCTGTTAGGTCACGATACTGGATTGTCGGCGATGGGTTCTGCATTTAGAGCTGATATAAATCTAACGCATACCGATGGCTGGCGTGACAAAACTGCCTACGATCGTCAAAGTGTTAATTTACGCTTGGATTCTGGTCTAGATCAGTTTACGGTTGTTAAAACAATCTTGGGATATACAAATATCGATCAGGAAACTGGTGCTAATTCTGCATTGCCATATGACTTATACATGAATGCTCCAAAAACGAATTTAAGATCCATTGGCTATAGGAAAGTTGAAGCTTTCAGACTATCCTCAGAGTTCCAAAAAGATTTAAATGCGGGCAATCAATTGTCGATCATTCCGTACTTAAGAAACAACAAAATGGATCTAAATGGTACATTTAACTTAGCAAGCGATGCACGGATTGAGAAAACAGAAACCACATCTTATGGGTTGCTGATTAAACATAAAAATAACTTCCATGATTCCTGGAAAAGTCGTTTGATTACCGGGGTCGATTTTGATTACAGCCCTGGTTCTAGAGTTGAGAATCCAATTTCAACTGTCACAACGGGTAGCGGGGCTTACACTAATTACACTGGTTACACAATTAATAGTCAAACTGCATATAACTATGATGTTACCTATCAAAATTTAGCGCCATACTTGCAACTTGAATCAAATCCAAGCAGTCAACTAAAGACTATTTTTGGTTTGCGGTACGACAATAGCTCATATGAAATGGTCAATAATCAAGCGCCAGGTTATACAAGTATTTCATCCAATCGTCATTACTATAGCCCAGCGAATGCAATCGCTACTTTTGATCGGTTAAGTCCTAAGCTAGGTTTTATCTATCAATTAACTAATACGCAAATTTTCTATGGTTCCTACAATCAAGGATTTAGAACTCCATCTGAAAGTCAGATATTTAGAGGGGGTAGAGGTGCCACACAAGCGGAAGCAAAAGCACAATTTGATGCATCTTCAAACCTAAAACCCATAGTTGCTGATCAATATGAATTAGGTACGCGGGGAAATGCCTATGGTTGGAACTATGAATTAGTGGGCTATCAGCTAACTAAACGTAATGATTTATTGGGGCGTCGTGATGAAACGGGGGCAACAGTTCAGACAAATAATGGTACGACGCGGCATCGAGGTATAGAGTTGGCTTTAGGCAAGGAGTTAGTTTCGAACTTAAGATTCGATACAGCACTATCCTATGCAAAACATCAATATCTTGATTGGGTAACTACTTCGAGTAATCGTACTGAAAATTATTCAGGAAAAGAAATAGAGGCATCACCGCGTTGGCTTTCCAATACTCGATTGACATATATTGAGAGTAAAAAACGCCAATCGCAATTTGAGTGGGTGAGGGTTGGGGATTATTATTTGGATCCATCTAATATGGGTGGTAAATATAGTGGGCATAACTTGTTTAATCTGAGACATTCCGAGTCAATTGATCAGAATCTGAGTGTCATAATTCGTGTTATGAATATATTCGATAAACGTTATGCAGATAGCGCATCTTGGAGCTCAAATAATCGAGATGTCTATAGTCCAGGATTGCCAAGAACATTCTATTTAGGACTGTCCGGAAGATTCTAATGAAAAAATTCTTGCTTATCTTTCTTGTTGGCATAACTAGTTTCGTTAATGGATATGCAAAAAATCAGCCTAATCATCTTGCTACTAGCTATGCTGTTGACGCTAATGGAGTTTTGTGGGCAATTATGCTGAATGAAGTTGGTAGGCTACAACTAGATAAGAGTCAGGATTTTGGTAAGACTTGGCGGACTCATCGAACTTTTGACTCTCAAGACAAGATATCTGCGCATGGTGAAAATAGGCCCAAATTAGTTTTTGGGCCTAAAAATGAGTTCATCATTACTTATACTAAACCTCTAAGTAGACCGTTCACTGGAGAGATTCGTTTTATCCGTTCAGAAGATGGGCAAACTTTTTCAGATCCAGTGACGCTGCATGATGACAGGCAGGAAATAACCCATCGATTTGAATCAGTTGCCTTTGATAAGCAAGGAAATTTACATGTGGTTTGGATCGATAAACGTGATCAGGAAAATATTAGAAAGTTAACAGGAAAAAAGGACGCGTATTCTGGTGCGGCTATTTATAGAAAAATGTCTATTGATGCTGGTAAATCATTTGGTCCAGATGAGAAGCTTGCCGATCATAGTTGTGAATGTTGTCGTATCGCTCTAATCTCCATTAATCACGGTGTGGCGGCAATGTGGAGACATGTCTTTGAGGGAAGTATTCGTGATCACGCCTTTTTATCTTGGTCTTACAATTCAAAACATACCAAAATAGTTAGGTCCACTTACGATAACTGGAAGCTAGAGGTTTGCCCGCACCACGGCCCTGCTTTAGCTGTTAATAATCAGGGTGGTTTTCATGCGATTTGGTTTGGTGAAAAGTCCGGGAAATTTGCTGTCAGATATGGAAAATTATCTGAACATGGTGATCCTATTGGGCAGGTGTTAGATTTGCCCGATACTAGGGCTGAGCATGCAGATATTATTTCTAAAGACAATACGATTGTCGTTGCATGGAGAAGTTTCGATGGGGATAAGACCACTATCAGATCAATGATATCCCGTGATAATGGCAACAGTTTTCATCAGGCAGTCAGCGCATCTACTTATCAAGAGAATGACTACCCAAAGTTAATTGAAATTGGAGGTCGTTTTTATTTACTTTGGAGAATTGAATCAAAAATTAATTCCTATGAAATTCGCTAAATTCCTAATTTTTCCAGCACTCATTCTTTATACAAGTTTTTTAAGTGCAACTCCAAAAGGTGTGGAGTTATTTTCTCCAGATACTTGGTCTCGTATTTCCACAGCTAAATCTCACGCTCAAGTAACAATTTTTACTACCACTGATTGTCAACATTGCCCTGCAGTAATTGAATACCTTGCAGACTTTAAGAAAAATAATAAAAAATTGAATTTAAGATTAAATATTGTTGTTATGGATGGTTTGGGTAATGAGGATTACCTTTTATCTTCACCCTATTATTTGCTTGCCAACAACCTATATGCTTTCAATGGTTCCCCTTCGAAATTAAGATATGTAGTGAATCCAGAGTGGCGTGGCATGACTCCATTTGTTGTTCTTCACCCCCTTAAACAGTTACCGCTATATGTTTATGGAAAGCCAGACAAGGCCCAGTTAAAAGTACTAAATTAAGAGGCCTATAGCTTTTCTTAATCGGGTCTGTACTGTGCTCTCAGCTATAATTCCCACTTCAAACACCTGCCCATAGCTCAGCTGGATAGAGCAACGGCCTTCTAAGCCGTAGGTCGCACGTTCGAGTCGTGCTGGGCAGGCCACACATCTAACCCATCACACGCTGAGCCATCCACATATATAAGGGTATACCTATTAGGATATTGATCGGGAAGGTGATGCCGATCGATAAACCAAAGTAGATCGATGGATTAGCTTCGGGTATGGCGTAGCGCAGTACTGCTGGTACGACAATATATGAAGCACTTGCCGAGAGCACCATTAATAAGACGGTATCAGCCAAACTCACACCGAGTAGTAGACATAAGACCATAGCGAGGCTTGCATGAACCAAAGGCGAGAGTGCTGCATATCCAATCAGTGCCAGGGAGTTAGATTTAGCCTCCTTAAAGTTCTTAGCGACCATCAAGCCCATGTCGAGTAAAAAGAAGGCCAGCATGCCTTTGAATAAGTCGCCTGAGAAAGGCTGCATCACTACTTTGCCGGCTTCGCCGCTCAGATAACCTACAGCCATAGCCCCTAGTAATAAGAGATGAGCACCGTCCGTGAATGACTCATGGAGGATCGCTTTGAGACTGGGGCCTTGGGCATTGTTCCTATCTAGCTCATGACGCAACATATTGGCCAGTAGTACTGCCATGATGATGGCTGGAGATTCCATAATCACCAAAGCAATCGCCATATAGCCATTCGGGCTTAGTTGACTTTGTTCTAAAAACTGCACAGCTGTGACAAATGTCACCGCGCTGACTGATCCGTAAGAGGCGGCCACAGCTGCAGCATCAAATTTAGAGATCTTGTTTTTAAGAAACTGATAGCCTAAAGCAGGCACGATAAAGGCCATCAGTATTGCTACTGCAAGGCTGATAGCGATATCACTATTCAGTCCTGTTTGAGCTAGAGCAAAGCCACCCTTTAAACCGAGTGCCATTAAAAGATAAAGCGATAAAAACTTAGCGATCGAGCGGGGAATCTCTAGATTAGATTTGATAAAGCCAGCAAAGCAGCCAAAGACAAAGAACAGAATCGCTGGGTCGAGTAAGTTTTGCATGATGTCTCCTTGTTTAGAAGGCATCATAGGTTTTTAATTACATCATGTAAAATCGATAATTAAATATTTATATATAGATAAATATCTATGAATGCAACTTTTCGACAACTACGATTGTTTCTTGCATTGGTTGACACTGGTAGTGTCAGTGGAGCGGCACGCAAGACTTTTGTGACGCAACCCACTGCCTCAATGCAATTAAAAGAACTCAGCGAAACCATTGGCCAACCACTTTTCGAGGTGATTGCTAAAAAAGTGTATCTCACGCAGGCTGGTGAAAAGTTAGCCTTAACCGCGCGCGCCATGATGGATGAATGGACGGGTTTTCAGCAAGAGTTGGCAGAAATGAAAGGCTTAACGCGCGGCCAACTAAAAGTCGCTGCGGTGAGTACAGCTAAATACTTCATTCCGCAGATGCTAGGTGAGTTCTGCCGCCAATACCCCGATATTGATGTTGCCTTTGAGGTGATTAATCGTGATGGTGTGGTGCAGCGTCTTGAGAAGAATATGGATGATTTGTACATCATGTCGATGCCACCCAAGCATATCGACATTGAGGATCAGATTTTCATGGCTAATCCATTGGTTTTATTTGTAGCGCATGATCATCCTCTAGCCAAGAAAAAAACCATTCAGTTAAAGGATCTCAAATCTGAGCGCTTTATTATGCGCGAACAAGGCTCAGGGACTCGTATGGCAATTGATGCCTACTTTAAGAAAAAACATTTTTCACCCACGATCCGTCTAGAGTTAGGCACTAATGAAGCCGTCAGAAACTCGGTAGCAGCCAATTTGGGGATTTCAGTTTTATCCATTCATGCTTTGCAATCGAGTCTGGAGAGGGGTGATATCAAGGTGCTCAAGGTGGCTGATTTTGAGCTGGTCTCACATTGGCACATCGTGACACTCAAAGGTAAAAAGCTCTCACCGATTGCGGCTAGTTTTAAGAAACACTTATTACAAAAAATGTCGCGCTAAATCAGTCTTTTAGGACATGACCCCACAAGCAGAATGTTTCAATTCGCTTTAACATGGGGGCATGACAAAAAAGAAAATTGGCGTAATCGGTGCGGGTATTGCAGGTTTATCTTGTGCCAAAGAACTCGTATCTGCGGGTTTCGATGTCACGGTTTTTGATAAAGGCCGAGGCGTCGGAGGTCGGATGAGCCATCGTCACTTTGAGAACTGGGGTGCTGATCATGGTGCTCAGTATTTCACTGTTAAAAATCCACTGTTTGCCAAAGAAGCAGAGATTTGGCTCAAAGAAAATGTCATTGCTCCTTGGCAAGGTCGACTCGCAAAGATTGATAACACGGTCGCTGAGTATCAAGATGAGGTGATTCGTTATGTCGGTACGCCCGGCATGAATGCTCCTGCTAAATATCTAGCGCAGGGCCATAAATTACATACCAGCTACACCGTTACAGAAATCAAGCGCAGCCAAGGGTATTGGTCGGTCGTTACTAAAGAGTGCGGTGAGTTGGAATACGCTTTTGATTTCATGATTTTTGCTATTCCTTCCGTGCAAGCCAAGCATCTGATTGATCGCTACTCCACCTCTTTAAGAGACCTTTGCGACAGCGCCAAGATGTTACCTTGTTGGACTTTGATGGCTTATCTCAAAAATCCACTCAGCCTCAACTTTGATGGAGCTTTTGTCAAAAATCATATGTATTCTTGGATTGCTAGAGACAGTGATAAACCAGAGCGATCCATTTATGAAAGTTGGGTTGCGCAAGCCAGCCCTGAATGGTCGACCGAGCATGTGGATATTGCTCCTGCAGAGGTCGAGCTTTATCTCACTGAGGGCTTTAAAGATTTGACCGGCTGCGAGTGTGATTTGTACCAAACTCATTTATGGCGCTATGCCAGACTTGAAACACCCCAAGAACTCAATTATTCGATAGACCCTCACGCCAAATTGGCTGTTTGTGGAGATTGGTTAAGAAACTCTACGGTCGAAGATGCGTGGTTGAGTGGTTATTATCTTGGGCAAGGCTTGTCTGAGGTATTGAGATAAACGATGTCTACTAAGCAGTGGAGTCCTGAAGATTTATCTCGCATCATTGAGATGGCTTGGGAGGATCGCACTCCCTTTGATGCAATACAGGCTCAATTTGGTCTGACAGAAGCTCAGACGAAGGCTTTGATGCGTCAAGAACTTAAGAGAAGTTCCTATGAACTGTGGCGTCAAAGAGTCACAGGCAGAAATACTAAGCATCAAGCTCTACGGTCTAAAGAAGTCATACGAGCCTATTGTGCGACCCAATATAAGCCCAAATAATCAATAGTTATCGTAGCGCTTTATTGGGCAAGTGCTTTTCTAATCCAATAAGACAGCCCATCAACCAGCATGACCAAAATAATCATGCTCAGTAAGAGGGTGCTAGTTTCTTGCATTTGAAATAAGCCCATATGAAAAGACAGCATCTGACCTAGACCACCGCCGCCAACGACGCCTAAAACAGCCGCTGCACGAATATTGTTTTCCCAACGATACAGCGTATATGAAATTAACTGGGGCAGCACGGTCGGTAAGGTGGCATATAAAAAGATATTGAGCTCTGATAGGCCATTACTTCTTAGGCTATCTGCGCAATGAGGGGGTGCGTTTTCAATGGACTCTGCAAACAGTCTACCGAGCACCCCAGATGTGTGTAAAGCCAGAGCTAATGTACCAGCAAAGGGGCCTAAACCTACAGAAATCAAAATGAGGGCTGCCCATACTAATTCAGGGATAGAGCGTAAAGCGTTTAATAGTAAGCGCGTGAGTGTTCTCAAGCGTGCAGGATCAGCGCTATGCGTCTGGCTCGCTGATAAAGCAAAAAAGATTCCCAAGATGGCAGCAATCAAGGTGCCCAGGGCAGACATGGCAATCGTTTCTAAGGACGCTACTAAAACTTTCTGCAAAAAAGATGAATCTAAATTAGGCGAGAGCAACTCGCCAAAGAAGCGACTCATTAAAGTCCAGCTGCGCTCTGAAAATAAACGATGCAGTTGTAAGTCCAGTGAGTAAAAGCTCAAGACCAAAAGCGCTGAGATACCTAAGAGCAAGGTATAAATACGCCAAGACGATTCGCGTGTCATCGTTTGCATCTTAGGCCAGTATCTTTCTGATTTGACTGCTCAAGGCGTCTGCGAGTGCCACCAATACAATAAATACCAGCAAGATTGTTGCGACCTCTGAGCCATTAAACATCTTCATTGAGTTATCCATTTGCTGACCGAGGCCACCTGCACCCACAAAGCCTAAAACAGCCGATGAACGAATTGCGCATTCCCAACGGTAGACTGTATAGCTAGTGAGCTCAGCGAGGTTTTGCGGTAGCACCGCGTATAAAAAAGTTTGTAATCGTCCGGCACCGTTAGTCATGAGTGCGCGACTGGATTCAGTGCCGCCACTTTCTAAGATCTCGCCGTAGATCTTGCCAAGCATGCCTGCATAAGTCAGTGCAATCGCCAATACACCCGCAGCAGGTCCTAAGCCCACCACACGCACAAACACCAAAGCCCAGACTAACTCTGGGATGCTGCGCATCAGGACTAATAGACCACGTATGATTTGGCGAAAAATAAAAGGTAGGCGATTCATCTTCCCTGTTAGAGCTGAGATAGATAGCACGCGCGTGCTCAGAAGCGTTAATGGCACAGCCAAGATCAATGCTAAAAAAGTCCCAGCGCTTGCAATGGCAATCGTCCGCCAAGCTTCTAGGGCAATCAGTTGCAGAAAATCACCTTGAATATTAGGTGGAAAAAAATCTGCTAAAAATTTCAGGGTTACTTTTAAATTCTGGGCCTCAAAAAAAAGCCAAGGGCGAAACTCAGTCGCGATCAGGCTGGGAACGAGTAACACAATCCCCAGAAAAAACCAGGTGAGCCGAGCATGCCAAGCAGGATCTTTTAACTGAGGGTGCAGCGCGACAGAGCTCATGAAGTCAAGCCGCTTTCAGAAGCGCAAGAGGGTTTCACTTGCGATAGCACCTCATCTTCATTGATGAGATGAGTGAGCTCATGTTGGTTTTGAGCATACAGTTCACGTAACTGGGTAGGTGTGATCGATTGAGCCGACTGATCAAAAGCGAGCCGTCCATTTTGTAGACCGATGACACGCGGAAACTCTTGTGTGGCTACATCTACCTGATGCAAGGTCACAATGAGAGTCACTCGGCGTTTATGAGCTTCTGCGATCAATGTTTGTATCGCTTGTTTGGAACGTTTAGGATCTAGCGCTGACAAAGGCTCATCGACTAGCCAAAGGCCAGCATGACTCATGAGCACCTTGGCTAAACCCACTCGTTGACGCTCACCTCCAGACAGTCGATCCACACGTTGCCATAACTTATCTTCCAGATCAAAAGCACTCAAGACCTCGAATCCGTCTCTAGCAAATTGGGGATAGATCAAATTGGCTAAGCTCTCTAATAGACTCAGTTCTGGTAGACGGCTCGCAGATAGAGCGGTGATGACTCGTTGGCGAGGGGGTAAAGGAGGAATTTGGGGCGCATAAAATAGTTGGCTACGAAACTCTTGGAGTTTGCCTACCGATAAATTCCAGGGGTTAAGATCATCCAGTCTGACTATGCCGCTTTGGGGTTTCAGGGCCGCTGCAATGACTTGCAATAGAGTAGTCTTACCTGAGCCCGAGGGGCCAATTAAAGCAATGTGTTCTCCAGATTGAATCGATAAAGAAATATCTTGCAGTGAAAACGCCCCATCCTGCGGGCTCGCAGGATGTTGGGCATAGATATGTTCGAGCTGAACCCTCACTATTTAATCAATCCAGCACTACGACCTGCACGCTCGAGAGCTTTATAGTTCTCTGCCTTGGTTGGAACATATTTGCTAGCGCGATTTAAGGTCAATATTTCTTTACCTTCAGGGGTATTCATGTCGATCGCTAAGATAGCTTTAGTGATTTTTTCACGTAAGGCTGCTGGCATATCGGCGTGTACAGACCAGTTGTAATTGAAATAAGCTGGCGTGGTAAAGAAGACATCAACCTTGCTGGTATCCACTTTGTTTTCGGTCACAAATTTATTCCAGACGGTGATATCCAAAGCAGCGGCATCTACGCGACCGCTGACGACTGAGGCAATCGTGGCGTCATGGGCGCCTGAGTAAGCCACACGTTTGAAGTCTTTCTCTGGATCAATCCCTGCCTCGAGTAAGAAGGTGCGAGGCATTAAATGTCCTGAGGTACTTGACTGTGAACCAAAACTGACTTGCTTGCCTTTTAAGTCTGCTAATTTAGTAATGCCTGAACTTTTCTGCGTGATAAAGACAGAGCGAAACTTCGTATCTTCCTCGCGCTGTGCAATAGGGATGACTTTTCCACCGGAGCGGATTTGAGCTTGAACATGCGTAAAGCCACCGAACCAAACAAGATCAACCTGTTTGTTGACAAGTGCCTCAACAGCGGCTGGGTAGTCGTTCACAGGAGTGAACTCCACTTTCATGCCGAGACTTTTTTGCAGATACTGACTTAAAGGACCAAATTTTCTGATTTGTTCCGTCGCAGCTTCTTCTGGAATCGTAGTCACACGCAAGACTTGTTGAGCGTGAGCCACAGAAAAGAGGGCGACAAAAGACAGCGCTAGGCTAGACTTAATCCAGAGACGTTTATTCATTGAATGCTTTCTAAATTTATGGCTCCAAATAGTCGAGCATGATGAAAGATCTAATGTGATCTATCTATACTCAATCCATTCGACTTTTGGGACACCGAGGCTCTAACTGAGCACTTATATACATCACTCATACCAACGGCTGGCGTTTGGTGATGAGGTTTACCGTAATTTAACATTTTCTATTCACTAAATGCAAATCCTTAAGTGAGACCTCATTCAGGTTGCGATTAATAGGCCTATATCAAAATTTCGACTATTTAAAGCACTTTTTCTTAGTTCCCTAGAGTTTCTCTTACCACTACATTGCAAGTTCAGAATTTAGAAAGTGAGAAAAACATGAGAAACAGATCGATAAACCGTTTATTTGTAGCAATAGCTTTATCAGTCGGCATTGTCTTGCCTAGCTTTGGTCAAGCAGTAATCACGAATGTATCGTATGACCCCACCCGAGAGTTTTACCAAGACTACAACAAGGCGTTTGCAGCGCATTGGAAAAAAACATCAGGTCAAGATGTGCAGTTCAAACAATCCCACGGTGGCTCTGGTAAACAGGCGCGCGCAGTCATAGACGGTTTGGAGGCCGATGTTGTAACACTCGCCTTGGCTTATGACGTCGATATTCTTGCGGAGAAGGATCTCATCCCTAAGGATTGGCAAAAACGTTTGAAGCACAACTCTGCACCCTACACATCAACCATTGTTTTTCTAGTTCGCAAAGGTAATCCTAAAGGAATCAAAGATTGGAATGATTTGGCCAAGCTGGGTGTCGATGTGGTGACGCCTAACCCTAAAACCTCGGGTGGAGCCCGCTGGAATTACCTGGCAGCTTGGGCTTATGCCTTGAAGCAACCGGGTGGTAGCGATAAAACAGCTCGTGATTTTGTCAAAAAACTGTATGCGAACGTCAAAGTACTTGATTCCGGTGCGCGAGGTTCTTTAACCACTTTTGCTGAGCGTGGGGTGGGGGATGTCTTTATATCTTGGGAAAATGAGGCATTCTTGGCGGTCAAAGAGCTAGGACCCGATAAGTTCGAGCTCGTGACACCTTCTTTATCTATCTTGGCTGAGCCACCGGTCACGATCGTCGATAAGAACGTTGATAAAAAAGGTACTCGTAAAGTTGCTACTGCCTATCTAGACTATCTATATTCTCCAGAAGGACAAGATCTTGCTGGTAAACATTACTATCGCCCGATTGATCCGAAGGTAGCAGCTAAATACTCTAGCCAGTTTGCTAAGGTCAAGTTATTTAAGATTGATGAAGTTTTTGGCGGTTGGCAAAAAGCCCAAAAAACTCACTTCAGTGATGGGGGCGTGTTCGATCAGATCATTGTGAAATAAGTTTCTCTTTGGCTCTGACTCCTCCTAGTCTGACCATCACCGCCCGGAATCCGGGCGGTTTTTTCTTGATTTGCCGTCTATAGTCGTTTTTCTTATAAGCAAATGACCATTTATTGGTTCACTTCTCCTCAATTCGTTTCTAGACTCACGGTCTATGACTATTTTGAAGAAAAATCAGATATTTCCGGGCTTTAACCTATCCTTAGGTTACACCCTGGTCTATTTGTCCCTGATTGTTTTGATTCCTCTGTCTGCCGTGGTATTCAAGTCCTCCCAATTGGGTTGGTCTGGATTCTGGGAGACAGTCACAGCCCCTCGTGTAGTTGCTTCTTACCAACTGAGCTTTGGTCTAGCATTGATTGCTGGTTTGATTAATGCAGTTTTTGGCCTCATCTTTGCCTGGGTTTTAGTGCGTTATAGTTTTTTTGGTAAGAGCCTGATTGATGCCCTGGTGGACTTGCCGTTTGCATTGCCAACGGCTGTTACAGGCATTGCCTTGACTGCTTTATATGCAAAAAATGGCTGGATTGGACAATACTTAGAACCCTTGGGGATCAAGGTGGCATTTACCCCCTTGGGTATCTTGATTGCACTTATTTTTATTGGCTTGCCTTTTGTAGTGAGGACAGTGCAGCCGATTCTTGAAGATCTCGAGGCTGAGTTAGAAGAAGCATCTGCTAGTTTGGGTGCCAATCGTTGGCAAACATTTCGTTTAGTTGTCTTCCCAATCTTGTTGCCAGCTCTTTTAACTGGTTATGCCCTCGCATTCGCTCGTGCCGTAGGTGAGTATGGCTCAGTCATCTTTATTGCAGGCAATATCCCGATGGTTTCAGAAATTACTCCTTTGATGATTATCACTAAGCTTGAACAGTATGACTATGCCGGAGCTACTGCAATCGCAGTAGTGATGTTACTCATTTCTTTACTCTTGCTTCTGGCAATCAATGGTTTGCAGGCCTGGACTGCAAAGCGTACAGGTCGGAGTCGTGTATGAGTATTTTGATAACGACCCCTACCCGTTTTGAGGCGAGCCAGGCAACTCGGGAGCCACGTTGGTTGAAGTACACCTTCATTACTATTTCGCTCCTATTTTTTGCTGTTTTTTTACTCATGCCATTGTTGGCTGTCTTTGTGGAAGCTTTACGTAAAGGCTGGTCGGTTTATTTGCACGCAATTGTTGAGCCAGATGCTTTAGCTGCCATTCGCTTAACACTCATTGCGGCACTTATTTCTGTCCCCCTCAATCTAATCTTTGGGGTTGCGGCTGCTTGGGCAATTACCAAGTTTGATTTCAAAGGTAAGCATATTTTGATTACCCTGATTGATTTACCCTTCTCGGTCTCACCGGTGATTGCAGGTCTCATTTATGTCTTGGTATTTGGTGCGCAAGGTTGGTTGGGGCCGTGGCTGCAGGAGCATGACATCAAAATCATCTTTGCTATTCCAGGCATAGTCTTAGCTACTATTTTTGTTACCTTCCCATTTGTGGCGCGTGAGCTTATTCCTCTGATGGAGGCACAAGGTCGTGAAGAGGAGGAAGCTGCAACTGTACTGGGTGCTAATGGGTGGCAAACATTTTGGAAAGTCACATTGCCAAATATTAAATGGGGTTTGCTCTATGGTGTAGTGCTCTGTAATGCACGCGCTATGGGTGAGTTTGGAGCTGTATCAGTCGTATCAGGTCATATTCGAGGCTTTACAAACACCATCCCTTTGCATGTAGAAATTTTATATAACGAATATAACTTTGCCGCCGCTTTTGCCGTAGCTTCAATTCTGGCTCTATTGGCGCTATTAACGCTTGTTATCAAAACTTATGTGGAATGGCGTTTACGTCGCGAGACCCATCCTAGCCCGATTATTGAAGGACAGTACTCATGAGTATCGAAGTAAAAAATATTAATAAAAAATTTGGCAACTTTACTGCCCTAGATAATGTCTCTCTAGAGTTCCCAAGTGGTGAGCTAGTCGCATTACTGGGACCCTCAGGATGTGGTAAGACAACATTGCTAAGAATTATTGCCGGTTTAGAGACCACTGATAGTGGCGAAGTTATTTTGGATGGGGTTGATGCATCAGGTACCCATGTTAGAGATCGTCAAGTTGGCTTTGTATTCCAGCACTATGCACTCTTTAGACATATGACCGTATTTGATAACGTTGCCTTTGGTCTGCGTGTCAAAGATAAAAAAGAGCGTTTGAGTGAAAAAGAAATTGCAGAAAAAGTACATAGCTTGCTGAACTTGGTGCAACTAGATTGGTTACATGATCGCTTCCCAGCGCAGCTCTCGGGTGGGCAACGTCAGCGAATTGCACTTGCACGAGCTTTAGCTGTTGAGCCCAAAGTTTTATTGCTTGATGAGCCTTTTGGTGCTCTAGATGCCAAAGTACGTAAAGAACTACGGCGTTGGCTACGTAAATTACATGATGAACTCCATATCACCTCAATTTTTGTGACACATGATCAAGAGGAGGCGCTGGAGGTTGCAGATCGTGTTGTTTTGATGAATAAAGGACATATCGAACAAATAGGGAGTCCAGACGAGGTATATGACAATCCAGCGACACCATTTGTGTATGGGTTTTTGGGTAATGTGAACTTATTTCATGGGCGTGTTGATGGTCAACATATCCAGGTGGGTGAGCACAGTTTGCAGTCTACAGATGCTAATTTTGCTGAGGGTACTTCAGTGATTGCATTTGCGCGCCCGCATGAACTTGACATTGTCGATAAAGACTCTCGTGCCGATGGTGTGGTTGCAAAGATTGATCGAATCTTATCTTTTGGCGTCAATTCTAGAATTGAATTATCTGCCTTAGAAGGTTCATCTGAAGATGGTTTGCCGCAGCACTTTGAAGTCGAGTTACCACGTTCTGAAGTACTCAATCGTGGTTTATCAGATGGCTTGGAAGTGCGTATTGTGCCGTCTCAATTAAAAGTTTTTGAAAAGCCTGAAGGTTTGCGCCCATGAACTTTCAGCAACTGCGCATCATCCGTGAAACGGTACGCTGTAATTACAATCTGACCGAGGTCGGTAATGCTTTATATACCTCCCAATCTGGTGTTAGTAAGCATATTAAGGATCTCGAAGATGAGTTGGGTGTGGAATTATTTGTACGTAAGGGTAAGCGTCTCTTAGGGCTGACTGAACCCGGTAAAGAGTTGCTGAATATTGTTGAGCGAATACTCTTAGATGCAAAAAATATTAAACAACTCGCTGATCAATTTAGTCAAAGGGACCAAGGGCAGTTAACGATAGCAACGACTCATACGCAAGCGCGTTATGCGCTACCTCATGTGATTCAGCAATTCAAGGCCGCATTTCCTAAAGTGCATCTAGCGCTTTATCAAGGTAGTCCTGAGGAAATTGTGGAGTTGCTCGCAGATGGTCGGGCTGATATTGGCATTGCTACCGAGGCCATCGATAACAGTGCTGAATTAGTTAGTTTTCCTTACTATAGTTGGCATCACGCAGTGATTGTTCCGAAAGGGCATGCCTTAGAAAAAGTGCCTAAGCCCAGCCTTGAGGATATTGCGGAATATCCGATCATTACTTATCACGACGGTTTCACGGGCCGTAAGAAAATTGACCAAGCTTTTTTAAAAGCAGAAATAACACCAGACATTATTCTCTCAGCCCTAGATGCTGATGTGATTAAAACTTATGTGGAGTTAGGTATTGGTATTGGAGTGCTAGCTTCGGTGGCATATCAAAAAGAACGTGATATACAACTCACCCTTTTAAATAGTAATCACTTATTTGAACAAAACGTAACAAAAATTGCGATTCGGCGAGGCCATTTTCTAAGAGGCTTTGCCTACCGTTTTTTAGAGTTGTGTTCGCCAGAGCTCTCAGAAGAAGTGGTGCGTCTAGCACTAAACCCCATCGATCAAACTCAACTAGATTAGGAAGACATCATGAAAAAAGTATGGTTATCACTATTGGTATTCGTGTCGGTTACAGCATCTGCACAGACGACTCTTTTGAATGTTTCATATGATGTATCTCGCGAGTTATATAAAGATATTAACTCCTCATTTATTGGACATTGGAAGGTTAAAACTGGGGAGCTAGTGACTGTTAATCAATCACATGGTGGTTCCAGTAAGCAGGCGGGCGCTGTAATCGGTGGCTTAGAGGCTGATGTGATTACGATGAATCAAGCGCCTGACATAGATATTTTAGTAGAGCGCGGCGGTCTGGTACGCTCTGATTGGCGTAAGGCTTTCCCGCATGATGCAAGCCCTTATTCTTCCGTAACCATATTTTTGGTTAGAAAAGGAAACCCCAAGAAGATTAAGGATTGGTCAGATTTGACGCGCGATGGGTTACAGGTAATTGTGCCCAATCCAAAAACCTCTGGAAATGGTCGTTATACCTATCTAGCAGCTTATGGTTTCGCATTACAAAAGACTAAGAGTGAAGCTCAGGCTAAAGAGTTTGTTAGAAAGTTATTTTCTAATGTGCCAGTTTTAGATGGTGGTGGCAGAGGTGCAACTACTACATTTACACAACGAGGTATTGGCGATGTGTTGGTGACCTTCGAGAATGAGGCTTCTTTGATCGAGCAGGAAGTAGGTAAAGGTCAGTTTGAGGTTGTTTATCCATCTCTCACGATTGAAGCCCCTGCGCCGGTTGCGATTGTTGAAAAAGTAGTTGCTAAAAAAGGTACTCAAAAACAGGCCAAGGCTTATTTAGATTATCTCTATACAGAGGCAGCCCAAGAAATTATTGCCAAGCATAATTTTCGTCCTCGCCATCCCGGTATTGCTAAGAAGTACGCAAAAGATTTTCCAGCAATTAAAACCTTCACAGTTGAAAGCCAGCTAGGTGGTTGGGCGAAAGTTCAAAAAGAACATTTCGCCGACGGTGGCATTTACGATCAAATTGTGATTAAGAAGTAAATGTCTAAATCCCTTGTATTGGGTTTGAGGGCGAGGCAGCGCCCGGATTTAAGTCTGATTCAAGCTAACCTTGAGCCATTGAATCCGGGACTGACTTGTCAGTGGCTTAGGGTTTCTCCGCTTGATATTGACTCAGTCGGTGAATCGATTTTTGCTCTTGATATCCAAAACTTGAGTTGCCCAGTTTCTGCTTTGATGGGGCATTTGCAAAGCATGGGGTACAGCGTTTCTTTACTCAAAAACGAAGCCAGTCAAATACCCTGTATTTTTAGTTAAGGTATTGATTTAATTGATTAAAATTTAATAATAATCTTATTATATTGAGTTATATAAAAACAATTAAATATTATTTTACGTAATAAAAAGCCCTCTATATAGTCATGGTTCATTTATAAGAGCAGTCAAGATTGAGCCATGACAGTCATCGGAAAAATTGAATATTTAATTAACAGAACAATCCCCCATATCCATTGGAGTCAAGCGATTGACTCAATGTGGGCACTCTCGTATGACACCCCATCGCTTAATTTTTGATTAGTAAAGATTCAATATGGCAACTTACACCAAAGAAAAAGTTCTCAGCGTGCATCACTGGAATGACACGCTCTTTAGTTTCAAAACGACACGTCAGACTGGCTTACGTTTTCGTAATGGTCATTTTTTAATGATTGGTTTAGAGGTCGAAGGCAAACCTTTGGCACGCGCTTACAGTGTAGCTAGTGCTAACTATGAAGAACATCTTGAATTCTTAAGTATCAAAGTCGAGAACGGACCTCTCACATCTCGCCTACAAAAAATTCAAGAAGGAGATGAGATTCTGGTGAGTCAAAAATCAGTAGGGACACTGGTGCTCGATGATTTAAAACCAGGTAAACACTTGTATTTATTTTCAACAGGGACTGGTTTAGCGCCATTCATGAGCATTATTCGGGATCCTGAGACCTATGAGCGTTTTGAAAAAGTGATCTTGGTTCACGGAGTGCGTTTGGTGAGTGAGTTGGCCTATGAGGATTTCATTCGCAACACCCTGCCTCATGATGAATATCTTGGCGAGTGGGTGCGAGACAAGCTGATCTATTACCCCACGGTCACTCGCGAAGCATTCAAGCACACGGGGCGCTTAACGCAAGCCATTGAGAATGGCCAAATGTTTGAAGATATTGGTTTACCACCCTTAGACCCCACTCAAGACCGTGCCATGATCTGTGGCAGCCCATCGATGTTGAAAGAGTTGTCACAGATGTTAGATGCTCGAGGCTTTCAGGTGTCTAGTGGTTTAGGTCAGCAAGGCGATTACGTCTTTGAGCGTGCTTTTGTGGAGAGTTAAGCGATGTATCAGTATCAAGCGATCGATCAACAACTCGTCAATGAGCGCGTTGCACAATTTAAGGATCAGGTAGAGCGCCGTCTAACTGGCGCTTTGCCAGAAGATGAGTTCAGACCTTTGCGTTTACAAAATGGCTTGTATTTACAACGCCACGCCTATATGTTGCGTATTGCCATTCCCTATGGCTTGTTTAATAGCCAGCAAATGCGTATGTTTGCCCAAATCGCGGATCAATATGATCGCGGCTATGGCCATTTCACAACACGACAGAATATTCAGTTCAATTGGCTCAAGCTAGAAGATACTCCCCAAATTTTGGCAGATTTGGCCAGTGTGCAAATGCATGCCATACAAACTTCAGGAAACTGTGTACGTAACATCACCAGTGATCCATTAGCAGGTGTTGCTGCTGATGAGATTGTCGATCCAAGACCCGTTTGTGAATTACTCAGACAGTGGTCAACTCTGCATCCTGAGTTTGCATTTTTACCAAGAAAATTCAAGATTGCAGTCAGTGCAGCAAAAGAAGATCGCGCGATTGTGGCGGCCCATGATTTGGGAATCTATTTACATAAAAATGCGACAGGCGATTTATTAGCTGATATTTTGGTCGGTGGTGGTATGGGGCGCACACCGATTATTGGTACTGTGATCAAAAAAGATTTACCATGGCAAGAGCTACCTAACTATATCTCGGCTGTATTGCGTGTTTACAACTTGCATGGGCGGCGCGATAACCTATATAAAGCACGTATCAAAATTCTGCTCAAAGCCTTAGGTGTAGAAGAATTCACCAGGCAAGTAGCAGAAGAATATACCCATTGGGATGGAGGTCCAGAGACCTTTACAGCAAGGGAGTGGCAGCGTGTTGCACAGTATTTTGTCAAGCCCACCTATAAAACACTGAGTGCTATTTCTGAGGAAGAGCTACGTGCTGCTGCTCCTGAGAACGAAAGAAAGACTTTCACACGCTGGCTAGAAAGAAATGTGAAGAGTCATCAAATGGCAGGTTATGCAAGTGTCTTCTTATCTTTAAAGCCACACGGCACAGTCGCTCCAGGCGATATTGATTCGGGTCAAATGCGCGCCATTGCCGATCTAGCTGATGAATATAGCCTGGGTTTGATTCGTTCTACTCACGAGCAAAACTTAGTATTGGCTGATGTAGAGCAGTCTCGCTTGTATGAGTTATGGCAAAAAGCCAAAGCTTTAGGTTTAGCTTTGCCGAATATCGGCTTATTAACTGACATCATTGCTTGCCCAGGGGGTGATTTTTGCTCACTAGCCAATGCTAAGTCGATTCCGATAGCCAATGACATTCAAAAGCGCTTTGATGATTTGGACTATTTATTTGATATTGGTGATATCACGCTGAACATCTCTGGCTGTATTAATTCTTGTGGGCATCATCATGTGGGCAATATTGGTATCTTGGGGGTCGATAAGGACGGTCAAGAGTGGTACCAGGTGACATTGGGTGGTGAACAAGGGCTCAATGCCAAGATCGGTAAAGTGATTGGCCCCTCATTTTTTGCAAGCGATATGCCCGATGTGGTTTCTGATTTGATTGCTGTTTACGCCGAATCACGCCATGCAGATGAGGCTTTCATTGACACAGTGCAACGCATTGGGATTGAGCCATTCAAGACTCGGGTGTATGCCAATAAAGAAAAAAAAGAAAAACATAAAAATACGGGAGAAGACGCTTATGCCTAAATTAATACGCTACCCGAAAGGACAGGCGGTCAGTGTGCTCGATGATGAGTGGCAGGTTCTCGCGATTGATGCCACTGAGCCTGGATTAGAGGGAAAAATCTTAATTCCATTTCGTTTATGGTTAAGTCATGCGAGTGATCTAGCCTATCAAGAAAAAGCATTAGCAGGACATCTAGGCGTTTGGTTTGAAAGTGACGCTGATATCTTGGCGCACCGTGAAATCATCTTGGCAGGCTTGAAATTATGGCCATTGGTGGCCATCGATTTCCCCATCTTCCGTGATGGTCGCGGCTTTAGTACGGCAGCCTTACTGCGTGAGCGTTTTGGCTGGAAAGGCGAATTACGAGCTATCGGTGATGTTCTAATTGATCAGCTATTGCAATTGGCTAAAGTCGGTTTTGATGGTTTTGTATTGCGTGCAGATCAGCAATTAGAGACTGCCTTGCGTCAGTTTGATCTCTTTGAACATCGTCTGCAAAACGATTGGCGGGCACAACGTTCACAGTTGACTAATTTGGGAACTAGCGTATGACATTGGCTGCCCCAATTCTCTGGAAAATACCTCAGACACATGTTTCTCTTGAACGCTTGGAGGCCTTGAAGAATCAGCTCGATCAACGCCTTACTGAGATTGTCAGTCGCTTTAAAGATGTACGTTTTGCAACCAGTTTGGCTGCTGAAGATATGGCAGTGACTGATGGGATTGCCAGGGTAGCTACAAGTATTCAGCTATTTACCCTAGATACGGGTCGATTGCATGCAGAGACTCTGGCCATGGCCGATCGTGTCCAATCGCATTACCAATTAAAAATCAAACATGTTTCACCCTCAGCTGAGACAGTCACTCAGTTGGTTAATGACTATGGCCTCAATGGTTTTTATGACGGTGAAGAACAGAAAAAAGCTTGTTGCAATATCCGTAAAGTACAGCCTTTAGCGCTCGCCTTATCGGGAGCGCAGGCATGGCTCACAGGGCAAAGACGTAGTCAGGCGGTCACCCGCCAAGAACTTCATTTTGAGGAGTGGGATGACGCTCGCGCTATCGCCAAGTTCAATCCAATTTTTGATTGGAGCGATGAGGATCTCTGGGCCTACACCCAGTGGCAAGCGATTCCCATTCATTCTTTACATCATCAGGGCTACCCTAGTATTGGTTGTGAGCCCTGTACTCGGGCTGTTAAAGAGGGAGAAGATATCAGAGCCGGGCGTTGGTGGTGGCTTTTACAAAACAGTAAAGAGTGCGGTTTACACATTAAATAAAAATAAATATGAGTCAGCTAGAGAGAAAAATACAAAATGAGCATTTAGATTGGCTAGAAGCTGAATCTATTTACATTATTCGTGAGGTCATTGCACAAGCGAGTCGGCCTGCTATGTTGTTTTCGGGTGGTAAAGATTCGATCGTGATGTTTCATTTGGCGCGTAAAGCATTTCGCTTTGGCAATCGACCTATTCAATTACCGTTCCCACTTTTACATATTGATACTGGGCATAACTACCCTGAAGTGATTGCCTTTCGTGATGAGATTGTGGCGCAAACCGGTGTGCAATTGATTGTTGAGTATGTGGAAGATTCGATTGCTAGAGGTAGTGTCAAACTGCGCAAAGCAACTGATTCTAGAAACGCTGCACAGGCTACTACTTTATTGGAAGCGATAGAAAAACATGAGTTTGACGCCTTGATGGGGGGCGCTCGTCGAGATGAAGAAAAGGCGAGAGCTAAAGAGCGAATTTTTTCTTTTCGAGACGAGTTTGGTCAGTGGGATCCAAAAGCGCAACGCCCAGAGTTATGGAATCTTTATAACGCCAGAATCGCCAAAGGCGAGAACATGCGAGTCTTTCCGATCTCTAACTGGACAGAACTTGATATCTGGCAATACATTGCCCGAGAAGAATTGGCTTTACCCAGTATTTATTATGCGCACGAGCGTGAGGTGGTCCAAAAGCAAGGCTTACTAGTGCCAGTAACACCCCTAACACCTAAAGGACCGGAAGACGTGAGTCAAACACTGAGTGTTCGCTTTCGGACTGTGGGGGATATCAGTTGTACTTGCCCTGTACTGAGTGATGCAGATACACCTGAGGCCATTATTGCTGAAACTGCTATTGCTGAAATCACTGAGCGTGGTGCTACACGAATGGATGATCAAACAAGTGAAGCCTCTATGGAGCGTCGTAAAAAGGAAGGATATTTCTGATGACAAATCACACACAACTTTCTCATCAGGCCGGAGTCCTTCGTTTCATTACATGCGGCAGTGTTGATGATGGTAAAAGTACTCTTATTGGGCGTTTGCTCTATGACACTAAAGCGGTGTTGAGTGACCAGTTACAGGCAATTTCTAAAACCAAACATGCACGTGTGACGGCTGCAGATGCTGCTGTGGATTTGGCACTTTTGACTGATGGGCTAGAGGCTGAGCGTGAACAGGGTATTACCATCGATGTGGCCTACCGATATTTTGCGACTGCTAAACGAAAATTCATTGTGGCGGATGCCCCGGGTCATGAACAATACACTCGTAATATGGTCACAGGTGCCTCCCAGGCGGATGTGGCTATTCTATTAGTTGATGCCACGCGTGTGCAGCTTGATACAGAGCCTGCTGCGCTACTGGCACAAACGAAGCGGCATGCCACTATCGTGAAGTTGTTGGGCTTACGTCATATCGCCGTGGCTGTGAATAAGATGGATTTGTTGGATTTTGATGAGGCGATCTTCCACAAAATCTCCTTGGCTATCGAAGACCTAGCCAAGACCCTTGACTTACCAAAGCCTGTAATTTTTCCCGTCTCGGCTTTGTTAGGCGATAACGTGGTGACGCCCTCACAACGCTTTGATTGGTATCAGGGCCCATCATTATTGACTTGGCTTGAGTCTTTGGAAATACAGGCAAGAGCAAGCATTCAGTCTTTGCGTTTGCCAGTTCAGTATGTGGCACGTCAGGATGGTAGCGCTACAGATGATTTCCGCGGGTATTTGGGCAGAGTTGAAAGTGGCCAAATTAAAAAAGGCCAACGCATTACTATTTTGCCTAGTGGCCAAGAGGCAACGGTGGCTCAGATTCATATCTCCAATGGCGCCGCTCACTCAGAGGGGGTTGATCAAGCGGATGCAGGTGATGTGATTGCCTTAAGTTTTGCTGAAGACGTTGATGTTTCAAGAGGTGACATGATTGTGGAGAGTGATCTTAAGTCACTGACTAAACAGATTCAGGCTCATCTCTGTTGGTTGGATACAGAGCCATTGTCTACATCCAGAAAGTATTTGTTGCGTCACACGACCCAAACGGTATTTGCTAAGGTCAAAGCAGTCACTCAAGTCTTTGATGTGCAAACCTTATCGCAACACACGGGTGAACATACACTCACAATGAATGGCATTGGCCAGGTTGAGTTGGTTTTACAAAAGCCAATCATGGCAGATCGTTTTGTAGACTCATTAGCAACAGGATCCTTTGTCTTAATTGATGAGGCAAGCAATCACACTGTGGCTGCAGGCATGATTGTGGAGATTGCCTGATGCAAGCGCCTTTCGGTAAAGTCTATTTAGTCGGTGCTGGCCCTGGTGCGCCAGACTTGATCACGGTTCGTGGAATGCGTTTACTACAGCACGCAGATATTGTTTTGCATGATGCTCTCGTAGATCCTGCAATGTTAGAGTTTTGCCCGCAAGCTGAACATATTCCAGTAGGTAAGCGTTGTGGTAAACATTCAGCGGCGCAGCACTTTATTAATAAGCGTTTGATTGATGCAGCAAAAAAACATCAAATCATTGTCCGACTCAAAGGAGGGGATCCTATGATGTTTGGCCGTGCTGATGAAGAGATTAGTGCTCTAGAAGCCGCAGGGATTGCTGTTGAGGTTGTTCCAGGCATTACTGCAGCCTTAGCCGCCTCAGCAACACTTAGACAATCATTGACCTTAAGAGGGGTGGCGCGCAGCGTTGCATTCTGTACTCAAGTCAAAGCTCAAGACGAAGTCAAAGCGAAGCTACCTGATGCAGATACGATTGTCATCTATATGGGACGTTCGGAAGCCATCACTATTGCTCAAGATTTACTCACTCAAGGCAAAGATGCGCACACTCCAGTACGCATTATTGAAGCAATCAGCACTATTCGTGAGCGCAGTCTAGCGCTGACTCTAGAACAAATGGCTAGAGGCGAAGCGCAGGCTTGGTTCGATACGGATGCGCCAGCTTTACTGCTCGTGGGTGCAGTATTTGGCAATCGCCTGGAGAACTTCGAGACTCTCACCGACAGCCGGCTTTACGCTTAATTGGAGCTGTGGGTTGGCCTGTCGACAAGTTGAAATGATTTTCGGTAGGTCTTCACGGATATGACCCCCTTGGCCAAAAAAAACGGGGATGACAGTAATATTCTCAACCCCTGCCTGAGTCAATTGCGCAACACACTCTGGAAGATTAGGGCTCATGAGTTCTAAAAAAGCGAGTTCTACTATTTGCTGTGGCTCAGTCTCTTTTAAGATTTCTTGTATCTTTAAAAAGGGTTCTTTCCAGCGTGGATCACGTGCGCCATGACCAAATAAGATAAGTGCTTTCTTTTCCATAGGCTCTAGTCTAATCCACTTACTTTGACGAGATCTAAAGATAAAAAAAGAGCCCGCATAGCGGGCTCTTGTCGTTCAACTGCAAGAAAGTTTACTGCTCTAAATCATAGCGATCTGCGTTCATCACTTTGACCCAAGCGGCCACAAAGTCTTGTACAAACTTCTCTTTGTTGTCGTCTTGAGCATAGAGTTCAGCATAGGCTCTTAAGATAGAGTTAGAGCCAAATACCAAATCAACGCGCGTTGCAGTCCACTTGGTTTTACCAGTCTGGCGTTCAACGATGTCGTACTGGTTATAACCATTGGGTTTCCAGCTGTAATTCATATTGGTTAAATTGACAAAGAAGTCATTTGTCAAAGCGCCAACACGGTCTGTGAACACGCCATGCTTGGTACCGCCATGGTTAGTACCTAGAACACGCATGCCACCGACTAGAACGGTCATTTCAGCAGCGGTTAAGCCCATCAACTGTGTGCGGTCGAGCAACATCTCTTCTGGAGAAACGGCATACTCTTTTTTCACCCAGTTACGGAAGCCGTCATGCAATGGCTCGAGCACTGCGAATGACTCACGATCTGTCATTTCAGCAGTAGCATCACCACGACCTGGAGCAAATGGAACTTGAACGTTCACGCCTGCTGCCTTGGCGGCTTCCTCAACACCCATGCTACCGGCCAAGACAATCACGTCAGCGATGCTAGCACCTGTTTCAGCACTGATCTTCTCGTATACAGCTAAGACTTTAGCTAGACGAGCTGGCTCATTGCCTTCCCAGTCTTTCTGAGGGGCTAGACGAATACGTGAACCATTAGCACCACCACGATAGTCAGAACCGCGGAAGGTACGGGCGCTATCCCAAGCAGTGGCTACACGCTCAGTGATCGATAAACCAGCAGCTGCGATCTTAGCTTTCACTGCGGCGACGTCGTAGTCCTTCTTGCCTGCAGGGATTGGATCTTGCCAGATCAAATCTTCTTTTGGAATCTCAGGACCAATATAACGTGTCTTAGGACCCATATCGCGGTGTGTCAACTTGAACCAAGCGCGAGCAAATGTCTGTGCGAAGTAGGCTGGATCTTTATAGAAACGCTCAGAAATCTTGCGATACTCTGGGTCGACCTTCATGGCCATATCAGCGTCAGTCATCATCGGCATCGTACGAATCGATGGATCTTCTACATCCACAGGCATATCTTCTGGCTTCACATTGATAGGACGCCATTGATTAGCACCGGCTGGGCTCTTAGTGAGTTCCCATTCGTAGTTCAACAGGAGATGGAAATAACCGTTATCCCACTTCGTTGGGTTGGTCGTCCATGCACCTTCAAGACCGCTAGTCACTGTGTCGCGACCGATACCACGCGTTTTATGATTCATCCAACCAAAACCTTGTTCATGGATATCTGCGCCTTCAGGCTCTGGACCGAGATTTTCTGCTCTGCCATTACCGTGGGCTTTACCCACTGTGTGGCCGCCCGCGGTCAAGGCGACTGTTTCCTCGTCATTCATCGCCATGCGTGCAAATGTGAGGCGTACATCGTGCGCTGTACGTGCTGGGTCAGGATTGCCGTTCACACCCTGGGGGTTCACGTAGATCAAGCCCATCTGCACAGCTGCTAGAGGATTTTCCAGTGATTGACGATCATCACCCTTATAGCGAGCAGAGCCTAACCATTCTTTTTCATCGCCCCAGTAAATATCTTTTTCTGGGTGCCAAATGTCTTCACGACCGAATGAGAAGCCGTACATCGGTAGACCCATAGATTCATAGGCTACGTTACCTGCCAAAATAAACAAATCAGCCCAGCTGAGTTTGTTACCGTATTTTTTCTTAATCGGCCACAAGAGGCGACGGCCTTTATCGAGGTTGCCGTTATCAGGCCATGAGTTCAGGGGTGCAAAACGTTGTGCACCTGTGCCCGCACCACCACGACCGTCAGCGATACGATAAGTGCCTGCTGCGTGCCATGCCAAACGAATCATCAAACCACCGTAATGACCCCAGTCAGCAGGCCACCAAGGTTGACTATCGGTCATCAAAGCGACGAGGTCGGATTTGACAGCCTTCACATCTAATTTTTTAACTTCTTTGCGGTAGTTAAAACCCTTCAGAGGATTTGTCTTGGTATCGTGCTGATGCAAGATATCCAAATTCAGGGAATTAGGCCACCAAGATACGACTGATTTTTCAGTCGTTGTATGCGCACCGTGCGCTACTGGACACTTACCTGTACTCATCGCTATCTCCTTTTTTAGTTTTACTATTTACTCATCGCCAAGGATTGCCAATAATTGGTCAACTCAGGACTATTTAACAGTTCTTGTAGATACATCATCTGAACCTCCTTCACTGTGTACGTCAAGTGTGTGCCTAAGACAGTGATATATCCAATGAATAAAAACGATGAGATTGATCGATTTTTTAGAACATGAAACCATGTCTAAAAAACGAGATAAATAATTGATTTAAATGAAATTTATAAATATTAGGGTTTGACCTAATGCTAGTGATGAGTGTTAAATCTTAAGAAAAAAATCCACGCGGCACTGGGAACTTTAGCGCGGGTTTTGCAAGGCAATCACTGCCATGCCTGCTAGCGCCAAGGAAGCGCCTAGCAGATCCCATCTACTCCAATGCAAACCATCCACCCAGCGCAGCCACAGCATGGCGACCACGATATACATGCCACCATAAGCTGCGTAAACACGCCCACTGGCGCTTGGATGCAGAGTTAATAAATAAGCAAAAAGAACGAGAACCAGGGTGCCGGGAAGAAGAAGCCAAGGTGTTTGATTTTGTTTTGCAACTAGCCAGAACAAATAGCAACCCACAATTTCTGCGACAGCAGTGATAAAAAATAATCCAGTCAGTTGTAGGGCGCTCATCATGTGTTTGTTTTTCTGAATGACTCCATCCTAACATTGAGGACATGCCTAACGCAGCTTGCCTGAAAAACCTTGGCTTTCAGAGTAAAGTAAGGCCCTGAGAACGAATAAAAAATAAGGAAACACAATGGCTGAAAAACTCTTTACTGCAGGTCATCTTGGCGATATACCTATTCGTAATCGTGTAGTGATGGCTCCTTTAACCAGAATGCGTGCTAATGATGCGGGAGTGCCCAGTGATTTAGCCCCTACTTATTACGCACAGCGCGCGAGTGCTGGCTTGATCATTGCTGAAGCTACCCAAATCTGTGAGTTGGGTAAAGGTTATCCGGCTACCCCCGGTATTCACACTGCAGAACAGGTGAGCGCCTGGAAAAAGGTGACTGATGCTGTGCATGCTGAAGGTGGCAAGATTGTTTTACAGCTATGGCATGTTGGCCGTATTTCACATTCATCATTGCACCCTGAGCAGGGTTTGCCGGTTGCGCCGTCGGCCATCAAGCCGCAAGGGCAGGTCTACACAGCATCTTGGGCCTTGGCTGATTACGAGACGCCACGGGCATTATCTTTGGATGAGATTGCTACGCTTAAGCTAACTTATCTGACAGCAGCCAAGAATGCCAAAGCAGCCGGTTTTGATGGGATAGAACTACACGCAGCGAACGGTTATCTCTTAGATCAGTTCTTGCAAGATGGTAGTAATCAACGTCAAGATCAGTACGGTGGTTCGATTGAAAATCGTTGTCGCTTAGTCTTAGAGATTTTGCAAGAGATCATTCCTGTGTGGGGAAGCGGACGTGTAGGTATTCGCTTATCACCCTATGGTACTTTCAATGACATGAGAGATTCGCAAGCGGTCGATTTATTTAGCTATTTAATCGATCAGTTAAATTCTCTACAGCTTGCCTACTTACATCTCATTGAACCGCGTGCGAGTTCGGCGGGTGGTAATGATGATCTTAACGAAGCTGCGCCGAATGTCAGTCAATTATTTAGAAAGCTTTATCAAGGTGCCGTCATCCTGGCAGGGGGCTTTGATCGGGGGTCAGCGATTGAGGCTGTCAAGCACGGTCAGGCCGATGCGATTGCTTTTGGTAGATTTTTCATTTCTAACCCAGATTTGCCCAAGCGCCTAGAAATCAATGCTGCTCTTCATCCTTATGACCGGGCTACTTTTTATGGTGGCGCAGCCAAGGGTTATACCGATTACGTCACACTTTGATTACAGTTTTGGCATAAACTAGGTGCCATGAAGACTTTATTGCGCTGCTATATTGCTCTCGCTATCTTGCTTGCGCCCTTGATGGGTGCTCAAGCTAGTATTACGCATGTAGTGCAGGAAAGTATTGATGTAGCGAGTCAGGCTATAGTGACCCATGACCTAACTCTGGATTGCCATGAGACTGTCACAGAGGTACATCAAGATCAATATCATAAAGCGTGTGATGCGAGTAAGCATTTGTGTTGCCTTGCAAGTTTATACATGAGTGATTCACGAGTATCGCTTGTGAATCACTTCACTCAACGTCTTGAAGATCAGTTTCGGAAATGGTCTTTGAAGACTTTCTTAGAACCCATCGAGCACCCGCCCAAAGCACTTTCTTAATTCATAGTTTTTATTAATTAAGAAAGGAAATCGAATGGGTATTTTTATTCCCGTTGTACTGGGCCTTGCCTTTGTAAAGGCATATCTGAAAAAGATAGGCTTAGCTTTAGCCTTATTACTGCCGCTTCAGGCAAGTTATGCAGGATTGTTCATACCTAAAGATATGACCATGATCATGGCTATGCGCACGGGTGAGATGACGACCACCGAATTAAGTTATGGCCTCAAGCCAAACTTAAGTATGGCGCTTAATCACTTTGAGTTCAGGGGCCACCATGACCGTATTAGTCGATATACCGGTGTGCAAGCTGCATATTTGTTAGATCGTCACTATGGAAGTCAAGGCATTGCTAATTGGTATGTTTTTGGTGGCCCGGTGACCAGTACTTATATGAACGCAGACTCAAAAAATGGTGCTCAGGGTGGGCTTTGGTTCGACTATGAAACTTTACGCATCTATACCCGTGTTTCAGCGCAACGTTTTCTAGTTCATCAACGTGAACAATCGGTCTATACCGCACAAGCCTTGTGGGCTCCCTATGCCGCGGAGTTTGGGGAAGTTGCTTCCTGGGTTGGAGTACAAGTGATGCGTGACTCTATGCAAACTGGACAAACCGCATTAACACCGATGTTGCGTTTTTTCGAAAGAAGCTGGTGGTTAGATATTGGTGTTAAAGCCAATACTGAGCGCCGCGGCGATCTATTTATGAATGTGATGTTTTTATTCTAAAAGGAGTTATTCATGAAAAAGTTAGTGATTCAATCTTGTGTCTTAATGCTCGCAAGTAGTTTTTCCTTGACAGCCTTGGCTGCTGCTGAATCTATCAAGATGAGAGTGGAGGGCATGGTCTGTGCATTTTGTGCTTCTTCTATTGAGAAGAAGTTAAAAGCATTACCGGCGACTTCGGAAATTTATATTAATCTTGAAAAACGAGTCGTTGCCATTACAACTAAAGATGGTAAAGCTGTGAGCGATGATGAGTTGAAAAAAATTATTGTCGATGCAGGCTACCAATTACAGTCAGTAGAGCGAGGTAAGTTCACTATGGCTGATATTAAAAATCAGGTCAAAGCAGACCGCTATAAGCCCGGTAATGAAACTCACCAGCATGACCATAAAGATGGTAAACATCATGGCAAACATTGATTCAGAGATTGTGAAATCCAACACGGGTCGACTAAGTTCGACCTTGAGCTTATTCACAAGTTTCTCAACATTAATTTGTTGTGCGCTACCAGCCTTACTAGTGACCTTAGGGGCGGGGGCGACCTTAGCCACACTGCTTAGTCATATTCCTCAGCTCATTTGGTTCTCTGAGCATAAATTATGGGTCTTTGGTATTGCAGGTTTGATGCTTACGTTGGCTAGTTATCAGCAGTATAGGAGTCGATATTTACCTTGTCCGACTGATCCTCAATTGGCCATGGCTTGTAATCGACAAAGAAAACGATCGCAAGTCATGTTGGGCATATCGATTGCCATTTATTTATTAGGCATTTTTTTTGCTTACATTGCACCGCTGATATTCGTTTAGGCTTAAAGGTGGCGATTACGCCACCTTTTTTCATGTCGACTTGTTTTCTACCAAAAATCATAGGTGGTCATCTGATTCGTTTAGTATAGCCATCTGATTGACGAACATCAGACCATGACAGCTTTATTGCGCGCCTCGCGTTACTACGGACCTCTCTTATTTACGCTGCTTTACATAGCGTTTGAATTCTCATTTAACTATCAGCTGCTAGATATCACGGGACCTATGGTGACTGAAGATACTCTTCAGGGGCTCGAGTTTTGGGGCAGGGTTTTATCGGGGATTGGTTTTGGTTTCACCATGCATCGCTGGGTGCAACGTTATTTTGAAAACACCACCTTATCACTCATCATTTGCTTTGCACTAGGTATTACCAGCATGTGGCATTTACAGAAAGAGGTGACTGATCACCTCGTTGCCCAAGCCAGCTTAGAAGATAAAAAAGTCGCTTTAGTCTTGGGGCAGTTGACGCAAAAGGCGGCGCAAGGGGAGCTAAGTACCTTACAGGCTAGACCTTTATTTACCGATGATATTGGCCAAGAGGATCGCAAAATTGTGGAATCATTATTTCCAGCCATGGCTTTGTTTGTGCCTAACCGAATCGCTCAATTGGCAGCTTGGCAGGGGGTTCCTGAAATTCAGATGACTGCGTATTTGGCTTCGGATATCCCTGCGCAACATTTAGATAATGCTTATCGCAACTTAATCGTGCCTCCTCTCACTTTAGGTATCTCCCTATTTTTTGCCTTACTCAATTTGGCCCAATTGATTTCCAGCATCATCAGTCCTTGGATATGGGGAGTGCAAGCTAGCTATAAGCGCTTTGCAGTATCTATGGCTTTGTTTGGGCTGTTACTGACTTATTCTTTTGCAGGACATAATCCGTTTGTGCATTCGCAGGCTTACCAACAAGACTTCAGAAAAACCTTATGGCAAGAAGATAGAACTTTAGCGGTACTCACGGAGTGGTCTTCTTATGGTGTGCCGAGTTGGTATCCGCTAGCCCATTGGTGCAACCAATATGTCTTGCGTGATGTCAAACTCAGAAGACCTTACTAAAGATTTTCTATGATGAGAGTTTGAGTACGACGACTCCCGCCACAATCAGGGCAACACCTAACCAGCGCAGCAGAGATTGTGGATCATTAAAGAAATAAACGCCCACTAAAAAAGTACCTACAGCCCCCATCGAGGTCCAGACTGCATACGCTGTACCTATGGGTATGCCCTTCAGAGAGAGCCACAAAAAAATACCGCTCAAGGTCATACTCACGAGAGCAAGCACTGGGCCCCAGATTTTGAAGGCAGGATTCGATGCCAACTTCAATCCTAGGGGCCAACCCACTTCACAAATACCTGCAAGGACTAGCCAAAACCAACTCATGTTTTCACCAGGGAAGTTCAGTGCCGTCGTAGGCTAAAAATTGCCCGCTCTGCATCGCAGTCACACGAGAGAGTACCTGCAAAATTTCTGTGGCAGCGATTTTGGGATCGCGTCCGATTTCATCGCCCCGAAATGGACGTGAGAGACGCGATTTGACCGTGCCGGGATGGATGGCCACGATGGCGGTATTGGTTTGGGTACGTTTGAGTTCGATCGCTGCGGTTTTGATGAGCATGTTCAGCGCTGCTTTTGACGCTCGATAGCTATACCAGCCCCCTAAACGATTATCACTAATGCTGCCCACCTTCGCTGATAAGAACGCCATCACTGCATGCTCCTTAGCCAAGTGGGAAGTGAAATACTTCATGATGAGCGCCGGTCCCAAAGTATTGACCAGAAAAGTCTCTTGCATTTGAGGCCAATTCAGATCTTTCAGTTGTTTTTCTGGCAGCCACTCTGGGGTATGCAAAATGCCAGCGCAATCAATAATCAGATCAAAAGCATGCGCCCCATAGCGTTCTTCTATAGCTTGGCTCGCTAGTGCGATGCTGTCGAGGTCAGTAAAATCCAGTGCGGGTTCACTGCTACGACTCAAACACACCACCTCATGACTCGGCTTTAATTCTTGGGCGATCGCTTGGCCAATCGCACCTGTGGCACCAATAATGAGGGCGCGTCGGACGCGGCCTGAAGTTTGATTTGTCATGACTGCAGTCTAAGCCGTATTGAAAGTCTTTGCAGATTAGGGTTTTTGATAAAAATCAATGATTTAAGTCCTTAATCTTGCCTTAATCATGTCTTAAGAGGCTCTTAATCTTCAGGTTTTATTGTGCTTACATGGATAAAGACATGGGAGACGCCGTGCAAGCAAGATTAGCTGTGATGGGTCACAAAGAAGTCTGGACGACGAAGAGTGAGCTACAAGAGCTCGATACTTTTCAGATCATTGAAGTCGGCCCGGATCATCCCGAGCGTTTAAGTCTACAAGCTTTTATCGCTGATAATTTTTTCAAGACATACCAAGCGGATGTGAAGCACTTCAGTGAAACTCTTTTGGGTTGCAAAGATGCTCAGGGACATTGGGTGGCAGCTTTGGGATATTCAGGCTTAGCGCATCGTCGTGCTTTTTTAGAGCAGTATTTAGATGTGCCGATCGAACAAGAAATCGCCAGTTTGCAAAAGCAGCCTGTTGCACGTGCACAGATTATTGAAGTCGGCAATTTAGCCGCGCTACATCCTGGTGCTGGACGTGCCTTAATTATTCAGATGACGCGCCATTTACATCGCAGTGGCTATCAATGGGTTGTCTTTACGGCTACGCGCCATCTTTTTAATTCATTTAAGCGCCTCAAACTCAAGCCTGTCAGTTTAGGGTTGGCCGATCCGAAACGTTTGGCCGATGGTGGTCGCGCTTGGGGTAGTTATTACGATACAGAGCCAGAAGTCATGTTTGGTGATATTGCACACGGTTATGCTGAACTGGCTGAGTAAGTATTCCGCAGATGCCATTGTTTTACGCCAGGCCGATAAGACCTGGGGTAAAGAGGCCATCTTACAAACGGTGAGCGCTTTAGTAGCAAGCCTGCGCTCACGACTTGAACCGTATGCTCCAGTGGGTATCTTGGGAGATAACCACCCCGAGTGGCTGATGATAGATTGGGCTTGCCAGGAGGCGGGGGTTGCATTGATACCTCTACCTACTTTTTTTACGCCAAGTCAGTGGGTTCATACCATCCGTCAAAGTGGTATGACGAGTCTTTTTGTACAAGATCCGCAGCATGCCAAAGCTTTAGGTTTTGTTTTTCCAATCACCGCGCCGAGTCAAAGCTATCATTTATTTGAAGCTAGTCAGGTTCTCAAAGATCAAATTCAAAAACCTGATTTGCTTGGTATTCAGAAAGTCACTTTTACTTCAGGGACCACTGCTGAGCCCAAAGGGGTTTGCTTATCAGCCGAGCAACAATGGGCTGTTGCGCAATCTTTAGAGCAACAGTTGCGTACTTTAGGAATAGAGAGACATTTAACCCTTTTACCTCTATCAGTCCTTTTAGAAAATATTGCGGGTGCTTATACAGCTGCCTTGAGTACAGCATCGAATGTTGTGCCAGCGCTGCAAGAGGTGGGGTTGTTAGGGGCAAGCCAGTTTAATCCTGAGTTGTGTTTGAATGCGATTGAGAAATACCAAGCACAGAGTGTGATTCTGCTACCGCAGATGCTGCAAGCGCTCTTGGCAGTACTGAAAAAGAATGATCCGCGTCTTGCCAGTCTGCGCTTTATGGCCGTGGGTGGTGCCAAGGTGCCTGAGGCATTACTGCATGCCGCACAAGAGATGGGCTTACCGATCTTTGAAGGGTATGGCTTATCGGAGTGTTGTTCAGTAGTGACATTGAACCTGCCACAAGCGTCTCGGATCGGTAGCATCGGTCAGGCTTTACCTCACCATCAGCTCACGCTTGCTACAGATGGAGAAATATTAGTCAAGGCGACAGCCCCTTTACGTTATCTCGGTCAGGCAGAGCAAGATCATGAGTGGATTGCAACAGGTGACTTAGGGCACCAGGATGCTGATGGGTATTGGTATATCTCCGGTCGCAAGAAAAACGTTTTAATTACAAGTTTTGGTCGTAATGTTTCCCCTGAGTGGCCTGAAAGCATACTCTTGGGTAGTCATTGTTTTGCCCAAGCGATGGTGTTGGGTGATGGCCAACCCTATTTATCAGCCATCCTCTTGCCTTACCCAGGGATTGATGGAAACAGTATTGAAAAAGCTCTTGAGCAAGTTAACGCTCAGTTGCCAGACTATGCGCAAATTCGAGCGTACTGCATCGCCCGTGAACCTTTTACTTTGAGTAACGGCTTGGCCACCGCCAATGGCCGTCCCAAGCGCGCCGCCATCTTGCAAAGCTATGCCACTCAAATACAAGCACTCTATACACAGGATTTAAATACAAGCCAGCTCAATCTGGTTGGAGAGAACTCATGACATTTTTTACGCAACTCAAAGAGCAAACTGATAGTGCTCGTCAGTATGTGCTTGGTGCACCGATTATTCAGGATGCCTTAGATGGCAACATTGTTCTTGAGCAATATATTGCTTTCTTAAGCCAGGCTTTTCATCACGTCAAACATACGGTGCCGCTTTTAATGGCTTGTGGCGCACGTCTAGATGATCGACACAATTGGTTACGTACCGCCATTGCAGAATACATCGAAGAAGAAATCGGCCACGAAGAGTGGATTCTGAATGATATTCGTGCTTGTGGCGCAGACCCGGAAGTTGTCCGTCATTCACAGCCTCACATCACGACTGAATTAATGGTGGCTTATGCCTACCATCAAATTGATCGTGGTAACCCCGTTGGTTTTTTTGGCATGGTTCATGTCCTTGAAGGTACGAGTATCGCGCTAGCGTCTGCAGCCGCTACCAAGATTCAAACTAGTTTGAATCTTCCGGATACAGCCTTCAGCTACCTAACCTCCCATGGTAGCCTGGACTTGGACCATGTCAAATTCTTTGAGTCTTTAATGAATCAGGTCACTGATTCAGAGGATCAGGTCGTAATCGTCCATTGCGCCCGACGTTTTTACCATTTGTATGGCGACATCTTTAGACATTTACCCTCGCGCGAGCAGGCGCTCGAGCAATTATTTACTGGAGTCACACATGTCTAAGTATCGTGTGGTGCTCACGGGTGCTACTGGCGGAATTGGTCAGGCTCTCGCAAAAGCCTTAGCACCGCATGCACAATCGATGATTTTATTGGGGCGCCAAGCGCAGGCCTTAGAGAAACTCGCTGGTGAGCTATCAGGATCTTGCCAAGTCGCCATAGTGTGTGGTGATTTACTGTCTCAAGAGACCCATCAGCAATTACAAGCTAAAGTCACTGACTTAGGCGGTGTAAATTTGCTTATTCATAACGCGGGTGTGAGTGATTTTGATGCTTTTGAAAATCAAGATCCAGCCATCATTAAGCAATTACTCGATGTCAACCTATTGACCCCGCTTTTATTGACGCAGGCCTTATTACCCTCTTTAAAACGCGAATCAGGCGCGCAAATTATCAATATCGGTTCAACCTTTGCGTATATTGGTTTCCCTGGCTTTGCCGCTTACTGCGCCAGTAAATTTGGTTTACGTGGTTTTACACAAGCTTTGCGCCGAGAGTTATCGGGGGCTGGCATTGTGGTGCGCATTTTTTCTCCACGAGCCACGCAAACGGACATTAATGATCAGAGAGTGGTCGCAATGAACCAGGCATTAAAGACTGCGGTGGATACCCCCGCTGCAGTAGCTCAAGCCTTTATGCAATTTTTACCGAAGACCACATTTGAAGCTCGCATGGGTTTTGCTGAAAACTTTTTTGCCATCCTCAATCAACTATTGCCCGCAATCCCTGATGGGGCGATTGCAGGGCAAGTCAAAACTATTCGTCAATTTTTTAGAAAAAAGGATGCATCATGAAATCGATCTATCGATTACTCGGGCTTTTGCTCGTCACTTCTTTCATTCATACACCCGTCATGGCGGCTGTTGAGGACGATGTTTTACTCATGCAAAAAGAATGGGAAAAAATCAAATACAGTATGCCAGCTACAGCTCAAGAACAAGCCTTTGATAAATTAGTCAAACAAGCGGATGCCATATTGGCTAAGAACAAAGCCTCTGCAGAAGTGCTGATTTGGCATGCAATCGTTGAAGCCAGTTATGCAGGTGCTAAAGGCGGTATTGGAGCTTTAGGTCATGTCAAAAACGCCAAAAAAGATCTAGAGCAAGCATTGACCATCAATCCCCAAGCGCTCGACGGCTCTGCCTATACCAGCTTAGGTTCGCTCTACTATCAAGTCCCAGGTTGGCCGATTGGTTTTGGTGACGATAAAAAGGCTGCCGAATTACTCAATAAGGCACTTGCCATCAATCCTAATGGCATTGATAGTAACTATTTCATGGGTGATTTTTGCTTTAGAAATGGTGATTTTGCCAATGCCGAGAAATTCCTTAAAAAAGCTCTCCAGGCACCGAATCGTCCTAACCGAACTCTCGCAGATGAGGGGCGTCGTCAAGAAATCAATACAATCTTGGATAAGATCGCACAAAAGCGTAAATTATGACCATCAAGGCCCATCTCGGGCCTCAGTAGGTTTAGGGGATTGGGATGAAAATCTTATTGGTTGAAGATGACGAGTTATTGGCTTCGGGTTTGCACGCGGCATTAACGCGCGGTCTTCATCAAGTGACCCATGAAAAAGACGGCGTAGCGGCATTGGCTAGTCTAGCCAAAAATACTTATGACCTCGTCATACTCGATCTTGGTTTGCCGCTCATTGATGGCACAGAAGTGCTCAAAGAGTTACGCAGTCGTCGTAATCTCACCCCCGTTTTGATTCTGTCAGCGCGTGATGCAACGCGCGACCGTATTGAAGGCTTGGATCTGGGAGCCGATGACTATCTCACCAAGCCCTTTGAGTTAGATGAATTACTCGCACGCATCCGCGTCTTAGAGCGTCGCCATGGCTCTATGAAAAATCAGCAATTGGAGTTAGGTCGTTTAATTCTGAATCTCGGAGCCTTGACCATTACTTGGGGTGGCGTGCCTATTGAATTACCCCGCCGCGAATTCGCGCTCTTGCGCAAGCTGGCTGAGAATCCTCATCAAGTTTTCTCGCGTGGTCAATTAGAAGAGACACTCTATGGCTGGAGTGATGGCGTGGAGAGTAATACCATCGATGTCCATGTGCATAGCCTCAGAAAAAAAATATCACCGGATATTATTAAAACAGTGCGCGGTGTCGGTTATCGCATTGGCCAGGTGAATTAATGCCATTTTCGATTCGCCAACGGCTGGTCTATGGCATTTTTATCGCCATGGCCTTGATTTTGAGTGTCATGGGTTATGCAGCTTATTTGGTCACTGATCACGAATCAGAGGAAATATTCAGTGCGCGACTAGCAACCTCGGCAAGAGTACTAGAAGCCCTAGTTGCCCGTCAGTTAGAAAAAGCGACCATTACTTCACCCATCATTATTGCCTTACCTGATGAGCTTGAAATTACCGATGAGCATTTTTCGCAAAAGGTAGGGCATTCCTATGAAAGTAAGATTGCCTTTCAGGTTTGGCACCAAGATGGTGTCTTACTAGCGCGTTCCGCATCAGCCCCCAATAAAGCACTGGGACCATTGCAAGCCGGTTTTCAAGACCATCGACTAGATGATGAGCTCTGGCACGTTTTTGCTTTACAGTCCGGGCAGGTCTGGGTTTTAGCAGCAGAAAAACATGATGTGCGCGATGAGATGTCCCGCGATCTGGGGCTGTCTATTCTCACGCCACTCAGTATTGGCGCATTAATTCTCTTGATTGTGGTCAATATGATTGCTTTAATTAATTTAAAGCCTATCTCTCACTTAGCAGAGAGTATTGCCAAGCGTGATCCCAGTTCTATGAAGCCCATCCAGCTAGAGGCATTGCCTGATGAGCTGAAGCCTGTAGTCGATGAGTTGAATCATCTCTTGGTACGCGTTCAGGATTCGGTCAAACAAGAAAAGCGCTTCATAGATGCCGCGGCCCATGAAATTCGCACTCCAATTGCCGCGCTCAAAATTCACGTTGAGAACGCTATTCATGCACAAAACGATATTGATCGTCAGAAATCATTGGCTGAGGCACTCAAGGGCTTGCGGCGCACGACTCGTTTAGCTCAACAATTATTGGCCTTTAGTCGTGTGAGTCGAGGTGTTGAGTTAGAGCGTAAAGACTTAATTGATTTAGAAAGTTTGCTGAGAAACTATTTAGATACGCATCAGTCTGTTTTGCAGCTGAATCATCGTTTGCAACTCAAGCTAGAACCTGATGTCTTGGTGATGGGTGATACCGATCAGTTAGAAAGACTTTTACAAAATCTGATCGATAACGCAGTGGTCTACGGTGAAAAAGATAGCGTGATTGATATTTCTTTAGCGCGTGTTGACGAGCAATATTTAGAACTGATTGTGGCCAATGATGGCCCACCGATTGCAGATAGCCAAAAAGAAAAGGTCTTTGATCCTTATTACCGTGTTTTGGGGGGTGGCTCTTCTGGTAGTGGTTTAGGTCTGGCGATTGTCAAAGAGATTGTCTTGCAACATGGGGGCCAAATTTATATTCGTGACAAGTCCTATCAATCAGGTGTGCAAGTCATTGTGCGTTTGCCGCTTGCACAAGCTTAGTTCAGCGGCGTATCACCTTGCTCGAGTTGTTCGAGCAACTCTTTAACGAGTTCGAGACGGATCAAAGGGTGGTCAATACTCAAGAGATGATTTTTCTGTGCCGCAGAAATGGGCATGATTTCACACCAACGATTGGCAACCCAAGCGCAATCATCAAGCAGGTAGGGGCTAGCAAATGGGATTTGTGCCTCACTCAAGCCGCGCCCCTTTAAACCGACAATAATTTCTCCAAGGCGTTGGGCCATATCTTGTACATGTTCTGGGATATCGCAGGACTTATCGTCTGGCATGAGTTCCACTTCGCCTATCCATAAACCATTTTTTTCTTGGCTATATTGATCGAGGCGAAAACGTTGGCCGCCTTGACAACGAATAAAAAAGAGGCTCGGTTGCACGGCTTCGAATTCTGCAATATGCGCCAGAGTACCAAAAGACATCAGTGAGAGCTGCTCATTAGGTTGCCTTACTTCTGAGCCTTGGTTGATCGTCACTACACCAAAAGGTGTGTTATCGCGCACACACTCTTTGATCATATCGAGATAGCGGACTTCAAAGATTTTTAAATCGAGTAAGCCATCGGGGTACAAAGTGGTACCCAGAGGGAAAAGTGGAATCGTTTGCGTACTGACTGACATAGACCTAGTCTAAACAGATTTTCTAAAAATTGCTCTTAGACACATTTTGTAGTCCTCCTGGACATCGACCTTCTGTTGGAAGTAAGCCTAGACCCTTGAGCTAGCTCAATATTTATGTAGCTTTGGGCGATGTTCCATTAATAAATGACTGTAGTCACGCTAAAATAAGGGTCTTTGTGACAGCATCGATCTGAACGAGTCACTGATAAAACACTGGATATAGCTCTATGGCAACGTATAACAAAGAAACTGTCTTATCTGTCCATCATTGGAATGAGACCCTATTTAGCTTTACGACAACTCGCTCTCAGGGCTTGCGCTTTCGTAATGGTCATTTCTTGATGATTGGTTTGGAAGTCGAAGGTAAGCCATTGGTACGCGCCTATAGCGTGGCTAGCCCGAACTACATGGAGCATTTAGAGTTTCTCAGTATTAAAGTAGAAAACGGTCCTCTCACATCGCGCTTACAAAAAATTCAAGTCGGTGATGAGGTGCTCGTGAGTGAAAAGTCAGTGGGTACTTTAGTGATTGATGATCTCAATCCTGGCCAGCACCTTTATTTATTCTCAACCGGTACTGGCTTGGCGCCATTCATGAGCATCATTCGTGACCCTGAGACTTATGAGAAATTTGAAAAAGTCGTCTTGATCCACGGCGTGCGTTTAGTCAGTGAGTTAGCTTACGAAGACTACATCAAAAATGAACTCCCGCAGGATGAGTATTTAGGCGAGATGGTGCAAAAGCAGTTGATCTATTACCCCACCGTCACGCGCGAGGCATTTAAACATACCGGCCGACTGACAACCGCCATTGAGTCAGGCCAATTATTTAAAGACATTGGTCTACCTCCTTTGGATCCGGCAGTAGATCGCGCCATGATTTGTGGCAGTCCTTCGATGTTAAAAGAAACCAGTGAGATGTTAGATGCGCGTGGCTTTAAGCAGTCACCGAGTCTAGGTGTCTTGGGTGACTATGTGATTGAGCGCGCCTTTGTCGAAAAATAATTAGCCTTGCCAGCGAGGTAATTCCCAGCGCTGGTAAACCGCTACGATTCTCAGTAATGCAATTAAGAGGGCGCACAGACTGAGTGAGAGCCATTCACTCCATCCTATGCTTTGCAAAATAATCAGCAAGGCGCTACCCAAAAAAGCAAAGATGGCATAGGGCTGATGATCTGAGAAAGCCTTTGGTATCTCATTACAAATCATGTCGCGCAAGACTCCGCCAAAAATGGCTGAGAGTACCGCCATCAGCAGAGTCACGATGATAGGCATGCCTAAATCCAGCGCCATTTGTGCACCGACTACACTAAACAAGCCCAGACCAATCGCATCAGGAACTTGAATCGCCCGTTCAGTGAACTCCACATGACGACGCTTCATGAAGATGGTAGCGATCACACACAAAAATAGGATGATCCACAACCAATAAGCATTTTCCATCCAAAAAAATGGACGACGGTCTAAGAGGATATCGCGTAAGGTGCCACCACCGAAGGCAGTAGCTCCGCTGACCATGCAGATACCGACCAAATCTAATTGCTTACGCAAGCCGGCAATCAACCCAGAGCAGGCAAAGGCCAAAACCGCTAGTACCTCTAGGCTAGTCATGGCATAGTGCAGGGACTCATTGATAGTGGGGTGCATTTTTTGAAGCTGAGTTAAAGAAAGTATTGTGACACTTTTTGGCAAGTGATGTGTCTTGCAGTGATTGATGAGATACGCTATAAAAATACCATCATGTCTTATTCACGTCGCCAAACTCTTTTTTATTTAGCTGCTTTGCCATTTTTGACGAGCGCCTGCGGCATACGCGCTTTACCGCCTGTGCAAACAGAGAAACTGCTTGGCTTACAGAGGCTCCCACAATTAAGGCCCATCACTGTTGGGCAATCATGGCGCCATGTGCAACGCAATGGTTTTAATGGTGAAGTCGTTCGAGAAATAGATGAGCTTGCACGCATCACAGACCAGCAAATTATCTTAGAGCGATCTTCGGCAGGGCAAGTATTGGCCCCAGAGATTCAAACGCGCACGGGTGGACTCTTACAGGACCCGTATTGGGATTTTGTACAAATTTATGATCAAGCCCTCACTGTGTGGCCGCAAAGCTTAGAGCCTGGTCGCGGAACTATTTTGAACACCCGGTATCGTATCCCTGATTTTTCGTACACGTTTTGGATACAGACTCAGTTACGAGTGATTGCTTGGGAGAAAATTCAGGTCGCAGCCGGGACATTCACGAGCCTACATCTACAGCGCTTTTATCGCTTGGACCATTATGACTTCACGCGCATTAGTACTACGCGTTATGACGATTATTGGTTTGTGCCAGAGATCAGTCGTTGGGTGATGCGAGAAACACGCGGAGAATTCCGCCGCTCTGGGCAGCGTTTATTGGACGCTCAATACGAGGATCACTTCCGTTATGAGCTCGTTAAGATGCAGGTTTAGAGCGCCAGTATTCGTGAAGTCGTAAAGCCAACATGGCTAGGATGCCCGCAGCCATCACGCCTAATGAAATACCTACGGCCTGTTTGCTAGCGGCATAACTAAAGCTTGAGTAGCTCAAATATGCGCAAGAGCCGCAAAATAGAAGTGGGGTGATGGGATAGAGGGGCACTCTAAACGGACGTTCTACCTTTTCTAGGCGCAAGCGAAACACCGCCAGACCGACTAAAGCTAAAAAGCTCCAGAAAACCGGAGCGGTAAATTCCACCATAGCTTCAAAGCCATCATGCTGTAGTGCGCCAAAGCCAATCAATGCTAAAGCGAAGCCCGCCTGAATTTGATACGCAGTCTTAGGCGAGCCTTTTGCGGGTTGCCAATGGCTCAAAAAAGACAGGCTTGGCCAATCAGCCCCCATGGCGTAGTTGCTGCGTGCACCCACGATCATGGTGGCGTTGATGCTCGTCAGTGCAGCAATAGCTACAAAGATACCCAATAGTTTTTGTCCCCAAGGGCCGAGCACCTGTTCAAGGAGTTGTGCGGGGGCGGCTTTACTCTTGGCTAAGCCATCAAGACCCAAGCCAGAAATCAAAGCCAAGTTCACGCATAAATAAATCAAGGTGATGATGATTAGACTGATCGTAATCACACGCACGGTCATGCGTGGCCCACCTTTGAGTTCGGCACTGATGTAGGCGGATTCATTCCAGCCGCCAAAGGTTAACAAGACGAAGACCATACCCAAGCCGAGTAGACCGAGAGGCACATCTTTTTCGAACCAAGGAGCTTGTGTCAAACCAGAAGTTTGACCTTGGCTGAGTAGATAGAGCGCTGCTAGAACAATCGCAATCAGTCCACTCACCTCCAAGGTGGTGAGTACAGTCTGAGTACGTGCAGAAGATTGGATACCACTCAAATTAATCAAGGTCAAAGATAAAACGATAGCGATGGCCCAGATGACCGAAGAGTACTTGCCAAGATGAATCACTTGGCTCATGTAATCACCAAACACGAAGGCCAGTAGTGCGATAGAGCCGGTATTAATCACCGTTGCTTTGGCCCAGCCATATAAAAAAGCAATATAGCGACCAAAGGCTTTACGTAAAAAATGATAATCACCACCTGCATGTGGGAAGGCGCTGGCTAGTTCTGCATAGCACAAGGCACCAGCAATCGAGAGCAGAGCGCCGCCTAGCCATAGCAGCAAGGTCCAACCGAGATCTTGGGTCAGGCCGGCGACGATCGCCGGGGTTTTGAAAATCCCAGCGCCAATCACGATCCCCACAATAATGGCGATCGCTCCTGTCTGACTCAGTAAGCGTTGCGGACTAGCGCTCAAAATGATAGTTCTTAGTTAACGCGACGACCAGTGACTTCATTGAGGATGCCATGGCCTTTTTCTTCACCCTTGGCATTGCCATCTTTGATAATGAGTTGCACCGTCCTATAGACTTGCTTGCGATCAATGAAAGAGAAAGTCAGTTGATTGCCTTCTAAGTGAGGATTCATGAGTGGCAAGTTACGTTTTCCGATCATGAGTGTGCCGCCCACTTTTTGATAGCGTTGCACTAAGTACAAGCGTGCTTTCTCACCGTCAACTCGGTCGAGTTGCCAGTAACCTCCCACCTCTGCAGGCACAATCCATAAGTAAGCAGTACCTGGCTCACGAATCGTTTGATCGGGTTCCCAATCTCCCATATCAAAGGCGTGCGAGACTAAGCGAGTGCCGGGCTTCATCTTCAAAAGTGTGGGGCGTAGCTTGAGATTCAATTCTGGCAATAGATACATAGTCACTACGCTGGCTTGGGAGAAGTCTTCTTTGAAGATGTCGCCATGAATAATTTGCACTCGCTTACCGACACCCGCACGTTCTGCATTACGTTTGGCAAGTGCTGCCATTTCACCATTGAACTCAATGCCAACCGAGGTAGCGCCAAATTCACGTGCAGCGGCGATCGCAATCTTGCCATCGCCTGCTCCTAAGTCATACACTAAATCACTCGAGCCTACTTTGGCCATTTCGAGCATATTGCGTACCAAGTCATTGCCGGTTGGAATCCAGATCACGTCTTTGCCATCTTGGCCCATCCTGGGGGTGTATTTATCGTCACCATAGCTGTTACCAAACAACTGTGCGTGTGCTGAAAAACTGAGTGTCGCGATAAGGCATAGAAGCGCACCTGCGCTACGCCATGTTGAACGCCACATAATTTGTCTCCTGGTATTTTTATAGGCAAAAAAAGTGTAACAAAGCCTATTGAATTTGTAATGAAAAAAGACAGAGTGCAAACCCTGATTTTTTGGATATTGGGTAAAAATCAGGGTTTCACCCTAAACCCCTTGGGTGAGAGTCAGTTATCCCACACGGTTTCGTTGGCTTCGTCTTTGGGGTCGATATAGGTATTTGTAGGTCGTTGGTACTTCACCAAAGCCTCTTTGATTTTTGCCACATTCACTGACTCAGTATCAGTCATCATTTTCAATGGTTCTGTCTGATCCTGCTCTATCGGTTTTCTAGCTTCATTCATCGCTGTCTCCTCGATGTATGAACCCACAATAGCAAATTCATATGTCATTGTCATGACCATCACGGGACTACGGAAAAAAATCACTTACTGCAGTAGGGTCTGCCCCAGAATTTTTTGGATAAGTGGGTGATGGACTTTTTTCTCGGTCCGTAAAGCAAAGAAATACTCGCGAATCGATTCAGAGACGCCGATTTGCTCCAAGCCGTAATTATTCTTTAATTCCTTGGCGAGGCGCTGTGCAGCAGGGAAGACACCCATGCCACTAGAGCCGAAGGTGACTAATAAAGCGCTATCTTCAAATTCACCGGCAAGATTGGGCGTGATACGCTGTTGATCTAGCCAGGCATCAATCGGTAAACGGGATGAGGCGTGATGTGTGGGTAGCAGAATCGGTAAGTCAGCTAAACAGTGGGGAAAGGCTCGCGCAGATTGTTTAGCTAGTGTGGGGCTAGCATACCAAGCGATGGGGGAAGAGCCTAATTCTTTGCTATACAGATTCAAGTTTTTATTTTCGGGCGCGCTCCGGTCAGCGAGCACTAAATCTAAACGGTGCAGTGCAAGATCTGCGACGAGGTCGTCAAACTCGCCTTCGTGACAAATGAGCTGTAAATTCTTTTCAGATAAAACGCTCTCAATTAGCGTGCGAGTAATCAGTTTGGGTAGACCATCGGAGACCCCAATCGTGAGTTTCATGCGCGTATTACTTGCAGCATCTTTGACCATGGCTGGCAACTGTTCACCGAGGGAGAAAATTTGATCCGCTAATTTCAGGGCTGCTTGGCCCGCTTCGGTGAGACCCAGACCGCGCCCGACCGGTTTAAAGAGCAGTTGCCCTAAATCTTTCTCTAATTCATGAACCTGCACACTGATTGTCTGAACCGCCATATTGAGGCGATCGGCGGCCTTAGACATGCTGCCTTCTTTGGCGACGACCCAAAAATAGTAGAGGTGACGATAGTTATAGGAGACGCTCATATTCAGTTTTTTACGAAATTATATTAATAAATTATCTACTTTTTTATGAATTAAGCAAAGGGTACAGTCACGTTGTGGTTATGGCCTGGCCTGTGAAGCCAGATCGCCCCAGATGGGGTTTTTAGAGTAGGAGACGTAGTATGAGAATCGCAACACAAAGTCGATATGCAATTATTGCCCTGGTGGACTTAGCGGTGCATTCCAAGGACATCTACCCGGTGAACTTGAATAATATTTCTAAGCGTCAAAACATATCCCTGTCTTACATAGAACAATTGTTCGCGCGTTTGAAGAGCGCGGGTATTGTGGAAAGTTATCGTGGCCCGGGTGGTGGTTATCTACTGAGTAAGCCGGCTAAAGAAATTAGTATTGCGGCAGTCGTGCGTGCGGTCGATAAAAACCATACTAGCAATAAAGAGCAAAGCCCGACAGATACGATTTGGCAAGAGCTCGAGAACCGTATGCAAGACTACCTCCAAGGTATTTATTTGGACAGCCTAGTGCCTGACAGCCCACTTCTTGAAGTGGCTGAAGAAACCGTTGAGCAACAAGCTGAAAAACTGGCGCGCCGTCGTCAAGCCACTCATACAGAAGCTCATCCTGCCAAGGCTAGATCTATGAGTCAGCGAGTAGCCAGAAAGGTCAAACCTTTAGCGAATTCTGTATTTGACTGGGGACGCTATATTTCTGATGCGCCAAAGGCATAAATCAGAATAAGCGGGAAAATGCCAATAAAAAAGCTCCCTCGGGAGCTTTGTTATTCAGAATACTTCAAGAACACATGGCTTATGCCATGGCGGCCACGTAGCTGAGCCCTTTGCGCCAGCGATCAAAAGCCACTAGCATCGGGGGGATTTCCCGGATCTTGCCTACGATATACAGGCCTTTGCTTTTGTTATAGGCCTTGCATAAAGCGATAAATTCATCATCACTGAGTTGGTTAAATCCATAACGCATGGATCGTTCCTTTCTTTTGTCTACTCATGCCCAAAACGCATTTACACGATACGCGTTGACAAAAAAGAGCTGCAAACCCCATTTTTTTATGCATACTGGCACAATACCAATATAAATCAATAATTTGGAGTACAAAATGACTTGGCCTTTATGGAGCATTTTGGTCGCAGGTTTATTGCCTTATGCGGGTACAGCGATCGCTAAATGGGGTTTTATACGATTCGATAATCATCATCCACGGGAGTGGTTGGCGCAGCAGACCGGTTTTCGAGCCCGGGGCAATGCGGCTCAAGCGAATAGTTTTGAGTCCTTTCCTTTTTATGCGGCAGCCGTATTAGTGGCCACAGTACAACAGGCACCACTAGCCATCGTCAGTCTATGTTGCACGGTTTATATTCTGGCGCGTATCAGTTACATCATCTGTTATGCGGCCAATTGGGCAGGAGCGAGAAGCCTGAGTTGGTTAGTCGGGATTATGAGTATCGTAGGCCTATTTATTGCTGCGTCTCGATAAATATTTTCCCTGATGCTTCAAGAGTTTGTCGTGAACAAAAAAGCATAAAAGCCAATTCCTAGGCTAATGTCGAAGCCTATTTTCAATTTGTCTTGGGCAAGCTAAATCAGTCCTGAGGCTAAGTGATCCGCTAGGTAGATAAGAGCTAGGAAATCATCTAGGATTACCCAAAAAGCATCTAAAACAAATGTTATTTTGGGAGGGCATCATGGGGCGTGGCACTAGCAATCATGAGCTACTAATGAAATTAGTCGAGTCCGGTGAAATACAGCTATCAGCGATTGCGAAGATGGACTATGACGATTTGGAAGAGCTCTGTACGCAAATTTTGAATTGGAAATTATTCGTGGGTAATCGCGAACATATTCCAGAAGCGATTTCACAATGGGCAGGTCATAAAGAGACTTAAGCCTTGAGCTCTTTGCTACTCCAGCGCGCTAAGAGTGGCATGGTGATTGCCCAAGCAATTGCTAAATAAATCGTGGCTGCTAGAGGATGCGCGAGCGTTGCTGCCCCAAGTTGCGCGCCAGCCATATACGATAGTGGTCCAGCCACAGCGCCCAAAAGAATCGCCAGTATCGAGCGTCCTTGTAGCCAAGCTAGTGAATGACGCAAGGTCATAGCAAAGGCGGGCCATAGAGCGATTAACCAAAGCGGTGGATACGGAGGAGTGATACCGGTGTAACTGATCCATTGCGTTTGAATCAGAGCAGTCTCAATAAACAATCCCAAGATGGTGGTGCGTAGCAAGAGTGCTATTTCTGTACGCCGCTCTGATGGGGGGATTTGCGTTAAAAGATGGAGTGCGATAGAAGCGCATACCACTGCGGGCCCTAACCATCGATAGCCATGCGCTGCCCCTAAGATACAGGCAAACCAGCTCACTTGAAAAAGAAGCAGATTGATCAATAAGCGCATAACTAGCGTTTATAAAAGCTTAATGTCACTTCGCCAAGATAAATGCCGAATTTACTCATTGCCGCGCGATTGAGCATGACTTTGTTATCCATTAAGTACATCCAGTCATCAAACTGCACATGAAAGATACGTCCATCGACGGGTAAGGCTAGGGTATAGGTCCAATTGAGGGCATTACCAGAAACAGTACCAGCAGCTTTGCCAATCACGTCATCGGCCGTGCCTTCATAGCGTTGTGGGGCGACTTCAGTCAGAGTCCAAACACGTCTTTGGGTCGTGCCGTCTGAGTAGGTGAAGCGTTCGTCGAGTACCCCCACTTTTTTGCCATTCTGAACGGTCCACTGGGCATCGATGACTACTTTGAAACGTTTCACCACTTCGCCACTGCGATTGGTAAAGATGCCATACGCATCGATCGTGCCATTGAAATACTCGGCTAAATCGAGGCTGGGTTTTTCTTGTGCGTAACGAGTGACCTGTGGGCCCGCACAGCCTAGTAAAAAAGTCACCCCACCCAGGAGTAAAACACTTTTTAAAAACCTCGATAGCTTATTCATAAAATCCTTCATCATGATCAACAGGCAGGGCCAATTAGCGCGGGAGCGCAGCCATTAGCAATCAGTTTGTTACGTAGCTGTGGAGCGCTCGTACGGGGATCTAACCAAATACCAAAAAATGCTTTTGCAAAGTCGGAGCCAGGAATCTGAGCAATTTTTTGTTGGTTATGTAAAAAAATAGTGCCCTGTGATGGAATGTGTATGGCGGTCAAAGTTTGTCCCGGTTGAATATCGGGGAAAATTTTCAATAACTCCTCACCCCATGCTTCGCGTTGTTTTGCAGGGATGTTCAATTGTTTCATTTCGGTTATCGTTCTCTCAGCTAAAGCTTGGCCCTTAAAGTTACGCAGATATTGAATATCTAGAGCAAAGACCTCGCCAGGTTTTTTGGCGTGTTGATACAAGCGAGCATCGTAGAGTTCAAAACCGAAGTAGGTCATACGCCCTTCACCCTGAAGACGCAGTTCGGGGGCGAGATTGCGTAAACCCGAGGGCAGCTCAGCAAAAGCTGGAGCTACACAGAATAGTAATAAACAACAAAGCTTTTTCATCAGTACAGGATAGCGAGCTTTTACGAAGTTTGCTGAAAGACCGAAAACCCTGATTCCACATCACGCTTTGATACATATCAAATCCTTAGCGGATATGGATTTCAATTCATAGAGGTCGGCGTATGATGAAACTATGGACCACAAGGAGGACGACCATGTTTCCAGAGTATCGTGACTTAATTTCTCAGCTCAAAACAAAAGATCGGCACTTTCTTCATTTGTTTGACAAACATAATGCGCTAGATCAGAAAATAAAAAATATGGAGGCCCGTATTGAATCAGGAAGCCATGAGGAGATTGAGGTTTTAAAGAAAGAAAAGCTCTTGATCAAGGATCAGTTGCATGAGATTCTCAAAAAGGCAAATGGCAAGAACTCGATATGACTCGCGCTTTTTGAAGGAAGAAGGCCTGCAAATGCAGGTCTTCAACTCATCAAGGCTTTGCTAGACTGGGTTTTTATTTCTTCTTTTTCTTCTTCTTTTTCTTTTTCTCTAATTTGTCGGCGTTGCCGTTTGCGTATAGAGCCCATTTCTTGATTTCTTCCAATAAGTCTTCTAAGTCTTCATAAGACATTTCTTTGAAATCCATCAAACTCATGGAGCCAGTCTCTTGTAGTTGTTTGACTGCTGCTTCGTAATTCATCGAGTGATCCCTTTCATTTCTCTCTGAGCACGCAGTTTTACGAATCCATCCCGGCAAAACAAGAGAAATACGGCGATTCACGAAAATTTAATATTGCCGACATCAAGTTACATGCAATTAACGACAAATAAGCTCATTTTTAAATGCTTTATAAAAATCATGATGTGATTGAATGGGCTATACTGACAAAAGCTTACAAAAATTAATATGCTCTTAGGCTAAGGATGACAAAAAACAAAGACCTGCAATCTGTCTATTTTCGCTTTCTGAATCTGGTTCGATCCGTCGATCAGCTATCTGTGTTTCCGAAACTAGACGCGACAGAGACAGAATTGTTGAACCATATCAGTATCGAATGGCGTCATGGGCGCCGTCTCTTGGTCAGTGATGCGATTGCTCTGAAGTCGATTGGTTCGCCAGCGACTTTGCACTCTCGTCTAAAGCTCTTGCGTGATAAGAACATGATTACTTACACGATCGAGGCGGATGGGCGTAAGAAATTCATTGAGCCCACTGAGCAAGCCCTGGACTACTTTGCAGAGCTCTCCAACTGTATGCTGAAGGCAACGAAGCCATAAACAGCAAGAGGACAGTAATAGGACAGAAACAAGACAGTCAATAGTCGCAAAAAAGCCACCGCAAGGTGGCTTTTATATTGACAGACTATCAAGGACTACAGAGCAATCACTTTGCCCGGGTTCATCAGGTTATCTGGGTCGAGTGCGCGCTTGATCGACTGCATCACACTAAAAGCAACAGCGCCACGGTGGTCGGGGAGATAGCCGACTTTTTGTTGACCCACGCCATGTTCGGCAGAGATAGAGCCTGAGTATTTTTCTACTTCAGCGTAGACCAATGCCTGAATTTCTTTTTGGCGATTGACAAAGAAACTCTCAGTTTCGCTAGCGCTTGGCCCAGCGACGTTGTAATGTAAATTACCGTCTCCTAAATGTCCGTAGTTAATGATCCGAATGCCAGGATAGCGTTGGCGCAGCATCTCATCACAAGTGCTGACAAATTGAGGAATCGCCGAAATCGGTAAAGAAACATCGTGTTTGATATTCGGACCATCATCGGCTTGCGCTAAAGGGATGTGCTCACGCATATCCCAAAACTTTCTGGCTTGGGACAGATTACTAGCGATGGCCGCATCGCTCGCGCATCCTGATTCAAGAGCACCTTCTAGAATTTTCTCCATCAAGGCCATCGCATGTTCAGCGCTTTCATAATCAGAGATTTCTACTAGCACTTCATAAGCATTATCGGCTGCTAATGGACTGGCTAGGGCAGGGTAGTAATGTTTGAGAAGGTCGAGGGCTTCGCGTGACATCACTTCAAAGCCCGTAAGTTGTGCTGAGGCACCCGCCTGAAAACGACTTAAGAGCTCCACAGCACCCTCGGCGCTGGGCACGGCCACTAGGGCGGTCCATTGCGCTACAGGGATGGGAAATAGTTTTAAAACCGCGGCAGTAATGATGCCAAGAGTACCTTCGGCACCAATATATAAATCACGCAGATCGTAACCCGTATTGTCTTTGCGTAAGCCACGAATACTATTGAGGATCTGGCCTTGAGGCGTCACGACTTCGAGGCCTAGACATAATTCACGCGCATTGCCATAGCGTAGAACCGAAGTGCCGCCGGCATTGGTAGAGAGGTTGCCGCCAATACTGCAACTTCCTTCAGCGCCCAAGCTGAGTGGGAAATAGCGACCCGCTGCGCTAGCTGCTTCTTGCACTGCTTGCAAGATACAACCTGCTTCGACCGTGATGGTTTGGTTCGCGGTATCGACCTCGCGCACGCGATTCATGCGCTGCAATGACACCACAATCTGACGACCTTGAGGATTCGGTGTGGCACCACCACACATGCCGGTATTGCCCCCTTGCGGGACCAAAGCGATTTTTTCCTGAGCACACAGTTGCACCACGGCTGCGACTTCATGGGTATTGGCAGGTCGAACTGCGGCTAGAGCGGTACCGCGATAGCGTTTGCGCCAATCAATCAAATACGGTTCTAAATCACTGGCTTCTGTGATGACTTGGTCCTGACCGACAATGGCCTGTAGTGCTTGGATAAATTGAGTATCGTTCATAGTGCGTTGACGTTGATTTAATGAGTGTGGTTCGCTGAGGACTCTTCTGCTGCTTTTTTAGCACGTGCCGCCTTTTTTAAGGGACGTAAATAAGCTAAGAGAGCTAGATAAGCGAGGATGGATAAAAAGACTTCGAGCATCGCCAAGTAGCTCGATAAGCCTGCATCGCCGATGCGAACGACCCCCTCAATGAAGTAGAGCATGACTAACATGCTCGACCATTGCATGGTGTAGTTACGTCCTTGCCAAATCCCTTTGAGTGCAAAAACTAGGGGTAGGGCTTTAATCACTGCCCACGATCCGCCCGGTTTGATGGGGGCTAAAACACTCTCCCAGGTAATACATAGCACCAAAAGCGCAAACCAACTGAACCAGGCAATCAAACGCCAGCGGTCATGTGATGGGGATAAAGAACTTGAGATCATGATTTAAGCTAAGCGAAGCGCTATTTCAGCTAGACGTTTGCCTTGGGCGATAGCCAGTTTTTTCTCTTCCGCACTGATGGGCGCTGAACCATCGGGCTTGGCATGATGGGTCACGCCGTAGGGCGTGCCTCCTGAAGTCGTATTCATGAGCTCTGGGTGACTGTAGGGCAGTCCCACAATCACCATGCCATGGTGCAGCAGAGGCAGCATCATGGACAAGAGCGTGGATTCTTGACCACCGTGCAAACTACCGGTGCTCGTAAAGACGCAAGCTGGTTTACCCGCAAGCGCACCCGCCAACCATTCAGCACTCGTGCCATCCAGGAAGTACTTCATGGCAGCAGCCATATTGCCAAAACGCGTGGGTGAGCCCAAGGCCAAGCCAGCACATTCTTTTAAGTCGCTGGCTTCCACATAGGCGGGGCCAGAACTAGGAATGTCACTCTCGGTCGCTTCGCAAACGGTAGAGACCGCCGGCACTGTGCGTAGGCGTGCAGTGGCACCGGGCACGCTTTCCACGCCTTCAGCAATTAATTCCGCTAAAGCTTGGGTGGCGCCATGGCGCGAATAGTAAAGAACCAATATAGTTACGTTTTTCATAAACCGTGCGATGATTGCAATCTGTAATTTCGTAATGATAGAGCCGTGGCAATAATTCTTCAGAAAGACCGTTGGTTAGACTTTTTTCGCTATATGCGCGCTCGTGCTCGTGGCGGTCATATCAATGAGTTGGCAGCGAGTCTCTCTTTTACGACCACACTCTCTTTAGTCCCGATGGTGACTTTGGCATTTTCATTATTTGCGGTAATGCCACGCTTTTTAAAATTACGTCAGTCCTTTCAAACTTGGTTATCGGATAACTTAATCCCCGGTGCGATTGGAGATCCCATCGTGATGTATCTCAATCAATTCGCACTCAAAGCGAAAGGGCTCACGGTCTTGGGTTCTTTAGGGCTCTTGCTCGGTGTTTTGTTCACCCTCCTGACGGTCGAAAATGCCTTTAATCGTATTTGGGGCGTGACTGAGCGCCGTCCTTTCATGAAACGTTTAGGCATGCATTTATTAGCAGCTATCTTCGGCCCGATCTTATTGGCTGGTAGTATCTATTTCAGTTCTTTATTACTCTCGGCAGGACATGGCTTGATTGGGCCACTGAGTCATGGTGTGGAATTGCTCGCAGCACTATTACCATTGGTCTTATCAATTCTAAGTTTTATGTTGGCTTATAAGATCTTGCCGCGTGAGCAAATTCCTTGGGCAGACGCGTGGTGGGGTGCAGTGTTTGCAGCGACCGTCTTTGAATTGGCTAAGTTTGCTTTTGCTAGCTTTATTTCTAATTTCCCCATGTATAAAACCGTATATGGTGCTTTTGCGATCTTGCCACTCTTTTTGGTTTGGATCTATTTGACTTGGTGGGTGACCTTGGCGGGCGCCACCTTGGTCGCCAATTTACCGATTGTGCGGGCCTGGAGCCGGGGTGAGGGCCAGTTGAACTTACCACTACGGTAGTTGCCCTAGTGTCAAAAGTCTAGCAAAGCCTGCCCGCTACTGATAGACTGAAGTCAATAACAACAATATTTGTTCGCCAGGAGTGCTTATGAAAGTCAGTGATATCTTACGTGTCAAAGGAAATACTCTTTTCACGGTATCTCCAGATACCTCTCTGTCTGCAGCTGTGCACATCATGGCTGAAAAAGACATTGGTTCTTTGGTGGTGATGGAGTATGCAGAGCTCGTCGGTATTTTGACTTTCCGCGAGGTGATCAATACCTTGGCGAAAAATCATGGCACCGTAGGGACGGTTCATGTGCGTAGCGTCATGGATCAAGCCCCCTTAACCTGTACCCCAGAAACTGACTTGGACGAAGTGCGTCGCATGATGCTCGAAAAACATGCTCGTTATTTGCCCGTGATGGATGCTAAGACATTGATGGGTGTGATCTCTTTTTACGATGTGGCTAAAGCGGTGGTGGAGGCGCAAAGTTTTGAGAACACCATGCTCAAAGCTTATATCCGTGATTGGCCAACTGAGGAAACGAAGTCATAAGGCACACTAAATATCAGAAAGGGCTTCGCAGAAGCCCTTTTTTAATGGTCAAGTGCAATCGATGACATAATGTCACCTATGGCTGGAAGCACACTAGGACACTTATTTCGTATCACCACCTTTGGTGAATCTCATGGACCTGCGATTGGCGCTGTGGTGGACGGTTGTCCTCCCGGTATGGAACTTTCTGCAGAAGATTTGCAAGGCGATTTAGATCGTCGCAAGCCTGGCACTTCACGTCATGTGACGCAGCGCCAAGAAGCTGATCAAGTGGAAATTCTGTCTGGTGTTTTTGAGGGCAAAACCACCGGTGCACCCATTGCTTTATTGATTCGTAATACCGATCAGCGCAGTCAAGACTACGGTGATATTTTGGATACCTTCCGTCCAGGCCATGCGGACTATACCTATTGGCACAAATACGGCATTCGGGATCCTCGTGGTGGTGGCCGCTCGTCAGCGCGTCTCACAGCGCCCGTAGTTGCAGCTGCAGGTATAGCTAAAAAATGGTTAGCCACACAAGGCATTCATTTTTATGGCTATATGAGTGCCTTAGGCGAAATGGCAATTCCTTTTGAAAGTCGCACTGAGATTGCGAACAATCCATTTTTTGCACCGAATAAAACTCTGATTCCAGCACTGGAGGCCTATATGGATCAATTGCGTAAAGCAGGGGATTCTTGTGGGGCACGTTTAACGGTGGTTGCCACTGGCGTTCCAGTTGGTCTTGGCGATCCCATATTTGATAAGTTGGATGCGGACATTGCACACGCGATGATGGGTATTAACGCTGTCAAAGGTGTGGAGATTGGGGCGGGTTTTGCAAGTGTTGCGCAAAAAGGTTCTGAGCATGGCGATGAACTTCATCGTGATGGGTTTGCAAGTAATCATGCGGGTGGCACCTTGGGTGGCATCAGTACCGGCCAAGATTTGGTGGTCTCTATTGCCATCAAGCCCACTTCATCAATCATGAGCCCCAAGGCCTCGATCAATCGTGCCGGTGAGCCCACCACGGTGCAGACCAAGGGTCGACATGATCCCTGCGTAGGTATTCGTGCTACCCCGATTGCTGAAGCGATGTTGGCTTTGGTGGTGATGGATCATTACTTACGACATCGTGCTCAATGCGCTGATGTTCAGGTATCGACCCCGCGCATTCCTGCGCAACGTCCTTAGCACTCGAGATAGGCGATGACCGGTCCGACTCGACTGGCCTTCGCCGCTTTTTTCTTCTTTTACTTCTGTTACATCGGGCTGATGTCGCCCTATGCCAGCCTTTATTTTGCGCATTTGGATTTCACAGCCTTTGAAATCGCTGTCTTAATGTCGATGTTTCAGGTGACACGCATGATTGGCCCATTTTTTTGGGGTTGGTTAGCAGATATGCGTCGAGACCGTTTAGGGATTATGCGCACCACCGCGGTCATGGCGACGCTTTTATTTCCAGCTATCTTTTTCTTAGAAGGTTTTGCTGCCTTTTTGATTTGGATGTTTGTTCTCAATATTGTGATTAGTAGCTTAATGCCACTTGGTGAGGCAGCAACCGTTCATGCTTTACAAAAAGAGAATGCTTTTGACGAACGTTATGGGCGCTTAAGACTGTGGGGTTCGATGGGCTTTATTGTCATGGTCATGAGTGCCGGAGCTTGGTTTGAGCGCTTTGGTATTGAAGGCTTGCCATGGTTTGGTGTGGTTGCACTCTTGATCATGACTGTATTGACATGGGCTTTACGGGAACCCCCGATCGAAGCGCCATTACAGCAAGTCATTCGTTTTGCACACGTGCTGAAGAACACCCAAGTGCAGTGGTTCATGGCTTCTCATTTTTGGATGATCTTTGCTCATGCAGCCCTGTATGTTTTCTATTCTCTTTACCTTGATCATTTGGGGTATTCAAAAGCGGTGATTGGAATTTTTTGGATGCTCGGTGTTTTGGCTGAGGTCATCTTTTTCTATTACCAAAAACACTTTTTTGCTCGTTTTACGAGCAGGCAGTTACTGCTCGCGGCGTACCTGGTAGCCGCATTGCGTTTTGCCTTGATCGCTTACTGGCCCGTATTTTGGGTCTTGTTATTTGCGCAATTGATGCATGCCGTTACATTTGGGGTGCACCATAGTGCCAGTATCAAAATGTTACAGATCTGGTTTCATGGACCGCTGCAAGCCAGAGGTCAAGCACTTTACTCGACAGTATCCTATGGTATCGGTGGAACGGTAGGTGGCATAGCCGCCGGCTATGTGTGGGAACATTTAGGAGCCGCACACGTTTTTGGGGTGGCGGCGATCAGTAGTGCTCTTGCTTACTGGTGTATGCAGCGGGTACGTCTACATATTTGAGTAATTTGGTCCACCGGTACCTTCAGGCGTCACCCAAACGATATTTTGCGTGGGATCTTTGATGTCACAAGTTTTACAGTGCACACAATTTTGTGCATTGATTTGTAAACGTTGAGTATCTCCGTCGTTCACATATTCATACACGCCTGCAGGACAGTAGCGCTGCTCCGGACCCGCGAAGATCGCCATATTTGTGAGTACAGGTACCTGATCATTTTTCAAAGTCAAATGGGCCGGTTGATTTTCTTCGTGATTGGTATTGGAAATAAACACTGAAGACAAACGATCAAATGAGATCTTGCCATCGGGTTTAGGATAGGTAATCGGTTCACACAAGGCCGCAGGTTTTAAACATTCATGATCAGCATGTGTGTTATGAATCGTCCAAGGTACATTGCCGCCCAAAAGCTTTTGTTCAATGCCCACCATCAGGGTGCCGAGATACAGGCCTTTAGACATCCATGGTTTGAAGTTACGCGCTTTTTTCAATTCAGTATGTAGCCAGCTCTTTCTGAATGCCGCGGGGTAAGCTGTGAGTTCATCGCCTGTGCGACCTGTACTAATGGCAGCCACTGCGGCCTCGGCAGCGAGCATCCCAGTTTTAATCGCTGCGTGACTACCCTTAATGCGAGACGCATTCAGATAACCTGCATCACAGCCAATCAGTGCGCCGCCCGGGAACACGGTCTTAGGAAGACTATTGAGGCCGCCGGCGGTAATGGCCCGTGCACCGTAGGCAATGCGTTTGCCACCTTCAAAGAAGGTGCGGATAGCCGGATGGGTTTTATAACGTTGGAATTCTTCAAAAGGACTTAGATAGGGATTGCTGTAAGACAAACCGACTACAAAACCAACAGCCACTTGATTGTTTTCTAAGTGATATAAAAAAGATCCGCCATAAGTGTCAGACTCAAGAGGCCAGCCTGCGGTGTGGATGACTAAACCTTCTTGATGTTTGGCAGGGTCAATCTCCCATAATTCTTTCAAACCAATGCCATAGCTTTGTGGGTCTTTGCCTTCATCTAGTTGATAGCGAGCAATCAGTTGTTTGCCTAAGTGGCCCCGTGAACCTTCAGCAAAGAGGGTGTACTTGGCGCGCAACTCCATACCCAATTGAAAATTTTCTGTGGGTTGGCCATCTTTGCCAATCCCTAAATTGCCTGTAGCAACCCCTATGACTTCGCCTTCTTCACCATAGAGAATCTCAGCCGCCGGAAAGCCCGCGAAGATTTCTACACCGAGATTTTCAGCTTGAGTACCTAGCCAACGTGTGACATTCGCTAAGCTCACAATATAGTTGCCATGATTTTGGAAGCATTCAGGCAGCATCCAGTTAGGTGTTGTGATGGCTTTTTGCTCGGTGAGGAACATGAAGCGATCTTCGTTCACGGCTGTATTTAATGGGGCACCTAATTCTTTCCAGTTGGGAAATAGCTCAGTGATGGCAATCGGATCCATCACGGCACCAGACAAAATATGCGCGCCGACTTCAGAACCTTTTTCTAGGACGCAAACGGAGATATCTTGCTGATTTTGAGCGCAGAGTTGCTTGATGCGAATCGCTGCAGATAGACCGGCAGGACCACCTCCGACGATCAAGACGTCATAGTCCATGGATTCGCGGGGGCCATATTGTTCTACTAGAGCTGCAGTAGTCGACATCGATTTATCTCCGTTTTTTTTGTGACAACGCCATCTTAATCGAGTCTTGACAGGTAAATGTCAGGACAGTTTCAGGGAAAAGGCTAGAATAATTGCTGTTGTGCATCATTTTTGCCCAAAAGAAGCAATCTAAAGGTAAAACTGATCTCATTCAAGCCATTTCTCAAGCGAGGGAGTCGTCATGAACAAGGTGTATGGATCTGCCCAAGAGGCCCTAGCCGGGGTCGTGCAAGATGGACAGACATTGGCAGTCGGTGGTTTTGGTCTATGTGGTATCCCAGAGGCTTTGATAGCCGCTTTGCGTGATAGTGGGAAAAAGAATCTGACGGCAATTTCAAATAACGCCGGTGTCGATGGCTTTGGTTTGGGTCAACTTTTAGAGACGCGTCAAATCAAAAAGATGATTTCCTCTTATGTCGGGGAAAACAAAGAATTCGAGCGCCAATATTTGGCAGGTGAACTCGAGTTGGAATTCACGCCGCAAGGCACGCTCGCAGAAAAGCTCAGAGCGGGTGGTTGTGGCATTCCCGCCTTCTTTACCAAGACTGGGGTGGGTACCATCGTCGCAGAAGGTAAAGAGATCCGCGAGTTTGATGGCGAAAAATATGTCATGGAGCGCTCTTTAGTCGCGGATGTCGCACTCGTCAAAGCTTGGAAGGCAGATAAATCAGGTAATTTGGTGTACCGCTTTACTTCTCGGAACTTCAATCCTATGTGTGCGATGGCCGGCAAAGTGACGATCGTAGAAGTCGAAGAGATTGTCGAAAACGGCGCCTTAGATCCAGATCAGATTCATACCCCAGGTATTTACGTGCACCGTATCGTGCTGAACAAAAATCCAGAGAAGCGCATTGAGCAGCGCACTATCACTACGAAGGCTTAAGGAGTTAAAGATGGCATGGACACGTGATGAGATGGCTGCGCGCGCAGCTCTAGAATTACAAGATGGATTCTATGTGAACTTAGGGATTGGTTTGCCAACCTTGGTGGCCAATCATGTGCCAGACCATATGGAAGTCTGGTTGCAATCAGAAAATGGTCTCTTGGGTATCGGCCCATTTCCAACCGAAGATCAAATCGATGCCGACTTGATTAATGCGGGTAAGCAAACGGTCACGACTTTGCCAGGCTCATCGATTTTTTCATCGGCTGACTCCTTTGGCATGATCCGCGGCGGCAAAATTAATATTGCTATTTTGGGCGCCATGCAGGTCAGTGAAAAAGGGGATTTGGCCAATTGGATGATTCCAGGCAAGATGGTTAAAGGTATGGGCGGTGCGATGGACTTGGTTGCAGGGGTCAAACGTATCGTTGTCTTGATGGAGCATATTGCCAAGAAAAAAGACGGCTCAGAAGACATGAAGATTCTGCCAGCCTGTACTCTGCCCCTCACAGGAGTAGGAGTCGTAGATCGCATCATTACGGATTTATGTGTGATCGATGTCACAGATCAAGGCCTTAAGCTCATCGAGTTGGCACCGGGTGTGACACAAGAAGAGGTGATTGCTAAAACAGCCTGCAAGCTCGACGTATCAGCGCTTCGGTAAGTCAATTCTTTGCAGTACCCGTATCTCATCATGGACTCCTCGGAGTCCATGATGCTTTCTGGCCAGCGCTTTATCTAAAAATGACCCGCTCTTTAAGAAGTGCTTCAAAGAGTGCTACATTCTGATTATGGGTCATACACATTCATCACACCTGCACGCCCATAAGGCGGGAGATGCGCAACACCTACATACACGTAGCGAGTTTTCGCAGCGGGTATTAGTTTGGGCCGTTATTCTGACATTCAGTTTTGCCACGATTGAAGCGGCCGCCGGTTGGTGGGCACAATCTTTGGCCTTGATTTCAGACGCAGGTCATATGGTCACGGATTCAGCAGCCCTCGCATTGGCCTTACTCGCGCAATACATTGCGCGTCGTCCTCCCTCGGCGCAACATTCATTTGGCTATGGTCGTGCAGAATCACTCGCTGCTTTTGTGAATGGCTTGGCGATGCTTGCTTTAGTGGCATGGATTGCATTCGAGGCCTTTTCAAGGATTCGTGAACCTCATCAAGTACAAGGTATGACGGTCACTGTTGTGGCTGTGATTGGTTTGATCATTAATCTGATTGTTGCGTGGCTCTTATCTAAAGATCAAAAGAGTGTTAATACGCGTGCGGCACTGGTGCATGTGATGGGGGATCTCTTGGGCTCCATCGCCGCTTTGATTGCAGGCTTAGTGATTAGTTATACCGGTTGGATGATGATTGACCCGATTTTGTCGATCTTTGTTTGTGTATTGGTTTTGCGTTCCACCGTCGATGTCCTCAGGGAGTCTTATCATTTTCTGATGCAGGGGGTGCCTGAGTACATCAACTATGTGCAATTGGGTGAAGATCTATCGACTGTGATTGGTGTCTTAGCGGTACATGATTTACACGTTTGGGAAATGTCACCGGGTGAACCTGCTCTGATGGGGCATGTAGAAGTCGAGAATTTACAAGATTGGCCCCAGACCTTAACGCGCATACGTCACTTATTGCATGAGCGATATCGTATCGAACATATCACTTTGCAAGCCGAGATGCCGAGTTAATGGATCTTTGTCAGCGGCGTGTCACCTCAATTGTTGTATAAAGAAGTATGGTGTCAAACAAGCCCTGAAGCGGGATGCTCTTGATGGCCTTCACAAAATCATTGAAACACTACTTGGCGCGGAGATAGAACATGAGTTTAAAAGGTAAAACAGCATTGGTGACTGGTTCAACCAGTGGTATTGGTTTAGGAATCGCTAAAGCATTGGCGGCTCAAGGCGCCAATATCATGATGAATGGTTTTGGAGAAAAAGACGCTGCTATTGCAGAGATCAAAGCCTTGGGTGTTGAGGTCGATTATCACGGTGCTGATATGAGCCGGCCTGCGGAAATCGAGGCCATGATGCAAGCGGCGCAACAACGATTTGGTGGTGTAGACATACTCGTCAATAATGCGGGTATTCAGCATGTGGCAAACATTGAAGACTTTCCAGTCGATCGCTGGGATGCCATCATTGCTATCAATCTATCTTCTGCTTTTCATACGACACGTTTAGCATTGCCTTACATGAAGCAAAACAACTGGGGTCGCATCATTAACTTGGCATCTGTTCACGGCTTAGTAGCCTCAGCACAAAAGTCAGCTTATGTGGCCGCTAAGCATGGCATTGTTGGTTTAACCAAAGTAACGGCCTTAGAGACGGCGCAAACCGGTGTGACTTGTAATGCAATTTGTCCAGGTTGGGTTTTGACTCCTCTGGTGCAAAAACAGGTGGATGCCCGTGCCCAAAAAGAGGGTTTGAACAATGATGCAGCTAAGAAAGCCTTGCTCTTGGAAAAGCAACCTTCCGCTGAATTTGTCACCCCAGACCAATTGGCTGCCTTAGCTGTCTTTATGTGTAGTGATGCGGCAAGTCAGATTCGTGGCGTTGCCTGGAATATGGATGGCGGTTGGGTCGCGCAATAAGCATGCTCAAAAAAATACTGACACGTCTGCGTGAGTTGCTGTTGGGGCAGTCCCCAGACTCAGAGTCTGGGGCGCCAAGTGCCACCTTAGCGGATGCGCAAAACTTTGCAGTGTCAGAGAGTTATCCAATTCCGGTAGCGGAAGTCGAAGATAGTGATGACCCCGCTTGTCGAACTCATTATGTGCAATGCGCGAGTGCGACAGGCTTACATCGCATGGCTTATCACGAGTGGGGCGACCCTAGCAATCCTAAAGTCTTGATCTGTGTGCATGGTCTGACTCGTCGAGGCAGTGACTTTAATGTCTTGGCTAAAGCCATGGCCAAAGACTATCGGGTGATTTGTCCGGATGTCGTCGGTCGTGGTGAGTCTGATTGGCTTGAGAACCCGATGCTCTATGGTATACCGCAATACGTCGCGGATATGGTGACTTTGATTGCGCGCTTGGGTGTCAATCAAGTTGATTGGTTGGGCACTTCCATGGGAGGGCTGATTGGTATTTTCTTGGCGAGTCAAGAGAACTCACCGATCAAAAAAATATTACTCAATGATGTGGGGCCCAAAATTGAGGTGAGTGCTCTACGACGTTTAGGTGATTATGTTGGTAAGCCCATGCGTTTTAAGACCAAGCAAGCGGGCCTCATTTATCTCAATCGTATTTGCGCCCCCTTTGGTGATTTCACACCCGAGCAATGGATGGCTTATAACGGCCCTCACTTAATCAAAGACGGTGGGGAATGGATTTTGCATTATGACCCCGCCATTGCTAAACCCTTTGCGGCGGTGACTATCGCTACAGCGGCGATGGGTGAGATGATGACTTGGAAAGCCTATGACGCCATCACTGCGCAAACGCTCGTCGTCCGCGGCGGACAATCAGATCTTCTGTCAAAGGAGACTGTGGCCAAGATGTGTCAGCGCAATCCTCGTGCTCGCAGTATTGAAATCCCAGGGGTGGGTCATGCTCCAGCGTTTATTACGCCAGAACAGGTAGACTTAGCGCGTGAGTTCTTCAGCGAGTGATTTACTCTTAAGGGGCGAGCCGCTTGAGCAACACAATCAAGGGGTTGCTCAGATTTTGCGCACGCTGAATTTGGATGCGGCAAGCTGCCAGGCCGCTGAGCATCTTGCGAGTGAACTGAATAAAGAAGCCTTAGAAAAACAGTTGGGTCCTGAAGTGGCGAAGCTCATTTTGGGCTATCGTGGCTTACGGCAAGCCCAGCTCAAGATTGCTAAAGGCGGACAAAAAGCAGAAACAACTTCATCTCAAGTTGAAGTGCTACGCAAAATGCTCATGGCTTTTGCGCATGATTTGCGCGTCGTGCTCTTGCATTTAGCTTCGGTCTTGCAAACCTTGCGTTGGGTCACATCTCAGCGGATGGAGGTGGAAGCAGTGTGGGCGCAAGGGGTCTTGGATGTCGATGCGGCCCTTGCAAACCGCTTAGGGATTTGGCAGGTCAAGTGGGAGATGGAGGACTTGGCCTTTCGGTGCTTAGCGCCGGTAACTTATAAGCAAATTGCACAACTCTTAGACGGTAAGCGCATAGAGCGTGAACAATTTATCCAAGGTGTGATTGAACGTTTGCGCTCTGAGCTGGCGAGCGCTGAAATCAAAGCCGATGTGCAGGGGCGACCCAAGCACATCTACAGTATTTGGAAAAAAATGCAGGGTAAAGCCTTGGATTTTGCCGAGCTCTATGATGTGAGAGCCTTTCGTATCTTGGTGGATGACATCAAGGCTTGTTATGCCGCTTTAGGTATCGTGCACCATGTTTGGCAGCCTATCCCCAAAGAGTTCGATGACTACATCGCCAGACCCAAGCCCAACGGTTACCAATCTTTGCATACCGTCGTGATGGATGAGGCAGGGGTTGCCTTTGAGATCCAGGTGCGTACCCATGAGATGCATCAACAGGCTGAGTATGGTGTGGCCGCGCACTGGCGTTACAAAGAAGCGGGTACAGCTGCTTATGCGGGAACGATTAGCGCAAAAGCGGAGTATGACCAGCGGATTGCCTGGGCCAGACAACTGATTGCCTGGAAGGAAGACGCCTGGGATCAGCTTAAGGGTCAAGAACTCGATGATCAGATTTATGTCATGACCCCATTGGGGCAAGTGGTAGGTTTGCAGCAAGGGGCAACACCGGTTGATTTTGCCTATGCAGTGCATACCGATTTAGGGCATCGTTGTCGCGGGGCTCGTATCGATGGCGCGATTGTGCCCTTGGATACACCTTTGAAGAATGGCCAGACGGTCGAGATTATTTCAGTCAAAGTCGGTGGCCCATCCTTAGATTGGCTCAACCCTGATAGAGGTTACTTGGCCACACATCGTGCCAAATCGAAAGTCAGAGCTTGGTTTCATGCTTTACAAGCTGATGACGAAGAGAAAGATAAAGAGAAAGAAAAGGACAAAGACAAAGATAAAGCCTATGAGGTGCAAGACAATCCACTCCTCATGGTGCGTAAGAGTCGCGCCAAGGGGCAAGGCGATGTCTTGGTGGTGGGGGTAGACTCTTTACTCACTCAATTGTCTAGATGTTGTCGTCCAGTACCACCCGACGCGATAGCTGGTTTTGTGACCCGTGGTCGTGGGGTATCGATTCATCGCCAAGATTGCCGTACTTTCAAACAGCTCTTAGCTAGAGCCCCAGAGCGTGTTGTGCTGACTGAGTGGGGTCAACAGCTCAATGATACGAGTCTCTTCCCGGTCGATATCGCCCTGATGGCGATCGATCGCCAAGCTCTGTTAAGAGATATTTCAGAAGTCTTTTCGCGCCTGAAGATCAATCTGACCGGGGTCAAAACAATCTCTAAAAAAGGCCTAGCGAGTATGCAGTTCACGATCGAGGTCAACTCGACCGAGGGCTTACAAAACGTCCTGAATGCCTTGTTAGATGTCAAAGGTGTTACACAAGTCAGAAGAAAGTAGTCAAGCGGTGCTAAACTATCACCTTTGGAATTTAGTAATAGGCTCGTAGCTCAGTTGGTTAGAGCGCTACCTTGACATGGTAGAGGTCGTTGGTTCGATTCCAATCGAGCCTACCAGTGACCACACAGTGTGTGTAATGTAAAACAGGCGCGGATAGCCTGAGATTAAAACAATAATCTTAGAGCGCCGCGCTTATTTTTTTGGAGTGAGTAGATGCCAGTAGTGACCTTGCCGGATGGATCTTCGCGCGAATACCCTGCGCCATTGACTGTATTTGAAGTCGCGCAAAGTATTGGCACGGGACTGGCCAAAGCGGCGCTGGCAGGACGCGTTAATGGCCGTTTGGTCGATACCAGTTACACCATCGCTGAAGATGCAGAGCTGGCTATCGTGACAGACAAGGACCCTGATGGTCTCGAAGTGATTCGTCATTCGACCGCTCACTTATTGGCTTATGCAGTCAAAGAACTCTTTCCTGAAGCGCAGGTCACAATTGGACCGGTGATTGATAACGGCTTTTATTACGACTTCTCTTATGCCCGCGCTTTTACGCCGGAGGATTTAGAGAAGATTGAAAAGCGTATGGCGGAGCTGGCTAAAAAAGATGAGCCAGTCACACGTCGAGTGGTGCCGCGTGATGAGGCGGTGGAATACTTTAAGAGTATTGGCGAGCATTACAAAGCTGAATTAATTGCCGCGATTCCTCAGGGAGAGGAAGTATCTCTTTATTCTGAAGGTGGTTTCATCGATTTGTGTCGTGGTCCGCATGTGCCCTCGACTGGCAAATTAAAAGTATTCAAGCTCATGAGTGTCGCAGGGGCATATTGGCGCGGCGACTCCAAAAATGAAATGCTTCAGCGTATCTACGGTACTGCTTGGACCAAAAAAGAAGATCAAGAAGCTTATTTGCATATGCTCGAAGAAGCCGAGAAGCGCGATCATCGCAAACTCGGTAAGCAGCTCAACCTTTTCCATTTCCAAGACGAGGCCCCCGGCCTTATTTTCTGGCACCCTAAAGGTTGGACCATTTGGCAGCAAGTCGAGCAATACATGCGCCGTGTTTATCAAGAGAATGGCTATCAGGAAGTGAAAGCCCCTCAGATCTTGGATCGCAGTCTTTGGGAGAAGTCAGGTCACTGGGATAACTACAAAGACAATATGTTCACGACCGAATCTGAAAATCGTTCATACGCGCTTAAGCCGATGAATTGCCCAGGTCATGTTCAGATTTTCAATGCGGGATTACATAGCTATCGCGAGTTGCCATTGCGCTACGGTGAGTTTGGTCAATGTCATCGCAATGAATCATCAGGAGCCCTTCATGGACTGATGCGTGTACGTGGCTTTACCCAAGATGATGGCCATATTTTCTGTACCGAAGATCAAATTCAAAGTGAGGTCGCTGCTTTTGACGTGGCCGTGCGCAAAGTCTATCAAGACTTCGGCTTTACCGAAGTGGCTGTCAAACTGGCCTTAAGACCCGCCAAGCGAGTCGGTGATGATGCGATTTGGGACAAAGCAGAGGATGCTTTGCGTAATGCGCTGAAAGCTTCTAATCAAACTTGGGAAGAGTTACCGGGCGAGGGCGCCTTCTATGGCCCGAAAATCGAGTACCACCTCAAGGACTCGATAGGTCGTTCTTGGCAGTGTGGCACCATGCAGGTGGATTTTTCCATGCCTGTACGCTTAGGTGCTGAGTACGTATCGTCTGACAATAATCGCAAAGTACCGGTCATGCTACACCGAGCGATTGTAGGATCGCTAGAGCGTTTTATCGGCATTTTGATCGAAAACCATGCCGGCGCGATGCCGACCTGGCTTGCACCAACTCAGTGCATTGTGATGAATATTTCAGAAAATTCAGCCCAATACGCGGAAAAAGTCGCACAAATCCTCAAAAAACAAGGATTTAGAGCCGAGGCTGATTTGCGTAACGAAAAAATAACGTTTAAAATCCGTGACAACGCTTTACAGAAGATTCCTTATCTCGTGGTGGTTGGAGACAAGGAACAAGATGCAAATGCGGTGGCCGTACGAGCCCGAGGTGGTATTGATCTAGGCGTGATGCCGATCGATGACTTCGTGAACCGACTCCAACAGGATGTATCCCAGAAGGTCGGACCCCAGCAAGCCTGAGGTGAGTGCGGTTTTGTGAAAATTTTTTAAAGGAAACGAAGATAGCTACTGAGAAACAGCATCGTATTAATCGGGAAATCACTACTCCTGAAATACGATTGATAGGTGCAGACGGTGAACCGATTGGTGTAGTTAAGATTGCCGAAGCGTTAAGACTGGCCGAAGAGAGTGAATTAGATCTGGTAGAGATTGCCCCGACAGCGGCGCCTCCAGTTTGCCGAATCATGGATTACGGCAAATTTAAATACCAAGAAGCTAAAAAAGCTCACGAAGCTAAGATGAAGCAAAAGGTCATGCAGGTTAAGGAAGTGAAATTCCGCCCTGGAACTGATGACGGTGACTACAACGTGAAGCTACGCAACCTAGTACGTTTCTTAGAGGACGGTGATAAAACGAAAATCACCCTACGTTTTCGCGGTAGAGAATTGGCTCACCAAGAAATTGGTGCGCGAATGTTGGAAAGACTGAAAGCTGACTTAGAGCCTTATGGCCAAGTAGAACAGTTTCCAAAAATGGAAGGGCGCCAGATGGTGATGGTGCTCTCCCCGGTGAAGAAGAAGTAATTCTTCTTCAACCCAAGAGCGCAAGCTCTTAAGAAGTGTGTCTGGGTTTTAGAAGTGCAATCGTCGATTGCCACCTGATTCGCACAAATTAGTAAAAGGTGATTTATGCCTAAGATGAAAACGAAAAGTGGCGCAGCCAAACGTTTTCGAGTTCGCGCAAGCGGTTCGATCAAGCGTGGTCAAGCCTTCAAGCGTCATATTCTGACAAAGAAGACGACAAAGAATAAACGTCATTTGCGTGGCCCAGTTCAGGTGCATGATTCTGATGTCAAATCAGTACGCACCATGATGCCTTACGCTTAACCCAAAGACCATTAGGAGAGAATAATGCCAAGAGTCAAACGTGGGGTTACAGCGAGAGCCCGCCATAAGAAAGTGATCGACGCCGCTAAAGGTTATCGTGGTCGTCGTAGCAATGTATTCCGTATCGCCAAGCAAGCTGTTATGCGTGCTGGTCAATACGCTTATCGTGATCGTCGTAATAAAAAGCGCGTCTTCCGTGCTTTGTGGATTGCGCGTATTAACGCTGCCGTTCGCCAATATGATGTGTCATACAGCGTATTCATGAACGGTATCAAAAAAGCCGGTGTTGAGTTGGACCGTAAGGTGCTCTCAGACATGGCGATCAACGACAAGCCAGCATTTGCTGCTTTAGTTGCTCGTATCAAACAAGCCGCGGCTTAATTAAGGAACCCGCATATGGTTCTTCTCGACCAAGTCGTCGAGGACGCCAAGCGGGACTTCGAGGCCGCTGCTGATTCAGCAGCCCTCGAAGACGCCAAGGCTCGTTACCTCGGTAAATCCGGTGTTCTCACTGAGCAACTGAAGTCGCTCGGTGCGCTAGAGCCTGAGGCTCGTAAAGCAGCCGGTGCCCAAATCAATCAAGCCAAAGCAGCGGTTGAAGCTGCTTTGACTGCACGTCGCCAAGCATTGGCGAGTGCGGCCCTGCAAGCCAAACTATCTGCCGAAGCCATTGATATCACCTTGCCTGGACGTGGTCAGGGTGTAGGTAGTTTGCATCCTGTGATGCGGACGTGGGAGCGTGTTGAGCAGATTTTCCGCTCGATCGGTTTTGATGTGGCTGACGGCCCTGAAATCGAAAATGACTGGTTCAATTTCACAGCATTAAATAGTCCGCAAAATCATCCAGCGCGTTCTATGCAAGATACCTTCTATGTGGAAGGTCATGATGAGCAGGGGCAAGCCCTTTTACTCAGAACGCACACGAGCCCCATGCAGGTACGTTATGCCAGCGCACATGTAGCTCGTTATGCCAAAGAAGCATCGATGCCACCCATTAAGGTGATTGCTCCTGGCCGCACTTATCGGGTTGACAGTGATGCGACTCACTCACCCATGTTTAATCAGGTCGAAGGCTTGTGGATTGCCGATCAAGTCTCCTTCGCGGATCTCAAAGGCGTGTATGTCGACTTCTTGAGAACATTCTTTGAAACGGATGATATTCAGGTACGTTTCAGACCGTCTTACTTCCCATTTACTGAGCCTTCTGCAGAAATCGATATGGCTTTTGCAAGCGGTAAATTGGCAGGTCGTTGGTTAGAGATTTCAGGTGCAGGTCAAGTGCATCCACAAGTACTGAAGAACATGGGCTTAGATCCTGAGCGTTACATTGGTTTCGCTTTTGGTTCTGGTCTCGAGCGTTTAACGATGTTGCGTTACGGTGTGGATGATTTACGCCTATTCTTTGAAAACGATATTCGCTTCTTAGCGCAGTTTGGTGCTTAAGAGCAACACTCAAGGACTTCAAACCTCATGCAATTTTCAGAATCTTGGTTACGTCAGTATGTGAACCCTGCGTTGAATACGCAAGAGTTGGCGCATGCTTTGACCATGGCAGGTTTGGAAGTTGAAGAGACCAAACCCTTAGCGCCCCCTTTTACTCAAGTTGTGGTTGCTAAGATTCTTGATGCACAACAGCATCCGGATGCTGATCGTTTACGTGTTTGTCAGGTTGATGCCGGACAGGGTCAAGTTTTACAGATCGTTTGTGGTGCCCCTAATGCGAGAGCTGGCATCAAGATTCCTTGTGCTCTTGTAGGAGCGCAGCTGCCACCCGCAGAAGAGGGCGGTAAGCCCTTTGCGATTAAGTTAGGTAAATTGCGTGGCGTTGAGTCCCAGGGCATGTTGTGTTCAGGCAGAGAGTTGGGGATTGGTCAAGACAGTGATGGCATCATGGAGTTGCCTGAGGATGCCCCGATTGGTCAGGATATTCGTCAATATTTACAGTTAGACGACACCATTTTCGTCATCAAATTAACCCCCAATAAAGCGGATTGTTTATCGGTCTTCGGGGTGGCTAGAGAAGTCGCAGCGATTACCGGAGCACCTCTGCAAGCCCCTGAATTCAAGGCAGTCACTGTGCAGATCAAAGATCAACTGCCAGTCCAGGTGATTGATAAAGATCTTTGTGGGCGCTTTGCAGGTCGTGTGATCAAGGGTGTGAACGCCAAAGCCAAGACCCCCGCTTGGATGGTGCGTTATTTAGAGAGCGCAGGTCAAAGAAGTATTTCTGCATTGGTGGATATTTCCAACTATGCGATGTTGGCTATTGGCCAACCGTCACATGTTTTTGATTTGGATAAGATCAAAGGGTCTTTGACAGTGCGTTGGGGTCAAGACGGTGAAAGCTTAAAGTTACTGAACGAGCAAACCGTATCGCTGTCTCAACAGGGTCAGCAAGGGGTTGGCATTATTGCCGATGAGGTCGGGCCACAGAGTTTGGCGGGCATCATGGGCGGTGACTTAGCGGCAGTCAGCTTGGAGACGCAACAAGTTTATTTGGAGTGCGCATTCTGGTGGCCACAAGCGATCCAAGGTCGTTCACGTCGTTTTAACTTTTCAACCGATGCAGCGCATCGTTTTGAGCGAGGTGTGGATGCTAGTCAAACGGTCAATGCACTGGAATTCATTACCCAACTCATTCTTGAAGTCTGCGGTGGTCAATGTGGCCCTGTGCAGGATCAAATTTTGGCTTTGCCAGAACGCAAGCAAGTACGCTTAAGAGTCTCGCGCGCGCAAAAAGTGATTGGTGTGAAGATTTCTGCTGAGCAGATTGCTGAGCTCTTTACGCGCATTGGTTTGTCGTTTGAAAAAACCAGCAGTGCTGATGACACTATTTTCCAGGTACAAGCTCCTGCACATCGCTTTGATATTGAGATTGAAGAAGATCTCATTGAAGAGGTGGCGCGCTTATACGGTTTTGAGAATATTCCAGCCAATCCACCAGTAGCTAGTCAGAGTATGCAAGGCACGCATGAGACGCGCCGCAGTATTCATGGCTTAAGACATGCATTGGCGGCTAGAGCTTATCAAGAAGCTTTGAACTTTGGATTTATTGATCAGCAAAGTGAAGAGCGCATTGGAGGTAATCCAAATCCCATTAAGGTTCTTAATCCCATCGCCAGCCATTTGGCGGTGATGCGTAGCAACCTCATTGGAGGTTTGGTACAAAACCTCACACAAAATTTAGCGCGTAAAGCTAGCCGCGTTCGCCTGTTTGAAGTCGGACGTGTATTCCAAAGAAATCCCAACACCCCAGCTGGTGAGTTGGCAGTTGCAGGCTACGATCAACCGATCAAGATTGCAGGCTTAGCGTATGGTCCAGCTTATCCAGAGCAGTGGGGTGTGGCTACTCGAGCAGTCGACTTTTATGATGTGAAGGGTGATATCGAAGCGCTCTTAGCACCACTTTCTTTGCAATTTAAAACATGTGAGCATCCTGCTTTGCATCCCGGTCGTAGTGCCCAGATCAGTTTTAAGTATCGCGGTAAAGATATCTTGGTGGGTGTCTTGGGTGAGTTGCATCCCGAGTGGTCTCAAGCCTATGACTTGCCTAGCTCACCGATTGTCTTTGAAATAGATTGGGCAGCGATTCAGGACTTGGGTTTACCCAAAGTCAGTCCAATCAGTAAGTTCCCAGCGGTTAAACGTGATTTGGCTGTCGTGGTTAAACAACATGTTACGGTTGCTGAACTCCTTGCTGCAATGCAAACCGTCAAACAAGCTTTGATACAGTCCATTGAACTCTTTGATCAATTCAAACCCAGCCCAGGCCGTATGGGCGGGATGGCTGAAGATGAGAAGAGTCTTGCCTTTAGAATTACCCTAGCTGATGAAGCTGGCACTTTACAAGATGCTCAGGTAGAACCCGTGATTTCAGAGTTGGTATCTGCAATGAGCGTAAAATGCCAAGCTAGAATAAGATAATCATCGTAAGTTCGAGCGTACAGCACGGAGAGACTGATATGACAGATGCAACAACAATCACAAAAGCTGAGTTATCAGATGCCTTGTTTGACCAGGTGGGTTTGAACAAGCGTGAGGCGAAGGACTTGATTGATGCTTTCTTTGAAACCATCAGTACTTCTTTAGCGCAAGGCGTGGATGTCAAGATTTCAGGATTTGGTAACTTCCACCTTCGTGAAAAATCAGCTCGACCAGGACGTAACCCTAAGACGGGTGAACTCGTACCTATTTCTGCGCGTCGTGTCGTTACATTCCACGCTAGCCAGAAGCTTAAAGACAAAGTCGATCCCAAGGTCTAATTTAAACAGCGATGGAACGCATGAACGGCACAATTGCCGGGGATACACTCCCTCCAATTCCAGCGAAGCGCTACTTCACCATCGGTGAGGTAGGGGAGTTGTGTGATGTCAAACCGCATGTGCTGCGTTATTGGGAACAAGAATTTAATCAGCTCAAGCCTCAAAAAAGAAGAGGTAATCGTCGCTACTATCAACATCATGAAGTAGTTCTCATCAGAAAGATCAGGGAGCTACTGTATGAAGAAGGTTTCACCATTAGCGGCGCCAGAATTCGTTTAGAAGAGTTAACAAGTCAAAATCAAAGTCAAACTTCATTAAGAAGTGAGCTTCTAGCGGTACTCAAGGTTCTCTCTAGCTGATATAGTGTTGGTTTTTCGTCGGGGCGTAGCGCAGCCTGGTAGCGTACTTGCATGGGGTGCAAGTGGTCGGAGGTTCAAATCCTCTCGCCCCGACCATTGATTCATTCAGTTCTCATCTTTTTACAAGCAATTTCTTCAACAATGTCCTATGATGGCTTTCATAGGAGGACAGGATGAAGACATTGGATCAACACCTAGCGCAGTATGCGGCTTATCACCAAGATCGACGTAATGTTGCAACACATTTTGTCGGCATTCCACTCATTATTTTGGGTATCGTTTTTGCACTTTCTACAGTTTCTTTTGCAGTGGGTGAGTCCAATATCACGCTCGCTTGGATCGTCAGCCTTGCCGCCTGTATTTATTACTTAAAGCTCAATCTAAGCTATGGCATCTTGATGCTCGTTTTGCTCATGGGCGCTTGTGCATGGGGAGCTGATGTGGCCAACATGGATCATAGTCTTTGGATTGCTCTAGCGGCCTTCATAGTGGGCTGGATCTTTCAGTTTGTGGGCCATATTTGGGAGGGCAGAAAGCCAGCCTTCTTCGATGACCTGATGGGTCTACTGATTGGTCCTTTATTCGTTCTGTATGAGTTTTTATTACTGCTTGGGCTAGGTAAAGACCTGGAGGCTAAGGTTCGTTCTCATATGAAGGCCTAGCTGAGAGCCATTAGCGCTAATTCTGGGGAGCGATCTAAAATCCTAAGCAAAGCTTTAGCAGCACCCGTAGGGCTTCTTTTGCCTTGTTCCCAATTACGGATTGTTTCTAGCGGGATGCCCATTTTTTTTGAAAATTCAAGCTGGGTCATACCAATTCTACGCCGTACTCTCTTTGCAAACTTAGCTGCATCTGCCATTGCTTCAAGATCGTCTTCTAGTTGATGTCGTGCAATGTCACGTTCGCTAGTTTGGTCTAGCTTGCTTGTATTGACCCTACCCTTGGGTAGTAATGGTCGACCCATTTGATCAGTTTTTATTGAGATTTTTTTCATAGCTTCTGATTTCTCTCAAGTTGGCTTTACGAGCTGAAATAATTCTAGTCAAGGATATTCTCACCGTATAAACCGTGAAAAATAATCTACGATGTGCCTGAGCAATCATTTGATAGCGTACTTCACCATAGTTTCGGCGATTATCTATCTGCACGAGTCGATAAGGATCATAAAAGCAGGGTAATACATAGGCAAAATCAAACCCTCTATCTCTTAGCAACGGTCACTTTTTTCTTCATTCCATTCAAAATTCATTGTACTCAATGTAGTTCAATGAACTACTTAAGTCAAATTTTTTTAGACGAGCCTACGAATAAAGATTAATACCTATCATTTTTATAACTTTTATATTAATTATTTAATGATTAAATACTGTCATTTTTATTAAATTAAAATAAAAACCATTTCCATATTTAATAGGTATAATCATCCTGTGATATTAATAATAATCACGTATTAATACAGGAGAATATATATGGCAAGCTACGCAGAGTTATTAGCCCAAAAAGAAGCACTAGAAAGACAGATTATTGAAGCCAAGGCCCGTGAAAAGGCCGAAGGTATTTCAAAGGCTAAAGCGATTATTGAGCAATATGGTTTAAGTGCAGCTGATTTATTTTCACGTCGCACCGGTTCTGCAGGCGGTTCTGGCCCACGTGGCAAGGTTGCAGCTAAATATCGTAATCCAACAACAGGAGAAACTTGGACGGGTCGTGGTAAGGCCCCCAAGTGGATTGAGGGCCAAGATCGCGCTAAATTTGCGATTTAATCTCTTCGTCTAAACCTTCGAAAAGGGGCTGAATGCCCCTTTCGTGTTTTTCATATAGACATAAACGCATCATTTCCTCGAGTTGACGAGCAAAACGCAGATTAATTTGCTGGTTTTCAAAGACAAACTCTTGGTGTTGATACATTCTTAAATCGACATATTGTCGGCTGTCCAAGGCGGGCGGATATTCGTGGCGACGGGGATTATCGAGTTGCTCAGGATAATCTTCTTTGGGACCCGTCGGTAAGCCAGTCGCCATGAGATAGTCGCTATTGACCAACACGCTGATTTGTCGGGTGCGGCGATTGCGACCTAAATGCGTCAAGATAAAGTGATGTTCACTGTCGCTGATCGATGCGTCGATATAAATCAGATCAGGCTCTAGGCAGGCCGCCTTCATCAGTGCATCGGTAGCATCACAAGTCAGCTGTAGATCAATCTTGGCTTGCCAGGCTTCGGCTAGACGCTGAAATTCTTGATACAGCTCGGGCGGGTTTAAGACGGCGAGCACCATAAACTCTTCAGTGCTGCGATAGCGCAGATTGTCTCGACGCAAGCGCAAGATCTTTTGCATCGAGGATTGCAGGATGCGGCGATGGCCTCCTTTAGTCTTCCAAGCCAATAACTCGCCAGTTTCTACCATCTTTTGGACGGTACCGAGAGAGACCTGCAGTTGACGCGCGGTTTGACGCGTACTTAGGTATTTCTCGGAATTTTCTGGATGTTGGTTCTCCAAGATAACTCCTTTTAAGGTTTTGCTAGGAGACTCAATACTAAAAAAAATTAGAAATTTTGAATATGGCAAGACATAAGAATTTCTTGTAGGAAATTACTTACATCAGTCTTGCAGAAGTCATTGATTTTGTTAGGGGAAACTACCAAATGTTGCGCTCGAGCCAATGCGCTAGAGTAAGGGCATAAAAATTTCAACAAATGGGAGGGCTCGTGGTATTCTCTCGTTTGCGGAATTCCTTCCGCTGCAATGACAATTAGTGTGCAATCCGCTAACCGGTGAAGCCGTGTCGCGGAAGGTTTTAACCCACTACAAATTCGGGAAACCCGATGAAAGGTGAGCAATATGATGCAGTCCTACAGAGGTAGTTCATATCTCTTTGGCGGTAACGCCCCCTATGTAGAAGAACTCTACGAGTCCTACTTAAACGATCCCACTTCTGTTTCAGACTACTGGCGTGAATATTTTGATAATGTTCAGCACGTGCCTGCTGTCGACGGCACGAATCGCCGTGATGTGCCTCATGCACCGGTGGTCAACGCCTTTGCTGAGCGTGCGAAGTCAGGCCCGATTCGTGTTATCAACGATTCTGCGGATTCTGAACTCGGTCGTAAGCGTGTGAACGTGCAGCAGCTCATTGCTGCGCATCGTAATGTGGGTAACCGTTGGGCTGATCTTGACCCCCTAAAGCGCACTGAGCGTCCCAATATTCCTGAACTCGAACCGTCCTACTATGGCTTCACAGATGCCGATATGGACATCGTGTTCAATACCAGCAACACTTTCTTTGGCAAAGACAATATGCCTTTGCGTGAGTTGTTGCAAAACCTGCGTCAAACCTACTGCGGCACGATTGGTGCTGAGTACATGTACATCACTGATCAGAAGATCAAACGTTGGTGGCAAGAGAAGTTGGAGTCGATTCGTTCAACGCCCACTTATGCACCTGAAAAGAAAAAGCAGATTCTCGAGCGCTTAACTGCAGCTGAGGGTCTAGAGCGTTACCTACACACCAAGTATGTCGGTCAAAAGCGTTTCTCACTCGAAGGGGGTGAGAGTTTTATCGCTTCGATGGATGAGTTGATTCGTGCAGCCGGTACTAATGGCGTACAAGAGATCGTGATTGGTATGGCTCACCGTGGCCGCTTGAACGTCTTGGTTAACGCTTTAGGTAAGATGCCTAAAGACTTGTTTGCCGAGTTTGATCACACTGCACCTGAAGATTTGCCTGCCGGGGATGTGAAGTATCACCAAGGTTTCTCTAGTGATGTCACAACCCCTGGTGGTCCGGTGCACTTGTCATTGGCGTTTAATCCATCACACTTGGAAATTGTGAACCCCGTGGTTGAAGGCTCTGTCCGTGCTCGTATGGACCGTCGTGGTGATACGACCGGTTCACAAGTATTGCCAGTTCTTGTGCACGGCGATGCCGCAATTGCGGGTCAGGGTGTTGTCCAAGAAACTCTCGCGATGGCTGAAGTACGTGGTTATTACACCGGTGGTACGGTCCATATCGTGATCAATAATCAGATTGGTTTTACGACTTCAGATCCGCGCGATTTACGTTCAACGCTTTACTGTACTGATATTCTCAAAACGATTGAGGCGCCGGTATTACACGTTAATGGTGATGATCCTGAGGCGGTGGTATTGGCCACTCAATTAGCGATTGAATATCGCAACACCTTCAAAAAAGATGTGGCGATAGACATCATTTGTTTCCGTAAACTCGGTCACAACGAACAAGATACGCCATCACTCACGCAGCCGCTGATGTACAAGAAGATTGCACAGCATCCTGGTACACGTAAGTTGTATGCAGACAAGTTAGAAGCGCAAGGTGTTTTACCTGCCGGTGGTGGTGATGAGATGGTGAAGGCTTATCGTGCCGCAATGGATGCTGGTAAGCACACAGTCGACCCCGTGATTTCTAATTTCAAAGGCAAGTATGCGGTGGATTGGAGCCCCTATTTAGGTAAGAAGTGGACCGACTCTGCAGATACCGCGATTCCATTGGCTGAGTGGAAGCGCTTAGCTGAGCGCATTACGACTGTACCTGAAGGCTTTAAGCCTCATAACCTTGTAGAGAACGTTCTCGCTAACCGTGCGGCGATGGGCCGTGGTGAAGTGAATGTTGACTGGGGTATGGGTGAGCATATGGCTTTTGCCTCATTGGTCGCAAGTGGTTACCCGATTCGTTTATCGGGTGAAGACTCTGGCCGTGGCACATTCACACACCGTCACGCTGTGATTCATGATCAAAATCGTGAGAAGTGGGATATTGGTACATACATTCCACTGCAGCATGTGGCCGAAGGTCAGGCGCCGTTTACTGTGATTGACTCGATCCTCTCTGAAGAAGCGGTCTTGGGCTTTGAGTACGGTTATGCAGCAGCAGAACCTAATACGCTCACGATTTGGGAAGCGCAATTTGGTGACTTTGCCAACGGTGCTCAAGTTGTTATCGACCAATTCATCGCCTCAGGTGAAGTGAAGTGGGGTCGTGCTAATGGTCTTGTCTTGATGTTGCCTCACGGCTATGAAGGTCAGGGCCCTGAGCACTCATCAGCCCGTTTGGAGCGCTTTATGCAGTTGTGTGCTGATACCAATATGCAAGTGGTTCAGCCAACTACAGCTTCACAAATTTTCCATCTCTTGCGTCGTCAGATGATTCGTAACTTCCGCAAGCCTTTGGTCATCATGACACCGAAGTCACTCTTGCGTAACAAGGATGCGACATCACCGATTAGCGAATTCACAAAAGGCGAATTCAAAACAGTGATTGGCGAGTTGAATGCCGATATTGATGCGAAGAAAGTCACTCGTGTAATCGCTTGTTCTGGCAAGGTCTACTATGACTTAGTCAAGGCACGCGAAGCGAAGAAGCAAGATGATGTAGCCATCATCCGTGTGGAGCAACTCTATCCATTCCCGCACAAAGCATTTGCCGCGGAAATGAAGAAATATCCTAAAGCCACTGAGATTGTCTGGTGCCAGGATGAGCCACAAAACCAGGGTGCCTGGTTCTTCGTGCAGCACAACATTCATGAAAACATGACCGAAGGTCAGAAGTTGGGTTACTCCGGTCGTCCCGCTTCAGCCTCACCGGCTTGTGGTTACGCTCACTTACACCAAGACCAACAAAAGGCCCTGGTTGATGGCGCATTCGCAAAGCTCAAAGGTTTTGTGCTCACGAAATAAACAACAACGAACAATACATATTTAAAAGGGAAAGAACATGGCACTCGTCGACGTTAAAGTTCCACAATTATCTGAATCAGTTGCAGAAGCAACTTTATTAACTTGGAAGAAAAAAGCTGGTGAAGCAGTGGCTCAAGATGAAATCTTGATCGAGATCGAGACTGATAAAGTCGTTCTCGAAGTACCAGCGCCTTCTGCTGGCGTGCTCTCTGAGATCGTTGTAGCCGATGGCGGCACTGTGGTTTCTGATCAAGTGATTGCAAAAATTGATAGCGCTGCTAAAGCTGCTGCTGCACCGGCAGCTGCCGCTACGCCTGCAGCTGCTCCAGCACCAACACCAGCACCTGCGGCTGCTCCTGCAGCAGCACCGGCTGCCAGTGCTAAAGCCATGCCATCTGCAGCGAAGCTCATGGCTGAAAACAATCTGTCTAATGTGGCAGGTACTGGTAAAGACGGTCGCATCACCAAAGGCGATGTGCTCTCTACATTAGCCGGCACTGCCCCAGCAGCCAAAGCAGCGCCTGCTGCTGCACCTGTTGTGTTTAATTCAGCCGGTCGTCCTGAAGAGCGCGTACCGATGAGCCGTTTGCGTGCTCGTATTGCTGAGCGTTTATTGCAGTCACAACAAACCAACGCGATTTTGACCACTTTCAATGAAGTCAATATGGCGCCGGTGATGGCCATGCGTAATAAATACAAAGATCAGTTTGAGAAAGAGCACGGCACTAAATTAGGTTTCATGTCTTTCTTCGTTAAAGCTGCGGTTCATGCTTTGAAGAAGTACCCGATTCTGAACGCTTCTGTTGACGGTAATGACATTGTTTACCACGGTTACTTTGATATTGGTATTGCAGTCGGTTCACCACGTGGTTTAGTGGTTCCTATCTTGCGTGATGCAGATCAAATGAGTTTGGCAGATATTGAGAAGAAGATTGCTGAATTTGGTGTGAAGGCCCGTGATGGCAAGCTCTCATTGGAAGAGTTGTCAGGAGGTACTTTCTCCATCTCTAACGGCGGTATTTTCGGTTCGATGTTGTCTACACCAATCATCAACCCACCACAATCTGCCATCTTGGGTATTCATGCGACGAAAGAGCGTCCAGTTGTTGAAAACGGCCAAGTCGTAATTCGTCCGATCAATTACCTCGCGATGTCTTATGACCACCGCATCATTGACGGCCGTGAAGCTGTTCTTGGTTTAGTGGCCATGAAAGAAGCGCTCGAAGATCCAGCCCGTTTGTTGTTAGACCTGTAATTGACCGTTATTCAAAGGAAAAAACATGAGTCAACAATTTGACGTATTAGTAATTGGTGCAGGTCCGGGCGGTTATATTGCTGCAATTCGTGCTGCGCAATTGGGTTTTAAGGTGGCATGTGCCGAAAGCAATGCCTACGATGATCCCAAAGGTGAGCCACGTCTGGGCGGTACCTGTTTGAATGTGGGCTGTATTCCATCTAAAGCACTCTTGGCGAGTTCCGAAGAGTTTGAGAATGCTGCTCATCATCTGGCTGATCACGGTATTTCTGCCAAAGACGTGAGCATTGATGTCAAAAAGATGGTTGCGCGTAAAGACGAGATCGTGACCAAAATGACGGGTGGTATTCAGTTCTTGTTCCGCAAAAACAAAATCACCTTGCTCAAAGGCCATGCTTCGTTTGCAGGTAAAACTGCAGAAGGCTATCAGGTCAAGATCGATGGCAAAGATGCGGGTACGGTCACTGCCAAAAATGTCATTATTGCGACCGGTTCAAAAGCCAGACATTTACCTAACATCCCAGTCGATAATGAAATCATCTGTGATAACGAAGGCGCCTTGAAGTTTGGTGCCACACCGAAGAAGTTGGGTGTGATTGGTGCGGGCGTGATTGGTTTGGAGCTTGGCTCTGTATGGCGTCGTTTAGGTGCTGATGTCACAATCTTGGAAGCCTTACCTGGGTTCTTAGCTGCTACTGATGAAGCTGTTGCTAAAGAAGCGCACAAGCTCTTTACCAAGCAGGGTCTTAAGATCAATTTGGGCGTTAAGATTGGTGAAGTTAAAACCAGCAAGAAAGGTGTATCGATTGCCTATACCGACGCTGACGGTAAGGCTCAGACCTTGGATTGCGATCGCTTAATCGTTTCTGTGGGTCGTGTGCCTAATACCGACAAACTGAATCTGGATGCGATTGGCCTCAAAGTTGATGAGCGTGGTTTTATTCCCGTAGACAACCACACTTGCGCGACCAGTGCAGCAGGTGTTTATGCCATTGGTGACGTGGTTCGCGGCCCGATGTTGGCTCACAAAGCTGAAGATGAAGGCGTGATGGTTGCTGAAATCTTAGCCGGTCAAAAACCACATATTGATTACAACTGCATTCCATGGGTAATCTACACCTCTCCTGAGATTGCTTGGGTGGGTAAGACTGAACAACAGCTCAAAGCGGAAGGTCGTGCTTATAAGCCAGGTCAATTCCCGTTTGCAGCCAATGGTCGTGCCCTCGGTATGGGCGCTGCCGATGGTTTCGTCAAGGTCTTGGCTGATGCCAATACCGATGAAATCTTGGGTGTACACATCGTCGCTGCTGCGGCTTCAGATTTGATTGCTGAAGCAGCTGTCGCTATGGAATTCAAAGCGGCTGCTGAAGATATTGGCCGTGTTTGCCATCCACACCCCAGCTTGTCTGAGGTGATGCGTGAAGCGGCATTGGCTACGGATAAACGTGCTTTGAACATGTAAATCCATCTCGGTTGATAATAAGGGGCTGTTGAGTATTCAGCAGCCCCTTATTCATTAAAGATCATGAAAGTTACCCAGTTCTACGAACAAGAGTTAGCCAAGCGCGGATACAAGAGTGATCCTGCGCAGCAAACGGCTATTGATCGTTTGCAACGTTGCCAAGATGAATGGCTGGCTTACAAAGAGGTACGTAGTGGCAAGATTGCCAAGATGGTGCGCTTTCCTGATTTGCCAAGAGGTGTTTATCTATGGGGTGGTGTTGGGCGTGGTAAATCATTTTTAATGGATTGTTTTTACGCGGCCTCTCCCCTAGAAAAGAAAACCCGTTTGCACTTTCATGAGTTCATGAGAGAAGTGCACCGTGAACTACAAGACCTTAGAGGTAAGGCTGACCCACTCGATATTCTCGGTAAAAATATTGCCAAAAAATACCGTCTCATTTGTTTTGATGAGTTTCACGTAAGCGATGTCGCTGATGCCATGATTCTTTATAAGCTGCTCGATGCTCTATTTAAAAATCGTGTGCAATTTGTCATGACGTCTAACTATCGTCCCGATTTACTCTATCCCGACGGTTTGCATCGCGACCGTATTTTGCCGGCCATCGCTCTTTTGCAAGAGAAGCTAGATATTCTCAATGTCGATGCGGGTCTAGATTACCGGCAAAAAGCCATGGAGCAAGTCCAGGCCTATTACACCCCTTTAGGGGAGGCGACAGCACAGAAGATGGATAGTGTATTTACCAACGTGGCTGAAGCCCATGATGAAGAAGATCCAACTTTGCACATTGAGCAGCGTGAGATTCGCGCGGTCAGACGTGCCGGTGGGGTGGCTTGGTTTAGTTTTAAAACTCTCTGTGGTGGACCCCGCTCACAAAATGATTATTTAGAGATTGCTAATTTATTCCATACGGTCTTGCTCTCAGATGTGCCTTATATGCCACCCAAGATGGCCAGTGAGGCGCGACGGTTTACTTGGTTAATCGATGTCTTTTATGACCACAAGGTCAAGCTCATCATGTCTGCTGCGGTTGAACCTGAACAGCTTTATACCGAAGGCCCGATGGCCAATGAATTTCACCGCACGGTTTCGCGTATTGTAGAAATGCAGTCCAAAGAGTATCTAGAAGCACCGCGCCGGGTTGTGAATACACAACTCACTTAATTCATATAAGCCGATTAGAATAGGGCTATGAACACTCTCAATGCCGATTTGCATTGTCACTCTGTGGTCTCTGATGGCACTTTGACGCCTGAGGCTCTGGCTTTGCGCGCCCAAGAAAACGGCGTACAGATCTGGGCTTTGACCGATCACGATGAAGTGGGTGGTCAGTCCAGGGCGCGCACAGCTGCGCAAGATTTAGGTATGCGCTATATCTCCGGTGTGGAAATATCAGTGAGTTGGGCCAATCAAACTTTGCATATCGTGGGTTTAGGCATTGATGAAAATAATCCCCAGTTGATTCAAGGTTTATATGACACGCGCAATGGCCGTACCAATCGCGCCAAAGCGATCAGTGCTGAACTCGAAAAGATCGGGATTCAGAATGCTTATGCGGGTGCCTTACGCTTTGTAGGCAATCCCGAGCTCATTTCTCGAACCCACTTTGCTAGACATTTGGTGGAAAGTGGTGTGTGTGCCAGTACCGAGGAAGTTTTCCAAAATTACTTAGTTGCGGGCAAACCCGGTTTTGTCGATCACGTCTGGGCTAATCTGGCTGATGCCATCCAGTGGATTACCGGTGCTGGTGGTATCGCTATCATTGCTCACCCAGGGCGCTACCGCTACAGCGACTTACAAAAAGAAGAACTCTATGCGCAATTCAAAGACTTAGGGGGTAAAGGTATAGAAGTCGTGACTGGCAGTCATACGCCAGAAGAGTACGCAATATTTGCTAAAGTAGCACAGCGCTACGGATTTTTGGCTTCCCGTGGATCTGATTTTCACTCTCCGGATGAGAGTGATATTGATCTAGGGTGTTTGCCAAATCTCCCGGCACCATTACGACCGGTATGGTCGGAACTTCAATAAGAGAGCTATGTTTTCTGAACGCGTTTTATCAGGTATGCGCCCCACAGGGGCACTGCACTTAGGGCATTATCACGGAGTACTCAAGAACTGGGTCCAACTACAAACTGAATACCCTTGTTTCTTCTTCGTGGCTGATTGGCACGCGCTCACTACACATTACGAAACACCTGAGATCATTGAAGAGTCCGTCTGGGATATGGTGATTGACTGGTTGGCTGCTGGTATTGATCCTACGCAAGCCACGTTATTTATTCAGAGCAAGGTTCCTGAGCATTCAGAACTCTTTCTCTTGCTCGCCATGGGTACGCCCTTAGGTTGGTTAGAGCGAGTGCCAACCTACAAAGATCAGATTGAGCGCTTAAAAGAAAAAGATTTGCAAACCTATGGTTTCTTAGGCTACCCCTTATTGCAAGCGGCAGACATTTTGATCTACCGTGCGCAACATGTACCTGTGGGTGAAGACCAGGTGCCGCATGTAGAGATGACCCGTGAAGTCGCACGGCGCTTTAACCACCTGTATGGTCGTGAAATTGGCTTTGAAGAAAAAGCGCAAGAAGCCGTTAAAAAATTAGGCAGTAAACGCGCCAAACTCTACCTAGAGCTCAGAACGCAATACCAAGAGAAGGGTGATGATGAGGCGCTAGAGCAAGCCAGAGCCGTTTTAGCGGATGCGCAGAGTTTATCGATGGGCGATCGTGAGCGTTTATTTGGCTACTTAGAAGGTGCACGGAAAATCATCCTGCCTGAACCGCAAGCGCTTTTGACCCAAGAGTCACGTATGCCAGGTCTAGATGGTCAAAAAATGTCAAAGTCTTATGGCAACACCATTGCTCTAAGAGAAGATGCACAAAGCATTGAGAAAAAAGTCAGAACTATGCCGACTGATCCGGCTAGGATTCGTAAAACTGATCCAGGCGATCCAGCACGCTGCCCCGTGTGGCAATTACATCAGGTGTACTCTGATCAAGAGACCCGCGATTGGGCTGAGAAGGGGTGTAAGAGTGCGGGTATTGGTTGCATTGAGTGTAAGCAACCGGTGATTAATGGCATTCTTAAAGAACAACAGCCCATGATGGAACGTGCGCAGACTTATTTGGATGATCCTAGTCTTTTGCGTGCCATCATCGCCGATGGTTGCGATAAAGCACGCCGTGTCGCGCAAGAAACGATGCGCGATGTACGCGAAGCCATGGGTTTGGACTATAGCTAATCATCTTGAAGGCTATCCCGATTCAGGCGGCAAGCCACGGGCGTGATCTGCCACCCTCGTCTTGGATCGTAGCGCACGCCAAGCGTATCCCTTCCTCAGGCACAGTTTTAGACTATGCCTGTGGCAGTGGCCGTCACGCACTCTACTTAGCCCGTTTAGGTTACCAAGTCACGGCAGTCGATCAAGACGAGCAGATGTTAGCGCTTCTGATGGAGCAGGCCGCATCCCAGGGACTGATTATCAAAACCCAAGTCATGGATTTAGAAGGACCCAATTGGCCATGGGCTTCTGGTACTCAGTTTGATGGTGTAATCGTGACTAATTATCTATATCGACCCTATCTACCAAAAATCCCCAGTCTCTTAGCTATCGGGGGTGTTTTGCTTTATGAAACCTTTACACAGGCTCATGCCCAGTTTGGTAAGCCCAGTAACCCTGACTATCTTCTCAAAGACCAGGAGTTGATGCATTTAGCCCAAGATCAAGGGCTGGAAGTCTTGGCTTTTGAGGATCTACAAATTTCATCACCGAAGCCGGCCTGTGTGCAGAGGCTATGTGCGATTCAGATACAATTAAATGTATGACTAAATTAGCAAAAAACATTCAGGGCAGCCTAGTCGCCATCGTCACGCCGATGCACGCGGACGGTAGTTTAGATATGGCTGGATTGCGCCAACTGATTGATTGGCATATTCAAGAAGGTACCGACGGTATTGTCATTGTGGGTACTACTGGCGAGTCTCCGACAGTCTCTGTCGAAGAGCACTGTGAGTTGATTCGCGTCACTGTCGAACACACTAAGGGCCGTATTCCGATCATTGCGGGTACTGGAGGTAATTCAACGGCTGAAGCGATTGAGTTGACTGAGTACGCCAAAAAAGTAGGTGCTGATGCCAGCTTGCAGGTGGTTCCTTATTACAACAAGCCGACCCAAGAGGGTATGTATCAGCACTTTAAGACGATCGCGGAAAAGGTCGACTTACCGGTCATTCTTTATAACGTTCCCGGTCGTACAGTTGCAGATATGAGCAATGAGACCGTGATTCGTTTGGCCCAAGTTCCTGGTGTGATTGGTATTAAAGATGCTACCGGTAATCTTGAGCGCGGCACACAATTGATGGCTGGTTTGAAGGCCACTGGACAAAGTCAATTTGCGGTTTATTCGGGGGATGACCCGACTGCCTTATTGCTCATGTTCATGGGTGGACAAGGAAATATTTCTGTCACTGCTAACGTTGCACCGAAGCTCATGCATGAGTTGTGTGTCGCAGCGATGGCGGGTGATGTTGTCAAAGCACGTGAGATTCAATATCGCTTATTGCCCGTGCATAAAGCGATGTTTATGGAAGCCAATCCAATTCCTGTGAAATGGGCTTTGCATGCCATGGGTAAGATGGGCTCCGGGATTCGTTTACCACTAACGACGCTGACTGAACCTGTACAAGTACAAGTTCGTGCGGCTTTAAAAACTGCTGGATTGTTGTAATACCTTCTAAGAAAGAGCGACCTGTATGCGTCATGATGTAACTAAACTGTGTCTGATTGCTTGTGGCCTCGTGCTATCAGCGTGTACCTCGACTTTCTCAGGTGACACGATTGATTACAAATCTGCGGGTGAGAAAAAAGGACCTAATTTGGCCTTTCCTCCTGACATGACTGTCACGGGTGGTGATAAGCGTTATGTAGTCCCTGATTCAGGGGCTACGCTGTCTGGTTACAGTGCTGCGGTCAAGAATCGCCCAACAGCAACGCAGCAAGTATTGCCGCAGACACCCGATATGCGCATTGAGCGTGATGGTAATCGTCGTTGGCTCGTCGTGAAGCGTCCTGCCAAAGAGGTTTATCCGAATGTGCGTGAGTTTTGGCAAGAGACCGGTTTTATCCTGATGGTCGACTCTCCTGAGACCGGCATTATGGAAACTGACTGGGCAGAAAACCGTGCCAAGATTCCACAAGATATTATTCGTCGTACGCTCGGTAAAGTTCTCGACTCTCTCTACTCTACTGGTGAGCGTGACAAATTCCGTACTCGTATTGAGACCAATGCTCAAGGTGAGACAGAAATCTATGTGACGCATCGTGGGGCGATTGAAGAGTTAACGGGTAACGATAAGACGCAAACCATTTGGACCACGCGTCCTAATGATCCCGAGTTAGAGGCGGAGTTCATTGCTCGCATGATGCAACGTTTGGGTTATTCTGAGCAGGCAGCCCGAGCAGCTGTAGGTAAGCCAACTGCTAAGACAGCACAAGTATCACGCTTGAAAAAAGACGGCATGCCACGTCTTGAGTTCCAAGAAAACTTTGACCGTGCTTGGCGCCAAGTCGGTGTTGGTTTAGATCGTTCAAACTTCACTGTAGAAGATCGTGACCGCAGTAAAGGCATTTACTTTGTGCGTTTTATCAATCCGAAAGATCTTTCTAATCAGACAGGTTTCTTTGACAAGCTCTTTAGTCGCAAGAGTGAAGATGACTTCAAGAAAGCCAAGCGTTACCGCGTGATCGTGAAAGAGCAGGGCGCCATCGTGAACGTGACGGTGCTTGATGAAAAAGGCAATCCTGAAAAAGGGGAGACGGCCATTCAGTTACTGACCATTTTGGATCAGCAGACAGGTCGCTAAGACTGTCGACTTGTAGAAGTCACCAACAAAAAAGCCACCCTAGGGTGGCTTTTTATCAACTCAAGAAGGATTACTTCTTTGCTGGTTCTGCAGCAGGAGCAGCAGGAGCAGCAGCTGGAGCACCAGCAGCAGGTTGTTGTGCAGGAGCAGCGTCAGCAGCTGGAGCAGCTGGCTTAGCTTCTTCTTTCTTACCACAAGCTGCCAAAGAAACTGCTAACAAAGATGCGATCAAGAGTGATTTTTTCATTTTTCTATCCTTAAATATTTAGATTAGCTAATCATCGGCTTGCGCCGTAAATCGCACACGCGATTCATCTATGATTATAAGCAGTTTTCAACAAAAAACTAGTGGAAAACCCTAGGTCTTGTTCAAAATCAAAGCCCCGGCTAAATAGTGCTCGTACCATGGGTTATTTTCATCCTCTAAGACAGCTTGAGCTTCTGCCATTTGCGCACCCGTTAAGTGCTGTAAATGGCTCAGGGCCAGCCATGTGGACCAGTCGGGTGCATGGTTATCTGAAACACTTTCACCATTGAGGTAAATGAACTCGCCGTCATGCAAAAGACGTGAAGCCCAAGCGAGTCGCAAGCCGTGTTTCAGGACTGCCTTATGAAAGGCCGATAGGGATAAGACCGGTTGGGGTGGTTCAAAGACCACATGAGGTTTGGGTTCGCTCAGCATGGCTGCCAAGCTGCAAGAAATATCACTGTTTGACCAACGTAATTGATCGAGGCGCTTCGCAATCGCTTTGACCATCGCTTGAGGGATGCGCCCACTGCCAGCGACTGCTTTTTGCAGAGGATCTGTGTATAAGCTCGCGAGGGCAGGATCCTCAGCCAAGACATCGGCTGTACGCCATAAGATTTCACTTATGAGTTCGGCATAACTCGGTGAACGAAAGCCAATCGACCATGTTTGGCAGCCGGGATCTAAAGCGATGCCATCATGAGCGATGTGTGGCGGTAAGTACAACATATCGCCTGGTTCTAAGATCCAGTCTGAACTCGCTTTGAAATCTTTTAGAATTTTGAGTGGTAAGCCAGCGCAGAAATCGAGATTCTTTTGTGCAGAAATTTTCCAGCGACGTCGACCTGACATTTGTAATAGGAAGACATCGTAAGAGTCGACGTGTGGACCGACGCCACCCCCAGGGCCCGCAACGCTGATCATCAAATCATCTAAGCGCGCATCGGGAATAAAACGGAACCAAGATAAAACGGTTTGCGCTGCCTCGTGATGCAAATTCATGCCTTGAACCAGCAGCGTCCATTCTTTTTCATGGAGCGCCGGAATCTGTTTCAGAGGCCCTTTTTCTAAAGACCAAGGATGGGCTTTCACCAGGCGCGATTCCACTTGATCGGATTGTGCGAGCGTGCATAACTGGGCAAAATCAATCGGACTAGTCAGGGCCTGACCTGATTTTTTGGCTAAGGCAAAAGCCGGAATAGCGCCGCGTATTAAAAGGGGTTTTTTCTGCCAATAATCCCGCATGAATACTTCGGGGCTCATCCCTCCTAAGAGTGCCCAAGCTTGGCCTAGGGGCATGGGTTGTGGCATCGCAGGCGGGGTATAGGGGTAAGAGGACAGAGTCGGTTTCATGGCATGCATTTTGCCTGATTTAAACCGATTTTCGCGAGAAAACACGCTTTTACAATCTCTCTCAGTACGATTTAGCATCAGAGGCAAGTCATTTAGGTAAAATAGCATTAATGAAAGTAGAAAAAAATACGATCGTCTCGATTCGATATCGTCTGACGGACGCACAAGGGAACCTCATCGAAGAATCCACGGACCCCATGGTCTATCTCCATGGTGGCTATGACGGTACCTTTCCCAAGATTGAAGCAGCGGTTGATGGGCAAAATATTGGTTATGAGACCACTATTTCGCTTGAGCCTACCGATGCTTTCGGTGAGTACGACCCTGAACTATTAAAGATCGAACCGCGTTCACGTTTTCCCGAGCCGCTAGAAGTCGGTATGCAGTTTGAAGGACTCCTCGAAGACCCTGAAGAAGAGGAAGATGAGGATACGCAATTGATTTACACCGTCACAGATCTGGCTGAAGATAAAGTGGTTTTAGACGGTAATCATCCCTTGGCAGGAATCTCTTTACGCTTTTGGTTGCAAATTGAAGATGTGCGCCAAGCCACTGATGAGGAACTCGTCGATGGGCATCCCAAAAATGCCTTTGGCCTGAGAGTCTTAGAAGGTGAAGAGGGTGGTGATGCAGATGATGATGGGGATGTTTATCCCAGTACATCCGAGCGTCGTCCGACCTTACATTAATTTTTTCAATTGATACAAAAGATCCAAAGCCTCGCGTGGCGAGAGCTGATCGGGATCGATTTGTCCTAAGGTGCTGAGTAATTCTTGATAGGGCGGTGTGACCACTTCGGCATCTTGTGCCATGCTCAGCAAATCCGCTTGTTGCTGATCACCTTTTTGTTCTTCAAGACGTTGTAAATGTTTGCGTGCATCTTTGATCACTTCTTGAGGTACACCAGCGAGTTGCGCCACCCCAATGCCGTAGCTTTGGCTAGCGTGACCACTTTGCACGCTATGCATAAACACAATGCGATGATTCTTTTCCAGTGCTGATAAATGCACATTAGCGCAACTGCTATGTTTAGTGGGTAAGCTTGCGAGCTCGAGGTAATGCGTTGCAAAAAGTGTCCACGAGCGATTGCGCGCTGCCAAATGTTCTGCAATGGCCCAGGCCAGAGCCAAACCATCAAAGGTCGATGTGCCGCGGCCAATTTCATCCATGAGAACTAAAGATTCTTTAGTAGCACGATGCAAGATAGCCGCTGCTTCAGTCATCTCCACCATAAAGGTAGAGCGACCACTAGCGAGATCATCAGCAGCACCAATTCGGGTGAAGATACGATCTATCGGGCCAATCACAGCACTGCGCGCTGGCACAAAGGAGCCCACATAAGCCAATAAAGTAATGAGGGCAATCTGGCGCATATAAGTTGATTTACCGCCCATATTCGGACCGGTAATCACCAGCATGCGGCGACTGTTATCGAGGCGGATATCGTTGGCAGTAAATGCTTCCGATTGCTTGGCTAACTGCGCCTCCACCACCGGATGACGCCCCCCTTGAATATCTAACACTGCCTCATCACTCATCTGTGGCGCTTGCCAATCGAGTACATGAGCACGCTCTGCAAAACAAGCCAGGAGGTCAATGTCTGCCAAAGTATTTGCCAAGCTTTGGCAAGCTGCCACGTGCGCTTGCAAGAGCACAATTAATTCATCAAAGAGTTGTTTCTCTAAAGCAAAGCTTCGTTCTTTGGCCGACAGGGCTTTATCTTCGAAAGCTTTTAATTCTGGGGTGATGTAACGCTCGGCATTCTTGAGTGTTTGGCGACGACGATAGTCTTCTGGGACCTTATCTGTTTGACCGTGGGTCACCTCAATAAAAAATCCATGCACCTTATTGAACTCGACGCGCAAGTTGGCAATACCGGTGCGCGCACGTTCGCGCGCTTCTAAATCGAGTAAGAACTGACCACAGTCATCTGAGAGGCTGCGTAATTCATCTAACTCAGGGTGATAGCCTTTGGCGATCACACCCCCTTCGCGCAGCACCACAGACGGCTCAGGAGCGATTGCTCTTTGCAAGAGTTCAAGAACGGGCGGTGGAGTCTGTAAAACAGCTTGCCAGCTTTGCAGTAACTCTGTCGCATGAAAACGCTCTAGTTCACGCGCAATTGCTGGTAGGACAGCCAAGCTATCGCGCAAGCTACTTAAATCACGCGGCCTAGCACTGCCTAATGCAATACGCCCGCTGATGCGTTCGATATCTGCGATTTGGCGCAATTGTGAACGTAAAGTTTCTAAGGCAAATAAATCATTTTTGAACGTGTGTACGGTGGCGTGGCGCAAAGCGACTGCAGCCCGATCACGCAATGGGTGGTGCAGTACGTGGCGTAGACGCCGGCTACCCATTGCACTAGCGCAGGTGTCGAGTAAAGATAAGAGAGTGGGCTCGGTTTCACCGCGCAGCGTTTCTGTAATTTCTAAATTGCGTCGTGTGCTGGCATCTAAACCAATGTACTGTTGGTCATCAGAGACACTGCAACGTTGCAGATGCGGGAGTTGCCCATGCCAACCTAGGCCTTGAGTATTCGCAGCATAAGCCAAGACACCGGCTACAGCTGCTAATGAAGGGCTATAGCGGTCTAGATCATCAATCCCAAAACCTTGTAAAGAGGCCACATCAAAAGCTTCTTGTAAACGGCGCTGTCCTTCGTCTGGTGTCCATACCCAATCCGGAATTTGTTGGCCCCCTAAAGTGAGATGAGCCATTGCAGAGTCACGCAGAATATCGCGCAGCATCTCTGCTGAGCCGAGTGGACAGATCACTTCTACTGCTTGGATACGAGCTAATTGACTGGCTAGTTCTGAACGAGCAGCTTGAGTGACTTGTAGCTGACCACTGGTCACTGTGAGCCAGGCTAAGCCCCAGAGCTCTGCCTGAGCGCTGGCAGGGACCAAGGCGAGGACCGGTGCATCGCTGCGTTCATTGAGTAGGGCTGCATCAATCAAAGTACCAGGGGTCACCACCCGCACGACTTTACGCTCTACAGGGCCTTTACTTGTTTCTGGATCGCCTATTTGCTCAGCAATCGCGACTGATTCACCATGACGAATTAATTTGGCTAAATATTGTTCAGCCGCATGGTAGGGAACACCAGCCATTTTGATCGGTGCACCGGCTGACTGGCCGCGCTGTGTGAGGGTGATATCGAGAATGCGAGCAGCGCGTTCAGCATCTTCGAAGAACAACTCATAAAAATCCCCCATACGAAAAAATACCAAAGCATGGGGATGTTCTGCTTTGATGCGTAAAAACTGCTGCATCGCTGGCGTATGTTTAGCCAGCTCAGTCGAGGACAAGCCTGCAGCACTCATAAGAGAAAATTAATTGCCCAAATCTTCAGGGCGCACACCATAAGCCGTAAAGGAATGTTGTGACTCATCCGTTTGAATAATCCGTGCGGGGATGCCGACCGCTGTGGCACCGGCGGGAACCGCTTTAAGGACTACAGCGTTTGAACCAATGCGTGCACCCGCACCCACTGTAAAGCCACCGAGGACTTTAGCGCCGGCACTCACCACTACCCCCGCCTCGAGAGTCGGGTGGCGCTTGGTACCTTTATACAAAGAGGTGCCGCCCAAGGTCACGCCTTGATAGATTGTGCAATCGTCACCAATCACGGTAGTCTCACCAATCACCACACCTAAGCCATGATCAATGAACACCCGTTTGCCGATGATCACAGCAGGATGGATTTCAATACCGGTGATAAAGCGCGCCGTATGGGACACAATGCGCCCCAAGAGCTTGAGACCTATATTCCATAAAAAATGCGCAACGCGGTGTAACCAAATGGCGTGTAAACCCGGATAGCAAAGGATGACCTCAAGACGGGTACGCGCAGCCGGGTCGCGTTCAATAATGGAATCTACGTGTTCGAATAAAGACATCAGCGAATTTTACCGTGCAATAGCATTTGTTTGGCGATACCGCGTAAAAGATCGATTTCTTCTTGGCGCAAACCGGCACGCGCGAAGAGCGCTTGCAAACGTGGCATCAGTTTCTTTGGATGATCAGGGTCGAGATAGCCGATCGCGACCAAACCGGCTTCCCAATGCTCGAGCATCTTAGCGACTGCGACAGCGCTTGCCATCTCAGGCATCTCAGGACTGGTCTTAGAAAGTAATTGCTGCATCATGGCTTGACGCAAGCTATAGGCCACCACCATCATGGCTTGCGCCAGATTCAGTGATGGGTAAAGGGGATTGGCATCAATCCATACGCGATGCGTACAGACCTCTAGATCCTCATTGTCTAGGCCGGTACGCTCCGTACCAAACATCATGGCCACACTCTGTTTGGCAATCAGTGCCTTGGCTGCTAAATCACAAGCCTCGGGTAAAGAGATCGCTGGTGGCCCGAATTCTCGATCTCTAGCGGTCAGGCCAAATACCCACTGGGCATCGCCTACGGCGCTGAGTGTCTCAGTATGGGTTTGACTGTTTTCCAAAATATCCAAAGCCCCGCTGGCTAAGGCGATGGCCTCGGCTTTGTTCTGCATCCGCGGGTAAGCAGGGTTCACCAAATGCAGGTCGGCAAAGCCCATAGTTTTGAGGGCGCGTGCGGCCGAACCGACGTTTCCCGGGTGGCTGGTACGCATCATCACCCAGCGTAAGGGCCAGTTTTCTTGTAAAACGCCCAATTGCTCCTTATTTCGGGCTAAAATCGCGTTTTGCCGTTCAGCTTGTGAGCTGGACATTGTTCTTCTCCAATTCGTTGTGTTTTGAGATTACTTATGCACCCCATGTTAAACGTGGCCGTGAAGGCCGCTCGTCGCGCTGGCACTATTATCAACCGAGCCTCATTGAGCAATGATGGTTATCAGGTCACACGTAAACAACACAACGATTTTGTCACGGAAGTCGACCAAGCGGCTGAAGCTGCGATTATCGATACTCTCAAAACCGCCTATCCTGAGCATGGTTTTCTAGCTGAAGAGACTGGCGAGCAAGCAGCGTCCAACCCAGGACAAACTCAATACACTTGGATCATTGATCCACTGGATGGCACTACCAACTTCATTCATGGCTTTCCACAGTACGCCATCTCGATTGCTTTACAAGTCGATGGTGTGATCACCCAAGCGGTGGTCTATGACCCGAATCGTGATGAACTCTTTACTGCTACCAAAGGCGGTGGTGCTTACCTGAACAATAAACGTCTGAGAGTGGCAGGTCGCACCAAGATGGCGGATTGCTTAATTGCCACAGGCTTTCCATACCGCGCTGACCAAGATGTCGATACCTATATCAAGATGTTTAAAGATATGACCACTCAATGTGCTGGTTTGCGCCGTCCAGGCGCCGCATCATTGGACTTGGCTTACGTGGCAGCAGGTCGTGTCGATGGTTTCTTTGAGCAAGGCTTATCCCCTTGGGATATGGCAGCTGGGGTACTCTTAATCACCGAAGCCGGTGGTTTGGTCGGCAATTATGCGGGTGAAGAGGGTTACCTCAAGAGCGGTGAAATCATGGCCGCTAACCCGAAGATTTTTGGCCAAATGGTCCAAATCCTGCAGAAATACAGCCAATCTAATTAAGCCTGCACCAAGTCTAGGCTGCGTACACCCTCGGCTGTGATGGCTAAAGCATTGCCCTTCGGTAGCACCGTCTCAGGATGGTCAAAGTCCCAATCGGAGAGCACCCAGCGCTCCCAGTGTTGACCACCCAGACTTTCTTGATGATAGCCAGGACGATGCGTATGACCGTGGATGAGTTTCTTGGCACCGGTCATCGCCATTAAGCCCGCAGTAGCGACTAAAGTGACATCTCCTTTGACCTGAATCACTTCGGGTGTGAAACGTGCGGCACGCTGATATTGAGCAGTACTATTGCTGCGTAAAGTGCTGGCAATTTTGATGCGCATGCCGCGGGGCAAGCTTAAAAATAACTTTTGTACCCAGCTGTGGCGTACGACCCGACGAAAACGCTGGTAAGAATGATCTTCGGTACACAGAGCATCGCCGTGACTGAGAACCCATGACTCATTGGCAATCGTCATGACTTGCGGGTCACGCAGTAGAGTCATCTTGGCTTTTTTGGCAAAGGTCTCGCCTAGCAGGAAGTCACGGTTACCGTGCATAAAGAAAACAGGTATGCCGGCATCGGCCACCGCAGCAATCTTCTGTGCCACTTGGTGGTGGAAGGGGGAGTGTGCTTTAGCATCATCGCCCACCCAGTACTCGAATAAATCGCCGAGGATGATGAGGGCGCCATATTGGCGCGCCTCATTTTCTGTGAAATCAAAAAAACGTTGCGCGGTCCGCGGCATTGACGCCGTCAGGTGTAAATCGGAGATCAGGACCGCGTTGGCAAAAGACATATTTATTCTTCGATGATTTCAGCAGATTGAATCACCACATCTTCTTTAGGTACGTCTTGATGAAAGCCTGAGCTGCCTGTTTTTACTTGGCGGATCGCATCGACCACATCCATACCCTCAATCACTTCACCAAAAACGGCGTAGCCCCAACCAGAAGGTGTGGGAGCTGAGAAATTCAAAAAGGCGTTATCCACCACATTGATAAAGAACTGGGCAGTCGCTGAGTGCGGATCATTGGTACGCGCCATCGCAATCGAGCCGCGCTTGTTCGGCAAGCCGTTATCTGCTTCATTATCAATCGGTGCACGTGTGGCTTTTTGTTTCATGCCCGGTTCCATGCCGCCGCCTTGGATCATGAAGTTAGCAATCACGCGGTGGAAAATCGTACCGTTGTAATGACCTGAGCGTACATACTCCAAGAAATTCTCCACGCTCTTCGGGGCGAGCTCATCATTGAGGCTCAATGTAATTTTGCCGTGATTGGTCGTGAGTTGAACTTTAGACATGACTTTCCTTTATGAACAAATAATCAAAACAATAAAAAAAATGAAATTATTTCAGAATATCTTCAGCAAGCTTCATCTTGCGGCGACTATCGACTTGACGCTTATCAAGCTGCACCGCACGGCCATAGGCGCGGGCGGCTAGACGTGTATAGACGTCGCCGAGATTCTCCAGCGCTGTTGGGAATGACGGTTGTACTTTCAGAGCCAGCTCGAGATACTCTTTCGCTTCTTCTAGTTGTCCCTTGTGCGCATAGATAGCTGCTAAATTGTTATAGGGTTCAGGCAATTCAGGAAACTGTTGCGTCAGTTCTATAAGCGTTTTCTGGGCAGCATCAATTTGCCCTTCTTCCAACTGAATGCGAGAAGACAAGAAACGCAATTGCACATTGCGAGGATTGGCTGTTAATTCTTTGGCAATCAAGCTTTGTGCCAAATCTAATTTTTTATCAGCAATCGCTTTGTAAATATCAGCCGGAATCGCATTGCGATTCTTCGGTTCTGGAATACGTTGCAAGACAATAAAAGGGGTGGCCAGAGACGGTTGCATCTGTGCTGATTGCACGGCATTCGGATTATTCTCAAATGGCGAAGGATCTGCTTTGGCCGCAATCGCTGAGCGATCGAGTGGATTGACAGGATTACCCCCCAATAATTGCGCATGGCCAGCGCTAGGCAGCCATAGGCTCATGGCGCAGGCAAGCGGCAGATAGATAGATCGCAGGGGGCTAGAAAACGGGGTTTGGCTTACGGTCATTGTTGGGGAAATTAGCTATACTCAGCGCTCAGTCTAACAAAACCGCCAAGCATAAGCCATGGCGCATGAAAAAATAATTCAAGACCCGCATGCTACAAATTTTTAATACCCTCACGCGCCGTAAAGAAGTCTTCAAGCCGATCGAGCCTGGTCAGGTCAAAATGTACGTGTGTGGCATGACGGTCTATGACTATTGCCATATTGGGCATGCCCGTGTCATGGTCGTGTTTGACATGGTGCAGCGTTGGTTAAAAGCCAGCGGCTTAAAAGTGACCTATGTACGCAATATCACCGATATCGATGACAAGATCATCAAGCGTGCGCTTGAAAATCAAGAAAGCATTGCCCAGCTGACGCAGCGTTTTATTGATGCCATGCATCAGGATGCGGATGCTTTAGGCATTGAAAGACCGGATCATGAGCCACGTGCCACGGACTATGTGAAATCGATGCAGGGCATCATCAGCACGCTCATACAAAAAGGCTATGCCTATCAAGCTGAAGATGGTGATGTGAACTATGCCGTGCGTCAATTCAAGGGCTATGGCAAGCTCTCTGGGAAGTCCTTGGATGACCTCAGAGCGGGTGAGCGAGTTGCGATTGCTAGCCACAAACAAGATCCATTGGACTTTGTTTTATGGAAGAGCGCCAAGCCCACCGAGCCGGCGGATAGCCAATGGGCTTCACCGTGGGGCATGGGTCGCCCGGGTTGGCATATTGAATGCTCGGCCATGAGTTGTGACCTTTTGGGGCAGCATTTTGATATTCATGGCGGTGGGGCAGACTTACAGTTCCCTCACCATGAGAACGAAATTGCTCAAAGTGAAGGCGCGTTCTCGGACGAGACCGGTAAGCCTTTTGTGAACACCTGGATGCACAATGGCTTTGTGCGAGTCAATGAAGAAAAAATGTCCAAGTCTTTGGGCAACTTCTTCACCATTCGTGATGTGCTCAAAAGCTATGATCCTGAAGTGGTACGTTTCTTTATCCTCAAAGCGCATTACCGTAGCCCGCTGAACTATAGTGACGCTCATCTCGATGAGGCTAAACAAGGTTTGACGCGTTTATATAACGCACTCGCTTCTGTAGCAGAGATCCCCACGTATGCCAAACCCAGTGAGTGGCGAAAGCGTTTTGCCGAAGTCATGAATGATGACTTCAATACCCCAGAAGCAATTGCCATTTTGTTTGAGCTTGCCAATGAAATCAATAAAGCAGAAGGTGAGCAAAAAGTGGACTTAGCCAGAGAGCTTAAAGGCCTTGCCAAACTCTTAGGTCTACTGGAGAGAAGCCCCCAAGCTTTCTTGCAGGGTGGAATCGGACAAGCCGGTCTGAGTGAAGAGAGTATTCAAGAGGCCATTGAGGCACGTGCGCAGGCTAAAAAAGACAAAGACTTTGCCAAAGCGGATCAGATTCGCCAAGATCTTTTAGCCCAAGGCGTTGTTTTAGAAGATAAGCCAGGCGGTATCACTGTCTGGCGTCGTGCCTAAGATGCCTGCAGTAAAGACTTCAGCAGTCCTGGCTGCGCCGGATTATTGGCAAACGGCTTGTACGCAGCTTATGAAGCAAGACCGTATCTTGCGTAAGCTCATTCCGAAGTACCCGCAAGCAGAATTTCTCACGACCCGCGGTGATCCTTTTCAGACACTTGCCAGAGCCATTGTGGGGCAGCAGATTTCTGTTAAAGCTGCGCAATCAGTATGGGACCGTCTTTTAGAGACCAATCGTGCTCAGCATAAACACTTCAATGCCAAAAACATTCTCCAACTAGAGCCGAGCCTCCTGCGCGCTGCAGGTTTATCCACGCGCAAAGTTGAATACATGCGCGACTTGGCCAACCATTTTGAAAACGGTGGTTTAGGTCATGCTCAATGGGATCAGCTCGATGATGAAACCGTCATCAAAGAGTTAGTCGCGATTCGGGGAATTGGTCGCTGGACCGCCGAAATGTTCCTGATCTTCTATCTCATGCGCCCCAATGTCTTGCCTTTGGACGATATTGGTCTAATTAGAGGCATTTCCTTGGCTTATTTCAGTGGTGAGCCTGTGACTCGTTCTGAGGCCAAAGAGGTCGCAGCCAATTGGGAGCCTTGGAAAACTGTAGCCACTTGGTATATGTGGCGCAGTATCGATCCCATCCCAGTTGAGTACTAAAGCCGTTTTTTTGGGGAAATACCCCCTGCCATATTAGAATAGACCCCATGAAAATCACTTTTCTAGAATTCGAGCAACCGATTGCCGAGTTAGAGCAAAAAATCGAAGAGCTCCGCTTTGTGCAAGATGAGTCAGCCGTTGATATTTCTGAAGAAATTGAAAAGCTCTCAGAAAAAAGCCAGCAACTCACCAAAGACCTCTATGCCCGCTTAACGCCTTGGCAGGTCGCGCAAATTGCCCGTCATCCACAGCGTCCCTACACCATGGACTATGTGAACCACATCTTTACCGATTTCCATGAACTGCATGGTGATCGTAATTTTGCCGATGATCAATCCATCGTCGGTGGTTTGGCCCGTTTTAATGGCATGCCTTGTATGGTGATTGGCCATCAAAAAGGGCGCGATACTAAGGAGCGCGCATTGCGTAACTTTGGTATGAGCCGCCCTGAGGGTTATCGTAAAGCCAAGCGTCTGATGCGTCTTGCGGAAAAATTCAATATCCCGGTTTTCACTTTTGTCGACACCCCGGGCGCCTTTCCTGGTATTGATGCGGAAGAGCGCAATCAATCCGAAGCGATCGGCCATAACCTCTATGTGCAAGCAGAGCTCAGAGTGCCCATCATCGCCACCATCATCGGTGAAGGCGGTTCAGGTGGAGCCTTAGCGATTGCGATGGGGGATGTGGTGCAGATGTTGCAATATGCCACCTACTCAGTCATTTCTCCAGAAGGTTGTGCTTCTATTTTGTGGAAGACCGCAGAAAAAGCACCTGAAGCAGCTGAGCAATTAGCGCTGACAGCGCAGCGTCTCAAAGCTTTGGGACTCATCGACAAAATCGTCAATGAGCCACTCGGTGGTGCTCATCGTGATCATGCCAATATGGCTGCCATGCTCAAACGTGCCTTGGCTGACTCATTAAGACAGTTCCAAAGCATGGGTGTGGATGAACTCCTCGCGCGTCGCCATGAGCGCCTCATGAGCTATGGCAAATTCAAAGACACCACCCAAGACAAGTAAGGCCCAAGCCAAGCCCAAGATTGCAGTAGCCTATAGCGGCGGAATGGATTCCGCCGTTTTGCTTCATGCTGCTGTCAAGCACTATGGGGCTAAGAACATCTATGCCTTGCATATTCATCATGGTATTCAAAAAGAAGCCGATGCATGGCTAGCGCATTGCCAAGCCAGAGCCCAAGAACTCGCTTGCCACTTTGACTATCGCCACGTCACGCTCACCCACAAAGGCAATATTGAGGCCCAAGCACGGCAATTAAGATACCAAGCACTCCAAGAAATGTGTGAGATCCATCAGATTGGACATGTTCTCTTAGCGCATCATCAAGATGATCAAGCCGAGACGGTTCTGATTCAGTTGCTCAGAGGAGGAGGGCTCTCAGGTTTACAAGCTATGCCGGCCATCAAAGCTAAAGGGACATTACAGTTTTATAGACCTTTTTTAGAGACCCCGCGCTCTGAGCTGAAAGCGTATGCTAAGTTGCATCACATCATTTGGGTCGAAGACCCTAGTAACCAAGATGATGCCTACACCAGAAATGCCATTCGTCAGCACGTCATGCCCGCCCTAGAAAAAATCCAGGCGCAGGCCAAACAGAATCTTGCTCAAAGTGCCCGATATCTGAGTCAGGCGCATACATTGCTCACGCAACTGGCGCAAATGGATTTAAAGCCATTGATTCAAGGCCCAGTGCTGAATATGCAGGGTCTAAAAAAGCTCCACCAGGTAGAGCCCCTCAGAGCCAATAATGCCCTCAGGTATTACCTACAGCAACAAGGCATTCATGCGCCGAGTGAAGAGCGCCTACAAGCCTGGTGGCAAGATCTAGACAAGCAAAAAAGAAGTGCGCAAATCATTTGGCAACACGATGCCTATACCTTGAGGGTGTGGAAGCAAGAACTTCATATTGAAAAGCCTATTCAAGAAGGTGAGTGGACATTCAGAAAAGCCAAAAAAGGAGAGTGGGGTATTGCCCAGGCTGTCTTTGAGCAAGCCAAACATAGGGGGCTGATTAACACCATGCCACGCAGTGGGGGTGAGAAATTCAAAACACATCCAGATCGGCCTCGCAAAACACTCAAGAATCTATTCCAAGAAGCCAACATTCCGCCTTGGCAGCGCCAGGCTCCTCTTTTATATCTTGGTGAGGATCTCATTGCTGTGGCCGGGCTTGGCATTCATGCCGATTGGAGCACCAACTCAGGCCCCCGCATAGTGCCGCTCTGGCAGTAGTAAGCAGTAATTACTACACACAAATTCCCATCATTTCCTACACAAAACCCCCCTTGTGTTGTCCATACATTTTTTAGAAAAATAGTGACCCAATCTTTTTTCTTAAAGATTGTATTTTTGGAACAAAAGGGGAAACCCAGAAGGAGTAGAAATGAATCAGTACGACATCCACAACGATAGAGACTATAGAACGGCGCTTATGCATATGCGTCGCATGGTCACTGGATCAGGCATTAACAATTGCAAGGGCTTCTTGCAATTGTTAATTGACGATGTCGAGCATTATGAAAGTCGTGTTTTGGGCATTGAGGTTTCAGACAAGGTCTTAAGTCTGTGCATACGCTTAAAGCGCCTCGGTTTAACGGATGAGCAAATACAAAGCCTCTGTGAGGAAAAAAGCACTGATGAGGAGGCTCTAAACGTGTAAAATCATAGTTTTGCTGGAAAACGCACCCTCGTGGTGCGATTTTTACGATTACTAGATACACATTCAAACATGGCTTTAATTGTTCATAAATACGGCGGTACCTCGATGGGCTCGATTGAGCGCATCAGAAACGTCGCCAAACGCGTTAGCAAGTGGATGAAGGCTGGACATCAGGTGGTGGTTGTGCCATCAGCGATGTCTGGGGAAACCAACCGCCTTTTAGTCTTGGCTAAAGAGATCTCTGCTAATCCTGATCCACGTGAGTTAGATCAGATTGCTTCTACAGGTGAGCAGGTCAGCTCAGGCTTATTAGCTTTAGCATTACAAGCGGAAGGCACACCTGCAGTCAGTTATGCAGGTTGGCAGGTCGTCATTAAAACCGACTCTTCCTACACCAAGGCCCGTATTCAGGGGATTGATGGTGATAAGGTCAAAGCTGATCTTAATGCCGGTAAGTGCGTTGTCATTACAGGTTTCCAAGGTGTGGATGAGAAGGGTAATATCACTACCCTAGGTCGTGGTGGTTCAGATACTTCTGCAGTTGCGGTTGCGGCTGCTTTAGATGCAGATGAGTGCTTGATTTACACCGACGTTGATGGTGTGTACACCACTGACCCACGCGTATGTGAAGATGCGCGTCGCTTGGATAAGATCACCTTTGAAGAAATGCTGGAGATGGCCAGCTTAGGCTCTAAGGTTTTACAGATTCGTTCAGTTGAGTTTGCTGGCAAGTACCGTGTCAAAACACGTGTACTCTCATCGCTCACTGACCCACTCATGCCGCTCGAACAAGAAATGAATTCGGGTACTTTGATTACTTTTGAGGAAGATAACAATATGGAAGCCGCTGTCATTTCGGGTATTGCTTTCGCCCGCGACGAAGCAAAGATCACTGTTTTAGGGGTACCTGATAAGCCAGGTATTGCATATCAAATCTTGGGCCCGATCGCGGATGCCAATATTGATGTGGACATGATCATTCAGAACCAGTCTGTAGATGGTAAGACTGATTTCACATTCACCGTACCTAGAGCAGATTACCAAAAAGCTTTAGATCTATTGAAGAGCAAGGTACAGGCACACATTCAGGCGAAAGAAATACTGGGCGACCCCAAAGTTTCTAAAGTTTCTGTAGTGGGTGTTGGTATGCGTTCTCATGTTGGCATTGCGAGCAAAATGTTCCGCACTTTGTCAGAAGAGGGCATCAATATTCAAATGATCTCAACGAGTGAGATCAAGATTTCTGTTCTGATTGATGAGAAATATATGGAGCTCGCAGTCAGAGCCCTCCATAAAGCTTTCGAGTTAGAGCAAAAGTAATTTACAATTCACGTGTTCACAGTAACACGTGAAATGGAGACGTGGCCGAGTGGTCGAAGGCACTCCCCTGCTAAGGGAGCATACGCCAAAAGCGTATCGGAAGTTCGAATCTTCTCGTCTCCGCCAGATTAGTTGTTTAAATTAGGAGCTCTGCTCCTTTTTTATTTTCTACCTTTGAAGCTTTTTGATCTAACAACCCCACAAAAAACTCGGACTAAATTTTTCCTACACAGCCTGTCAAACACTTCATACAACTGACTGCTGGGCCAATCATTATCAGCATCCCAGAACCCCAATAAAATCAAGACTCACTGGCACTTTTGACATATCTCATTAGCACTTTTGTCACTTCAAAAAAGCATGTATCTCAGCTAAAAAATTGAGGTAAGATTTCCTCACCAACACACCATTTCAGGGTATCGAATGAGCTGTGTTGAGCCAGCCAAAGCAGTGTTCTGAAAGCTCACACACCTTAAAAGTTCACACGCGACTAGCCAGCAGATTGAGTCGACACCTATCTATGTCGATGAGTACTGTCGCTAGTTCTTGCGCTTGTATTTCTCTTCATAGAGTTGACTCTTTGTTTTGCAGGGGCGATCTCGCCCAATCATTTCTTAACTATGGAGGATTGCTATGATCAGAAATAGGCAGGTCAATCAAAGAAACGTCTTTGCCTGGGTTGTGAAAAATCACATGGACCCTAGTTACGCTGTACCCAAAGATTTACCCAAAAGAAAAATTCATAAAGAAGACTACGAGTGGGATCCTGAAGACTACTTGGATGTAGATCTTTTTGACCGTCTGCCATCGCGCTCACAAGACTTTGTCATGCATCAGATTCATTGTCCGGACTCGAACCATAAAAAAATCTGGCAGTCCTAGGGAGCTATCCACGGTTTTTGATTGCCAGGGTGGTGTCTGGCCCCAACACCACCCTGAGCATCAAGCTCTGAGCTCCATTCTTCAATGGTTCAACCCAATTTTATGGATCGGCGTATGATGAGAAACAAGACACTTCTGGTGTTGGCTTCAGTGCTAGTTTGTTTAACGAATCGTTGTGGTTTACCTAGTGAAAAAACTTTACCTCAGCGCACTCATATGTCTGACTCATGCCTCCATAGGCTATGCGGATAATGCGAGTATTTTGTGCCCAAGAGCGATTGAGGCCGCTGAGAGTCGTTACCTAGACACACTACAAAAGAAGCTTATAGAAAGCTCGGAAAAAGATCGTCACGGCATTGCACAGATGGAATTCATGAAGTATCAAGAGCAACTTGAACAATTGACCGCAAAGCAACTCAAACAAATTCATGCGCAGGGCGGGGATGTGAACAAAGTCAGGTCTAGCCTGAAAACCCTCGACAAACTGAATAGCCTGCACTATGAGTTCTTTGCGTGTACTCTTTTACAAGACCCTCGCCAGCAGAAGAAAGAATTATTGAAAATCGGATTTAACTATTGCGAAAAACTCATCAATGGCGCTAAGCCCATGAGATGTCTAACGCCATAAGTCAATCTTAGTCAAGAAACGGAAACCATCATGAGAGCCTTTTTATTTATCTGTGGATTGATCATGGCCCAGGCCAGTCATGCTGATCAACGCCTAACGCATCAGATTATTTCTTGTCATCAAGGTAAGAACGCAGATTGCTCGGATTGTTCGATTACCGAAAAACCCCATTTTCAAGGATTTCTGGTGAACGCTCGCGAAAAGACCGTCGTGATTCATACCTTTGGGCCTGAGAAAAACTGGATCAGTTCTTCAGTCTTTGAAGATTGCAAAATTCAGGATAAGGACAACTGGACTTGTGACCTGAGCGAAGCCGATAGCAAGCGTCGTTACCAAGCGAAGCAGAGCTTCTTAGAGTATTTGATTAATGAGCCCCAGCATAAGGGTCAGTTGAGGTATTGCGGCTTTAAGAGCGCCACTCAATAAAGCCCTATACACTTAGTGAAAACCCTATAAAAACAATGAGATAAGTAAGGGTTTCTGTTTTTTAGGCCTCGGACCTACAATCGAAAGCATGAATACAACTCATGCTAATCACTCTCACGCCCTCTGGCAAAAAGCTTATCAAGAGGCTGGCATTGTGCCTCAACTCAAAGCTCCAGAGTATTCCAATCTAGCAGCGCTTGTACACGATATGTGTTTGCGCTATGCGCAACAAGACCCTAAGAAAAAGGCCTATACCTGCGTCGTACCGAACGGTATGAATGGCAATCTGACATTCAAGCAAGTCGATGAAATGTCAGATGCATTTACCGGCTATTTGCGCGGCGTATTAGGTTTGCAAGCCGGTGATCGCGTCGCAGTGCAGTTGCCCAATAGTTTGTCTTACCCGATTGTTGCTTTTGGCATCATGAAAGCCGGATGTGTTTTGGTGAACACCAATCCACTCTATACCGAAAGCGAGATGATTCATCAGTTCAATGATTCGGGTGCCAAAGCACTCGTGATCATTGATATGTTCGCTAATAAATTACCAGAAGTATTAGCCAAGACTCAAATCAAGCATGTCGTCGTTGCGGATGTCACGGCATTTTTCCCAGCCGTTCCGCGTCGTGTGATTCGTTTAGTGCAAAAAGTTTGGAACCGTGTTTTGCCAAGTATCACTGTGCCGCATGAGCGCATTGCTAGTGCCCTGAAAAAGGGTGCGGCGACCTTGGCGCAAACCCCGGCTAAAACTTATTGGGAACATATTGGTCCCGATGAAATGGCCGTCTTGCAGTACACCGGTGGTACTACAGGGGTCAGCAAAGGAGCCGTACTCACCCACAGCAACTTATTGAACAACGTCAATCAAATGTTGGCCATGGGTGGCACCCATATGCAAATCGGTACTGAATGTGTACTCACTGCATTACCGATCTATCACATCTTTGCATTCACGGCGAACCTCCTAGGCTTCCTGGTCATTGGTGCCAGAAACATCTTGATTCCGAGCCCACGTCCAGTGCAGAACTTGCAGCGTGCGATTGAGAACTACCCAGTGACCTGGATGACTGGGGTGAACACCTTATACAACGCGCTGCTTAATGAAGAGTGGTTCTTGGCTTATCCACCCAAGCACCTTAAAGCTTCGATTGCGGGGGGTACGGCTTTGCACTTAGCTGTAGCCCAACGCTGGCGCGAAGTGACTAAGACACCGATTGCCGAAGGTTATGGTCTGACTGAAACTTCGCCCGTTGCGACATTCAATCCTTTGTCGGGTAAACCACGCAACGGTATTGGTATTCCAACACCGGGTACCGATGTGCGTTTGGTGGGAGAAGATGGTCAACTCGTTGGCATCGGTGAACCGGGTGAGATCCAAGTCAAAGGACCTCAGGTGATGAAGGCTTATTGGCAACAAGATCAAGAGACTGCCAAAGTGCTCCATGATGGTTGGTTAGCTACGGGTGATGTGGCCATGATGGATGAAGAGGGCTATCTGCGCATTGTGGATCGTAAGAAAGACATGATCTTGGTTTCAGGTTTTAACGTCTACCCCAATGAGGTTGAAGACGTCATCGCCCAAATGGATGCTGTATTGGAAGTAGCAGTAGTCGGTGTCCCAGACCCAGTCAGTGGTGAAGCAGTGCGTGCTTATGTCGTACCTAATCCTGAGCATGATGGCGAGCTCAAGACAGCAGATGTAATTGCACATTGCAAATCACAACTCACCAACTACAAGGTGCCACATCAAGTTTTGATTCGTCATGACTTGCCGAAAACACCCATTGGTAAGGTCTTACGTAAGACTCTCAGAGCAGAAGCCTTGGCTGAGATGGGTGCACCCAGACAATAACAAGATAGAAAGAACACTATGGTTACCGAATTCGAGACAAAACTACTAGGCATGATGATGATCATCATCATGCTGGGCATGGGAGCATCCTTGACCTGGCGTGATTTCCTCATTTCATTCCGTAAGCCCAAGCGCCTGATATTGGGTTTGTTTTTGCAATATGGTTTGATGTCTTTCATTGGCTTTAGCTTGGTTAAGCTCTTGGGCTTGCCACCAGCAATTGCGATTGGTCTGATTTTGATGAGCTGTATGCCAGGGGGTACAACCTCTAACATCTTTACTTACTTCTGTAAGGGTGATTTGGCGCTCTCGATCATGATGACTTGTGTATCTACGCTTGCCGCCTTAGTGATGGTGCCTGCAACCATTGCTTTCTATTCTAATTTGGCAGGCTTCTCGGGAGACTATGTCATCCCCGCAGAAAACGTCGCTCAAGTCCTGGTAGTCTTGCTAGTGCCTACGGTCATTGGTGTGATACTGCGTAAGCTCAATGCTAACGTGGGAGCAACCGTTGAACTTATTGGTGCTGCCTTTGGCGTCGGCGTGATTCTTTTCCTAGTGGTCACATGGATCCCCCGTAACTATCAGCTACTTCTTGATACGCCTATAACAGTCTACGCAGGTGCTATTGGGCTTGGTTTGATTGGTATGTTAGCGACTTACTACATTTCGCGTGGCGCAAGAGAAGATAAGAACCGTGCGCGCACGATTGCTCTTGAGATTGGTATTCAAAATGGTCCTCTGGCGATTTTGATCGTGACCCTCAATATCACTGGCCCTAATCAGCAAGATGTACTTTTAATCCCCGTCTTGTATTCACTGTTTATTGTGGTGAATTCTACGATTTTGACATTCTTCTTTAGACGTAAAGCTGATGAAGAGGCTGCGGCACGTGACCGTGCCAAATTAGCAAAAGCCTAGTAATCACTGCGGAGTGGCTGGAACTAATTTCCAGCCCTCTGCGCAGACTTGCACATAGGGATAGTAAGTCTGAGTCGAGGCACAGTAATACCAAACCGGTGGCAGATTTTGTGCCAAAAGCGGTTGAGGGGGTACTACAAGCACCGGAGGTGCTGTATAAACCGGGCTTGGATAAACGGGTTGAGCATAGACCCAGCGCGGCTGGGTCAGGGCATAAGTCACGACACCGCCAGCGATAAAGGGACCCACCCAGTGACTGGTACGATGGTAATGACCCCGATGGCCACCATGAGCTTCAGCAGGGCTGGCAATCATTGAGCCTAAACTCAGGAGGCTGATGGCCAAGAGTGTTTGTGTAGCCTGACGGATGATCGCTTGTTTCATATTCACCTCTTTTGGCAGGATGCCAAGGATATGCCCATAACGTAGTTCAAGCGTCTAAGTTGACATCTTTTTACTCATCAAAAGCCCTGTGCCAGTGTTATATTGCAAGCGTTTGATTTCAATTGCTTTTAGGAAAGATATGCTGAAAAAAATAATTTTGGGTTTCATTATTTTTCTAATCTTCATCATGGGCTTTACCGTCTATGGTATTTATCAGTTAGATAGTTTGGTCAAGCAAGCGATTCAGAGTTATGGCAGTGAAGCAGTGGCTAGCAAGGTCACTGTGGGTGATGTGAACGTCAATCTTAAAGAAGCCAAAGTCTCGATTCGTGATTTGCAGGTCGCTAACCCCGATGGCTTTACTCAGGCTCAGGCCCTCCAAGCCAAGCAAGTCGAAATTCTTTTAGATAAAGATAAATTAGGTACGGATTTAATTGTGGTGCGTAGCGTCCTGGTGACAAAGCCGATGATTGTCTATGAATACCAGAATAAAAAAGATAACCTCAGCATTTTGCAAAAAAATGCTGAGGCATACGCGCAGCGTATACAAAAAGAAGCCCCAGTCACACCGGCTGATCCCAAAGTCGCTAAGGCGCAAAGTACTCGCTTAATTATTCAAAGTGTCGAGATTCAGAAACCAGAATTAGTGCTCCAAGACACTCGATTGGCTGATAAACCGGTTCAGATTGATTTGCCGGATATTCGTTTAAAGCAAATAGATTCTGAAAAAGGAGTCAGTGCCGCTGAGTTAAGTGCCCAACTCATGGAATCTTTATTTACGGAATCGCGTCGCTCGATCAGTAATCACGCGCCCACAGTGCTATTTGAGGCAGGTGAAAAACTCAAAGAGGCGGAGTCCCAAATCAAAAGTCAGGGCGATAAGTTATTACAGGAACTCAAGAGTCTATTTCGCTAAAACGCTGATGCGGTGATTAGCTCTACGTGATATCACCGAATTGCTCGATCAAGGGGTGCTGACGCGCTCCTCATCCTCGGGTAGAAGTGCTAGCTATGACTTGAGCTCTCTGAAGTAATTCCCGTAAATCGATTAAATCAACATATTTAATCGAATTCATCTATCATGTAAATTCCAGTGTTATAGATAACTGAGGTTTTCATGGCTGCACTTCCTTCGCTGCGTCAATTACGCTATTTAGTGGCTGTAGCGCAACATCTGAACTTCACCAAAGCGGCTGAAGCTTGCTTCGTGAGCCAATCGACACTCAGTACTGGGCTCAAAGAGCTTGAGCAGACCATGGGCGTGCAATTGATTGAGCGAGATCGACAAAATGTGTCTGTCACTCCAGTCGGTGAAGAGGTAGTCGCGCGTGCGATTCAATTATTAGCCGGCGCAGAAGATCTCATTGAGTACACCCATCACACCGGACATGCCATGACCGGCACCATCAAGTTAGGTGCTATTCCGACGATTGCGCCATTTTTATTGCCTCAAGTGATACCGATGATTCGCCAAGAGTATCCGGATTTAAGAATAGCTTTACGCGAAGACTTAACTGCCAACTTATTGCAAAGGGTCGTTGACCACCAGCTTGATTTTGCATTGATTGCGCTACCTTATGACACAGAAGGTTTACTGGTCAAAGAGCTGTATGCCGATGAGTTTTGGTTGACCGCCCCCCAAGGCGATCCTGCTTTGCAGGAAGAGGAAGTCACAGTACCCGCCAAAATGGCCGAACGACTTTTATTGCTCGAAGAAGGGCATTGTCTGCGTGAACATAGTTTACGAGCTTGTCGTAAAAAAGAAGTCGCCAATGCCGATGGTTTGGAGGCAACCAGTCTTTTAACCCTGGTCCAAATGGTTGAGTCGGGTCTAGGCATTACCTTATTGCCAGAGATGGCTGTTCGTTCTGGGATTCTGAACAACACCCATTTGCAAGCGCGCCCATTGTCCGCTCCTGCACCTAAGCGTGGCATTGCTCTGGTAGCGCGTCAAACCACTGCCAGAATCGATGAGTTTTTAGCCATCGCACAAATGATCATAGAAATTCATTGGCATGTACAGAAAAAGACTCAAGCTCAAAGTGTGAGTGGGAAGAGTGCCCGCTAACTGCTACAAGATGCTAGAAGAAAATTTAGACTTTGAGTCTAAAGGGTGTGAAATTCGTGTGATAGTCGTAATAGTCTTCTGACTCCTTACGTTTGAGCCAAGCAATCACGCGGTAGGTCACAGGGGTCATTAATATTTCCCAGGAGGTCTTCAGCACATACTGAGCCAGCGCCACCGCAATAACTTGCTCGGTCGGCCAAATGGCATAAAACGCCATGAAGTAAAAAATAGAAGAATCAATCGCTTCGCCCACCGCTGTTGAGCCTATCGTGCGCATCCAGAGATGTTGGCCTTGCGTTAAGATTTTCATCTTCGCCATCACATAGGCATTAGCAAGACTACCGCACCAGAAAGCCAACATCGAGGCGGCAATAATGCGCCAAGTATTGCCAAAGACAGTTTCTAAACCGATTTGGTACTGACGCATATAGTCGTTATCGGCCGGTGGTAATTGAATCACCACGACAGACATGAAAGCGGCAAATAAAAGCGCGGCAAAACCGGCCCACACCGCACGGCGATCATGCCCGTAGCCGTAGACCTCGGTGAGGATGTCGCCAAATAAATAAGTGATGGGGAAAAATAAAATACCAGCACCAAAGACAGTCATCCCGAGGATGGGTAAATCCACCACGGCTGCTTTACCTGCACCAATCAAGTTGGAGCACAGTAAAGCGGTGACAAAAGCCGCTAGGAGTAGATCGTAATATTTGTAATGGCGCTTGGCTTGCATCTGGTCATCATAGACCTAGATGCAAAACTCTGCTTAGGGGTTTAAAAAATCACCGGAACGAATACGTGTTAGATATTTGACATCTTTAGCGTATTCATAAATATGAGCCGTGTATGTTTGTTCGTTTTCAATGAGGTGAACAGTGCTCACAATCCGATCGTATTCATGGGGGCGCAGGTCAGTCATACTGCATTCTTCAAAGGCGTCAAGTTTGGCTAACAGTGGTGCTAGTGCATCTTCAGCAATTTCATAAAGCTCACCGATGACTTGATCGTCTGGATTTTCTGAGCCGATCGCGGCAGGGTAGAAAGATACTTGATAGAGTTGTGCTTGCCAACGAGCTAAACCTAAACAACGACCTATGCTTTGTATCTCGGTGCGCATCGCGCGCCCTTGTTCTTGAGGCGCTTGGCTTCTTAATGTGCCGTATACGAATAAATAAGACCAACGCATGACACTCTCATTCACAAAAAAGACTTAGATATGCCTAGGAATCTTTTAACGCCTCATGAATACTCGGAAAGCAAGTCAAGAAGAGATAACTTGGATATTGCTCGGGCTTCATGCCGTCGAGATTGGCAAATACTTCTTCACGGATCTTACCAATCGTATGAGAGTCTGTTGCCGCCAAGGCGCTCACAAGACGGGCGGCTAGAGAATCTTTTTCCATATCAATACCATGTTGCATTTTGATATTCGCTAAAAATGATCCATAAGTACTCGCAAATTGCATATCGCAAACAAAACCGTGATGAGTACTCGGATGTTGTTGTGACAAAGTCACTGCTAATTGTTGGCAATCGCTAAATACAGCGCGTAGTTTTTGCAAGATTTCGGCAGAGGGATTCATGATGCTATTTTATCGGGAAACTCACCGTTCAGGTAATACCAGCGGCTCTCTTGCCGGACAAAGCGACTGACTTCATGTAAGCGATAAGCCTTGCCATTGATTTTGTATATGGCAAGAAACTCTACGAGTCCTGACTCGCCGCTAGGCTCTATTTCACTGCGATAGATTTTTAAGCTCTGCCAGCGGGGCCGTTCATCTTGAGCATCGTCATCGAGTGTGGCTGGACGCGTACTCGGATGCCATGTGTCTAATACATAATCATGAAGACCTAGGGCATAGGCGCTATAGCGTGAACGCATCAATAATTCAGGACTACTTGCAGCAGTACCTTGATGCCACACTTGGCAACAACTGACATAGTCAGCTCCACCGCAAGGGCAGGGTATAGAGGTCTTCAATGTTTTAGCCATACCGCATTATTCAATGAAACTCATTGGTGTCAGTATTTTTACCTCCCCGAGATTTACGCGAGCGGGTTTGCGCAACAGAGACTTCGACGCTCTGAGTGGGATTGATTTCATGCCAAGTCATCAATATGTCACGTTTGAGATAAATCATGATTTGTGACAACTTGCGTTTAGAGGGCTTAGGCAAAGTCTCGCGAGCAAAAAACATGCGAGCTAACTCTTGATTGAGCATTTGTTCGGCATGCATGATGGCTTCAGAAAGACTGTGACCGATGGCGAGCAGATCAGGAAAGTCGCTCAAGCTAATCAGATAATCTCCTCGAGCGGTTTGTTCTACGGTGGCAGGGTAAGCAAACATGGTTTTCTCATAAAAATCTCGAGTCTAGGCAAGCCCCCATAGCAAAGCAAATCTGTAAAAAAGACCTTTTGTGAGGTAGTGACAAAAACTTTCCTAAGTAAATCAATTGGGTATATATTGCGAACATTCAGAAATAAGAAAAATGACAGATAAGTCTTACGCAAAAATAAGTATTAACCTACAGAGGATTCAGAAAACAATATGACTCAAGATCATTCCAGCGTGACAGTCGTGAGTGAGCGCCCCATACAGTTTCAGGGGAACCGCTTGGCGGCATGGTTACTCAAGCGTTTAGGGTGGACTCTGTACTTTGATGGATTGCCTGGCCCTCATGGTGTGATGGTGGTCTATCCGCATACCTCTAACTGGGATTTTTTTATTGGCTTATTGGCGAAATGGGCGATGGGTCTACAGATTCAGTTTTTAGCGAAAGACTCGCTCTTTAAGATTCCTTTGGTCGGTGCTTGGTTGCGTTATCTTGGTGGCATCGCTGTCGTGCGTTCTAGTCCACAAGGGTATGTGCAAGATATGGCGAGTTCAATGTTAGCCCGTGAATATGCTTGGGTGGTCATTACCCCCGAGGGTACCCGTCAACGCACGCCCGGTTGGCGCAGCGGTTTTTATCGCCTAGCCACGCTCGCCAATATTCCCGTAGGTTTAGCATTTATAGATTACCGCCATAAAGAGATTGGTGTGAAACATTTCATACAACTGTCTCAGAATGAAGATCTAGACCTAGACACAATAAGACAAGAGTATGCCGAGCGCGCTGGGTTTCATCCTGAAGATGCAGCGCCCATTACTTTTTGGACGCCGCGCTCATAGTGCTAGACGGTTTGTGCTGCGTCGTAACGCTTGAGTGTTTCAAGATCGACACGTTCAAGCGCTTTGAGATGGGTACTCTCTAATTTAATTTTGGGAGCACAACCCGCCTCGAGGGCTTCTAGCCAACGTGACAAACATAAGCACCATTGGTCACCGGCTTGTAGACCAGCAAAGCGCCACTCAGGACGTGGCGTGATAAGGTCATTGCCACGCGCATAACTAAATTGTAGAAATTCATCACTCATGATGGCGCAGACCAGGTGACTGCCTACATCATCAGGACCGGTCTTACAGCAGCCATCACGATAAAAGCCAGTGAGGGGCTCAAAAGAACAGGGCGATAGTGGTTCACCCAAAACATTGCGTGCGATTTCTTGTGCAGACATAAAACGAATCAGTTACATTAGGAAGACTTCACTCTAGTGCATTTCATGCGGCTTTGCAGCATGAAACCAAAAAGTGCTGCTAGGGGAAGGGGATTGAATATCAATAAAAACAATTCGAGGAGAATCAATTGAAGCCCTTCTTATCTAAAACCCTGCGTTTAGCAACACTCATGAGTGCTGTTTTACTCACAGCAGCAGTTCATGCACAGAATTATCCGAATCGCCCGATCACCTTCGTCGTGCCCAACCCTCCTGGCGGATTGGTGGACACCTCAGCGCGTTTAGTGAGTGATTCACTAGCGGGTGTGATCGGTCAACCCACAGTCGTAGAAAATAAACCTGGGGGTAGCGGCAATATTGCTTACCAAGCTGTCGCGAAAGCGCCCAAAGATGGCTACACGATATTGGTCTCTTATTCCGGGTATCACGTCGCCAACCCGATTCTGATGGATAAGCTCCCTTGGGATCTAAAAAGTTTGACTCCGATCGGCTTGGTCACGATTGCGACCAATGTGATTGCCGTACATCCATCGGTGCCTGTGAATAATCTCAAAGAGTTCATCGCCTATGTTCAGAAAAATCCAGGCAAACTGAATTACGCATCCCAAGGCAACGGTTCGGTGGCCCATATCGGCACTGAAATTTTCAAGCAAAAGATCAATGGCAATATCGTGCACGTTCCTTACAAAGGATCTGGCGCGGCGATTCAGGATGTTCTGGCTGGCCAAGTACAAGTCTTCATTACCACACCACCTTCTGTCATGGGCCATATTCAAACCGGTAAGCTCAAGGGCTTGGCGGTGACTGGTAAGAGTCGTCACCCCATGATGCCCAATGTACCCACAGTCGCAGAAGCGGGCTTGAATAATTTTGATTTAGAGTCATGGGTCGCTTTATATGCCCCAGCAGGCACACCTGATGCAGTGATCAATAAACTATCAGCCGATGTCAAGAAAGCTTTGGAATTACCAGAAACGAAAAAACGTGCAGATGCTGCAGGGGTGGAGGTTCGTTACTTACCCCCTGAGCAGATGACACGTCTATTAAATTCTGAAATCGAGATTTGGGGCAAAGCCATCAAATCAGCGAATATCAAAATGGATTAAGAACCTACATAATCCTTTTGTGCTTCCCAAGACGCCGCTTTAAAAGCGGCGTTTTGCATGAGCTTGTCATAAATACGCATAATTTGCGGATAGCGTTCTAAGGGGATCTGAGCGGCGATGGCATTACGAACTTGAGGCACTAAACACACATCTGCTAGGCTGATTTCATCGGCGAAAGAGTATTGCCCCGCACAATCGGTCAAACGTTGTTCATAGGCAGTTAAGGCTAGGTGATGCCAATGAGCGTACCAAGTATCAAGACCGTTCGCTGAAACTTGTAACTCTCGTTTGAGATAACGCAGCACGCGTAAATTGGTTAAAGGATGAACGTCACTGGCCATATCGTGACACAGTGCTCTGACTTGGGCGCGTGCGATCGGGTCTTGAGGTAGTAGGGCGGGTTCTGGATAGACTTCTTCAAGGTACTCTAAGATGGCCATCGATTGATGCAAATGGACATGACCGGTATTTAAAACCGGCACCATACCTGCTGGATTTTTTAAAAGAAAATCACTACTAAACTGATCCCCGGGTTGCCCTTTGAGATTAACCGGGATAGCTTCAAAAGCTAAGTTCTTATAGTGCAAAGCAATTCTGACCCGAAAGGCAGCGGAACTGCGATAGAAGGTATGGAGTTGTAGATTCATGGGTACATCTTAAGCCAAATAGGGTGCGAAGGTGCAGGGCTAAAAAATGGTTTAATGCCGTATGGATGTGAAAAATAAAAAATACCTATTTGTCTACTTGCATGGTTTTCGCTCTTCGCCACAATCGACCAAAGCTCGTTTGACTGAAGCAGCTCTTGCTGAACGTCAAGCCAACGGTTGGCAGATTGAGTGGTACGCACCGCAACTACCCGCTTCACCGAAAGAGGCGATGGCTCTGGTACAGGCCGAGATTGTCCAGAGACAGTATGATGTTTTATGCATCATCGGCTCCTCGCTCGGAGGCTACTACGCGACTTATCTAGCAGAGCAGTACCCTGGTGCGCGCACCACCTTGCTCAACCCCGCTGTATTTCCGGCCCGTGATTTAGAGCGTTATGTGGGCACACAAACGAACTGGCATGATGGTAGCCCCTTTGAATTCAAACCCGAGTATGTAGCGCAATTAGAGGCGCTCAAGGTCGACCGTTTGACTGGTCACGAGCGCTATTACTTGGTGGCTGCCACGGATGATGAAGTTTTAGATTGGAAAGAAATGATGATGAAGTATCCTGGCGCGAATCAAGTGGTGATTCGTGGTGGCGATCATGCGATTACAGATTACCCCATCTATTTACCAGAGATATTGCGCTTTCATTTTTTCTGGTCTTATGAGAATTAGGCAAGTCAGATTTGATTACTAGACAATCTATTTATAAAAATATCGAGACAACTATGAGCCAGCCAAGCAAATTATTTAGTCCCCTCAAACTATCATCTCCTGCAGGTGGTTTGACTTTGGCTAATCGCGCTATTGTGGCGCCGATGTGTCAATACTCCGCGAACCAGGGTCAAGCCACTGACTGGCATATGATGCATTGGGGTAACTTACTCAATAGTGGCGCAGGTTTATTCATTATCGAAGCGACCGCTGTCGAGCCTGAGGGCCGTATTACTCCTTATTGTTTAGGTTTATGGGATGACAAAACAGAAGCGGCTCTAAAAGACCGACTCCAACGTGCGCGCGCCTTAGCGCCGCAGGTTCCAGTCTGTATTCAGTTAGCGCATGCGGGGCGTAAAGCCTCTAGTGATGCGCCCTGGAAAGGTGGGCAATTGCTTGATGCGCAGCAAGGGGGTTGGCAGACCGTGGGCCCATCAGCGATTCCTCAACTCGATGGTGAAGTTGCGCCTCAAGAACTTGATGCTACTGGTCTAGAACGGATCAAGCAGGCTTTTGTCAAAGCGGCACAGAGAAGCCAAGCGCTGGGAATCGAAGCCATCGAAATTCATAATGCCCATGGATATCTCTTGCATCAATTTCTCTCACCGATTGCTAATCAAAGAAGCGATCAATATGGTGGGTCTCTGGAAAATCGCATGCGCTATCCTCTCGAAGTGTTCCAGGCATTACGTAGTGCATTTTCAGGTGTTTTGGGTGTGCGTGTTTCTGCGAGCGATTGGTTAGATAACGGTCTACAGCTTGAGGAAGTAATTGAGTTTGCAAAGCAACTCAAAGCATTGGGTTGTGATTTCATTCACGTATCTTCAGGAGGTATATCGCCTAAGCAACAAATTGCGATTGGTCCTAATTATCAAGTACCGTTTGCTAAAGCGATTAAGGCAGCTACCGGTATGACAACCATTGCTGTTGGTCTAATTACTGAAGCCAAGCAAGCTGAGGCCATATTGCAAGCTGATGAAGCGGATGCTATTGCCATGGCGCGCGCCTTTTTATATCAGCCTCGTTGGGTCTGGCAAGCCGCTGCTGAGTTAGGTGGACAAGTGGCAGCTAGTGAGCAATACTGGCGTTGTATGCCGCGTCAAGCGCAGCATATCTTTGGCCAAGTCAAACTCGGGCAGCGTTAAATCCTGCCTACCCAAGGAGTGGGTATGCAAAAGCCAGCACTGAAATCTTCAGCAACGCTCATTAGCGTTGCTTTAGTGCTATCGCTTCTGCTGCACTTCATAGCCATGGGGGGATTATCTTTCTGGCCCAAAACCACAGCTTTACCTTTGCCCAATACCGTTGTGCAAGCCACATTGGAAATGGCTCCCGTAGATAATAAACAAAGTACTGAGCGCGCAAGTATTGAGGAAACATCATTGGTGGGTGACGCTTTTGAAGAATCATCAGAGCCATTCAATGCTCAAGCCTTTCAATTGCCACCTAGTGCTTTGATGACTTATACCGCTTATTTAAATGGCGCAGCTTACCCTGCGGGGACAGTCAATTGGCAAATACGTGATGCACGATATCAACTGCAAGTCACGGTACCGGTGCCCTTTATTGGGGACTTTACTTTTACAAGTTCAGGGGGTGTCGATACTTTTGGATTAGCCCCTGAAATTTATATTGAAAAACGAGCGAGTCGCTCAGAGCGCACAGTCACTTTATTGCGCGATCAGGAACTGATCCAGTTTTCTACGCAGACAGAAAAGATTCCTTTACGCCCCGGCACTCAAGATCGTTTTAGTGTCATGTTTCAGTTAGCAGGTTTAGTAGCCGGTAATCCTGAGATCGATCAAAAGGGGATTGCCCGAGAAATTCCATTGGCCAGTATTCAACAGTTAGAGACTTGGACTTTTGTGAGCCAGGGAGATGTTGTGCTGACAGAAGTGGCAGAGCATTTACAGGAAACACGTCATTTTTTACGGCTGCCTCGGGATGAAAAAGATCTAAGACGCTTTGAGGTTTGGCTCGCTAAAGGAGCGCATTACTTACCCGTCAAAATGCGTCAGACGGATCACAAAGGCCAAGTCATTGAACTCGTCTTAAGCCAATTACAAATGCAATAAAGGTCTGATTAGCGCACATCGCGCACACACCGAAAACCAATATATGCGACGCGTGTATCCATCGGTTTGGTAGCTAGGTCAGACTCGATTTGCCGCTCTGGCCCATACCACCAGGAAGCCCCTCGCGTAATTCGTTCTTGACCACTACCGCCATCAACCCACTCCCAAAGGTTGCCACCCATGTCATATAAGCCATTCACGCCGGCTGTGGTGGTCATCACAGGCACATGGCCGCTACCCCGATTCAGTGAGCCTTGAGGAGCGACACCTTTGAAGCGACCTTGTAGATGGTGAGAGCCATCGGCAGAAGGGCCATTGGGGTAGCGATAGCGTTGTCCTTGAACAAAGGGGGCTGATGGTGTTGTTCTTTGCTCTAGGTAAGCGGCCTGCGTCCATTCTGCATCCGTCGGTAAGCGTTTGCCGAAGTAACGACAGATTGCTTGCGCTTCGGCATACATTAAGTGAGCTGCAGGTTCACGATCCTGGGCAGCCACACCAAAAGGGGTGCGCCAAGTCCAACCCGGTTTTTGAACCCAGCCGGATTCATAGATATAGCTGCCACCTTCTTTTTCACCGCGACTCACAAATCCAGTGGCCTTGGCATAGCGCTTGACAGTGCCGATGCTCACTTCATGCAGATCCCACTCCAGTGGGCCAATTCGAGTGGTTTTCTCTAAGGTAGTCAGAGGGCCAGCACTCTCAGCCATCAAGTGTGGGCCGTAGAGCAAAGCACTACAAACGGATATCCATGCGAGCTTTTTCATCGACGTACGATCCTTGTGAGTAATAACCATCCAATAAAGAGAGCATACAGGCTGACCTCAAAAAAATCTTGCTTACCTGATTTATGCCAAAAATAGTGCAGGATGACTGTTATAGCAATCACATAAATCAAGCGATGTAATTTTTTCCAAGACCGCCCTAAGGTGCGCATGGCCCATGTATTGGAGCTGATTGCCAAAGGCAACATCATCACAAAAGACAAAAAGCCCATCGTAATGAAGGGGCGCTCCAATACATCGACGACCATCGTAGACCATGACCAACCATGATCTAACCAAAACCAAATCACAAAATGACACAGTGCATAGCTAAAACTCGCTAAACCTAGTGTGCGTCTCCAGGGTAATAAAAATGGCTGTTGTGTGATTTGTCGTAAAGGCGTGATTGACAAAGTTGCGCATAAGAACACGAGTGCCCACGTCCCTGTGGAACGTGTAATGAACTCAATGGGATTGGCGCCTAGACCATCATAGAGGCCTAAGTAAACAAGTCTTAAAAAAGGTAGGCTCGCTAATAAGACCAGTAGGCTTTGTTGTACTGCCGGTGATGCACTCAGAGTTATCTTTCGCATCACAGGCTTTAGTAAAAACGCTTCAGATCCATACCTGCATAGAGCGACGCGACTTGCTCAGCATAACCATTAAAGGGCAGGGTCTTGATGCGGGGAGCAAATAGACCGCCTTCACCGCCTATGCGACGTTCTTGGGCTTGGCTCCAGCGAGGGTGAGATACCTCGGGATTGACGTTGGCATAAAAACCATATTCATGAGGGGCTGCCACTTGCCAACTGGTGCGCGGTTGCTGTTCTGTAAAGCGAATCGCCACAATGGATTTGCCACTCTTAAAGCCATATTTCCAGGGAATAGTCATGCGAACGGGGGCTCCGTTTTGTTTCGGTAACACTTCACCATATAAACCAAAGGTCAGCAGTGTGAGGGGGTGTAAGGCTTCATCGAGGCGCAAGCCTTCGGTATAGGGCCACTGTAAGACGCGACTTTTTAAGCCGGGCATTTGCTCACGATCGGCTAAGGTCACAAATTCAACAAACTTAGCGGAGCCTTGAACTTGAGTCGCTTTGATTAGGTGTGACAAAGAGTAGCCAATCCAAGGAATCACCATCGACCAACCCTCTACGCAGCGCAAGCGGTAGACACGTTCTTCTAGAGGCGCTAATTTGATGAGCTCATCGATATCCCAGGTCCGTGGTTTATTCACAAGTCCTTCGACACGCACCGTCCAAGGACGGGTTTTAAGTCTTTGTGCGTGGACGACGGGGTCGGCTTTGTCCAGACCAAACTCATAAAAATTGTTATAGCTGGTGACATCCTTATAGGGTGTTAATTTTTCTGCTGTGAAAAATTGTGGATTGGGTTTTGCAGCTAATGCCAGGCGCTCATTGGCGCGAGCCTCCCTATGCCATGCCAAAGAAGTGATAGATGTTGAAAGGGCCAATGTCGACCAGCCCGCTTGGGCTAGCCACTGACGCCGTCCTTCGTAAAGGGCTTGAGGTGTGATTTCAGAGGCAAGAATCTTTGGAGGCTTGTTCATAAAACAAGCTTAATCGACTTCTTTATTTCTTGCACAAACGATGTTCAATTTTTAGGCAGCGATTGGTGACAATCGGTATCTGAGCCTTCTTAGCAGCGGCAACGCTTGCTTCATCATGGATGCCTAACTGCAGCCAGATCGAGCCTACTCCCAGCGCAATCGCTTCTTGCGTGATGCGTAAGCAGTCTTCTGCGCGACGAAACACATTCACCATATCGATCTTCTGTGGAATGCTTTTGAGATCAGGGTAGCAGGTCATCCCCAGAATACTCTGGCAGTTAGGGTTGACTGGAATAATGTCGTAGCCCACTGCTTGCATATACCTAGCTACATCATAGGAGGGACGATCCGTCTTGTCAGACAGTCCTACTACGGCAATCGTTTTTGTCTTTTGAAGTAATTCTGGGATATCAACGCTCATGCAAAACACCTAGAAAGCTGAGATACTCTGATCATGCCACAAGATCAGAACTTTGTTGATGTGAAGAAATTACATCACTCCAAGTGGACCGCTGTGACTCCTATCGAGCGACAAAAACATTTCATGGTGGTTAAAGTGATCGTGCCTGAGGATGGTTCGCCGATTCGTCAGGTTGTTATTGAAGCGGTTTTGACGCGGCAGCAAAAAACCATTGAGTGGCGTACTTTGAAAGATCGTCAATATTGGATCAGCGGTTGGTCTTAGCACTGTGAGTGAATGCTCAAGAGCGATGAAAGCGTCGCATGAGTCTTTTTTCAAAGAGCTCATAAAAGGGCCAAGCGAGAGCTACGCTGAGTATCACAGCGCATAGCATACCCAATAGATGTATCCCTGGTTCGCGAGGTAAGAATTGCATCCAAAAAGCGTTCACGACGAGTGAGATTGGAAAATGCACTAGAAAAACTGAGTATGAGCGTTGGCCTAAGGCGAGTAAGGCAGAGGATGCGGGCATACGTAGTTTAAGATCTACACTCAAAAATAGAATACAGGCGCAGATCCAGGCAAGCGATAGACGTAAATTCGGTTCTTGATAGAGTGCCAAGCCATAGGCTAAGCTGACTAAGAGCATGGTGATGTAGCCTAAAGGGCGTTGTAATTGATTGGCATACGCAGCAATCATGCCAATACCATAAGCAGCCAGGTAATAAATAAAGTAAATATCATAGGCATGCGCTTGGCTAAACATGACCAAAGAGATCAAGCTGGCAGACACAATCAGGGCTAAGGCTAAATAACGGGTTGTTTTAAATGACCAAGAGACAGGTGCTAATTTCTCAATCAAGAAAATGAGCAGAGCACTCACCATAAAAAGCTGAAAATCAATCGCCACATACCAAAACCCTGCGGAGAGAGATTCGTAATGCAAGATATCTTGTAAAAACAGAAGATGACTGGCCAATTGCCAAGCGCTAGGTCGTGCTGAAATCGAATCATGACGCATCCACAGACTCGCGAGCTCATTGCAGAAAATGACTAAAACAATGGCGGCGTAATACGGAATAGCGAGACGCCAGAATTTATGGCTGATATGTTCAGTAATGCTGCGCTTCACAAATGTGTTAGCGGTACTCCATTTACTCGCTGCTAAATAGCCACCGATGGCTAAGAAGACATAGACTGCCATACGACCATACTCAAATAGCCAGGCATTGAGTGGTGCTATCAGTGGAGCGGCAAGGTCAGACATTGGGCCGTAAAACGCCAAATGGTGTCCCACAATCAAGAGGCAGGCGATGCCCTTGATTTGATCGACGAGAAGATTGCGTGAGTTCAAATCTTATTTCACGATCGGCCACATCAAGTTCAATTGATTGGACTTGGAGGCTTCAATCTTGATATTGCGTTTTAATGGGCGACCTTCAAAGACTGCATCGATGGTGTATTCCCCGGGAGGTAGATCAATCAGGAGGATAGGCCCTTCGGTCACGATCTCTAGGCTAGGCGTTTTACTGCCTTTTTTACTCAGTTTGATTTGTACATCTGAGATCCATAACGCTCTTTGGGGGTGATCTTGGGAAAGCTCCACTAGTAGTGGCCATTTTTTACCCAGCTCTTGCATCGCTTCAGACTCTTCGCTGCCGATGCCGCCTGTCATATACATCAGGCCGTTGATATTCTTTGTCTCAGGTAAGAGACTTGTGGTTTGTGCCAGTGCACTCGTTAAGCTCCAATAGAGTGCGAGGAATAATCCAGTCCAAGAAATTTTCACGCCATCTCCTGCAAATTAATTGAATTCGTGTAGCATGGTCAGATGTCTTTATGCCTGCCCATTCGCTATTATCGGCTAAGAATTTCAGCTCTGATGCAATTCCTCGCTCTAGGGATATTTTGTTATTCCAGCGGGGTCTGTGCCATGAGCTCGGAGCAGGTCGCAAAAACGCTCATGCAGCGTGATCAGATTTTAGTGATGCGTCATGCTGATGCGCCGGGTTACAGTGATCCGCTCGGTTTTCGTCTAGGTGACTGCAGTACCCAGCGTAATTTAGGAGACGCGGGGCGCACACAAGCCAAGGCGATCGGTCTCTGGTTAGCGCAGGGACTACAGAAGACCGCAAGCGAGCGACAAATTTACTCTAGCCCCTGGTGTCGTTGTGAGGAGACTGCTCGCTTACTCCAGTTAGGACCCGTGCGTAGCGAGCCCGTTTGGGGTTCTTTCTTTGAGCGGCCGCAAGAAGAGGGGCGTTTTCGCCAGGGCGCCAAGCAGTTTTTAAAAGAACGCTACGCAGCTAGAGTAGCAGGACCTAACAATCCCGCCATGATTGTGGTGACACATCAAATTAATCTGACCTCACTGATCGGTTCTTGGGTGAATGTGGGTGAGATGGTGGTATTGCGATTTAACGCCCAGGGCGAGGTGATCAGTCATCAACGCCTTGCCCCTATACCTTACTAGCCTAATTTATCAATATAAATCAATGACTTAATTAAGTCACAGGATAAGTCTTGACCTTATTCTTAAATACTGTATATTTATACAGTATTGAACCTGTATTTGATTAAGAGCTAATAGGAGTATGTCATGAAAACATTAATTGCTAACCCACTATGGTCAGTATTGAGCGGTCTCGTGATTTGGATGGTTTTCGCAGAAAAACCCGGTGAGTGGCAGCGTAAAGAATGGATCTGTTCACGCCAAGATTAAGGCTTCATTGATCCCATCCTAAAAACCCACTTCACACTCACTTCTTTGGGATGGGATCTTTCCCTGTTTGCCAATCAATTCCTGCTCGCTGCAAACGATCTTGTAGACAGGATTCGCAAAGACAAGTCTGAGTCTCTTGAATAACACTGGCTGGCAATGGGGGGTATTGCATACACCAACACTGCTGGTCAGGCGCTTGCGCACCACACTTTACTGGAGCATGGCAAATCGGGCAAATAGAAGGTGTCGAATTCATGGATGCAGGATCAGTAGTGTGATGCCGGGATTGCCATAGATGTCTTTGGTCAATTGAGTCTTTAACTGAGGATAGAGTTTGGTGCACTGGGCATAGGCACTATAACCTGGTAATAAATCATCCCCTCTAAAGTAGTTCTCAACCGTTTTATAAAAGCCTGCTTGCAAGTCAGCTATCAGGGCATTTTTAATAGCACCCCCGCGACCTCCAGAACCGTAGCCATGAATCACTTTTACAAATTGCACGCCCGTATCTTCAAGTTGTCTTAATTTTTCCACCAGCCGTTCGCGTGCTTGATCAACGCTCGGTAGCCCCACTTCAAGATTGAAAGTAAAAATACCTGCCACTTTTTTGGCGCCATCGGGAAGTTCTGTGGCGCCACAAAAAGGGCAGGAGGAGGCTAATGCGCTACGCGCATTGCCGCAACTAGGGCAGGGGACGTACGATACTTTGACCATGGAGCCAAGCATTCAAACATTCGACGACCCCTTGGCTAAAGGTCTTGAAAACATCTTCAGCCACAAAGCCAAGATGAGGGATTAACAGCGTATTGGGGCAATCGCGCAGCGGATGATCAATCGGCAAGGGTTCGATATCAAATACATCAAGAGCTGCTCCTGCAATTTTTTCATCGCGCAAAGCATTTACCAGAGCATCGGTATCAACTAACACGGATCGGGAGGTGTTAATGAGTAAGGCGCCGGGCTTCATTAGAGCAATTTTTTCTTTGCTCACGATGCCCTTGGTCGTTGGGCCTGCCACGATATGCAATGAGATGATGTCGGATTCGCTCATTAATTGATCGAGTGATACGGCACTGGCACCCGCTGCTTGAGCTCGCTCTGCGGTCATATTCGGGCTCCAACACAGCACACGCATGCCAAAAGCTTGCGCGTAGCGCGCCATCCGTGAACCAATTTCGCCTAGGCCAATCAGTCCCAAGGTTTGACCTTTGAGCATTGGTAAGAGCGAGCGATCATTGCGCCAAGCACCTAACATCATGACGGCGTTTTGTTCGATCACGCGCTTATACAGGGCCATTAACATGGCCCAACTTAATTCAGAGGTGGAATCTTTTGACGGGCCCCATTCGGTGAAGCTAACTGGAATCTGACGTTGTTTGAGGGCCTCAACATCCAAGGCTAGATTACGGGTGCCTGTAAACACCACATACTCTAGGTAGGGCAGTTGGGCAATGAGATCGGCCTTTAAAGGGGTGCGATCACGCATTAACACCAAGGCGTTCGCATCTTTGATGGCTTTGAGTAAATCAGGACCTTCCATGCGTTCAGAGTAGTACTCGACATGCGCATCTCTTTCGATCGCTGACCAATCGGCTAAGCGGCGGTAGGCTTCTTCATAATCATCTAGCACGACTATTTTTTTCATATTGTCTCCGTGTAAACCCTAGTCTAGGGGGTGCCTCATTATTTTGGGGCTTGGCACAGATTATAGGAGTGTGGGATATTAACGTTGTCATAGAGCAAAAATAGCCGGACATAACACAGGAGACAATATGAAGTTAAAGACCTTAGCCCATGTGGCAGGTGCAGTATTTTCAGCTGCGACCTTACTCGCATCGCCCTTAGCGCAAGCGCAAGAGTGGCCCACACAAAAACCCATCAAGCTCATTGCCGTTTTCCCACCTGGGGGTTCAGTGGACCAAGTAGCCCGTATCTTGGCCCCGGCATTGCAAAACCAATTAAAGCAAAACGTCATTGTTGAAAACATCGGTGGTGCTTCTGGTTCGATAGGTACTGCAGCCCTTGCTAAAGCGGCGCCGGATGGTTATACCTTTGCAGTTGTATTTGATACGCATGGTGTGAATCCGAGTCTCATTGAAAAGCTACCTTTTGATACCAAAAAAGATATTGCGACTGTGACCATGATTGGTACAGCCCCAATGGTTTTAACAGCCAGTAAAGCATCGGGCCTGACAAGCTTTAAGCAATTGGTTGATCAAGCACGTGCGAATAAACCGAATAGCTATGGCTCTATTGGTACAGGTAGCTTAGGCCATTTGGCTTTTGCTTCTTTAGCCAAAGATGCCAAATTTGATTGGACCCACATTCCATTTCGTGGGGGTGGTCCTTTGATGCAAGATGCCTTAGCCGGTCATGTGCCATTAGCGGTTGGTTCTTTATTCTTGGTCAAGCCTCATATTGATTCAGGTGGGGTGATTCCTTTGGCGGTCACAACTAGCAAACGTTCACCTGAATTGCCAAACGTGCCAACGATCGCTGAGAGTGGCTTCCCAGGCTTTGAAGCCCCTGCTTGGTGGGCTGTGATTGCGCCTGCACAAACACCGCCTGCGATCATCAACCGTATGCATGAAGAGGTGGCCAAAGCTTTGAAGTCGCCTGATATTGCCTCACGCATGAAGACCCAGGGGATTGAAATCTCTGCATTAGGACCGAAGGCAGGACAAGATTTCATTAATCGTCAGATTGATGTTTGGGGTAAGTTTGTGCGCGACAACAACATCAAGCAAACGAACTAATTGATGAAAAAAAACATCGTTCCATTGCAAGCCTCAGATCTAGCAGAACCTGCGGATCTGGTGGCGGCCATTCGTGCGCGACGTGGTGGCGAACTGATCAATTTAGATCGTATGCTACTACATAGCGTTCCGTTTGCACGAGGATGGAATCGATTTTTAGGGGAGGTTCGTGAGAACCTCACCCTAGACCCCAAGTTGAGAGAATTAGCGATGTGTGGTGTTGCTGTTCTCAATCGCGCTGACTATGAGTTTTTACATCACGCACCGATTTTTATGAAATGTGGTGGTAGTGCTGCGCAAACAGCTGCGTTGCAACAACTGGGTCAAGCCCCTTTGCCTCAAGGTTTGTTTTCAACTCAAGAAGAACAGGTGATTGAGTTGATTGTGCAAATGACTCGTCAAATCGAAGTCGATGATGAGCTGCTGGAGTCCTTGCAGCGCCAATTGGGTAATACGGTGCTGGTGGAGTTAGTCGGCGTGATCGCGACTTACAATATGGTGTCGCGTTTCTTAGTGGCGCTCCGCGTTACCCCTGATTCTCACTAACAAGCTGTTTTACAGCCGTATACTTTCATTAGCCTAATAGCTAATAGCTCTGGCCATTATTCATATCTATGATGCGCTCATTAGTCTATAAGAAAGTAAATAGTGTCAGCTGGCCATATCTACCTGATTGATGATGATAGTTCGGTGCGTGAGTCTATCTCTCGTATGCTTAAGAGTTATGGGTTTTCAGTGGAGAGTTACGCTGATCCAGAAGATTATTTAAAGCAAGCGATTCCAGTTTCTCCCGCAGCCATCATTTTGGATGTGCGTATGCCGGGGATGAGCGGTGTAGAGTTACACGCAAAACTCAATGAGATGGGACGTAAAACCCCCATTATTTATATTTCTGGTGAATCGATGCCCCATGAAATCGTTACTTCTATGAAGCAAGGGGCTATGGATTTCTTAATTAAGCCCTTTAATCTAGAAGATTTGCTCAAAGCAGTCCAAGCTGCCCTCGAAGTGGACACTCAAACCCATCAATTACTCAATCAAACGATCTCAATTCAAGCACGCTATGAAAGTTTGACCCCACGCGAGAAAGAAGTCTTTGAATTATTGGTCGAAGGCCTCATGAATAAAGAGATCGCAGTGCAATTGGGCACGACCAATGCCACCATTAAAGTCCATAAATCACGCGTCATGGAGAAAATGCAGGCCGGCTCTTTGCAGGAGTTGGTGAGGTTGCATCACAGACTGTCTTAATGCATTGTTATGTCATGTAATCAATGTTAAAGTCTTAATAAATAAAGAGAAAGAGCCGAACGGAGACAAAAATGGCCCTGGGCAAAAACAAAATAGAAGTGCTGCCACAAATCGTGGGGTCTGCCATTGTTGCGGGTCGCGAAAAAATGCGTCTGACTCAGGAGCAACTCGCACACCAGGCTTGTCTTTCAAAACGTCAAATCATGCAATTGGAAGAGGGTGGTGTTTCCACTTTCTATTCAGAGGCGCACAAAGTTACTGTTGCCAAAAAAGTAGCTAAATTACTCAATATCGATGAATCTCAGGTCTTGGTAGATCCAAGAGGCGATGCTGTCTTACAAGAGAACTTACCTTTTGATCAACAAGAATCTCCAGCAGACGTGCCTGCACCAGCTGCATCCTTCAGTGCCGAAGCTCGCACTGCACGTCAAGAGTCGACAGAGCCTGTGCATAAAGTTTCTCTAGAAAATCTTACTTCGAGCGAGAAACCAGAGCCAGTCAAAAAGAAATCTTGGTTACCCCTGCTACTGATTATCTTGGTGGTCGCAGGTATTGTGTTGACTAAAGATCAAATTTTAGAAGTCTTCATGCCCAAGCCTGCCACGCCGATTGAGGTCAAGCTCGAGGGTGAGAGTAAACCTGAGGATAATAACGCCGCACCGAATGCAACACCTGCTAATCCGGGTACTTCACCTGCAGGTCAGCAGGGCAGTGCTCCAGGAACGCCAGCAGTGACTGCAGCAACGAGTGCCCCGTTGCCTAGCGAATTATCTTGCCCTAAAGCTGATGCAAATGTGACTGAAGTGCGCGTGACAGAGCCGAGCAAGCCGGGTAATTTTGTTTACGTACAAGCCAAAACCAAGCAAGTAGTTTGTGTGATTGATGCCAGCGGTAAAAACATGATGCAGACTCTTGAAGCAGGTGCTGCACATACTTTCCCTGGTCGTGCACCATTTACTGTGCTGACTCAAGGTTTGGCTCAGGTCCAAGTCTACTATCAAGGTCGCCCTGTTCGTGCGGGTGAGCAAACTCGTACGGTCCGTTTAGTCGAAGCCCAAGCTCAATAATTAGCTCCACACCACTCCTTGAGGTTGCAGCTATGCGACTGCCCTCATCGATGCTCTAGTCTTGATATGATGTAGGCATCTTTTTATCTAGCTTGCATCATGCCTCAAGAATTCATCAAAATCGTCGAAGTGGGCCCACGCGATGGCTTGCAGAATGAAGCTGTACCCGTGACGACTGATACCAAAGTGGAGTTAATTCGGCGATTGGCAGCCGCAGGATTTCAACACATTGAAGCCACTGCATTTGTTTCTCCACAATGGGTGCCACAGATGGCCGATGCGAGTGCAGTCATGGCCCAGCTTGAAAGAAAAAACACCATTCAATACTCAGCGCTTGTGCCTAATTTAAAAGGATATGAAGCTGCGCTTGCTGCCAAAGTCGATGAGGTAGTCATCTTTGGCGCAGCGTCTGAGGCCTTTTCACAAAAAAATATCAATTGCAGTATTGCTGAGTCTCTTGAGCGTTTTCGTCCAGTCGCCCAAGCAGCGCAACGCGATGGTTTACGTTTGCGCGGTTCTGTATCTTGTGCTTTTGTATGTCCATATAGTGGTGAGGTGAGTACTTCAGCCTTAGTCCAGATTGCTCAAGGCTTGCAGGACTTAGGCTGTGCAGAAATTGATATCTGTGACACGATCGGAGCAGCGACAGCTAAGCAAGTCAGAGTCGCTTATGAAGCTTTGGCCAAAGTCATTCCAGTAGAAAAAATGTCAGGCCATTTTCACGACACCTATGGTCAAGCCTTGGCTAATATTTTGGCCGCACTAGACAGTGGCATTCGTATCTTTCACGCGAGCGTTGCAGGTTTAGGAGGGTGCCCTTACGCCAAAGGGGCTACTGGTAATGTCGCTACTGAGGATGTGCTCTATTTATTACAGGGTTTGGGTTATGAGACCGGCATTGATTTTGCCAAGGCCTGTGAAGCAGGGCACTTTATTGCCCAAAGTATTGGTAGACCTAATCATTCGCGAGCAGCCAACGCTTGGTTAGCCAAGTGTGCGGCATGAGAGCGCAGCCACGTTCTAAAACCGAATTATTCTGGGCATTTACCCAACTCTCTTTACAGGGGTTTGGCGGTGTCTTGCCGGTGGCCCAGCGCGAGTTGGTTGAAAAAAGAGCGTGGTTCACTCGAGCCGAGTTTTTAGAAGAGTGGGCTGTTGCCCAGGTTCTACCCGGCCCCAATATCGTCAATTTATCGATTATCTTTGGTGCTAGGTATTTTGGCTTTTGGGGTGGTCTAGCAGGTTTAGCGGGCATGCTTTTATTTCCCATGCTGGTATTGATTGTGATTGCTATGTTGTATTTGCAGTTGGGTGATCGGGCCTCAATCGAAGGGGCCTTGCGAGGGATGGGGGCTGTAGCTGCTGGCCTGATTGCCGGCACCTCGTTGAAGTTAGCTACGGCCTTGCGTCAACATCCTTTGGGTCCTTGGCTGACTTATGGCATTGCTGTTTTATGTTTTGTCTTGATTGCCTTGTTACGGGTACCGCTGTTGTACGTACTTTTATTTTTAGGCGGCAGTTCCATTTTGGCGACTTACTGGGTCGTCAAAAAATCTAATACACAAAGGCAGCATGATTAGTTTAGGGTTCAGTTTATGGTGGGATGTCTTTCTCACATTTATTGGTATGTCCTTGCTGGCGATTGGTGGGGCCATCACGGTCATACCGGATATGCATCGTCATTTGGTACTGCAGCAAGCATGGATGACTGATTCTCAATTTACTGCATCGATCGCGATTGCACAGTCGGCGCCGGGCCCGAATATTTTGGTGGTGGGTATGATGGGTTGGCACATTGGTATCAATGCCACACAGGGACTCTGGCAACAATATGCTTGGGGAACGGTGGGCTTCTGTGTAGCAATGTTAGGCGTGATGTTGCCTAGCTCGTTACTGACCTATGGCGCAGCGCGTTGGGTACAAAAACACCGCGATACCTTAAGCGTGATTTCTTTTAAGCAAGGTTTAGCCCCGATTGTGGTGAGCAGTATCTTAGCGACCAGTTGGATCATTACCGTCGCGCATGATGATTGGTCACGCGATTGGACGATTTGGTTAAGCACTGGATTGACCGTCTTATTGATTTGGAAGACCAATATCCACATTTTGTGGCTCTTAGGAGCGGGCGCCGTATTAGGGGCTTTAGGCCTGATATAGCCAAACAGTAGACGTAAAAAAACCCGGCAGCGCCGGGTTTTCTCACATCAATATCCTATTACATAGGCTGAATGTTCGATGCCTGCTTGCCTTTAGGACCTTGAGTCACTTCAAAGCTAACCTTTTGGTTTTCTTTGAGGCTCTTGAAACCTGAACCTTGGATAGCAGAAAAGTGTGCGAAGAGATCTTCACCACCGCCATCAGGAGTAATAAAACCGAAGCCTTTAGCGTCGTTGAACCATTTAACTGTACCTGTTGCCATTACTAATTTCCTTATCAAACTAATTTAAAACATACGGTGACAATCACCGCTTACTGCAGGGCTGGAAGATTTAATTGCACGAAATCTCCAATCAAATGGAAACAACGGAAGTCACCTAAAGTCCTACGAAACTGAGTATCGCACACATTTCTAAAGATTTGATGACTATTTCATCAGGGGTTTTACTAGGTATTCCCTTGATTTATCAGTCAATTTAGGCATTTTGGGGCCGTTTTTTGGATATTTGAGAGATTCTTACACGCTAAAGTTGGAGTTTCGCGCATCGATTCTGAATGCCTTATGATGTATCAAGGGCACAAAAAAGCCCGATGATGATGAATCTATAACGATAAAAAGGCAGACAATGAATCAAGCAGAAATTACAAAAATTGTGGATGAAAACATCGCAAGTCGTCGTTCGATTCGTGCGTTTTTACCCCAAGAAGTGTCTAAGGAATTGATCCTGGAGATCATGAATGTGGCTGCACGTGCGCCTTCGGGTACAAATACGCAGCCTTGGCAAGTGCATGTGCTTACCGGAGATAAGAAAAAAGCACTCTCCGAAGAGATCGTGCAAACCTTCCTCGATCCAGAAGCGGCTAAACAGCACACAGAAGAATACAACTACTATCCTGCGCAATGGGTGGAGCCCTACATTGGGCGTCGTCGTAAAGTGGGTTTTGATCTGTATGGACTGCTTGGCATTGGTAAAGAAGACAAAGCCAAAATGCAGCAACAGCATGCGCGCAACTATCAATTCTTTGATGCACCTGTCGGCATCTTCTTCACTATCGATCGTGTGATGCAGCAAGGTAGTTGGTTTGATTACGGTATGTTTGTGCAAAACGTGATGTTGGCTGCTAGAGCTCGAGGACTCGATACTTGCCCACAAGCTGCATTTACTCAATTCCATAAAATTATCGGGCGACACTTAGGTTTGGCTGAGAACCAACAATTGATATGCGGTATGTCACTCGGCTATGCTGATTTATCTAAGCCAGAAAATAAATTAGTCACTGTTCGTGAGCCTGCTGAAACCTTTACACGCTTTTTATAAACACATTTATGTCCAAAGCTTTTCAATGGGATGATCCTTTTCGCTTGAGTGAACAACTCTCAGAAGAGGAGCGCATGATTGCCCAGGCTGCACGTGATTACGCGCAGGGTCAGTTAGCCCCGCGCGTCTTGCAGTCCTTTCGTCAAGAAAAAACCGATATTGAAATCTTCCGTGAGATGGGCTCATTGGGCCTTTTAGGTGCGACAGTTGCGGAGCAATATGGTGGGGCTGGCTTAAGCTATGTGGCCTATGGTCTGATTGCGCGAGAAGTCGAGCGAGTCGACTCGGGTTATCGCTCGATGTTGAGTGTGCAATCTTCACTAGTCATGTTGCCCATTGAGACTTTTGGTACGGAGGTACAAAAGCAACGTTATTTACCCAAGCTAGCCACAGGTGAGTGGATAGGTTGTTTTGGTCTAACGGAACCTGATCATGGTTCAGATCCGGCCGGTATGGTCACTCGTGCGAAGGCAGTCTCTGGTGGTTATGAAATCACGGGTAGCAAAATGTGGATTACCAATAGTCCGATTGCAGATGTCTTTGTGGTGTGGGCTAAATTGAAAGATGACAGCAGCGGTCGCGATGAGATTCGTGGCTTCATTTTAGAAAAGGGTATGCCTGGTTTATCAGCGCCCGCGGTGCACGGTAAAGTGGGTTTGCGCACTTCGATTACTGGTGAGATTGTGATGGATCGCGTGTGTGTCACTGAAGATGCCATCTTGCCTAATGTCAAAGGTCTGAAGGGGCCTTTTACTTGCTTAAACAGTGCGCGCTACGGTATTGCTTGGGGAGCGTTAGGCGCTGCCGAAGATTGTTGGCATCGCGCGCGCAATTATGTGTTGGAGCGTCAGCAGTTTGGTCAACCCTTAGCGGCTAATCAGTTAATTCAAGTCAAACTGGCAGATATGCAAACTGAAATTAGTATTGGTTTGCAAGCTTGTTTACGTTTGGGGCGTATGAAAGATGAGGGCAGTGATGCTGTTGAAATCACCTCCATCCTCAAACGTAACTCCTGTGGCAAGGCTTTGCACATTGCGCGCTTGGCACGCGATATGTTGGGGGGTAATGGCATTGCCGATGAGTACGGCGTGATTCGCCATCTGGTTAACTTAGAGGTCGTCAATACCTATGAAGGCACGCATGATATTCATGCCTTGATACTTGGACGCGCCCAAACTGGCATACAAGCCTTCTTCTAAGATGTTTTTACGTAAGCTTTTTTTATTGCTATGTTTCTTGACTGCATCACACCCAGCCATTGCTTTGGAGGTGGGTGATGAACTGAAGCTCCCCGAGTTAAAAACAATTCAGGGAAAGGTTTTTACCCAAGCTGACTACAGCAAGCGATTTACGATCGTACAGATCTGGGCGACCACTTGCCCATTTTGTCGTTTTCAAAATAAAAACTTAGACGAGTTACTCAAAAAAATAGAGCCCAAGCAGGTGAATCTGATTTTGTTATCGGTCGATAAAAATACTAAAGTGGTTGAAGACTATTTAGAAAAGAATCAATATCGTTTTGATGTCGTGATGATGACCCCAGATTTGGCCAAGCGCTTTGGTAAACGCCGTTGGATTCCAGAGCTTTATGTCATCGATCCCAAAGGCAAGATCATTCAAAAGGACATGGGGCAGATGATCGATCTAGACGTTTATGACCTGGCGCGTTTTGCTCGTTAAGCGAGAGTTGAAAAATTTGAAATTGTAATGATGTGCATTACAATTAATGGATGATTCAATCTTTCAGGCATAAAGGTTTAAGAGATTTTTTATGAAGGGTACATATCAGGGAATACCGGCTCAGTGTGCCCCAAAAATTGAGCGCATCTTGGACTTATTGGATTCTGCTGTAGAACCCACTTGTCTTAATATTGTGGGCTATAAGTTTCACGGCTTGAAAGGGTCTCGCAAAGGTACTTATGCTTTGTGGGTCACTGGAAATTGGAGAGTCACTTTTCGATTTGATGGTGAAAATGCTATTGATGTAGATCTAGAGGACTATCACTAATGACGAAAGCTAAAAAAAGTCTGCGACACCCTAATCGAAGACCCACTCATCCAGGAGCTATATTGAGAGAAGATGTGCTGCCACAATTAGGCATTACTCAAACTGCCTTTGCTCTTCATTTGGGGGTGAGTCGCTTGACGGTTTCGGAGATCCTACTTGAAAAAAGAGGGGTTAGCGCAGAAATGGCGATTCGCTTGTCTAAAGTGATCGGCGGCTCCCCTCTGACATGGCTGCGCATGCAGGAGGCGGTTGATCTGTGGGAAGCCGAGCAAAAGCTAAAAACTCAAATTAAAAATAAGCTCACGCCGATTAAATTGCTTGCGGCCTAAAGGCCTGAAATAACCTCAAGTTAAAAGTCATAAGCATATGCCAAATTCTTCTAAGAAAAACCCCACGGCGACGCACCCAACTCCTAGGCAGCATAAGACTTTTCAGGTCTAATACAGTTAGCAAAAGAACCTAATTTTAGGGTTAAACCCGTAGGGTTTTTTGGTTCACTAGCTTTTATGATGGAGAAGTTCTTAGGGAGGAGTTTATGACGAAACATTTCAAGTCGATCAAGCCTGTGATTGCAGGTTTTGCAGTGAGTGTGTTGGCACTGTCTGCCACAGCACAAGCGCAAACTTTACAAGTCAAGCAATGGGTGGCTTCCTGTGCTGCTTGCCACGGTACAGATGGTTATTCAGAAGGTGGTATGGCGAGTCTTGCCGGACAAAAAAAGTCAGACCTCATTGAAAAGATGAATGATTACAAATCAGGTAAGCGTGTGGCGACCATCATGCATCAATTGGCCAAGGGTTATACCGACGAGCAAATCGAGCAAATTGCTGCTTACTACGCCGCTTTGCCTCATCAGAAACCTGCTGCAAAGCCAGCTAAATAATAAAAAAGGAGTTCATGATGCAAAGACGACAATTTATACAAATCGCCGGTGCTAGTGCGATTGCTACGACTTTAGCGGGCTGTGCCTCTACCAAGATCGATGCCAAAGGAGCTAAGGTTGTTGTAGTGGGTGGTGGTTATGGCGGTGCTACGGCTGCAAAATATGTGCGAAAGTTCTCCAATTACACAGCGGATGTGACGCTGATTGAGCCGAATCAAAACTTTATTTCTTGCCCGCTCTCTAATTTAGTTTTGGGCGGCAGCCGCAAGATTGAAGATCTCACAGTCAGTTATGAGGGCCTGCGTAAAAATCACGGTGTTAACCTCGTACGTGACTCTGTAGTCTCAGTGGACGTTGCTAAGCGCCAAGTTCGTTTAGCAGGCGGTGCCTCATTGTTTTACGATCGCTTGATCGTTTCCCCGGGTATTGATTTGGTGTATGACAAATTACCGGGCATGTTAAAGCCGGGTGCTCAAGACGAAGTCTTGCATGCTTGGAAAGCAGGCCCACAGACCGTCGCTCTCAGAAAACAGCTCGAGAGCATGAAAAACGGTGGTGTTTTTGCTATTTCAATCCCATTGGCTCCATACCGTTGCCCTCCTGGACCTTATGAGCGTGCTTGCCAAGTGGCTGAGTACATTCAGCAAAATAAGCCGAAGAGCAAAGTGCTTATCTTGGATGCCAATGATGATGTGACCTCTAAGCCGGGTCTCTTCAAACTTGCATGGTCACGCCGTTATCAAGGTTTGGTTGAGTATCGTCCTAAGCACAACTTGGTGGATGTGGATGTCAAGACGAAGACTTTGAAGTTTGAGTTCAACGACGACATCAAAGCCGATGTATTGAACGTTTTGCCGATGATGCGTGCGGGTTCGATTGCTGTCAAAACCGGTTTGGCCAATATGAACAATCGTTGGTGTGAGGTTGACTTCCTGACTTTTGAGTCCAAAGTTGCCCCGAATGTGCATGTCTTGGGTGATGCGATTCAGATTGCCCCAGGTATGCCGAAGTCTGGCCATATGGCTAACCAGCACGGTAAGACTTGTGCGGCTGCCGTAGTTGCTATCTTGAGTGGTGCTGAAGTCAGCCAAATGCCGGTGTATAACAACACTTGCTATAGCTTCGTTTCAGCGACTGAAGTGGTACACGTGGCTAGCGTTCACCGTTACGATGCTGAAAAGCGCACCATGGTGACTGTACCTGGATCGGGTGGTGTCTCAACAGCCGCTAATCCATTAGAAGGTGAGTACGCGAATGCATGGGCACGTAATATCTGGGCCGATATGTTGACCTAAGATATGCTGTGAACCGATGTATAAAAAAGACCCTGCGGGGTCTTTTTTATTGATCGTCATGTTTACTTTTTAGTTTTTTGCAAATACTGCGCGTCTAGCTCACGCAAAAAAGCCATTTTCTCGGCGATTTTGCCTTCCAGACCCCGTTCGGTCGGCTGGTACCAACGCGGTTCAGTCATATTCTCTGGCAGATATTGTTCCCCTGCAGCGTAGGCATGCGCTTCGTCGTGCGCATAGCGGTAGGTACGCCCATGACCGAGTTCTGACATGAGTTTTGTCGGGGCATTACGTAAATGCAGAGGTACTTCAGCGCTACCATGATTTTTTACATAGGCCATCGCTTGATTGAAAGCTTGATAAGCGGCATTACTCTTAGGGGCAATTGCTAGATAGATGGCTGCCTCTCCGAGAGCTAATTCTCCTTCGGGGCTTCCTAATCGTTCATAGGTCAGGGCGGCATCGTTGGCAATTTGTAGAGCGCGCGGATCGGCTAAGCCAATATCTTCCCATGCCATACGAATCAGGCGCCGGGCCAGATATTTAGGATCAACGCCGCCATCGAGCATGCGGCATAGCCAATATAAAGCGGCATCAGGATTGGAGCCGCGCACGGATTTATGCAGAGCGGAGATTTGATCGTAGAACTGGTCTCCACCTTTATCAAAGCGCCGTGAGCTCGCGCCCATCACGCTCTGTAGCCAAGGGACTTCAATAGTTTTAATTTGAGCTTGAGTCGCTGCGCTGAAAACTTGTTCGCAGACATTGAGTAGGCGTCGGCCGTCGCCATCTGCGCTCGCGATTAAAAACGTCTGCGCCTCGGGTGTAAGAGGTGGACTCTCTGGCATTGCGGCGCGGGCGCGTTCTAGCAATAGTCTTAATTCATCATCGCTGAGGGCTTGCAAAACATAGACTTGTGCCCGAGAGAGCAGTGCTGAGTTCACTTCAAACGATGGGTTTTCTGTAGTTGCGCCAATGAAGGTCACTAAACCGGATTCGACAAAGGGCAATAGCGCATCTTGTTGAGATTTATTAAAACGATGAATTTCATCAATAAAGAGGATGCTAGGTCGCCCCTGTTGTGCAATCACCGCTTGCGCTTCTTCAATAGCGGCACGTATTTCTTTAACACCTGCTAGCACGGCAGATAGGGCAATAAAGTGGGCTCCAAAAGCATCGGCACACAGACGCGCCAAAGTCGTTTTACCCACGCCCGGTGGACCCCAGAAAATCATCGAATGAGCCTGGGCCGATGCAAAAGCCAGGCCGAGCGCTTGCTCAGGACCTAATAAATGGCTTTGTCCAACGACTTCACTGATGTGTTGGGGACGTAGACGCTCTGCTAAGGGGATATGAGGCGGTGTTTGCGGAAAAAGACTCATAACGCAATTTAAACACAGGCAGTCATGGCGAAGTCAATTTAGCTGATTACAATAGCTAGTCTTCGTAAAGTTAGGTTAAGTATGTCAAATCTACAAGAAAAAACAGGCTTAGAAAAAATGAAACCATTGCCGCGTTGGATTTTTATGAGTCGTTGGTTACAGGCGCCTTTATATATTGGCCTGATCGTGGCCCAAGCCGTCTATGTGTACCAGTTCTGGAATGAGTTGGTGCATTTGATTGGCATGATTTCCACGAAAGGTGGTGTCACTGAAACAGAAATCATGCTGATTGTCCTGGGCTTGATTGACGTCGTGATGATTTCTAATTTGTTAGTGATGGTGATTGTGGGCGGTTGGGAAACCTTTGTCTCGCGCATGGAGTTAGAGCATCACCCTGATCAACCGGAGTGGCTCTCGCATGTTAATGCGGGTGTGCTCAAGGTCAAGTTAGCCACTGCGATTATCGGAATCTCATCAATCCATTTGCTCAAGACCTTTATCAATGCCGATAGTATCGACGATAAAACGCTGCTCTGGCAGACCGTGATTCATATCACTTTTGTGGTTTCTGCCTTGGCGATTGCCTACACAGAAAAGCTTTTACATCGCGAGCATCATTAAATATAGAAGGCTTTAGGACTCTTAGAGCGAAAAAACATACAGCACAAAAAGAAAAAGTAATTATCAAGGGGCACATCAGTGCCCCTTATTGTTTGAGCCCTAAAAAGAGTAAGAACAGACTCTTAATGATCTACTCAGAACTGGCGCAAACTCAAACCTGCCCAGATCAGCGAGGCTGAGGCAATCACCGTCAGAATCGTGCGCATTTTCAAAAAGTCTTGTAGGTAAGCCGCATCGCTAATTAAGTGACGATATTGGCTACGATCAACGGCGAGCGCTAATAAGAGTGTGGCAGCTACACCAAAGTAGCCTAAAGAAAATGGCATATGTAAGCAGGCCCAGGCGAGGAGGGCCGGCACAATACCCCATAGCCAAGCACCACGATCACGCCAAAAGTTGTGGCTGAGCTGATTGGATTGTGGACCTAGGACCAGGCCCCAATGAATCGCCCCTACAAAAGAGGCAATGGTCGCGCCATAAATAAATAATGAGTTGGCTGCCCAGAAGTCAATCGGTGGCTCGCCAAATTGCACCAAGGCACTGAGTGCAATAAAAGGGATTAATCCTGCGTATCCTAGAAATTTTGTAATGGGCGCTAACATGGGGTCAGAGTGTAATGGGCTTATGAATAAGTGTAAACGCCTCGACCGGTTTTGCGCCCTAGATATCCGGCTGCAACCAACTCGCGTAATAATGGGCAGGGGCGATATTTGGAATCATTGAAGTTGGCCATATAGACTTCCATCACGGCTAAACAAGTATCCAGACCAATCATATCGGCTAAAGCTAGAGGGCCAATGGGATGATTGCAACCCAGTTTCATGCCGGCATCGATATCTTCGGGGTTGGCGACACCTTCGGCCAGGACAAAGAAAGCCTCATTGATCATCGGGATTAGGATGCGGTTGACCACAAAGCCTGGGGCATTTTTTACAGTAATCGGCTCTTTACCTAGAGCGCGAGCCATGTTTTGCACGGCGGCATGGGTCGCATCTGAAGTCTGCAGACCGCGAATAATCTCAACCAAGGCCATGAGTGGCACTGGATTAAAGAAATGCATGCCGATAAAGCGTTCAGGGTATTTGATTTGTGCTGCTAATTCTGTGATCGAGATTGATGAAGTGTTGCTGGCAATGATGACATCAGGGCTCACAACCTCCTGTAGTTGCTGCAAAATTTTGACCTTCAAGTCTTTATTTTCAGTCGCTGCCTCAATCACGATTTGGCAATGGGCAAAATCCACATAATTCGTGCTGCCTTGAATCTTGGCTAAAGCAGCGCTTTTATCGGAAGCGCTGATTTTATCTTTCTTGATCAGGCGCTCGAGGCTATCACTGATTGTTTTGATGCCGCGCTCAAGCGCTGTTTGATGAATGTCAACCATGACCACCTCAAGCCCAGCCACTGCGCAAGCCTGTGCAATACCATTGCCCATCGTGCCCGCGCCAATCACACCCACTCGCTTTATGCTCATCTTGATCTAACCTAATTAATAAAAGAATAGCCACAGTTTAAGGCCCCGAGGGTTTCACGAAACTGAATCGGCTCGGTAATTTTCAATTCTGGTTGAGCCTTCATGGATAATGGGGGCATGAAGAACGCAGGATTCATTCTTAAGATTGTGTGCCCGGATCAACCGGGCATTGTTTATGCGGTCAGCCAATTCTTATTTCAGAAGGGCGCCAATATCATCGACTCCGCCCAATTCAGTGACCGTTTTACAGGCCGTTTTTTTATGCGTGTACATTTTGAGGCAGCTCAAGCAAAACTGGACCTGCAGAACTTAGAGCGAGACTTTCAGAGTATTGCCCAAGAAAAAGCCATGCAAGCAGAGTTTTTTAGTGATGCAGTCAAGCCGCGCGTTTTGATTATGGTCTCTAAGTTAGGGCATTGTTTAAACGATCTCTTGTTTCGCGCCCAAAGCCAACAATTACCCATAGATATCGCAGCGGTTGTTTCCAATCATGAAGACTTCAAGCCTTTGGTAGAGAGTTATCAAATTCCTTTTTACTGTTTACCCTTGAGTGATCAATCCGATCCCCGTAAAAGTGAGCAAGAAGCATTTTTACTGAATTTGATAGAAGAGCAAGCGATTGATTTAGTCGTACTGGCGCGCTATATGCAAATTCTGTCCAATGATTTGTGTGAGCGATTATCAGGTCGCGTCATTAATATTCATCATTCCTTCTTGCCTAGTTTCAAAGGCGCGCGTCCGTATCTACAAGCACACCAACGCGGGGTGAAGTTAATCGGTGCGACTGCCCATTACGTTACTGCTGATTTGGATGAGGGCCCCATTATTGAGCAGGGGGTGGCACGCGTGGATCACACGATGGATCCCGAACAATTGGCGGCCATTGGTCGTGACGTGGAGTGTATGGCATTAGCAAAAGCGGTGCGTTGGCATGCTGAGCATCGGATTTTGCTCAATGGTCAAAGTACTGTGGTCTTTCAATAAGAGACATCATTTATGGAATTCAATCTGATTGATTTGTTTTTACACCTCGATAAACACCTCGCAGCAGTGGTACAAGCTTGGGGTCCTTGGGTGTATGCACTGTTGTTTGCCATCATTTTTGTAGAGACCGGGTTGGTGGTCATGCCATTTTTACCTGGGGACTCCTTGCTCTTTGTAGCGGGTGCGATCGCTGCAGTAGGCGGCATGAGTTTGCCTTTACTGATTATCTTGCTGATTATTGCGGCGATTTTGGGTGATGCCGTCAACTACTCGGTCGGCCGTTGGTTTGGACCGCGCGTATTTGCATGGGAAAACTCACGTTTTTTTAATCGAGATGCCTTTGATAAGACTCATGCCTTTTATGAAAAACATGGTCCGATCACGATTGTGATTGGGCGCTTTTTGCCCTTCATTCGGACTTTTGCGCCTTTTGTCGCAGGCGTGGCGCATATGTCTTACCCTAAATTTGCCACTTATAACGTTCTCGGTGGCGTCATCTGGGTGGGTAGCTTGACCACCCTGGGCTACCTCTTAGGTGAGCACCCTTGGGTCAAGCAAAACTTCTCTATCGTTGCTTTAGCGATGATCATCATTCCTGGCTTGCCGGCAGTTTGGGTTTTTATAAAAACTCTTCTCGAAAAACGTCAAGCCAAGTAGATGTGCTACTTACGCTGTTGGTATTGAGTCTTACCGTAGAGATTTTCACGCGCCTTATCGTCTAAGAGGGGCTTACGTAAATTGGTCAGTACCTCAACCCCGCGCATCACCGCCGGTCTTGCAGCAATTTCTTCATGCCAACGTAGAACGTGCGGAAACTCTTCGAGTGTTAGACCTTGGTTTTTCCAGGAGCGGGTCCAAGGAAAGATTGCAATATCCGCAATGGTGTACTGCTTGCCAGCAATATAGGCAGTTTTAGACAATTGTTTGTCGATCACACCATACAGACGTCGCGTTTCATTGGTATAACGATCAATCGCATATTGAATTTTTTCAGGCGCATAAATGCGGAAGTGGTGTGTTTGTCCGAGCATCGGACCAAAGCCACCCATTTGGAACATCAGCCATTGCAAGACATTGAATTTATCTCGGTCTGAGCGTGGCATGAATAAACCGGTTTTACTCGCGAGATAAACTAAGATGGCGCCGGACTCAAACACGGAAATTGGTTTGCCATCGGGGCCCTGAGGGTCGACCAAGGCGGGGATTTTATTATTGGGGCTGATCTTCAAAAAGTCAGGCTTAAATTGATCGCCCGCGCCAATATCAATCGGGTGCGCGAGCCAATCTTGACCTAGGCGATAGCCACATTCCTCCATCATGATGTGTACTTTGTGGCCATTAGGCGTAGCCCAGCTATAAACATCGATCATCTTTTTCATGAGGTCTCCTGATTTATTGTAAGACTTGTAAGCGTTCTAGTGCCGCTTGCAAAGTAGTGTTTTGTTTAGCATAGCAAAAACGCACAATACCTGATTCGGTTTTGTCTTCATAAAAAGCGCTCACTGGAATAGCTGCGACACCGACTGTTTGTGTGAGCCAACGACAAAAGTCTGATTCTGTGAGTTCAGCTTGGGCTATTTGCAGCTGGCGATAGTTCACACACTGAAAGTAGGTGCCTGGTGCGGGTAATAGTTTTAAGCCGGTACTGGCAAGCCCTTGACGAAACAAATCGCGTTTGGCTTGATAAAAATCAGCGAGTTCCAAATAAGGGCCGGGGTCTTGCATATAGGCGTAGATGGCATGCTGCGTGGGGGTGTGTACGGTAAAGACATTGAACTGATGAACTTTGCGAAACTCTAGCGAGAGTTCATGAGGCGCAGCCACGAAGCCAATTTTCCAGCCTGTGACATGATAGGTTTTACCAAAACTAGAAATTAAAAAACTTCTTTGAGCCAGTTCTGGGTGGCAAGCTACGCTATGGTGGTGTTGACCATCGTAAACCATATGCTCATACACTTCATCACTACAGATGAGGATCGATGTGTTGCGTACTAGACTCGCTAAGCGCTCTAAATCTGCACGAGTCCAAACCATACCCGTGGGATTATGGGGCGAATTAATCATGATCATTCGGGTGGCAGGACTGATCGCAGCCTGCAGTGCTGCCCACGGTAACTCATAAGATTGGCTAAGACCATCAGGGCCTTGACGCAGCTCCATCGCCACTCGAATAGCTGTGCCGCCCACCGCTTCAATCGCTGGGATATACGAGTCATAGACAGGCTCAATCACAATCACTTCATCGCCTGGTCGCACACAGGCAGCCACGACTGTGAATAGGCCTTGTGTGCCGCCTGCAGTCACCGTGATTTCTGTATCGGGCTCATAGCTATGACCATAGAGCTGCGCTAGTTTTTCGCTAATGGCTACGCGCAAAGGCAGAATGCCTGCCATGGGCGGATATTGATTGTGGCCAGCTAAAGACGCTTGATAGAGGGCATCGGTCAAACGCCGATCGCAGGGAAAATCTGGAAAGCCTTGACCTAAATTAATCGCTTGATGTTTTTGTGCCAAAGCAGACATCACGGTAAAGATGGTAGTGCCGACTTTAGGTAATTTGGTCGAAAGCATAGTTCGTTTTGACCGGTTATGATGGTGATTATTTACTGAACACATATTCTGCCATGTTGATCGTACTTTCGCCCGCTAAAAGCCTCGACTATGACACGCCTGCAGTGACGCAGGCGCATACCCTGCCTGATTTTGTCAAAGAAGCTGCGCAATTGATTGCTATCTTAAAGAAAATGTCTTTGCAAGAAATTGCGGAGTTGATGGATCTCTCAGATAAATTGGCGGCCCTCAATGTGGCGCGTTACGGTGATTGGTCTAAAACCTTTACCGATAAAAATAGTAAGCAAGCATTACTGGCCTTTAATGGGGATGTCTACGAAGGCCTGAATGCCAATACTCTGACTAAAAAGCAGTTGGATTACGCACAAGAGCATGTGCGGATTTTGTCAGGACTCTATGGGGTCTTAAGACCTTTAGATTGGATGCAGGCCTACCGCCTAGAAATGGGAACGGCTCTTAAAAACACCGCTGGCAAGGATCTCTATGCATTTTGGGGGAAGAAGTTGGCTCAACATCTCAAGGCCAGCCTAGACAGTCATCGATCTAAATATCTCATTAATTTGGCTTCTGATGAGTATTTCAAAGCGGTCGATGTCGCGGCACTAGAGCATCCCGTGATAGCCCCAGTGTTTCAGGACGAAAAAGCAGGTAAGTACAAGATTATTTCCTTTTATGCCAAGCGTGCGCGTGGTTTGATGACGCGTTTTATCATCGACGAAAAAATTGATAAACCCGAGGGTTTGCTTGACTTCAATTACGAAGGTTATCGCTATGCACCTAAAGAAAGTAAACCCCATCAGCCAGTATTTAGACGTCCAGAAGCGGCAGCACGATGATCTTACGCTACGCTTTAGCATGTCTGATTTTGATCAGTTCGCATGTAATGGCGATTGAAGAACCACGCTACGAGCTAGTACTTGCTCAAGAGGATTTTCAATTACGCCGCTATAGTCCGATGCTGATTGCGCAAGTGACTGTCAGTGGTGATTTGAGTACCGCCTCTAATCGTGGTTTTCGACAAGTGGCTGACTTCATCTTTGGGGCTAATGAAGACCCTATTAAAAAAGAAGCACAAAAAATTGCCATGACTGCTCCGGTAGTCATCGAAGATGTCTCGAGCAAGATTGCCATGACAGCGCCTGTGATTGTACAAACTGAGTCCGGCCCCGGGCAGAGCTCGAAGGAGGCCCTCTGGAAGCTGGCTTTTGTGATGCCCAGACAGTTCACGCTAGAAAACTTACCGCGCCCTAAAAATCCAAATATCGAGATTCAGAAGCTCGCTGAGCGTGAAGTGGCTGTTGTGACCTTTTCAGGTTGGGTCAGTGAAGCTGATTATCAAAAGCAGACAGAACGTCTTCGGACTTGGATACAGCAACAAGGTTGGCGCACTGCGGGTGAGCCACAGCTATCACGCTATAACCCACCTTGGACATTGCCTTTTTGGCGTCGTAATGAGGTGTGGTTACCGATTACACGTCAATGAAATAGAGGTTCTTGGGCGGGTAGGTCTTCGGGCATTTCTGCATGGACAATCTCGCCACTACGGTCGGCAAACATCGGCACACCACAGTCTTCGCACATCTCAGGCGCAAACAGCGTGCTGTGGCGGAAATGATCTTCGATGCCCGCCGCCTTCAGGGTGTCGTAAATTTCACGTATGGGACTATCTTCGATAGAAACGTCGCTTAAGGCATCGTTACTCACCATTTCACGATCATAGAGGGGCCAGACTACGCCATACAGAATTTCTTTTTGACCCTTCAGGCCAAAGCCAATGCGATATTCATCGCATTCTTCTTCACCAAACCCTGCCACAATCACAGTCAATTGTTTGCGAGAAACATTGAGCACAGACTCTAAATAATTGATGGCAGCGACAATGCTTAAGGGGCGTACTTTACGATCGGATTCGCGACAGTTCGTGAAATAAGCTTCGGGTAAGGCTAATTCAAATTCGCAACCCGGTAAGAAGGCAGCAATCGTCTCTGCAATACCGCTTTGCCATTGAGTGAGTGCCACACTGCGTTCTTGACGGCGTGGACCATCTTCTTGCCAACGAAATAATGCTTGACCTGCGGGCGAGGCGACCACGCCCACCACATAGCGCGGGTCTGCCAAAACAGGAATGGTCTCTGGCATATTACGTAATTCCATTTTGATTTCACCGCCACCAATGGCCGCTGCTGCCAATTGTTCGAGTAACTGACGTGTTTGACAGTGGGAGTGTGGCATCTGATCAATACTATAGAGCCATGGGATCAGCGCAATACGACTGCCGTCAGCAATAATCGCCTCATGCAGGAGATTGCCCATGGCGGTGATGGAGTTTGCAGATAATTTGCCAGATGGGATGTTGTAGCGCGTATGCGCCACTATTGGGATGGCTAAGAGTAGGGCGTCCCAAGTTTGCCCATTGAACTCCAGAGTCATGGACTCTGCGAGCGTTTCTGCATTTTCAGCGAGAGCATCATAGGCAATCGGATTAATTTTGAGCGTTTGCTCCAGCGCACTATCAATCGCATTTTGATTTTGGGCGTGTAAGAGTTTGATGAGACGCTCGAGTATGCGAGCTTCCCAGTAGATATCTTCGACGCGACTTCCTGAGGCGGCAAGCGATAGGGCATCAGCAATTAAGCGTTCAGCTTCAGGAGAGATGCGTGGGGGATTTTTCGCACGAAATTTAGGCATAGAGACATTCTAAGCAAAACGCCCGATATCACAAGACATCAGGCGTTTATTTTTAAGCCTAGTTTTCCCTAGGCGAGTGCGAAATGAAAATTACTTCGCTGGTGCAGCTTTTGGAGCTTCAGGAGCTTTATTACCGTCTTTGTGCTCTTTGGCTTCTTGAATATGCTGAGCTTCAGCACCATGCTTTTCGCCACCCATATCGATATCGCCATCGCTCTTAAAGAGTAAATAGCCTGCGGCACCAATCAAAATTGCGACTGTAATAAAAATTGCTTTATTGCTCATATTAATTCCCTAAAAATAGATCAGTTAAGTGATTTTGTATTTTTATTCTTATAGCGATAATGTAACGCTTAAATTGCGCGAAACCTTGCGCTAAGCTGACTAGAAGAGTTTTTTCGCAGCTTCAGGAAGTTTTAAACCCGCTGCTGATGCTTTTTGTAAGACTGTCCAGTAGTAACGATAGCTTGCACGGTCATGCAAGACGCCATTCATTTGTATGGGTCCCCAATCGGCAGTCATGGCTGCATGAATAATTGCCCAAGCTGTTTCGATTTCATCATTGCTCGGTGTGAGTGCTGCAACAATAATAGGAATCTGATTCGGATGAATACTCCATTTACGGGTATAGCCAAACTCATTTTTAGCGCGCAAACAATCACTACGAATAATGGCTTCATCTTTAAAGTTCGTGCACACATTGTGCGCAGGAACTTTGCCAAAGGCGTGACAGGCGGCAGAAATTTCGAGCATCGCACGTGCGATGAGTGGGTGGTCAAATTGACCGCGGTCCATCGCGTCACTCGGGATAGCGCCGTGATGGGCAGAGACAAAATCCATCAGTCCAAAGCTCAATGATTCGACTTGGGGCAGGGCAGCTAGTTCGAAGACTTCGCGCAAGGCGCTATGCGTTTCAATCAGAACCTGTACAGGAATACGCTGTGTAAGACCGGCGTGCTGACTGGCTTGATTGATCGCATCAAGCACCATTTGAGTTTGTGCAACACCGCTGACTTTCGGAATCATGATGAAAGCGACTTGTTTGCCAGCCAAGCTGAGAATGGTTTGGATATCGCTGAGCCAGCAAGGATGACTCGGATCGTGGATACGCACACCGACACGCCCATGAATATGGTCGGGGCTATGCAGGACATCGACCACCAGAGCGGCATGCTCAGATTCTTGGCCAACAGGTGCACCATCTTCACAATCGAGCGTGATATCAAACACTGGCCCTAAGTCTTTTTGCAAAGCCAAGGCTTTACGCATACGCACTTCAGTGCCTGCGTAGTGATCACAAACAGGTAAGGCCCGCAATGGGGCCTCACCTTGGAACAGCACAGTCTGTGGATGCATCAATTACAGGAGGTGTTTAACACCGTCTTGCTCTTCGAGCAATTCTTTGAGAGTGAAGTCCATGCGCTCACGTGAGAAGGCATCAATTTCAAGACCTTGAACAATCTTGTACTCGCCGTTTTCACAAGTCACTGGGTAGCCATACATCACTTCGTTTGGAATGCCGTAAGAGCCATCAGAAGGGATACCCATTGTGACCCACTTACCCTGTGTACCTAAGTGCCAGTCACGGATGTGATCAATCGCAGCATTGGCTGCTGAAGCGGCAGAAGATAAACCACGTGCTTCAATAATGGCGGCACCGCGCTTACCCACTGTAGGCAAGAAAGTGTTCTTGTTCCAGTCATCGTCATTGATCATCTGTTTAACAGATTGACCGCCGATCGTGGCAAAGCGATAGTCTGCGTACATAGTTGGGCTGTGGTTACCCCAAACGACGAGTTTTTCGATTTCTGAAACTGGCTTACCAGTTTTGGCAGCGAGTTGAGACAAAGCGCGGTTGTGATCCAAACGCAACATCGCTGTGAAATTCTTCGCTGGCAAATCGGGTGCTGATTTCATCGCGATATACGCATTCGTATTCGCTGGATTACCCACAACCAAAGTCTTCACAGTACGCTTAGCTACAGCATTCAAGGCCTTACCTTGGGCAGTAAAAATCTGAGCGTTCGCTGACAAGAGGTCTTTACGCTCCATACCAGGGCCACGTGGACGTGCGCCGACGAGAACTGCGTAGTCAATATCTTTAAAGGCGGTCATAGGGTCGCTATGAGCAGTCATGCCTGCGAGCAATGGGAAAGCGCAATCATCGATCTCCATCATCACGCCTTGCAAGGCTTTTTGAGCTTTTTCATCAGGGATTTCCAATAATTGGAGAATCACAGGTTGATCTTTGCCCAACATATCGCCGTTCGCGATGCGGAATAGGAGTGAGTAACCGATTTGACCGGCTGCGCCTGTGACGGCGACGCGCAAGGGTGCTTTTGCCATTTATATGCTCCGAGATAAATTAGAAAGTTGTAATCTTGCGCCCCTCTCCTGACGCAAATCGTACAAAGTTTAGGACTTTGGGAGTATTTCTGTCAAATACTCTTATATAAGACATAAGATATCTAGACGAAATTCCCTCCATGTGATGAAATGGAGGCCATGACGGACACGGTAGCCACCTTTAGCCCCCTTTATCAGCAGATCAAAGGTCTTATTTTGGGTAGTTTGCAGACTGGCGAATGGAAGCCAGGGGAGATGATTCCTAGTGAAAACGAGCTGGCGGTTCGCTATAAAGTCAGTCAAGGTACCGTTCGCAAGGCGATTGATGAGTTGGCGAGCGAAAACTTGCTTGTTAGACGCCAGGGGAAGGGCACTTTTGTAGCCACCCATCACGAAGACCGTGTTCATTTCCGTTTTTTACGCCTGATGCCTGATGAGGGGGAGCCGCATTACCCTAAAAGTCAGATTTTGGACTGTAAACGCTTGCGCGCACCCGCTGAAATAGCCAAATTATTGGATCTCAAGACTGGGGATGCCGTGATTGAGATCGAGAGAATTTTATTTTTCTCAGAGCAAGCCATTGTTTTAGAAGAAATTTGGTTGCCAGGAGCCACTTTTAAGGGCCTCACCGCTGAAACATTGAAGAACTGGCGTGGCCCTATGTATGCCTTGTTCGAGACAGAATTTGCCACGCATATGGTGCGTGCAGAAGAAAAGATTCGAGCCGTGGCTGCCACGCCCGAGTCGGCTGCTGCCTTAGGTATTGCTGAGGGCTCGCCACTGCTATCAGTCGAGCGTGTGTCTTATACATATGGCGAAAAACCGGTGGAAGTCAGACGTGCGGTTTACCAAACCCGTGAGCACCACTATCACAATGAGCTTAATTAGGCTGCGTTGGAGGTAAGTAACAGATTAAATTCATCAATTTTTCATAGTGTCAGACTGTGGAAAGTTAATTAAGAGATAAAATCGAGAAGTTTTGCAGTGTGCAAAAAAATAGTGAGGAAATAAATGCCAGAGTTTAGAAATATTCACGTCTTTGACTTGATGAAATACCGCCTGCCTTGGGCTGGTAAAGTCTCCATCCTGCACCGTGTGAGTGGTGCTCTTATGTTCTTACTGATTCCTTTTGTGCTGTATCTTTTTGACAAAAGTGTTACCTCAGAAATCAGCTTTGTGACCTTTAAAACGGTACTAGCGCATCCTTTCATCAAGCTCGTGGTTTTGGCTCTGATTTGGGCATATTTGCATCATTTCTGTGCGGGTATTCGTTTCTTGCTCCTCGATTTGCATATGGGGATTAGCAAGCCAGCGTCTGCGAAGTCTGCCGTGGGTGTTTTGGTCGTTAGCTTAGCGTTGACAGCGGTATTTGCTGCCAAGCTGTTTGGTTTGTTTTAAGGAGTGAGCATGGCGAACAATAATGTCGGACCTAAGCGCCTTGTCGTTGGCGCGCATTACGGTCTTAAAGATTGGTTATTGCAGCGTATTACTGCTGTGATCATGATTGTTTTCACGGTGATCTTATTAGTGGCTTTCTTAATGAGTGATGCCACCTATGAAGGTTGGGCTGGTTTATTTGCCAACCAATGGATGAAGATCATTACTTTCTTGGCTATTTTGAGTCTTCTGTACCACGCTTGGGTCGGTGTTCGTGACATCTGGATGGATTACATCAAACCCGTCGGTGTACGTTTGACATTACAAGTATTAACAGCATTGTGGTTGATCGGTTCTATCGGTTATGCCGCGCAAATTCTTTGGAGGGTGTAAGGCATGACGGCCATTAAGACATCATTGCCACGCCGTCGTTTTGACGTCGTAATCGTGGGCGCCGGTGGCGCAGGTATGCGTGCTTCGTTACAACTTGCAGAGGCAGGTTTGAACGTTGCCGTGTTGTCCAAGGTATTCCCAACCCGCTCACACACTGTGGCAGCGCAGGGCGGTATTGGTGCATCACTCGGTAATATGAGTGATGACAATTGGCATTACCACTTCTTTGATACCGTTAAAGGTTCTGATTGGCTCGGTGACCAAGATGCGATCGAATTCATGTGTCGTGAAGCACCGAAAGTCGTCTATGAGTTAGAGCACTTTGGTATGCCGTTTGACCGTAATCCGGATGGCACGATTTATCAGCGTCCTTTTGGGGGTCACACAGCCAACTATGGTGAAAAAGCAGTGCAGCGTGCCTGTGCGGCAGCAGACCGTACTGGTCACGCACTCTTGCACACCCTTTATCAGCGTAACGTACGCGCCAAGACTCACTTCTTTGTCGAGTGGATGGCTTTAGACATCATCCGTGATCAAGAGGGTGATGTTGTGGGTGTCACCGCATTAGAAATGGAAACTGGCGAGATTCATATTTTGGAAGCCAAGTGCACCATGTTTGCAACCGGTGGGGCAGGCCGTATTTGGGCTGCCTCTACGAATGCCTTTATCAATACTGGTGACGGTATGGGTATGGCCGCGCGTGCCGGTATCCCATTAGAAGATATGGAATTCTGGCAATTCCACCCCACAGGTGTGGCTGGTGCCGGTGTTCTTTTAACTGAAGGTTGTCGTGGTGAAGGCGGCATCTTGCGTAATAAGCACGGTGAGCGTTTCATGGAGCGTTATGCACCGACCCTGAAGGATTTGGCGCCACGTGATTTCGTCTCTCGTTCGATGGACCAAGAGATTAAAGAAGGCCGTGGTTGTGGTCCTAATGGAGACTACGTGGTTCTTGATTTGACGCACATTGGTGCTGAAACGATTCACAAGCGTTTACCATCCGTTTACGAGATTGGTATTAACTTCGCGAACGTTGATGTCACTAAGGAGCCTATTCCTGTCGTGCCTACCATTCACTATCAGATGGGCGGTATACCGACCAATATTCATGGTCAAGTGGTGGCTCCGAAAAATGGTAACCCGAACGATATCGTCAATGGCTTCTATGCCATGGGTGAGTGCTCTTGCGTATCGGTCCACGGTGCTAACCGTTTAGGTACGAACTCACTCCTAGACCTCTTGGTCTTTGGTCGTGCTGCAGGTAACCATGTGATTACAACAGCGCTTAAGCAAAAAGAACATAAGCCATTACCAGCTGATGCGGCTGATCGCACCTTGGCACGTTTGGCTAAGTTGGATAGTTCAGCATCGGGTGAGTACACACAAGATGTGGCTAACGATATCCGCAACACGATGCAAAAGCATTGTGGCGTATTCCGTACACAAGACTTGATGGACAGCGGTGTTGCGAAGATGAATGAAATCACTGAGCGCGCTAAGAGCATTCACCTCAAAGACAAGTCGAAGGTCTTTAACACTGCTCGTGTTGAGGCTTTGGAGTTGGCTAACTTGGTGGAGGCGGCTAATGCTACGATGGTTTCCGCTGCCGCTCGCCGTGAGAGCCGTGGTGCGCACGCCCACAATGATCATCCTAACCGTGATGATCAAAACTGGATGAAGCACACACTCTGGTTTAGCGAAGGCAATCGTCTCGATTACAAACCGGTCAAGATGACGCCGTTAACCGTTGAATCTATTCCACCTAAGGTTCGTACCTTCTAAGAGTACTGAGGATAACTATGAGCAATACACGTATTTTTGAAGTTTATCGCTACGATCCTGAAAAGGATGCAGCGCCACGCATGCAAACCTACGAGGTGGAACTCGATGGTTCAGAGCGCATGTTGTTAGATGCTTTGGTCAAGCTCAAGAAGCTCGATGAAACTTTATCTTTCCGCCGTTCATGCCGCGAGGGTGTTTGTGGCTCTGATGCTATGAATATCAATGGTAAAAATGGCTTGGCATGTTTGACCAATATGCTCACCTTGCCAAAGAAGATTACCTTGCGTCCTTTGCCAGGATTGCCTGTGGTGCGTGATTTGATTGTTGATATGACGCAATTCTTTAAGCAATATCATTCGATTCGTCCGTACTTGGTCAATGACACGCCACCGCCAGAGAAGGAGCGCTTGCAGTCTCCTGAAGAGCGTGAAGAGTTAGATGGTTTATATGAATGCATCTTGTGTGCCTCATGCTCAACCTCTTGCCCATCTTTCTGGTGGAACCCGGATAAATTTGTTGGACCGGCAGGTTTATTACAAGCCTATCGCTTTATTGCAGATAGCCGTGACCAAGTCACGAGTGAGCGCTTGGATAATCTAGAAGATCCTTATCGTTTATTCCGTTGTCATACCATAATGAACTGTGTGGATGTTTGTCCGAAAGGTTTGAACCCCACTAAGGCGATTGGTAAGATCAAGGAATTGATGGTTCGCCGAGCTGTTTAATGGCCCTGGCAAATGAGACCCTGTCGCTTTTGCGTTGGCGTGCGCGCCGGGGTCTGTTGGAAAATGATTTGATCATTGAGCGCTTTTTTGAGCGCCATGAGAAAGATCTAAAGGAAGCGGATCTAGATCCTCTGTATCGCTTATTAGATTTAAGCGATAACGATTTGATGGATCTGCTTTTGCGTCGTAAGGAACCGGAGGGAGATCTTGCGACAGAAGAGGTCTTGCGTGTCCTGGCCATGCTAAGACCCCCAAAGATGTCATAAATCTTCGGGAAAATAAAAAATCAGGAATGAAACTTGCTTGTATATCAAGACCTATAACGCGTAATAAGGGAAATAGAAATGAACGCTTCGAACGATAAAGCCACACTATCCTTCTCCGATGGCACACCAGCCATTGAGTTGCCTATCTATAAAGGTACGGTAGGTCCTGATGTGATCGACATTCGTAAACTCTATGGTCAGACGGGTAAATTCACCTATGACCCAGGTTTTATGTCGACTGCTTCTTGTAATTCAAAGATTACATACATTGATGGCGATAAGGGTGAGTTGCTCTATCGTGGTTACCAGATTCAAGATTTGGCCACGAACTGTGATTTCCTAGAGTCTTGCTATTTATTGCTCAAAGGCGAATTGCCGAATGCAAAGCAAAAGAAAGAATTCGATGATCTCGTGATGCACCACACGATGGTTCACGAGCAAATGCAGTTTTTCTTAAGAGGCTTCCGCCGTGACGCACACCCAATGGCTGTATTGACAGGTTTGGTCGGTGCGATGGCTGCCTTCTACCATGATGGTTTAGACATCAACGATGCCCACCAGCGCGAAATCGCGCAGATTCGCTTGATTGCGAAGATGCCAACTTTGGTGGCAATGGCCTATAAGTATTCTGTGGGTCAACCTTTTGTCTATCCAAAGAATGATTTGTCATATACCGCGAACTTCATGCAGATGATGTTTGCCACTCCTTGTGAAGAGTACAAGGTCAATGACGTCTTGGTGCGCGCTTTGGATCGCATTTTCATCTTGCACGCTGACCATGAGCAAAATGCCTCAACATCAACAGTTCGTTTAGCCGGTTCTTCAGGTACCAATCCATTTGCCGCGATTGCTGCTGGTGTGGCTTGCTTGTGGGGCCCTGCGCACGGTGGTGCTAACGAAGCCTGCTTACAGATGCTTGAGGAAATTCAAGCGATGGGTGGTGTTGAGAAAATCAATGACTTCATCGCTAAAGTGAAAGATAAGAACTCAGGTGTTCGTTTGATGGGCTTTGGTCACCGCGTTTACAAAAACTTTGACCCACGCGCTAAGTTGATGCGTGAAACCTGTCATGAGGTTCTCAAAGAGTTGGGCTTGGAAAATGACCCATTGTTTAAGTTAGCTATGACGCTTGAGAAGATTGCTTTGGAAGATGAGTACTTCGTTTCGCGCAAGTTGTACCCGAACGTTGATTTCTATTCAGGTATTGTGCAGCGCGCCTTGGGTATCCCTACAGAAATGTTCACTTGTATCTTTGCTTTGGCACGTACAGTAGGTTGGATTTCTCAGTGGGAAGAGATGATCACGGATGCTGAGTACAAGATTGGCCGTCCACGTCAGTTATTTGTGGGTAGCCCAACTCGTTCGGTGACTCCCTTGGCAAAGCGTTAATTGAGAGGAGTAAAGCTTTCGATGGCTAGAACACTTTATGACAAGCTCTGGGATGATCATGTGGTGCACGTTGAAGATGACGGCACCACCGTGTTGTACATTGATCGTCACTTATTGCATGAGGTAACTAGCCCTCAGGCTTTTGAGGGGTTGAATATTGCGCAACGTCCTGTATGGCGCAACTCCGCGAACTTAGCTGTTTCTGATCACAATGTACCGACTACCGATCGTAGTGCAGGCATTAAAGACCCGGTGTCCAAGTTGCAGATTGATACCTTGGATCAAAATTGCGATCACTTTGGTATTACCCAATACAAGATGCACGATAAACGCCAGGGTATCGTGCACGTCATTGGGCCTGAGCAGGGTGCGACTTTGCCAGGCATGACAGTGGTCTGTGGTGATTCGCACACGAGCACGCATGGTGCTTTTGGTGCTTTAGCTTTTGGTATTGGTACTTCTGAAGTGGAGCACGTTTTGGCCACTCAGACTTTGCTCATGAAAAAGAGCAAAAATATGTTGGTCAAAGTCGATGGTCAGTTACCGATCGGCTGCACAGCTAAAGATATCGTCCTCGCTGTGATTGGCAAGATTGGTACAGCCGGTGGTACGGGATATACCATTGAGTTTGCTGGAGATGCGATTCGCAATCTCAGCATGGAAGGTCGTATGACCATCTGTAATATGGCCATTGAAGCAGGCGCTCGTGCGGGTCTAGTGGCTGTCGATGAGACAACGATTCAATACGTAAAAAATCGCCCGTATGCCCCGCAAGATGAGCAGTCATGGGCGCAAGCTTTGCAATATTGGCGTGGTTTGCATTCCGATGTGGGGGCACAATTTGATCGTGTGGTTGAGTTACGTGCCGAGGAAATTCTGCCGCAAGTGACATGGGGTACATCACCCGAGATGGTCACTGGTATTGATGGCAGAGTCCCCGATCCTGAAAAAGAAAAAGACCCCGTCAAGCGTAATGCCATGGAGCGTGCATTGCAGTACATGGCCTTGATACCGAATACGCCGATCAAAGCCATTCAGATCGATAAGGTATTTATTGGTTCATGTACCAATAGCCGTATTGAAGATATCCGTGCAGCTGCTAAAGTCGTTGAGCGTATTGCTAAAAAAGTAGCTCCTAATGTGCGCTTGGCGATGGTAGTGCCGGGATCTGGTTTAGTCAAAGAACAAGCCGAGAAGGAAGGCTTGGATCGTATTTTTAAGGCGGCTGGTTTTGAGTGGCGTGAGCCCGGTTGTTCTATGTGCCTAGCCATGAACGCTGATCGTTTAGAGCCCGGCGAGCGTTGTGCCTCGACTTCTAATAGAAACTTTGAGGGCCGCCAAGGTAATGGTGGACGTACTCATTTAGTCAGTCCGGCCATGGCAGCAGCAGCAGCCTTGGAAGGGCATTTTGTTGATGTTCGTAAGATCGCTTAATCACGGATGTGAAATCTAAAAAGTAATGGAGACAATGATGAAAGCAATCGCAAAATGGGTCAGCCTAGCAGCTATCGCTGTGAGCTTATCAGCTTGTAACACCATTGCAGGTCTTGGCGAAGATTTGCAATACTTGGGTAGTGCATTTACTAAAGAAGAGAAAAAGCAGGAGAAAAAGCCTGCGGATACAAATTCTGGAGTGACGGTTACACCGGTTAAGTAATTTATGCAAAAGTTCACCATTCATCAAGGCTTGGTAGCCCCGCTCGATCGTGAGAACGTCGATACGGATGCCATCATTCCAAAGCAATTCCTAAAATCGATCAAACGGACTGGCTTTGGTCAAAATCTCTTTGATGAATGGCGCTACCTCGATCACGGTGAGCCAGGTCAAGATTGCTCTACGCGCCCCGTGAACCCAGACTTTGTGTTGAATCAAGCCCGTTACCAGGGATCTAGTATTCTTTTGGCGCGCCAAAACTTTGGCTGCGGGAGTTCGCGTGAGCATGCGCCATGGGCGCTTGAGCAGTATGGTTTTAGAGCCATCATCGCGCCAAGTTTTGCTGATATCTTTTTTAACAACTGCTACAAGAATGGTTTGTTGCCTATCGTTTTAAGTGCGCAGCAAGTCGATCATTTATTTAATGAAACCTATGCGTTTAACGGTTATCAATTAACGATTGACCTTGAGCAGCAGTTGGTGATTGCGCCGGATAACCGGACCTACAGTTTTGATATCGCTCCGTTTAGAAAGTATTGTTTATTGAACGGTTTAGACGATATTGGCTTGACCTTGCGCTACAAGGATAAAATCAAGTCTTACGAGGCAGAGCGTCTAATGCGTATGCCTTGGCTGGGTACGAAGCTACCCTAATTCTCAATTCGTTTTAAGGCTCTTATGAAAATTGCGGTATTGCCGGGTGATGGCATTGGTCCTGAAATTGTTGCTCAAGCAGTCAAGGTTTTAAATGCTTTGGGTGAATCTTTTGAAATGGAAACGGCACCAGTCGGTGGTGCAGGGTATGAGGCTAAAGGCCATCCTTTGCCAGAGGAGACCTTGAAGCTGGCCAAAGAAGCGGATGCCATTTTGTTTGGTGCCGTCGGTGACTGGAAATACGACACTCTGGCTCGTGAGTTAAGGCCTGAACAGGCTATTTTGGGCCTGCGTAAACACCTGAGTCTTTTTGCCAATTTGCGCCCAGCGATTTGCTATCCCGAACTCACAGCGGCTTCGAGCTTAAAGCCTGAGATTGTGGCTGGTTTAAATATATTGATCGTCCGCGAGTTAAATGGTGACATTTACTTCGGTAGCCCGAAGGGCATACGCACGGCGACTGACGGTCTTTTCCCAGGTGCCCGTGAAGGCTTTGACACCATGCGCTACAGCGAGCCTGAAGTCGAGCGTATTGCTCATGTAGCGTTTGAGGCGGCTCGCAAACGTCACAAGCGTGTCTGTAGTGTTGATAAAGCGAACGTTTTAGAAACCTCGCAGTTGTGGAAAGAGGTTTTGACCCGTGTGGCAAAAGATTATCCTGATGTGGAATTGAGCCATATGTATGTGGATAACGCTGCCATGCAATTAGTCAAAGCGCCGAAGGCATTTGATGTGGTGGTGACGGGTAATTTATTTGGTGACATTCTCTCAGATGAAGCTGCGATGCTCACAGGGTCGATTGGCATGTTGCCTTCAGCCTCTTTGGATAAAAACAATAAGGGCTTGTATGAGCCTAGCCATGGATCTGCCCCTGATATCGCAGGTCAAGGCATTGCCAACCCCTTGGCGACGATTTTGTCAGCAGCCATGATGTTGCGTTATTCCTTGGGTAAGGCGGAGCAGGCTGATCGTATTGAGGCAGCAGTGCAGAAGGTTTTAGCCGCTGGTTATCGTACAGGCGATATTAAAACAGAGGGTTGTAAGCTCGTTGGCACCCAAGAAATGGGTGAAGCCGTACTTAAAGCTCTGTAAGATAGCAGTTTCGTATTCATATTTTTAAATAGGTGTCGTGATGGCAACTCCATTGGTAGGTTTAGTTGGTTGGCGTGGTATGGTCGGTAGCGTTCTGATGCAGCGCATGCAGGACGAAAAAGATTTTGAGCATATTGAGCCCGTTTTTTTCAGTACTAGTAATGCGGGTGGTGCAGCGCCGGCGATGGCTAAGAACGAGAAAAAACTCTTTGCTGCCGATGACATTGAGGCACTCAAGCGTTGCGACATCATCATCACCTGTCAGGGTGGTGATTACACCAAAGAGGTCTATCCTAAGATTCGTGCTGCAGGTTGGAAAGGTCACTGGATTGATGCGGCGAGCGCATTGCGTATGGTAGATGAGTCCGTCATTATTTTGGATCCTGTGAACCGTCCCGTGATTGATCAAGCACTGTCCAAAGGCGGCAATTTGTGGGTGGGCGGTAACTGTACTGTGAGCTTGATGCTCATGGCGATGGGTGGTTTATTCAAGAATAATTTGGTCGAATGGGTGAGTGCCATGACCTATCAGGCTGCCTCGGGTGCCGGTGCCCAGAATATGCGTGAACTGCTCTCGCAAATGGGAGCTTTGCATGATGCAGTCAAGACGCAGCTCGCAGACCCAGCATCAGCCATTTTGGATATTGATCGCAAAGTCTCAGAGACCATGCGTTCAGCGAGTTTCCCTACTAAGAACTTCCGTAATACCGCGTTAGCGGGTAGTTTGATCCCATGGATTGATGTACCTGTTGAGCATGGACAAAGTAAAGAAGAGTGGAAGGGTGGCTCTGAGTGCAACAAGATCTTAGGCAATCCAGCCTTTAGAAGTCCAGGCAGTATTCCAATTGATGGCTTGTGTGTACGTATTGGCGCCATGCGTTGCCATTCACAAGGTCTGACGGTGAAGCTCAAAAAAGATGTGCCCTTAGCTGAGATCGAAGGTCTCTTAGCGAGTGCCAATGATTGGGTGAAGGTTGTGCCTAATGAGCGTGAAATCACAGAGCGTGAGCTCACGCCTGCAGCAGTTACAGGCACTTTGACAGTGCCCGTGGGTCGTTTACATAAATTAGCGATGGGCCCTGATTATTTAGGAGCCTTTACTGTGGGCGACCAATTGCTCTGGGGTGCTGCTGAGCCATTACGTCGTATGTTACGTATTCTCTTGGAGCGTTAATTGAACTTAGCCAAGCTGATCATCGTAGCCCAACTCCTCGCTTGGGGGGTGGTGCATGCTGTCAGCTTGGGGAATTTACAAATTCAGTCAGCGCCGAGCCAAGCCTTTAAGGCCCGGGTTGAGATTCTGGAAGCCGCTGGTGTCGCAGATCTCTCTGTGGCACTTGCCAATGCAGAAACTTATGCGCGTTTAGGCATTGCTGCATCGAGTACTCAAGCGCAACTGCAGCTCAGTTTAGAAAAAGATGCCAAAGGTCAAGCGACGGCAGTCGTGATTCAGTCGCCTGAGGTTCTCAAGCTTGCGCCTAATGAAGTTTTTTTAGACGCTCTCATTGAGTTGCGTTGGTCAGCGGGTTTGGTGCGTCGTGCTTACACGCTCTTAGTGGGTGATCAAGCCAAGATTCAAGTCAAGGCGGGCGAGACCTTGTCTGACATTGCTACACGAGTCTTGCCTCAATTTGAAGGGGCTAACTTTGATCAGGCGCTGATCGCTTTATATCGAACCAATCCTCAGGCTTTTGTCAGCGGCAGTATTCATCGCTTGGCCGCAGGTGCACAGCTGCAGATCCCCAGTGCAGCCACAGTGCAAAGTGTGCCTGTGAATGAGGCTCAACAAATCACACAAGCTGCCGATCAAGCTTATCGTCGAGGTCAGGCGAGTGCGCCGCTGGCACAAGTTGTGAAAGAGGCGATTCAGACAACGGGTGACCGATTGCAAGTAGGGCCAGCACCGGGTGCCAGTGGTGAGGCGAAGCGCCGCATGGAAGAGTTGCTGGTGCAAGAAAAAGCCTTGGCTGATGCGAAGCAGCGCATTGTTGAATTAGAGAAAAATATTGCAGATCTGAAAAAGCTTATTGCTCAGGGCGAGTCTGCACCTGTTGCAAGCGCTGGACATTGGCTAAATTACGGGGGTCCTTTGGCCTTGGCCGTATTTGTATTGTTAGCTTTGATTGTCTTATTGAAGCTCTCTAAAAACGATGCTAAGCAAAGAGAAGCCCAGGCACCGATGCCTGCACATGCTGCTCAATTATTTGCTAGCCTCGATCTGAATTTGAATACGCCTGCTCCGGCGGCCATTTCGCCTACCAAAACAGCGGATGAAGAGTTACCGAGCGCTGAGACCTTACGAGTTAAGCTCAATTTGGTCAGGGCATACATCACTATCGAGGATTTTGGTGCAGCTCGCCGCAGCTTAGATGAGATCTTGGCTGTGAGCAATCAGGTCGACCCTGACATCACAATTGCTGCCAAAGCCTTGATTGCACAAATCGACGAGCAGCGCTAATCATGCGCTTGGCTTTAGGTTTGCAATACGATGGTAGTGCCTATCATGGTTGGCAAACGCAACCTCATCAAGACACCCTACAAGATGCTTTAGAAAAAGCCATCGTGCAATTCATTGGCGCTCCCCATACTTGCCTGAAAACCACCACTGCAGGTCGTACGGATGCGGGTGTACATGCTTTGGGGCAGGTAGTCCACTTTGATGCCGAGGTGGAGCGTACTGAGTGGTCGTGGGTGCGGGGTATCAATACTTATTTGCCCAGGCAGTTAGCGGTGCAATGGGCTCAAGTGGTGCCAGCGGACTTTGATGCGCGTTTTAGCGCTACGCAAAGACACTATGTCTATGCGCTCTTTACAGGACCTTGCCCGGCGCCTCTGTTGCATAGACAAGCCGGTTACCTGATGCTGCCACCCGGTCAGCGTTTGGATGTCCAAGCGATGCAGGCGGCTTCTCAATATTTACTCGGTGAACATGATTTCAGTTCCTTTCGTTCGGCCGAATGCCAGAGTCATACCCCGATAAAGACGATTCATGACCTGAGTATTCACGCAGAAGGACCTTGGGTCTATTTTCAGGTGCGGGGTAATGCATTTTTGCACCATATGGTCAGAAATCTAGTCGGTACTTTGTTGATGGTGGGGCAAGGTAAACAAAGCCCTGATTGGGTCAAAACCGTCTTAGAAGCTAAAAGCCGTCAGGCGGCAGCACCCACTTTCATGCCCGATGGCTTGTATTTGGCTGGGGTGAGTTATCCGGAGCACTACCAGATTCCTAAAGCCAATTTGGCAGCTAGTGTTTTACCTGCCTGGCTCTTTGCCGGATAATCGGTCTTATGGGCCTTTTGACACGCACCCCGGGTAAAACCAGAATTAAATTCTGTGGTTTGACTCGCCCTGCGGATGTCGATGCCGCAGTGGGCATGGGTGTGGATGCCTTAGGTTTTGTCTTCTACCCACCCAGTCCCCGGGCGGTATCCCCTGAATTGGCAGCCACTTTGAGTGCCCGTATGCCAGGAGGCATGGATGTCGTGGGTTTGGTAGTGAACCCCAGTGATGCCGAAGTGGCCCGCATTCAAGAGCGCTTAACCATTACCTTGTGGCAATTTCATGGGGATGAAAGCCCAGAGCGCTGTGCTGAGATTGCCGGCAATACCCCTTGGATGAAAGCGGCGCGGATTTCCCCGGGCTTTGACTTAGGCGATTTTTCTATACAATATCAAAAAGCCCACGCTTGGTTACTCGATGCCTTTGTCGAAGGCTATGGGGGCGGTGGGCATGTATTTGATTGGTCATTAATACCTCCAACATGGGCAAAAGAAAACGCGCATCGGGTCGTTTTGAGTGGTGGATTGAACGCGCACAATGTGGGCGAGGGCATCACTCGTCTAGCGCCTTTAGCGGTTGATGTTTCCAGTGGCATTGAAATCGCTAAGGGACAAAAAAGCCCAGAGCTCATGAGAGCTTTTGTCGATGCTGTACAACTTGCTCATAGCAAGTAGCCAATAAGAGGTCAGATATGTACGATTTTCCAGATGCACGTGGTCACTTTGGACCTTACGGTGGAGTCTTTGTTTCTGAGACGTTGATGTATGCTCTGAATGAGCTTAAAGAGAACTACGCTAAGTATCAACGCGACCCTGACTTTCATGCTGAGTTTCATCGTGAGCTAAAACATTTTGTCGGCCGGCCTTCACCCATCTATCACGCCAAGCGCATGAGTGATAGCTATGGTGGTGCGCAAATCTATTTCAAACGCGAAGATTTAAATCACACCGGCGCACACAAGATCAATAATGTGATTGGCCAAGCGATGCTGGCCAAGCGCATGGGTAAAAAACGCATCATCGCTGAGACTGGAGCAGGTCAGCATGGTGTAGCCACAGCAACGATCTGTGCTCGTTTTGGTTTGGAGTGTGTGGTTTACCAAGGTGCGGTGGATGTAGCCCGTCAAGCGCAAAACGTCTATCGCATGAAGCTTTTGGGTGCAACAGTAGTGCCGGTAGAGTCAGGTACCAAAACACTCAAAGATGCGCTTAATGAAGCCATGCGTGATTGGGTCACCAATGTTGAAAACACTTTTTACATCATTGGTACGGTTGCCGGCCCACATCCTTATCCCATGATGGTCAGAGACTTTCAAAGTGTGATTGGTGAAGAATGTAAAACACAAATGCCGGAGATGATTGGGCGTCAGCCAGACTACGTGATGGCTTGTGTGGGTGGTGGATCGAATGCCATGGGTATCTTCCATCCCTATATTGATGTCCCTGGTGTGCAACTCATTGGCGTTGAGGCAGCTGGTCATGGCCTGAATACGAAAGAACATTCAGCCGCATTGGTGGCAGGTACCCCCGGTGTCTTGCATGGTAACCGGACCTATTTATTGCAAGATGAGAATGGTCAGATTGCTGAGACCCATTCGGTATCTGCAGGGATGGACTACCCTGGTGTAGGTCCCGAGCATGCTTGGTTAAAAGATTCTAAACGTGCCCAGTATGTTGCAGTGACCGATGATGATGCGCTCAAAGCCTTTCATGAGTGTTGTCAGATTGAGGGCATTATTCCAGCCTTAGAGAGTAGTCATGCAATTGCTTATGCCACTCAACTGGCAAAAACCTTGCCCAAAGATAAAACCATTTTGGTCAATCTCTCGGGACGAGGGGATAAGGATATGCATACCGTTGCTCAGGTATCAGGACTTCAGTTGTAAGGAAAACATGTCAAGAATTCAGCAGGCCTTTGCCGCACTTTCAGAAAAAAAACGCAAGGCCTTAGTGCCTTTTATCACGGCTGGAGATCCCGAAGCTGGCCTCACACTGGATTTCATGCACGCCCTAGTAGCGGGTGGTGCGGATGTCATTGAGCTAGGGGTGCCATTCTCGGACCCCATGGCTGATGGTCCAGTAATTCAAAGAGCCTCAGAGCGTGCCTTGGCTCGCGGTATGACACTCAAGCACTGTATTGAACTGGTGGCCCAATTTAGGAAAACCAATCAGACCACACCCATCGTTTTGATGGGCTATGCCAATCCCATTGAGCGCATGGGGGCTGAGAACTTCGTCAAGAGTGCCAAAGCTGCCGGTGTCGATGGTGTCTTGGTCGTCGACTATCCTCCTGAGGAGTGTGAAGACTTTGCCAAAGCCTGCGCTCAAGCAGATATCGATCCTATCTTTCTCTTAGCCCCAACTTCATCTCCCCAGCGTATTGCTCAGGTAGGTGCCTTGGCCAAGGGCTATATCTATTATGTATCCCTCAAAGGCGTCACAGGGGCTGCGAACCTCAACACCCAAGAAGTGGCGAGCATCATTCCGCAAATTCGTGCGGCTACGACAGTCCCGATTGCCGTCGGTTTTGGCGTACGCGATGCAGCGTCTGCCGTAGCGGTGAGCCAGACAGCGGATGGCGTCGTGATTGGTAGCAAGATAGTCCAATTATTAGAGGAAGCCGACCCGGCCAAGAGAGTACAATCACTCCAATCCTTTATTACAGAGATCCGCGAGGCCTTGGACCGATAAGATGAGCTGGCTCGATAAATTACTCCCCCCTAGTATTCAGCATACCGACCCTGCGCAGCGTAAGAGTGTGCCTGAAGGTTTATGGATTAAATGTCCGAGTTGTGAGGCTGTCTTATATCGCAATGACATAGAGGGCAATTTACGTGTCTGCCCAAAATGTGATCACCATATGCGTATTGGCGCACGTGAGCGTTTAGACAAACTCTTGGATCTTGAGGGGCGCTATGAAATTGGTCAAGAGGTGGTGCCTGTCGACGCCCTCAAATTCCGTGACACTAAGAAATATCCAGATCGTCTCAAAGATGCGATGGACAGCACAGGAGAGACCGATGCTTTAGTCGTGGTCTCTGGCGCGATTCATTCCATCCCTGTCGTCGTTGCCTGCTTTGAGTTTGAGTTCTTGGGTGGTTCTATGGGCTCTGTCGTGGGTGAGCGTTTCGTGCGCGGCGCACAAGCTGCTCTAGAGCAAAAAGTACCATTTATCTGCATTACTGCCACCGGTGGTGCGCGTATGCAAGAAAGCTTACTGTCGCTGATGCAAATGGCCAAGACCAACGCTATGTTAGTCAAGTTAGCGCAAGCCCGCCTACCTTATATCAGCGTCTTAACAGACCCAACGATGGGTGGTATTTCAGCTAGTTTTGCCTTTATGGGTGATGTGGTGATGGCTGAGCCGAAGGCTTTGATTGGTTTTGCTGGACCACGTGTGATTGAGCAAACCGTCCGTGAAAAATTGCCTGAAGGTTTTCAGCGCTCAGAGTTTTTGATGCAAAAGGGCGGTGTGGACATGATTGTCGATCGTCGCGAGATGCGTCGCAAGTTGGCTGATATTTTGGCGATCTTGCTAAAGCAACCCAGCGATGCTGTTGCTTGATGTCGCAAGCAAAACTTTTTTCCAATTTAGATGACTGGCTAAAGTACCTCGAGCAGGCTCACCCTGTTGGTATTGATATGGGTTTAGGTCGGATTGGGCGCGTCAAAGAGGCACTCAATTTCCCGATTAAACCCATTCTATTTACTGTGGGTGGTACCAATGGTAAGGGTTCCACTTGTGCCATGCTCGAGAGTATTCTCTTAGCGGCATCCTATAAAGTAGCTTGTCATACCTCACCACATTTTCTGAAGTTCAATGAAAGGGCTCGGATCAATGGTGAGATGGCTAGCGATGAGCAATTACTAGAGCATTTTGCTGCTGTAGAAAAAGCGCGGGTGTCTTTAGATGACCCGCCGAGTTTGACTTATTTTGAGTTCACCACTTTGGCCATCATGCACCTATTCGCGCACAGCGGTATGGATGCCATCATTATGGAAGTTGGTATGGGTGGACGTTTAGATGCCGTCAACTTATGGGATGCTGATGTGGCGATTGTCACCTCGATTGATATGGACCACATGGAGTATCTCGGAAATACACGCGACAAAATTGCTTATGAAAAGGCGCATATTTTTAGATCGGGCCGCACTGCGATTTGTGGCGATCCTGTGCCACCAGCCAGTCTGATTGATCATGCCAAAGCGATCGGTACTGATTTATGGTTAATAGGGCAAGACTTTAATTTCCAAGGTGACAAACAGCAGTGGGGCTGGGCAGGACGCGGTAAGCGTCTATCTGGTTTGGGTTATCCAGCTTTGCGTGGCGCCAATCAGCTGCTCAATGCTTCGGCAGTGATTGCTGCCTTGACAGCGGTTCGTGAGCGTTTGCCTGTGGGGGCCCAAGAAATTCGCAATGGTTTAGCTTGGGTCGAGTTGCCAGGACGTTTTCAAGTCTTACCGGGTCGTCCGACCATCATCTTGGATGTGGCGCACAATCCCCATGCTAGCAGTGCTTTAGCGCAAAACCTTGAAAACATGGCTTACCACCCCTACACCCTCGGTGTCTTTGGTGTCATGGCTGATAAAGACGTGAACGGTGTGTTGCGGCCTATGTTGGGTCTGATTGACCATTGGTATTTGTGTGACCTACCCACGCAGCGCGCCATGTCTGCAAAAGACATTGGTCAGCGTCTCATAGAGCTTGGCTTTAAGGAGGACAAGGATCATACGATCCAAACCTTTACAGAACTCGGTTTAGCCTATGCTGCAGCGCTAGAAAAAGCAGGTGAGGGTGATAGAATGGTGGTATTCGGATCTTTTTACACAGTCTCTGGTGTGATGGCGTATCGCAATGCCAAAGCTCATTGATGGTGGTAACAAAATCCTAAGATGAAGTGGGCCCTTAACTAAAGACTTGCATGCGATTACCATTTTTAAATCGAACCCAAGCCAAGACCAATCTAGCGGTCGAGGACAACCTCACGGAAGATCCAGAACGTCAGCGCGCGCGCCATCGATTGATTGGCGCGATTTTTTTGGTGCTCATTGCGGTAGTCGGCTTGCCGATGATTTTTGATGCTAATCCTAAGCAGCAACACAATGACATCGCCATACAAATTATTCAGCCAGGCAGTAAAGAGAAGTTAGAAGCCAAGCCAGACGCTAAGCCTGAAGTGAAAGCGGATGCTAAGCCTGAGTCTAAGTCGGATGGCAAGGTTGAGAAAGTTCCGCCGGTTGCCAAAACTTTAGATAAAGGTGAAGAGGTTCTAGCGATCTTAGAAAATCGCAGTGCTACTAAGGAAGTGGCAAAAGAAAGTCCTAAAGAAACGCCAAAAGAAACTGTACGTGAATCAAGCAAGACAGAGGGTCAGTTTTATGTACAAATTGGCGCATTCTCATCCGAAGAGCGTGTTAAAAATTGGCAGGCTAAGCTTACTGAGCAAAAAGTAGCGACTTACGTCGAGACTAGAAATAATAAAGAGGGTGTAAAGCTCTACTTACTGCGCTCAGGACCCTACCCAGATCGAGCGGCTGCTGATGCAGCAGAAAAGAAGATTCGATACGTGGGCCTATCACCCAAAGTGGTGGCCAAGAAACCTGAGTAAAACGACAAGCACGCCCAGCCGCCATGAACCTACACTTCACCCTTGTCGATATTGTGTTTGGTACTGTCTTAGCGGTTTCAGCTCTGATCGGTATCTGGCGTGGTTTGGTGCGTGAGTTGTTTGCTTTGATTGGTTGGGTCGCTGCAGCGTGGGTCAGTTATCACTATTCCACTTGGCTTGCCAAAGAATGGTTAACGGGAGTGCCCGGTGGCGAGATGACTCGCATGGCTTTGGGTTTTGTCATTCTCTTCATCATCACTCTGATTGTTTTTGGTTTAACGGGGCGCTTTGTGGCAAAGCTACTAGCGAGTGCTGGTTTAAGCCCCATGGATCGCTTTTTAGGTTTTGCCTTTGGTTTTGTCAGAGGTTTATTGATTGTGATTATTTTGAGTAGTTTGGCAGCAATGACGAGTGTGAGTCAGACCACGGAGTGGCGCAAAGCTTGGTCTTTACCAGCAATTGAGTTACTCTCAGGAATGGCGCGCGCATGGTTGCCTGATGAATGGGCCGCCCAGTTATCTGGGCGTGCAAATTAATTTGTAACGCTAGGGGTTTTTATGTGTGGAATTGTCGGAACCATAGGCAATAGTCCAGTAAATCAATTGCTCTACGATGCGCTCTTGTTGTTGCAGCATCGTGGTCAGGACGCTGCGGGTATTGCCACCATGAATGGTAGTTCGTTCTCAATGCATAAGGCCAACGGCATGGTGCGTGACGTATTCCGAACACGCAATATGCGCAGCTTACCGGGGAATGCGGGGATCGGTCAGGTCCGTTACCCGACTGCAGGATCTGCCAGTAGTGAAGAAGAGGCGCAACCTTTTTATGTCAGCGCTCCCTTTGGCATTATCTTGGCGCATAACGGTAATCTTACCAATGCGGCTAGTTTGCGTGATGAGATGTTCTATCGCGATCGCCGTCATATCAACACGAGTTCTGACACAGAGGTCTTGCTCAATGTGTTGGCCGATGAAATTCAGCGTGCCACCAATAGCATTGCTTTAGATGCTAGCGCCGTCTTTAATGCGGTGACGCAAATGCATACACGACTCAAGGGCTCCTACGCTGTCGTGTCACTGATTGCTGGTTATGGTCTTTTAGCATTTAGAGATCCTTTTGGTATTCGTCCATTGTGTATCGGTCGCTTAGACACTGAGCAAGGCCCAGAGTGGTTGATTGCCTCAGAGTCAGTGACACTTGAAGGTCTTGGTTTTACTTTTGTGCGAGATGTGGCGCCGGGTGAAGCCATCTTTATTGGTGCTGATGGTAGTTTTCAGAGTCGTCAGTGTGCCGCCCATCCAGTCTTAAACCCTTGTATCTTTGAGTACGTCTATCTAGCAAGACCCGATTCATGTATTGATGGTGTGCCTGTTTATGACGTCCGTTTGCTCATGGGCGATTACCTCGCTAAAAAAATCGCCCGAGAAACCGATGCATCTCAAATTGATGTGGTGATGCCGATTCCGGATTCAAGTCGCCCAGCAGCGATGCAGGTTGCCAAATTACTCAATGTGCCTTATCGCGAAGGTTTCTTTAAAAATCGTTATGTAGGTCGGACCTTCATCATGCCGGGCCAAGCTATGCGTAAGAAATCAGTCCGTCAAAAGCTCAATGCGATGAGTTTTGAGTTCAAGGACAAGAACATCTTGATTGTCGACGATTCGATTGTGCGTGGTACAACCTCTTATGAGATCGTCCAAATGGCGCGCGATGCCGGTGCGAAGAAAGTGATCTTTGCATCTGCAGCACCTCCTGTATGCTATCCGAACGTGTATGGCATCGATATGCCGACGCGCAGTGAGTTGGTAGCCTATGGTCGTACCCATGCTGAAATCACCGCGTTGATCGGCGCTGATCAACTGATCTATCAAGATGTTGAAGATTTGAAGCGTGCCGTGCGCGACATCAACCCCAAGATAGAAAACTTTGATGCCTCTTGCTTTGATGGTCACTATGTCACTGGTGATATCACAGAGTCTTATTTAGATGCTCTAGAGGCGGCAAGAAACTCGCCTAAAGCCATTGCGGATCGTCAAAAAGCAGAGAGTTCAGACTTAGCGCGTTCACAATTGCACTTGCAATTGGCCTCACAAGAGTAAGATAGCCCTTATGAGTGATAAAAAACGGACCCCACCTGATTTTTCCCAGTTACACAATGAGACCATTGGTGTGCGGGCAGGGGTGCGTCGTTCGCAATTTAATGAACATGCTGAAGCCTTGTTCATGACCTCTAGTTTTTGCTTTGATAGTGCAGAAGAGGCGGCACACGGCTTTGCCAATGCTGAAAAAGGATTTATTTATTCACGTTTTACTAATCCGACAGTAGCGATGTTTCAAGATCGCTTGGCTGCTTTAGAGGGTGGTCAGGCGTGTATCGCGACTTCATCGGGTATGTCAGCCATCATGACCACCGCTATGGCCCATTTGAGTGCCGGCGACCATGTGGTCTGCTCACGCTCGGTCTTTGGTGCAACGATTCAACTCTTCACCAATATCTTGGGGCGCTTTGGGATTGAGACGACCTATGTCGATATGGCCGACTTAAACAGTTGGCAACAGGCCGTCAAACCTAATACCAAGATGTTCTATTTGGAGACCCCGTCCAACCCTCTCACAGAGGTAGCTGACATTGCCGCCATCGCAAAAATTGCCAAAGCGGCTGGGGCACTCTATGTAGTTGACAATTGTTTTTGTACGCCTGCATTACAAAAGCCGATTGCTTTAGGTGCTGATGTAGTGATTCATTCAGCGACGAAGTATTTGGATGGTCAGGGTCGTGTTTTGGGCGGTGCCATTGTCGGTACCGAAGACTTTGTCATGGGTAAAGTATTTCCCTTCGTGCGCACTAGTGGACCGACACTCTCGGCTTTTAACGCTTGGGTGGTACTTAAGGGATTGGAAACATTGAGCTTGCGTTTGGAAAAACAAAGTCAAACAGCCCGTGATTTGGCTATTTGGCTTGAGCAGCAGCCAGCAGTTGAGCGTGTTTACCATCCTGATCTACCGAGCCATCCGCAACACGCAGTAGCCAAGCGTCAACAAAGCATGGGCGGCCCGATTTTGTCGTTCACGCTCAAAGGTGGTCAAGAGGCAGCTTGGCGTGTGATTAATCAGACGCGCTTACTATCGATCACAGCCAATTTGGGGGATACGCGTACTACCATTACGCACCCAGCGACTACCACGCATGTACGCGTCAGTGAAGAGGCGCGCTTAGCTGCAGGTATTACTCCGGGCTTGGTACGTATTGCTGTTGGCCTTGAGCATTTAGAAGACATCAAAGCTGATTTGCGCGGCCTGTAAGCAGTTCGTAGACCTGACTATTTAAACGCTTACTTTAGAACGCTTCCTTCTCGGCTTCCAGATAAGCCAGACTCGTATATTTACCGATATTGCTTTCAAAGCCTGCCATAGTCTTAGCGCGCCTTGCAACGCGAGGGTCTTTTAGGACTAATGCTTTAGCAGCGCTGGGGTCTTGACCATCTTTGACAGCCTGTACACAGCTTTCATAGATGCCCGCTAAAAATTCACCATAGTCTTTCAGTAAAGTTTTGGTGGCATGACCGTGCCCGGGAACCCAGAGTTGTTCGCCCGTTGCTTTGCTTAATGCGGCATAAGTTTTAAAAGTACCTACATAAGACCCATCATCGATATTCGCAATCCGGTTTTCCATCGCAATATCACCTACGTGCGTAATGCGATCTTCTATGACTTGCATGCATATGTCGCCGGGGGTATGTGCCACACCGTAATGATGAATCTTGATGCGCACATCGCCATAATTAAATAGATCGCCATGTTTAACCGCATGTGTGGGTGGGATCACCTTAGTCCCTGCAGTCGCTTGGTTGGTCCAGCGTTCCATTAAGTTTCGCCAAGCATTGCCTTCGATACCCTTAATTTGTTCGATAGTGTACGGGTGGGCGTAGATAGGAATGTTACCGTACGCTTCTACAAAGGCTTGATTACCGAGGAAGTGATCGCCGTGGTAGTGTGAATTAAAAATGGCAATCACGGGTTTGCTGGTGATGGTTTTAATCATGCGAATCGCCATTTCACCAATCTGCACAGAGGCGCCACTATCTAAAATCACAACCCCTTTTTGGGTCACGACAAAAGTAATGTTAGCCATCATGCCTAAGTTTTCTGCGGTCGGAAAACCATCGGGGGAGTAAATCATCCAGACATGGGGGCCTAATTTTTCAGGGCGAATGTCTTTCATCGGTGGTCCCTTGATAAAGTCCTCCGCTGCTTTTGCAAACTCAATCGCCTGTGGGGTGAGTGCAATGACTGTGGCACCTAAAGAGAGTTTCAAAAGCTGCCGACGCGCTGGATTAGTTTTCATGGGCCCTCATTGACTACAGTGATTTAATTTTTATACACCACATCATCCTTTTGAACGGGTGAAGGTGTCAATTAGCCGTTTAAGGCAACTATTCGATGCAGTGTTTTGAGGAGCGATAAGAGACAACTTTTTACTTATAAAAAATAACTAAGTGACTATTTCTTTTTTGATTGGGCGACTTAGTAAATACCCTAGTTAGAGCTGATTTTGAGAACACTTATGGAATAAACATATTCATAAAAGTATCAATAAGATGAATAATCGCACCATAACTATTAATAACAATTCAAAGAGTTTTTGTTGATTGGGGGGTCCTAGTGACTACAGAAAAAAAATCGATTCGTTTCGGTCGCTTGCGTCGTGCGCCTGAGAATTTCGTTACACAAGATCTAGCAGATCAAGTTTACCAACATGGTATGGATGAAACGCGCCGTGGCTTTTTGCGTAAGAGTTTCGTTACAGCCCTGGGTGCCGCTACTGCAGGGGGTGCGGTTAGTCAGGCTCTTGCGGCCGATGGCGAAAAAGTCATCTTGGATAAATTACCCTGGCAGATGACTTTAGGTCAACCTGTTGCTGCACGCCCTTACGGTATGCCATCGCAATGGGAAGCGAATTTACAACGTCGTGAATCACCCGGATTAACACGGGTTTCAGCGGCATCTGTCGCATTTGCACCTTTGCAGGGTTTCTTTGGCATCATCACGCCCAACGGTTTGCATTTTGAACGTCATCACCAGGGTTGGTATGACATTGACCCTGCGCAACATCGTTTAATGATCAATGGCATGGTCAAGCAGGAAATGGTCTTCACGATGGATGACCTCATGCGCCTACCTTCGGTCTCGCGTATTCATTTTATTGAGTGTGGCGCGAACACTGGCTTAGAGTGGGGTAATGTGGCTGTACCTTCTGTACAGTACACCCATGGCATGTTGTCTTGCTGTGAGTTCACAGGTGTGCTTCTTTCTACTCTATTAGATATGTCGGGTGCAGATCTGAAAAAAGGCAAATACATTCTTGCTGAAGGTGGTGATGGTTCAGGCATGACACGCACCATTCCAATGGATGCTGCTTTAAAAGATGTCATGGTTTGTTGGGCGATGAACGGTGAAATGTTACGCCCCGAAAATGGTTATCCGCTACGATTGGTAGTGCCTGGTGTACAGGGCGTGAGCTGGGTGAAATGGTTACGTCGTATTGAAGTAGGCGATATGCCCTATGCCACTAAAGATGAAGCCGTGCACTACATTGACCTGTTACCGAACGGTTTGCACCGTCAGTACACCACGATTCAGGAGTGTAAGTCTGTGATCACGACCCCATCCGGTGGTCAGCAATTATTAGACAAAGGGTTTTACAACGTCAGTGGTATGGCTTGGTCAGGTCGCGGCAAGATTAGGCGAGTCGACGTCTCCTTTGACGGTGGTAATAATTGGCGTACAGCACGTCTTGAAACCCCGATTCTTTCTAAGGCGATCACTCGCTTTAATATCGATTGGAATTGGGATGGTGCACCAGCTATCTTGATGTCACGCGCCATTGACGATACAGGTTATGTGCAGCCTATGATTAAACAATTACGTGAAGTGCGCGGTACGCGCTCGATCTATCACAACAACGCCATCCAGGCCTGGAAAGTGGATCCGAACGGGGAGGTAAGCAATGTTCAAGTTGGCTAATTGGTTGCTAGTCGCAGGTTTGCTAGGCGGTGTCTCAGCTCAAGCCTTAGCGCAAGCAAAATATCAAGGCATTGGTCGCCCTGCGACTAAAGCAGAAGTCATTGCTTGGGATATCGATGTTCGTCCAGATTTCAAGGGTTTGCCTAAGGGCTCAGGTGATACAGCGCGCGGCATGGAGATTTGGGAAGGGCGTTGTGCTTCCTGTCACGGTACTTTTGGTGAGTCTAACGAAGTCTTTACACCGATCGTCGGCGGCACCACTGCCGAAGATATTAAGACTGGCCGAGTCGCTTCTCTGACTAGTGAAAAACAACCGCAGCGGACGACCTTGATGAAGGTCGCCACCGTATCAACGCTTTGGGACTACATCTATCGTGCCATGCCATGGAATGCGCCGCGTACACTCACAGTCGACGATACCTATGCGGTCTTGGCTTACATTCTTGCCTTGGGCGAAATCGTGCCGCAGGACTTTACTTTGAGCGATAAAAATATTGCTGAAGTGCAAGCGCGTATGCCTAACCGCAATGGTATGACTAAAGCTCACGGTATGTGGAACGAAGGTGGTAAGCCTGATGTCAAGGCGACTGCTTGTATGACTAACTGTGCGGCCCACGTCTCGATCGGTTCTTTCTTGCCTGATTACGCCAGAAATGCCCATGAGAATTTAGCCCTACAAAACAGACCCTATGGACCCTACCGCGGTGTGGACACCACCCGCCCGCCATTAGCTAGGATGCCGGGTAAGGGTGCAGAACTGATCAAAGTATCTGCGGCTGAGTCAATTACACCTGAAGGCTTATTTAAAAAGCATAATTGCCAGACTTGTCATGCGCCCGCTAGCCGTGCGATTGGCCCTGCCATTTCAGAAGTAGCGGCCAAATATAAGGGCAAAGCCGATGCAATGGCCGTTTTGCAAAAGAAAGTGATTGTGGGTGGTGCTGGAGTCTGGGGGGCTGTACCTATGCCACCTCATGCTCATGTACCTGCAGGAGATGTTGAGGTGATGGTGCGCTGGATGCTCACGGGTAAGTGATATCCTAGCTAGTCGAAGACATTGAAAAATGATAATGTGACAAAAGACATTATTGGTGTTTAAAGAGTTTTTTTAGAAGGAGTTCATATGAACCTAAAACGTCGTGAAGCGCTGCGATTAACTGCAGTGATTGGTTTGATGGCAGCAACTGGTCTGATCAGTCAGGCAGAAGCAGCAGAGTGGAACAAGGCAGCATTTGATGGTAAGACATTGGATGATGTGTTGAAGTCACTCGGTGGCTCTTCAGCCGACAAATCAGGTGGTATTACGATCAATGCTCCTGATATCGCTGAAAACGGTGCGGTTGTGCCTGTGGGTGTGACCACTACATTGCCTAAGACTCAGCAAATTGCTATCTTGGTAGAGAAGAATCCGAGTGCCATGGCTGCACAGTTCTTGCTCACAGCCGATTCTGAGCCATTCGTTGCTACGCGTGTCAAGATGGGTCAAACCTCTAACGTTCACGCATTAGTCAAGGCAGATGGCAAGTGGTTTGTGACGACCAAAGAAGTCAAAGTAACTTTGGGCGGTTGCGGCGGTTAATGCCCCACGATCAAGCTAACTAATTAATTGAGTATCGAAAGGAAAGAATATGTCAGATCCAATGCGCGTTCGTGCTAGTGAGAGCGGTGGTGTTGTTGATGTGAAAGTGCTAATGAAGCACGATATGGAAACTGGCCAGCGCAAAGATGCTTCTGGTAAGGTGATTCCAGCACACTTTATTACAACTGTGACTGCTGTTTGCAAAGGCAAAACAGTGTTTGAAGGCCAATTTGGTCCTGCTGTATCTAAAGACCCATTCTTGAACTTTAAGTTCAAAGGTGGCGCTAAGGGTGATGCAGTGACGATTACTTGGGTGGATAACAAAAACGGTAAACGTACTGACGAAGCAAAAATTAGCTAAGCAGATATAAAAAACAAGAACCCCGCAAAAGCATATTTCCGGGGTTCTTTGCTAAAGAGGAGCTAGCATGAAAAAACTTTATAAGAGTGCTTTATTGGTCTCTTTGTCAGCGACAGCCACATTGGTTTTCGCGCAAAGCGCCACGGATGATATTGCCAAATATCGCGAAATGATCGCAGATGGCAACCCCGCTGAGTTATATGAAGCTGCGGGTGAGGATTTGTGGAAAAAGCCCATGGGTCCGAAAAATGCATCACTAGAGAAGTGTGATTTGGGTAAAGGGCCGGGAGTGGTGAAGGGCGCTGCTGCTGAACTACCTAGATACTTCAAAGATACCAATAAAGTACAAGATCTTGAGTCACGCATTCTGACCTGTATGGAAAGACTGCAAGGTTATGACCCGAAAGAAATCATCAGTGCTGGCTTTGAAAAGGGTAAGCGTAAGGATGTTGAGGCCATTGTTGCTTATGTGGTGACGGCAGCTAAGGGTCATACCATTAACATCTCAACGAAGCACCCTAAAGAAAAAGAAATGTACCAAATGGGTAAATACGCTTTCTACTTCCAGGGTGGCCCGATGGACTTCTCCTGCGCCTCCTGTCACGGTGAAGATGGCAAGCGTATTCGTTTACAAGATTTGCCTAATCTGATTGAGCAAAAAGGCGCGGCTTTGGGTTATGGTGCTTGGCCGGCTTATCGTGTATCGAGCGGTAATTTTTGGACTATGCAGCGTCGTTTGAATGACTGTTATCGTCAGCAACGCTTCCCAGAACCCATTTATACCTCTGATGTAACGATTGCCTTGCAAGTATTCATGGGTGCCAATGGTAACGGTGGCAAGATGAATACCCCAGGCTTGAAGCGTTAATCCAGGAGACAAGAATATGAAAAAAATAAGCTATACAGTTAGTGGTCTGGTACTCACCTTAGCAATGAGTGGTGTGCAGGCACAATCTAAATTTGAAAAAGCCCATTACAACAGTTTTCAGGCTAATGGGATTGCTACTATGGATCGCTTGAACCAAGATGATGCGCAAAAGTTTTGTTCTGATCCTGCTGTGCTAGTGGGTAAGGGTGATGCCAAAAAGCGTGAGGCCATTGAAAAAGCGAATTTAGCCACTGTCAAATTGCCCAGTGACGGTAAGTATCTCGGTGATTGGCAGCAGGGTGAGCGCATTGCGCAAAGTGGTCGTGGTGCGACATGGACAGATAAGGCTGATACGGTCGTAGGCGGTGGTTGCTACAACTGTCACCAAATCGATAAGAAAGAAATTTCACACGGCACGATTGGTCCATCACTGTGGAACTACGGCAAAATTCGTGGCAATAGCGAAGCCGTGATTCAGTACACCTGGGGCAAGATCTACAACGCCAAGGCCTATAACGCATGTAGCAATATGCCACGTTTTGGTCATTACAAATTACTCACAGAAGACCAAATGCGTCACGTGATGGCTTTGTTATTGGATCCTGCATCGCCAGTGAATAAGTAATTGTTTGTGATGAAGACCACCTGAGGCTTGGCGGGTGGTCTTTTTTTATTGATTGATTTAGAAAAATAGAAAGAAATATATATGTCGATGAATCGGAGAGAGTTTTTACAAGTCTTGGCGGTCGCATCTGCCGGCGGTTTGGTCCTAGAAAGTAATGAGTCTATGGCTCAAGCTGCAGCCAACAAGTTTTATGACTTGCCACGTTTTGGTAACGTGCACTTTCTTCACTTCACCGACTGTCACGCACAATTAAAGCCGATCTACTTCCGTGAACCGGATGTCAATTTAGGCTTTGGCGATCAGTTTGGTAAAACGCCGCATTTGGTCGGTGAACACCTCCTCAAGGCCCACAACATCAAGCCAGGTACGCGCGAAGCGCATGCCTTTACTTATTTGAATTTTGAGGCTGCGGCCAAGAGTTACGGTAAGGTGGGGGGCTTTGCTCATTTGGCTACGCTAGTTAAAAAAATGAAGGCTAGTCGCCCAGGCGCCTTGCTTTTAGATGGTGGTGATACTTGGCAGGGTTCTGGTACCGCTTTATGGACCAATGGTCAGGATATGGTCGATGCTTGTCTTGCGCTTGGTGTAGATATCATGACGCCACACTGGGAAATGACCCTGGGTGAAGAGCGCGTGAAAGAAATCGTCGAAAAAGACTTCAAAGGTAAAGTCTCATTCTTAGCGCAAAACATCAAGACGAATGATTTTGGTGATCAAGTCTTTGATCCCTATGTGATTCGTGAGATGAATGGTGTCAAAGTGGCCGTGATCGGACAGGCTTTCCCATACACCCCGATTGCTAACCCACGTTATATGGTGGCTAACTGGACGTTTGGTATTCAAGACGATCATATGCAAAAAATGGTCAACGAAGTGCGTGCCAAAGGTGCCAAAGTGGTTGTCGTACTCTCACACAATGGTATGGACGTGGATATCAAAATGGCTAGCCGTGTAACGGGTATTGATGCCATTTTAGGCGGGCATACTCATGATGGCGTGCCCAACCCTGTGAAAGTTAAAAATGCAGGTGGCGTCACATTGGTGACCAATGCAGGTTCTAACGGTAAGTTCTTGGGTGTGCTTGATTTCAAAGTCAGTGGTAACAAGATTACCGATTTTCGTTATAAGCTTATGCCAGTGTTCTCAGATCTCTTACCCGCTGATGCGACGATGAATCAATTGATTAATAAGATTCGCGCACCTTATGAGTCTAAGCTCGGTGAGAAGTTAGCGATTACCGAAGGTTTGCTATATCGCCGCGGTAACTTTAATGGCAGCTTTGATCAGTTGATTCTCGATGGTTTGATGGCTGTCAAAAATGCTGAGATTGCGTTCTCGCCGGGTTTCCGTTGGGGAACGTCTTTATTGCCAGGTGATGCCATCACTATGGAACATGTGATGGATCAAACGGCGATTACTTACCCATGGACCACGGTCACTAATATGTCGGGTGAGATGATCAAAACGGTATTAGAAGACATTGCCGATAACCTCTTTAACCCTGATCCATACTATCAGCAGGGGGGTGATATGGTGCGTGTCGGTGGTTTGCAATATGCGATTAACCCGATGGGGCAAGCTGGCAAGCGTATTACGGAGATGCGTTTAAATGGCAAGCCCATTGAAGCGAACAAGAACTACAAAGTGGCTGGCTGGGCTCCCGTTGCTGAAGAAGCCAAACAAGCTGGCGGTGAGCCGATTTGGGATGTGGTCTCACGCTATTTGCGAGATATTAAAACCGTCAAGGCCAAATCTCTCAATATGCCGAAAATTGAAGGCGCCAAGGGCAACCCTGGTTTCGCTGCATAAGCACTGAAGTATGACTAGCATGACCGGCATCTATCTTGCGCTTGCCGGTCTAGCGCTTGTCTGGGCTATCCAGGGGGCCGCCTGGCGGGTTCTGGTCCGGAAAGAGGTGCTGAGTTCTGTACTGGGCGGCATCTTTGTTTTAGGTATTGCCTGGAATGTCAAAGCAGTTTTGCCTGGCATGTCTGCAGAAGCGCTAGTGGGTTTATCGTTTCAGTTTTTTGGAGCGGCACTACTCGTGGCGATGTATGGCTTAAGGCCGGCTATTCTGATGCTGGCTCTGGTGACCGTGCTGGTTGCTCTTCTCAGTGACTGGACTTTAGAAGCTGCTTTACGCCAATACCTTGTTTTGGGTTTGATGCCGGCCTTGGTCGCTCATGGCGTGAACTATTTGATTCAACGGTTGTTACCCAAACACATGTTCATTTTTATATTGGGGCGTGGCTATGTGGCCGGTGTTATGAGTGTCATTATTCCCGCAATATTTCTCTTTACGACCCATCAAGCCTTTAGCCCCAAAGAATTAGGCCTCTCCAACGATATCGTGGACTGGGTGGTGACCTTAGTGATCTTGTCTTTTACCGAAGGATCTTTAACGGGCATGGTGTTGGCCGTCTTCGTGGTCTACAAACCTCATTGGGTGGTCTGTCTTAACGATACGGAATACCTCCAGGGAATCTCTGAGCCTCGAAAAATGCCCTAAAATAGCAAACTTGCTTGGGTTTAGAGGAATGTATGCCGGAAATTAACATCGCGGCCGTAACAACAACAGTCTTGTGGTCCACATTTGCAATCACGCTCCTTTTAGGTGTGATCATGCAAAAGAGTCGCTTTTGCACCATGGGGGCAGTGAGTGACTGGTTCATCATGGGTGAAACCACGCGCATGCGCCAATGGCTGATGGCTATGGGTATAGCAATCATCGGTATGGCCTTGTTCAGTTACGCAGGCATTCTTGATACCAGTAAAACTTTTTATACCGGTGCACGCCTGACTTGGTTATCGACCATCGTCGGCGGCACTTTGTTTGGCTTTGGTATGGTCTTGGCTTCTGGCTGCGGTAGTAAAACACTCGTGCGTATGGGCGCAGGTAGCCTGAAATCATTGATCGTTTTCTTGGTGATGGGGTTGGCCTCATACATGACCTTAAGAGGTATTTTGGGGGTTTTGCGTGTTTCCACGGTGGATACAGTTTTTGTAACGCTGAGTACACCGCAGGATTTACCTTCAATCATGGCAGCTCAAATGGGCATGACTAAAGCCCATGCGCATTTAGCATTGGGTTTAGTCTTAGGTTCAGCGTTGGTCACTTTTGCCTTGGTGCGCCGTGACTTTTGGAATCTCAATAATTTCTTGGCAGGTTTTGGAGTCGGCGGTGGTGTACTCGCGATTTGGTGGGTCTCCGGTTCTCTGGGTTTCGTCGCAGAAGACCCGAATACGCTAGAAGAAGTGTTTGTTGCAACAAATTCAGGGCGTATGGAGAGTCTCACTTTTGTGGCTCCCTATGCCTATCTCATGGAGTGGCTGACATTTTTTAGTGATACGAGTAAGAAGCTCACGCTTGGCATTGTTTCAGTGCTCGGTATCACTCTGGGTTCGACGCTGTATGCGCTGGTAACAAAAACCTTTCATTGGGAAACCTTCCGCAATGTAGAAGATACGGCTAACCATATTGTGGGCGCCATCCTGATGGGTTTTGGCGGGGTAACAGCGATGGGTTGTACGATTGGCCAAGGCGTTACAGGCATGTCGACTTTGGCGATCAATGCTTTTATTGCTGTCTTTGCTTTCATTGGGGGTGCTAGTTTGGGGATGAAGTATCTCACTTGGAGGTTACTTCCCCCGCCATGCGAACCTGTAATTGCTAGCGGAAACTCGAACTACCATTCAAATACTGGAGGATGTGGAATGCCTTTGCAAATCGCTTGTCATACAGACCAATTTGGCACACTCGGTCAAATTACGCCAGAAGATGTGGCTGAGATTGCGCGTCAGGGTTACAAAACGATTGTGAATAATCGCCCTGATGGCGAGGCGGGCCCCACTCAGCCCTTAAGCGCTGAAATTGAAGTGGCAGCGAAAGCCTTAGGTCTGAACTATGTCTATTTACCAGTGGTGAGTGGTCAAATCACTCTAGAGCAAGCTCAAGCCATGGCTCAAGTTTTAGAGACGATGCCAGGCCCCATTTTGGCTTTCTGTCGCTCAGGCGCTAGATCTACTAATTTATACATGTTGGCCCAGCAAGTAGGCTAATTTGGAAGGTTTGTTGATTGAGGGGGTGCTTGGGGCTGGCGTCGGTCTAGTCCTAGGCCTCACCGGTGCAGGGGGTGCAATTCTTTCTGTGCCACTCTTAAGTTTCTTTCTTGATTTAACGGTGGCACAAGCCGCACCCATTGGTTTGCTTGCTGTTTTTCTATCAGCCGGTGTGGGCGCTGTTTTGGGTTTGCGTGCGCAGATACTGCGCTACAAAGCTGCGTTACTCATTGCCGTTTCAGGTCTGATACTTTCTCCCATAGGGATCTGGCTGGCTCAGCAATTACCCAACTGGCCTCTTGTGATTATTTTTGTCCTCATCCTTCTCTGGGTGGCTCGCAATATGTGGCAGCAAGCCCAAAAAGAAATCTTAGGTATTGAGCCAGCACTGGGGCCACCCTGTCAGTTAGATCAAGATATTGGCAAGTTAATTTGGACTCTGCCATGTGCTCGTGCTTTATCACTCTCCGGCATGTGTGCAGGTTTCTTTTCTGGTTTATTGGGAGTAGGGGGTGGTTTCATTATTGTCCCGGCGCTGAACCGTTATACCGATTTACCGATGAAGTCGATTGTGGCTACATCTCTAGGGGTTCTGACTCTCGTATCTGGTGGCGGCGTACTTTTTTCCAATATCTATGGTGTGATGGACTGGGCGATAGCCATGCCATTTGCTTTGGCCTCGATGATGGGTTTGCTCATCGGACGCCAAATCGCCTGGCGCCTGCCCGCACCACAACTCAAAAAAGCATTTGCTATTCTCGCAACCGGCATTGCGCTTTTGATGCTGAGCCGACTCGGTCAATAACCCTCATCTGCACAAAGTAAAGCTTGGTGATACATTGAGGTTATGACCTCTTTAATCACACCCGCGCAAAGAAGCCAACTTGCTCAAGAACTGCCTGACTGGCGTATGGTCGAGGGCAGAGATGCCATTCATCGTCAATTTGTCTTTAATGATTTTTCTGAAGCATTTGCGTTTATGACGCGCATTGCCTTGCATGCAGAGAAGAATAATCATCATCCCGAATGGTCTAATGTTTGGAATCGAGTAGACATTACGCTCAGTACCCATGATGTCGGTGGTCTGAGTGAACGTGATCTTGAGCTAGCTCGCTATATCAATATCGTTTTCGAACGTTTCTAATTAGGGTCTTGCTATGGAACGGGTGTGGTTAATGAAGCGTAATTGCTCATTTACTCCCAAGCAAGTGGGGATGTTTTATCTCTCGATTTGTAGCTTTTCATCCTTGATTGCAGGCTACTTTGTTTTTCAAGGTGTATGGATGATTTTGCCTTTCACCTTGCTTGAGTTATCTGTTTTAGGGGTCGCATTATTGGTCTATACCCGCCATGCTGCAGATTATGAAAAGATCAGCTTGCATCAAAAAGAGCTACGTATTGAAATGAGCCGTGGCAGTCGCATCATGCAAAAAGTATGGCATGCGCCTTGGGTGAAAGTCACCTTGCCTAAGCCTAAGGGGCGCCGCGAAGAGCAGTTGGTTTTGATTAGCCAGGGTGGCGAAGAGCTCAGAATCGGACAGTTTATTTTTCTAGAGCGTCGTGAGCAATTGGCTAGAGAGTTACAACGAGCAATCAACACCTCCATCCTTTAAGATAGCGGAATGAAACAAAAATTAACAATACTGCTTGCTGCTACCCTGTTAGTCACTCTGGGGGCTTGTGGCAAAAAAGAAGATAAAGTACCTCCAGTTCGTCTAGTTAAAGTTCTTGAGTTTGGTCAAGGTCAGACTTTGACGACTCAGACTGCAGCAAAAGATGTGTTGAGTTTTGATACCTCAGGTCAGGTCATTGAAGTGTTAGCGACTGCCGGTACAAAAGTACAAGCCGGTCAGGCTTTGGCGCGCCTCATTCCGACTAGCTTATCGGTGAGTGAGTCAGCAGCACTGGCGTCTTATAAAGCAGCTAAAGCAGAATTATCAGCCGCTGAAGCCGACTATCAACGCTTTCGGGATTTAAGAGCTAAAAACTTTATTTCCGCCTCTGAGTTTGATCGCCGTACCGCAGCGATTGAGGGTGCGCGTGCTAAATATGAACAGACTTTAGATCAGCTAGGCTTTGTCACTTTAAGAGCGCCTGAAGCTGGCGTGTTGAAGACTTTCTCGATTCAGCTGCGGGATGCCGTCGAGGCTAAAAAAATCATTGGCCGCATGGATTTTTCAGGGGTCCGAAGCTCCTCGACTAAGTCTGCCACAGCGAGTAAAACTATCCCACTTACTGCCATACTGAGTGATGGAAAAACGGTTTATCGTGTCAAGCTCGACGAAGGCTCACAGGATACGGGTGTTGTAGAAGCGGTGAGTATCCAAGTAGGCCCAGCGACAGAATCGTCGATTGAAGTGGTGGCAGGTCTTCAAGCAGGGGATAAAGTCATCGCAACCGGTTGGCATGCCCTCGATGTTGGTCAAAAAGTTCGTATTGCTCTGACTGCAAAGGCGCAGTAATGGGACGTCTCAATTTATCGCGTTGGGCGATCGATCATGTGCCCCTGATTCGTTACTTAATGATTGCTCTGATGCTCTTGGGTGCGGGAGCGTATTTCAATTTGGGTCAAGATGAAGACCCGCCATTTACATTCAGGGCCATGGTGGTGCGTGCTTATTGGCCTGGGGCAACGACAGCTCAGATGGCTGATCAAGTGACCAATAAGATTGAGCGCATCTTGCAGGAAGTTCCTTATGCCGACAAGATCCGTAGTTACGCCCATCCAGGTGAGACCTTAGTTGTTTTCTATGTGCAAGACAGCAGCCCACCCAAAGAAGTCGCTAATCTCTTTTATACCGTACGTAAAAAGATTAATGATGCCAAGCATACCTTTCCGCAGGGTGTTCAAGGACCGTTCTTTGATGATGATTTCGGCGACACCTACGGTGTGATTTATGGACTTTCAGCGCCGGGCTACACCACTGATGAAGTACGAGACTTCACCACTTACATACGCCAGCGCCTGTTAAATGTGAAAGACGTCGGTAAGGTGGCGATCTACGGCTTGCAAGAAGAGCAAGTGTATGTTGAGCTCTCGCGTAAAAAAATGGCGCAATATGGCCTAACGCCGAGCGCAGTGGCAGCACAACTGAATGCGCAAAATGCGATTGAGTCCGGGGGTGCATTACACACCCCAGCACTGATGGTGCCCATCATGGTCGGTGGCCCATTTGAATCCGTTGCTGATGTTAAGGCTATGCCTCTAAGAGCCCCTAGTGGTGCTGCATTGCGTTTAGGTGATATTGCTGATGTCAAACGACAGGCGATCGATCCAGCAGTCTCGAAGGTGAGGTATCAAGGCGAAGAACTGGTCGCCTTAGGCGTCTCCATGAGTCGTGGTGGTGACATTATTGAACTCGGTCAATCGTTACAAAAAGTCACTCAGTTGCTTGAAACTGAATTACCGGCGGGGGTCAAGTTATCTCTGATTCAAAATCAACCGAAGGTCGTTGGTGACTCCGTCAAAGAGTTCTTGGGTGTCTTGGTGGAAGCCTTGGTCATCGTTCTTTTGGTGAGTTTGCTCTCTCTGGGTTTGCATAAAAATCCGTGGCGCATTGATCCATGGCCAGGTTTGGTGGTGGCTATTTCAATTCCGCTCGTAATGGCAGTGACCTTCTTAGTGATGTATCTGGCTGGAGTAGGGCTACATAAAATTTCATTAGGGTCACTCATTATTGCTCTAGGTTTGCTGGTTGATGATGCCATCATTGTGGTGGAAATGATGGTGCGTAAGTTAGAAGAGGGTTATGACCGTATGAAGGCAGTGACAGCGGCTTATGAGCTCACTGCGATGCCCATGTTAACTGGGACTTTGATTACGGCCATTGGATTTTTACCCATTGGTATTGCTAAGTCAGCCGTGGGTGAATACACCTTCGCTATTTTTGCGGTCACAGCGGCAGCTCTTATCATTTCATGGTTTGTTTCGGTACTCTTTGTGCCTTATTTGGGTTACTTGATGCTCAAAAAACCTCAGCATGCTACCCCTGAAGGTCAAGAGCATGAACATTTTGATACGCCTTTTTACCAACGTTTCAAAGCTATTGTGGCTTGGTGCGTTGATCATCCCAAGAAAACGATCTTAGCCACTGCTGCTAGTTTCTTGTTTGGTATTGTGGGCATGAGTCAGGTGCAACAGCAGTTTTTCCCGGATTCATCACGCCCTGAAATTTTGGTTGATATTTATCTTAGCGAAGGCGCTAGTTTTGCAACGACCGAAAAGGTCGCGCAGCGTATTGAAGAGAAGTTACTAGAAGCCAGTGGTGTGCAAACTGTGACCCTTTGGGTAGGTAATGGTGCGCCACGATTCTTTTTACCTTTGGACGTGATTTTCCCGCGCAGTAGTGTTGCGCAAGCCATAGTGATTGCCGAACCGAAAGCGCGAGATCGTCTGGTTAAAGACTTGCCTCGGATACTCGAAGATGCTGCCCCAGAAGCGCGGGTGCGCGTAAAGCTCTTACCGAATGGCCCGCCCATCGCTTATCCCGTGCAGTTTCGTGTGACGGGTGATGACCCGCAAAAGTTACGTTTATTAGCGAATGACTTCCTTGAGGTGATGAAGGCCTCACCCTTGGTGAAGGGCGTGAACGATAACTGGAATCAAGAGCAGGCGACCGTCAAAATTGAGGTAGATCCTGCTAAAGCCAGAGAGCTTGGCGTGCCTCCACAAGTCATTGCTCAGACACTCAACGCCCTCTATGGGGGTGTGACGGTGGGTCAGTATCGTGAGCGAGATGCTTTGTTACCCATTGTCATGCGCCTGCCCAAAGCTGAGCGTGATGAGCTCCAAGATATTCGTGACACCATGCTCGCTACTGTGAATGGTGCGCCGGTGGCACTCGGGCGTATTGCAGAGATCAAGATCACTTGGGAGCCCGCCACGATGTGGCGTGAGAACCGTGAGTACGCGATTACCGTGCAAGGGGATGTGATACCCGGCATTCAAGGGCCTACGGCAACCGCTGCGCTCATGAAACAGTTCCAGCCGCTGATTGAGCGTTTGCCACCGGGATATCGTGTCAGCATTGGTGGTTCTGTTGAAGAAAGTAGTCGTGGTCAGGCATCGATTGCTGCTGGGGTGCCGATCATGATGTTCCTGATCTTTACCTTATTGGTCATTCAATTAAAGAGTAGTGCGCGAGCATTTTTAGTCGTGCTTACAGGACCTTTGGGGATTTCAGGGGTGGCATTAACGCTCTTGCTCTTTAATCGTCCCTTTGGTTTTGTGGCGCTCTTAGGCTTTATTGCCTTATTAGGCATGATCATGCGTAATTCAGTGATTTTGATCGATCAGATTGAGCAGGGTAGAGCCAAAGGGGTGGCTGCCCGTCAAGCCATCATCGATGCTTGTGTGCATCGTTATCGCCCGATTATTTTGACTGCTGCGGCTGCGGTGCTAGCTATGATTCCTTTATCACGCAGTGTGTTTTGGGGACCGATGGCGGTGGCCATCATGGGTGGCTTGATCGTGGCTACGGCCCTGACTTTACTGTCTTTACCGGCCATGTATGCAGCATGGTTTAAAGTGGATAAAAACACCCCTTAAATAAATTAGAGTACTTGGCATGCGTATTGATATTCCAGAAGAGAAAGTTTTTGTTCATGAGTGCACGATCCCTGTGCGCTGGGGCGATATGGATGCGTATGGGCACGTCAACAACGCCGTTTACTTTCGCTATATCGAGCAAGCGCGTATCCATTGGTTAGATAGCTTACGTTTACCCTTTGTAACCCAAGAGGCTGGGGTAGTGGTCGTCAATGCTTTTTGTAATTTCTTAAAGCAAATCGAGTATCCCGCGGAACTCAAAGTCAGAACCTTTATTGCCAACCCAAGTCGGGTCAGCTTAGAAACCTTCAACCTCATCTCTTTGACTTCAGACCCGGATACCTTATATGCCACGGGTGGTGCCACCTTGGTTTGGGTGGACTTTCAAACGCAAAAGGCGGCATCATGGCCCGCTGATTTACGCGCAAAAATACAAAATACTGATTCATAGATGGTGGGATCTTCGCTATCCCCCTGAGTTTCCTCAAATTTTTCTTATACGCCAGCCAATTTAGGTTAACTAATTGATTTAATTGACCTTTATTTGATTATGGCTTTGTCAGCCAGGCGCCATCAAAATCAGCTAAGCTAACAAAAAACAAGGACGAATACCTTGTCAGCACTTCAAGTCTTATATAAGATATAAGTCTTAAGAAATGATGTCTTTTGTCGATTTAACTAAAGAGGGAAACAACTATGTTGAAAGCCTACCGTGACCATGTCGCAGAACGTGCGGCCTTGGGTATTCCACCGCTACCTTTATCAGCTACACAAACCGCAGAATTGATCGAGCTGTTCAAGAATCCACCCAAAGGTGAAGAGCAGGCTTTGCTTGAGTTGATTACTTATCGCGTACCTGCGGGTGTGGATGATGCGGCCAAAGTGAAGGCTTCATATTTAGCAGCGGTTGCCTTTGGTAAAGAGACAACACCCTTGATTAGCCGTGAGAAAGCGACTGAGCTATTAGGTACGATGCTCGGTGGCTACAACATCTCTCCTTTGATCGACTTACTAGACGATGCTCAAGTAGGTGCTATTGCTGCGGCCGGTTTGAAGAAAACACTCTTGATGTTTGACCAATTCCATGACGTTAAGGAAAAGGCTGACAAAGGCAATGCCAATGCCAAAGCCGTGTTACAGAGCTGGGCGGATGCTGAATGGTTTACGAGCCGCCCAGAAGTGCCACAAAGCTTGAAGCTCACGATTTTCAAAGTCACTGGTGAAACCAATACCGATGACTTATCTCCTGCGCCTGATGCATGGAGTCGCCCGGACATTCCATTGCATGCCTTGGCCATGTTGAAGAACCCACGTGATGGCATTACGCCTGATGAGGCTGGCAAAGTGGGCCCGATCAAACAGCTCAATGAGTTACGTGCCAAAGGCAATCTGGTGGCCTACGTGGGTGATGTGGTGGGTACAGGTTCATCACGCAAATCAGCCACAAACTCTGTGTTGTGGTTTACCGGTGAAGATATTCCATTCGTACCTAATAAGCGTTTTGGTGGTGTCTGCTTGGGTAGCAAGATTGCACCGATTTTCTATAACACCATGGAAGACGCTGGCGCGATGCCGATCGAGCTCGATGTGAGCAATATGAATATGGGTGATGAAATTGAATTGCGCCCCTACGAAGGTAAGGCCTTGAAGAATGGTCAAGTCATCGCTGAGTTCAAGGTCAAGTCTGAAGTTCTCTTTGACGAAGTGCGTGCAGGTGGCCGTATTCCTCTGATCATTGGTCGCGGTTTGACAGCCAAGGCCCGTGAAGCACTCGGTTTACCAGTTTCTACATTATTCCGTCTGCCACAAAACCCCGCTGATTCAGGTAAAGGTTTCTCCTTGGCGCAGAAGATGGTTGGCCGTGCTTGTGGCTTACCAGAAGGTAAGGGTATTCGTCCTGGAACTTACTGTGAACCGAAGATGACGACAGTGGGTTCACAAGATACGACCGGCCCGATGACGCGTGACGAATTGAAAGATTTGGCTTGTTTAGGTTTCTCAGCAGATATGGTGATGCAATCTTTCTGCCATACAGCGGCTTATCCAAAACCAGTCGATGTGAAGATGCACCATGAGTTACCTGATTTCATCAGTACCCGTGGCGGTGTAGCGTTGCGCCCAGGCGATGGTGTGATTCACTCTTGGTTAAACCGTCTCTTGTTGCCAGATACTGTGGGTACGGGTGGCGATTCACACACACGTTTCCCGATTGGTATATCTTTCCCAGCCGGTTCAGGCCTAGTCGCTTTTGCTGCAGCGACGGGTGTGATGCCTTTGGATATGCCTGAGTCTGTATTGGTCCGTTTCAAGGGCAAGATGCAGCCAGGTGTGACATTGCGTGATTTAGTCAATGCCATCCCTTTATATGCCATCAAGCAAGGCCTATTGACGGTTGAGAAAAAAGGTAAGAAGAATATTTTCTCTGGACGTATCTTGGAAATCGAAGGTTTGCCAGATTTGAAAGTTGAGCAAGCTTTTGAACTTTCAGATGCATCTGCTGAGCGCTCAGCAGCGGGTTGTACCGTACATTTGAACAAAGAGCCAATCATTGAATACATGAACAGCAACATCACACTCATGAAGTGGATGATTGCTAATGGTTATCAAGATGCGCGCACTTTGTCACGTCGTATTAAAGCGATGGAAGCTTGGTTGGCCAAGCCTGAACTCCTCAAAGGTGATGCCGATGCTGAGTACGCTGCAGTGATTGAGATCGATTTAGCTGAAATTCATGAGCCGATCGTGGCTTGCCCGAATGATCCAGATGATGTGAAAACATTATCAGATGTCTCTGGTGCCAAGATTGATGAGGTCTTCATTGGTTCATGTATGACGAATATCGGTCACTTCCGTGCGGCCTCTAAGTTACTCGAAGGTAAACGTGATATTCCAGTCCGTTTGTGGGTAGCTCCACCGACCAAGATGGATGCACAACAGCTGACTGAAGAAGGTCACTATGGTGTTTTAGGTGGCGCGGGTGCGCGTATGGAAATGCCAGGTTGTTCACTCTGTATGGGTAACCAGGCACAAGTCCGTGAAGGTGCGACAGTGATGTCAACATCCACACGTAACTTCCCGAACCGCTTAGGTAAAAACACCAACGTTTATTTGGGTTCAGCAGAATTAGCTTCGATTTGCTCTAAGTTGGGACGTATTCCAACCAAAGAAGAGTATATGGCTGACATTGGAGTGATTAATGCCAATGGCGATCAGATCTATCGTTACATGAACTTTGATCAAATCAAAGATTTCAGTGACGTCGCTAAGACTGTAACGGCTTAAATCTAAGATAGCCACTGGCTCTCAAAGGACTTCCTGACGGAAGTCCTTTTTTTTTATATGATGAGAACATGTTCATCATGAATTTCATCCTGCCCAGCATTTTTGTGGCTTTGCCAACACTCGGTGTGGTCTACGATATGCCTTGGTTGGCACTATTTGCTGGGGCAGTCGTCTTTCCGATACTGGAGTATCTGACTCAGTCTAAGGTCGATCCAAAAGACTCCAAGCAAGAGTCAGTCACTTGGGTGTGGGGGCAGCATTTTCCGCGCTTGGTGATGTTCTTCTTGATTGCGCAAAATGTGTATTTACTCTTACATGCCGAGCAGTGGACCTGGTTCCAAATTATCGCTTTAGGCTTATCAATGGGCTATATCTCAGGGGGTATTGGGATTACTCTAGGTCATGAACTCGGTCATCGCAGAAATGGCCTAGATCGTTTTCTAGCGCGCACTCATATGATCAGCATTGACTACTCGCACTACATCATTGAACACAATCGAGGTCATCACCGTATGGCCGCGATTGAGGGTGATCCTGCATCAGCGCGTCAAGAGGAGAGTTTGTGGCATTTTCTGCCTCGTTACTATTGGGGGGTATTCAAGGGCGCTATGGAATTAGCAGAAAAAGCCCAAGGAAGATTCAATGAAGTATGGTTGGGTGCAATCCTAAGCCTAGTGTATCTTGCCATCGTCGTTTACTGGGCTGGCTTGCAGGGCTTTGTGCTGTGGCTTATTAATTTGGTTGTGGCGCAATTCCTAGTAGGCGCAGTCGATTACATTGAGCATTGGGGTTTAAGAAGAAAGCAGCTAGACGGCAAATACGAGCGTATGGGACCAGAACACACGTGGGACTCGAGTTCTTGGATGTCAGAAGCTTTACTCTTTAATTTACCCCGCCATGCGGCCCATCATATGGAACCGTCCTTGCATTGCGATGATTTGTACCGCTCGCATCAGTCGCCGCAGATGCCAACCGGTTACGCGGGCATGATTCTCTTGGCGATGTTGCCACCGCTATTTTTTAAAGTTATGAAACCGCGTCTTATGCAAGTACAAAGTCAGTCGCTAACATGAAACTTTTTCAAGACCTGCGTGTACCTGTGATTGCCGCACCCATGGCCGGTGGCATCAATAATCCTCAGATGGTCGCAGCAGTTTGCGAGGGAGGTGGTATCGGTAGTTTTGGCTTTGCCTATAGTTCCCCTGAAAAAATATTGCAAGATTTACAGTCTACGAAAAAATTAACTCGTGGCCCAATCAACGCTAATTTTTTTGTTTTCAAGCCAGTGGCGCCACCCGATCAAGAACAGCTTGCTGCAGTAAGGCAGGCGCTATCTCAATTAGGTCTTGATGAGGTCGCTTGGCCAGACTTAAAGCCACCCTATATTCCTGATTTGAGTGCCATGCTCGAACCCGTTTGGCAGGAAAGACCTGCCATACTCAGTTTTCATTTTGGTATTCCGCCTCAGAGCGTGATTGAGCAAGCAAAATCACTCGGAATCACTATAGGGCTCAATATCACTTCCGTATTCGAGGCGCGCCAAGCGATTGCGGCGCAAGCAGACTTTCTGATTGTGCAAGGGATTGAGGCAGGCGGGCATCGTGGGATTTTTGAGCCCGATGGGCAGGATGAGAACTTGCCTATGGTCAAGCTATTGTCACAAGTACTAGAAATGACATCCCTACCATTGGTGGCCGCGGGAGGCATCATGCATGGTTATGATGTAGCCAAGGTGATTGATTTAGGTGCACAGGCGGCGCAAATGGGAACGGCGTTTTTAACCTGTCACGAGTCAACTGCCAGTTTGCAGCACAAAGAAGAACTCTTGCGTGCGCAAAGAGCGGTAGTTGAAACCCGAAGCTTCTCGGGGCGTCGTGCGCAAGGGCTCGATAATGAATTTATACGGCGTATGCATCATCAGGCTGTGTTGTCATTCCCCATGCAAAATACTCTGACGGGCCCCATGCGAGCCTGGGCGCAACGCGCTGCAGATGCTGAGTATCAGAGTCTTTGGGCTGGGCAAAATTATCAAGATTGTCGCTCCCTGAGCGCATCACAACTACTACAAATCCTTCGTCTGGAAATGGAGTCTGCATGGCAAGCCTTATCGATCAAGTCCCATTAGCTGCTTTGTTGGCAGATTGGCAGTCAGGTCATGCATCTAGCGCTGAGCTCATCGCTCGTTTTCGTCAAGCGAATCAGATGGCACAGCTACCAGAAAAATATGGCATTGTTCTCGAAGGTATCCTAGAACGCATAGAGTCAGCCTCACTATTTACTGAAGAAAGTTGCTCATTTAGTAAAAAAGATTTAGCGGACGCTTTGCAACACTGGCTGTCTAAAGCCAGTCACTATCAGGCTCAGGCATGAAACGTAAGGGTATCCAGCTCTTCACACGCTGGGCTTTGGTGAGCTTGGTGGGTCTCTTTGCTGTCTCGATCCATGCGCTTGAGTTTTCAGATATTGCGCAAGAGGGAGAGATTCGTTTTTTAAAGCAGCGCCCAGATGAGGGAGTTTATCGTTATCAATCACGTCTTCAGATTAATGAAGCTAGTCTTGAGACGGGTATAGTGACAATACAGACCTGTCACTATCAGCTAGATCCGATTCGTAAGGTGGTGATCGTTTTTAATCCCGATCGTATCCGAGACATTCAGGTGCGCAGTATCGATAAGATGGCGATGGCTGAAGTGAAGGATGCAAGGGTGACGCTCACCGATGTTCAACGTGGCGCATCGATTTGTATTGATTTACAGTCTCGCGCCTTAGATCGTGTCGCTGAAAATCAGTATCGTCTGAATGCCGGTCCTTTAATGAGACGTTATTTTGATGGGTATTTGCCCATGGCTGCCACCATGCGTTTTGATTGGCCAGCAAATCTTTTGCGGGTGGTTCATACTCAGCCTGCTCAACAAGAGGGTGTCAAAGTATTCGAAGGTATTGACGGCTTGCAATTAGAGATGATTTTTGCTGGGAAACTCACGGCGCAGATTACTTTAGAGAAAAAATAATTCAATCGGCTTTGATAGCTGCTCGTGCTTGACCTAATTTATTCCAATGCAGAATCGAAAATACCATCATCGGGATGAAAGTGTAGAGTGTGAGGCGGGGAATGAACATAGCCGCCCAACAGCAGCCCATAGCCAAGCCCATCCCGTAGCCTGTATCGACATTCTTGATTAAACGGCCAGCCGCCGCCATTCGATCAAAACCATCGCGGATGGCTCTTAATAAAAAAAAGAACCAAATCACATTAAAAATAGGAATGAGTAATAACCAAGCTAGGCCGGGTGCTTGAGCACGCATGTCTGGATCGATTGCCGCCAAGGTTTTTCTTAGTGCGTTGATGTAAAACACAAAGGTCACTAAAGGGACAATGATCAGAATAGCCAATAACATAGGAAGATGCTTCAATTTGTAAGACAATAGATCCATTACATCATATTTTTGGATCTCAAGATGCTACTCGTTGCTGAAGATTGTCAACTGGTTTTGGTCGATTACCAAACAAAACTGATGCCTGTCATTCATGAGGCTGACTTTGTCTTAGCGAATGCGCACAAGCTAGCACAAGCTGCCCGTTTATTGAAGGTTCCTGTTTGGGGTACCGAACAAAATCCGAATAAATTAGGGCCTAACGATGCTACGCTCAAATCGTATTGCCAAGAGACCCTGAGCAAAATGCATTTTGGGGCCTGTGCCGATGGTTTGGTTGATTTGTTGCGTGCACCTGCGAAGCCTCAGGGTAACGCTAGAAGCTTGCCTAAACATTTGCAGAAAGCTCATCAAGCGACCGAGCGATCCGCCATCATCTTGGGTGGATGTGAGGCCCACGTATGCCTATTACAAACCGCTTTAGGTTTGTTAGAGCATGAGTTCGATGTTTGGGTGGTGACTGATGCCTGTAGTTCACGGACAGCGCAAAATCGTGATGCTGCATTTGATCGTTTGGCGGCCAATGGTGCTGAATTAGTCACCACTGAAATGGTGATCTTTGAGTGGCTAGAGCATTGTGAGCACCCGGCGTTCAAGGATGCTTTGCAACTGATTAAGTAATCACTCGAGCGTTTGTGTCGCTAAGCGTAGTTCTTCGGGGCTGAGCCAACGCCATTGACCGACAGCTAGATCGCTAGGTAACTCAAAACGCCCAATCGCTTGGCGATGTAATTGAGTCACGTGATTGCCTGCTGCTGCAACCATGCGTTTCACTTGATGATATTTGCCTTCCGGAATCACCATTTCAATTTCATACTCACCGGTGATTTCGCATGCATTAGCGCAACTTGTGGTTTTTTCATCATAGAGTTGCACGCCAGTTAAGAGACGTTTGACCAAAACATCTGAGCTAGGTTCGGCCAGTGTGATGCGATAGCGCTTACCAATATTTTTTTTGGGGGATGTGAGGCGATGGATCAGTTGACCGTCGTCGGTGAGCAGTAAGAGCCCGGTCGTATCGTAGTCGAGGCGACCTACACACTGGATACCGCGTTCAATGAGTGGGTTGGGTAGTAAGCTATAGACGCTGGGGTGATGACTGGGTTTATGCGAGCATTCGTAGCCACTGGGTTTATGAAAGACCACGTGAGCCTGAGCTTGGTACTGCCAGATTTGACCATCGACCTCAAGTATCGATCCCTCAGGATCGATTTTTTCATCGGGGTCTGTCATGAGTACATCATTGACCTTCACCAATTCAGCCCAAACCAGATCTTGGCAATAGCGACGTGTGCCAAATCCTTGACTAAATAGGATTTTTTCAAGACTTAGGGATTTCGCCATCGGTCAGAGGGCCTTTCTTGTGTTACAAATAAGGTTTGGCAATGATAAAGCCATATAGACTAAAAATAGAGGAGCAGTATGCCGGTTATTACCACCATTGAAGACTTGCGTGTCTTGCATAAAAAACGCACGCCTAAGATGTTTTATGACTACGCGGATTCTGGATCTTGGACAGAGTCGACTTATCGCGCTAATGAAAGTGACTTTCAAAAAATTAAATTACGCCAGCGCGTAGCAGTCAATATGGAAAACCGCACCACAGCCACCACCATGGTGGGGCAGCAAGTCAAAATGCCAGTCGCATTGGCGCCTACAGGTTTAACGGGTATGCAGCATGCGGATGGGGAAATCTTAGCGGCCCGTGCAGCAGAGAAATTCGGTGTGCCGTTTTGTTTATCGACTATGAGCATTTGCTCAATCGAAGATATCGCAGAGCACACCACGGCACCGTTTTGGTTTCAGCTATACGTCATGAAAGATCGTGGCTTTATTGAGCGTTTGATTGATCGTGCTAAAGCAGCCCGTTGCTCTGCCTTGGTCTTGACCTTAGATTTACAAATTTTAGGACAACGCCATAAGGATATTAAGAATGGTTTGAGTGCGCCGCCTAAGCTCACCATTCCGAATATCATGAATATGATGACTAAACCCCGTTGGTGTTTAGGCATGCTAGGCACCCAACGTCGTACCTTCCGTAATATCGTAGGTCATGCTACAGGTGTCGGTGATTTGTCTTCATTGTCTTCATGGACTGCTGAGCAATTCGATCCCGCCTTGAACTGGGGCGATGTCGAGTGGATTAAGAATCGTTGGGGCGGCAAACTCATCATTAAAGGCATTCTTGATGAAGAAGATGCTCGCAAAGCCGTGGCATCGGGTGCCGATGCCCTGATTGTGTCTAACCATGGTGGTCGTCAGTTAGATGGTGCTGTTTCGAGTATTTACGCGCTGCCGGGTATTGTTGATGCTGTAGGTAAAGATATTGAAGTCTGGATGGATGGTGGCATTCGTTCAGGGCAAGATGTGCTCAAGGCCTGGGCTTTGGGCGCGCGTGGCACCATGATTGGGCGTGCCTTCCTCTATGGCTTGGGTGCCATGGGTGAGGCTGGTGTCACTAAGGCGCTAGAAATTATTCATAAAGAGTTAGATGTCACCATGGCCTTTACGGGACATCGTGATATTCAGAATGTCACTAAAGATATTCTTTATCCAGGAACCTATTAATGAATCCTGGAGCACTCAGCGAGAGTATTCAGCTAGCGGTCGCACCTGTTTTTTTACTCACAGCGGTCGCTGGCATGATTGGCGCATTAACCCAACGCTTAGCGCGCGTGATTGATCGTTCTCGAGTCTTGCAAGCGGCTTTGGGTGATGATTCAGTTCAACTAAAGCCCCATACGGTGAGTGCTTATGAGCGTGAGCTGGTCCATATTGCCCAAAGAGGACGCTTGATTAATACCTCGATGATCTTTCTCGTTTTATGCGCTATTTTGATTGGCTTAACCATTCTAGAACTATTTTTTGCAGAAACGACTACCGGTAAATTACAGTTATCGCAGTATGTATTACATACTTTTGTCGGGGGCATCGGATCCTTTATCTTGGCATTACTCTCATTATTGGCTGAAGTTCTGATTGCCTCTTATTCAATTCATTGGAAAGCACCACACTCATCATGACTATTTATCAATACAAAGACAAACAACCTCAAATTCATGACACCGCTTTTGTTGCAGCAGAAGCAACGGTGATTGGTGATGTTATTTTAGAAAAAGATACCAGTGTTTGGCCTGGTGTGGTGATTCGTGGGGATAACGAACCGATCACGGTGGGTGAGGGTAGTAATGTGCAAGAAGGTACGGTGATGCATACCGATATGGGTTGTCCCTTAACCTTAGCGAAGAACGTGACAGTGGGGCATCAAGCGATGTTGCATGGTTGTACGATTGGGGAAAACTCTTTGATTGGTATTCAAGCCGTGATTCTTAATCGTGCCGTGATTGGTAAAAACTGCCTAGTGGGTGCAGGCTCGGTCGTCACCGAGGGTAAAGTATTCCCAGATAATTCATTAATTCTTGGTTCTCCTGCGAAAGTGGTGCGCGAACTCACTCCTGAGGCGATTGAGGGACTCAAGGCTAGTGCAAAGAGTTATATGGCCAAAAAAGATCTCTTTAAGACTGAACTGAAGAAGATTGGCTAGTCCATGATAGCCGGCCTGGCACAAATCCTATTTTGGCAGGGTGTGGGTGAGTTGGTATCGAAATTTTTATTTCCTAACCTGCCCGGTCCTGTGTGGGGACTTATTTTTCTTTTGGGCTTTTTAATTCTGCGTGGGCATGTCAATGACTCGCTCGCACAGGTCGCCGATGCATTTAGTCAACACTTGGGTATTTTATTTGTGCCTGCTGCTGTTGGCGTTATTCTATTTTTGCCACAATTGAAGGCGCATGGTTTTGCCATCATCATGGCCTTAGGCATCAGCGTCGTGTTCACTATTGCAGTCACTGCATTAGTTTTGCGCTGGATCAGTGGTGATGCTGATGAGGAGCAATCATCATGAGTGAAGCGGTTGTCAGTACTGTAGCAAATAGTGCTATGACAGCGAGCCCCTTAGATTTACCTATGACACAAATTTGGGTTTATCTCTCAGGCAGTCCCTTATTTGCTTTGATAGTCACATTATTAGCCTATCAAGTCGGGCTGACAATTTATCTAAAGCTCAATCGTAATCCGCTGGCCAATCCCGTGGCTATTGCTGTCTGTGGCGTCGCTGGTATTTTGTTATTGCTCGATATGCCATACGCCACTTATTTTGAAGGTGCGCAATTCGTTCACTTTCTCTTAGGTACAGCTACTGTGTCTTTAGCGGTACCCATATATCGAGGCTATACCTTGCTCAAGCGTCGTATTTTCCCATTGTTGCTTGCTTTACTCCTGGGGGGTACGGTCTCTGTGACGGCCGCAGTCGGTGTCGCAAGCCTGATGGGGGCGGATGCTGCGATAGTTGGAGCCATGATTCCCAAATCGGTCACCGCGCCGATTGCGATGGGGGTCGCTGAGCGCATTGATGTGTCGCCCACACTGACAGCAGTCTTTGCGGTGATTACTGGCATTATTGGCGCGAGCATTGGTAGTCAGATACTAAATCTTTTAGGCATGAAAGCTTGGTGGCAAAGAGGTTTTGCCATGGGGGTGGCCGCTCATGGGATTGGTACTTCACGCGCTTTTATCGTTCATCCACTCGCAGGGACTTATGCGAGCTTAGCAATGGGTATGCACGGCGTGATAGGTGCCTTATTGATTCCCTTGATTCTGCCTTACTTTAGATTCTAACGAGCCTTCATGAGCGCATCAGCGACGCTCAGTAAATAAGCATCACGACCTCGTGCTGCCACCAATTGAACCCCAACGGGCAAGCCCGTGGACCCTTGGAAGAGCGGTAGGGTAATGGATGGCAAGCCCATGAGAGTCCATACTCTAGAAAAAATAGGATCACCCGTGAGAGTTAAGCCCTGCGGTGCTTCCCCCACAGCTGCAGGGCTGATCAGTACATCATAGTTATCCGTGAGGAGTGCGTGCATCACGTGCCGTGCTTCTTCGGCGCGTAATAAATCAGCGCTGTACTGTGCATAGCTAATTTGCGCACCTTGCTTAATCAAGCCCCGTAGCTGCTGACTTAATTGCTCAGGATAGTTTTCACGTTCGAAGGTAAAGCTGCGAGCGCTTTCAGACCACATAATGCGGCCTTGTATTTCGCTCATATCACTGAAGATCTTCGGTAGATCAATCTGCGGGACATCTTTTTGCCAAACGTCTTCAGCCAGAAGTGCCGCGTGATTCACAGCAGCAACTGCATCGGCACTGGCTTGTTTAGCATCGTAGGTCAGTGTGCTGGCGATGCGTGGCTTTTTCTTCAGAGGGGCAATGTCTGCCAAAGCATGATCACCGCTCATGGCTGCAACCCCTAGGGCTGCATCACCCACACTTCTTGTAAAGCAGCCTAATGTATCTAATGAAGGGGATAGGCTTTTGACGCCGCCCAAACTAATCTTGCCAAAAGTGGGTTTAAAGCCGATCACGCCACAGAACGAGGCTGGGCGGATCACTGACGCAGCAGTTTGGCTGCCAGTCGCTAGCGTTACCATGTGGGCCCCCACCGCAGCCGCGGAGCCACTCGATGAGCCACCGGGGGTATGGTTGTGTCTTTGGGGGTTATGTGTTTTGCCACCTTTAAATGTGGCAAATTCAGCAGTCACTGTTTTTCCTAATAACACCCCACCTGCAGCCTTCATCAAGGCAATATGTACTGCATCTATTGCTGGTTGGTTATGGGCATATATGGGTGAGCCAAAAGTAGTCGGAAAGTCACGGGTATCAAAAATATCTTTGGCTCCAAAGGGGATGCCATGCAGTAGCCCTTGTGAACCCTGGCGATCGAGTTCTTTTGCTTGCTGAATCGCTAAGTCAGGTCGCAGACAAACCCATGCTTCTATTTCCGGTTCTCGCTCGTTGATGTATTCAAGAGTTGCGTGAACGAGTTTTTCTGCGCTAATTTTTCCTTGGCCCAGTAGTGCGCGGGCTTCTGTCGCGGTCAATTCGTGAAGTGCTTTCATGTTGATTATCTTAAACGTGCTTTTACTTTTATGCTCAAATGGACTTTATGCAAGCAACTGGATTACCGACTTGGGCTGTTTTTGATGAAAAGAGATCAGTACTCAAGCTGGCGATCTATTGTCAGCCTGGGGCGAAGCAAACTCAGATACAAGGCCTTCATGATGGACGTCTCAAGATTAGACTCATGGCAGCGCCTGTTGATGGCGCTGCCAATGATGCCTTATTGGATTTTTTAGTAAAACGCTGTGGCCTCGCCCGGCAAGCGATAACCATCAAGAGCGGTCAGCAGTCGCGACAGAAGATTCTGGAAATTAATTCTTACAATGTGGCGATGCTGCCAAGCGTGATCGCAGCCTTAATGCCCTAAAGACCGTTTTTAATTACGACCAACATTAACGCGCGCGGGGTTTGCTCGTTTTGCTACGCGTGACTGCTGAGGTGCCTGAACGCTTTGCACCAGTCTGCACACCGGCGCGCGGTGGTAATCCTGTGTGTTGCGTCAAGATCGTGCCGCGACGTGGTTTTTCAGGGGTAGAAAAGTCACGGGGGTTACGAGCCACTGCAGTACTTGAGTTTTTGCGACGTGGACTCTGGTAGCTACCATCTGTTTGCGGTTGATAGCTAGGGATTAAATGATGTTTACCGTTGCCAATCAGATCGGCACGCCCCATTTTTTTCAGCGCCTCGCGCAAGAGTGGCCAATTATTAGGATCGTGATAGCGTAAAAAAGCTTTATGAAGTCTGCGACGTTTTTCACCGCGCACGATATCGACTGTTTCGCTAGTACGAGTTACTTTACGCAATGGGTTTTTATTGGTGTGATACATCGCCGTGGCTGTAGCCATAGGGGATGGGTAAAAAGTTTGTACTTGGTCGGCTCTAAAACCATTTTTCTTTAACCAAATCGCCAGATTCATCATATCTTCATCGCTGGTGCCTGGATGGGCCGCAATAAAGTAAGGAATTAAATATTGTTCTTTGCCAGCTTCTTTGGAGTACTGATCAAATAATTGCTTAAAGCGATCGTAGGCTCCCATGCCTGGTTTCATCATCTTCGATAGTGGACCCCCTTCGGTATGTTCTGGGGCAATCTTGAGGTACCCACCTACATGGTGGGTCACTAGTTCTTTGATGTAGGCTGGTGCCTTGATGGCTAAGTCATAGCGTAAACCCGAGCCAATCAAGATTTTCTTGATACCGGGTAAAGCGCGCGCACGGCGATACAGTTGAATCAATGGCGTGTGGTCGGTATTGAGATTGGGGCAAATATCAGGGTAGACACAGGAGGGTTTACGGCAGTGTGCCTCAATCTCTTTTGATTTACAGGCGATACGATACATATTGGCAGTAGGGCCGCCAAGATCAGAAATCACGCCGGTAAAGCCAGGCACCTTGTCACGGATTTCTTCGATTTCTCGAATAATCGAGTTAGAAGAGCGATTTTGAATAATGCGTCCTTCGTGCTCAGTAATCGAACAAAAAGTACAACCGCCAAAACAGCCACGCATGATGTTGACTGAAAAACGAATCATGTCCCATGCCGGAATCTTTGCATCACCATAGACGGGGTGCGGGGCTCTGGCATACGGTAGGTCATACACATAATCCATTTCTTCCGTAGCTAAAGGCACTGCCGGAGGATTGAGCCAAACATCACGGATTGATGCACCTTCACCATGGCGTTGTACGAGTGCGCGCGCGTTGCCAGGATTGGTCTCTAGGTGCAGCACGCGATTGGCGTGAGCATAGAGGACCGGATCTCGTTTCACTTCTTCATAGCTCGGTAAACGGATCACAGTCGTATCTCGCTCTAGACGTTTTTTAGGAGTGAGTGCAACGGTGACGACGGTTTCTTTCGGAGCATTATCGCTCTCTGCTTGAGTAGCTTGACAGGAACTGCCCTGTTGTTCGGCCTGTTCGTCGGGTGTCAGATAAGGATTAATTGGTGGATCGATAGTTCCTGGTGTATCGACACTGGTTGAGTCTAATTCGACAAAACCAGGGGCCGGTTGACGGCGTACGAAAGCCGTACCGCGGATATCCGTAATATCCTGCACCTTCTCGCCACGAGCGAGGCGATGAGCGATTTCAATCACAGCACGCTCGGCATTGCCGTAGAGCAAGATGTCTGCTTTAGCATCAATCAGTATGGAGCGTCTGACCTTGTCTTGCCAGTAATCATAGTGAGCAATGCGGCGCAGTGAGGCTTCAATGCCACCCATCACAATAGGTACATCCGAGTAGGCTTCTTTACAGCGTTGTGCATAAACCAAAGAGCAACGGTCAGGACGTTTACCACCTTCGCCGCCCGGGGTGTAGGCGTCGTCTCTACGAATTTTGCGATCAGCCGTATAGCGGTTGATCATAGAATCCATATTGCCGGCTGCTACACCAAAAAATAAATTAGGTTTACCGAGTACTTTAAAAGGATCGGCGGACTGCCAGTCAGGTTGGGCGATGATGCCTACACGAAATCCCTGTGATTCCAGTAAACGGCCAATAATGGCCATGCCGAAACTCGGATGATCTACGTAAGCGTCGCCGGTCACAATGATGATGTCGCAGCTGTCCCAGCCAAGTTTTTCCATTTCCGCCCGGCTCATCGGTAAGAAGGGGGCTGTGCCAAAGCACTCAGCCCAATATTTGGGATAAGAACTCAGCTTGGGCGCAGAGGGTATGAGAGATGGATTAAAAGGCGCGTTCACGCCCGTGATTGTAGGCTCTTTATAGCACTTTTGCTAACAGGGACATCGGCTATCATTTGTACTATACAGATGATTTTGCAAGGATTTTTATGAAGCCAGAACCGCAAATATTGCAGGGGATTCGTGTTTTAGAACTCGGTCAGCTGATTGCTGGTCCTTTTGCTGCGAAAACTTTGGCAGATTTTGGGGCTCGCGTCATCAAGGTGGAATCGCCAAGTGATGGTGACCCACTGCGTAAGTGGCGCATGCTACACGCGGGGACATCGGTATGGTGGGAAGCGCAATCGCGCAATAAAGAATCGATCTGTATTGACTTACGCCAAAGCGAAGGGCAAAACATTGTTAAAGAGTTAATCAAAACGGCGGATGTCCTGATTGAGAACTTTAAGCCTGGCACTATGGAAAAATGGGGGCTGGGCTGGGAAGATTTAGAGCGGATCAATCCTCGTTTGATCATGCTCAGAGTCTCAGGTTATGGCCAAGATGGCCCTAGAAAATCTGAACCTGGTTTCGCTGCTGTGGCTGAAGCCATGGGAGGCTTGCGCTACATCAATGGGCATCCTGGCCAAGTGCCTACCCGTGCCGGTTTATCTTTAGGGGATACGATTTCTGGTTTGCATGGCGCTCTAGGTGTCTTGCTCGCTTTGTACGAGCGGGACTGCAAGTTAGGCGGCAGTGGTCGTGGGCAAGTCGTTGATGTGGCCTTGTATGAATCGATCTTTAATCTGACTGAAAGTATGTTGCCCGAGTATCACGTCTTCGGGGCCGTCAGACAACCATCCGGTGGAGCGCTCACTGGAATTGCGCCCTCGAATGCTTACCTGACGCAAAGTGGTGAGTACGTCTTGATTGCCGCTAATGGCGATTCATTATTCCAGCGCTTAATGACTCTCATGAATCGGCTTGACTTAAGAGACGATCCAGAATTGGCTAAAAATGATGGTCGGGCAAAACGTGCGACTGAGTTAGATGAGGCGATTAACGCGTGGACTCAAACTAAATCTGTTGATGAGATTCTGGATTTGCTCAAAGAAGCTTCGGTTCCGGCAGGGCGTATTTACACCATCGAAGATATTGCCCAAGATCCTCATTATCGAGCCCGTGGTGTGATTGAAACAGTCACGAGTGCGGCAGGTCTAGAAGTAGAAATGCCTGGAGTGATACCTAAGCTCTCTAAAACACCGGGGGCCATTCGACATCGTGCACCGACCTTGGGGGAGCACACTCAAGCCACACTCTTAGAGCATGGCTTTAGTGAAGAGCAAATTCAGATACTCAAAGACCAAGGCATCTTGGGCTAAGATCAGAAACCCTTACAGAGCGACCGCCGGATTGAGGCTATAGACCCCTGTGATGGTTGCGCTTGCCAAAATATGGGGACGGATGGCGGCCAAAGCTTCGGCACCAGTAAAGCGCGTACCCATTGAGATGCTCGGTGTGTCTAAGGCGTAAACGGTAAACACATAATGGTGTTTGATTTCATCATTCCATGGTGGGCATGGGCCATCATAGCCATAGTAGTCACCACCCATTTGAGCATCACCATTAAACCAAGCCGTATAGTCATTGATGCCATGTTGCCCGAGTGGAGCTTGCGCAGGCTTGCCTTTGGCAGTCACGCCATTGCTGTGCGAGCCTGCCGCAATCTCAGACTGATGGGCTGGAATATTTAACAGTACCCAGTGATAAAAATCCACACGCGCTAAGCTAGCGGGGACGGTGCGACCCTCTTGATTGACATCGGTACCTACGCTCGGTACATCAGGGTCGTGGCAAATCAATGCAAATGATTGGGTATTGGCTGGGGCATCACTCCAGTTGATATGAGGGTTACGGTTGGTAGAGAGTTGTATGCGGTCTTGGGGGTGCTTAATGGCAAAGGCAAATTCTCCAGGAATCACGCCTTGGTCTTTGAAACTATGACTACTGACTTTCATATCGGTCTCCTCGGTCAATGAAGGGTCGTGCACGATCAAATTTTTAAACGAGCTGCTTTTTTTACACCTAGAATTTGTATCAATTCTTTTTTCATGACTTCAACTTCAGATTCTGCCAAGCTTCCCATAATTTTGCCAAGAAGTTGTACTTGACGACGAATACCCCCATGACTTCTGACCTGAGACATTTCATCTACAGCGCTGGCTAAAACTTCGGGCATGCTGATCTGCTTTTGTTGATGAGTAGGGAGTTTGGCGATTTCGGCAGCGAGTACTTGGCGTGCCTCAAAGCGACGCTTGATTTCGGACTTACTGGGCTTTTCGTTGGACTCGGAAGTCTCTGTCTCATCCCAATTAGGGGTTTTACGTGCATTCATGGCCGTATTCTCGCAGACTTGGGGTGTGCTTCACAAGCAAGGCTATACTAATGCTATGAAAAAAATCATTGTCATGAATGGTCCTAATCTGAACCTCTTGGGCACACGCGAGCCTGAGAAGTACGGTTCTGCCACCTTGGCGGATGTAGAGAAGCTTTGCCAAGAGACCGCTAAAAACCTAGGTTTTAGTGTGGAGTTTTTGCAAAGTAATCATGAGGGTCCGCTAATCGATAAGATTCAAGAGGCCGGTTTGGCATATAAGGCTGGACAAGTCCAAGGTGTGGTTTTTAATCCAGGCGCTTATACCCATACCTCTGTGGCTTTGCATGATGCGATTGCTGCGGTGGCAGGTTTACCAGTGATTGAAGTGCATATTTCGAATGTCCATGCTCGTGAAGCTTTCCGCCATCACTCTTATATTTCTCCGGTAGCCGCAGGCATCGTCGTTGGTTTTGGTATCCAAGGCTACGCCTTGGCGATTGAAGGTCTCGCAAAAAAATAAGCACGCCAGGAGTCATTAATAGTGGGGTGGGATCTCATCGCGCAAACTGCGAAACTCGCCACCGACTTTATTACTCGCTTCTTTTAGGGCTTTGATTTCGCCGTATAGAAATTCAATTTGCTGTTGTTGTTTAAAAATAGTTTGATTCAATTGATCCAACATATCTTCGCTGTAACTCAATTTGATTTCGACGTGATTGAGACGCTCACTTAACTCTTGATCCATGACCTTAACTCCTAGAATCATTTTCCTATTGGTTTTGCCGACCATTTTGTGGGCAGGCAATGCCATTATCGGTCGACTACTGGTGGGTATTGTCTCACCGATGATGCTCAATACCTTTCGTTGGGCATTGGCAGCTCTGATTCTTCTACCTTGGGCCTATCAAATTTTGAGACCCATGAGTCCACTGTGGTCCCAGTTACCGCGATTTTTGTGGCTGGGTTTACTAGGCGTAGGTTCCTACAATGCTTTACTGTATCTGTCTTTGGAAACCTCCACGCCGATCAATGTCACCTTGATTGGCTCGAGTATGCCTATTTGGATGCTCTTAGTAGGCAGCCTTTTTTATAAGCGTCATCCTCAGGCGCTGGAGTTGATCGGCGCTGTCTTATCTTTATTGGGGGTAGTGATTGTCTTAACGCGCGGCGAGTTGCACCACCTACTCGATATTACCTTTGTGAGCGGTGATTTATGGATTCTGCTGGCCACCATTCTCTGGGCTTTTTATAGTTGGATGCTCAGTCATCCGGGTCAGAGTAATGAGCGTGACTGGTTTTGGGCACAGTTCTTATTTGCTCAGATGGCTACAGGTTTATTATGGTCGGTGGCATTTACGGCCATAGAGTGGCAACAGGGCTTCACTGAAGTACATTTCACAACTGCCAGCCTTTGGGCATTACTCTATATTGCGCTAGGACCGTCTCTGATTGCCTATCGTTGTTGGGGGATGGGTGTACAAGCAGCAGGGCCGGCTATTTCAGCTTTCTTTGCTAACTTAATTCCTCTGTTTACGGCTATTTTCTCAACGCTTTTATTGGGCGAGTGGCCACAAGTATTTCATGCGATAGCTTTTAGTTTGATTGTTGCAGGTATTTTCTTATCGTCGCGACTGGGCACTCAACAATCACAGCGATGATGACTCAAGTACTACAAAGCGGCCGTCTTCCATTTCGCCTTGAGGCCTGACCCAGTCATCATTAGTCTGTAATGAGCGATAGACATATGCTGGAGTGAGCGTTGCCTCAATCGTGGCAAAACCCAAAATGATGTAATGGCCACCGCTTTTTACATGGCGCAAACGCGTGCCCACCGCAAAGCGAAAAGGGTGACTTTTAGAACTCGGGTAGTTGGTAGCTTGGCTCATGCGAAGTGGCGAGAGTTTTTCCAGAGAATATATTTGGTATAGACCATAAAAAATAAGCTCCAAATAACAATCGAACTGTAGGCTGCCAACCAGCCATCATGACCCCAAGCACGGCTTAGATCAAGAGCTGCACCAAAGATCGCTGGACCCAAGAGACCTGCCCCAAAGCCCATCACTGAGTGTAGACCCATGGCGGTGCCTTTGATTTCTTCGGGAACACTAATGACAAGACCGGCGGTGAGTGTTGCAGAGTCAGCCATAATGAAAATCGAGTGCAACAGACCTAAAGCGATCAGCCAAGTCCAATGTGAGCCAACGGATGCCCCGAGTAGCAGGCCGCTCACGATGCTACCTGTCATGACGATATAAATCCATCGATGCCTGCCAAGACGTAAAGCCATCTCATTACCTAAGATAGATGCTGGCACGCCAATTAAATTAATCAAGGTGGCAATCACTGTGGCCGTCAGTGGAAACTCACTGCCACCGGGGGCATTGACAATCGCAAAGGTAAAAAAGGCCACCAGCCAGCTGCGTGAGGCGAAGAGTTCAATGGAATGTGCGGCATAGCCCAACATATAAGCCATGGCTTCTTTCACTTGCATGACTCGCTGCCAGCGAGCCCATGGAAAGGCATCGCGGATATCAAAATGAATATCCCACCACGTTTTTTCATGGGCTAAGCGTCGGGTACCTAGCCAAGCCAGTAAGCCTCCTAAAAGCGGACCTAATGCAGTACACATAAATGCAATGCGCCAACCCCAGGCATCGATTAAAAGCCCAGAGCTTAAATAGGAGCTGGCTGCGCCGATACCAAAAAAAGCGGTGTAAAAAGAGATATGTCGTGTGACTTCACCGACTTTGATGCGATCAGCAATGATTTTTAAGCCGGGCATATACATCCCAGCAATGCCTGCACCATGTACGATTAAATAGGCGCACGCATCGAAGAAATGATGGGATAGATAGCCCATCCCGAACAAACCTGTAAATCCTAAAATGCCACCACATAAATAAATTTGGCGTGTATCGATGCGGTCGGTGAGAGTGGTTGCCAGCGGCACCATTAAAACGTAGCCGATAAAAAAACAACTGGCTAAAAACCCAGACTCCAGATTACTGAGTTGCCATTCAGCTTGAATAATCGGTAGCGCTGATGGGTAGCTCGCAAAGCCCAAAATTGATAATACTTGGGCGAATAGCATCAGAAGAGTAACCACAGCCTGCTTTCTTTTTTATGATTGAAGTTGCTCTAGAGCAGTTTCTATGTGAGTAACTGTACGGTCGACATGTTGTAACTTCTCAAGGCCAAATAAACCGATTCTAAAAGTTCTAAACTCAGGCCCTTCATCACATTGTAAGGGCACTCCGGCTGCCGTTTGGTAGCCTAAGGCGATAAACTTCTTGCCCGATTGGATGTCAGGATCTTGGGTATACGATACGACCACCCCGGGGGCTGCATAGGCAGCAGCGGCAACGCTGGGGTAGCCATAGTCTTTGAGTAGCATACGAACTCGTTGCCCAAGGATTTGTTGTTGTTTTTTAAGATAGTCAAAGCCGATCTTTTCGGTTTCTAGCATTACATTACGCAGTACCTTTAATGAGTCGGTCGGCATCGTTGTGTGATACACATGAGACCCTGCCTCATAGGTTTCAACAATTTGCAGCCATTTTTTCAGATCGCAAGAGAAACTACTACTTTGCGTTTGTTCAATCATTGCCCTAGCACGCTCACTAAGAGCTACCATAGCGCAACAGGGTGAACTACTCCAGCCTTTTTGGGGTGCTGTGATTAGGATATCGACAGCACAATTTTTCATATTGACCCACATGGCTCCTGAGGCAATGCAATCGAGCACAAAGAGTCCTCCCACTTGACGAACCGCTTCGCCCACTTGATGAAGATAGTCATCGGGCAGGATTAGGCCAGCAGAGGTTTCGACATGTGGCGCAAAGACCAGGGCTGGTTTTTCTCGCAAGATCCAGGCAAGGACCTCCTCGATAGGGGCTGGGCTATAAGGTTTTTCAAAACCCGGATCTAGTTGTCTTGCTTTTAAAACATGAACGTCGGCGCTGATGTGGCCCATCTCAAAAATCTGAGTCCAACGGTAACTAAACCAACCATTGCGCAAAATGAGACATTTCTTATTATGTGCAAATTGTCGCGCGACGGCTTCCATACCGTATGTACCGCTACCGGGGACCACAATTGCAGAGTGAGCGTGATAAACACTCTTTAAGATTCTCGATATATCTTGAATAACGCCCTTAAATTGATGGGACATGTGATTTAAGGATCGATCGGTATAAACCACTGAAAATTCCAGTAGGCCATCGGGATCGACTTGTGGCAGTAATCCTGGCATCTCACTCTCCTTAAAACATCAATGCCCTAGTGTAACAATGATGTGGGCAAAGCCCAATTAGGGTTTGATGCCGGTTAACATTTCCTTTTTGTCAGCAAACCCTGCCACTTTTTGCACTACAAATCCTGCTTCTGATAGATTTTGTCGAACTAGGCTAGCGACACACCAAGTGGCTAGGCTGGCTTGGGGCTTTGCTACTCGGAAGAGCTCCTGGCAGACAGGCAAAGACCACATGTGAGGATTTTTCGATGGGGCAAAACCGTCTAAATACAGTACATCGATGCTGCCCGATGAGATTTTGCTCAGTGCCCATAGAACATCTGCGTGCAAATAGCGCAAACTGAGCTGTGAGTTGAGGTGAATGAGCGTATCAGTCAGTCTCAAATCCAGCTTTTCTAGCAGGCTATTTAGTAAGTCTTGATGTGGAAATAGCTGATGTGCTTGCTGATAGTCTGAGCTTGCTAGGGGATGTTTTTCAATCGATGTAAAACACAAGCGTGCCTGTGTAGAGTGACTCCAAGCTAAACACGTTTGTAAAAAATTACTACCTAGACCAAAGCCGGTTTCTAAGATTTGAAATTCATCACCAGGACCGAGAGCTTGAGCGCGAGCGATGATGTCATTGCCACTGATGAACACCGCCTCTGCTTGAGCATAGGCGCCAGCACGCGCATGATAAATGTCGTCATATGTTTCAGAATAGGGTAGGCCGTCTCGCCAAATAAGTTGCGTCACAAAATAGGATCCAATTCTTTTAAGCCACGCGCGATGCGCAGTCGTTGGCAGTCAGGGTTCACTTGGCCATTACTGAAGTGAGTATTAAATTCTCGACAGGTCGATGAGCGTTGTACATAGATGCTACAACGATAGCCTGTGGATGGTGCGTGTGTCAAAGCCACGCAAGGGCTAGATCCCTTTTCAGTACCTTTCATGCAGACTTTGTTGGCATCTAGACGAGTGACCATTTCAGGTGGAACGCCTTCAGGATAAAAATCGCTAGCTACTTCACCATGGTAGAAGCTGACCCGAAAGTGTTGGCAACAAGCGCCACATTCAAAGCAAGGATTATCAAATAAGTTCATTAGGTTCGGCATACAATTCAGGCTTAGGAATTATTGTATGCAAGAACTCCGTCATTTGTCCCTCGAGCACCTGACCATTTGCGAGCCCAATCAGAAGGCTGCAGCAGTCAGAACAATGGCAGCGCAAAAACAGCAGCTCGAGCTTGATTCAGTGATCAAGCTAGATGCTGCAGGCTATGACATCCCCGGTCGCCCCAATAAGCCTATCCTAGTTGATCCTACATCTGTGAAGCGTCGCGCTATGCATACGGTCGAAGGCCGAGCTATCTTGATTCATGCTTTGGCGCATATTGAATTTAATGCGATTAATTTAGCCTTGGATGCGATTTGGCGTTTTGATGGTATGCCTGAGGCCTATTATTGGGATTGGCTCAAAATTGCTGATGAGGAAGCATTGCATTTCAGTCTCTTACAACAGCATTTGGAGAGTTTGGGTTATCAATACGGAGATTTCCCCGCTCATAATGGCTTATGGGATATGGTCGAGCGTACCCAGCATTCGATTCTGGCTCGCATGGCCTTAGTGCCAAGAACTTTAGAGGCGAGAGGTCTTGATGCTCTCCCGCCGATTATGGAGCGCCTCGAACAAGTCAAAGATCAGGCGGCCATTGAAATACTCAACATAATTTATCGCGATGAGATTGGGCATGTTGAAATCGGTAATCGCTGGTTTCACTATTGCTGCCAACAGCAAAATCGTGAACCTATTGCCACCTACCAAAACCTGAGCGAAGAGTTTCGCGCTCCAAAGCTCAAAGGGCCTCTGAATGTAAAAGCCCGCATGGCAGCGGGCTTTACACAAGCAGAATTAGATGCGCTGTCCGCACAAGTCTCTTAGCCTTATAGGCTGCTAATCAAGCCACCATCTACACGAATCACAGAGCCAGTGATATATGAAGCCGGTTGGCTTGCTAAAAATGCCGCTGTGGCAGCAAATTCTGCGGGGTCACCTGTGCGGCCCATCGGAATGGTCTTGAGGCTTTCATTCATGACATCTTCCACCGAGCGATTCTCACGCTGGGCCTTAGATTCATCTAAGAAGCGAATTCGTTCCGTTGCAATGCGACCTGGAACGATGATGTTGGCAGTAATGCCAAAAGGAGCTACTTCACGTGCGAGAGTTTTGGACCAAGCGTGTAAAGAAGAGCGCAGGGTATTGGATATCGCCAAATTAGGAATAGGTGCAATCGCACCTGATGATGTGCTCGTAATAACACGTCCCCAACGCTTTTCCTTCATGGCGGGTAAGGCGCGATCTGTGATAGCAATCACAGACAAAACCATTTCTTGAAACTTTTGCAGCCACACTTGTGGTGCTTGACCGGCTGCAGGTGTTGGAGGAGGGCCGCCTGTGTTGTTGACCAAAATGTCGACTGAGCCCCAGAGGCTTTCTATCTTGGAAAAATGCGAATCAATTTGATCAAGCTGAGCCAAGTCCCAGACTATGGCATGAGCCTGGCCACCCCTTTCTTGAATCTGAGTCACCGTTTTTTGTAGCTTAGTCTCGGTGCGACCAGCGACCACGACTTTACAACCTTCGCTAGCTAAGCTCATAGCGATCGCTTGCCCTAGACCACTGCCGCCACCCAAGACTAGCGCCACTTTATTTTTAATTCCTAAGTCCATGTCTCTTTTATCTTTGTTAGAAAATGTTGATCTTAGTTGCTTTTCCAATCCTCTGCACAAACGTTCCTAGAGCTTGGCCTGATAAATAGTTTTGCCTGATTTGATGGTGCGCAGTACTTGGATATCTTTGATCTTGAGTGGTTCAATCTTGAGAGGATTGGCATCGAGGACTACCATGTCAGCGAGTTTGCCAACTTCTAAACTTCCCTTGATTGCCTCATCACGATATTGATATGCGCCATAACTGGTCAGTGCCTGCAAGCCCACGTAGGGTGAGACGCGTTCATTCGGACCCACGACAACACCGCTTTTTGAAACGCGATTCACAGAACTCCATAGCACCATCATCTGACTAATGGGCGTGACGGGAGCATCGTTATGGTTGGCAAACTTCAAGCCTTTTTTCTTTGCGCTTGCCATTGGGCTAATAAAGGAGGCTCGCTTCGCACCTAAATTTGCCATGTGCGCGTCCCCCCAAAAATAGGTATGGTTAGTAAAGAAAGTTGGATAGAAGTTAAATTTCTTATAACTGTCGAGTTGTTCTGGCCGCATGACTTGTGAATGAATAATGACGGTACGACGATCAATCCCTGGTGTATTTAGCTTTTTCTCAGCAAATTGATGGCCTTTAATCATCATATCGGTAGATGCATCGCCATTACAGTGTGCATAGATTTGTACTTGATGCTGGTAAGCCTTGACGAAAATCTGATTCACTTCTTCTTGAGTCATATTAGGAAAGCCATGGCAGTGGCCAGTGCAACCTGGAACAGGGGTATGATAATGCTCGGTCAAATAGGCCGTTTTACCCTGTGGTGAGCCGTCTAAAGCGATTTTGAGACCAGCGTACTTCAAACCATTGTTGTATTCATGCCATTTCACTTTGCCGGTACCAATCACATCATTAGCCATCAGATAAAAAGGTAAACCAACGATATCGATGCTAAGAAGATTATTTTTGGCAGCGTAATTAAGTACCTCCATTTTTTCAGGAGTAATTAAAGCTTCATTGGCGGTGGTAACACCAACCTTGGCGTAATCATCTAAGGCTTGTTTGAGCAAGGACATTTCTTTTTGCATGGGGCGCTTAGTGATGATCATTGGCAAGAAGGGTGTCATTGCAGTTTCTTGCACAAGACCTAAGGGTTCTTGGCTGCCAGGTTTACGAATGATTGCGCCACCGGATGGATCAGGGGTGGCAGCAGTAATTTTGGCAGCCTTGAGTGCTAAGCTATTGGCAACCAACATATGCCCTGAAGCATGGCGCAAAATCACAGGATTTTTAGGGAATACTGCATCAAGTTCTGCGGCTGTTGGGTGACGCTTTTCTTTGAGATATTCAGGGTCGTAACCACTACCAATAATCACCTGACTGTCTTTGATATTGAGGCGTTTTTGTAAGGCTTTGAGTTCGCGAATGATGTCCGGAATCGACTCCACCTTACCAACGGGCGGTGGGCTGAGTTCGGCTTGTTCTAGTGCATCTGCGTACTGAGTGATATGGCCGTGACCATCAATAAAGCCGGGTAGAAGTGTTTTGCCGCCTAAATTGATAATTTGAGTATGACTTTTCTTTAGGGATAGGAGCTGATCTTTTTTGCCTACATGAGAGATTTTATTGCCGGTGACAGCGAGCGCTTCGACATACTCGGGTGATTCGCCACGCATGGTGAGGATATCGCCACCCCAATAAATCTGATCAACGGCAAAAACCGAAAAAGACAGTGATGAAACAGCGATAGCTAGGATAGTTTTTTTCATGAGGCATCCTTGAATTATTTTCAAAGATTCTAACAATCCAGTCTGTCATGAGGCTATTTTTTGACCGAAGAGCTAGATGCCTATTTCTGTGCTCGCAGATGCCAAAAACTGACAAAATTAAAAAATAAAGCCCCTGACTATGCAGAGGCTCTATTCATCAATTTGGCTCCTCGACCTGGGCTCGAACCAGGGACCTACGGATTAACAGTCCGGCGCTCTACCGACTGAGCTATCGAGGAATAGACCATGATTATAGCCTGAAATCTGAAACATGCCAAATTTCTTTGCTCTGTTTTAATGATGCTCACTGACTTTGATTGATGAAAGATAAAACATGTCGCAAGCGCTTGCAGGACCATTTAGTTTTATTGGACTTTTAGTCTTATCTAATATTTTTATGACCATTGCTTGGTATGCTCATCTTAAGAATTTACTAGATCGACCCTGGTGGATTGCAGCCCTACTCAGTTGGGGCATTGCTTTTTTTGAGTATCTTCTCCAGGTACCTGCTAACCGAATAGGTTTTCAGTATTTCGATCTTGCCCAACTCAAAATTACGCAGGAAGTGATCACTTTAGCCGTGTTCATACCATTCTCAATTTATTACATGGGGCAACCTTTTAGAATGGATTTTATTTGGGCAGGCATTTGTCTTATCGGTGCGGTCTATTTTATTTTTAGAGCATGAACATTCTTTTACTAGATTGGTCAACCGCACAAATCTTTGCAAAACCGATACGCTATCGTGTTTTTGTGATGGAACAAGCCGTACCTGAAGAGATGGAATGGGATGAGTATGACCAAGATGCCATACATGCACTCGCATTGATCAATGATGAAACCGTAGGAACTGCTCGATTAATTCTGAATCATGAAAAAGCAAAGATCGGACGTATGGCTGTTTTAGAAGAGTGGCGTAGTCAGGGAATAGGATTTGCCTTGCTAAATGCTCTTGTGCAAGAGGCGCGGCAGCAACAAATCAAACTCATTGAGTTACACGCCCAAGTGCATGCTGAGCAGTTTTATGCCAAACTTGGATTTGTAGCCTCCGGTGAAGTTTTTTCTGAGGCGGGCATGGATCACATCAAAATGCAAAAGGTTCTTTAATGGTATTTCGTGTTTTAAGTATTGCAGGTTCAGATTCTGGCGGGGGTGCTGGGATTCAGGCTGATCTGAAGACAATCACTGCTTATGGTGGTCATGGCATGACAGCGTTAACTGCTATCACTGCTCAAAATACTTTGGGTGTAACGGGTATTCAGGCGGTGGATAACGCAATCATCGTGCAACAAATTGAGGCTGTATTTGATGACATTGGAGTGGATGCCGTCAAAATTGGGATGTTGGCTTCACCAGAGATTGTGTATACGGTTGCAGATGTTTTGAAACGCTATCGACCCAAGCACATTGTTTTAGACCCCGTGTTGATCGCGACTTCTGGTGCTTCTTTGGGAGGCTCTGATACTGGGCGAGCCATCATCGATGCATTCACTGGATTAGCCACTGTTATCACGCCTAATCTATTTGAAGCCGGAGTTTTATTGGAACGAAATGTTGCAGACGTCGCTGATATGCAAGCGGCTGCCAGAGATTTAGCCATGCAAATGTCAGTGGCTGTTTTGGTCAAAGGTGGACATCTATTGGGACAAGAGATAGTTGATCAATTAGTCTATCCACAGAATGATCAGTGGCAGGAATTAAGCTATTGCCACCCCAAAATTCAAACCAACAATACTCATGGCACGGGCTGTACCTTGTCGACGGCAATTGCCTGTGAGCTTGCGCAAAATCGATCACTCAATGATGCTGTTGGTGGTGCTATTGAATATTTACAAGGTGCGCTGACAGCTGCTAAAGATTTGAAATTAGGGCAGGGTCCAGGTTGCCTTTGGCATATGCACCCTCATCTAAAAGCCTAACTTCCTAATAGGCGCATATATTTTTTGATTTCAAGTTCTGGCTGATCGGCTGCAATAATGCCGCGAACCATGGCAATAGAGCCAATATCAGCTTCGAGAACTTTTGCTAAATTGCTTTCATTGATACCGCCAATGGCGACCAGTGGATAGTCTCGCATCAGACGTGCATAGCGTTTTAGGCGACCTGTGCCTTGAGGTTTACTAGGCATGACTTTTAATGTGGTCGGAAAAACAGCTCCTAAAGCCAAATAACTCGGCTTAATTGCGTGAGCAATCATCATTTCATGATAACCGTGAGTGCTAATGCCTAGGCGCAAGCCACTCTTTTGTATCGCTGCAAAATCGGCCGTCTCGATATCTTCTTGGCCAAGATGAACGCCATAGGCCTCATGTTCAATGGCCAATTGCCAATAATCATTAATAAATAATCGGCTCTCAGGATAGCCTTGTGCTATTTTGCAAGCCTTCGCCACTTCACGTGTAATAGCCTGTGGATCTGTATGTTTAAAGCGCAGTTGTACGGTGGGTACTCCTGCGGCACAGAGGCGTTCAATCCAAGCGCTATCTGGGGCAACTACATAAAGACCTAATTTTTTCGGACAGTTTGCAAACGCATAGGGCTGTTTGACGGGGGGGAAGTATTGCAAATCTTCCGGCCAACTTTGCGTGTTGGCCAGGCCGCTTTGATCAAGCTTTTGCCAGGCATAAGCTAAACATTCAGCATCTAATTCATTAAAGCCGAGTTGATAGGCTACGATTTTCGCCTGCTGATAAGCCACTTCAGTACTCGAAAACTGATAAGCAGCACTGCTGACTTCTGCATCGAGTGCAAGATCAGCATGCTCTTTGATCACTTGAGACCAAAAAGGCCTGAGTTCAATCATGTTTGATGCCAAAAGGGGGTACCAATCACAGGCGTGCTGGCTTGGGCTGATTCACTAGGAGCGATAGTTCCAGCGCAGTAGGCTTGGTGTCCCGCTATGATGGCTTGGCTAAAAGCTTCAGCCATTTGTACCGGTTGATTGGCTAATGCCACAGCGGTATTGAGTAAAACCGCATCAAAGCCCATTTCCATGACTTGGCAAGCATGAGAAGGTTTACCGATACCTGCGTCAATAATGATAGGCACTTGAATCCGGTCACGCAAAATTTCTAAGGCATACAGATTGATGGGACCTTTACCTGTGCCAATAGGGGCAGCCCAGGGCATGATTACCTCACATCCCACATCGACTAGACGTTGAGCGATGATTAAATCTTCAGTGCAATAGGGTAGTACCTTAAAGCCTTCCCGAATCAGTTGCTCTGCAGTTTGACAGAGCTCTAATGTATTAGGTTGTAAGGTATAGTCATCGCCAATCAGTTCGAGTTTGAGCCACTCGGTTTCAAAAACTTCGCGCGCCATCATGGCTGTTGTAATCACTTCTTTGGGGCTATGGCAGCCCGCTGTATTGGGTAAAACAGGTACGCCCAGTTCTTTGATTAAATTCCAAAAACCATTATTGAGATCGTCTTGTAAGCCACCCTGACGGCGCAATGAGGCAGTCACCATGGCGGGCTTAGCGATTTCTATAGAAGAACGTAGGCTATCTAAAGAGGGGTAGCGTGAGCTGCCTAACAAGAAGCGCGATTGAAATTCGCGATCATAGAGTTTGAGTCGAGTGCTGGTTTGATTCAGGGCCATACTAACCTCCTGTGACCGGAGAAATGACTTCAATCTGATCACCTTCGTGAAGTGTGGTTGTGGCATGCATATTTTTAGGTATGAAATTGGTATTGATAGCTACAGCAAAGGGGGCTTGGAATTTTTCTTGAAGCAAGAGCTCTGCGACAGTCATTGTCGTGGAGATCGTGCGAGCTTGTTTATTGAGAAACACTTGCATAGTCTTCATAAATACGAATTTGATATTGCTTGGCGAGTTCTGTCTTGCCTTCGATGGCCCACTCGATGGCTGCATCAATCACGCTTGGAGCAATTAAAAAACCATGCCGATAAAGGCCATTGATCTGATAGTGATGCTCACTGATTTGACGAATCGCAGGATCGTGATGACTCAAGGTGGGGCGCAGACCCACAGCACTCTCTAGGATGCGAGCCTCTGCAAAGGCGGAGTCAATCGTATACGCCGCACTCATTAGTTCCATGCTTGAGCGTAGACTCATCGGGGATAAGTCTTCTGATTCAATTTCTGTAGCCCCAATCACGAACTGATAGTTTTCTTTGGGGGCTATGTAAATCGGATATTTGGGGTGTAAAAGACGCGTTGGTCTTGATAATGAAACTTCGGGCGCGAAAAGGCGTAAGACTTCGCCACGAACGCCACGCACTGCCGGCCAGTTAGTTTTTGCACCAATGCCACGACAGTCAAAGACCCATTCTGAATCACTAAAGTCCGCTAAATCTTTGGAGCTAGCCCACAGTAATTCATGGCCTTGCGCTAGAACAGATTGCAACAAGGCAGCCAAGAGTTGGCGATTATCCAGTTGGCCTTCATGAGGCAAGTACAGGCCCTCTAAGAGTTTGCTCGAAACGCTAGGTTCTAGAGCATCAATACCTGCACGATTGAGTTTTTGGTAGGGTGCAATACTCGGATCTTGCTGAAGTGTTTGATTTAACTGCGAACAAAAACGTTTCGCTTCTGCCTGGTCTTGTGGATGCCAGAGGACGAGGGTGCCCGTTTTCTGAAAAAAAACGGGTGCCGCGAGTTGCAAAATAATCTCTGTCCAGCGTTGCATGCTGTACATACCCATTTGGGTAATGCGAAAGTGGCTAATCGCTGATTCGGCCAAGGGGGCTAGCATCGCAGCAGCCACATGCGCAGCTGCTAAAGGTTTGTTTTCAGAGGCTGCTTCATAGATACGCACACGATGGCCGCGCACACCTAATTGATGTGCGAGGAGTAGGCCGGTAAGACCCGCTCCTAGAATAGAGATGGGCGCGGCGCGTGTGTTCATTGATAAATTTGAGAACCTTTTTTGCGGAACTCAATCGACTTTTCTTGCATGCCTTTCTCAGCTTCAAGGCCGGCTGCATAGTCACGCACTTCTTGCGTGATTTTCATCGAACAGAACTTGGGACCACACATGGAGCAAAAATGAGCAATCTTGGCCCCTTCTGCGGGTAGTGTGGCATCGTGATATTCGCGAGCACGCTCAGGATCTAAGCCTAAATTGAACTGATCTTCCCAGCGGAACTCAAAGCGTGCTTTTGACAGGGCATTGTCTCTGACTTGAGCTCCAGGCAAGCCCTTGGCCAAATCTGCACCGTGTGCGGCTATCTTATAGGTGATGATGCCTTGGCGCACGTCTTCTTTATCAGGTAGACCCAAGTGCTCTTTAGGTGTGACGTAGCACAACATAGCTGTGCCATACCAACCAATTTGGGCCGCGCCAATACCGCTAGTGATGTGATCGTATCCTGGCGCAATATCGGTAATGAGTGGGCCTAAAGTATAGAAGGGGGCCTCTAGACAAGAGCTCAGTTCCTCGGTCATATTTTCTTTGATGCGTTGCATCGGTACATGACCAGGACCTTCAATCATGACTTGAACATCATGCTTCCAAGCAATCTGTGTCAATTCGCCAAGCGTGTGTAATTCACCAAACTGAGCTTCATCATTCGAGTCGGCAATACAGCCTGGGCGCAGGCCATCGCCTAGGCTAAATGACACGTCATAAGCCTTCATGATTTCGCAGATTTCTTCGAAGTGGGTGTAGAGGAAGTTCTCTTTGTGATGCGCTAAACACCACTTAGCCATGATCGAGCCGCCGCGCGAGACGATGCCGGTGATGCGCTTGGCTGTGAGTGGCACATAACGCAACAATACGCCCGCATGAATCGTGAAGTAATCCACCCCTTGTTCGGCTTGTTCAATCAGGGTGTCGCGGAAAATTTCCCAATTGAGATTTTCTGCAATGCCACCGACCTTGTCGAGGGCTTGATAAATAGGTACTGTACCAATCGGTACGGGTGAATTTCGAATAATCCATTCACGTGTTTCATGAATATGTTTGCCCGTTGATAAATCCATGATAGTGTCAGCACCCCAGCGGATAGACCAAACCATTTTTTCAACCTCTTCGTTGATCGATGAGGTCACTGCGGAGTTGCCAAGGTTACCGTTAATCTTGACTCTGAAGTTGCGACCAATGATCATGGGCTCTAATTCAGGGTGATTAATATTCGCCGGAATGATGGCACGACCTGCAGCAATTTCCTGACGCACAAATTCAGGAGTAATTTCATCGGGCAGGTGAGCGCCAAATGATTCGCCTGGATGTTGCTTGAGTAATAGTTCGTACTCTGGATTGGCGCGTAAAGCTTTGAGGTTGAGTGATTCACGTAGAGCGACAAACTCCATTTCAGGAGTGATGATGCCTTGTTTGGCGTAGTGCATTTGCGAGACATTCTTGCCAGGCTTTGCCACGCGGGGTGGGCTAATATGAGCAAAACGCAAATCTTGAGTTTTAGGATCCTGTGCTCTGGCTTGGCCGTAGCTCGATGTGGGACCACTTAATTCAACAGTATCAGCGCGATCGATGATCCAATTCTTTCTGATATGGGGTAAGCCTTTTTTTAAATTAATTTGCACATCAGGGTCGCTATAGGGACCTGAAGTGTCATACACCGGAATCGGTGGGTTAGCTATCTTTTGATCATTGATCTGAGTGCTTTGTTGAGAAATCCAGCGTAATGGCACGCGAATATCAGGACGGCTACCAGTTAGGTATTTTTTCTCAGATGCTGGGTAGGCAAATTTTTGTTCGAAGTCTTTTTCTAGGACTTCAATAGATGGGATATCACTGGGTTTGTTCATGGGCTCCTCCGATGTCATGAGATAAACCAGAGGGTCCACAAAACTCCCCACGCCAGTATTACCTGGATCGGGTATGAGGGTATTTCTCAGCCAAGTATTGGCACCCCTGTTTTATCCAGCTTAGATATTAACCTACTTTGAGCTTAACGCGTGTGGCGCAGTAAAAAATCGGCTGTCACAGCGGCGGCATCTGGGGTCATTTCACCCGCCAGAATCAGGTCGGCAGCCTCGGTGAAGCTGACGCATTGAAAACCGCTAACCTCGCCATCTTGATTGGCGGGTTCATATTCATCAGGCATCAGTAAATCGTGGGTGTAAAGACTTTCGTCGTGCAAACCTTTGTTTTCAACAATACGCCTTACATGGATATGCCCAATGGGTTGTGTGTGACGTGAAATTTCTGGATCGATACCGGCTTCTTCCCAGAGTTCGCGTAGTACGCACTGATAAATAGTCTCATCGGCAGCCATACCGCCGGCTGCGAGGTTGTCTAGCATATTTGGATCTGTGGCTTTATCGGGGCTACGCTTGCCTAGCCAAAGCTTTTGATCACGGGTGTAACCATTAATATGGCAGGCACGACTGTGTAAACCGAGTACTCTAAATACAGCACGTTCCATGCGGAAGTGCTCCATGCCATATTCATCAACCCAAGCATAAGCTTCATCACGCCAACCTGGGACACAGTCCTTCTTTCTCAAAAATTGAGCCAATAATTCAAGGCGTTGTGACAACTCAAAAGGGTCTAAGTCATCGAGTTGCAGGTGTTGACCAAATACAGCTAAGCCTGATACACCATCTTGAGCTAGATATTCTCGAATAAGGGCTTCGCACGCTGGATAAACATAGCCAATCACAGCACTTTTTAAGCGTATGGTTTGCCAGTCAGTAGGAGTGGCACGTAATGAGGTTTCTAAGAGTTCCTCGAGTGCAGCGCGAGTTGTATCAGTGAGTTGAGCCATATGCTTTTTTTGTCGATTTTTGATGATTATCTGATAATTTGCTTATTTTGCTGAATATCGATAGGAAGTGAGTTATGAGTGATGATTTTGAGCCCCTCGTGCAACCGGGTCAGGTGATCTGTGATGCCTCTTTATTGGAAGAGGGGGGCGAGGGTTTTCGTTTTACTATTCGTTCGGCTGATGTTTTAAGTCTAGTGGGGAGTGTGGAGCATCGTCTAGATGAAACTTTGCCTGCGTTTGTGATTCGCTTTGATGGCGGAGTGCATGCTTATCTGAATCGTTGTGCGCATGTGGCTATGGAGCTAGATTGGCAACCAGGACAGTTCTTTACAGCAGATAAAACAGCGATTATCTGTGCATCTCACGATGCGCAATACTTACCCGATACCGGTGAGTGTATATCTGGCCCCTGCCCTGCGGGTGCTCGTTTAATAAAGCTAGATATAAAAGAAGAAGGTGGCCAGATTATTCTTTGTCAAGCTTAAGTGCAAAAAAACTTTTATTGGCTCATGGTTTTTTGTATTAAACAAATGCAAGACAAATGTAAGAGATTTTGTTTGTCCAGCATGCTGCCTATTTTTTAAGCACTCTAGCTCTATCATTGTGCAATAAGGAAAAAAAGAAAAAAAATGCAGAGTTGCCCACAGATTCTGTGGATAAGTTGCTCAATATTTTTTATATAGATTCGTATTTCACCTATTGACAGTTCATAAAAATTTCACAAACTGAACCTTAAAAGGCCTTTATGGAAATGATTGGATATCTAGCAGCGTGTTTGACTACGGCTGCTTTTGTACCCCAAGTGTGGAAGGTCTATCGAACGCGTGATACACGCGCCATTTCGCAAGCGATGTACCTAATTTTTAGTCTCGGCGTTTTCTTATGGTTGATCTACGGCTGGTACTTGGGTTCTTGGCCAATCGTCTTGGCTAATGGGGTTACACTACTGCTGTCACTGAGCATTTTATGGATGAAATTCAATGAATAACTGCAAGCGTCTATTCGCTAGTTTGAGCCTTCTCGTTTTGACAGCCTGTGGTACTGCGCCGATCACGAATACCGATGGCATGACGGTTCAAGATGTGCAAACCAAGCTTTTGGGTGATATGCCTATGCCGGGTGGAACCACCATGAATCCAGAAAAATCCCTCATCTTAGGTAGTGGTGACGGTTGGGCCGGGCGCGTGGTGTTGAACTCTCCCCATAACGCAACTGATACTTTTGCTTATTTCATTGATCAATACCCCAAGGCGGGATGGACTTTGGTGTCTTCGACCAAAGCAAAAAATAGCATCTTGGTTTTTATTAAGAGAGATCGCACTGCTACCATTGAAATTGAATCCAGTGGCTTAGGTGGCAAAGCACAAATCATGTTAACGGTTGCACCGCGTAGTACGGTGGTTCCTCCAATGAGTGGCAAATGAAAATCAAACCAGGTTCTTTTCTATATGCTTTAGGCGTCTTCCATCACTTTTGGAAACTAGCTGGCTATCCAGTCAATCGCTATGTCTTTGGTGTTCTTAAGGCCAATATTCGTGTCTGGCAATTACGCCGCACACCTAAAGCCTAATTAGCGTTCGACGTAGTCGATGGGTCGTTTTTGTACCCAGGCTATGAATATTGCCATCTCGGGATGTGTTTGCAGACTTTCCCAGGTGTGATAAACGCGTTTCAGTTCTTTTTCACTAAAGACGCGATGAATCTTCTTATGACAAACCTTATGCACTAAAAATTTTTCCTTGCCGCCTTGCGAACGAGGAATCAAGTGATGCTCATCGACGGTCGGCCCTGGAATCATCTTACGCCCACATAGAGGGCAAGATTCATCGGATAAGGTCGGTAAGGGAGGGCCTAGCTGATCGATCAGTTCAGATTTAGGAGCGCGGAGTTGTCTACGTACGACCATATTGTTTAGGATAAATCCATCTTGTCGCCTGCGTTTAATTACGCTTAAGATGACAGGGTGAAGCTTTCAAAGAAAATCTTAATCAAATCTGGCATTTTTTTCACGCTAGGCCTCATTCTCAGTTGGGCTTTGCTGTATGCATGGTTGCCCCATTTCATAAAGGGTCAAATCCATAAGCTCGAGGCCCATACCGGGCTCGCCCTGCAGGTCGCAAAGGTCGAGGTATCGCCTTGGAATCTATCAGCCAAGATCAATGATGTACAAATTAGCTATCAAAAAATTCCCTTGGCTCAAGCCAGAGAGATTTATCTCAATATAGAAGTCATTTACTTTGCCTTAGGGCGTATTCAGTTATCTGAGTTGACGGTCGATGATTTGGATCTGTATTGGATAAGAGATCGTTTTGTATCCCAGTCAGCGAACCCTCGTCTGACTCATCAGTACCAGTGGAATGTATTACATGCTTTAGCTCAATTAAAGAAGGCCCCACAGAAGGATGCTCAAAAAAAGCCGATCCGCATCGATATTGATTTATTACAGTTGCGTTCTGCGAAGGTCGTTGTGGATGACCGTCAAAATCGCTTACGTTATCAATTAGATCCGGTCGATCTGACGATTCAGCACTTTAGCAACCATGATGAAAATGCTTCTTCTCAAGCAATCCATAGTGATCTTTCTCTCAAATTAGCCAATATTCAAATTCCTATTGCTGGTTCAGCCAATCGTCTAGAGATTCAGAACCTGGCCTTGCAAGGCCGTTTTGATCTAGATGCACAAAAACATCTGCAGGCACGCCTGAAGCTACAGGTGGATGATGGCTATCTGAAGACGGATATCAAGGTCGGCATGCATGAGCAAAGTTTTACAGGAAGCGTGCAATTTGAAAACTTTCCGATGGCACCTTGGATTAGTCTTTTGCCCGCGAATGTGGCCTTACAAACTAGAGCAGGTGTGCTTCATGGGGATCTTAATTTAGTCACCCATAAACAGGCTTGGGCCCTTGAAGGCTCTTTGCAACTTAATGAATTACAAGTCTATGAAAAAGGCATGAAAGAGGAGTTACTATCCGTCAAACAAGCTATTTTTGAGAAGTTTCGTTTCAATTTCTTAACTTTAGAAAAGCAAGAAGTATCGATTCAAGAGCTAAGGCTGATTGAGCCGGATATGCGCATGACTCTGGGGCAAGATAAGCAATCCAATTTCCGCAGGATGTTTGCTAAACCGGAGGGGACTACCGCATCACCCACTCATCAGACGAGCTCAGATCGGATTCATCCCAAGCGCAGTCAGGCGCTCGGACAGCGACCTAATTTGGTAGTCGACATACGTGCTGTGAAGTTACAAAAGGGACGTATGCACTTTAGTGATCAATCTTTACGTTTAAAGTTCGATACCCGGATTACGGAGCTGAATGGTTCTTTGCTGGGTGTGAGTAATGTGGCTGGTCAATCGGCGCTCATCGCTTTAGACGGTTTGATTGATCGTCGGGGTAGCGTCAGGGCGCGTGGGCAGATCAGTTTTGATGAACCTAAACGCAATAGTGACGTGTCTTTGCAGTTTAAAAATGTGCCATTGCGTTCCATCAACCCCTATTCAATGACCTTTGCGGGCTACTATATCGATGATGGCCGTATTGATGTGGATTTATCTTATACAACGCAGGCCGGCGAGCTCAGGGGTAAGAATCGTTTTGTGATTCGCCAAATGAAGTTAGGCGATGAGGTCCCCGATTACACCGGCAAACGTCTTCCCATACGCTTAGCGATAGCACTTTTGGAAGATAGTGATGGCATGATTGATATCAATATTCCCATCAGTGGCCATGTCGACGCGCCGGAGTTTTCGGTGGGCCATTTATTTTGGCAGGCCTTACGAACCGTTATCACTAATGTGGTGACAGCGCCTTTTCGAGCCATTGCCAGTCTTTTGGGGAGTGAGTCGATTGACGGTGTGTATATGCTGCCTGGTGAATCCGGCCTGATGCCCCAAGAAAGAGACAAGCTCGACAAAATTTTGGCTCTATTAGAAAAGCGTACACCAGTGGATCTGGAGATCGCCGGTAGTTATGATCCTGAAAGAGATGCACTGGCCCTGAAAACGACGACTATCGATCAACAAGTTTTAATTGCGGCAGGCTTTAAGTTGACTGATTTGGATCCATTACCACGGCTAGCCTTGTCTGATCCTCGTATTCAGACAGCAATACGTCAAATTTACACAAAAGAGTTGGGCTATCTTAAATTAAGTCAGCGCCTGGTGACCTTACCTTTGGATGGTGAGCAGCGCGCTTTACGTTTACGCGCAGAATTAATTCAAAGTCGCCCACTGACCGAGCGAGATTTGTTGCAATTAGCCGACCAGCGCCTAGAGCAGATTGAGCGCTATATTCTTAAACAGCAGCCGAATTTAAAAAATCGACTGCGTCGAGCAAGCCCTGTTAAAGTCAACGCAGTAGAGGCTGGTGTGCCGATACAAATGCAATTAAAAACCAAGTAATCATATGGATCAAAATTCAAGCACAAGACGTTTTGCGCTCATTTACGGCTTGCCTTTTTTGCTAATGGCTATCGGTATCGCGATTTGGTTATGGGTGCCTGTCCCACAAAAACAAATCACCATCACCACGGGAGCAGATACAGGTCTTTATTACCGTTTTGCCCAACAATTAGCTCTTGAGCTTAAAAAAGAGAAAATCGAACTGAAGGTGCAAACCTCAGCAGGTTCACTCGAAAATTTGCAACGTCTGCAAAACCACCAGGCCCAGCTCGCCATTATTCAGGGTGGGGTGGGTAAAAGTACAGACTACCCAGGTATAGAAGCATTGGCTGCCATCTTTGATGAACAAGTATGGGTCTTTTATAGACCCCATTCTTTTAAAGACAAAGAGGGGCTGACACGACTCACCCAGCTAAAGGGTAGAAAAATTGCCATGGGCATGCCGGGTAGCGGAACGCGAGTATTGGCTGAGCAATTACTCAGCTTGAATCAAATTCAGAATCAAGAAGTGCAAATTATTGATCGCAATGCCAAAGATGCTCTTCATGATTTAAAAAATGGTCATTTAGATGCTGCTATTTTGGTGAGTGGCCCGCAGGCGCCTATCTTGATGGATTACCTCAAGACGCCGGGCTTACAGGTGATGAGTTTTGAGCAGGCTGATGCTTATGCGCTGCGTCTACCCTTCCTTAAGAAGGTCACTGTGCCGCGCGGAGTCATTGATCTACCTGCTGACTTACCCGCGAAAGATTTGCATATTTTGAGTACGCCAGCGGTGCTTGCAATACATCCTGATCTTCATCCAGCACTGATTACTCCCATTATGCGGGCGACCGAAGCGACTCTTGAGCATTTGGACTTGTTGCAAAAGGACGGGGACTTTCCCAGTGCCCAAGGTTTTTCTTGGCCACATAACGCTGACGCGAGTTATTACCTCAAGACGGGACCTTCATTCTTACACCGACATTTGCCATTTTGGACAGTGGTATGGATTGAGCGAGCGATTCGTTTGATCGTGCCTCTGATCGCCATTTTGATTCCGCTCATTAACATCATCCCCACTTTGATACGCATGCGTGTTGATGCATTGACTGGTGCGGTCTATAAACAACTCAGAGAGTTAGAGTTAAAGGCCTTGAAAGATTCAAATTATGTATGGCGCCATGAGTGGGATCAATTACAAGCCAAAGCCATGCGTCTTAAAGTGCCCAAAAAATTCTCGGCGAACGTCTACGAGTTAAGGATGTATGTAGACATGATTCGCGAAAAACTAGAGCAACGATGATTGGTCCCGCCGACAGGAATCGAACCTGTATCTAGCGCTTAGGAGGCACTTGTTCTATCCATTGAACTACGGCGAGGGCGGAATTACCAGCCACACAAGACCAGTAAGGTGTTTGCAACATCGACCATCAGGTCGGGTTTGAGGTAAGACAAAAACACTAGACCTAGCACGAGGGCGATGCTAAGTTTGATCAGTAGAGGGCGATGCGCAGTAACCATAACCCTATTATCACGCAGGCTGAATTGCTTTTCTAGTGATTGCTACTTCCTTAATCGGAAGGTTGATGCATGCGGCAAAGACACCCAATGCAATCGCAATCCACCAAACGATTTGATAAGAGCCTGTTTGATCAAAGATATAGCCTCCTAAATAAGCGCCCACAAAGCTACCTAACTGGTGTGAGAAAAACACAAAACCTGAGAGCATCGAGAGGTACTTAACACCAAAGACTTGGGCAACGATGGCATTGGTGAGAGGGACAGTAGACAGCCACAAGAAACCCATTAGGGCAGCAAATACATAGGTCGATAAGGGGCTAATGGGGTAGGCTAAATAGACAGTAATGACAATTGCGCGCGCGCCATAAATGAAGCTTAATAAATAACGTTTGGGGTAACGCTGACCGAGCGCGCCGGCGACATAGGTACCAAAGACATTGAATAAGCCAACCAGTGCAAGTGCGATCGTGGCCACTTGTGCGCCACCGACAGCAGGATTAATGGTCGACATATCTTTCAGATAGGGTGCTAGGTGCACACCGATAAACACCACCTGAAAGCCACATACGAAGTAACCCAAGGTGAGTAGTTGAAAATTTCGATTTGTAAATGCTTCATGAATCGCTTCGGCCACCGTTTGTTGATGACCTTGAAGATGGTTTGCCAAAACCGGTTCTTTAACTGTCCATGCGAGCGGAATGATGAGGCTGGCCATCAGGGCGAGCAAGATCAGCGCTTCATGAACGCCAAATTGGCTAATTAAGCTTTGCTCTAGGGGGATCATCAAAAATTGGCCAAAAGATCCTGTCGCGGCCGCGACCCCCATAGCCCAGACACGCTTATTTTCAGGGACATTGCGACCGATGATGCCGTAAACCACGCTGTATGTGCAGGAGGCCAGAGAGAGTCCTAGACACAGTCCGGCAGCTAAGGTAAAGCTCAAACCGGATTCGGCAAGTGACATGCCCAATAGACCTAAGGCATAGAGTAGACCGCCCACAATCAAGACCCGATAAGCCCCAAAGCGATCGGATAAACCTCCCATCAGAGGTTGTGCCGCACCCCAAATCAAATTCTGGAGTGCGATCGCAAAAGCAAAGGTTTCACGACCCCAGCCATTCTCTTGAGTAATCGGTAGATTAAATAGACCAAACCCATGCCTGATGCCCATCGATAGGGTCACAATCAAGCCACCGACTAATAAGACCCTTAAAAGACTTAAACGCTGAGTATTCATAATCGGCGACCTCCGATAATGCCCAAAGCTTCAAGGTGGGCAATCTTTGCATCATCCATCCCCAGATCCTTTTGCAGGATTTCTCGAGTATGCTCGCCCAAGAGTGGGGGAGCTGATCTTTCTACCACGGGTGTTTTAGATAAACGCATAGGGCTGCGTACGAGGGGGACTTGCCCGGCGAGCGGGTGCGTTAGGGTCATTTTGAGACCCCGGGCCTGAACCTGTTCATTCTCAAACACTTCTTGAAAATTATTGATGGGACCGCAAGGCACACCGGCCGCCTCTAGGAGGCTAATCCACTCTTGTTTGGTTTTTTGTGCCACCATACTTTGCAGTAAGGGCACCAGTAGCTCACGATGAGTGACGCGATCTGGATTGCTTGCAAAACGTGGATCATCAGCGAGCATGGCTTGGCCGCCAGCCTCTACAAAGTGTCTAAATTGGCTATCGTTACCAGTGGCAACAATAATCCAACCATCGCTGGCTCTAAAGGTTTGATAGGGCACGATATTGGGGCTTGCATTGCCCCAGCTTTTCGGCGGGACACCGCTAATGAGATAGTTGCTGGCCACATTAGCCATCGTGGCGACTTGCACATCTAAGAGGGCTAGATCAATCGCTTGACCTTCGCCAGTTTGATCACGATGAATCAGTGCTGCCAGAATTGCAGAAGTGGCATACATGCCTGTGAAGATATCAGCAATCGCTACACCCGCCTTTTGCGGACCGCCCCCGGGTAAGTCTTCGCGTTCGCCGGTAACGCTCATGAAGCCGCCCATTCCTTGCACAATAAAGTCATAACCGGCTCTGTGGGCGTAGGGCCCAGTTTGCCCAAAGCCGGTAATCGAGCAATAGATTAGATCGGGTTTGATCGCTTTCAGGCTGTCATAGTCCAAACCATACTTTTTGAGCTGTCCCACTTTGTAGTTTTCAATCACCACATCACAGGTTTTGACCAGTTCTCGAATAATGGCCTGGCCCTCTGGGTGGGCAATATCTAGAGTTATCGAGCGTTTATTACGATTGATTGCTAAGTAATACGCTGCTTCAGAAGTTTCCTGACCCTGCTCATCTTTGAGAAAGGGAGGCCCCCAGTGACGCGTATCGTCGCCACTCTCGGGTCGTTCCACTTTAATCACATCGGCCCCTAAATCCGCTAGATTTTGCGTGCACCACGGGCCTGCCAGCACGCGGCTGAGATCTAAAATTTTTAGATGTGAAAGTGCGCTCATAGGAGTTCATTGTCGCATGTGGCTACAATTTAGCGCCATGGCTACAAAAAAATCAGATCAATACAGTGAATCGTCGATTAAGGTCCTCAAAGGCCTTGAACCCGTTAAACAGCGTCCGGGTATGTATACCCGCACGGATAATCCTCTACACATGATTCAAGAGGTCATCGATAACGCCTCGGATGAGGCGCTCGGTGGCTACGGCAAACACATCATGGTGACCTTACACACCGATGGCAGCGTCAGTGTGGAAGATGATGGACGTGGTATTCCGGTGGGCATCCACCCGGAGGAAAAGCGCCCGGTCGTCGAGCTTGTATTTACCCAATTACACGCGGGTGGTAAGTTCGAAAAGGGCTCTGGCGGTGCTTATGCCTTCTCAGGGGGCTTACACGGGGTGGGCGTGTCAGTCACGAACGCACTCTCAAAGCGTCTTGAAGTGACCGTTTGGCGTGATAAGCAAGTCTCACAGCTCGCCTTTGAGCATGGTTTTGTGGTCGAGCCGCTAAAGTCTAAAGCGGCGCCAGCGGGGGAAAAAACCAACGGCACACGTGTAAGAGCTTGGCCAGAGGGCAAGTACTTTGATAGTGCCCATATTCCCCTTGCAGAGTTGCAAAGGCTTTTGCGTTCCAAAGCTGTCTTACTCCCTGGCGTCAAAGTTACGCTCATTCAGGAAAAAGGTGGGGAACCTCAATCGTGGCTCTATACCCAAGGTCTCAAAGGCTATCTTGATGAAGCGATGGCGCAAGGTGGGCATAGTGCTGTAGTCATTCCAGCCTTTGATGGAGAACATTTTGCTGATCCTGAGCGCGCAGGTGAAGATAGTTTTGCCGAAGGTGAGGGTGCAAGTTGGGTGGTTGCCTGGACGGAAGAAGGCAGCCCAGTGCGTGAGAGTTATGTGAACTTGATACCAACACCGGCAGGTGGCACCCACGAAAGTGGTTTGCGCGAAGGTCTTTTTAATGCTGTGAAATCATTTATTGAAATTCATGCTTTGCAGCCCAAGGGCGTCAAGCTCATGCCAGAAGATGTTTTTGCAAGAGCTTCTTTTGTTTTATCAGCGAAAGTTTTGGATCCACAATTTCAGGGGCAAATCAAAGAGCGTCTCAATTCTAGAGATGCAGTTCGCCTCGTTTCGGGCTTTGTGAAGTCTGCTCTCGATTTGTGGCTGAACCAACATGTCGACTACGGTAAGAAACTCGCGGAACTAGTCATTAAGCAAGCTCAAGCCAGAACGCGGGCGGGGCAGAAGATTGAAAAGAAAAAATCTTCAGGGGTCGCGGTTTTACCCGGCAAGCTCACTGATTGCGAGAGCGAAGATATTGCGATCAATGAGATTTTCTTGGTTGAGGGTGACTCGGCCGGAGGATCGGCCAAAATGGGTCGTAATAAGGAATACCAAGCCATATTGCCTTTGCGCGGCAAAGTCCTGAACACTTGGGAAACTGAGCGTGATCGCTTATTTGCTAATAATGAGGTCCACGATATTGCTGTGGCGATTGGTGTTGATCCACACGGTGAGCATGATGAGCCGGATTTGAGCAATTTACGCTACGGCAAGATCTGTATCTTGTCAGATGCGGACGTAGATGGTGCCCACATTCAGGTCTTATTGCTGACCTTATTTTTCAAACACTTTCCAAAGTTGATGGAGCGTGGTCATGTGTATATTGCGCGACCACCGCTGTATCGAGTCGATGCGCCCGCCCGTGGCAAAAAACCTGCGCAAAAGATTTACGCCCTGGATGAAGCTGAATTACGTGCTATTGAAGACAAACTACGTAAAGATGGTGTACGTGAGGGCAGTTGGCAGATTAGTCGCTTTAAGGGCTTAGGTGAAATGAGTGCTGAGCAATTGTGGGATACCACCCTGAACCCGGACACACGCCGTCTGCTGCCCGTCACTACAGGTGAGATTGAGTTGACTGAAACCGTCAAGACCATGGATATGCTCATGGGTAAATCAGAGTCGGGCGCCAGACGCACATGGCTTGAAGAGCGCGGTAATGAAGTTGAAGCTGATATTTAAAGAAATGGTTTTGAGTCTATGAGTAAAAAGAAAAACCCGCACAGCCAAGAACCAGATCTGTTTGCGGATATGCCACAAGCCACTGAAGATGCGCCACGGGCGGTTGTAAAAACAGAGGAGTTGGATTCTCTGACTTTAGCCACCTATGCTGAGCGTGCTTATCTAGACTATGCCATCAGTGTTGTCAAAGGACGTGCCTTGCCTGAAGTGGCAGATGGTCAAAAACCGGTCCAGCGACGCATCTTGTTTGCCATGAATGAGATGAACTTGCGTGCTGATGCAAAGCCCGTCAAGAGTGCGCGAGTGGTGGGTGATGTCTTGGGTAAGTTTCATCCCCACGGAGATCAGTCTGCCTATGACGCCTTAGTTCGTTTGGCTCAAGACTTTAGTTTGCGCTACCCCTTGATTGATGGCCAGGGTAACTTTGGCTCTAGAGATGGGGATGGTGCAGCGGCGATGCGTTATACCGAAGCACGTTTAACGAAAATCGCTGGTCTCTTACTCGATGAAATTGACCAAGGTACGGTCGATTTCATTCCCAACTACGATGGATCCATGGAAGAGCCCAAGCTCTTGCCAGCCCGTTTGCCATTTGTACTGCTCAATGGTGCGTCAGGTATTGCAGTAGGTATGGCTACTGAGATTCCTTCGCATAATCTCAAAGAGATTGCGAGTGCGGCGATAGCGCTCATCAAAAATCCCAAGTTAACGCATGATGAGTTAATGACCTATGTGCCAGGACCTGATTTTCCGGGTGGCGCACAAATTATTTCTGCGCCTTCTGAAATCTCAGAGATATACAAGACTGGTCGAGGTAGTCTTAAAGTCAGAGCGCGCTGGGTGATTGAGGAGTTGGCGCGCGCCCAATGGCAATTGGTAGTCACTGAGTTACCGCCAGCGACTTCTGCGCAAAAAGTCTTGCAAGAAATTGAAGAGTTAACCAATCCTAAGGTGAAGGTCGGTAAGAAAACCCTCACCGCTGAACAAAATAACCTCAAACAAACTGTTCTTTCCTTACTCGATAGCGTACGTGACGAGTCTAGTAAGGATGCTGCAGTCCGTTTGGTCTTTGAGCCCAAGACCAAGAATGTTGATGTTAATGAATTCGTCACCATGCTCTTGGCGCATACCTCTTTAGAGTCTAATGCTCCGATTAACCTTGTGATGATTGGTAATGATGGTCGTCCAAGGCAAAAGGGTTTGCAAGAAATCATCAGTGAGTGGATTGAGTTCCGTGTAGTGACGGTCACACGTCGCACGCAGCATCGTCTTGGTAAGGTGAATGACCGGATGCATATTTTGGAAGGTCGTCAAACGATTCTTCTGAATATCGATAAGGTCATCAAAATTATCCGTGGTAGTGATGAGCCCAAGCCTGAGCTTATTAAAGCCTTTAAGTTATCCGATCGCCAAGCTGAAGATATTCTTGAGATTCGCTTACGCCAGTTGGCCCGTCTGGAGGCGATCAAAATTGAGCAAGAGCTTGCTGAATTAAAGACTGAAAAAGACGAATTGGAAGGTTTGTTGGCCAGCGATGCGCAAATGCGCAAACGCATCATCAAAGAAATCGAAACCGATATGAAGAGTTTCGGTGATGAGCGTCGCACTGTGATTCAGGAAGAAAAGAAAGCAGTTGCCGAGGCGAAGGTGATTGATGAGCCAGTCACTGTGATTATCTCTGCGCGTGGTTGGGTCAGGGCTCGTCAGGGTCATGGGCACGATGCGCAGCAGTTCACGTTTAAGGCGGGTGATGCCATGTATGGCACTTACGAGTGCCGCACAACCGATGTGGTCTTGGGCTTAGGTAGTAATGGCCGAGTCTATACGGTGCCTGTATCTGAGTTACCTGGGGCTCGTGGGGACGGTTCACCCCTGACCAGTTTTGTTAATTTGGCAGCAGGTACGCAGATGGTGGCCTACTATGCAGGTCACGCAGATGATTTGGTCTTGATCGCGATGCGCTCTGGCAATGGCTTCTTGGCAAATGTGGCTGATATGACCACACGTAACAAGGCTGGTAAGGCGTTTGTGGGGGTTGATGCCAAATTTGCTCCAGGAGATGCGCCCTTGATGCCTGCCAAGATTTCTGCAGGGATGCGTGCGGTCGCTTGTTTGTCTGAGCAGGGACGTCTGCTTGTCTTCCCCTTGGATGAGCTCAAGCGTTTACCGACCGGTGGTAAGGGGGTTATCTTGATGGAGTTGGAGAAAAATGAAAAGCTCCAAGCCGCCATTGCAGTAGACGATCGCGGTGCTGTGATGAGTGGCGCGGGTCGGGCAGGTAAGCCGACTGAAGTGGAGCTCGATGCGAAGATTCTCAAGTCATTTACGACGCACCGAGCCCGTAAAGGCCATGCCCTAGAGCCTAAGCTTAAAGATGCTAAATTGCTAGCCATTCTCTAGTTGAAATCGCTAGCCTATAAAAAATCCCGCAAGCGCGGGATTTTTTGTTAATCGTCAAAAGACTGAAAAAGTGCTTGAAAACTTATTCGACTTCGGCGATCAACTCAATTTCAACACAAGCTCCGAGTGGTATTTGGGCAACACCAAAAGCGCTGCGCGCATGTTTACCGGCTTCACCAAACACTTCAAATAAAAGTTCAGAGCAACCATTGGTGACTAAGTGATGTTCGGTAAATTCCTGCGTGGAGTTCACCAGACTCATGACTTTGACAATGCGCTTGACGCGGTCCAGATTGCCCAAATGAGCTTGCATGGTGGCCATCAGATCAATGGCAATACTACGCGCTGCCACCTGGCCTTCAGGGGTTGTCATGGTAAGACCTAATTTGCCGACCCAAGGTTTGCCGTCTTTTTTTGCAATATGACCTGATAAAAAGAGAGTCTTACCCGTTTGGGCTGACATCACATAGGCGGCTGCTGGCGCGCCAGCAGCGGGTAGGGTGATGTTTAATTCGGCTAAGCGTTGTGCAATTTTGGACATAATTTTCTCGTTAGATAGAAGTGCTTTGAAGCCGAAATTGTAAACACCTTGAATACATTCCTGAAAAACTCTCCTATCAGGGTGTAATTACTTAAAAATGTCACAAAAATGGCTCGGAAAAATGAATTTCTTGGGTATCTTGCGCTATACTCGCAACGCAGATTTTTGATCTAACTCAATATTTGGTCACTATGAAAAAACTACTAACTGTTGCGATTGCGGCTGCTGCTCTAGCAGGTACCGCTCAAGCCCAAACTATTCAAGGCAATGCTAAAGCTGCTGAAGCTAAAGTGGCCATGTGTATTGGCTGCCATGCCATTCCAGGTTACCGCGTTGCTTATCCAGAAATCTATTCTGTCCCAATGCTAGGTGGCCAAAGTGCGCCTTACATTGTGGCTGCTTTGCAAGCTTACAAGAAGGGCGAGCGTAAGCATCCAACGATGCGCGCGATTGCCGGTAGCTTGAGCGATCAAGATATGGCTGATATTGCTGAGTATTACTCTGCTCAGACTCCAGCCACTCCAATGAACAAATTGAAGTAAGCGAGGGGAAATTATGAAACGTATCGTTCTAGCATTGGCTCTCGCAGGTATTTCATTTACAGCCGCAGCCGGTGATGTTAAGCGTGGTGGTGAATTGGTCAATAAAAGTGGCTGTATCGCCTGTCACGGTGAGGGCTTAAACAAACCTATCGCCCCTGAATATCCTAAGTTGGCTGGTCAATATGCGGATTACCTTTACTATGCATTGAAGGCCTATAAGGTCACCAATAACCCGAATATCGGTCGCAGTAATGCCATCATGGCTGCTCAGGTGACTCAGTTTACGGACAAAGACTTGCGTGATATGGCCGCTTATATGGCTAGCCTGCCAGGCAACTTGGTCATGAAAAAATAAGTTGCTAGATGACTTGAAAAAGGCTGCTTAGGCAGCCTTTTTAGTCATAAAAAACAGTAACTTAAGTTATTTATCTAGAAATTACTTTGACTTATTTGGCGGCCAATTGACCTTGTAAAAGGTGTTCTTTCATGAGTTTTTCTGCCTTTTCTCCGTCTCGTGCGAGGAGGGCGGCTAGAATCTTCCGGTGTTCTAAAAGCGAGTTTTCAAGTCGCCCCCGTTTACTAAGGGAGTCCCGTCTTTGAAGCTTTAGAACTTTACGAAGGTCATTGATGACGTTTCTCATCCATTGGTTAGCGCAAATGTCTTGAATTTTGTCGTGGAAAGACTGGTTAATCGCAAAAAATAGGTCTAGATCTCGATCTGCTGCAGCTCGTTCCAGTTTTAAGTGGATGGAATCTAGCTCTTCCAGTTGTTTTTCAGATGCCTTTTGCGCTGTTTCACGGCAGGCTTGACCCTCGAGGAGGGCTAGAACCGTAAAAATCTGACTTAGATCTGCCTTGGAGACTTCCGTGACATAGGCGCCACGCCGCATCCTCATCGTAATTAAGCCTTCTGCGGCCAAAACCTTAATCGCTTCACGCATCGGGGTGCGGCTAATGCCATATTGGATAGCCAAGGCCTGTTCATCGATCCAGGCGCCTGGTTCGAGTTCATGCGAAAAGATGCTATTTCGCAATCTTTCTGCGACTTCCTCGTACAATGGCTTAGGCGTTAATAAATTTTTTGCATTCATAATTATGAATGCATTAGAATCAATTTGTCAGGTTTTTGTCAAGCCTTTTGGGTTCAATTACATACTATTGATAGCAGTCATTAAGGGAGTGGGAATGAGTAAGAGTGATGCAAAGTGGCCAGAATTTAGTCAAGCTGATTTAGAGGCTTGGCGTAAAGCGGCAGCTAAGTCTGCTCCGAATGGTGATATCGATGCGCTGGGTTGGAAAACCCCCGACGATATTCAGCTCAAAGCTTTGTACACCGCTGCAGATTCCAAAGACCTGCCTTATGCCAATACCTTGCCAGGATTTGAGCCGTTCTTGCGTGGACCGCAAGCCACGATGTATGCCGTGCGTCCATGGACCATTCGCCAATATGCTGGCTTTTCCACCGCTGAAGAATCGAATGCCTTTTATCGCAAGGCATTAGCAGCCGGTGGTCAAGGCGTATCAGTCGCTTTTGACTTGGCGACCCATCGCGGCTATGACTCCGATCACCCTCGCGTGACTGGCGATGTGGGTAAAGCGGGTGTGGCCATTGACTCGGTCGAGGACATGAAGATCCTTTTTAATCAGATTCCACTCGATAAAGTATCTGTATCCATGACCATGAACGGCGCGGTATTGCCGATTTTAGCTGGTTATGTCGTTGCTGCCGAAGAGCAGGGCGTTAAGCAGGATCAGTTATCTGGCACGATTCAGAACGATATTCTCAAAGAGTTCATGGTGCGTAATACCTATATTTACCCACCAGAGCCATCGATGCGCATTATTGGCGACATCATCGAGTACACCTCGCAGAATATGCCTAAGTTCAACTCGATTTCTATTTCGGGTTATCACATGCAAGAAGCCGGTGCGAATCAGGCTTTGGAGCTCGCATTTACCTTAGCTGATGGCAAGGAGTATGTGAAAACTGCCCTCTCTAAAGGATTGGATGTAGATGACTTTGCCGGTCGTTTGTCATTCTTCTTTGCGATTGGCATGAACTTCTACCTAGAGGTCGCAAAATTACGTGCCGCCCGCTTACTCTGGTGGCGCATCATGAAGGAGTTTGGGCCTAAGAATCCCAAATCACTCATGCTCAGAACGCATTGCCAAACATCGGGTTGGTCATTGACTGAGCAAGATCCCTATAACAATATTGTACGTACGACGATTGAAGCCATGGCGGCGGTGTTTGGGGGTACGCAATCGCTCCATACGAATTCTTTTGACGAGGCCATTGCATTACCGACAGAGTTTTCTGCCCGTATTGCGCGTAATACGCAGTTGATTATTCAAGAAGAGACACATATCACCAATGTGGTTGATCCATGGGCTGGCTCATACATGATGGAAAAGCTCACTCAGGAGATGGCTGATAAAGCTTGGGAAATTATCCAAGAAGTTGAAGCCATGGGCGGGATGACCAAAGCCGTGGAAAGCGGTTGGGCCAAACTGAAGATTGAGGCGGCAGCTGCAGAGAAACAAGCGCGTATTGACTCTGGTAAAGATGTGATTGTGGGCGTGAATAAATACAAGCTCGCTAAAGAAGATGCTATTGATATCTTGGAAGTCGATAACAACAAGGTACGAGAGGCACAGATTGCGCGTCTGAAAGAGATCAAAACCAAACGCGATCCGAAGAAAGTACAGGCAGCACTTGATGCATTAACCCATGCGGCAGAGACCAATACAGGTAATTTGTTAGGTTTAGCGATTGACGCGATTCGTTTGCGCGCTACAGTGGGTGAAGTATCAGATGCTTTAGAGAAAGTTTACGGGCGCCATCGCGCCGATACACAAAAGGTGACCGGAGTGTACGCTGCTGCATATGATTCAGCCGAAGGCTGGGAAAAACTCAAAGGTGAAATCGCTGATTTCGCTAAAGACCATGGCCGTCGTCCACGTGTCATGATTGCTAAATTAGGCCAAGACGGTCACGATCGTGGCGCTAAAGTGGTCGCTACTGCTTTCGCTGATCTTGGCTTTGATGTGGATATGGGCCCCTTGTTCCAGACGCCTGAAGAGTGCGCACGCCAAGCGATTGAAAATGATGTGCATGCCGTGGGTATTTCAACCTTAGCTGCAGGCCATAAGACTTTGGTGCCGGCCATTATTGCTGAGCTAAAGAAGCAGGGTGCCGATGACATTATTGTGTTCGTGGGTGGTGTGATTCCTCGTCAGGACTACGACTTCCTCTACGAAGCAGGGGTCAAGGGTATTTATGGTCCGGGCACGCCCATTCCAGCATCCGCTAAAGATGTTTTGGAGCAGATTCGTTTAGCCAGTCAATAAACCAGAGAGCATTGTGCAAGCGACTGAGCAAATTCTGTTTGATGCCATCTGTGGCCCACAGGCTACAGATGGACCCGCTCAGCGTCGCGCTCTGGCAAAAGCCATTACTTTGTTGGAATCCACGCGCAGTGATCATCGTCAGCGCGCTGATGAGTTACTCAATGCAGTTTTACCGCATACTGGTCGTTCGTTTCGCTTGGGTATATCGGGTGTGCCTGGAGTCGGAAAGTCAACTTTCATTGAGGCTCTAGGGCTGTATTTAATTAGCCAAGGTCATCGTGTTGCTGTTTTAGCGATTGATCCATCTTCGACGGTATCCGGTGGTTCGATTTTGGGTGATAAGACTCGCATGGAACAGTTGTCAGTTCATCCCAAGGCTTTTATTCGTCCTAGTCCCTCTTCAGGAACTTTGGGTGGTGTGGCAGAAAAAACGCGTGAAGTCATGCTCATGGCCGAGGCCGCAGGACATGATGTCGTGATTGTGGAAACCGTGGGTGTGGGTCAAAGTGAAACGGCTGTGGCCAATATGACCGATATGTTCACGCTCTTGCAGTTACCCAATGCCGGGGATGATTTACAGGCAATCAAAAAGGGTGTGATGGAGTTGGCTGATTTGGTCTTAATCAATAAAGCGGATATCGATCCTGATGCCGCGACCCGAGCCCAAGCCTACATCACGAGCTCCTTAAGACTTTTTGGCTTACATGGTAATCCTGATCATGCGCATCATGATGAGTCACTTTGGCATCCTCAGGTGATGCGCATGAGTGCGCTCAAGCAAGAGGGGGTGACAGAGTTTTGGGATCAGGTGAAACGTTATCAAGACTTACAAACTAAAAATGGGCGTCTGACCCAGCGTCGCCAGCAACAAGCTCAAGCTTGGATGTGGGAACGTATTGATGCAGGTCTTAAACAGAGATTTAAAGAGCATCCGCAGGTACAAGCGCAATTGGCGCAAATGACTGCAGATGTGAATCGTGGCGTATTAGCAGCATCTGTAGCTGCGAGACGTTTATTAGATTTAATGAAGTAAGGGAGAGCAGCACATGCATGACATCATTCGGCAACTAGAGGCAAAGCGTGAACAAGCACGCTTAGGCGGTGGCCAAAAGCGTATTAATGCGCAACATGGCAAGGGTAAATTGACTGCCCGCGAACGTATTGAGTTACTTCTTGATGAAGGCTCTTTTGAAGAGTGGGATATGTTCGTTGAACATCGTTGTACCGACTTTGGTATGGCCAATGAGTCTGTGCCAGGCGATGGTGTGGTCACAGGTTACGGCATGATTAATGGCCGTTTGGTCTTTGTGTTTTCACAAGACTTCACAGTCTTTGGCGGATCACTGTCTGAAGCGCATGCTGAAAAGATTTGTAAGGTCATGGATCAAGCCATGAAGGTTGGTGCACCAGTGATTGGTTTAAATGATTCAGGGGGTGCGCGTATTCAGGAGGGGGTTGCCTCTTTGGGAGGTTATGCTGAAATCTTCCAACGCAACGTCTCAGCGTCTGGTGTGATTCCACAGATTTCTCTGATCATGGGCCCTAGTGCCGGTGGCGCGGTGTATTCACCCGCTTTGACTGACTTCATCTTTATGGTTAAAGACAGTTCTTATATGTTTGTGACAGGTCCTGAAGTGGTCAAGACGGTGACGCACGAAGAAGTGACTGCTGAAGAACTAGGTGGCGCGATGACTCATTCCACCAAGTCAGGGGTCTGTGACCGCGCATTTGAAAATGATGTAGAAGCGATTTTGATGTTACGTCGCTTCTTTAACTACTTGCCACTCTCTAATAAAGAAAAGCCACCGGTACGTAAAGGCGCTGATAGTGCTGAGCGTTTGGATTATTCACTCGACACTTTGGTGCCTGATAATCCCAACAAGCCGTATGACATGCATGAGCTCATCATGAAAACTGTTGATGACGGTGATTTCTTTGAATTACAACCTGATTACGCAAAAAATATCATCATTGGTTTTGCGCGTATCGAAGGTCAGACGGTCGGTATCGTTGCCAATCAGCCTTTGGTCTTAGCAGGCTGTTTGGATATTAAATCTTCGATCAAAGCGGCACGTTTTGTGCGTTTTTGTGATGCCTTCAATATTCCTGTGGTGACTTTTGTGGACGTTCCCGGTTTTATGCCAGGCACTGCGCAAGAGTACGGTGGCATTATCAAACACGGTGCGAAGTTGCTCTACGCCTATGCTGAATGTACCGTGCCCAAGATCACAGTCATTACTCGTAAAGCTTATGGGGGTGCTTATGACGTGATGGCTTCTAAGCATTTACGAGGGGATGTTAACTTTGCTTGGCCATCTGCAGAGATTGCAGTGATGGGACCGAAAGGCGCTGTAGAAATTATCTTCAGAGAAGAAAAATCCGACCCTGCCAAATTGGCAGAGCGTGAGGCTGAATACAAGGCTAAGTTTGCTAATCCTTTTGTCGCCGGTCGTCGTGGATACATCGATGATGTGATCATGCCCCATGAGACTCGTAAACGAGTGGCGCGTTCTTTAGCGATGTTGAAAGACAAAGAGCTTGAGAACCCATGGCGCAAGCACGGCAACATTCCTCTGTAACCGATTAAGAAAGAAGCAATATGTTTAAGAAGATTTTGATTGCAAACCGCGGCGAGATTGCTTGTCGCGTTATCAAAACCGCACGCAAGATGGGTATTAAGACAGTGGCGGTTTATTCAGAAGCGGATAAGGATGCGCGTCATGTCGAGTTAGCTGATGAGTCGGTATGTATCGGCCCAGCCCCCTCACGCGAATCCTACCTGGTGATGGATAACATCATTAAAGCTTGTAAAGATACAGGTGCTGAAGCGGTTCATCCGGGATACGGTTTCTTGTCTGAGAACGAGGCTTTTGCTAAGCGCCTAGAAGAAGAGGGCATCATCTTTATTGGCCCCAAGCATTATTCAATTGCTGCTATGGGTGACAAGATTGCTTCGAAAAAGTTAGCTAATGAAGCAAAAGTCAATACGATTCCGGGTTACAACGAGGCGATTGAAACCCCAGAAAAAGCAGTAGAAATTGCTAAAGGTATCGGTTATCCAGTGATGATCAAAGCCTCTGCAGGCGGTGGTGGTAAGGGTTTGCGTGTAGCTTTTAATGATAAGGAAGCCTTTGAAGGTTTCTCAGCTTGTCGTAATGAAGCACGCAATAGCTTTGGTGATGATCGTGTCTTTATTGAAAAGTTTGTCGAAGAGCCTCGCCATATTGAGATTCAGGTACTGGGTGATGCGCATGGTAATGCGGTCTACCTGTGGGAGCGTGAGTGTTCGATCCAGCGTCGCCATCAAAAAGTCATTGAAGAGGCGCCTTCACCATTTATTAGTGATGAAACGCGCAAGGCCATGGGTGAGCAGGCGGTAGCACTGGCCAAAGCTGTTAAATATCAATCAGCCGGTACTGTTGAGTTTGTAGTAGGTAAGGATCAATCTTTCTACTTCCTTGAGATGAATACTCGTTTACAGGTCGAGCATCCGGTGACTGAAGCGATTACGGGCTTAGATTTAGTAGAGCAAATGATTCGCGTGGCTGCAGGTGAAAAACTGTCATTCAAGCAATCTGATATTCAGCGTACGGGTTGGGCGATGGAGTGCCGTATTAATGCGGAAGATCCTTACCGTAACTTTTTGCCTTCCACCGGTCGCTTGGTTCGTTATCAGCCTCCTGCGGAAGTGGACGGGGTACGTGTAGATACAGGTGTCTATGAAGGTGGTGAGATTCCGATGTATTACGACTCGATGATTGCAAAGTTGATTGTGCATGGTGAAAATCGTCTTGATGCGATTACGAAAATGCGTCGCGCCCTCAATGAGTTTGTGATTCGCGGCATTCATTCGAATATCCCATTCCAGGCAGCCTTGATGCAGCATCCTCGCTTTATTTCCGGAGACTTCAATACCGGTTTTATTGCTGAGCAGTTCCCTCATGGTTTTAGAGCCACGGATGTAAAGCCTGAAGATCCGCACCTCATGGCAGCATTGGCGACTGCAGTTCACCGTCGCTACCTTGATCGTGCAGCGGGTATTTATGGCCAATTAGAGGGTCATGAAGTCAAAATTTCTACCGATTTTGTCGTGGCTACTGGTGAAGTAGGCAAGATGGAGTACGTGAACACGGAGATTCATGACAATCATCATGGTTATGACATCACAGTAGGTGGCAAAAAATACAGCATTGATACCGATTGGAATCCGGGTCAAATTATCTATCGTGCCTCGGTCAATGGTCAGACAATCTCTGCTCAAGTCGAGCGTATGGGACTTGCTTATCGTGTGCAATATAACGGTGTGCGAGTAGATGCTTTAGTGCTCTCACCAGAGGGTGCTGAGATGCAAAAGCTCATGTTGTACAAAGAGCCGCCCGATATGTCGAAATTCTTACTATCACCCATGCCCGGTCTCTTAGTGGATGTGGCCGTAAGCGTCGGACAGAAAGTTGAGGCGGGTCAGCGTTTGGCCGCGATTGAGGCTATGAAGATGGAAAACGTTCTGGTGGCTACTCAAGATGGTGTGGTTGCTGAAGTCATGGCTGCTAAGGGCGAAAGCTTGGCAGTTGATCAACCCATTATTCGATTTGAGTGAGCTAGCATGACACGACCATTCAAAATTTTAGGTATTCAGCAAGTCGCTATTGGCGGCCCTGACAAAAAACGTCTACAGACTTTGTGGGTGGATATGTTGGGTCTGGAGGTGACGGGTACTTTTCAGTCTGAGCGAGAGAATGTCGACGAGGATATTTGTGCCATGGGTCAGGGCCCTTACAAGGTAGAAGTCGATTTGATGCAACCTATGGATCCGGAGAAAAAACCAGCGGTTCATACGACACCGCTGAACCACATTGGCTTATGGGTCGATAATTTGCCTGTGGCTGTTGAGTGGCTGACTGCCCAAGGTGTGCGTTTTGCACCTGGCGGAATACGCAAGGGTGCAGCAGGCTATGACATTACTTTCTTGCATCCCAAAGCCAGTGATGAATTTCCAATCGCTGGCGAGGGGGTTTTGATTGAATTAGTTCAGGCGCCACCTGAAGTCATCAGCGCTCTTTCCTAAAACAACGCATCTTTAATCAGGTCTCAAAGCAGGGGATTCCACTGCTTTGGGACATTTTTCTTTGGTAAGGGCATAATGTCAGTTCCGTCAAAAAAATATTGACGATTAATATTTATAACTAATTGTATTTGCAGGAGTTTTCATGTCCAACTTGCCACAAGGCATGGTTATCAATGCCGAAGTAACCCCAGAATTTGCCACTATTTTGACCCCTGAAGCCCTCGCTTTAGTTGCTAAATTACACCGTACTTTTGAACCACGTCGTCAAGAACTGCTCAAAGCACGTGTGGAGCGTGCCAAGCGTTTGGACGCCGGTGAGAAGCCAGACTTCCTGCCCGAAACTAAACATATTCGTGAAGGTGATTGGAAAGTGGCTCCTATTCCAGCAGCTTTGCAGTGTCGTCGCGTAGAAATCACGGGTCCTGTTGAAGCCAAAATGGTGATCAATGCCTTTAACTCCGGCGCAGACTCTTACATGACTGACTTTGAAGATTCAAACAGCCCAAGCTGGGTGAATCAGATCCAAGGTCAAATCAATATGAAAAAAGCGATTCGTCGCGAACTACAGCTTGAGCAAAATGGCAAGCTGTATAAATTGAACGACAAGATTGCTACTTTGCAAGTTCGTCCACGTGGCTGGCACTTAGACGAAAAACACGTGACTGTGGATGGTCAGCGTGTTTCAGGCGGTATCTTTGATTTCGCCTTATTCCTATTCCATAACGCCAAAGAGCAAATTGCTCGTGGTGCAGGTCCATTCTTCTACTTACCAAAAATGGAAAGCCATTTAGAGGCACGTTTGTGGAATGACATTTTCTGCATGGCTCAAGATGAGATTGGTTTGCCACGTGGCACGATCAAAGCGACTGTTTTGATTGAGACGATCTTGGCGGCCTTTGAAATGGATGAAATCCTTTATGAGTTGCGTGAGCACAGCGCTGGTTTGAACGCCGGTCGTTGGGACTACATCTTCTCTTGCATCAAGAAATTCAAGGTAGACAAGAGCTTCTGTTTGGCTGACCGTGCCAAAGTCACGATGACTTCTCCATTCATGCGAGCCTATGCACTCTTGCTCTTGAAGACCTGCCATAAGCGTGGTGCCCCTGCGATTGGCGGTATGAGTGCCTTGATTCCGATTAAGAATGATCCTGAGAAAAATGCGATTGCTATGCAGGGCATTATTAACGACAAAAAGCGTGATGCTACCGATGGTTACGATGGTGGTTGGGTGGCGCACCCAGGTTTGGTTGAGCCTGCGATGGCTGAGTTCAAAGCTGTTTTGGGTGATAAACCTAATCAATTCGAAAAGCAAAAACCTGAAGTCAATGTCACAGCTGCTGATTTGTTGAACTTCCAACCAGAAACACCGATTACTGAAGCGGGCTTGCGTATGAATATCAATGTGGGTATTCATTATTTGGGTGCTTGGTTAGCCGGTAATGGTTGCGTGCCAATTCATAACTTGATGGAAGATGCAGCAACAGCTGAAATCAGCCGTTCACAGGTGTGGCAGTGGATTCGTTCACCCAAAGGTGTGCTTGAAGATGGTCGTAAAGTGACTGCCGAAATGGTGCGTGCTTTGATCGCTGAAGAGTTGCCGAAAGTCAAAGCCAGTGGTGCGATGGGTCATTTTGACCGTGCTGCGGAGATTTTTGATGTGATGAGTACGAGTGAGAAATTTGAAGAGTTCTTGACTCTGCCTTTATACGAGGAAATCTAATTGCTCATTCTGGCCATCGACACCTCGACACAGTGGTGTTCAGTGGCCTTGTTGCAAGCGCAAGGAGGCGATCGACGATCGGCCTCCTTGTTGTTTGAGCGCCATGAAGATGTAGGGCCTGCGGCTAGCCAAAAAGTACTGGACTGGGTTGAGCAGGCATGTTCAGAAGCTAAGATTGTCTTAGCGGATCTTGATGCCCTGGCTATTGGTGTTGGTCCAGGGGCCTTCACGGGGATTCGAATTGCAGTCGGTATTGGGCAAGGCTTGGCCCTGGGCTTAAACAAACCCTGTATACCGATTGTTTCTCTTGATGCTATGGCTTGGGAAGCGGTTCATCAATCAGGTCACCATGCTTATGCAGGTCAAACGCTTTGTGTCGCTAGTGATGCGCGTATGCAAGAGATCTATTGGGCCTACTATGAGGTCGATTCTGCAGGTCGTATTCAAAGGCAAGGTGAAATTCATCTCTCGAGCCCTGATGATTTAGCAGCACAATTAGACGCGTACTCAGCTATCCCTGTAGGGTCAGCTTTTTCAGTGTATGCCTCACACTTTAAGAGCCTGTCAGAGACGACTCATCACTCCTCTGTGATACTCCCTAGGGCCCGAGCTCTAGCCTATTTAGCATTAGATAATCCTGTGCGCCTTTCTGCTGAAGATTTAGAGCCCCTTTATATTCGTAATAAGGTCGCATTCACCTTAGCTGAGCGTGGTCAGCCACTTTAGTCATGAATATCAAATTGCTCGCCATGGAATTAAAAGACCTCGATTTGGTCTTGGCCATCGAGCAAGCCTCGCATGCCTTTCCTTGGACTAGGGGCCATTTTCAGGATGCTTTAAGCGCGGGTTACTGGTCCTATGTTTTATGGGAATTAGATGAAGCCCATCATCCACAGAAAATGCTCGGTTATTTGGTGCTTATGACAGTGTTAGACGAATTGCATTTGTTAAATATCACGATTGATCCAAACTATCGCCGCCGGGGACTAGCACAAAAAAGTTTGCAAATGATCGATGATGTTGCCCGACAGGAAAATATCAGCACTGTATTTCTCGAGGTTCGGGAAAGTAATTTGCCAGCACGTGCTTTGTATGAGCAGATTGGATTTGAAGCTTTGGCGGTACGCAAGGATTATTATCCTGCTGAGGATGGCCGCGAGCATGCAGTCGTGATGAAGAAAAACTTAGCTTTAGGAAATTAAGTCATGTCCCATGATGAGTACTTACAAGAAATGGGTATTAGCACTTGGTATTTGCGCCAAGGCGAGATGCCGCAAGCTCAGGCTGCACAAAATTCGACAACTGCTGCACAGCTAGATCCTGTCCAACAAGATGTGAAGTCAAACGCACCAGGGTTGTCCCCATGGGTCTTTATTGTTGATGATTTAACAGGTGACGCAGCACTGTTGTTTGAGCGAATTCTGGCTTCTTTATATCTCACGCGATCTGATATTCAATGCCTATCGAGTCAGCAAATGAATCAAATCGATATTCAGTCAGCCGGGGTGGTGGTGGCTATGGGTAGTTTATTGCCCAAGAAATTGTTGCAGATCGATGAAGCCTTTGAAGACATCAGGGGTACTGTCGAATCTGTAGAGATTAGTGGTCATGAATTGCCGATCGTTTTTACTGATCATCCAGCTCATCTACTCAAGCATGCACAGGATAAGGCCAAAACTTGGCAAGACCTGATCCTGGCGCGTTCTTTGATTATTTGATTAGTGGTGTTTTTCTTCGCCGATCAGGTGAAGCGAATCGTATTCTGCCTGATTGCGTCGATGCCAACGCATGATCTGAATCATGACTAGACACACGAAGCTACCAAACAATACGATGACGATAGAAATCGGTACATCGAGCCAAATCAGAAGGGCATAGAGACAGAGCATCGACAGAACGGAGAGATTTTCATTGAAGTTCTGTACAGCAATCGAGTGACCGGCTGACAAGAGTACGTGGCCGCGGTGTTGTAAAAGCGCATTCATGGGTACGACAAAATAGCCTGACATCCAGCCAATTGTGATCAAGAACACATAGGCAATCAATAAGTGCAACTGGATCTTAAATAAGCCGAGGTTGACCGCGACATCGGGTATCAGATCCTTACGGTAAATGGCCATGAGCATCACGAGTGCGCCCATGATTACGCCGTAAATCAAGACATTTAAAGCTTTCTTGAGCGGTACTCGAGCCGCAGCCCAGACAGCACCACCTGCGACACCAAAGGCAACGACTGCTTGGAGGATTGCGCCTTGGGATAAGTTCATTCCTAAAGCGTATTCGGCCCACTTCAAGACAATAAATTGCAGGGTTGCACCTGCACCCCAGAACAGGGTGGTGACGGCTAAAGAGATTTGCCCAAGACGGTCATTCCAAAGTGTTTTAAAGCAATGCTCAAAATCTTTGATGAGTTTGATCGGGTTTTTCTCTTGTTGTGGATAGCGTGCGCCAGTATCTGGAATTCTGAGGTTAAAGAGTGCTGCAATCAGGTAAATAAATGCGATTACAGCAATCGCAGCTTCTGGACCTGTATCAATACCGGTCTCGAATCGGGGTAGGTCGATGCTGAGTAGAGATAGGGTGACCGCATCGGAAATCAGCACTCCCCCTAAAACAGTACCCAAAATGATGGAGCCTACCGTCAAACCCTCAATCCAGCCATTAGCGACTACCAATTTCTCTGCAGGTAGAAGTTCGGTCAAAATGCCGTACTTGGCTGGAGAGTAGGCTGCAGCACCAAAGCCAACGATTGCATAAGCTAAGAGGGGGTGAGCGCTAAACAGCATGGCCAAACAGCCCACAATTTTGATGCTGTTCGTGAGAAACATCACGCGACCTTTGGGCCGTGAATCAGCAAAAGCACCAACAAAAGCGGCGAGTAAGACGTAAGACAGTACGAAGAATAATTTGAGCAGTGGGGTCATCCATGCGGGTGCATGGAGTTGGTATAGCAAGGCAATCGCAGCGATGAGCAGCGCATTGTCGGCCAGCGACGAAAAAAATTGCGCGGCCATAATTGTGTAAAAACCTGGTTTCATTCGTACAATCTAGTTATTAACGTGCCATTAAACCACGAAAGAGAGAAAGTTCTGTCAAGACCGATCATTGCCCATATCCACACTGATGCCATGGCTCACAATTTGGCCTTGGTGCGTGCTTACGCGCCTAAAGCCAAAGTCTGGTCTGTGATCAAAGCCAACGCCTATGGCCATACGATTGAGGCTGCTGCACGGGGCTTTGCCGCCACAGACGGGTTTGCCTTGCTCGATCTTGCAGAAGCCAAGCGCTTGCGCGAGACTGGTTGGCAGGGGCCGATTCTTTTGCTGGAGGGTTTATTTGCTCAAGAAGATTTATTTGCGATGAGGGACTTGGCCTGTGACTGTGTGGTTCATGAGTGGCGCCAAGTGGATTGGCTCGAAAACATGGTCGATGCCCCGCAGTTCTCTGGTGCTCGCCCCCACATTTATCTAAAAATGAATACGGGTATGAATCGTCTGGGTTTTAGACCTGATGACTATTTACAAGTGTGGCAGCGCTTGCATGGCCTGGGTTTTGAGATCACTCATATGACCCATTTTGCGAATGCTGATTACGATGATCGTCAGCCAAGTGTAGATGCTCAGTACCAAACCCTTGAGAAAGTCGTAGCAGATTTGCCGGGGCTTCGTACGGTCGCCAATTCCGCGACCCTCATTTGGCACCCACAGATTCCGTCTGATTGGGTGCGGCCCGGCATTATGTTGTACGGGGCATCTCCATCCGGAGCGTCCTCTGATATTGAGGGTTTGGGTCTGAAGCCCACCATGAGTTTGCGCTCGGAAGTCATCGCGCTACAACATTTATCAGCCGGGGAGAGCGTGGGCTATGGTTCACGCTATAAAACGGATGTCCCTATTCGGATTGCGGTGGTGGCCTGTGGTTACGCTGACGGTTATCCTAGGCATGCGGCCGACGGCACACCGGTATGGATATCTGGACCCGCGGGACAATGGTCCACAGGACGTTCATGCCCGATGGCGGGGCAGGTATCGATGGATATGATCACCATCGATGTCAGTGATGCGCCTTGGGTCGATGTCGGTACTCCAGTAGAGCTATTTGGGCAATACTTAGCCATTGATGATGTAGCTAATGCCAGTGGCACGATTGGTTACGAGCTGATGTGTGCCATCGCGCAGCGTGTACCGTACCAAATTCGATAAATTTTGAACGGATAAAAAAAGGAGCCGAAGCTCCTTTTGTACTCTTGATGACCCCAAGGGTCGAAATTATTTCTCTTTGACCCAGAACTGCCACCAGGATGCTTTAGGTCCAACTGGTTCGGTACGCTTACCTGTCTTAACAATTTGGCTCTGTGGGAAGTTCAGTTGCAAGACACGGAGTGCATCGCGGCTGAGGTCTTTCATACCCAAGGCTTCGTAAGACTTATACATGAGGTAGAGCGCTTCTTCTGTCGCTGGAGCGCGATCGTAGTCAGTAATGGCCCGTTGTGCACGATTGACAGCTGCTAAATAGGCACCGCGTCTGTAGTAATAGCGGGCTGTATTAACGTCACTCTCAGCCAGAGAGTTCACGATATAGCGCATACGTGCGAGTGCATCGGGTGTGTATTTACTCTCAGGAAAGCGTGTCACTAGAGTTTTAAATGCTTCAAAGGCTTCGCGAGCGGCTTTCGGGTCACGTTCGCTTAAATCTTGCCCTGTGAGCTTGCCTAAAAAGCCCATATTGTCATTAAATGTGATCAAGCCTTTGAGATAGTAGGCGTAATCGATGCTTGCATGACCCGGGTGTAATTGAATAAAACGGTCGACTGCCACAATCGCTTGGGCGAGTTCGCCGTCTTTCCAGTGGCAGTAGGCGACGTTAATTTGCGCCTGTTGCGCATAAGGACCAAATGGAAAACGTGCTTCGAGTCGCTCAAAGTATTTAACGCATTTGGGGAAGTCGCCTCCTTCCATGGCGTCTTTGGCTTCGACAAAGAGTTTATTTTGAGACCAGCCTGCCGTCTCATCGTTATTGCTCCCTGCGCATCCCGCTAAAACAGAGATGATCAGAGCGCTAGCCAGTAGGGAAGTGTTTCGCAAAAAAGTATTCATTGCATCCATTGTAATGGGACTTAAACTATCGATAATGCAATGATATATGGATAACGTGAGCGATTCAGAATTCTCTTCTTCGGCTGATGAACTTCTTGATACAGAAGAGGGTCAGACCCGCCAATTGGAGATCCCTGAGGCGCTAGCGGGTGAGCGCTTAGATAAGGTCTTGGCCCAACTGATGCCTGAGTTTTCGCGGAATCGCATTCAGGGCTGGATAGAAGCTGGTTACGTCAAATCCCATGGACAAATTCTCAAGGTACGGCATCGCAGCCAAGCCGGTGAGCTCATCAGCGTTGACATTCAGCCTGAGCCTGAGGAAATGGCTTATTTGCCTGAAGATATTCCCCTTGAGATTGTGTTTGAGGACGATGATCTTCTCATTATTAATAAACCAGCGGGTATGGTCGTGCATCCGGCCGCTGGCAATTGGCAGGGCACACTCTTAAATGCTTTATTGCACCATTACCCCAAGATTGGGGAAGTGCCTCGTTGTGGCATTGTCCACCGCCTTGACAAAGAGACTTCGGGATTATTGATGGTGGCCAAGACCATTGAGGCTCAGCTAGATTTGGTGCGCCAATTAGAATCTCGTCGGGTGGTCAGACGCTACTTTGCTTTGGCTTGGGGCTTAGTGAAACCTCAGACCATTGATGCCCCTATCGGTCGCGATCCCAAAGATCGGCTCAAAATGGCGATTGTTCGTGGTCAGCAGGGGAAGGTTGCGATAACCCACATCAAGAGGCTCGCTACGGTAGAGCTGGCTGATAAATCCATCACAGCGATCCAAGTGCAATTGGAGACAGGTCGCACCCATCAAATACGTGTTCATTTAGAGTCTGTTGGTCATCCTCTTTTAGGCGATCTTGTATATCGCAAACGGGTACCTGCTCAAGCGGCTCAGCTCGAGTTTGCGCGTGGAGGTCAAGCTTTGCATGCGCTGGTACTGGGCATATTGCACCCGCGTACACAAGAAACGATGCTCTGGCAGGCTCCGCTTCCTCCAGATATGACTGACTTAGTTCATCAACTTGGCTTTTCTTCTGAAGTCGCTCAAGTTGATTTGGAGAGCTTAGATGTCTAGTGAGCGGCGTTTGTTTGCCGAGCATGCTTGGGATATCCCATCTGGCGTGGAGTTATTGCAAACGACTCGCTATGGTGGTGTGAGTCAGGCTCCTTATGACTCATTCAACTTAGCTTTGCATGTCGGTGATGATTCAAATGCTGTTTTAAAGAATCGCCACTTACTTCGTCAATACCTCCCCAGCGAACCACTGTGGCTCAATCAGGTGCATGGTGAGCATGTGCTTGATGCAGATCAGGAGGTCCATGGTACCCCGGATGCTGATGCAGCAGTTACGACACAAGCTGAGCGAGTCCTGATCATTATGACTGCGGATTGCCTGCCGGTTTATTTTGTCGATCGACAAGCTCGCGTGATTGGCTTAGCGCATGCTGGTTGGCGTGGTCTGGCGAAGGGGGTACTCACCAAAACTTGGGCCTTGATGTGCGAAAAAGTACCTGACTTAAAAGCCTCTGATGTTGATGTCTTTTTAGGCCCTGCTATCGGTCCTCAAGCTTTTGAGGTGGGGCAGGAAGTAAAAGATATTTTTCTTTTGTGGGGTGCAAATCGCGCGCAGGCTTTCAGTGATGGGATGGCAGGGAAAACTTGTGCAAACCTCTATTTGCTGGCTGCCATGGAGTTGTCACAATTAGGTATTGGGCATATTCATGCTTATCACTGGTGCACTTATTCGCAAGATCAGTTTTATTCTTTCCGGCGTTCTAAAGTAACAGGAAGAATGGCTTCACTACTGTGGATCAAAAAGCACACGTAAGTTTGAGCTAAGCTAAAGATAGGGTTAATTCTTATAACTTCTTGGGCTAATACGGCTCACAATCTACTTATTCAATAAGTAAAAAGAGCCTAGGGAGTTTTTATGGTCAATATGCAAGGTCTAGGTGCGGGCCCACAACTGGCACCGCAACATATGGCTTTGATTCCACCCGAAAAGTTGGTGGATATTGAGCAGCAATATGCTAAGGATTTGACCGCACTGATGATGAATCCGACCGGTGGTGAAATCAGAGACCGCCGTTTTGCTGGAGAGGCATGGAAGAGTCCTTGGAATCAGGCCACGGTTAATTTTTATCTATTAAATTCCAAACACCTATTGACCTTAGCTGATGCTGTTGAAGCAGATGCCAAGACCCGTCAACGGATTCGTTTTACAACCGAGCAGATGATTGATGCCATGTCACCGGCTAATTTCTTTGCCACTAATCCAGAGGCGATGCAAAGAATTATTGATACCAAAGGTGAATCATTGCGCACGGGTATCTTGAATGCTTTGGCGGACTTAGGTAAGGGTAAGGTTTCTCAGACCGATGACACGGCTTTTGAAGTGGGCAAAAACATGGCCACTACAGAAGGTGCCGTGGTATACCAAAACGAACTCTTTCAGCTCATTCAATACAAACCTCTGACCGCTAAGGTGTATGAGCGTCCTTACCTGATGATTCCGCCGTGCATCAACAAGTACTATATTTTGGATTTGCAGCCTGAGAACTCGGTGGTGCGCTATTTGCTAGAACAAGGCCATATTGTTTATTTGGTCTCATGGCGCAATCCTGACCCCAGTATGGCTAATACCACTTGGGATGATTACATTGGTAAAGGTGCGATCAAGGCGATCGAAACTGTACAAGATATTGCTGGCCAAAAACAAATCAATATTTTGGGCTTCTGCGTGGGTGGCACGATTACAAGTACAGCACTAGCGGTCATGGCTGCTCAAAATAAACACCCGGCAGCGAGTCTGACACTACTCACCACGCTATTGGATTTTTCAGACACGGGCATTCTGGATGTCTTTATCGATGAGAATCTGGTGCAGTTGCGCGAAGCCACGATTGGTGGCAAGGGCGGTAGTCAGTGCGGTATGTTGCGTGGTGTTGAATTAGCGAATACCTTTTCATTCCTCAGACCCAATGATTTGGTATGGAACTACGTCGTCGATAACTATCTCAAGGGTAATTCACCGCCACCTTTTGATCTTCTCTATTGGAATGGCGATTCAACGAATTTACCGGGTGCGATGTATGTTTGGTATTTGCGTCATTTGTATTTACAAAATGAACTAAAGATTCCAAATCGCTTGACCGTTTGTGGCCAGAAAGTAGATTTGGGCAAGATCAAGTGCCCCATTTATCTATACGCTTCGCGCGAGGATCACATCGTGCCTTGGTGGTCGGCTTATCAGAGTACCAAGTTACTCAAAGGTGGCAAGATCCGTTTTGTACTGGGGGCTTCTGGGCATATTGCCGGTGTGATTAATCCGCCGGCGAAGAAAAAGCGTAATTATTGGACTAATGCCACCTTAGCACCAACGGCCGATGCCTGGTTTGCCAAGGCTAAAGAAGTACCTGGTAGCTGGTGGCCTGATTGGGCGCAGTGGTTGGCTCCCTATGGGGGTAAACAGAAATTAGCACCGAAAACCTTCGGTAGTGCTAAGTACAAAGTGATTGAAAAAGCCCCAGGCTCTTACGTCAAAGAAAAAGCCAAGGATTAAGTTGTTATTTAAAAAGTAGACAGTAGATAGGAGAAATCATGAGTCAAAAGGTCGCGTATGTAACAGGTGGTATGGGTGGTATTGGTACCGCTATTTGTCAAAGTCTTGCGAAGGACGGTTTTAAAGTGATTGCAGGTTGCGGCCCGAATTCACCTCGTAAAGACAAATGGTTGGCTCAACAAAAAGAACTGGGCTTTGATTTTCTAGCCTCAGAGGGCAATGTGGCTGACTGGGACAGTACCGTTGCCGCATTTAACAAAGTGAAAGCTGAAGTGGGGCGTATTGATGTGTTGGTGAATAACGCTGGTATCACACGTGACACAGTCTTTAGAAAAATGACACCAGAAGATTGGCATGCTGTGATCAATACCAACCTTAACTCACTCTTTAATGTAACCAAGCAGGTGATTGACGGCATGATCGACGCGGGTTGGGGCCGTATTGTGAATATTTCTTCTGTGAATGGTCAAAAGGGCCAATTTGGTCAGTCTAACTATGCCACGGCGAAGTCAGGTATTCATGGTTTTACGATGTCCTTAGCTCAAGAAACGGCGGCTAAGGGGGTGACCGTGAATACAGTATCACCAGGCTATATTGCAACCGATATGGTCACCGCGATTCGTGAAGACGTTTTAGAGAAGATTGTCGGTACGATTCCTGTGAAACGCCTAGGTACCCCAGACGAAATCGCATCGATTGTGTCTTGGTTGTGTTCAGAGCAGGGCGGTTTTGCAACCGGTGCTGACTTCTCGCTCAATGGTGGTTTGCATATGGGTTAATGCCCAGCAAAGACACAATCTGCGCTTTGTAAGGAAAGGGCTTGAATTACACATACAATATGCGTATTCAAGCCTTTTTTAATAATCATGGTCAATAAAAAGCAAAATACCCAATCTGCGACACGGACAATTAAGAAATATCCGAACCGTCGCCTCTATGACACTCAGACGAGTACCTATGTGACATTGTCTGATGTGAAGCAATTGGTTTTAAACCAAGAAGAGTTCAATGTGGTGGATGCGAAGACTAATGAGGATTTAACCCGCAGTATTTTGTTACAAATCATTTTGGAGGAAGAGGCTGCCGGGATGCCATTGTTCACAACCCCGATGTTGTCTCAGATGATTCGTTTTTATGGCCACTCTATGCAGGGTATGGTGGGTGGTTATTTAGAGAAAAATATACAGACCTTTATTGATATGCAAAATCAGTTTGCTGAGCAGACTCAAAAAGGCAATGTGAAGGCGACCCCAGAAGCCTGGGCGCAGTTCATGAATATGCAAAATCCCATGATGATGCAAAACATGATGGGTAGTTATATCGAGCAGAGTAAAAATCTCTTTACTCAAATGCAAGATAGCATGAAGGATCAGGCCAATATGTTTACAGGCTTTCCTTTTTCCAAAACTAAAAAGAGCGATCAATAATTGAGCGGTAAGATTGGATTTGTCTCCTTGGGTTGCCCCAAGGCCTTGGTTGATTCTGAGCGAATCGTGACTCAATTGCGCGCTGAAGGTTATGAAATCGGTAAAGATTACGCCGGTTCAGACCTGGTGGTCGTGAATACCTGTGGCTTCATCGACTCAGCTGTTCAAGAAAGTTTAGATGCGATTGGTGAGGCTCTGGCAGAGAATGGCAAGGTCATTGTCACGGGTTGCTTGGGAGCAAAGAAAAACGCCGATGGCTCTGATGTCGTTACCAGTGTGCACCCCAAGGTGTTAGCAGTCACTGGCCCGCATGCAACCGATGAGGTGTTGGCAGCCGTTCATGAGCATTTACCCAAGCCCCATGATCCCTTTGTCGATCTTGTCCCTGCAGCTGGCATTAAGCTCACGCCTAAGCACTATGCTTATTTGAAGATCTCTGAAGGCTGTAATCATCGTTGTACCTTCTGCATTATTCCAAGTATGCGGGGTGATTTGGTTTCTCGTCCGATTGGTGATGTGTTACTCGAGGCTCAGCGTCTTTTTGAGGCGGGCGTGAAGGAATTGCTCGTTGTGTCTCAGGATACGAGTGCTTATGGTGTTGATATTCAGTATCGTACTGGCTTTTGGGATGGGCAGCCGGTGAAGACACGCCTATTTGAAATGGTTCAAGCTTTAGGGCGTTTGGCGCGTCAACATGATGCATGGGTACGTCTGCATTATGTTTATCCCTATCCTCATGTCGATGAGATCGTGCCTTTGATGGCTGACTTTGCTAACGAGGGTTCAGGCGTTTTACCGTATTTAGATATTCCCTTGCAACATGCGCATCCCGATGTCTTAAAACGCATGAAGCGCCCAGCCAGTGGCGAAAAGAATCTAGAACGCATTCAGGCATGGCGTGCGATGTGCCCCAATCTGACGATTCGCAGCACTTTCATCGCCGGTTTTCCTGGTGAAACTGAGGCTGAGTTCCAATACTTACTCGACTTTATGGGGCAAGCTAAGATTGATCGTGCGGGATGTTTTGCCTATTCACCGGTGGAGGGTGCGAAGGCCAATGAGATTCCTGGCGCCTTACCGACCGAAGTGCGTGAAGAAAGACAAGCGCGCTTTATGGCGGTGGCTGAAGCCGTTTCAGCGCAATTACTCAAAGCGAAAGTAGGTCAAAGAATGCGTATCCTCGTCGATCAAGTGCAAGGCGATCGTGGTTTAGGACGCAGTCCTGCGGATGCGCCTGAGATTGATGGTGTTGTTCATTTATTACCCACACAAAAAATATCTAAAAAATATCGTGTAGGCGAATTTGTTAAAGCCACGATTGTCGATACGCAAGGCCACGATTTGATTGCTCAGCTCTGATAAGAGTCCACATAGCTTGTGGTTTTGCTCAGTATATACCCCTAGATTATTCATATAGCCTGCACTAGACAGTTAGTCGTAAGATTATCCTTACAGACTATTCCTTTGAACATAATAATTACAGGGAGTTTCAAATGGCACGTGAAGTTGTTGTCTTGAGCGCCGTTCGTTCAGCGATTGGTGGTTTTGGTGGTTCCTTGAGTAGCTTAGAGCCTGCCGAGTTGGCGGGTACGGTCATGAAAGAAGCGGTATCGCGTTCTGGTGTAGATCCAAAGCAGATTAATTATGTGACGGTCGGTAACTGTATTCCTACAGAATCGCGCTTTCCTTATGTGGCGCGTGTAGCTTCGATTCAGGCTGGTTTACCGATGGATTCAGTGGCGATGGCGGTGAACCGTTTATGTAGCTCTGGTTTGCAAGGGATTGTGACAACATCGCAAGCGATCATGTTAGGCGATTGTGATTTTGGTGTAGGCGGTGGCGTTGAAGTCATGTCTCGTGGTATTTATGGTGCCCCAGCGATGCGCACCGGTGCACGTATGGGCGACACCAAGATGATCGATATGATGGTGGCAACACTTACCGATCCATTTGGTGCTGGCCATATGGGTATTACTGCTGAGAATCTTGCGACCAAATGGAATATCACTCGTGAAGAGCAAGATGCTCTAGCCGTTGAGTCGCATCGTCGTGCTGCAGTAGCGATTGCCGAAGGTCGCTTTAAATCACAAATCGTACCGATTACTTTGCAAAGTAAAAAAGGCGATGTGGTCTTTGATACGGATGAACACTGCAAACCCAATACCACGATGGAAAGCTTGGGCAAAATGAGACCCGCCTTTAAAAAGGATGGTACGGTTACAGCAGGTAATGCTTCCGGTATTAATGATGGTGCAGCATTTATGGTTTTGGCGTCTGCCGATGCAGCCGCGAAAGCAGGGCATAAGCCGATGGCGCGTTTGGTGTCTTATGCGCTCGCGGGCGTGCCGAATGACATCATGGGTGAAGGCCCAATTCCTGCATCTAAGCTGGCTTTACAACGTGCAGGTTTATCACTGGACAAAATGGACGTCATTGAATCGAATGAGGCGTTTGCAGCGCAAGCGATTGCAGTCTCCAAAGGTTTAGGCTTAGATATGAGTAAGACTAATCCAAACGGCGGTGCCATTGCTTTAGGGCATCCCGTCGGTTGTTCAGGTGCTTTCATTGCGACCAAAGCCTTGTATGAATTACAACGCATCAATGGTAAATATGCATTGGTCACTATGTGTATCGGTGGTGGTCAGGGTATTGCTGCTGTATTTGAGCGTATGTAAGAGTGCAAGTCGGGCTCTTCTAGCCCCAAATAAAAGCCGTCTTACTGAGTCAGTAGACGGCTTTTTTATACCCTTGAATCAATGAGTTAGCTTATCGCTCTAAGAGGTCTAGCCAGGCATCGAGGTGATATTGATTGAGGGCGAGATCCGCTTTTTCACGTACAACCGGTTTAGCGCGATAGGCGATAGATAGACCGGAGCCTGCCATCATCATTAAATCATTAGAGCCATCACCCATGGTAATTGCTGCGGTTTTATCAGACCCTAGGGCTTGGCAGCGCGCTAGAACAAAATGAGCTTTCGCTGCGCCATCCACAATCGGCCCGACAACCTGACCGGTGAGAACACCATCTTGAATCTCGAGTTGATTCGCATGTGTTTCACACAAGTTCAATTCTTTTTGTAAACGACTGGTGAAGAAAGTAAAGCCACCCGAGACTAAAAGAGTATGAATGCCTAATTGGTGCACACGTTCAATTAAAGCGCGTGCCCCAGGGTTAGCTTGCAAGCGATGGCTATACACCTCGTGCAGGGCCTCTTCTGGAACACCTTTTAGTAGAGCTACGCGTCTACGTAAACTTTCTGAAAAATCCTTGATTTCGCCACGCATAGCTGCCTCTGTAATCGCGGAGACCTCTGATTTTTTACCCACGGCATCGGCAATTTCATCAATACACTCGATATTAATCAGCGTTGAATCCATATCCATGGCTAACACTTTGATCTTGTTCGCCGAAAAATGCTCAGGCAGGATGCCTGCATCGCAGCGATAGCGGTTGGCTAACTCTTGTAACTCAAGCGACGATATAGAGCTTCTTGTAGTCGTGATGACGGTCACTCTATTTCTGCTTTCTTGTGAATGAATGGGGTAGTGCTGATTTAAATCAGTCAGTAGAGCTGGATCAAGCCCTTCAGGATGTATTAAAGCAATCTGAGTCATGACGTGATTATGCATGGCTGGCTAAACCTTCGGATAGATATTTCATCAGGTGTCGTAAAGCTTCAAGACGGTCGGTCAATTCAATCAAGCCCATCTTATCTTTAGGGATCAGCTTTAATTTATCTTGGCCTGCGAGTTGGAACTGTGGATTACTTTGAACCAGTTGAATGATTCTGAGGGGATCAATCGGTGGATTGGGGATGAATTGCAAAATAATCTGGGCAGGATGGGCATCAATTTTCTTGATGCCTAATTGTTTCATTTCAAGCCGTAAACGATGGGTTTCAAATAAAGATTGTGCTTGTTCAGGTAAAGAGCCAAAACGATCGACAATCTCTTCTCTCAGATAAGACAGTTGCGCATAATCTTCAACGCTTGCTAATTTCTTATACAGAGATAAGCGCTCATGCACATCGGGACAGTAATCAGCGGGTAATAGGGCGGGAACGCCCAAGGTAATATCTGTAATCACTTCCATGGGAGCCATTAAATCGGGTTCTAGGCCGGCTTTGAGAGATTTGACGGCCTTATTGAGCATATCGGTGTAAAGCTGAAAGCCAATCTCAGAAATATCGCCCGATTGTTTATCCCCCAGAACTTCGCCAGCACCCCGAATCTCTAAATCGTGCATGGCTAAATAAAAGCCTGAGCCTAACTCTTCCATCGCTTGGATGGCATCTAGGCGCAGTTTCGCTTGTTTAGTGAGGCTCTCAGGATCTGGTACGGTTAAATAAGCATAAGCTTGATGGTGGGAGCGACCGACGCGACCCCGTAATTGATGCAGTTGGGCTAAGCCAAACTTATCGGCACGATGAATAATGATGGTGTTGGCACTGGGCACATCAATACCCGTTTCAATGATCGTGGTACACAAAAGAATATGCGCACGTTGCGTGACAAAGTCGCGCATCACGCGCTCGAGTTCACGCTCATGCATTTGCCCGTGAGCCACAACGATACGGGCCTCAGGGAGGAGCTTTTCCAGCGCTTGGCGGCGGTTCTCGATGGTTTCTACTTCATTGTGCAAGAAATACACCTGGCCGCCACGTTTGATTTCTCGTAAGACGGCCTCTCGTATCACTCCGTCAGACTCGCGGCGCACAAATGTTTTGATTGCGAGGCGTTTTTGTGGCGCAGTAGCAATCACAGAAAAATCTCTCAGACCTTCAAGAGCCATGCCAAGTGTGCGTGGGATGGGTGTGGCTGTCAGGGTCAAAATATCGACCTCAGCACGCATGGCTTTTAAGGCTTCCTTTTGACGAACCCCAAAGCGATGTTCTTCATCAATAATGACCAGTCCTAAACGAGGAAATTTCACATCACTCGATAGTAATTTATGTGTGCCAATCACAATGTCGGCATCCCCTTTAGCCATGGCTTCGAGTGCGGCATTGATTTCTTTAGCGGTCTTAAAGCGTGATAGCTCCACAATCTTGACGGGCCAATCGGCGAACCGGTCTTTCCACGTTTCCATATGCTGTTCAGCCAATAGGGTGGTGGGAGCGAGTATGGCGACTTGTTTGCCACCCATTACGGCAATGAAACTGGCGCGCAGGGCTACTTCGGTTTTACCAAAGCCAACATCTCCGCACACGAGACGGTCCATGGGTTTACCGCTGGTCATATCTTTCAGGACTGCGGCAATGGCAGCCGCTTGATCGGCTGTTTCTTCAAAACCAAAACTTTCTGCGAAGGCTTCATAGTCATGTGCAGAAAACTCAAAAGCATGACCTGTACGTAATGAGCGAGCGGCATATAAATTCAGTAACTCGGCCGCTGTATCGCGTATTTGTTGTGCTGCTTTGCGTTTAGCTTTCTCCCACTGTCCTGAGCCTAATTGATGTAAGGGCGCAGATTCGGGGTCTGCTCCCGCATAGCGCGAGATCAGTTGTAGTTGGTGTACGGGGACGTATAAAGTGGCAGCATGGGCATACTGCAGGTGTAAGAACTCTTCCTCCCCTTGACCCACATCGAGCATCAACAGTCCTTGATATCGACCAATACCATGCTCGGCATGTACGACCGGATCGCCGACTTTCAGTTCCGATAAATCTTTAACCAGGGTATCGACGTTGCTGGCTTCTTTATCTTTATTTTTGCGTCTGACTCGAGCGCTTTGTGCAAATAACTCAGATTCTGTAATCAGTAAACATTCGGCATGAGCACTGGCAAAGCCATCGTGTAGCGGCGCATGGCACAGGGCCAATGAACTTGGTTGGGCCAACCATGTATGCATGGACTCGACCAACTCTACTTGTAGGCCGTTTTCAGAAAATAACTGGCGTAAGGTCTCTTTGCGCCCCGCGCTATCTGCGCAGACGAGTACTCGGTAAGAGGTGTTTTGTAGTAAGTGGGTCAAGCGCGCAATCGGATTACTTTCTTTGCGCGCAATCGCAACATCAGGGACCGGTAAAAAATGGGGATCATCGCCCGTGCGCAAGACTTGCAAGCGCGCCATTGGTTTGAGGGCTGCAAATAATTCTTCTTTGGCTAAGTAAAGATCCTTGGGGGGAAGCACTGGACGTGCGCTGTCGTGTTTTAGGAACTGATAGCGAGATTGAGTATCTTGCCAAAATTGATCCATCGCTGTTTCTATATCGCCATGTAAACCAATCCAAGCAGGACCTTTGACTAAGGGTAAGTAATCGAAGAGGGTGCTAGTGCTCTCGAAGAAGAGAGGTAGGTAAGCTTCGATGCCTGCGCTAGGGATACCCAGCCCCATGTCTTTATAGATGGTGCAACGACTTGGGTCACCCTCGAATACTTCGCGCCAACGCCCCCGAAAGAAAGTACGAGCAGCTTCATCGAGTGGAAATTCATGACCGGGTAAGAGGCGAACTTCTTGAACGGGATAGAGGCTGCGTTGAGAGTCTGGGTCAAAAGAACGAATTTGGTCGATTTCATCGCCGAAGAGATCGATTCGATAAGGTAGCGCCGAGCCCATCGGGAATAAATCAATTAAACCACCACGAATACTATATTCACCAGGGCGAACCACTGCAGTCACTGGGTCGTAACCCGCCTGTTGCAGCTGCAAGCGTAGCGCCTGCTCGTCAAGACGATCCCCTTTTTTAAAAAAGAAGGTATGCGCTGCTAAAAACTGAGGTGGTGCCATGCGCATCAGTGCTGTTGCAACTGGAACTAAGACGATGTCGCAAGCCCCAGTGAGGAGTTCATGGAGGGTAGCGAGGCGCTCGGATACTAAATCTTGATGCGGAGAAAAGGCGTCGTAAGGCAAGATCTCCCAATCGGGTAAGTGCCGCACGCTTAGTTCTGGGGCGAAGCTAGGTATTTCTTCGAGTAAACGCGCCGCATCTTGTGGGTTAGCGCATAAAACGACTAAGGCTGAGTATGAGCTGCGATGAGTCTTTGCTTGCTGGGCAATGAAGGCGGCATCGCTTGATCCTACTGGGCAAATGAAGCTCGCACGCAGCCCTGCCTTAGGACCGGGCATAGGGGGTGTCCAATCGCTGATTGGACGCAGACTGTATGCTGCAGAATCAGCCTTTGGTTTGTACATAAGCCGCTCATTATAGAATTGCGTCATGACTTTCACACAAACTGCTTCGCTACCACGTATTCATGCCTTGATTCCATGTGCAGGGTCTGGTTCGCGCATGGGTTTCAAAAAGCCTAAGCAATATGAACAACTTGCGGGTTTGCCCATGGTCTTGCATGCTTGCCGCACCTTAATGAAGGTGGATGCGATCGCTAGTGTCCATGTGGGATTAGCGCCCGATGACCAAGAGTCGCTAGCCTGGCCTACAGAATCCCATTTTTATCGACATTTCACAGGCGGAGGGACACGGCAAGAAACCGTTCTTCAGACTGCTGGTGCGATCTTGGAGCAAGGTTTAGGTTTGTCGGATGATTGGGTTTTAGTGCACGATGCAGCGCGCCCCGGTCTGTCCGTGAAACTGGTCGAGCAACTCATTGAGTCTGTGACAGCAGACCCCAAGCATGTGGGCGGCATTTTGGCTTTGCCTCTTGCTGATACCCTCAAACGTCAAGCAGATCAGCAAGTGATAGCCCAGACATTGCCGCGTGATGGCCTGTGGTTGGCACAAACACCCCAGATGTTTCGTTTAGGTCTTTTGTGTGAAGTCTTACGTAAGGGGATTGCCGCAGGTGCTGATTTGACGGACGAGGCGAGTGCATTCGAGCGAGAAGGGTACCAGCCCTTATTGGTGATGGGCGATATTCAGAATCTCAAAGTGACCTATCCGAGTGATTGGGACATGATGACTCAACTTCTGATTCATCGTCGCGCATAAGAGAGGCGTAAACTACAACTATGACTGCATCAGTGGCACCATTTCGCATAGGTCAGGGCTATGACATTCATGCTCTAGTGGAGGGGCGTCCGCTGATTTTGGGCGGTGTCACGATTGATTATCACAAAGGTTTATTGGGCCATTCAGACGCAGATGCGCTCTTACATGCGATCACCGATGCTTTATTGGGGGCTGCAGGCTTAGGAGATATCGGTCGACATTTCCCAGATACTGATGAAAGTTATCGAGGCGCAGATAGTCGAGTCTTGTTACGCGAAACCCTCGGCCTTGTGCAGGCTACGGGATATCAGATTGGCAATATTGATGCGAGCGTGATTTGCCAAGCACCTAAATTAGCACCGTATATCCCTCAAATGGTGGCTTACATCGCAGAAGATTTAAGAACGTCACCGCAGCACGTCAATATCAAAGCAAAAACGAATGAAAAACTAGGGCACCTAGGTCGTGGCGAAGGGATTGCCGTTCACGCCGTTGCTCTTCTGTATCGTGCCTAGTTGATTTGCCAAGAAGAATAAAAAACCGCTGGGATGGCTCTACCATCGACAGCGGTTCTGATGAGCTCTGAATAAGCGCGAGCGCACTTTTTTATTAAACCCCTAATAGCTCCACTTCAAACAGCAGAGTGGCATTCGGTGGAATGACACCACCAGCACCGTAGGGACCATAACCTAAATCAGACGGAATCAATAGTAGGCGGGTGCCGCCGACTTTCATGCCTTGGACGCCTTCATCCCAACCCTGAATCACCATTCCATCACCTAAGGGGAACTCAAAGGGTTCGCCACGATCTTTACTCGAGTCAAACTTCATCCCTTTTTGGCCGTTTTCATAGAGCCAACCGGTGTAATGTACGGATACGTAATTCCCTTTTTGGGCTTCTGCCCCTGTGCCTGGAGTTGTATCTTCGTACTGCAAACCACTTGCTGTCGTAATCATGGGGATCCTTTATTTTTTGAGGCTGTCACGAATCTCACGCAATAGCTGAATATCTTCAGGCGTTGGGGCAGGCTCATGACTGGCGGGTGCTTCATCTTGCAATTTAATTTTGTTAATAATCTTCACCATCTGAAAGATGATGAAGGCTAACAGTATAAAGTTCAAAGAGATGGTCAAGAAATTGCCATAGGCAAAGAGGGGTACTCCCGCTTTCTTCAGGGCATCGAGTGTGCGTGGCACGCCTTCTGGAACATGACCCAAAACGATAAAAAGATTACTGAAGTCGAGTTTGCCACCAATCAGCCAGGCGATGATGGGCATCACAATATCAGCCACTAATGAATCCACAATTTTGCTAAAGGCAGCCCCAACGATCACACCGACGGCTAAATCAACTACATTGCCGCGGACTGCAAAAGCACGAAATTCAGCCATCATTTTTTTCATAGCCACCTCTACGTTTAATTTTTTTAATGGAAAGAAACTTGTTAATATGTTTCAAACAAGTATAAGTAAAACATAGTGCATCACCATTATCTCCACAGCCCATGATTCCAGACGTGCAAACCACCATCTTGATGATCTTCTTGGTCTATGTCGTCTTGCATGGCGCGATTTGGTTTGCGCTGGCCAATCGCGATAGCTTTCAAGTCAAACTCTGGTGTGCAAGTGGCATGCTTAGCGGTCTCGCAGTGGTTTTCTTTGCCAATATTTATGGCTTTCCATTGTGGGTGTCGTATTACTTGGCGCAGATGATGATGCTCCTGGGTAATTTGGGGCGTTTGTACGCGCTCAGGATGTATCTGGCTGGTAATCATCGTATCGCCAATACCTGGAGCTCGGCTTTTGTGATCGTATACATGGTCATATTTACCTATTTGGATGCCGTGCTTGGTAAGGAGGAGAACTTTTTACTGAAGTACTACTTCAGTATGTGGGTTTTGGGGGTGCTGGATTACATTGTGATTGGTCAACAACTCAACCGCCGCTATCGTATCTTGGGCGCACGTTTGGTTTTAGTGGCTGGCTTGGTCTTTACTATCACTCTAGCTATTAGAGCGCTCGGATTTACGATGGGTTGGGGCGCGCAAACCGTTTATGAACCCAAGATTGATCAAGTCTTTTTGATCTTAGGGCAGATTGTGGCGATCACGCTCAGCAATATTGGCTTTTTACAAATCTATTTGCATATTGAAGAGCAAAAGAAAATTGAGATGCAAACCGAGTTGATTCATGCCGAAGCGAGAACAAAATCCTTACAAGAATATGGCGAGCGTTTGCAAGAGTTGCTCAACGAACGTGAAGAAATGCTGCGTCACTTAACGCAAAGTAATAAATCTGCTGGCATGGGGGCCTTGGCTGGCATTTTTGCCCATGAACTGAACCAACCTTTAGCGGCGATTCAGTTGAATGCCCAACTCATGCAAAAAAAGATGGCGCAAGGCGAGATAGCAGTCAACCAGGCCAATGAAATCATTGCTGATTTGATTAAGGATAACCGTAGAGCCGCAGAAATCATTCGCAAGATCCGTGTGATTTTCGAACAACCCAGCGATGCTTTTGCGCCTGTGGACCTCACCAACCTAGTTAGAGACACCACCAGTCTTGTCGAGTTGCGAGCTAAAACTTTGGGGGTTAAGCTCGAGTTGCAGTTAGCGCCTGCCACTATAGAAGAGGGTGATGCGACGCAATTGCAGCAAGTGGTGCTCAATCTCTTAAATAATGCATTAGATGCCCATCAGCACCATCCCAAAAATCGTGAGGAGAGCCCCTTTGTTCAAGTTCAATTACTTAATCAGGCTCAGCAAATCTGTTTACAGGTGATCGATAACGGACCTGGCATCTCAGAAGAATTTCAAAAATCTCTCTTTCAACTTTATAAGACGAGTAAGGTGGGTGGGATGGGGATTGGTTTGTGGTTGAGTAAAACCATTATTGAAAACCATCGCGGCCATATTGAGTTCGAATCCAGAACGGGCTTTGGCACCCGATTTACAGTGGACTTGCCCAAGTTCAAGCAAAGCTAGGCGATAAAAAGCCACGCAGATGAAGCGCTCTCATGTAGAATAGAGGGCTTTGTAGCGAGGATGGCGAAATTGGTAGACGCACCAGGTTTAGGTCCTGACGCCAGCAATGGTGTGGGGGTTCGAGTCCCCCTCCTCGCACCAGTCTTAATCAGTTAAAACGGGATGCCCGCATGTCAGTCAATATTGAAAACTTAGGTCAGTTAGAACGCAAAATTACGCTCACATTTGCCAAGGCAGATTACGAGAAAATCAGAGCTGCGCGCCTGCAAAAATTAGCACGTACAGTGAAGATGGCAGGTTTTAGACCTGGCAAAGTGCCCATGAAAATGGTCGAAGCTCAGTATGGCTTGCAGGTTGATTTTGAATCTCAATTTGACCATGCATCGAACTTATTCTCTAAAGTTGCTCAAGAGCAGCAATTAAAGATTGCAGGTCAACCGCGTTTAGAGCCTAAGGGTGATTTGACAGCGGATCCTGTGGTGTATGACGCCATGTTTGAAGTGTTTCCTGAAGTGAAGATCGGTGATTTGGCTGCTGCCGAAATTACTAAATACACGACCGAAGTCAATGATGACGAAATCAATAAGACTTTAGAAATCTTACGTAAGCAGCGTGTGCACTATCACCCACGCGGTGAAGCGGGTCCTCATGGTGACGGTGGTGGCTCATTGGTGGCTGCTACAGGCGATCAAGTCACTGTGGATTTCATCGGTAAATTAGACGGTGTCGAGTTCGAAGGCGGTAAGGCTGAAAACTTTGCCTTTGTCTTGGGTGAAGGCCGCATGTTGCCTGAATTCGAAGCGGCTGCTTTAGGTTTGAAGGCGGGTGAGAGCAAAACTTTCCCCTTGGCTTTCCCCGCGGACTATCACGGTAAAGATGTAGCCGGTAAGACTGCAGAATTCACGATTGTGATGAAGAAAGTAGAGTGGCCTCATTTGCCAGAAGTGAACGACGATTTTGCGAAGTCATTGGGTGTCGCTGAAGGTGTTGACAAGATGCGTGAAGAAATCAAAAAGAATTTGTCACGTGAAGTAGCCCGTCGTACACAGACATTGCTCAAATCTCAAGTGATGGAGTCTCTCACTAAATTGTGTGAACTCGACTTGCCTAAGAGCCTCGTGGCTCAAGAGCAAGAGCGTTTGGTTGCGCAAGCTCGTCAAGATTTGCAAGCCCGCGGCATCCCGAATGCCAAAGATGCGCCCATTCCACCTGATTTGTTCACGCCACAAGCTGAGCAGCGCGTGAAACTCGGTTTAATCTTGAATGAATTGGTTAAAACCCAAGATTTGGCAGCCAAGCCAGAGCAAATCAAAGCCGAGATTGAAGAGCAAGCCGCAAGCTATGAAGATCCTAAGGAAGTGACTCGTTGGTATTACAGTGATCCGAAGCGCTTGGCCGATGTTGAGGGCCTCGTTTTAGAAAACAACGTCGTCACTTATGTAACTGGTTTAGCCAAAATTACCGAAAAAGCTGTAAGCTTTGAGGAATTGAGCAAAATGTAAGTTACGGAGCCCCGCCTAGGGGTTCCACATCACAATTAGGAGACAGGCATGCAAGACAATCACCAAGCCCATTTGGCACTGGATACACAAGCACTCGGTATGGTACCTATGGTGGTTGAGACCTCGGGTCGTGGCGAGCGTGCCTATGACATCTACTCACGCCTATTAAAAGAACGTGTCGTTTTCCTCGTCGGTGAGGTCAATGATCAGACCGCGAACTTAGTGATTGCCCAGTTATTGTTTCTTGAGAGCGAAAACCCCGATAAAGACATCTCTTTGTACATCAATTCACCTGGTGGCTCCGTCTCGGCTGGTTTAGCGATTTATGACACCATGCAGTTCATCAAGCCTGATGTGAGCACCTTGTGTATGGGTATGGCAGCGAGTATGGGCGCATTTTTGCTCGCGGCGGGTGCGAAGGGCAAGCGCTTTTCACTACCGAACTCACGCGTGATGATTCACCAACCATTGGGTGGTGCACGTGGTCAAGCCTCTGATATTGAGATTCAAGCCCGTGAAATTCTTTATTTACGTGAGCGTCTGAACAAAATTTTGTCAGATCGTACTGGTCAAACCATCGATACGATTGCAAAAGATACTGATCGCGATAACTTCATGTCCGCTGATCAGGCCAAAGAGTATGGTTTGATCGACCAAGTGATTGAAAAGCGCTAGACTGGTAATAAGCTAGCCAAATCGAGGATTTATGAGCGACCAACAAGCCTCTGAAAAACCACTGTATTGCTCTTTCTGTGGCAAAAGCCAGCATGAAGTGAAGAAACTCATTGCGGGTCCTTCAGTGTTCATTTGTGATGAGTGTATTGATTTATGTACCGACATCATTAAAGAGGAAATCAGTAAAGAGCCTAAGGCAGACCCTAAAGAAGGTTTGCCCACACCTCATGAAATTCGTGCCAGCCTTGATCAATATGTGATCGGTCAAGATCATGCTAAAAAGCAGTTGGCTGTGGCGGTCTATAACCACTACAAACGTCTCAAGCACATGGATAGCCATGGCAAAGCCAAGAAGACTGTAGTGCATGATGGTGTTGAGTTGGCTAAGAGCAATATTCTTCTCATCGGGCCCACGGGCTCGGGTAAAACATTGCTGGCGCAAACCTTAGCGCGTTTATTGGACGTGCCTTTTGTGATTGCCGATGCCACAACTCTGACCGAAGCCGGTTATGTGGGTGAAGACGTAGAGAACATTATTCAAAAGTTGTTACAAGCTTGTGATTACAACGTAGAAAAAGCGCAAAAGGGTATTGTTTACATTGACGAGATCGATAAGATTTCTCGTAAATCTGACAATCCATCGATTACCCGTGATGTGTCTGGTGAAGGTGTGCAACAAGCCTTGCTCAAATTGGTTGAGGGCACGATGGCCTCTGTGCCACCACAAGGCGGTCGTAAGCACCCCAATCAGGACTTCTTGCAAGTCGATACCACCAATATCTTATTCATCTGCGGTGGTGCTTTTGATGGCCTAGAGAAGGTCATTCAGCAAAGAACCGTACAAGCCGGTATTGGTTTTGGTGCTCAAGTACGAGGTAAAGATGATCGCAGCGTCTCTGAGTTATTAAGAGAAGTGCAAACAGAGGATTTGATTAAGTTTGGCCTGATTCCTGAGTTAATTGGTCGCTTACCCGTGGTGGCTACTTTGGCACAGTTGGATGAAGCTGCTTTGACTCAGATTCTGACAGAGCCTAAGAATGCCTTGATTAAGCAATATCAAGCCCTTTTGGATATGGAAGGCGTAGAGCTTGAAGTCCGCCAGGGAGCACTCTCGGCGATTGCCAAAAAAGCCATTGAGCGAAAAACAGGGGCACGTGGCCTCAGATCTATTTTGGAGCATGCCTTAATGGATGTCATGTATGACTTACCGAGTCTTGAAAATGTCCAGCGGGTGGTCATTGATGAGAGCACGATTGTGGGCGATGCTAAACCCTTGATGCTCTACCAAGAGGCTTCTGAGAAAGCAGCGTCTTAGCTTTATCGAATTATTCAAAAAAGGTATTTTTTGAGCTAAAAGACTTCCAAATCTGGAGGTCTTTTTGCTTTTTAGGGGGTGAGTGGGTAAACCCGTTATATTGATGGATAGATATGTTTAAAAAAGATCATTTTTGCTCAAATTTTGTGCTTTTTTGCCTTGTTTTTGCCAAAAACGACCCCAAATTAGATGTATCCTTTATTGGTAGGAAACCACAACAATACATTCTTGGAGATTAACCATGCCTGGTGATTTGTTATTACCTTCAGAGCCCGTCCAGTTGCCATTGTTGCCGCTACGTGACGTGGTTGTGTTTCCTCATATGGTCATCCCTTTATTTGTGGGACGTCCAAAATCCATTCGTGCTTTAGAAGCTGCGATGGAAACCGGTAAGAGCGTACTCTTGGTGGCGCAAAAAGCGGCGGCCAAGGACGAGCCTGTGGTGGAAGATTTATATACCGTAGGCTGTATCGCCAAAATTTTACAAATGCTGAAGTTGCCTGATGGCACCGTTAAAGTGCTCGTCGAAGGAACTCAGCGTGCAGATGTGAGCAATGTGGAAGAGAGCATGGATTACTTCATGTGTGATGCCACGCCGCATCCCATGCCGTCTTCCGAGGCCCCTGAAATCGAAGCCTTGCGTCGTGCGGTGGTGTCTCAGTTTGATCAATACGTTAAATTGAATAAAAAGATTCCGCAAGAAGTACTCGCTACATTGCAAGGTATCGATGAACCTAGCCGCCTAGCGGACACGATTTGTGCTCATTTACCGATTAAGTTGGAGCAAAAGCAAAAATTGCTTGAGTTGCTCACGATCGTGGATCGCTTGGAAGCGATTTTGGCGCACTTGGAAAGTGAAATTGACATTCTTCAAGTGGAGAAGCGTATTCGTGGACGTGTGAAGCGTCAGATGGAAAAGAGTCAGCGCGAGTATTACTTGAACGAACAAGTGGAAGCCATTCAGAAAGAATTGGGTGAGGGCGAAGAGGGTGCTGATATTGAAGAGCTTGAAAAGCGCATCAAAGCCGCCAAGATGCCTAAAGAAGCACTCAAGAAAGCTGAGTCTGAGCTGAAGAAGCTCAAGTTGATGTCACCTATGTCTGCTGAGGCGACCGTGGTGCGTAACTACATCGAGACGCTGGTGAACTTGCCTTGGAAGAAAAAGAGCAAGGTCAATAATGATTTGGCCAACGCAGAAAAAGTACTCAATGAAGATCACTATGGCTTAGATAAAGTCAAAGAACGTATCTTGGAATATTTGGCGGTTCAGCAACGCGTTGAAAAAGTCAAAGCACCGATTCTCTGTTTGGTAGGCCCTCCTGGGGTGGGTAAGACCTCTTTAGGTCAATCGATTGCCCGAGCGACCAATCGTAAGTTTGTGCGTATGGCCTTGGGTGGTGTGCGCGATGAATCCGAGATTCGTGGTCATCGTCGTACCTATATTGGTTCTATGCCTGGCAAGATTTTGACGAGTTTGACCAAAGTGGGTGTACGTAATCCACTCTTCTTGCTCGATGAGATCGACAAGATGGGTATGGATTTCCGAGGCGATCCAGCGAGTGCCATGTTGGAGGTCTTAGACCCTGAGCAAAACCATACCTTCCAAGATCACTATGTAGAAGTCGACTATGACTTATCGGATGTGATGTTTGTGGCGACTTCTAACTCCATGAATATCCCCGGCCCATTACTCGATCGTATGGAAGTGATTCGCCTGGCGGGTTACACCGAAGACGAGAAGATTCATATTGCCAAGAGCTATCTCTTGCCTAAGCAAATCAAGAACAATGGTTTGCGCAGCGGTGAGATTGAAGTGGGCGACGATGCTTTGCGGGACATCATTCGTTACTACACGCGTGAGGCGGGTGTGCGTGGTCTAGAGCGTGAAGTCAGCAAGATTTGCCGTAAGGTAGTGAAGCTCTTGTTGCTCAAGAAAGAAGCGGCACCGGTCAAAGTGAACTCTGAGAATTTAGATAAATTCTTATCTGTGCGTCGCTATGACTTTGGTTTAGCAGCCAAGGAAAACCAAGTGGGTCAAGTCACTGGTTTGGCTTGGACGGAAGTTGGTGGTGATCTACTCACGATTGAGGCGACCACCATGCCCGGTAAGGGCAATACCATTCGCACGGGTTCTTTGGGTGAGGTGATGAAAGAGTCTGTTGAGGCAGCGCGTTCAGTAGTGCGTTCACGCGGTCGCAAGCTTGGTATCACTGAAGAGGCTTTTGAGAAGAAGGATATCCACATCCACTTCCCAGAAGGAGCCACTCCGAAAGATGGCCCATCTGCCGGTATTGCAATTACCACGGCTTTGGTTTCTATTCTCACCGGTATACCGGTGCGCTCAGATGTGGCGATGACCGGTGAAATCACTTTACGGGGTGAGGTGCTACAAATTGGTGGCTTGAAAGAAAAGCTACTCGCAGCACATCGCGGTGGTATCAAGTTGGCTTTGATTCCGGAAGACAACGTCAAAGATTTGACCGAGATTCCGGATAATGTGAAAAATGCGATTGAAATTGTGCCGGTTCGTTGGATTGATAAAGTCCTGGAGTTAGCACTCGAGCGCATGCCACAAAGTTTGCCAGAGCTAACGCCAGAAGAAATTGCCAAAGCCGAGCAAGCGAGTAAGGCCAGTAGTGCAACATCCAACGATGTGATGAAACATTAAAATTGCAGTAGTTGAAAAGGTGGGGCCAAGTCTGACTTGGCCCTTGTTTTAAAGCTTAGAAGTCGAAAAATTTGCAGTGAAAACGAAGTTCACGTATAATCTCGTTTTCTCTGTGGGTGCTTAGCTCAGTTGGTAGAGCGTCGCCCTTACAAGGCGAATGTCGGGAGTTCGACCCTCTCAGCACCCACCACAGATTCTTCTTCATCTAGCTTTCCATAACAATAAGACAGTGTTGAAATAAGCGATGCTAGAGTCCATTCGTAAGCACCAAAAAATATTCCAGTGGGTTTTATTACTCCTGATTTTCCCTTCCTTCGCATTCTTTGGTATTGAAAGCTATATGCGTGACATGGGCAGTGATGCTGACCTTGTCAAAGTGGCGGGTCAAAGTATTACCCGTACTGAATTAGATAATGCTGTTAAACAAAGAGCCGATCGTTTGCGTGAGCAAGGTCGTGCCGATGCAGCCATGCTCGCGAGCGTGCCATTTAAGCAGGCCGTCTTGGGAGAAATCGTCCAGCAACGTTTGGTCGGTTTTGAGCTCAAAGAACTGCGCCTCATGGTGAGCCCCGAGTCTTTAGCTAAAGATCTCACGCAGATTCCAGAAATTCGTAATTTGTACAAAGCCGATGGTAGTTTTGATGCACAACGCTACAAACAACTTTTGGCGCAAAACGGTATGACGATTGAGCAGTTTGAAGGTGGTCGCCGTTATGACATCATGAGTCGTCAGGCCCTCACAGCTGTCTTGGCCACGGGAATTGGTTCTCGTAAAGTTGCTGAAAAAGTCTCGATGGCTTATGAGACTGAGCGTGAGATACAAAGTATTCAGTTCAAGCCTCAAGATTTTGTGAGCAAGGTCAACCCCACGCAACAAGATATCGAAGCTTTCTACCAAGCGAATCTCAATCGTTTCCAGTCTCCAGAAATCATTGATGTGGAATACATTCTGTTAACGGGCCCAGGGGTGCAAGACCGAGCCTTTGCTGAGCGTGCCGATTTGTTGGCCAATATGGCTTATGAGCAAGCGGATAGCTTAAAACCAGCGGCTGATCGTTTGAAATTATCGATTCAGACTGCCAAGGGAATTACCCGTGCCGGTCTGAAAGGTGCACCTGCGGATCATCCACTTAATCAACCGAAAGTCCTAGCTGCTTTGTTTAATGATGACGCGATTAAAAACCGTCGCAATATTGAAGCTCAGGAAGTTGGGCCTGGCAAAGTGTTAGTGGCCCGTGTGGCGCAACATCAAGCGCAAGCGGCCATTCCTTTAGCTGCTTTGCAAGAGCAGATTAAAAAACAGGTGGCCATCAATCAAGCTGCAGATCTGGCAACCAAGACGGGTCAAGAACGTTTTAATGCCTTACAAAAGGGCGGTGAGGCCAGTGGATTTTCAGCGAGTAAGTGGGTTTCTAGAAACAAGCCTGCTGATTTGAGCCCACAGGCTTTGCAAGCAATTATGAGTGTCAGTGCAGATAAATTACCTACAGTCGTCAGTGCACCGAGCGTTGATGGTGGTTTTGCGATTTATCGAGTTAGCAAAATTCAACAGCCCGCTCAGGTCGATCAAAAGCTCAGAGCTCGCCAACTTCAAGAAGTGGTGAGCTTGGCTACACAAGCCGAAGCGGGTATTTATTTTGATGATGTGCGTGTGCGCGCAAGTGTCAAACAAATTAACGCGGTTCGCTAAATTTTTTTACTTAGTTTTAGCAAAAAAAGAAGTTCAGAGAGAAAGCCCCTCGCTATTGCAGCAGGGGCTTTAATTTTGGCCAGACATTATTGAGCATGATGCTTTGTGCAGCCGCATTCGGATGAATACGGTCATCTTGAAAGAGTTCGGGGCGTTGTGCGACCCCTTCTAAGAAGAAAGGCACGAGCGGTACTTGGTGTTGATTGGCGACTTTGCCAAAAACTTGGAAAAACTTCTCGGTATAGTCCAAGCCATAATTCGGGGGAATCCGCATGCCGATCAGCAAGACTTTAGCGCCGGCTTGCTGTGAGCGTTGCACCATCTCTTTGAGATTGTTTTCTGTCATGACCAAAGACAGGCCACGCAGGGCATCGTTAGCGCCTAGTTCAATCACAACCACTTGGGGTTGATGTTGTGCCAGTAAGGGAGTCAAGCGCGTTTTACCCCCCGCCGTGGTTTCACCACTGATACTGGCATTCACAATCTGCCAAGACAGTTTTTCCTCGTTTAGACGTTTTTCGAGAAGATGCACCCAACCTGTATTGCGTTTTAAACCATACTCGGCAGACAGGCTATCACCCAGAATCAATATCTTCTGCGGATTGGCGTGAGCGAAGGATGAAAGTAGGGACATCCAGGCTAAGCAGGCCGATGTAATTAGCTTTAGTATTAGATTTTTCACTTTCAAGAAATTAGCCCTCATGTCTGCAGTGCCTGTCATACAAGTCCAACATCTTTCTAAATCAGTCAAGACAGCCGATGGCGACTTACAGATTTTGCATGATATTGAATTTTCCGTCACAGCTGGACAAAGTGTGGCGATTGTCGGGGCCAGTGGTTCTGGCAAAAGTACGCTCTTAGGCTTGCTCGCAGGCTTAGATACTCCCACACGTGGTGAAGTTCACCTCATGGGTAAAAACATGAGTGTTGCTAATGAAGATCAACGCGCCAAGATACGCGCAGCCCATGTGGGCTTTGTCTTTCAGTCTTTTCAGTTGATTGAGCACCTCACGGCGCTTGAGAATGTCCAATTACCTCTGGAGCTCAAGGGTACTCCGCGTGCCGAAGCCCATCGATTGGCCACTATTTGGTTAGAAAAAGTCGGACTTTTAGAGCGACTTCATCACCGGCCTAAAACCCTCTCAGGAGGAGAGCAGCAGCGCGTGGCTTTAGCGCGTGCTTTCGTAACTGAGCCAGATATCCTCTTTGCCGATGAACCTACCGGCAGTTTGGATGAGTTCAATGGACAAAAGATCATTGATCTACTGTTTGATCTTAATCGCAGTATGGGCTCGACCTTGATCTTGGTGACCCATGACAAATCACTAGCGCAACGCTGTGATCGCCAATTGCAGCTCGCGCATGGACATTTAAGCGAGATTCATTAAAAAATAGGGGGCGAAACAGGCTTGCCTTTATAATCTAACAATGCCTGCAAACCTCTGTTTTTTAAGTCTAAATGGGGCTTTAGCCCTCTCAGAATTTCGTCAACAACGACTTTTGTCGGCCTTGCAAGAGCAGGGTGTTGAGCTCACAGCCATTCAAGCCCAGTTTGTTCATTTTGCTTGGTCTGAAAAAGCGCTGAACTCTCAAGAGGAGGCCGTACTCAAAGGGCTTCTCAATTACGGTGAACCTTTTCAAAAAGTCGCTACCAAAGGTCTTTTTTCGGGGGTAGAGGATCAGGCGGTCGTCGTCCCGAGAATCGGGACTATTTCTCCATGGGCTAGTAAGGCTACCGATATTGCGCATCATTGTGGCTTAAATCTCTTACGTCTGGAGCGTGGCGTACAGTTTTATTGGAGTAGCAAAAAAGCACTGACAGAGCAGCAAAAACAAGCTGTTTTGGCAACCATTCATGATCGCATGACCGAGATCACGATCGCGAATGCTGGGGCTGCAGAAGCTCTCTATCAAACATTGGCTGATAAGCATTTTGTGCGTATTGATATTTTGCAAGGGGGCAAAGCCGCCTTGGATCAAGCCAATACTGAAATGGGCTTGGCATTATCTGATGATGAGATTGAGTATCTCTTAGAGAACTTCAAAAAGCTCGGGCGTAATCCTAGTGATGTAGAACTCATGATGTTTGCGCAAGCCAATAGTGAACATTGCCGTCATAAGATTTTTAATGCTACTTGGACGATTGATGGCCAGGAGCAGGATCGCTCCTTATTTGCCATGATTCGCAACACCCATCAGATGCAACCCAATGGCACCGTCGTGGCTTATTCAGATAACTCAGCGATCATGAGTGGTTGCGAGGCTGAAGTTTGGGCACCGAATAAAGAATTGCAATACGTGAAGCAAGATCGTCTCACGCATACCTTGATGAAGGTGGAGACGCATAACCATCCGACTGCGATTGCACCCTACCCAGGGGCGTCGACGGGTTCAGGGGGTGAGATTCGTGATGAAGGTGCAACAGGTATTGGTGGCAAGCCCAAAGCGGGACTCACTGGTTTTTCTGTATCGAATTTAAATCTACCGGGTAGTCAATTGCCTTGGGAACAAAAGCCCTATGGCAAACCAGAGCGCATCGCTTCGGCACTACAGATCATGATTGAAGGCCCACTGGGTGGAGCTGCTTTTAATAATGAATTTGGTCGCCCTAATTTAGGAGGCTACTTCCGTGTCTTTGAACAGACAATAGCGGGAGAGCGACGCGGTTATCACAAACCCATCATGATTGCCGGCGGTATAGGTGCCATTGATGATGGTCATACCCATAAGAAAGAAGTCAAGGCAGGCAACTTACTGATTCAGTTAGGTGGCCCAGGTATGCGCATTGGTATGGGCGGGGGTGCAGCCAGTTCTATGGCCACAGGCGCTAATGCAGCCGATCTAGATTTTGACTCAGTACAACGCGGTAACCCTGAGATCGAGAGACGCGTGCAAGAAGTGATCAATGCTTGTCGTGCGATGGGAGATGCCAACCCGATTCTCTCTATTCATGATGTGGGAGCCGGTGGTTTATCCAATGCCTTCCCCGAGTTGGCCGATGGCGCAGGTCTGGGTGCCATTTTTGATATGCGCAAAGTACCACTCGAAGAATCAGGCATGAGTCCTGCTGAGATCTGGTGTAACGAATCCCAAGAGCGTTATGTCTTGGCGATTGCCGAAGAAAGCCTCCCGATCTTTGAAGCTTTATGCGCCAGAGAACGTTGTCCGATTGCCGTGGTCGGTAAAACCACTAGCGAGCGTCAACTTAAGCTCATCGATACACAAAAGCCAGAGGCCGACGCACAAGCCTTACCGATTGATATGCCTATGGATGTGCTCTTAGGTAAACCACCGAAGATGCATCGCAAGGTCGAGCGTGTTCAGCAAGCACTCCCTGAGATCAATCTCACTGATATACAACTTGATGAAGCGGCGGGCTTGGTCTTGCAACACCCGACAGTGGCGAGTAAGTCTTTCTTGATTACGATCGGTGATCGTACCGTGGGTGGACTCAATGCCCGCGATCAGTTTGTTGGACCTTGGCAAGTGCCTGTGGCTGATGCCGCAGTCACACTCATGGATTACAAAGGCTATCGTGGCGAAGCCATGAGTATGGGCGAGCGCACACCCTTGGCGGTCATGAATGCTCCGGCAGCCGCCAGAATGGCCGTGGGTGAGGCAGTCACCAATCTCTTATCCGCGGATGTGGCCAAGATTGAGGACATTAAGCTGTCTGCCAACTGGATGGCTGCTTGTGGTGTGCCCGGTGAAGACGCCAAATTATTTGATTCGGTCAAAGCGGTGGGCATGGAGTTGTGCCCAGCCTTAGGTATTTCGATTCCGGTGGGTAAAGATTCTTTGTCGATGAAGACCCAGTGGACAGATCCACAATCCAATACGGCTAAAACAGTCACAGCGCCTGTTTCACTGATTATTTCTGCTTTTGCTCCTGTACAAGACGTCAGAAAATCGAACACACCTCTTTTACAAACCAAAGATGCGAATGAGCAAACGCTCGATACTGAACTGATCTTGGTAGATTTAGGTCGCGGCCAGAACCGTATGGCAGGGAGTATCTTGGCGCAAGTCTACGATCAAGTCGGTACCGCCACGCCGGATGTCGATCAAGCGCAAGATCTGAAGAACTTATTCAAAGCGGTCACGCAAATGCGTGCTGCAGGGATTTTGCTCGCCTATCATGATCGCTCAGATGGTGGACTTTTTGCGACCGCTGCAGAAATGGCTTTTGCGGCACACACTGGAGTGTCGCTTAATGTTGACATGTTGGTCTTGGATAAAGATCATGAGTCAGACTATGGTGATGCGAAGAACTGGGCAGCGCAAGTTTCGGGTCGTAGAAATGATCAAACCCTCAGAGCTCTCTTTAACGAAGAGTTAGGTGTGCTCTTACAGGTAGAGCGTGCGCATCGCGATCAAGCGATCGCCATTTTGAAAGAACACGGTCTTTATGCCTGTAGCCATGTGGTCGGTAAACCCAATACCAATGGCCATATTGAAGTCTGGCGTGATGCGAAAAAGATTTTCTCCGTCCCACGCCACATTTTGCATAAGCTCTGGCAAAGCACCAGTTGGCAAATTGCCCGTTTAAGAGATAACCCAGCTTGTGCCGATAGTGAATACAACTTGCTCGATCAAGTTGATGATCCCGGTATGCAAACGGCACTCACTTTTGATCCTCGCGAAGATGTCGCAGCCCCCTATATTCAGAAGGGTAGTCGTCCTAAGGTGGCGATCCTGCGTGAGCAGGGCGTTAACTCCCATCTCGAGATGGCGTACGCCATGGATTGGGCGGGCTTTGCGAGTTTCGATGTGCATATGAGCGACATCATTGCCGGTCGCTTTGACCTTAAAGACTTCCAAGGCTTGGTCGCCTGTGGTGGCTTTAGTTACGGTGATGTTCTCGGTGCCGGTGAAGGTTGGGCTAAATCCATTCTCTTTAATGCCAAAGTCAAAGAGCAATTCCAAACCTTCTTTGGAAGAAACGACACTTTTGGTTTAGGCATTTGTAATGGTTGTCAGATGATGTCCAATCTGGCCAGCATTATTCCGGGCGCGCAAACTTGGTCTAAATTTACCCGTAACCAATCGGAGCAATATGAGGCTCGGGTGGCGATGGTGGAAGTGAAGTCATCCCCCTCGATATTCTTACAAGGGATGGCGGGTAGCCGTATACCGATTGCAGTCGCTCATGGTGAAGGTTTTGCTAACTTTAGCCAACAAGGCGATTTTGAACAGACCAAAGCCCAAGGCTTAGTCGCTTTGCAGTTTATTGATCATCATGGCAAGCCGACGGAAACTTATCCTTTGAACCCCAATGGCTCAAAAGAAGGTATTACTGGACTTACCACGCCGGATGGGCGATTTACAGTCATGATGCCGCACCCAGAACGAGTCTTTAGAACTGTGCAAATGAGCTGGGCCCCGAAAGCTTGGTTAGATATTCAGCAAGGTGCTAGTCCTTGGATGCGCATGTTCCGTAATGCTCGTGTCTGGACTCAGTAAGCTGGCATGTCTGCCAATACTCGTGATGTAAAACCACAGTTTGCTCCCGTCACCTTCTCTGAAGAGGGTGGGGTGCGAACTTTGCACTTTGGCACCCATTGGGTGCAAGGCGCGATGCGCATCAAAAAACCCGACCATATTGAGTTGGAATATGCCCAACAGATGATGGCGGGCTTGCTTTTTTTAGATCCCAACGATCCCAGACTCCAATCCAAGACCCAAGCCTTTCATATGGTGCAGTTGGGTTTGGGTACTGGGGCGCTGACCAAGTTTTGTCACAAACATTTTCCAAAGGCGAGAGTCACTGCCGTAGATCTCAATCCTGCAGTGATAGTCGCCGCTCATGTGATGTTTGATCTGCCTTACCCCAATCCAAGATTGACAATCCTAGAAGGCGATGCCCTCCAATACGTCAAGAATAAGCAGCACCATCAGAGTGCCCATCTTTTGCAGGTCGATCTGTATGACGCCACTGCTCAAGGACCGGTTCTGAACTCCAGGGATTTTTATCAGGGTTGTTATGACACCCTCCAAGAAACAGGGGTCATGTCGGTGAATTTATTTGGCCGACACCGCTCCTTTAAAACCAATATTAATAATATCTGTGATGTATTTAATAATCGGGTATTAATATTCCCCGAGGTCCATCATTGCAATATTGTGGCTCTCGCATTTAAAGGTCCGCCATTAAATATAAGTCTCCAAGACTTAAATAAGAGAGCTGCCCAACTACAGAAGCAATATCAACTGCCTGCCAAAACCTGGCCCTCTCAATTGATTAGAGCCAACCACGCTCAAAGCCGTGGTTTATCCATCTAATCCCAAGCATTAATAAGTAAGGTCTGTTCATGAATGCCTATATCTAGGCATCTTTAGGTATTTACCATTTTGGGTAAATCAATTACAGTCACGTTTCCTTAACTACCAAATAGGTTAACCATGTTACAGACAGATAACGTAACAATTATTGGCTTAACGGGCTTAATTGCACTTGTTTTCTCAGTTAGTCAATTGATTTTATTAAGAAAAAATGGAAAGATGGTGCCCTTATGGTCACTCGGTCAGGCCTTAATTGGCCTAGGACTCATTGGTATTCTGGCCTTGATCAAAGATCCTTTACCAGACTCATGGGTGTTGGCTCCTACCGGAATACTTCTCGGTAACTTAATATGTTTAGCGGCTTTGGGTAAATGGGCAGGATTTAAGTTGCCTAAGAAGCCTATGCTCATTTGTGCGGGTGGGGTAGTTTTGACAGCCGTATTATTCCAGTTCAGCCGCCAAGTCGGTGCGCCACTGGGTAGTTTGGAAGCAATCTTATTAGCTCCATTAGCTGCCACACTTATATATAGTGCATGGTTTGCTGGGGTTCAGGCCAAGTCCTTTCATAGTGCATATATATATGTCATCAGTGGTATTTACTGGTTGAAAGGTTTATTGATCGCAACATTAACCCTTGGAGCGCTTGCTGCAATCGGTGATCAGTACATTATTGTGACTTCTGATGTGGTCAAAATTACCGGGATCGCTTTTTTAATAGGTACCATCATTAATAATATGGTTTGGTCTTTACAAAATGCCCAAGATATTTTGGTGGGTCACCTTAAGAGTGATAACCCTGTCAGTGAATATAGTGGGGCGGTCAGTAAAACGATTAAGGTAAAAACAATACCTGAAAATCAGTTAAATCAATCGGTAGATTCGGATATTAATCCTGTATCAATTAGTCGTGATAAACCGATTAAATCAGATAATAAGAAAATAGAAGAAAAAGTAGTAACTGATTTATCAGTATTAAGCCAAGATCAGAAGCTTGAACTTATCAGCAAGTTAACCGACAAAGAGAAGGAAGTCTTCCTCCTAGCTGCTGATGGTAAGAAAAATGGTGAAATCGCTACTTTGCTTAACGCATCTGAAGCCAGCGTCAAAGTTCATCGCTCTCGAATGACTTCTAAGTTAGGGTTAAAGTCAGTTGAAGATCTCGCCAAGTTAAGAGATGCGACTTCAAATACTGATTCAGTTTCACAAAAGGTTAATGAGGACCAGTCAATTAACCCCGGTAATTTTGGCTTAACCTAATACAAAGTTAAAAAAGTTAAGAAATAGGTCGCCTTGTGCGACCTTTTTTCTTTCTTAACGATCCGGAATATTTCTGTAGTTAACTCGTTTCTTACGAACGTCCGTTCTTTTTTGGTTTCAGTTGTTTCAAAAAATTAAGAGCTTTTTCAAACCGATTTTTCAATTTTTTATAAATAAAATCATAATCTTAGAGCTAGATTGAACTTGCTAAAAATACTGCAATCCTTATAATCGCGGGCGTGCGCACGATTTAGTTTGGTCAAACAAAAAAGCAATGAGACAAGGCAGAAAACAAGGCAAATTCGGGCTTCTAATCCCGGTACTGACAGGCTTCCTTAGCGTGTCTGCCCTTGCTCAGCAAAACCAAACACCTCCCGCAGGCCCGTCCGCTGGTGCTTTGTTGCAAGAGCTTCAAAGGCAGGTTCCTGCTCCTCAAGCATTGCCGGCGCCGCAAGCCCCAAAACTAGCTCCCAAGCCTCAAGAAGCCAAGCCCAGTGAGGCTCGCGTGACGGTGCAAGGCTTTAAGGTCGATGGCAATCAAAGTTTGGGAGACCTCGTCATTCAAGAGACTTTGCGTCCATGGATTGGCAAAACAATCCCGTTTGAAGAGCTGCAGAAGGCTGCAGATGCACTCGCATCCCTTTATAAGGTCAACAACCGCTTGGCTCAAGTCAGTGTCCCACCTCAGCGTATTGCCGATGGTGTTGTGACTCTCAAGGTGCTGGAGGCGAGATTGGGTGTAGTACATGTCGATTTGCCCAATGGCCCATCTCGCTTTGGTGAAGAGCGTGCCCGCCGCTACCTGACGGATGCTAACCGGCCCTCTGAAATCATCAATACCCAGGCGGTGGAGCGATCGATTTACGTGTTGAACGAAACCCCAGGCATTGCGGTAGCCAGCCAGCTAGAGCAGGGCAAGAACGAAGGTGAGGTTGATATTCGTTTGAGCTTGAGCGATACCAAGCCCTTTAGAGGCCGCCTGGAAGCGAATAATAACGGTAGCCGCAGCACCGGCATCTTGCAAAGGGTAGCAGCTGTTTTCTTTGATGGGATTGGTGGTATTGGCGATCAACTGAGCCTCTCCAACATTAAATCTGAAGGCTCTGACTACTCACTCGCCAGTTATTCCTTGCCGCTGAATACCGATGGTTTGCGAGCAGGAGTGTCAGCCAGCTACCTTGACTATGAAAACGTGGGTAAGTACGCCTTCCCCGTTAATCAGGGCGGCGGTTTTGGTCGTGCTCAGACGATTGGCGTGAATTTAACTTACCCCTTGCTAAGAAGCCCAGGAGCCAATAGCAATTTAACCGCCGGCCTAGATCGTAAGAACTATCTCAACAAACAACAACGCGATGGCAGCCATACCAGTGAATATCGAATAGATAACATGGTCTTGGGTTACTCAGCCAATCGATATGATTCATTTGCGGGTGGTGGCGTCACTCAGGGCGGTATTACCCTGACTAAAGGGCATTTAATCTTTGGAGCTGAGAACCCTAGCACCTATGGGCGCTACACGCCAACGACCTTTACCAAGGTCAACTTTAATCTATCACGCAGCCAGCAAGTTGTGCCCGATGCGACAGTCCTCAATATCAACCTCTCCGCCCAGATTGCCTCAGTTGACCTAGATTCTGCAGAAAAGTTCTACCTGGGTGGTCCTAATGGTGTGAGAGGTTACCCAGGGTCTCAGGGAGCTGGCTCACAAGGAGCCATGATCAACCTTGAGCTACAACAGGCTCTTGAGGATAAGGTTGTCGCTTCATTTTTTTATGACGCCGGATTTGTTGAGCAGTATCGTGAGAAGTACGCCTTCGAGCAGATGAAAGGTCGTACTGGCGCGGATAACACTTACAGCTTAAGCAGTGTAGGTGCTGGACTGAAGCGCGCCGATAAGGACATCGTCTGGAGTACAAGTATTGCCTGGAAGCTGGGACGCAACCCGCTTTTGGACAATATGGGTAATGGCGTTAATAACGATGGTCGTTCTAAGAGTGCCTACATTTGGGCTCAGGTTCAGTGGATCTTTTGATGAAGCTACATCATCTAGCCCCTTTCCTGATGGTACTCTCGAGCGGTTTAATGGCTCAAACTGCGGTTGATGCTTTGCCCAGTGGCGGTAAGGTTGCTATGGGGCAGGCTACGATCAATCAAACCGGTAACACGATGAACGTTGTCCAAGCAAGCCAACGTGCCGTGATCAACTGGGACAGTTTCAATGTGGGTGCTCAAGCAAAGGTCGAGTTCGTTCAACCCAATGCCCAAGCCAGCACTCTCAATCGTGTGGCCTCCGTCTCTGCTACCCAGATTGACGGCATGCTCAAGGCCAATGGCCAGGTGGTTATTGCCAACGCCAACGGAGTTGTCTTTGGTAAATCCGCTCAGGTCGATGTGGGCTCCATGGTGGCTACCACCATGAACATCAATGATAAAGACTTCATGGACGGTAAGAGCACCTATAAAGGCAATGGTCAGGGATCTGTGGTGAACTACGGCAAGATCCAGACCAATGATCCCAAAGGCTATATTGCTTTATTGGCCCCAGAAGTCCGTAACGAAGGCTATATCTTGGCTCGTGGTGGCGCCGGTGCTGTGGCACTGGCTAGCGGCAGCCAAGTGACCCTAGACTTCAGAGGTGATCAGCTTATGACCGTCAAGGTCGATGCTGCTGCGTACAAGAGCCTGATTGAGAACAAGCGCTTGGTTCAGGTGGATGGGGGCTTGGTCGTGATCGCAGCTAACTCCGCGGCCCAGCTGATGGGCTCAGTCATCAAGAACAGTGGCCGTATTACCACCAGCTCCATGGTCAATAACGGTGGGGTGATTGAGATCCTAGCAGACACGGTTCATAACCAAGGCAGCATTACAGCCAACGCCAAAGGCGAGCAGGGCAATGGCGGTCAGATCAATATCAGAGGTAACCAGATTACCCTCGCAGACACAAGCAAGATCAAAGCCAACGCCAAGACCCAGGGCCATGGTGGCCAAATCATCATCCTCTCCAATGAGAAGACCTATGTCTCAGGCCTGATTGAAGCCAAAGGCGGTAAGCTCCAAGGTAACGGCGGCTTTGTCGATACCAGCTCCAAGAAGATCCTCGAGATCTCAGGTACTGCCAAGGTCGATACCAGTGCCAGCAACGGTAGAGCTGGTACATGGCTTTTAGATCCTATGGATCTGACAATAACCACAGACTCTGCTAGGGTAATCAATGCAGCGTTGCAAAATAACAACGTCACGATTGAGGTCCAAGGCAATGTCTGTAGCGGGGGTAGTTGTACCCAAAATGGCTCCGGTAACCTGACCATTGCCCAGGGTGTAACGATTACCAAGACAGGAACTATCCGCACGAGCTTAACCTTCATTGCCGATGGGACCTTCTACAACTATGGCACCATCACTCAGGCAGCCGATAGTCTCTTAGATGTGATCATCCAAGCCAAGGATGTGAACTTTGCCCTGGGTAGCCAGATTGAAGCCAATACAGTCACAGTCACAGCGACCCAAACTGTGACCGGTTACGGCACGATCCGAGGCCAAGGAGTTAATTCACTGGTTAATATCCTCGCCCAGGTGTTTAACTTCCATGGGGTGATTGCAGTCAACAGTAACACCCAACAGGGGGGTACGATACGCATCACCGCTCAAGACTTAACCTTGAATCCGAACTCACGATTGGAAGCGAATGGTTACGAAGGTGGGGTAATTACACTGAGCGCTAACCAGACTGGAACTATTCATATCGAAGCCACGGTTCAAACCAATGGATCAAATGGCAGAGGTGGGGCAATTAATATCTCCCAAGCAGCTGATATACACATTCATCAAGCCATTATTCAAGCCAACGGCGAAAATGGCGGCAATATTCAAATATTCACCGACTCCGGTGATTTAATCCTCCAAAACACATTAATCCAAACCAACGGTTCAAATGGCCGAGGTGGATCTATGGGATTATCCGCCACGAATCACACGATTATCCAAAACTCCAATATCGAGGCCAAAGGATTTAATCAAGGTGGCACACTATTAATCGGCAATGATGCGAATAATGGCACATTGCCGTTTTCTATTTATACGGACATTAATAGCAATACCATAATCAGCACCGACAGTATTCATCAACAAAATAATAACTTTGTCGGTGGCTTTATTGAGACCTCGGCTCACACATTAAATCTACTCGGTACTATTAATGCCGGTAGAGGTGGTATGTGGTTAATTGATCCAGTAGATATTTATATTGGAAATTCTTCAAATCACAATATCTTAAATACTGTTATTAATACGGCACTTCAAACTTCAGATGTAACAATTAATTCAACTGGCTCTGGTTCTTGCTCAGGAGTGAGTTGTACTACTCTCTCTGGCTCCTATGGCGACATTTGGCTCTTAGGTGCTATCGATAAATCAGGTTCTACTTCAACAACGCTAACCTTGATTGCGCATAGAAGTATTTTAATAAATGCTCCAATTACTAATTCTGGTTCAGGTTCACTGAGTGTTGTATTAACTGCTGGCGGTGAGGTTCAAGTCAATCAACCAATCTCAGTCAAGGGTAGTTTGGAGGTAACAAGCGCCAATCAATTTACAACTGCTTACCTGACAAATGTAACCGCAAATAACGGTATTACAAAAGTGGCTGGTGGCGGTTTAACTTCTCTAGGCGGTGATCTGATAACTAGTAATACGCCTATAAGAATCAATGGTAATTTATTGATACGTAGAGATGTTTCGCTAACTAGTGCTGGTGGAGATATCACAATTACAGGATCTGTTTCGAGTATTACTACAGCAGTTACAACATACACCTCTTCTGGCACATCTACTTTTACAACAGGTGTAGGGGTAACCTCTGTTGAAGTAATGGTCATTGGTGGTGGCGGCTCTGGTGGTGGTTCTGTAGGTGGTGGCGGTGGTGCTGGTGGCGTTGTCTACTATTCAGTCTATGGTGTGTCTGCTTCAACTTCTTATACAGTGAGAGTGGGAGGGGGTGGCGCAGGAGCAGCTCCATCTGGAAATGGAAATGTTGGTGGTGATTCAGCTTTCGGAAGTATATTAGCTGTTGGTGGTGGCGGTGGTGGTAATGCCTCTAATAGTGGCTCAGGGGCTGCGCCAGACTCCGGAGGATCTGGTGGTGGGGGACAATGTTATGGAGCTGGGAACTGCAGTTCTACCGGTGCAAGTGGGTCTGTTAGTCAGGGTAATGCTGGTGGTAGCTATGTAGGTACATATAACCTTGGCTCCGGCGGTGGCGGTGGCGGTGCCCTTACTGCTGGCTCTAATTCCACTAACAATGGTATTGGTGGAAATGGTGGTGATGGTGTTAGCTATGCGATTACAGGGTCTAGTGTTACGTATGCTACAGGTGGTGGAGGTGTAGGCCACAATGGTTCAAATAACGGGCTGGGTGGTAGTAACAACATAAATGGTAATGCTGCCACTAATGGCGGAAGTTCGCCTGGCGCTGTGCGTGCCAATACCGGTTCTGGAGGTGGTGGTCAATGGCTCTATGCCTCAGTAGGAAATTCTCAAGCTGGTTCGTCAGGTATTGTTGTGGTCCGTTATGTCACTAGTGGTGGATCAAGTTTAACTATTGATGCTGGCGGTGGTACATCCATGATTGCTGGCTCAGTTTCAGGTTCCACAGCCCTAATAAAAAATGGGATCGGTCGCTTAAATTTAACTGGGTCCAATACCTATACCGGCGGAACAACTGTTACTGCCGGTACATTAGGTATTTATAAAAATGATTCATTGGGCAGTGGTACTCTGACCCTTTCTACGTCAACAACATTGTTGCTAGGCCGTGCTGTTACAAACATTCAAAATGCTATTAATCTAACAGGTAATGCCACGATAGATCTTGACACGAGCGTTGAATACCTCGTAGTTGGTGGCGGTGGTGGCGGTGGTGCGCATGTGGGTGGCGGTGGTGGCGGTGGTGGTGTTTTGACAGGTTTTTTGGATGCAACACTTAATTCGTATGGTGTTTTAGTTGGCTCTGGTGGTAGTGGCGGAGTTATGACTAATAATAATTGGAATACTCCCACAACCTCTGCTGCACGTAATGGTGGTTCATCATCTTTAGGAAGTCTGACGGCATTAGGAGGTGGTGGTGGTGGTCAGTGGACATATATCGAACCTAATCAACATAATCTTGGCACTCCTGTTGCATCAGGTGGTGGATCTGGCGATGCGACTTCAGGGGGGGCTGGTACAGCTGGCCAGGGTTTTGCAGGGGGTAGTGGTGACGGAACTAGTAATTATGGCTATCAAGCCGGTGGCGGCGGCGGCGCAGGCGGTGCAGGACAAAGTTTTAACTACACCACCGGAGGAACGGGTTCTGGTGGATCAGGTAAGGGTGGAGTTGGCCTTCTTGTAGCATGGGCAGGCTCCTTGGGTTTTGGTCAAAACGGTTATTTCGGTGGTGGCGGTGGTGGTGGTCTACATACTAGTATGTCAGCCTACAATGCTGGAGCTGGTGGGCTGGGCGGAGGTGGTAGTGGTTCCGAAGCAGCAACACCTGCAACATCTGGCTCTCCTAACACCGGTGGTGGTGGCGGTGGTGCAGGTTTGCAAAGCACCCAAAATTCGACTGGCGGCAATGGTGGATCAGGTATTGTAATTGTTCGTTATTTAGGCGCTAGTGCAGCAACTGCGGGAGGTACCACGACTAAAGGAGAAGCTACTGCAGGCTCTGGGTCTGCGTCTGGCTATACTCTTCATACATTTACTGATACTGGTTCAAGCACACTAACTTTTGGAAATTTAGAAGTTACTCTTTCTGGAATGATTTCTGGCAGTGGCCGTTTAGCTGTTAACGCTGCTGGCGGCAAAATTACATTAACTCAACCGAATACTTACAGTGGTGGCACCAGTGTTTTGGGCGGTTTAGTGATTGCTGGTATAGCGTCCACAGGCGCTATTACCAATGGTCCATTTGGTACTGGCACAGTAACGATCAACTCTGGTTATACGGTTGATCTAAACGGTTTTAATGTTGCTAACGCATTTAACCTGAGTGGCACGGGTATCAATAGTGATGGCGCTTTAATTAACTCTAGTTCAACTGCAGTAAGTGTAAGTGGAACAATCACATTAGCAGATAATAGTTCTGTTGGTGGGGCAGGAAATATCACTTTAAGTGGTGATTTATTAGGCTCATATGGGTTGACCAAGGTTGGAGCCAATACGCTCACTTTAACTGGTGTCACCAATGGCACAACTACAACAACAATCTCCGTTGGAACATTAAAAATTGGCAATAGTGGTACTTCTGGTGCTTTGGGTTCAGGAGTTATTACAAATAATGGCAGTCTAATCATAGACCGATCAAATGCAATAACAGTCACAAATGATATTTCTGGTTCTGGTTCACTAACCAAAAATGGATCAGGAACGCTCACTTTGACTGGTACTAACACTTATGCGGGTGCCAGTAACATTAATGTTGGAACATTAGAAGTGTCAGGCACTGGCAAGCTTGGTAATGGTAACTACACAAGTGCACTGACAGTGGGTGCTTCTGGCGTGTTTACTTTTTCAAGTTCTTCTGATCAAACATTCACTAATATAGCTACTGGTGCTGGAACAGTTAATTTAAATGGCTCTGGTACTGTCACTATCAGTGGAGATCAAGATTTTACAGGCACTATCAATGTTGCACAAAATGTCACAATGACCGGTGGATCAAACGCCCCTGTTGCTGGTTTAGGTAACGCTACAGCCATCAATATCAATTACGGTGGTACGATCACAATGGCAACCACGTCCGACCATAATGGATTCATTGGTAATGGATTCCGTTCAGGTTTAACCTTAACCATTAATGCAGGCGGTACCCTCACGTCTGCCACAGGGTCCACAGACACTTTCCACATTAATCCAGGAAGTTTTATTCTCAATGGAGGAACATTGGCTTGGGGTGGAAGCTCACCTTCTCAGTGGGGATCTTGGTATTTAGGATCCGCAATAACTGTCAATAATGATTCCACTATAAGTGCACGGTTCTTGACATTAAGATATGGTGGTGGAACATCATTTAACGTTGCTAGTGGTAAAACTTTAACAATCAGTGGCACAATTATTTCTTCCACCGAGGCCACCTCTTGTGCCTGTGATGCCGAACCTCTCAAGATCAATTCTTCTGGCGCAACTGGTACAGTCGTACTAGGCGGCAACAACACCTATAAAGGCGATACCAGTATTTCTGCAGGTACCTTAAAGCTGACAGGAAGCCTCAGTAATTCGACAGACGTCATTATGAGTAATGGAGCCATTTGGGATCTACAAGTAACCCAAACAATTGCAACTTTAACAATGGCAAGTGGAAATAGTATTACTCGCTCTACCGGAACTTCTAGTCTGACTATTTCGGGCGTGTCTACTATTGCTAATTCCATTACTACGAGCGGTACACAAACATATA
>NZ_JACVPR010000002.1:0-14838 GCF_018881775.1 Polynucleobacter sp. MWH-Loch1C5
TCTCACTGCCAATTAAACCACTCAAAGTTCCTGCAGTTACCGTCGCAGTTGTATTACCGTCATAAGTTTTATTTGAGGCAGTAGAGCCCGTAATTGTTAATGCTTTTGCATTAATAGTTGCAGTAGTCGTGCCACTAGACAAACTATAGTTGGTTGCTAAACCACCATTACTACCATTTGCCAATGTATATGCAATAGTTACCGTCCTGCCGCTACCTGCATTTTTATTATCAAATGTACCTGCAGCCGTAACACCTAATGTCTCACTGCCAATTAAACCACTCAAAGTTCCTGCAGTTACCGTCGCAGTTGTATTACCGTCATAAGTTTTATTTGAGGCAGTAGAGCCCGTAATTGTTAATGCTTTTGCATTAATAGTTGCAGTAGTCGTGCCACTAGACAAACTATAGTTGGTTGCTAAACCACCATTACTACCATTTGCCAATGTATATGCAATAGTTACCGTCTTGCCGCTACCTGCATTTTTATTATCAAATGTACCTGCAGCCGTAACACCTAATGTCTCACTGCCAATTAAACCACTCAAAGTTCCTGCAGTTACCGTCGCAGTTGTATTACCGTCATAAGTTTTATTTGAGGCAGTAGAACCCGTAATTGTTAATGCTTTTGCATTAATAGTTGCAGTAGTGTTATTAATCAGATAATTCCCGGCATCTGTATCACCGAGCGTTAAACCTGATACTGTAACAAGTCTGTTTGAACCGACATTTTGTGAATCAAAAGTTCCAACGGCTGAACCGCTAACAGTAACGACATCGCCAGTTAGAATTTTTCCGTCTGTTGAACTTGTAGAACCGCTTGTAATCGTTGGGCTTGATAAAGTAGCAGTTGTAGTTCCGTCATAAGCCCTATTACTAGCGGTTACAACATCTATAGTTTTTGCGTTTACAGTTAAAGACCCATTACTGATTGAGCCGACGTTATAACCTAAGTTTTGTAAAGATGTTCCAGTTGAAACTACGTAGGATCCAGCTCTTAAGTTACCACTTGTTGAGTATAGTGGTGAATTCACAGATACAGTTGTCGTGTCACCATTCACCGGGTCGGATCCACCACTGAGAGCAAAGCTAGGGACAGAATCTCCGTAAGTGATGGTCCTTGTTTGAATTGTTCCACTAACGCTGGGTTGTTCACGGTAGATAGCAAAAATACCTGACGACAGTGCAGTTGTATAACCAGATGCAGACCCAGCATTATCGGAGTAGTAACGGAATCTACCGGAGCCAGAGCCCACTAAATTTGTTAGTCCTGTCGATCCACTGACGCTGCCAGTATAAAGAGTTGCCCTGCTTCCAGTACCTACAGTAATGCTTGGGGAACCACTGATAATAATATTGCCACCAGTCGTTGTCCCTCGAAGAGTCGATTTACCAGCGGTTAAAACAATAGCAGTCGTGCTATTAGTGTTTGAAGAGTTAACGGACTGAGATAATGTTAAATCACCTGTTAATGTACTAACAATTACGTTGCCGCTGGAGTAGATGCCAGAAATACTACCCACTGTGCCAATTGATAAAGCTCCACTATTGACAAAAGAGATATTACCAAGGCGAGTGCCACTTGAGCCTGCAGCTAAAGTAGAAACTAAATTACTTGAATCTGTGAATGTGAAGGCTCCAGTACCCTCCAAAGCTAATGTGCTTGATTTGATCGATCCAGCATGAGTAACCGAACCAGAGCTAGTTATTTTTGTATTACCTAAAGTATATATACCTCCTGAGTTACCATTAAAAGTAATACTTCCAGAACCCGAATCGAGCGTTAAACCTCTTGCATTTGTAATAGAGTCACTATCAATTGTAGAACTGAAGGTAATATCAGCGTTTGTTGTTGATAATGAAACATTACTATTTAAGATAATTGAACTGTTGTAAGTTTGTGCGCCAGTAGTTGAAATAGAACCGTATAAATTTGATATCCCAGTTATCGCAAGTGCACCAAGTCTAGTTGCTGTGAAATTTTGATTGACTGGGTATGCAGTTACAGTTGTAGATACCTCAAGACCTGTTGCAGCTTTGATGGTCACTCCAGAGCTATTCGCACCCAAATAAGAGATACTACTGATGACAGAATTTGCAGGCAAGGTTATACCCTTGTTGCTTTCAATTGGAATTGATCTTGTAGTCGTTCCAACCACGCCCTCATACTTACTAAATACAACCGTAGCATTCCTAGGAGTTTGACCGGCAAGTGGGTCGGCTTCTAAAGCAAGCCAAACTGTACTAGTTGATGTTTCTAATTTTGTGGGGAAAGTTCCAGTAATTTCAGCAAGCTTACTTTGTCCCAACTGTCAATACTTGTCCTGCAAAATTTAAAACCGTTGTTTGATTAGCGGCTTGAGGATACGAAAATAAATTTGTCAATGTTGTAGTTGTTGTAACGGACGTTGTTGATGTTGTGCCTGTCCAATAGGTACCAGTAAATGATCCATTTACTACAGATGAGCCATTTGACCCAAGATTGACTGTTCCTGTGCCAGCATTAAATGTTAAGCCGTAGCCAGTAGCTGATGATCCAATATTGCCGTTAACGCTAATGTTGCCATTGTTGGTATTAACAGTTCTATTTGCACCTAGAACATATATATTTGCATTACCAAAGTTCAAATTAAGTTTATTAGTTGTAGAAGATATATTTCCACCTAACACAACTAAGGGCGTAGTTAGAGTGAGAGTTCTGTCTGCGGAACCAGAATATGAAAAATCAGTACCAAATACAATATCTCTAGTACCGTCTAAAATAACATTTGAAGTGGCTAGATTGTTACTTAGCACAGTCTGAGATATGGTCGAGTAAACACCATCACTATAGGTATTATTGGCATCTGAACCAGTATTCGTAATAAAAATACTGTAGGGATCGATTAGCAGGCTGCCAACATTACCCCTAAGTGATGTGGTATCCACTGAACCAGAAAAACTTAAAGCGACTTTTGAGCTAACTTCTACAAAACCACCATCACCGCCAAGTGCTCCGGCTTTTGAATAGATCAATCCGGAAAATGATGACCGCAGGTCTGACCAAATAACAACCTGTCCACCTGAACCATTACCCAAGGCGCTCGCATCTATCAAGGATCCATGATAGACATCTGTTTCCTTAGCATTTCGGATTGCTAATTCTTGTCCAGCAAAACCACCGCCAATATTGATGCGACCACCTGCTGTTAAACCTTGAGCTAATATTCTCGCGCCAGACATCACTTGGACAAAATCAGCAGTAACTGAGACTTCACCCGCTTTATAAATATCTGATGAGACATTGAGTTCACCACTATTGCGTGAAGTGCCATTATCCGCATCCAAAATGATCTTGCCACCATCTTGAGTAATACCTTTAGCTTCAATCACCCCCGAGTTATTCACCAAGGATTTATTCAATGAATCAACCGCTTTAGCAGACAAGATAGCAACGCCATCATTGGCTCTAATCGAGCCAGAGTTTTCAATCAAACTATTTAATGTGCCTTGATCAAGACTGTATTTAATTAACCGATTGCCTGCAAAGCTAAGAGTTACCTTATCAGCGGAGAGCAATGCAGCGTTGCCCCCATCAGCCCTAATCGTGCCTGTGTTTGATATTTGTGGAGCAATTAAAGCGACTGTGCCCCCTATCAAGGCATTCAAAGAGCCTTGGTTAGAAATAGAGCCAGCCGATACATTTTTCTCAAAGACAAAATTATTGTTTAGATAATTAGAGTTAAGTATGTTTAGCGTACTAGTTACAACGCTAGCTGCATCCACACGCGCGCCAGGAGCAAATAGCACACCGCTTTGGTTAATGAACAAGACCTGTCCATTCGCTTGTAATGTTCCGTAGATATAACTTGGGTCTGAGCTATTGATTCGGTTAAGAGCAGACGCTGTAGAGCTAGGCTGAATAAACTGAACCGTTGCATCTTTACCAATATTGAATGAAGACCAATTAGTAATTAATTTGTCTGTGGACTGATTGATAGTAAGCTTATTGACAGTCTCTGTAATAGTTGCAGCACCGCTGGCTATCGATGGATTTGTCGGCAAAGCATTATTGGCCACCGTCTGAGCATAAGTAGTTGCTGAAAGTAATCCAAGCGCAATTAGAACGGCACGAGACACGGCAGAATAGCCACCGCTGTGGGACTTACTAATTTCAGAAGCGACGACGTAACGACCTTGCTTCTTACTCCAAACGTGTTTGTATGATTTATTCATTTTAGAAAGTCACCATTCCTAGAAGCCAATAACGTGAACGATTTGATTTGCCATCAGCATTGTTGCCGTTGCTGGCAGCTGGGTTACTACCAATCGCTCTTGCCCAACCAAACTTAAACTGAAACTTACCTGCTGCAATAGCATCAAGACCCAAACCCCAACCGCTCAGCGAATAAACGTTAGGGGTTGACATATCCGTAACTAAATCTGGGCGTTTATATTGATGTATTTGCCCATAGTCATAAAAAATGGATCCGATAATGTCACCCGCTTTGGTACCTGTCGCTAAAACGTACTTGGCATCTACACTGTATTTGTAACCTTCATCCCCAGATGCTTCACCCACTGGATAGGCTCGTATACCTGTTGGTCCTCCCAACGGAATCTTCTCAGAGCCATCTAAATTTTTACTTGCCCATTGAGCATTTCCTAGCAACTGTAGGCTTAGACGTTCAGTGGCTCGCTGAATACGTATCAGTTGCAAATTAGTTTTACTAAATTGACCGTTAGCTTGTATTTGATCTGAGTAACTTGGCATTTTTGAGAACAAGTCAATCTTGCCAGAAGAGACGCCTGCGACCAATTGTGTAAAGCCGGCGCCACCTAAAGTATCGGCGTTTTCAAGTGTTAGATTGAGACCATACAAATCCGTGTGTTTGTCGCTTGTAATGACGCCGCCAGTGGCGTTATATGAATTTTTCCAATCATAGCTAGCCCCAACGTAGGCTGCTCGCAAAGCAGTTCTGTACATTGGATAACGCAAATTGGCATTCCAGTTATGTGCCGTGCCCGTCGTTAATCCAGAGGTAGCTAATTTATCGTTAAGATGAAAGTTAAGTGCCGTGTATGACACACCGGCTCTCAAACCATCGGTACCGATGGGTAATGCATAAGCTAATCTCCCTAAATTAAAGACATTGCCGGGCGCTGTAATTGCGGTTGCGTTGAACTGGTCACCGTAAGTGCTGGGGTTATTTAAATTCACTGAACCCGTTAAACGAAACGCACCCGTATATCGTGATCCATAAGTATCAGCCGTGACCGAACCATCAATCTTGGGGCCCTCCACAGTCTCAACAATGATTCGACTAGATCCAGGGGCATCCCCTGGTTCGATATTTGCTGTGGCCGTCATCTGCGGATTGTCGGCAATGTTCAACAATCCTCGCTCGAGAGATGGCTGATAGAGTTGGCCATCCAATGCTGTTTCTACGTAGTTGGCAATTCGCTCTTTCGGCATACGTAAATCTTGACCTTTGATTTCAAAGGGGCGTTTAGAGTCCAGTTTGCCTTCGTTCACAAAGATTCTCACAACACCGTTGAGCACCTCTTGCTTAGGGATGATGGCTGAAGCGAGGAAATAGCCCTTGGCTTGATAGTGTCTAGTAATTCGATCTGCCGCCGATTGAATCTCTGCAAAAGTGAGCTCTTTACCCACTAAATCTTGAACCAGTGCCTTAAGTTCATCCGCTGTAAATGCTTTGAGTTGCCCATCAATAACAAAAGCACTCACGAGGATTTTTGTCTCACCAATTCTTTGGCTATCAGTACTTGGCTTATCTTCCAAAACGCGTGCACGTGGAGCGGTCGGTAAATTCTTTAGACGATCTAACTCTTGTTGATCACGCAGTAGTGATCCCGCATCGGGTCCAGCGGCCTGCACCAAATTAGCCATAGAGCTGCACAAAGCAGTAATCAGTACAGTCAATATGGGTTTACGAAATTGTGTTGGTACAAGCACTTTGAATCCCTCATAAATTTATGATTTTGTTAATCTTATTGTACCTAGAGCTATTACCTTTTACGCATATTTTTTAGCTTTTAGGCTGATTGCCCTAGGGCTATCTAACTGACTATGAGTTATTTCGTTTGGAAATTTCATTGTTTTACTGATAATAGTTAGAATATATACATTATGTAACATTATATTTAATAATTATTTATAACACCTTCCTATCCAACTAGTAATAGATTCAAGGCAAAATCCTGCCTAATGCAATTCGGTTTAAAAAACTCCCCTCCTCAATCAGCAACCCACTCTCTCGTGGCAGTTGTCGGCATTTCCAGCCTATTACTGGCATTGGCATGGCTTAAATTTAATCCCCAATTTGCTTCCAACACGATTGGGCTGGCTGTATTCCTGATGATCGTCCCTTTTGTTTCGATGGCCAGCTTTGAATTGGTATGGCAAAAGGTTCACCTCCGAGAATCCACTGGACTTAATTTCGCCCAACACGAGTTTTCTATTCAACGTGTTTTGACCAAATATGTGGGGCTACTAGGAACGATCGGATTTCTAGCCTTCCTGTACTGGCTTTTTCCTGAATACAAAGGTAATTTTTACGATCATTTTTATAGCCTCGCTAAAGTAGCGATCCCCATTTGGCTCATCATCGCACTTCCTTATTTTTTCTGGATCGATAGCAAAATGGTCGACCCTCATGATGGCTACTGGCAAGCAGGTCTACTATTCTCGGGTCGACTGAAAAAAATCGATAGGCAAAAGCTCTTGCAACATACGCTGGGGTGGTTGATTAAGGGATACTTTTTTCCTTTGATGTTCACCTATGCCGTGAATAATCTTGGTGAATTTTTAAGAACAGACTATCAACTTGTTAGCTTCAAAGCGATTTACGACTTTGCCTATTTCTTTTTATTCTTTGTGGATGTGATTCTGGCTAGCATGGGCTACTTCATCTCAGTGCGACTACTAGATAATCACATTCGCTCATCAGAACCTACCATGTCAGGTTGGCTAGTCGCTTTAGTGTGTTACGAACCATTTTGGTCCATGATCAATCAAAACTATTTACGCTATCACAATGACATCACTTGGGGGGCGTGGTTATTTGATTATCCCCTCTGGTACACAATCTGGGGCAGCTTGATTCTCAGTTGTCTAGTGGTTTACGTATGGGCAACAGTGATGTTTGGTACCCGATTTTCTAATTTGACTCATCGTGGGATTATTACCAATGGGCCTTATCGCTGGACAAAACATCCTGCTTACATTTTTAAAAATTTATCTTGGTGGTTGATCGCAGTCCCCTTCCTCGCAGACAAACCATGGGACGTTAATTTAAGGGCATGCCTACTTCTGCTAGGACTCAATCTGATTTACTTTGCTCGAGCCAAGACAGAAGAAAGACATCTATCTAAGGATCCAACCTACCAGGCCTATGCCCATTGGATTAGTGAATATGGGCTCTTAGCAAATATCAAACGACTATTTAAAGCTCCGGCTCAATCACATTAGTTGTATTTTCTAATCTCGCTGCAGAAATCCGCATCTTTTGCAATTGCATAAATTCGGCCATTAAAGTAGAAAGTCGTCTTTCCCATGTGGTCTGATAGCGCATCAATAGGTCAGACTCATCTGCAGGTAAGGCAATAGCTTTTTTATGAAGTTCAATGGAGCTCTTCACGTAGTCATAAAATTCATATGCAAGCGAGTAAGCTTGCCAAACGGCCATGAATTTTTTAAGAGCGTCTGCAATTTTATTGTGAGCAGGAAATACAGGTTCATTCGACACGATCTTGAGCTTTAGTTTTTGCCCACGTCTTAACCGAGCTTGCTCTTGATACTCTCTCAACGCATTTTCATGCTCAATATCTTCAGCAGTAGGCTCAACTTTTTTTCGCTCAAATCTCTCTGGAAATAATTGCGACAATATTTCCGAGTAGTAAATTCCATTGTCGATATGTTTATTAAGCTTTTCGGATACTGCCATCAAAATGATATGCAATTCTTTAGTATCAGTTTCAACATTCTCTAGATATGTCACCAAGTATGGGAAACATTTACGAAGATCATCATCTGATTGAAGCTCTCCTGAGAATTCATCAATCTCAGTAACAATTGCTTTCAAAATTTCAGGACTCAACCCGCAGGGAAGTAGTATATTTTCGAAAAATAAAAACTCGTGCATCATTCCCTGAGCAAGGGGTGTCAAAAACTTGAATTTTCTGAGATGTTCGCGATCAACAACACTGTTCTCTTTAATCAGTATTTCAAGTTTAGCCTGCTCTAAATCATATAAAGATTTCAGCTTAGCCCTGCATGTGGCAATACGTTCTAATTGCAGATTTTCTAGAGGGCCGACAGGTTTATAAAAATCAACTAGCTCCTGAAGAAACTTATTTTGATCGGTCACTTGCTGCATACTGGTTAGAGCCTCTGAACGCAAGCCATGCTTTACCGAATTTTGTGCAGACTTCTTTTTACCCGATACCGTTTTGGGACCTTTCTTTGAAGTTGACATATAGACCTCTATTTCTTCCAACGAACTCCTGCTTGTGAATCTGGCCCACCGATAAATTCGATACCGGCTTTTTCATAGACTTCTTTCAACTTCGTGAACGTCGCCAAATTACCAGATGGGACGCCCTCTGCGGATTCAAATCGCTTCAATGTAGTTGTGCCAATACTTGAATGGTCTGATAAATCTTCAAGCGACCATTTCAACATGGCTCGTGCTGCTCTAAGTTGAGAACTTGTAAACAATCTAAATTAGACCTATAATAGTCTTAAATGGACATATTTAAGACTGAAAGGGGTTAAAAAATGCTTAATAATCAAGATTTTGCCAACTTACGGGCAAAAAGTCTAGGTGGTAGCGATATTGGTGCGGTGTTGGGCTTTAGTCGGTATCGGTCTGCGGTGGATGTTTGGATGGAGAAAACCGGTCGTGCAGTGCATGAAGCGGATAGCTTACCGATACGCTTTGGTTCCTTTGCCGAGGAATTCGTGGCTTCTGAGTATGCCTTGGCGACTGGCTACTCTCTAGTGAGCCACCCTGCTGCTTTGGTTCATCCTCAGTATACCTATATGCATGGGCATATGGATCGATTTGTGTGTGATTCCCCTTCTATTTTTGATGCATCTGGTTCTTTAATCGCTACTCGGGTATTGGAATGTAAGACGGCAAGTCCTTTTGCTTCTCATGAATGGGGAGATGGTGGATCAGATCAAGTACCGATGGCATATCTCGCTCAATGTATTTGGTATTTAGGCATTACTGGCTTAGAACAAGCGGATTTAGCAGTTCTTATGGGGAATGCTGACTTTAGGATCTATGAAGTTCATCGAGATCGAGAACTGGAAGAGATGGTCATTGATCGAGCCAGAGTCTTTTGGGAAGAACATGTACTCAAAGATATTGCTCCTGCGGCTCAGAGGGAGTCCGATCTTAAGCTCTTATTTCCAAGATCGACTCCTAAGGCAGTAGAAGCCAAGCAAGAGACTTGTGAGCTCATAGCCAAGATGAAGGATATCCAAGCAAGGGTAGAGTCCTATGAACAAGAAATCAGCCAGATCAAGCAACAAGTCATGGCAGAAATGCAAGATGCTGAGGTACTGACCTATGGCGGACAAGTTTTAGCCACTTGGAAGACACCCAAACCTTCCACAAGATTAGATACCAAGAAGCTCACTGAAGACCATCCAGAACTAATCGCTCCCTATCAGATACAAGTCGCTAATAGCAGGCGCTTTGTGGTCAAAGACTAAAGAACAGACTAGATATAGCTAAGAGTTCAACATCAGAAAGATCAAGAACCAGGAGTCCAATTAATCAAGAATAGTTAAAAGGATACGAATCGATCATGCAAATACTTACCAAGAGTATTGAAAAAGCAGCGCAAGTTCTAGCTTTAGATCCTGAAGAGCTTCAACTGTGGCTGGAGCAATACCCCAATCTCACGCCATACACTCAAATACAACTTCTCAGAATGGCGACTAAATACCAACTAGATCCCCTATCGGATGAGATTGGGGTGATGGAAACCAATGAGGGTTATCAGGCCTTTATCACCATCGATGGCTGGGTCAAGCTCATCAATAGTCATGAGCAATATGCGGGGATGAGCTTAAGAGAAGCGCCGATAGAGAAATCAATAGAGAACTCAAACGAGAAAGAAGCCCTCGCTTGGATGGAATGCACCATCTACCGGCACGATCGAATCTTACCGATTGTGGTCAAAGAATATCTTGATGAAGTGAAAACGGATCATCCCTCTTGGCAACAAATGCCTAGACGTATGCTCAGGCACAGAGTCATACAACAATGTGCAAGACTGGCGTTTGGGATTAGTCAAAAAGATATGTTTAGCCAGATTGCGCTAAAAAGTGAGGTAGTGACTGATTCAGAAACAATAAAGGACCAAGCAATAGCTGGGAAATTTAGATCAATTCAGATGAAACAGCTAATGACAAAGTCTACTTACCTTTAGACAAGGACACAAAAGATAACTTAGTGACATTACTGGCTTGTGCCAAAGCCATTATTTCAGCAACACGTCCATAGGGAACTGCTTTATCGGAGTGTATTTGTAACTGGAATTTAGGATCCTGCCCTTTTGCTTTGAGAATTTCACTCAACTCCGCATCACTCACACTTTGACCATCAAATTGCAAAGCACCCTTGGCATCAATAAATAGGGCAACATTTTTCGCTTGATCTTGCTGAGCAACCGCTTGGGTTTTCGGCAAGTTAACCTTCATCGATTGCGGGACGATCAATGGTGCTGTCACAATAAATATCACTAACAACACTAACATCACATCCACCAAGGGTGTGACATTGAGCTCTGCCATCAAGCCATCATCATTCTTTTGTGAGCTGATTGCCATATTTGAGTCCTGTTACTGATTCCGAGAATTCTGCCCTTGTTTGGCAGCTAAGCGCAAGAATGCTTCTGCAAAACTATCTACTTCGGTAGTCCAGACTTTCAGGCGCCGTACAAAGTAGTTATAAAACAAAACTGCTGGTAAAGCCGCAGCAATACCTACTGCAGTAGCGATCAAAGCTTCACCAATCGGGCCAGCCACTACATCAATACTAGCTTGACCACTAGCACTGATTTCTTGAAGTGCCACCATAATGCCCCAGACCGTTCCAAAAAGACCAATAAAGGGTGCAGTTGATCCAATTGAAGCTAACTCCGCCAGTCCTTTTTCTTGAGTTCTCAGTATTTTTTGAATTTCTTGTTTTAAGGGTCGCTCCAAAATCTCGTGCACATCACCCGCATACTTCAATGTGTCAGGATTATTACGATACTCAGCGTATTCCTTAAATCCCACCTGAGCAATTTGAGCGAGATAGTTAGAGTCTTGATTGGCAATACTTTGGCCTTCTTGCCAACTTTTGGCCTGCCAGAAACGGTCTTCGAATAACTTACATTCCTGTTGGGTACGTTTGAATTGCTTGATTTTGACCACAGCAACCGTCCAGGTAACGACCGAAAGCAAGATCAGGATGACCAGCACTGAGTGAATGATGAATGCATTCATATTAGCGACTCTTTAAATTAAAGGTGATTGGGATTCTAACAACTTGGGTAATGATGACACCATCTTTACGGGCGGGGCTAAATTGCCACTGTTTAACCGTTTGTAAGGCTGATTGATCAAGCATTTCATGGCCACTCGAGGTTTCGATGGCAACACGCCCTGCTTTACCATCGGGCAAAACTTCTGCTAACAAGGTGACCTTACCTTCCAAGCGCATTCTGACTGCGAGTGGTGGGTATGGTGGTTTGGGATTATTCAGATATGCTGCCTTGTAATCAGCATCGGCTGTTTGAGCATTGGCTGGACCAGAGGCTGAACTTGGTGCTGGAGTAGGATTAGACGCAGAGGCTTGAGCTGTTTGAGTGCCCTCTTTATCCTTTGGCAAAGTCTTTGGGGTTTCAGTTTTTTGGCTTGTTCGAGACTGACTTTGAATATTCTGTTGCTGCCCACCTGCAGAAGGTGCAAGGGTAGATAACTCAATGGTTAGATCAGGTCTTTTCTTAAAATTGAAGTTGGGGATACCGTATATGGTTATTAAAAATATTACAAAATGGGCACAAAAAATCCATAAAAAATATCTGATAAATAATTGATGGTAGTTGAAGCGCTCAGCAAAATTCAATTGACTCATTTACTCACCAACGTAACATGTATCGTCTATAGTCACATCACAAACTAAAGCATCTTTATTTATGCTTGAATTTTCTAAATCTCCAACTTGAACTTCTCCCCTAACCTCATCATCATCTGAAGATGCTTTCATTTCTAAAGCATTATTTCTTCTAAAACTTGCCGTCAGTGTTCCAGAGCCTAAATCCATCGGGGCATCACGTACTGTATCAACTGCTCGACTTAAGCCAGGAGCCACAGAAATTTCTGGCTGATTAGCAAATGTGTAATCTAACTTCAAACTGCTAGTCATCTGATACGCACTAGCATCAATTTTGATTCGTCCAGATTGGGTATATAAGGTGGAGGTTGCAGGGGAATTTAGAATAAAGTTAGTTGACCCATAAGTTTGGTTAGCAAAAGTCGTTACGTTACCACCCATAGTTATATTTCCATCCAATGATGGTGCAGCCTGGCCGGGGACGTAATACATGGTTTTTACGGTTAAGCTATACAGTGGTGAGCTTGAGCCTATGGCGTCTGAGAAGGTAATTTGAGGAATGAGCGTATTACCTGAGATTGCCAAAACAACAATGCTATGAGTATTGTCTATGGTGTCGTCTACTTTTCCGTTGAAAGTAATCGCTGGATCTTCTGAAACAAAAGTTCTAACTAACTGACTACCTGTATTAGATTTGACAAATTTGATATCTCCAGATTGATATCCATCCGTGCCTACCCACTGATTAGTCACTCTTTGATTAAATAAAGTGTTATTTTCTGACCCAGAGAGGTCACCGATTAATACATCACCGTTGTATTCTTGTTCATTAGCAGTAGCTATATCTCCACGTATATAAATCAGTGGCGCCGTTAATGTCAGCTTAGAAATTCTCTGAACTAGGCCTACTTCTGCAGATAAATCAATTACTGTAAACGCCTCGACTGTAAGATCATATTGTTTTGCTGTACCAGCATTAATTGAGCCATTGAAATTGATACGGCCAGCTGTAGACTTAATCAATAAGCTTCTTGCTAGCACTATTGGAGAGCTCCAGGTTTGATTTCCACTTGAAGTAATGTTAGCGGATAAGCCAATTGCTGTAGATCCTGCAGTAGTTAATTCTGTCACTGAGAGAGTGCCGCCACTGCCACTCACAAATGATCCACCGTTGATGGTTAATGAATCAATCACATCGCTATAAGCACCGATATTGAATGTACCACCGGCCACAGTAACGTCCCCTGAGTCAGCTAAGACGTTGTTGGCACCTAAGGCTAACGTGCCGCCATTGATGGTGGTGCCACCTGTATATGTGTTCGTACCAGATAGAGTTTGTGTACCGCTAGCCAGGGTTAATCCACCCGTTCCAGAAATAACACCCGCAAAAGCGTCATTAGCTGCAGTTAAATTCAAGGTCTTAGAGCCTAAAACGACAGATCCAGAACCATCTAGACTCTTAATATCAGCACCACTGCTTGTACCACTAATATCAAATGTGCCATTAGCCACTAACTTGCTCGATGTTGCAATTGAGCCACTACCTGAGAGCGCTAATGTGCCAGCACTGATAGTTGTAATACCTGTATAAGTGTTATTTCCAGTCAATACTACGCGACCTAAACCAGTCTTAGTTAAGTTATAAGCGCCAGAAATAACACCAGATAGAGTCAAAGTATCACCAACATTAGTAGCAGAGACTGTACTGTTGGCTGTCAAAGTAATGTCTCCTGCCAAACTACTAGTGACATCTTTTAATGTGCCACCCGCTAAAGTGACGGGCTCAGCACCCACTGCTACGTTATACAAATCAAGAGCTGCACCACTAGCAACGATTGTTCCACCTACTGTAGAACCTAGACCATTGTTATGTGTAACAACTACAGTCCCCGCGCTAATAGTCGTTGTACCTGTGTAAGTATTGTTGCCAGCAAGGGTTAATTGACCATTTTCAGTCTTAGTCAATGATCCAGATCCTGTCACCACCCCATTGAAAGTCATGTAGTAGTAATTGACTAATGTGTTATTGCCCGTTAAGGTAATTTGACCGTTAAATATCTCACCAAAACCGTTTGTGCCCTGCAACGTAGCATTATTCAGGGTGATGTCATTCGCTAAAGTTGCACGATCAAGCCATAGGGTCGAACCACTATTCACAGTAATAGGACCACTACCAAAGACCGTAATCAACTCACTACCAGCACCACCAAATAAAGTACCTGCATTAACTGTGGTGCCACCACTATAAGTATTAGCCCCCGATAAGGTCAGGCCACCAGTACCCACCTTCACCACACTACCCGTTCCAGAAATCACACCAGTAAAGGCAGTGTCAGATGAACCGCCTGAAGTTAATGTGTAGCTATTGAGATTAATCGAACCCGCACCAGAAATCGATAAGACCGTATCACTTGCGCCTAGCGCGTAGGTCGCTCCACTGGCTACAGAAACTGATGTGCTGTCGGACAAACTACCGTTCACAGTCAATGTGCCACCATTAATAGTGGTGCCACCACTATAAGTATTAGCCCCCGATAAGGTCAGGCCACCAGTACCCACCTTCACCACACTACCCGTTCCAGAAATCACACCAGCAAAGGCAGTGTCAGATGAACCGCCTGAAGTTAATGTGTAGCTATTGAGATTAATCGAACCCGCACCAGAAATCGATAAGACCGTATCACTTGCGCCTAGCGCGTAGGTCGCTCCACTGGCTACAGAAA
>NZ_JACVPR010000002.1:14936-17935 GCF_018881775.1 Polynucleobacter sp. MWH-Loch1C5
AACTGATGTGCTGTCGGACAAACTACCGTTCACAGTCAATGTGCCACCATTAATAGTGGTACCACCTGTATATGTGTTCGTACCAGATAGAGTTTGTATACCACTAGCCAGGGTTAATCCACCCGTTCCAGAAATGACACCCGCAAAAGCGTCATTAGCTGCAGTTAAATTCAAGGTCTTAGAGCCTAAAACGACAGATCCAGAACCATCCAGACTCTTAATATCAGCACCACTGCTTGTACCACTAATATCAAATGTGCCATTAGCCACTAACTTGCTCGATGTTGCAATTGAGCCACTACCTGAGAGCGCTAATGTGCCAGCACTGATAGTTGTAATACCTGTATAAGTATTTGTATTGGAGAGTGTCAATACTCCAGAACCGGACTTCACTAAATTTAAAGTGCCAGCGCCATTAGAAATAACTCCAGAGAAACTTGTTGTGGAGTTATCAGAACCCACCGTTAATGTCTTAGCACCCGTAGTACTTGTAGTCACTGAGCCAGCACCAGCTAGCGATCCAATGGTGTCTGTGGTATCAACATTGTAAGTAGCACCACTTGCCACTGTCACAGCGGTACTATCAGATAAGCTACCTGTCACAGTCAAACTACCAGCATTGATGTTTGTAGCGCCTGTATATGTATTAGCGCCACTCATGATTAGATTGCCAGCACCAATCTTTGTCAATTGACCAGAGCCTGACATCACACCACTAAAGGTTTGATTATTGGTGTCACCAACAGTTAGCATGTAGCTATTAAGCTCAATCAAGCCAGCACCAGCAACAGACGCAACTCGATCATTAGAACCCACGCTATAAGTAGCTCCACTTGCCACTGTCACAGCAGTACCATCCGCTAAGCTACCCGTCACGCTCATCGTTCCAGCATTGATAGTCGTTGTACCTGAGTATGTATTCGTACCAGATAAAGTTAGTACGCCAGAACCTGATTTGCTTAAATTCGCCACTGATGAACCATCAGAAATCACCCCTGAGATAGATCCAGTTCCACCGTTAGTAATATTCAAATTACCTGCAACTTGCATATTGCCAGCACTTAAAGTGCCAACTGAATTAATTACGACGTTATTTAGTGCTGTAAAGCCACTATTGAAATTGATGGCTGAAGAACTTGCGCTGTTAGATTGGCTAGGAAGCTTAATTTCAGCAATTTGGAAGTACTCTCCGGCGCCAGCGGTGCTATTAAATACCAAACGATAGTACCTGTAGGCGCTAGAATTAATGAAATTCACCGATGGGTATGCTGTGAAGCGACCACTCGGGGGAGTTAAAGCACCAGATGCAATTTGAACAGCCCCTGGTAAACCTCCAGATGCAATATTGCTACCACTTGTGCTGGTGATGATAAATGCTGTATTGGAACCGTACAAAGTATAAGAAGCAGGATCTCTTCCTGGTGAATCATTAGCAGTAGTTAACCCTAGACCAGTGACTATTCGAGCAGAACCAACGTCGATTAGAACATCGGATCCCGCACCATTGAAGTTCAGGTACTTGGTATTATTATTATTGTCAAATGCATACTGAGCCGGCTCACCCGCAGGAGACCAGCCTGAAGATGTGGCATAGTAAGTCGCTGTTGTTCTTCCATCAGTAATATTTGCAATATCACTAACAACACCTGCTGACTGAATTGTTACATTAGCTGTCACTATGACATTGTCATTGTAAGTTTGCGCTCCAATAGTTTTGACATTCGCTCCAATATAAGTTGTACCACCTGTATTTGTAGTTAGGCTATCGAGTGCGGTTGATTGACCAATGGCACCATTTAAATAAACCTTATCAGAGCTATTAATAGTTAAGGCATACCCACCATCAATCGCACCATTAAATGTAAATTCACTAGAACTTGATTCAACAGTGATTAGAGTGTCACCAACCAGAGTCAAACTTCCAGAAAGTTCATGACTACCATTTCTTGATACCAATGAGCCCGATGAACTAATACCGTTTCCAACAAGTGAAATAGGTTCAGCAATCACAAGATTTGAGCCACCACCATCAATAACTAGTCTTGCTCCAGATGAAATATTAGTAAGTGATGAAGATGATCCTAGAGCTGTTGCTGATTTAACTGTAAGAGTTCCTGCAGATACTGTTGTTACGCCTGTATATGTATTGTTTCCAGAAAGAGTTAAATCTCCCGCAGCCAGTACCAAGCCACCTGAACCGCTAATTTGACCGGCAATCTCACCCGTAGCTGCTGTTAATGTCAGGGATCCACTAGATGGAAGTACTATAGATCCAGAACCATTGATGTACGGAATTGATAAACCTATAGTTCCACTAACGTTGAAAGACCCGCTATTTGAAATACCAGATGTTGCATAGGTCTTATTAGACCCGCTAAAAGCCAAGGTACCAGATGAAATCGTTGTTAAACCACTATATGTTTGGTTATTACTTAAAGTTAAAGTACCCAAGCCTAATTTGGTTAACGTAGATCCAGTACCAGCAAGTGTTGATGCATAAGTAACAGATTGACCATTTGTATTAACTTTGAATGTCTGGTTAGATGCCGCACTGAATCTTGAAGAATAATCTGCTGTATTGTTAGAGCTATATTGAAGAGTGCCACCATTAAATGAAATGGTTCCAGAACTACCAATTGCACCAGAACTATCTACTAAAACATAACCAGAATTTAGATTAACGCCACCAGTAAATGTATTAGATCCTGATAACGTCAAAGTCCCAGAACCTAACTGAGTCAAGATGCCTGAACCAGAAATATTTTGCGATAGGCCGAGATCAGAACTTAAATTAATAACTAATTCACCATTATTTGTAATGCTAGCCGTACTAATAGCCCCAATAGTTGAGCCATTGCCGACTTGTAAGACACCAGCACCGATGGTTGTCGCACCAGTATAGGTGTTAGCACCTGTCAAGACCGTCGTGCCAGTACCATTCTTTGTTAGAGTACCGTTACCTTCCAATACACCAGCTATCGTATCGGTTGTTCCTGTTG
>NZ_JACVPR010000003.1 GCF_018881775.1 Polynucleobacter sp. MWH-Loch1C5
CAACAGGAACAACCGATACGATAGCTGGTGTATTGGAAGGTAACGGTACTCTAACAAAGAATGGTACTGGCACGACGGTCTTGACAGGTGCTAACACCTATACTGGTGCGACAACCATCGGTGCTGGAGTGTTACAAGTTGGTATTTCTTCCGTAGGGACAACTTCATCTATCACCAGCGGTGCCTTCGGTTCTGGATCTCTAGCTGTATTAAATGGAGCTGTTTTAGACTTAAACGGTAAAACTACGCTTAATGCTTTAACGGTCAATGGGTCAGGCATAAGTGCTGCTGGCGCCATAGTCAATTCAGATACTAATAATGCTGCAACAATTAGTAATACTTTGACTTTGGGGGCAGATAGCTCTATTGGTGGGGCAGGTAATATCATCATTGATGGTGTTGTATCTGGTACCAATAGGGCGTTGACTAAGGTTGGTAATGGCACAGTAACATTAACTGCTACTAATACTTATAGTGGTGCAACAACAATTAATACAGGCTTATTAGTCATTGAAAATGATGTACCAATTTTGAATTCAAGCTCTTACACAGGGAATGGAGCTCTTCAAATTCAGCCGAAATCAACAAGCTTTACAACACCTTTTCAGATTGATAGTACTCGAATATCTTCTAACCTAAATACTTTGACCGTCGGTCGACCTGGGAATTTAGGCCAGATAAATATTGGCAGTGATATTACGACTAGTGGGCCGCAAACCTATATAGGCCCCGTTGTCTTAAATGGAGGTAATCGTACTTTAACTACTACTAATTCCAATATCCGATTTATGGGTACAGTAAATAGTGACTCAAGCGCAAGATCTTTGACTATTAGTAATGGTAACTCTTCGGTTAATTTTGAAGGCGATGTAGGTTTGATTTCACCGCTTAGCTCGATCAGTATTTCATCAAGTAGCTCGACATCAAATATTGCCGCTAGTATCAGAACCTCTGGTAATCAGATTTACTCAGGCTCAGTGGTGTTGTTGGGGAATTCCATTTTTGAGAGTACTTTGGGTAGTATTTCCTATAAAGGTACCGTAAATGGTGCATATGATTTATCAATCACAATTGGATCTTCTGGAAGAGTTGTGTTTAATAGTGAGGTGGGTGGTATTAGCCCGCTAAATAGTATCACTATTGGTTCTTTAGGGATTACATACATTAACGCTAACGTTAGTACGACTGGTAATATCAATATTTCAAATGCGATTTTGTTTGGCACTATTGGTGTAGCTCAATTTTCAAATGGAGACTTTGAATCCGACCCTGTAGGTAGCACCACAATATCATCTTGGACCGTGTCTAATACATCAGTTAGATTGGGGGTTGATCCAATTGGCGGATTTGTAACACCCAAAGATTTGACCTACCCAGCAAATACACAAAGTGGTTGTAATCGAACCGCCGGCACTGGCTGTGATGCAGCTGCTGCTCTAACATTTAGCACGGCTATTACTAACGATGTCCAGGGTGCTGGTGATGGTTCTAAATCGGTACGAATGAATTCCTCAGGAAGCACTGCTGGCTATGGAATAGTTAGAGGACCTTTTATTATCAGTAATGGCACTGTAACCTTGGGGGCTGGGGATTCAGTCAGCTTTAAATGGAAGGCCCAAGGGGGAAGTGATGCTTATGATGTCTTTGGATATTTATTAAATACATCAAATGGCTCTGTGATCATGCTCTTGAATGCCACTGGAGCAAGTGCTAGTGCAACAACCTCTTGGGCAACGGTCACTACATCTGTGCCATCGGGAACTTCTACGGCTGATTACAAATTTGTTTTTATCAGTGGTTCTTGGGATGCGTCAGGGGGGACAGTTTTGGGAGCCCAGTTGTTTATAGATAGTGTATCAACTAGTAGTACCAGTAGCACTGATTTATTTGGAACCTCTGCTTGCACAACATGCCGTATTAATGCGGGAAGCATAAATTTTTCTTCTACAGTAAATCTTGCGAATACTAGTGTTCAATTAAACGTCACGTCTGGAAGTTCAATTTCTGAAGTTATATCTGGTACTGGCGCATTAACGAAACAAGGTGCTGGCACATTAACTTTATCTGGTAATAATAGTTATAGTGGTACAACAACAGTCAGTGCTGGTACTCTAGCCGTCACTCATGTCAATGCACTAGGCTCAACTGCTAGTGGCACAACTGTAGCCAGTGGAGCAACGCTAGACATCCGTAATGTTTCAATTGGTGCTGAGCCCTTGACAGTTAATGGGGGAACCTTAGCTACTTCAACGGGTACTAGTTCTTTATCTGGAACTGTTTCTTTAGGTGGTGATAGCACAATTAATGTTGCTGGTACTCAATTAACTTTATCCAATGCGCTGTCTGGTATTGGTTTTGGTATTAATAAGACAGGCTCAGGCGCCTTAATTTTGTCTGGCGTCAACACATATACTGGTGATACGTTAATTTCTAATGGCACTTTAAGAACAACTGGGACTTTAAGTAGTTCGACAGATATTCTGATGAGTAACACGGCAGTCTGGGATTTGCAGGCTGCTCAGACAATTGCAACTTTAACAATGGCAAGTGGAAATAGTATTACTCGCTCTACCGGAACTTCTAGTCTGACTATTTCGGGCGTGTCTACTATTGCTAATTCCATTACTACGAGCGGTACACAAACATATA
>NZ_JACVPR010000004.1:0-604 GCF_018881775.1 Polynucleobacter sp. MWH-Loch1C5
AATAAGACTATGGTGTATGGTGACGCAACACCAACATTGACGGCTTCTATTAGTGGTAATCAAAACGGTGATACTAATACTCAAGTATTGAGTGGTGGTGCCACTTTATCGATTACTGCTTCAGGAACGTCAACATCAGGTAACTATATTTTTGGTTCTCACACGATTGGTACGAGTGGTGCCACAAGTAGTTTAGGTTATAACATTAGCTATACAACCGGTACCTTAAGTGTTTCGCAGAGAACTGTTACTGTGAGTGGTATTACTGCTTCTAATAAAGTTTATGACGCCAATCGAACAGCAACAGTTAGTATCTCTGGGGTGATATTCGCTAACAGAATCAATGGTGACCTAATAACAATATCTTCCACAGGTCTATTTGATACTAAGAATGCAGCAGATGGTAAGACGGTGACATTAACCAGTACTTATGGTGGTACTGATGTCAATAACTATAGCTTTACAAGTCAACCAACAACAACCGCGAATATTACTCAGAAGGCATTGGATATCTCTGGTTTAACAGCTGCGAACAAGACCTATGATGGTAATACAACAGCGAGCTTGAGTGGTACGGCTGTATTGACGGGCTCAAGTACTGATG
>NZ_JACVPR010000004.1:700-1867 GCF_018881775.1 Polynucleobacter sp. MWH-Loch1C5
CAGTTTGACAGGTACAGCAGCTGGTGCATTTGATACGAAGAACTTTGGTACTGGTAAGACAGTGACGATTACTGGCTTGTCATTGACGGGTACGGATGCGGGTAACTACACGCTTAATACATATACAACAACCGCGAATATTACTCAGAAGGCATTGGATATCTCTGGTTTAACAGCTGCGAACAAGACCTATGATGGTAATACAACAGCGAGCTTGAGTGGTACGGCTGTATTGACGGGCTCAAGTACTGCTGCCAATGATGGTAGGTATATTGGTAGTGAGTCTGTCAGTTTGACAGGTACAGCAGCTGGTGCATTTGATACGAAGAACTTTGGTACTGGTAAGACAGTGACGATTACTGGCTTGTCATTGACGGGTACGGATGCGGGTAACTACACGCTTAATACATATACAAGAACGGCTGATATTGACAAGAGATCAGTGACATTAACTGCGCCATCTGTAACGAAGGCTTACGATGGTTTGACTACTTATATGGTTACAGCGGGCAATTTAACTTCGATTGGTTCTACTTTGGTAGGTGGCGATACAGTCACTGCTGCAACGATTACTTATAGTAGTAAGAATGTAGGTTCTGGCGACAGAACAGTGACTTTAAGTGGTGTGACTATCTCTGATGGTAATAGTGGTAACAACTATACCGTGACCTTGGCTGGTAATAGCTCAAGTACCATTACTCGTCAAACATCTGTAACATGGATTGGTGGTTCCACAGGTGACTGGTTTAACCCTGCTAACTGGGCTGTGACTGGTACAAGTACACCAGGAGCTGTTCCTGATTTAGCGAACGTCTCTGCTGTAGTGATTGGTGCTGGCAAGACGGTGACTTTTGATGACTCCGTATCAGGTAGAACCAGTCCTGCATCTACTGGTTTGGTTGAGATTACAACATTGTCTGGTGGTGGGTCGTTGACAGTGACCAATGGTTCTATCTCAGCCACTAGCTTGAATGTAGTTCAGTTGAATACGTCATCAGGCACAACGATTACGACAAGTTCTGGCATCACAGTAGCCCCAGCAACAGGAACAACCGATACGATAGCTGGTGTATTGGAAGGTAACGGTACTCTAACAAAGAATGGTACTGGCACGACGGTCTTGACAGGTGCTAACACCTATACTGGTGCGACAACCATCGGTGCTGG
>NZ_JACVPR010000007.1 GCF_018881775.1 Polynucleobacter sp. MWH-Loch1C5
TAGGTGTTACGGCTGCAGGTACATTTGATAATAAAAATGCAGGTAGCGGCAGGACGGTAACTATTGCATATACATTGGCAAATGGTAGTAATGGTGGTTTAGCAACCAACTATAGTTTGTCTAGTGGTACAACTACTGCAACTATTAATGCAAAAGCATTAACAATTACGGGCTCTACTGCCTCAAATAAAACTTATGACGGTAATACAACTGCGACGGTAACTGCAGGAACTTTGAGTGGTTTAATTGGCAGTGAGA
>NZ_JACVPR010000008.1 GCF_018881775.1 Polynucleobacter sp. MWH-Loch1C5
TGATTGGTAGTGGTTCAGGTAACTTCCGTTATAACAGCGATGAATCGGCAACTAACTACAGTCTGGCTTTAGGTACTGGTAATTATGCAATTTACCGTGAGCGTCCGACTCTTGCCATCACTGCTGATAATAAGACTATGGTGTATGGTGACGCAACACCAACATTGACGGCTTCTATTAGTGGTAATCAAAACGGTGATACTAATACTCAAGTATTGAGTGGTGGTGCCACTTTATCGATTACTGCTTCAGGAA
>NZ_JACVPR010000009.1 GCF_018881775.1 Polynucleobacter sp. MWH-Loch1C5
TTCCTGAAGCAGTAATCGATAAAGTGGCACCACCACTCAATACTTGAGTATTAGTATCACCGTTTTGATTACCACTAATAGAAGCCGTCAATGTTGGTGTTGCGTCACCATACACCATAGTCTTATTGTCAGCAGTGATGGCAAGAGTCGGACGCTCACGGTAAATTGCATAATTACCAGTACCTAAAGCCAGACTGTAGTTAGTTGCCGATTCATCGCTGTTATAACGGAAGTTACCTGAACCACTACCAATCA
>NZ_JACVPR010000010.1 GCF_018881775.1 Polynucleobacter sp. MWH-Loch1C5
AGCGCCTTGGCCTGGACCTTGTCCATCACCAGGACCACCGGCGCCTTGACCAGTACCAGATTGCGTATTAGCACCACCACCTGTGTTGGCACCACCGCCACCACCGGAGCCGCCAGAACCAGAACCTCCAGTGTTACCACCAGAACCTGATCCACCTTGGCCGCCACCAGATCCGCCGCCGGTATTACCACCACCAGAGCCACCAC
>NZ_JACVPR010000005.1:0-370 GCF_018881775.1 Polynucleobacter sp. MWH-Loch1C5
CGCCGCCGGTATTACCACCACCAGAGCCACCACCTTGTGGGCCTAAACCTTGACCAGCGCCTTGGCCTGGACCTTGTCCATCACCAGGACCACCGGCGCCTTGACCAGTACCAGATTGCGTATTAGCACCACCACCTGTGTTGGCACCACCGCCACCACCGGAGCCGCCAGAACCAGAACCTTCATTGTCATCCTGATTGTTGCCAGAACCTCCAGTATTACCACCAGAGCCACCACCTTGTGGGCCTAAACCTTGACCAGCGCCTTGGCCTGGACCTTGTCCATCACCAGGACCACCGGCGCCTTGACCAGTACCGGATTGCGTATTAGCACCACCACTAGATCCCCCAGTTGGGCTATTACTTGCCAA
>NZ_JACVPR010000005.1:468-1179 GCF_018881775.1 Polynucleobacter sp. MWH-Loch1C5
AATTGAAGAGTACTTGAACCTCCAGTATTACCACCACCTTGTGGACCTAAGCCTTGACCAGCACCTTGTCCTGGACCTGTACTATTCCCAGGACCACCGGCGCCTTGACCAGTACCGGATTGCGTATTTGCACCACCGCCTGTGTTGGCACCACCACTAGATCCCCCAGTTGGGCTATTACTTGCCAATTGAAGAGTACTTGAACCTCCAGTATTACCACCACCTTGTGGACCTAAGCCTTGACCAGCACCTTGTCCTGGACCTGTACTATTCCCAGGACCACCGGCGCCTTGACCAGTACCGGATTGCGTATTAGCACCACCACCTGTGTTGGCACCACTAACCGCTGAACCACCAGACGGTACAGTTGATGAAGAATTACTAGAGCTCCCACTATTTCCGCCAACTCTAACGAGCGATGAGCCTGGGTTAGCATTAGAAGTTGTTGGTGCTACTGTATTTTGTCTGTTAGTTCCAGAGCTGTTATTTGAGCCTGAGTTTGCGTTACTAGCAGAGTTAGCAGCAGTATTTACTGCAGAATTTCTTTGATTATTTGATGTTGTATTACTAGTAGAGCCAGTTGCTGCATTAATAGTTGCAGTAGTCGTGCCACTAGACAAACTATAGTTGGTTGCTAAACCACCATTACTACCATTTGCCAATGTATATGCAATAGTTACCGTCTTGCCGCTACCTGCATTTTTATTATCA
>NZ_JACVPR010000006.1 GCF_018881775.1 Polynucleobacter sp. MWH-Loch1C5
ACAATTGCAACTTTAACAATGGCAAGTGGAAATAGTATTACTCGCTCTACCGGAACTTCTAGTCTGACTATTTCGGGCGTGTCTACTATTGCTAATTCCATTACTACGAGCGGTACACAAACATATACGGGTGCTGTGACATTAATAGGTGACACAACGCTATCGACTACGAATAGTGCTATTAGTTTAGGAACGGTTAATTCCGAGACCAATGTTCCACATGATTTAACTGTAACAACTGGAAGTGCAGGTATTACTGTTGGAAATATAGGCACAGGTACCAATGGTAGATTGGGTGCTGTGACTTTGACTAGTGGTGCGGCAATGACTTTGAATGCGGTCACTGCAACTGGATCAATTAATGTAGCTACTTTGTCTAGTAATTTAACAGTAGCTGGTAATCTAACAACAACTGATACATCTGACTCTGCCATCATCCTGAATGCCGGTAAATCAACAGCTGCTGGTACTACTACAGGCGGCAACATCATTATCTCCGGTAGCCCAACCATCACTGTAGGCGCCGGTGGTCGTGCGACGTTCTATACGGGTAGCATCTCTGGTTCGACTGGTTTAACAACTTTGATTGGTAGTGGTTCAGGTAACTTCCGTTATAACAGCGATGAATCGGCAACTAACTACAGTCTGGCTTTAGGTACTGGTAATTATGCAATTTACCGTGAGCGTCCGACTCTTGCCATCACTGCTGA